>NZ_JAJLQZ010000002.1 GCF_020991375.1 Glycomyces amatae | reverse complement strand
CGCCCCCCCCCCCCCCGCGGCCCCGCGCCCCCCCCCCCCCGGGCGGCCCCCCCCCTTCGCGTCTCACCGCGCCGAGCGCGGTCCCGGTCGCGGCGGCCTCAGCAGCCGGCCCGCACCAGCCGCAGGACCGCGTCCAAGCCGACCGCGCGGCCCGCCTCGGTGTGCGGCACCAGGTAGCAGCGGGCGCCGATCCTGGCCGCGCCCGCGTCGGCCATCGTGTCGCCGACCATGAGCGTCCGGCCCGGCTCCACGTCCAGCGCGTGGCAGGCCGCGTAGAAGATCTTCTCGTCGGGCTTGCAGTACCCGACCTCGTACGACAGCACCCAGGCGTCGATGAACCGGTCGATGCCCAACCGCCGCAGTATCGGACGCGCGTCGAAGCCGATGTTGGACACCAGCCCGATCGGATACCCCTGCGCCTTCAGCGAGACCAGGGTGGCGATGGTGTCGGCGAACGCGACCCACCCCTCGGGGGAGGCCAGGCGGTCGTACAGCGCCTCGGCGAGCCCCTCGAAGACCCCGTGGGCCTGCGCCGCGAGCGCCGTGAACGCTTCGCGGTGGGCTTCCTCGTCCAGGTCCCGGTCCGCCCAGGCGTCCGCGAAGTGCGGGCGCACCCGCGGCTCCATGCCCGAGCCGAGCCAGCCCTGCGCGCCGATGGCGTCCGCCAGCGCGGTCACCGAGAGCGGCGACAACTGCCGTCCGCACGCCTCCGCCGCCAACGACACCGACCGGGTCAACGGCTCCAGCTGCGCCAGAGTGCCGTGGAAGTCGAACAGGACCGCGTCGACCCCTCCGCGTCCCGCATCGTCATCTCCTGGTGAGGATTCCCGGTGCACAACCGGACGATACCCGGCCGTGTAGGCGTCGTCACAGCCGGGTGCGCGGCGGCGCCGCCCCGCGGGCCGAAGCCCGTTTATGGCTCGCAGGGGGAGCCGTAGGCAGACTAGTGTTGAGCCCATGGTTAACGCCGACGTGCACGCCGACGACCGCTCGCCCGCCGAGCGCCACGCCGCCGACAGGGCCCGCCGGCAATGGCCCGAGCTGGCCGCGTTCGCGGGGGACTACCCGTTCGAACTCGACGACTTCCAGGTCGAGGCCTGCCGCGTCCTCGAGGACGGCCACGGCGTGCTCGTGTGCGCGCCCACCGGCGCCGGCAAGACCGTGGTGGGGGAGTTCGCGGTCCACCTCGCGCTCGCCGAGGGCAGGAAGTGCTTCTACACCACCCCTATCAAGGCCCTGTCGAACCAGAAGTTCAACGACCTCGTCGAGGCGCACGGCGCCGACAACGTCGGCCTGCTGACCGGCGACACCGTCGTCAACGGCGAGGCCCCCATCGTCGTCATGACCACCGAGGTCCTGCGCAACATGATCTACGCGGGCTCGCCCACCCTTGGCGGCCTCCGGTACGTCGTCATGGACGAGGTCCACTACCTCGCCGACCGCTTCCGCGGCGCCGTGTGGGAGGAGATCATCATCGAACTCCCCCAGGACGTCCGCGTCGTCTCCCTCTCGGCCACGGTCTCCAACGCCGAGGAGTTCGGCGACTGGCTCAAGAGCGTCCGCGGCTCCACCGAGGTCATCGTCTCCGAGACCCGCCCCGTCCCGCTGTGGCAGCACATGATGATCGGCGGCACCCTGCTCGACCTGTTCGAACCCGACGGCGACTACGTCTCCAAGGAACTGCTCAAGAAGGACGCCCGCGCCCGCGAACGCAACGAGCGCCACGCCGGCGGGCGCCGCCGCGGCCGCCCCTACACCGACCGCGGCCGCGTCGTCTCCCGCCTCGACCAGGCCGCGCTGCTGCCCGCCATCTACTTCATCTTCTCCCGCGCCGGATGCGACGCCGCCGTCGACGAGTGCGTGCGCGCCGGCCTGCGCCTCACCGACGGGCGCGAACGCGACGACATCGTCGACTACGCCACCGCCAGCGTCGCCCACATCGACGCCGCCGACCTCGAGGCCGTCGGCTTCGACCGGTGGCTCGCCGGGCTCGCCGCCGGCATCGCCGCCCACCACGCCGGACTCCTCCCGGTGTTCAAAGAGGTCGTCGAGAAGCTCTTCGAACGCGGCCTCCTCAAGGCCGTCTTCGCCACCGAGACCCTCGCCCTCGGCATCAACATGCCCGCCCGCTCCGTGGTCCTCGAACGGCTCATCAAGTACGACGGCTCCGACCACGTCATGCTCACCCCCGGCCAGTACACGCAGCTGACCGGCCGCGCCGGGCGGCGCGGCATCGAC
The DNA here is from genome assembly GCF_020991375.1 of Glycomyces amatae. Taxonomy (GTDB): domain Bacteria; phylum Actinomycetota; class Actinomycetes; order Mycobacteriales; family Micromonosporaceae; genus Glycomyces; species Glycomyces amatae. The sequence goes on along the minus strand of NZ_JAJLQZ010000002.1, from coordinate 513,315 downwards.
GTCGAAGGGCACGCCGTCACCGTCTGGGCCGAGGACATCCGCCCCAAGGAGGTCGCGGGCCTCGCCTCCAAGCGCACCTACCCGCTCAACTCCAGCTTCGCGCCCTCCTACAACATGGCCGTGAACCTCATCGGCGCCGCCGGAGTCGAACGCGCCCAAGAGGTCCTGGCCTCCTCCTTCGCGCAGTTCCAATCGGACTCCGAAGCCGTCCACATCGCCGAGCAGGCCCGCTCCCTGGGCCGGCGCGCCGCCGAGGCCGCCGAGGGCGCCGCATGCGACAAGGGCGACTTCCTCGCCTACTACGAGATCACCCAGCAGCTTTCGCACGCCGAGAAGAGCGCCCAGAAGCGCCGCAAGGGCGCCCTGCGCGACGAGGCCCGCACCTACCTCGAGAAGCTCCGCCCCGGCGACGTCATCTGGATCTCCCGCGGCAAGCGCACCGGCTGGGCCGTGTTCCTGCGCCCCACCGGCGGCTCCCGCCACCACGACCCGCGCTGGTCCGTGCTCACCGCCGACGGCTGGGCCGGGACGCTCGAGACCGCCGCGTTCGACGGCGGCGTCGAGGTCGTCACCCGCATCCGCATGCCCAAGCGCTTCGACCGCCGCGACCCCCGGTCCCGCACCGACCTCGCCTCCAGCCTGCGCGAGGCCACGCGCGACCGCTCGCGCCCCACCCGCCGCGGCGGCGCGGCCGAGACCCCCGAGATCGCGCGGCTGCGCGAGGAGGTCAAGGCCCACCCGTGCCGCACCTGCCCCGACGCCGGGCAGCACACCGTCAACGCCTCCCGCTGGTCGCGGCTCAAACGCGAGGAGGAGCTGCTGCGCCGCCGCTCCGAGCGGCGCGAGCACTCCCTGGCCCGCCAGTTCACCGCCGTGCGCGAGGTCCTCACCGAGTTCGGCTACCTCGAGGGCGAGACCGTCACCCACGACGGGCGGCTCCTGCGCAACCTCTTCGTCGAGACCGACCTGCTCGTCGCCCAGTGCCTGCGGGACGGGATCTGGGAGGGCCTGGACGCGCCCGCGCTGGCCGCGATCGCCTCCACGGTCATCTACGAGTCCCGGTTCGAGGAGGACGAGTTCTTCGTGGCCGTGCCCGGGCCGATCACCGAGCAGGTGCAGAAGACCGTGCGGCGCTGGGAGGCGATCCGGCGGGCCGAGAACCAGCGGGGGCTGTCGCTGATCTCGCGGCCGCAGATGGGGCTGGCCTGGCCGATCTACCGGTGGACCCGGGGCGAGGAGCTGTCGAAGGCGCTCGCGGCGGCCGACGGGCCGTGGCCGATGCCCGGCGGCGACTTCGTGCGCTGGGCCCGCCGCACCGCCGACCTGCTGCACCAGATGGGGTCGGCCGCGCGCCACATCGGCACCGAGTCCTCGAACGAACTCGCCGACCGGGCCTTCGACGCGGTGGACGCGATCCGCCGCGGCGTGGTCGCCGACGTCTGACCCGAAGGGAAGCACTGTGCACCGCAGCCGCCTCTCGACCATCCTCTTCGACACGACCGACGCCGACGCGGCGGCGGGCTTCTGGTCCGGCGCGCTCGGCGTGCCGGCGGTGCCGGTGCCCGAGGAGGAGCAGTACTTCTCGCTGCCCGGGGCGCTGCCGGGCCTGGTGACGGGGGTGCAGCGCCTGGGCGAGGGCGAGCCGCGGATCCATGTGGACATCGAGACCGACGACCTCGACGCCGAGACCGAGCGCTTGAAGGCGCTGGGGGCGGTCGAGGTCTCGCGCTGGCTCGACTGCCGGACGCTGCGGGCCCCCGGCGGCCACATCGTGTGCGTCATCCCGGTCCACTCGGACCGGGAGGTGTTCGAAGCCGAGGCGAACGTCTGGGAGTGAGGCCGGGCCCGATCGGCGGGCATCCCGGAAGCCTGCAGGGCCTCGGGGACGGGCCCCCGGTCTGCAATGGTGCCCGGTGGGTACGACAGTCCGGCCGGGCCGGGCCCGGTTCAGGCCCCCTGCGGCGCGATCGCCTCGTGGAAGCGCTTGAGGGCCGAGCCCACGTTCCACTCCCGCGCCAGGGCCTCGACCCGCTCCGGGTCGGCCGGGGCCTTCGGCAGCGCCGCGTCGGTCAGCGGGACCGCCACGTCCGCCACCGCCGTCGAGACCTTCACCGCCCGCTCGAGGTAGTCGCCCGCCTCCCCGATCGACCTGCGCTGGCGCTCGGGCAGGTCCGAGCCCGCCTCGGCCGCCGCCGCCCGCAGCCCCGCGATCCCCCCGAACGTGTTCACCAGCGTCACCGCCGTCTTCGCGCCGATGCCCTTCACGCCCGGCAGCCCGTCCGACGGGTCGCCCCGCAGCACCGCGAAGTCCACGTAGTGCCCCGGGTCCACGCCGAACTTCGTCGCGACCGCCTCGCCGTCGAACAATTCCGCCTTGGATATCCCGCGCGCGAGGTACACGACCTTCCGGTCCCGCTCGTCGTCGACCAGCTGGAACAGGTCCCGGTCGCCGGTCACCACCAGCACCGGCTCGGCCGTGCGCGCCGCCAGCGTCGCGATCACGTCGTCCGCCTCGAAGTCCGGGTGCGCCGCGGTCGCCACCCCCAGGGCCGGCAGCAGCGCCTCGATCGCCGCGACCTGGTCCTCCAGCCCCTCCGGGGTGTCCTCCGCCCCGTTCGCCAGCGCCCGCTCGGCCTTGTACCCGGGCATCAGGTCGATCCGCCACTGCGGGCGCCAGTTCCCCTCCAGGCAGCACACCATCCCCGTGGGGGAGTAGCGCCGCGCCAGGACCGCCAGGCCGTCGAAGAACCCGCGCACCGCCCCCGCGCGCCGCCCGTCCGGCGCCTTGATCGAGGAGGGCAGCCCGTAGTAGGCCCGGTACCACAGGGAGGCGGCGTCGATGAGCATCAGCATGCGCATCACTCTCTCATGCAGGGCCGACATGCGGCCGCAAGTGTCCCGCGCAGGGACGACAAGGCCCGCGAGCGGCGATTCCGCCCGCCTATAGTGCGAAACCTGCCACATTGCCGACCAGGCGCCACGACCATGGGAGGGTCCGACCGGAAAGATCACCCCGACCACTACTCATGAGGAGCCCTCAGGTGAACACCTACGCCCGCCGGACCGCCGCCGCTCTGGCCCTGATCGGGACCGGGCTGGCCGCCGCCGCGTGCACCGCCGACTCCGGCGACGACGCCACCCTCGCCGTCTGCACGAACATCCCCTTCGAGCCCTTCGAGTACCAGGAGGGCGGGGAGTACGTCGGCTTCGACGTCGAGCTGATGAACCTGCTGGCCGAGCGCCTCGACCAGACCGTCGAGATCGTCGAGATCGGCTTCGAGTCCATCAGCTCCGGCGAGGCCCTCAACGCCGGCACCTGCGACATCGCCGCCGCAGGCATGTCCATCACCGAGGAGCGCCAGGAGGCCATGGGCATCTCCCAGGCCTACTACCGCGCCGACCAGGCCCTCGTGGTGCCCCCCGGCTCCAGCGTGACCGCCCTCGACCAGCTCGAGGGCCAGAGCGTCGCCGTCCAGTCCGGCACCACCGGCGAGGCCTACGCCGACAGCGTCAAGGACCAGTACGGCTTCGAGCCGGTCGCCTTCGAGTCCATGGGCGACATCGCCACGGCCATGACCGCCGGCTCCGGCTCCATCGGCGCCTCCATCGCCGACCTCGCCACCTGGACCGCGATGATCGAGACCGCCTCCGACCTCACCCTCGTCCAGACCATCGAGACCGACGAGTACTACGGCTTCGCCGTCCAGAAGGACGACACCGAGCTCCTCGACGAGGTCAACGCCATGCTCGACGAGGCCTTCGAGGACGGCACCTACGCCGAGCTCTACGAGGAGTGGATCGGCGAGCCGTACACCGGGGACCTCGACCAGTAGTGGCCCCGCGCACCGAGCCCCGCCTGGCGCCGCGGCAGCGGCGCCGGATCTCCCGCGCGGTCCAGTACGCCGTCGCGGCCGCCGCGGTCCTCGCGGTCGCGCTCCTCGCCGACTGGGGCCGCATCGCCGACTCGTTCCTCCGGCTCGACATCGCCGCCGACATGTTCCCGGACGTGTGGACGGCCTTCTGGAACACGATCGTCTACACCCTCTTCGCGTTCGCGTTCGGCATGCTCGTGGGCGTGCCCGTCGCGCTCATGCGCGTCTCGGCGTTCGGCCCCTACCGCTGGTTCGCCGCCTGCTACGTCGAGGTCTTCCGCGGCCTGCCCGCCCTGCTGGTCCTCTTCCTCGTCGGCTTCGGCGTGCCCCAGGCCTTCCCGGGCCTCCAATACCCCGGCGGGGTCTACGGCCAGGTCGCCATCGGCCTGGGCCTGACCTCCTCGGCCTACATCGCCGAGAGCGTCCGCGCGGGCATCCAGGCCGTCCCGAAGGGGCAGATCGAGGCGGCCCGCTCCCTCGGCATGAGCCACACCCGCACCATGGTGACCGTGGTCCTGCCGCAGGCCCTGCGGATCGTCATCCCGCCCTTGACGAACGAGCTGGTGATGCTCACCAAGGACTCCAGCCTCGTGTTCGTCCTCGGCGTCACCGCCGCGACCATGGAGCTGTCCAAGTTCGCCCGCAACGAGCTCACCTCCGAGGCGAACGCCACCCCGCTGCTGGTCGGCGGCCTGCTCTACCTGCTGCTGACCGTACCGCTCTCGATGCTGGCCCGCCGCCTGGAGAAGCGAGGAGACGCACGATGAACGAGTCCACCGGGGACGCCCCGCTCGTCCGGATCAGGGGGCTGCGCAAGCGCTTCGGCGACAACGAGGTCCTGCGCGGCATCGACCTCGACATCGCCGAGGGCGAGGTCGTCTGCCTCATCGGGCCCTCCGGCTCGGGCAAGTCCACGCTGCTGCGCTGCGTCAACCTCCTGGAGGAGCCCACCGAGGGCGCCATCGCCGCCGCCGGGCACGACATGACCGGCCCCGACGCGGACCTGGACGCCGCCCGCCGCGACATCGGCATGGTCTTCCAGCACTTCAACCTCTTCAGCCACCTGTCGATCCTCGACAACGTCACCATCGCCCAGCGCCGGGTGCGCAAGACACCGCGCGCCCGGGCCGAGGCCGACGCCCGGCGCCTCCTGGCGGAGGTCGGCATCGAGGGCAAGGAGCGGGCCCGGCCCGCGCAGCTGTCCGGCGGCCAGCAGCAGCGCGTCGCCATCGCGCGGGCGCTGGCCATGCGCCCCAGGCTCATGCTCTTCGACGAGCCCACCAGCGCCCTCGACCCCGAACTGGTCGGCGAGGTCCTGTCGGTCATGAAGCGCCTCGCCGCCGGCGGCATGACGATGCTGGTGGTCACCCACGAGATGAGCTTCGCCCGGGAGGTCGCCGACCGCGTGGTCTTCCTCGACGGCGGCGTCATCGTCGAGTCCGGTCCGCCCGCCGAGGTCCTCGCCGCCCCGAAGACCGAACGGGCGCGCGGGTTCCTCCACCGCGTCCTCCACCCCGTCGACTGACATCATTGGAGGCATGAGCCACCTCCCAGCGAACGGTCCCAAGACCCTGTGGCGCGGCGGGCGGGTCCTGAGCCCGACCAGCCCGGCCGCGACGGCCCTGCTCACCGACGGCGACCGGATCACCTGGATCGGCCGGGACGAGGACGCGCCCGCCGCCGACCGCGCCGTCGACCTCGAAGGCGGCCTGGTGACCCCCGCGTTCGTCGACTCCCACGTCCACCTCTCCGGCACCGGCGCCGCCCTCACCGACCTCGACCTCGCCGGGACGGCGTCCGCCGCCGAGGTCCTCGACCGCGTCGCCGCCTACGCCGCGACCCTCCCCGCCGACGCCGTGGTCCTCGCGGGAGGCTGGGACGAGACCGGCTGGGACGACCCGGCGCTCCCCTCCTACGAGGAGGTGGACCGCGCCGCCGGGGGCCGCCTCGCCTACCTCTCCCGCGTCTGCGGCCACGCCGGCGTCCCCGGCGCCCGGCTCGACCGGGAGCACCCCGAGATCGCGACCCTCGAGTACGGCCTCTACGAGCCCCCGTACCGGCGCATGGCCCACCGGGCGGCGCGCGCCGCCGTCGCCCACGCCGTCCCCGTCCACCAGCGCCTCGAGAAGGCCCGCGCCGCCCTCGCCCGCGCCGCGTCCCTGGGCGTCGCCGCCGTCGTCGAGCACTCGGTCCCCAACCGCTTCGACGACCGCATCGAGCCCGAGTTCGCGGGCCTCGTCGCCCTCGGCAAGGAGCCCGGCAGCCCCGCCGTCTACGGCTGGTGGGGGGAGCTGCGGTCCGCCCGCAAGGCCCGCGACCTGGGCGCCCACGGCTGCGGCGGCGACCTCTCCGCCGACGGCTCCCTCGGCGCCCGCACCGCGTTCCTGCGCACCCCCTACGCCGACGCCGACACCCTCGGCGCCCAGTACCTCACCGCCGAGGACGTCGCGGCCCATCTCATGGACTGCCACGCGACCGGCCTCCCCGCGGCCTTCCACGCCATCGGCGACGGCGCCGTCGCGGCCGTCCTCGACGGCCTCGACCTGGTCGAGCCCCGGCTCGGCCTCGACGCGATCCGCCACGCCCGCCACCGCATCGAGCACGCCGAGCTGCTCGACGCGGGCCTCATCGCGCGCATGGTCCACCACGGCGTGCACGCCTCCGTCCAGCCGGCGTTCGACGCCGCCTGGGGCGGCCCCGACGGCATGTACGCGGCCCGGCTCGGCAGGGAGCGGGCGCTGGCGGCCAACCCGTTCTCCAGGCTCGCGGGCGTGGGCGTCCCGCTGGCCTTCGGCTCGGACTCCCCGGTGACCGCCATCGACCCCTGGGGCGGCGTCAGAGCGGCCGTGGCGCACCGCAACCCGGTCTCGCGACTGCCGCTGGCGGCGGCCTTCACCGCGGCCACCAGGGGCGGCTGGAGGGCCCTGGGCGTGGACGACGCGGGGTCGCTCGTTCCGAACACCCGAGCCAATTTCGCCGTGTGGGATCTCACGGCCGGCGCCCTGCCCGATCTGAGTGACCCGGGCACGCCCGCACCGGCGTGCGCCATGACCGTCGCGGCGGGACACCTTGCGTACACGCGTGCCTGACCAGGCCCGCCGCGCGGCCCCCGAGCGACCGGCCCGGAACGCGAAAAAAATTACTGGACCAAAATTCCGACCCGGTTGACGTCACCGGCGCGGATTGGCTTACGGTGGTCTGGTCCTCGGCGGACGACCCGAGAAGGAAGTCCGCCGAACGTCGGGGGCGACTCGACTTGCTTTGCTCCCACGCAGACTGGACAAGGTGGCAGCGCGGCCGCACTGCCACCGGCGGCCAGGTCCAGATCGCGGGGGTCGGCGGAGGAAGGCGGGCCGGTCGCCGGTGGTGGACCCGCGGCGGACGCCAGTGATCCCTAGACAACAACTCGTAGACGCTCAGCCAGACGGGTACGAGTTGGTCCGAAGATCGCCGGTGGACGCGGCAGGGGACGCCGGCCGTACAGGGACTGGGAGAAACCCGTGCGAGGGGCGTAGCCGGACACAGCTACGCCCCTTTGCCGTGCCCGCAGTAGGCTTGAGCCCCCCGCCCCGCGAGGATCACTCGCGCCGGGCCGGGAGTCTCAGCGCGGCCCGCGGGCCGCGCATGTGCACAGCGTACGAACGAGGAGCGCCCCCTGTGAGCACCGTGATCGACGACGACCGCGACGCCCCGACACCCGAGGCGCCCCCCGCCGCGAAGCGCCGCCCCCGGCTGCTCGCGGCGACCCCCCTGGGCAGGCGCCTGAGCCTCCCGGCCGCGCTCGTCCTCGCCGTCGTCTCCGGGCTCCTCGCCGTCCTCGCGTTCCCGCCCTACGGGGCCTGGCCGCTCGCGGCCGTCTCCGTCGCCGGGCTCGGCGCCGCCGTCCACCGCCGCCGCCCCTGGGGCGGCCTGGGGATCGGCTTCGTGTACGGCATGGCCTTCTTCCTGCCCCTGCTGGCCTGGTCCTCCACGCAGGTCGGCCAGTGGCCCTGGCTGTTCCTGTGCGCCCTCCAGTCCCTCGGCACGGGCCTGCTCGGCGCCGGACTCGCCGCCTGCTCGCGCCTGATCGACGCCCACCGCTGGGCCTGGGCGCCCCTCACCGGCGTCGCCTGGGTCGCCCAGGAGGCGCTGCGCTCGCGCCAGCCCTTCGGCGGCTTCCCCTGGGGCCGGCTGGCCTTCAGCCAGGCCGACGCGCCCGGGGCCGCCGCGGTCTGGCTCGGCGGCGCGCCCTTCCTGAGCTTCCTCGTCGCCCTCGCCGGCGGCCTCCTCCTCGCCGCGGGATTCGCGCTCGCCACGCAACGCGGCGCGGGCGTCCGCAAGGCCGCCGCGCTCACCGCCGCGGCCGCGCTGACCGCCGTCGCCCCCCTCGCCGTGCCCCTGGGCAGCACCGCCCCCGCCGGCGAGGTCGTCAACGTCGCCGTCGTCCAGGGCAACGTCCCCCGCCTGGGCCTGGACTTCAACGAGCAGCGCCGCGCCGTCCTCGACAACCACGTCCAGGGCACCCTCGACCTCGCCGCCGCCGTCGACGCGGGCCGGACCGAGCGCCCCGACCTCGTGGTCTGGCCCGAGAACGCCTCCGACATCGACCCGCTCGAGAACCAGGACGCCTACGACCTCATCAGCCAGGCCGCCGCGGCCATCGGCGCCCCGATCGTCCTCGGCGGCATCGTCCACAACGACGACGGCACCCGCTCGAACATGAGCATCGTCTGGGACCCCGAGGCCGGGCCGGTCTTCATGTACTCCAAGCGCCACCCCGTGCCCTTCGCCGAGTACGTCCCCTACAAGGGCTTCTTCCGCACCGTGGCCGGCTGGATCGACCCGCGCATGGCCGCTGGGCTAGACAACGTCGCCGGGTTCGAGCACGGGCAGAACGCCGGCGTCGTCCAAGTGGGGGACATGGCGATCACCGGGCTCATCTGCTTCGAGATCGCCTTCGACGCCGAGACCACCGCCTCGGTGCGCGACGGCTCCCAGCTCATGGTCGTCCAGACCAACAACGCCACCTTCGACACCAACGAGGCCCAGCAGCAGCTCGCGATGGTCCAGCTGCGCTCGATCGAGCACGGCCGCGACGGCCTCATGGCCTCCACCGTCGGCGTCTCCGGCTTCACCGACCACACCGGCGAGGTGTACCAGGCCACCGAGTTCAACACCGCGGCCGTCCTCCAGTCGGATCTGACGCTCTCCGACCGCTCGACGCCCGCGACCGCAATGGGTATCCTGCCTGAAGCGGTCCTCACCGGAGCGGCACTGGTGGTCCTGGCCTGCGCCATCGCGATGAACATCAAGCACCGCCGCAGCCAGACCTAGAAGGCGACCCATGAGCCAGACCCCGGACCGGCACGCCGGCGACAGTGACAGACCCGGCGCCGCCGCGCCGGAACCGGCCATCGTGGCCGTACCGACGTACAACGAGCGCGACAACATCGAGGCGACCGTGCAGGCCGCGCTCGCCGGATGCGACCGCTGCGACCTCCTCATCGTCGACGACTCCTCGCCCGACGGCACCGGCGACCTCGCCGACGCCCTCGCCGCGGCCCACCCGCGCGTCCACGTCCTGCACCGCACCGAGAAGCAGGGCCTGGGGGCGGCCTACCTCGCCGCGTTCGCCTGGGCCGCCGAGCGCGGCTACCGGACCGTCGTCGAGATGGACGCCGACGGCTCCCACGACCCCGCCGACCTGCCCCGCCTGCTCGACGCGCTGGCCGCGGGCGCCGACCTCGCCATCGGCTCGCGCTACGTCCCCGGCGGCTCGGTCCGGAACTGGCCCGCCCACCGCCTCGCCCTCTCCCGCGGCGCCGGGATCTACACCCGCGCCATGCTGGGGCTGCGCGTCCAGGACGTCACCGCCGGCTACCGCGCCTACCGCCTGGACGCCCTCCAGAAGCTCCGGCTCGACACCGTCGACTCGGTCGGCTACTGCTTCCAGATCGACCTCACCTGGCGGGCGGTCAAGAACGGCCTCGACATCCGCGAGGTGCCCATCGTCTTCACCGAGCGGCGCGCCGGGGCGTCCAAGATGAGCGGCGCCATCACCGTCGAGGCACTGTGGAACGTCACGCGGTGGGGCCTGGCCCACCGCACGCGCCGACTGCGCCGCGCCTTCGGGCGTGGCAGAATCGAACCGTGACCTACCAGCAGCCGCCCGCGGCCCCCAAACGGGCACCGTTCGCCCTCAGGCTCGCCCTGGCGGTGTGGGTCGTCGCCGAGGCCGCCGCCTTCATCGGCCTGGCCTACCTCATCGGGCTCTTCTACACGATCCTGATCTTCATCGGCACCAGCTTCCTCGGCGTGGCCCTCGTCGGGTACGTCGGCGCCCAGTCCTTCCGGTCCGCCCGCGACTACCTCAACTCCGGCGGCGACCCCTCCCGCGAGCTCCCCAAGGGGAAGGGGTACGCGCTCGCGGGGGCCGTCTGCCTCATCGTCCCGGGCTTCGTCACCGACCTCGCGGGCCTGCTGCTGCTGTTCCCGCCCACCCGGTTCGTCTTCCGGGGCCTGGGCCGCTGGATCGCCGCCCGCACGCCCCCGATGCGCTTCGGCGGCACCGACGTCATCGACGGCGAGGTCATCGAGGAGCGAGACGCCGACGCCCCGCGCCGGTACGGCCCCGAGGGCGGGGGCCGCGGCCCCCGCTCGATCGACCCGGACTGACGCCCCCCGGACACGCCGACGGGCCCCGGTCGACGACCGGGGCCCGTGACTCGCTTCGGCTAGCGTTCGCCGCGGCGGGCGCGCATCTCCTGGAGGCGCTCGTCGAGGATCTCCTCGAGCTCCTCCATGGAACGGCGCTCGAGCAGCATGTCCCAGTGGGTGCGCGGCGGCTTGACCTTCTTGGTCTCCGGCTCCTCGCCGTCGACCAGCTTGGCCGTGGACCCGTCGAGGCGGCACTCCCACGTCAGCGGGATCTCCGCCTCCACCGCGAAGGGCACCTCGAAGCGGTGACCCTGCGGGCACACGTAATCGCGCGTCTGGCGGGGGGCCAGTTCGGTGTTGCGGTCCGATTCGTAGCTGACGGCCCCGAGGCGGGAGCCCCTCAGCATTCTGTCGCCCATGTTCCCCTGCACTTCCTTTGAGCACTTGCCGTGAACAATGCCGCCGGCCTGGTCAGCCCTGCCTGCGACATCCCCAGCCGATCACGCCGATTCCTGGGGTTTCGCCTTGTACAACGCCTGGACCAGCCGGATCCTTCCCCGAGCGGCCGCGGCGGCGCGACCCCCAAGTGTGGCCCTGCGCCGTCGCGGCGGCCACAGACGTCCCCTTGAAGTGTGACACAACACCGAGCCCGATCCACGCCGGTGAGCACGTGAGATGCCGCTCGCCGCACCGCGGTGCCGCGCCGTGACCGAACGGCCGCCCGGCGTGCGCGGCAAGCGTCGTCACCGGCATAATGCCAAGGCGATGCGAACGGGGCGCAAGCGGCGCGCGACGGCCGAACGGGTCGCATGGGACGTGGACGGGCCCAGTAGGGTGTGCATCAGACTCGGCACTTTTACGTCTCGCAAGCATCGCCGAGAGGGAGTTCTCACATGCACGTCCTTGGAATCGACTTCGGAACCTCGAACACCGTCGCCGTGCTGCGCTCGGCCGACGGACGCGTACGCCCGCTGCTGTTCGACGGTGCCCCGATCCTGCCCTCGGCGGTCTACTACAACTCCGACGGCCGGATGCTCGTCGGCCGCGACGCCGAGCGCAACGCCCGCATGGACCCCGCCCGGTTCGAACCGAACCCCAAGCGCCGCATCGACGACGGGTCCCTGTTCCTGGGCACCTCCGAGATCCCCGTACCGCAGGTCTTCGCGTACGTCCTCCAGCAGGTCGCCCTCGAGGCGCAGCGCCAGGCCGGCCAGATGCCCGGCCAGGTCCGCCTCACCCACCCCGCGCGCTGGGGCGAGCGGCGCCGCTCGATCCTGGTCGACTCCGCGCGCCTCGCCGGCCTCCCGGCCCCCCAGCTCATCCCCGAGCCGGTCGCGGCCGCCTCCTACTTCACCTCCGTGCTCGGCACCGCCGTCCCGCCCGGCCGCTCCCTGGCCATCTACGACCTCGGCGGCGGCACCTTCGACGCCACCGTGGTGCGCCGCACCCAGACCGGCTTCGAGGTCCTCGCCGAGGAGGGCATCGGCGACATCGGCGGCCTCGACTTCGACCACGGCATCGTCGAGCACCTCGGCAAGACCTACGGCGCCTCGCACCCCGTCGACTGGCAGCGGCTCCTCACCCCCTCCGACGACCGCGACCGCCGCTACCGGCGGATGCTCTACGAGGACGTCCGCGGCGCCAAGGAGACCCTCTCGCGCACCGCGAGCGCCGACATCCACCTGCCCGCGCTCGAGGTCGACGCCCACCTCACGCGCGCCGAGTTCGAGGAGATCGCCCGCCCGCCCCTGGAGCGCACGGTCGACTGCCTCCAGCGGGCCATCGGCTCCGCCCGCATGAACCCGGCCGACCTCGTCGGCATCTTCCTGGTCGGCGGCTCCTCGCGCATCCCGGCGATCTCCCAGCTCATCCACTCCAAGCTGGGCGTGCCGCCGCAGACGTTCGAGCAGCCCGAGACCGTCGTGGTCGAGGGCGCCGTGCGCGCCGCCTCGGGCCCGGCGCCCACCGAGCCGCCGCTGACCCGCCCGACCTCGGGCGGACCGGTCTCGCCGGCCGGGCACATGTCGGCCCCGCGCCCGCCCGTGCAGGCCCCGCCGGTCCAGGCGCCGCAGATGCTGCCGCCGCAGACGAACTACCAGGCCGCGCCGTCCCCGCAGCCGAGCTACCAGCAGCAGCGACAGCAGGCCGGCGGGAAGCGCCCGCTGCTCCAGGAGCCGGCGGTCCTGGTCACCGGCGCCACCGTGATCATCCTGATCGTCATCTTCTTCGTGATCCTGTCGACGATCCTCTAGCGCCCCGCCGCAGCCCGTGACGGGCCCCGAACCGGTCAGGAATCGAGAAGCCCGTGTCGGCGGCCCGTATTAATCTTTCCCCCATGGACATCAGCATTCACGCGACCTTCCTCCCGCACGACGACCCGGAGGCCTCGCTCGCGTTCTACCGCGACGTCCTCGGCTTCGAGGTCCGTAACGACGTCGGCTACGACGGGATGCGGTGGATCACCGTCGGCCCCGGCGACCAGCCCGGGATCAACGTGGTGCTCTACCCGCCCGGATCCGACCCCGGCGTCAGCGACGACGAGCGCCGCACCATCACCGAGATGATGGCCAAGGGCACCTTCGCGAGCCTCGTCCTCTCCGCCGCCGACGTCGACGCGGCCTTCGAGCGGATCGCGGGCGCGAACGCCGACGTCGTCCAAGAGCCGATCGACCAGCCCTACGGCGTCCGCGACTGCGCCTTCCGCGACCCCGCGGGCAACCAGATCCGCATCCAGCAGCAGCACTGAACACCACCCAGCGGCACGGAGACACCATGAGCGACCCCAAACGGCACGACGCCGACACCCACGACCTCATCCAGGTCCACGGCGCGCGCGAGAACAACCTCAAGGACGTCAGCGTCGAGATCCCCAAGCGCCGCCTGACGGTGTTCACCGGGGTCTCGGGCTCGGGCAAGAGCTCGCTGGTGTTCGCGACGATCGCGGCCGAGTCCCAGCGGCTCATCAACGAGACCTACAGCGCGTTCCTCCAGGGCTTCATGCCCTCGCTCGCGCGACCCGACGTCGACCGCCTCGAAGGGCTCACCACCGCGATCATCGTCGACCAGGAGCGGATGGGCGCCAACCCGCGCTCCACCGTCGGCACCGCCACCGACGCCAACGCGATGCTGCGCATCCTCTTCAGCAGGCTCGGCACGCCCCACATCGGCTCGCCGAACGCGTTCTCGTTCAACGTGCCCTCGGTCAAGGCCAGCGGCGCGATCACCATCGAGAAGGGCGGCAAGGCCAAGGCCCAGAAGGCCACGTTCAATCAGCTCGGCGGCATGTGCCCGCGCTGCGAGGGCATGGGCAAGGTCCAGGACTTCGACCTGACGGCCCTGTTCGACGAGACCAAGACCCTCGCCGAGGGCGCGATCATCGTCCCCGGCTACAGCACCGACGGCTGGTACGGCCGGATCTTCGCGGGCTCGGGTTACTTCGACATGGACAAGCCCTTGGGCGAGTTCGGCGAACGCGAGCTGCACGACCTGCTCCACCGCGAGGCCACCAAGATCAAAGTGGACGGCATCAACCTCACCTACGAGGGGCTCATCCCCAAGATCACCAAGTCGATGCTGTCCAAGGACCTCGAGGCGATGCAGCCGCACATCCGCGCGTTCGTCGAGCGGGCCGTGACCTTCACGGCCTGCCCCGAGTGCGAGGGCACCCGCCTGGCCCCCGAGGCCCGCTCCTCGAGGATCGAGGGCAAGAACATCGCCGACGCCTGCGCCATGCAGATCAGCGACCTCGCCGAATGGGTCCGCGGCCTCGACGAGCCCTCCGTGGCGCCGCTCCTCGCCGGGCTCCAGCACCTGCTCGACTCCTTCACGGCCATCGGCCTGGGCTACCTCTCGCTCGAGCGGCCCTCGGGCACCCTCTCCGGCGGCGAGGCCCAGCGCACCAAGATGATCCGCCACCTCGGCTCCTCGCTCACCGACGTCACCTACGTCTTCGACGAGCCCACGATCGGCCTGCACCCGCACGACATCGAGCGGATGAACGACCTGCTGCTGCGCCTGCGGGACAAGGGCAACACGGTCCTGGTCGTCGAGCACAAGCCCGAGGCCATCGCCATCGCCGACCACGTGGTCGACCTCGGCCCCGGGGCGGGCACCGCGGGCGGCACCATCTGCTACGAGGGCGACCTCGCGGGGCTGCGCGCCAGCGGCACCGTCACCGGCCGCCACCTCGACGACCGGGCCTCCCTCAAGGAGGACGTCCGCAAGCCCACCGGGCAGCTGGCGATCCGCGGGGCCTCGGACAACAACCTCCAGGACGTCGACGTCGACATCCCCCTCGGGGTCCTCACCGTGGTCACCGGCGTGGCCGGTTCGGGCAAGAGCTCCCTCATCCACGGCTCCGTGGCGGGGCGCGAGGGCGTCGTCGCGATCGACCAGGGCGCGATCCGCGGCTCGCGCCGCTCCAACCCCGCGACCTACACCGGCCTGCTCGAGCCGATCCGCAAGGCCTTCGCCAAGGCCAACGGCGTCAAGCCCGCCCTGTTCAGCGCCAACTCCGAGGGCGCCTGCCCCACCTGCAAGGGCGCGGGCGTCATCTACACCGACCTGGGCGTCATGGCCACCGTCGAGTCCACCTGCGAGGAGTGCGAGGGGAAGCGGTTCCAGGCCGAGGTCCTCGAGTACACCCTCGGCGGCCGCGACATCGCCGAGGTCCTCGCCATGCCGGTGGAGGAGGCCGAGCGGTTCTTCGCCGCGGGGGACGCCCGCGTCCCGGCGGCCCACAAGATCCTCGGCCGCCTCGTCGACGTCGGCCTCGGCTACCTCACCCTCGGCCAGCCGCTCACCACCCTCTCCGGCGGTGAGCGCCAGCGCCTCAAGCTGGCCGTCCACATGGATGAGAAGGGCGGCGTCTACGTCCTCGACGAGCCGACCACCGGCCTCCACCTCGCGGACGTCGAGCAGCTCCTGGGCCTGCTCGACCGGCTCGTGGACTCGGGCAAGTCGGTCATCGTCATCGAGCACCACCAGGCGGTCATGGCGCACGCCGACTGGATCATCGACCTCGGCCCCGGTGCGGGCCACGACGGCGGCAAGGTCGTCTTCGAGGGCGTCCCCGCCGACCTGGCGGCCTCCCGCGCCACCCTCACCGGCGAGCACCTCGCCGACTACGTGGGCGCCTGAGCCCGGCGCGCCGGCGGCCCCCGGGCCGTCGGCGCGACCGACCGGGGCATGCCATGATGGCAGTTGTGACCAGCGATCCCGCCGAGACCCAGCGCCTGCGCGACCTCGCGGTGCTGCGCCGCGTCCGCGACCGGATCGACCGCGAGTACGCGCGGCCCCTGGACGTCGAGGCGCTGGCGCGCGGCGTCCACATGTCGGCCGGGCACCTCAGCCGCGAGTTCAAGCGCGCCTACGGCGAGTCCCCGTACTCGTACCTGATGACGCGGCGCATCGAGCGCGCCATGTCGCTGCTGCGCCGCGGCGACCTGAGCGTCACCGAGGTCTGCTTCACCGTCGGGTGCCAGTCCCTGGGCACCTTCAGCACCCGCTTCACCGAGCTGGTGGGGGTCCCGCCGAGCGTCTACCGGACGCAGGCGCAGACGACCGCGGGCGTCCCCACCGTGGCCACCAAGTACGCGATCCGCCCGGTCCGCCAGAAGCCGACTCCGGCGCCCTGAGCGCCGGGCCCGCCTCGGGGGGCCGGAGCCGCTATTCGGCCGGGACGATCCGGTCGACCAGCGCGGTGACGAGCGGGTCGACCGCGTCGGGCCCGATGAAGCCCGGGAGCGTCAGCCGCTCCACGATGAGCCCGGCGAGCGCGAGGTAGAGCAGCGTCATCGCCTGCTCGTCGCCGGGCATCCCCGCCTCGCGGTGCAGGTCGAGGTCCTTCTGGAAGTGGCCGCGGACCTGCCCGGTGAGCACTTCGCGCAGCTGGGGGCGGCGCGTGGACTCCAAGCGCAGCTCCAGGACGGCGAGGTAGCCGGACGGGTAGGCGGTGATCCTCTCGACCATGGCGCGCATCGCCCGGTCCACGCCCTCGCGGGTGCGCGGCAGGTCCGCCGGTGCGGGGGCCGCGTTCGGGTCGAGCTTCGTGAAGACGCGCTCGCCGGCCTGCACGAGGAGGGCGTCGCGGCTCGCGAAGTAGTTCGAGGCGGTCCCGACGGGGACGCCGGCCTGCTGGTCGACGGCGCGGAACGTCAGCCCGCGCGCGCCCTGCGCCGCGAGCACTTCGATGGCGGCGTCGAGCAGGGCCGCCCGGCGTTCGGGGTTCTGGCGCATCTCCGCCCTTCCAGGTTGGCACCACTTCATGTGTAGTGGTACAGTGAAACCACTTCAAACATAGTACTTCATTCGAAGTGAATTCTTGAAAGGCCGGTCCCGTGAAACTCCTCCAGATGCTGTCCCTCCTCGCGGCCCTCGTCAGCGTCGGCATGATGGCCGGGCTGTTCACCGGCTTCTCCTACGCTGTGATGCCCGGCCTCAAGATCCTCGACGACAAGGCCTGGATCGCGGCGATGCAGCAGATCAACAAGGTGATCATCAACGGCTGGTTCATGCCCGCGTTCCTGGGCGCGGTGGTCTTCACCGGCGCGGCCGCCGCGCTGGTGGGCGCCTCCGCGAACCGCGCCGCCCTGCCGTGGGTCCTCGCCGCACTGGCGCTCGCGCTGGTCATGTTCATCGGCACCGTCGCCGTGAACGTGCCCCTCAACGACCGCCTCGCCGCCGCGGGCGACCCGGGCTCCCTCGCGGACCCCGCCGCTCTGCGCGCGAGCGTCGAGGCCAAGTGGATCGCCTGGAACACCGTCCGCGGCGTCGCCTCCGTCGGGGCCCTCCTGGCGCTCGGCTGGGCCCTGCTCGTCCACGGCCGCGCCGCGGGGTGACGGGCCCCGGCGCAGCGCACGCGCCGGCCCCGCCTCGACGGCGGGACCGGCGCGCGCGTCCTTCTCGGATCCGCCCGGGCGCCCGCTACTCCTGGAGGTAGTCCTGGGCGTTGTCCAGGTGCCCCTGCATCTCCTCCTGCCAGGCGACCATGTCGGTCTCGATCGGCCGGTACTGCTCGACCAGCATCGCCGCCCAGCCCTCCTCGACGGCGGCGCGCAGCCCGCTCTCCTGGCCGCACGCGGCGAAGTCGACGGCCATCGCGCGCTCGAGCTCGAGCACGCCGAGGAAGTCGCCGGGAACGTCGTCGGGCCCCTCGGGGACCTCGATCTCCTCCTCGCCGCCGTACTCCGCGAAGTAGTCCGGGGCGTACATCGTCCCGAAGTAGTTCCACAGCGGGGGCGAGAAGTCGGTGCCGATCTCCCAGCCCTCGTAGCCCTTGTCGATGAGGCAGGAGTCGAAGGCGTCGTTCTCGCCGTCGAGCCGTCCGAGCAGCGCGTCCGGGTCCTCGAACTCCTCGAGCTCCGCCATGGGGCTGGGCCGGTGCGTGAGCGTGTAGGAGCCCTCCTCGCCGTCCTCCTCGACCTCGACGGTGTAGGGCTCGCCGTAGATCGTCTCGACCATCTCCAGCTCGCACCCGCCCATCGGCGCCTCGCCGTCCTCCTCGGGGCCCTTCACCGAGCTGTCGTACGCGGGGGCCCCGGTCCAGGCCTCGATCCACGCCGCCTGGTACTCCTCGCCCTCGGCCTCCCACTCGCCGGTGTCGGGCTCGACGTAGTCCTCCTCGGGGATGTTGAAGGCGGCCCGCGCCTCGGGCGTCAGCAGCTCCTCGGCCAGGTCCTCGTTCCCGGGGTCGCGGACGAACTCGACCCAGATCCCGAACCCCCACTGCTCGGCCGCCTCCGGGGCGGGGACGGCCTGGTCGGGCGCGTCGGTCATGTAGCCCGCCGCGCCGTACGCGGCGTAGTCCGTCTCCTGGAAGACCATGGGGTCGTGGACGCTGAACCCCGCGTCCTCCAGGCAGCGCTTGGCGACCCGGTGCTCGATCTCGGTGAGCTCGTCGTCGATGCGGCGGCTGTCGTTGATCATCTGGTAGAGCCGCTCGGCCTCCGACACCGCGTCCGAGCCCGCCTCGACGGCCGCGCCGCCCTCGTCGCCCTCGGCCTCGCCGCCGCAGGCGCCCGCCGCGAGGAGCGCGCCGATCGCCGCGAGCGCGGCCGCGCCTCGCATCCGCCTGGTCCTGTGTCGCACGTGGTGTTCCCTTCCGCTGGGGGTCGATGTACGGGATAGGTGCGCCGCGCCGGGCGCGGTTGCCCTCCCGGCGGGCGGATATGCGCCACGTCACGGTGCCGCGGCGGGAATAGGCCCTGCGGGAGCCCCGTTGAGGTAGATGCAAACGCATGAACTTTGAGCCGCTGCGGCGGGAAGGGCGGGAAATCCGATGCAGTTCGGGATCTTCTCAGTCAGTGACATCACGCGCGACCCCGTCTCGGGGAGGACCCCGAGCGAGGCCGAGCGGATCGACGCGATCGTCAAGATCGCCGTCAAGGCCGAAGAGGTCGGCCTCGACGCCTTCGCCATCGGCGAGCACCACAACCCGCCGTTCTTCTCCTCCTCGCCGACCACGCTGCTGGCCCACATCGCCGCCCTCACCGAGCGGCTCGTGCTCACCACCGCGACCACCCTGATCACCACCAACGACCCGGTGCGCATCGCCGAGGAGTACGCGATGCTCCAGCACCTGGCCAAGGGCCGCATGGACCTCATGCTCGGCCGCGGCAACACCGCGCCGGTCTACCCCTGGTTCGGGCAGGACATCCGCCAGGGCCTGGCGATCGCGCTGGAGAACTACAACCTGCTGCACCGGCTGTGGCGCGAGGACGTCGTGGACTGGGAGGGCCAGTTCCGCACTCCGCTCCAGGGCTTCACCGCCACGCCCCGGCCGCTGGACGACGTGCCGCCGTTCGTGTGGCACGGCTCGATCCGCACGCCCGAGATCGCCGAGCAGGCCGCCTTCTACGGCAACGGGTACTTCGCCAACCACATCTTCTGGCCCACCTCGCACTCCAAGCGCCTCATCGACTTCTACCGGCAGCGCTTCGAGCACTACGGGCACGGCACCCGCAAGCAGGCCATCGTGGGCGTCGGCGGCCAGGCCTACATCGCCAAGCGCTCGCAGGACGCCGTCAAGGAGTTCCGCCCCTACTTCGACGAGGCCCCGGTCTACGGCCACGGCCCGTCCCTGGAGGAGTTCACCAAGGGCACCCCGCTCACCGTCGGCAGCCCGCAGGAGGTCATCGACAAGACCCTGACCTTCCACGACGCGTTCGGCGACTACCAGCGCCAGATGTTCCTCATCGACCACGCCGGGATGCCGCTGGGCATGGTCCTCGACCAGCTCGAACTGCTCGGCGGGGAGGTCGTCCCGGTGCTGCGCAAGGAGCTCGCCTCCCGGCGCGACCCCGAGTCGGCCGACGCCCCGACCCACGCGGGCCTCGTCCAGGCCAAGTACGGCGACGGCCCGGCCCGCCAGCCGAGCCCCAACGCCAACCGCGGCGACAACGTCACCGGCGCCTCGCCCTACCAGGACGGCGACGTCGAGGCCGAGTACCCGGCGATCGGCTGAGGAGGCGCCGTGACCCGCAGCAGGAGCCGGCTCGCGAACGAGGCGTGGGAGTCGCTGCTCACCGCCCACGCCTCCCTCATGAAGCGCTTCGGCGCCGAGCCGATCTGGGACGAGGTGTCCATGCGCGAGTACGACGTGCTCTACACCCTGTCCAAGCACGACGGCCCGATGCGGCTCTACGAGCTCGGCCGCGGCGTGCTGCTCAGCCAGCCCGCCCTGTCGCGGCTCGTGGAGCGCCTGGTCGACCGCGGCCTGGTCGAGCGCACCGCCGACCCGGCCGACGGCCGCGGCGTGCGCCTCGCGCTCACCGCGGCCGGGCGCGAGCGCCAGCACCGCGTCGGCGGCCGCCACGCCGTCGACGTCGCCCGCGCCGTCACCGCCGCCCTCACCGACGAGGAGATGCGGCAGCTCGAGGCCATCGGCCGCAAGCTCGCCGCGCAAGGCGAACCGCAACCGCCCCGCCCGAACCGACAGGAGGCCACCCTGTGAACGACCAGCACACCACCGGCGCCGAGCCGTTCCGGCTCGCCGTCGTCAGCGGCGGCACCAGCGACCCGTCCTCGACCAGGATGCTCGCCGACCGCATCGCCTCCCGCGTGGGCGCGCTCGCCGGGGAGCGCGGCGGGGCCGTCGCGGTCGACGTGATCGACCTTCGCGGGCTCGCGAGTGAGATCACCACCGCGATCGTCTCGCAGCTCATGGGCCCCAAGATGACCCGCGCGATCGAGGTCCTCGGCCGCGCGGACGGCGTCGTCGCCAGCGCTCCCGTGTACAAGGCCGCGCCCAGCGGCCTGTTCAGCTCGTTCTTCCACGTCCTCGACAACGACCTGCTCATCGCCAAGCCGGTGATCCTGGCCGCGACGGCGGGCACGGCGCGGCACGCGCTGGTGGTGGACGAGCAGATGCGCTCGCTGTTCGCGTACCTGCGGACGATGACGGTGCCGACGTCGGTCTTCGCCGCCACGGAGGACTGGAACTCCTCGGAGCTGGGGGAGCGGATCGGCCGCGCGGCGATCGAGCTGCTGCTGCTCATGGAGTCCGGCTTCGCCGAGCAGGTCCGCAGCGAGTCGTGGAAGCACTACCAGCACGAGTACGGCAGCGCGGGCGGCACGGAGCTCGACATCGACCTGGGCACCGACCTCATGCGCCTGGCCACCGGCGGCGCGGCGCCGCCCCGCCGGAAGGAGTAGCGGCGCACGGGGTGCGGCGGCACCGCGCCGCCGCTTCGCTTCGCGGGTCCGCCTGGGCCGATCGTCGGATACCGTCCGGGGCGCGGCGGCGGTACCGTTGACAGTCCAGAACGGACGCGACTGCGGAGGTGCCAGATGGGTGACGGCGGCGACGGCGGCGATGCCGCGGACTTCGGGGCCGACCTGCCGGTCGAGTTCCCCTCCGACGTCGTGATGGCGGCCGCGGGCGACGGCGGCCGCGAGGACGTGATCGTCATCGACGGCCATGTCATCGGCGACGCCCCGGTGCGGCGGGCCGACGAGGTCGTCGTCGAGATGACCTGGACCGCCCCCGACGAGCGCTCCGGCCCCTGACCCCCGAGGACCACGACGCGCGCCGCCGCGGGCGGCGATGACCGCAGGCGAGCGACGGCGCGGCGGCCCCGAGGCCGCCGCGCCCCCGTCACTTCGCCCGGTGCGCCTCGACCGCCGCGGCGGTCTCCTCGTTCACGAGCTCCATGTTGATCTGGGCCCCGGCCATCGCACCCGCGGCCGCCACACTGCCGACCTGCGCCGAGAGGTCGACCACGTTGCCCGCCGCCCACACGCCCTCGACCGCCGTGCGGCCCATGGGATCCGCCGGCAGGTGCACGCCCATCCCCGACGGGTGCTCCACCGGGACCAGGCCCAGGTCCTCCAGGAACCCGGCGCGGGCCTCCATCTTGGACGCCACCGTGAGCACGCGCCGCTCCACGAGCTCGCCGCTCGCGAGCCGCACGCCGGTGATGCCGTCCGGCCCGGTCTCGACCCGCTCGATCGCGCCGTCGACGATCCGGACGCCCCGCGCCTCCAGCTTCTCGACCTCCTCGTCGCTCGGACGAGGCTGATCGTGCGTGAAGAACACCAGGTCCGCGGTCCACTGCCGGAACAGCAGCGCCCCGTGCACCGACATCGGGCCGGTCGCCACGACGCCGATCGGCTCGTCGCGGACCTCCCAGCCGTGGCAGTACGGGCAGTGCACGACGTCCTTGCCCCAGCGCTCCCGCAGGCCCGCTATCTCGGGCAGCCGGTCCACCAGGCCGGTGGTGACGAGGATCCTGCGGGCGGTTACTTCGCGGCCGTCCTCGAGCGAGACGGTGAAACCGCCCTCCGAGCGCTTCGCGCCGCCCACCGCGCCCGAGACGACGTGGCCGCCGTACCGGCGCACCTCCTCCCGGCCGAGCGCCAGCAGCTCGGACGGCGGCATGCCCTCGCGTCCGAGCAGTCCGTGCACGCCCTCGGCCGGGGCGTTGCGCGGCTCGCCCGCGTCGACCACCGCCACCGAGCGCCGGGCCCGGGCGAGCATGAGCGCGCCGTTCAGGCCGGCGGCCCCGCCCCCGATCACCACGACGTCGTACCGGTCCTTCAGTTCATCGGTCATATCGTTACCTCCGCGTCGACCGTAGACCGGCGTCCATGAAAATGGCAATCATTCTTGCCGTTATGGCAAAATCGAACCATGGAAGAGGACACCGACCCCACGCTCGAGGCTGTCGGGCCGCGCCTGCGCGCCCTCCGCAAGGAGCGGGAGGCCACGCTCGCCGAACTCTCGGCCAGGACCGGGATCTCGGTCAGCACGCTCTCCCGCCTGGAGTCGGGCGCGCGCAAGCCCACTCTGGAGTTCCTGCTGCCCCTGGCGAGGGTCCACGGCGTGACCCTCGACGACCTCGTGGGCGCGCCGCCCACCGGCGATCCCCGCATCCACCTGCGCCCGGTCACCCGCCACGGCATGGTCCACCTGCCGCTCACCCGCCGCCCCGGCGGCATCCAGGCGTACAAGCTGATCATCCCCGCGGGCGCCCCGCAGGAACCGGACCCGCAGGTCCACGAGGGCTACGAGTGGATGTACGTCCTCAACGGACGGCTGCGGGTCGTCCTCGGCGAGCACGACTTCGTGATGAAACCCGGCGAGGCCGCCGAGTTCGACACCCGCACCCCCCACTGGTTCGGCCGCGCCGAGGAGGGCGGGGTCGAGTTCCTCAGCCTCTTCGGCAGTCAGGGCGAACGGGCCCACCTGCGCGCCAAGCCCAAAGGAGGGAGATGAGGCGCCCGCCGCCGGGCGGGCGCCCCGCGGCGGCTCAGGCGAAGGCGTCCACGCCGGTGAGCCGGGCCGAGTACGCCCACAGCCGCTCGGCCTCGGCCGGGTCCACCGCGTGGGCCCTGACGCCCGGGCCCTCGGCCGTCACCTCGGCGACCTCGCAGTCCTCCAGGTAGACCCCGCCGAGCCCGTCGAGCCGCGGCGAGGTCGCCGCCCACGTCTGGGTGGCCGCGCCCTGCTCGGCGGTCTTGAAGTACTCCGGCGGATTGCCCTCCTCGTCCCTCCAGCCCATCTCGCGCTGCTCGGCCACGGGGATGTGGCGCTGGAGCGGCGTCAGGATCGCCCCCGGGTGCAGCGCGAAGGCCCTGATCCCCGCGTCCCGGCCGAGGCGGTCGAGCTCGACGGCGAAGAGCACGTTCGCGGTCTTCGACTGGCTGTAAGCCTGCCAGCGGTCGTAGCCGCGCTCGAAGTGCACGTCGTCCCAGCGGATCGCGGACCCGCCGTGCCCGCCGGAGGACACCGACACAACCCGGGCGCCGTCGAGGACGGGCCGCAGCCGGTTCACCAGTGCGAAGTGCCCGAGGTGGTTGGTCGCGAACTGGAGCTCCCAGCCGGGCCCGGTGCGCGTCTCGGGGCAGGCCATCACCCCGGCCCCGTTGACGAGCATGTCGATGCGCTCGCCGGTCGCGAGCCAGCGGTCGGCGAAGGCGCGAACGCTCTCGAGGTCGGACAGGTCGAGCTCGTCGGTCTCGGCGCCGTCGATGCCGGCGAGGTTCTCCGCGGCCGCGCCGGGCCGCCGGGCCGGCACGACCACGCGGGCGCCCGCTCCCGCGAGCGCCCGCGTGGTCGCGAGGCCGATCCCCGAATAGCCGCCGGTCACGACGGCCGTGCGCCCCTTGAGGTCGAGGCCGTCGAGGACTTCGGCGGCGGTGGAGCGGGCGTTGAATCCGGATTCGATCGGGTGCTGTAGTTCGCTCATGGGCCGAGGCTAGGACCTGGAGTGCACTCCAGGTCAAGACTCCAGGTCGGCGGTCCCGTCGAGGAAGCCGAGGACGTGCGCGAGGCCGCGCTCGCCGGTCCGGGCCTCCCCGGGCAGGATGTAGGCGCGCAGGCCGGAGGCGGCGGCGCCGCCGTCCTTGGCCGGGTTGTCGCCGACCATGAGCGTGCGGCGCGGGTCGACGCCGAGCCGCTCGCAGGCGGCGCGGAACAGCACGGGGTCGGGCTTCTCGGTCCCGTACTGGTACGAGATGACGCGCACGTCGACGAGGTCGGCCAGCCCGAAGTGCTCCATGTGGACGCCGACGTCCCACGCGAAGTCGGAGACGATCCCGGTCCTGATCCCGCGGCGGCGCAGCTCGCGCAGGAGCGGCTCGGTGTCGGGGTAGGGCACCCAGGCGTCGGGGGCCGCGATGAGCCCGTACGCGGCAGCCTCGACCCCCTGCAGGTAGTCGACGCGCTCGAACCAGGCGAACAGCGCGGCCCGGTGCTGCTCGGGGGACTCGTCCCGCCCGATCTGCGCGGCGGCGACCTCGGGGATCCGGTAGGTCTCGTACAGCTGCTCGGCGGTCTTCTCGACCAGCGCGTCGTCCAGGGCCCGCCCGGTCGCGTCGGCGACGCGCCGCAGCCACGTCGGGATGTCGATGAGCTTGAAGATGGTGTTGCTGAAGTCGAACAGCACCGCCTCGATCGGCGGCACCGGCCCGGCCTGCTCGGCCTCGGTCGGCTCGTAGGCGGTGACGGAGTCGAACAGGTTGTGGATCACGGCGGGCCTCCCGGTCGGCGGTTGCGGCGGCGGCGCCCCGATGCGCCGCCGCAACCGTAACCGCCCTGCTTGAACGGGTCCAGAACGAAGGCCGTACCTCACATGACCCGCCGCCGCCCGCGCCCGCGGCGAGGCGCCGGAGGACGGGCCGGGCACCGATCAGCACGAGGGGCAGTGAGGTCCGAGCATGGGAGGGCCGGTCCACCGGAGGCGTTCCGCGGCTGCGGCGGTGCCCCACCGCCCGCCTCTCCCGGGGTCGGGGCGGTTTCGGAGTCAGGCCGCGAAGCGCCCGCGGAGGCGCCGGAACCCGGCGCCGACCGCCGTGGCGATCGTGCCGTCGTCGACGAGGAAGAGGCGGATCGCGATGCCTCCGGCGATGAACAGCAGCGGCAGCGGTATGAAGAGCAGTCCGTCGCCGAAGTCCGGGTCGTCGAAGTCCGGATCGACCCGGCCGAGCGGATCGAACACCACGATCCGGACCTCGCCCGGTTCGAGCTGCTCGTCGCGGTACGTGTCGAGCGAGACCGGGCCCCAGCCGCGGCAGAGGAACTCGTGGGCGGTCATCGGCTCGTCCTCGTCTTCGAGGTGCTTGACGTAGTCGCGCTTCGAGACGACCGAGCATTCCGCGTCGACGCCGTGGTGGGCGAGCGCGAACCGCTCGAAGGCCGGCACGAGCGCGGCGGCGGCGGCGATGACCGCCACGGGGAAGGCCAGGGCGGGCTTCCAGAGCCGGCGCGACCGGCCGCGGAAGCACGAGGCGATCGCGCCGACGACCGGTGCCGCCACGGCGGCGGCGCCGACGGCGCGCGCCCACGGGGGCAGCGGGTCCTGGAGGAACAGGCCGAGCCACAGCACGGTCGCCATCGCGGCGACCGCGAGGACGGGCGGCAGCACCGAGCGTGCGACCTCGCTCCGGAGGTCGAAGGGGAGCGGGTCCGGCCTCCGGCCGGACTCGGACTTGCGGGGCATGGGGTTCCGGTATCAAATCGCGCGGGCGTAGCGACGGCGGCTCGGGTTTTCGCCGCAGTCGGGGGTGCCATGAGCCTAGACCGGAAACCGTCGGGTCGGTGTCCCCGAGGTCAGGCCGCTCCGCGGTTCCACGGCAGGAACGCCAGCGGCCGCACCATTGGGCATGTCCACTCCTCAGCGGTCGTTGCGAAGCGTCGGCGGCCGGGTTCCCGCGAGCTGACCGGGAACCCGGCCGCCGACCGTCTCAGGGGCCGGGCGACGCCATATGCACATCTATCCTATAGATATAATGGTATTTATGCGACGGGGCCCCGGATCCCCGCCGGGCGAAGGTGCGGACGCCCGGCGGGGACGACCCGGCGTCCTACCGGGAGTGCGCGAGCACGCCTTTGACGGCGGACTCGAGCGCCTCGCGGCGGCGCGGGTTCTCCGGCCGCGCCAGGCCGTAGTGGTCCCGCAGCGTCGTGCCGGTGTACTCGGTGCGGAACCGCCCGCGCTCCTGGAGGACCGGCACCACCCGGTCCACGAACGCCTCCAGGCCCGAGGGCAGCACGGCGGGCATGATGTTGAACCCGTCGGCCGCGCCGTCGTCGAACCACTCGACGATCGCGTCGGCGACCTGCTCGGCGGTGCCGGTGAACGTGCGGTGCCCGCGCCCGCCGCCGAGGCGGCCGATCAGCCGGCGCACCGTCAACCGCTCGCGCCGGGCCAGGTCCACGATGAGCGTGAAGCGGCTCTTGGCCCCCTCGATCTCGTCCTCGCTCGGCAGGTGCTCCGGCAGCTCCTTGTCGAGGTCCAGTTCGGACGGGTCGAGCTTGAGCTGCTTCGCGAGGTTGTCCCGCGCGTACTCGGGCACGATGAGGCGGTCGAGCTCCGCCTCGAGGTCCCGGGCCTCGGCCTCGGTGTCGCCGAGCACCGGGACGATCCCCGGCAGCACGAGCACGCCCGCCGGATCCCTCCCCGCCGCCGCGGCGCGCCGCTTGACGTCGGCGTAGAACGCCTGGGCCTCCTCAAGGGTCTGCTGCGCGGTGAAGATCGCCTCGGCGTGGAGCGCGGCGAACGCCCTGCCGTCCTCCGAGGACCCGGCCTGCACCAGCAGCGGGTGCCCCTGCGGCGACCGGGGCACGTTGAGGGCCCCGGCGACCCGGAAGTGCCCGCCGACGTGGTCGGCCGGGTAGACGAGCCGCTCGTCGCCCCACCGCCCGGCCTCCTTGTCGCCCAGCACGGCCGCGTCGTCCCACGAGTCCCACAGCTTCTTGGCGACCTGGAGGAACTCCTCGGCCCGGGCGTAGCGCGCGGCGTGCGACGGCAGCTCGTCCAGGTTGAAGTTCCGGGCCGCGTCCAGCGTGGCGGTGGTGACGATGTTCCACCCCGCCCGGCCGCCCGAGAGGTGGTCGACCGAGGCGAAGCGCCGGGCCAGGTTGTACGGCTCGTTGTAGGTCGTCGAGGCCGTCGCGATGAGGCCGATCCGCTCGGTCAGGGCCGCGATCGCGGCCAGCGCCACCGTGGGCTCCAGCGAGCCCGAGGGCCTGCGGCCGATGGTGCTCCACAGGGTCGGCGAGTCCGCGAAGAAGATCGAGTCGAGCTTCCCGCGCTCGGCGGTCTGCGCCAGCCGCGTGTAGTGCGCGATCGACGTGGACGAGTGCGGGTCGGACTCGGGCAGCCGCCACGACGCCTCGTGGTGGCCGGTGTTCATCAGGAACGCGTTGAGGTGCAGCTGTCTGGCGCTCATGCGTCGTCCTCCTTGTCTGCGGTGGGAATCTCGGCCCCGCCGGCGAGGCCGAGGGCGGCGAGCAGTTCGGTGCGGATGGCCGCGAAGTGCGGGTCCGAGGGGTCGCGCCGGCCGTCGAGGTCGACGGTCAGCTCGGTCCCGAGGCGCCCCTGGTCCAGGACGAGCACCCGGTCGGCGAGGACGATCGCCTCGTCGACGTCGTGGGTCACGAGCAGCACGGCGGGCCTGTGCCGCTCGTGCAGGGCGCGCAGGAGGCCGTGCATCTTGATGCGGGTCAGCGCGTCCAGGGCGCCGAAGGGCTCGTCGGCCAGCAGCAGCTCGGGTTCGCGCACCAGCGAGCGGGCCAGCGCCACCCGCTGCTGCTCGCCGCCGGACAGCTCCCGGGGCCAGGCCCGCTCGCGACCGGCCAGGCCGACCTCGGCCAGGGCCTCCCTGCCGCGCGCCTTGGCGCCGGCCCCTTCGAGGCCGAGGACCACGTTGCCCAGGACCCGCTGCCACGGCAGCAGCCGCGAGTCCTGGAAGACCACCGAGACCTGCCGCGGCACGGCGATCTCGCCGGTGCCCGAGGCGTCGCCGTTCTTGGCGACGTCGTCGAGCCCGGCCAGGGCCCGCAGGAGCGTGGACTTGCCCGAGCCGGAGCGGCCCAGGAGCGCGGTGAACTCGCCGGGCTCGACGGTGAGGTCGAGGCCGGAGAGGACCGGCCGGTCGTCGGTGAAGGAGCGGTGGAGGCCGCGGATGCGGACCGCCGCGGCGGCGGTCAGTCCTCCAGTGTGCGTCGCCATGACAGGACCCTCCTCTGGACGATGCGGACGGCGGTGTCGGAGGTGAGGCCGAGCAGGGCGTAGAGGACCAGGCCGACGATGATCACGTCGGTCTGCCCGTAGGTCCCGGCCAGCAGCATCATGTAGCCGATGCCGCTGGTGGCGTTGACCTGCTCGACCACGACCAGGGACAGCCACGAGGACGTGACGGCGAACCGCATGCCCAGGAAGAAGCCGGGGAGCGCGCCCGGCAGGACCACGCGCCCGATGAACGCCGCGGGCCGCAGCCGCAGCGTCTCGGCGAGCTCGGCGTAGCGGCCGTCGATGGAGCGCAGGCCGTTGTGGGTGTGGAGGTAGATCGGGATGAGCACGCCGAGCGCGATCGTGATGATCTTCATGTTCTCGTCGATGCCGAACCACAGCAGCAGGAGCGGCAGCAGCGCGAGGTTCGGGATGGACCGCTTGATCTGCACCGGCCCGTCCACGACGGCCTCGCCCCAGCGGCTGAGCCCCGAGACGATCGCGAGCACGAGCCCGGCGAGGACGCCGAACACCAGCCCGAGCGCGAAGCGGCGGGCCGAGACGAGCAGGTCGGGGCCGAGCCGCCCGGACTCCCACAGGTCCCACGCGGTGGCCGCCACGGTCCACGGGGCCGTGAGGACGCGCGGGTCGATCCACCCCTGCGCCGAGCCCCAGACCCAGACGCCCAGCAGCAGGAGCGGGCCCAGGAGGTACCCGAACGGGACGGCCTTGCCGGGGCCGAGGCGGCGCTTGCCCCGCGGCCTGGAGGCGCGGCCGCCGGCCGCCTCGTCGTGCTCCGGCGGCGCGGTGCGGCGGACCGGTTCGGTCTCGACGGCGGTCACGGCGCGCCCGCCTCGCCGTACTCGGCGACGCCCTCGCCCACGAGGGGCTCGAAGCGCCGGTCGTAGATGTCCTCGGCGTCGAACACCTCGTTGCCGGTGCCCTCGGCGACGACCTCGACGGTCTCCTGGTGCCGCGCGATGGTCTCGTCCCAGTCCTCGGGGAAGTCCGGCTCGCCCTCGCGGTCGAACAGGTAGTCGCCGTCCTCGTAGGGCAGTCCCTCGTGGTCGACGTACCAGG
This sequence comes from Glycomyces amatae, assembly GCF_020991375.1. Classification (GTDB taxonomy): domain Bacteria; phylum Actinomycetota; class Actinomycetes; order Mycobacteriales; family Micromonosporaceae; genus Glycomyces; species Glycomyces amatae. The sequence continues at coordinate 483,773 of NZ_JAJLQZ010000002.1, read as the reverse complement.
CGTTGATCCACTCCTCGCGGTTGGCCCGCGTCCACAGCTTCGCGGCGCCCCACAGGCGCACGTACTCGGCGACGGCGGCCGCCTTGCCGGCGTCCTCCAGGACCTCGACGGGCGCGTACAGCGTCCACGGGTCGTCGCGCAGGCCGTGCGGGATCGCGGTGGCCCCGTCCGAGCCGTACTTGTTCAGATAGGACCGGACCTGCGTGCCGCCGATGGGGGCGACGTCGACCTCCCCGCCGGCGAGGGCGTTCGAGTAGGTGTCGGCGGTGCTCGGCAGCTCCACGAAGTCGACGTCGTCCCGGGTCAGCCCGGCCGCGTCGAGGACCCGCAGGACCAGCGCGCCCTGGGCCTGCCCGGGGGAGTACGCGATCGTCTTGCCGCGCAGGTCCTCCACCGCCCCGACCGCGACGCCCGGCGCGATGCCGAGGTCGTAGACCGGGTGGTTCAGCGGGTCCTGGCGCCCGGCCGCGGCCACGATCTTGACGGGCAGGTTCGTCCAGGTCGCGTGGATCGGCGGGATGTCGGCGACGGAGCTGACGTCGAGGGACCTGGCGCGGAACGCTTCGGACGACTTCGGCCCGCCGGAGATGTTCGCCCACTCGTACTCGAAGGTCAGCAGGTCCGCCAGCCCGGACAGCTCGAAGGCGAGCTGCTGGGACGGGTCGCCGATGACCAGCCTGGTTCCGCCCGGGACGGCGGTCGGCAGGTCGGCGTCGGCGGCGAGCACCGGGCCGCTCGGCTCTTCGGCGCACGCGGCGAGCGCCAGGACGGCGGGCGCGCCCGCCAGGAGTGTTCGTCGGGTTGCTCTGGTCGGCATGGTGTTCGGCCTTTCAGCGGGGCGGCGTCGGGAGGTCATGTCAGGGGGGCGGCGGCGCAGTAGCCGCCCGCGTGGTACACCAGCGGCTCGTGGGAGCCGCCGGTCTCGGCGTCCACCACCAGGGCGAGCACCACGTGGTGGTCCCCGGCCTCGATGCGGTCGGTGACGACCGCCCGCAGGTGCGCCGGGGCGTCGTCCAGGACCGGCTCGCCCGACGCGAGCCGCGACCACAGGGTCGGGCCGCCGAAGCGGTCGATGCCGCTGGTGGCGAAGCGGGTCGCGATCGCGTGCTGCCCGGCGGACAGGAAGTTCACGGTCAGGCTCGCGGTGTCCCTGACCGTGGGCCACGCCGAGGAGGACGAGGCGATCGCGAACGATATGAGCGGCGGCTCCAGCGACACCGAGGTGAGCGAGGTGGCGGTGAATCCGGCCGGGCCTTCGCCCGCGTCGGCGCAGATCACCGTGACGCCCGCGGGGTGGGCCCGGAACAGGGACCGGAAGGACTCGGCGCCGACGCCGGGCCGGCGGTCGGCCCGGGCGCTCATACCGCCGCTCCGATCCGGTCGCGGGCGGGCGCCGCCGCGGCGGCCAGGACCGGCAGGTGCGCCCCGGTCCAGGTCTCGATGCGCTCGTCGAGTTCGGGCAGTTCCTTCTCGCGCAAGGTGAGCGAGGGGACCGGGAGGCTCGCGCCGAGTTCGGCGAGGACCGGCCGCAGCTGGAGGTCGGCGAGGAACCGGTGCTCGGCCGCGGCGGCGACGGTGACCGGGACGGCCACCGTCCCCTCGAGCGCCTTGGGCGGCAGCTGGTCCAGGAAGAGCTTGAGCAGGCCGGTGTAGGCGGCCTTGTAGACCGGGGTGGCGACGATGAGGACCCGGGCGGCGCGGACGCGCCGCAGGGCGCGGTCGAACCCGTCGTGCGGGGGCTCGATCCCGTCCAGGTAGAGCTCGGCGAGGTCGGTCGAGTCGGTGCGCGGCTCGGCGCCGAGGCCGGCGGCCACGGCCGAGGCCAGGGCCTCGGCCGTGGTGAGCGTGCGCGAGAGGCGCTTGGGATTGCCGACCACAGTGGTCACGGCGATGCTGTCGGTCACGATGGCGTCCTTCGGGGAAGTGGAGACGGGTTGGCGCGCCCTGGAGGCGGGCGTGCGGAAAGACGGGCCCGTCGGGGCCCGGGGGATGGCGTCGGGGGCCGTGAAGACGGCGCGGACGGCGGGTGCGGGGTCGGGCGTCCGGCCCCGCGGAGCGGGACCGGACGACTAGCGCATTCGGCAGTGCTGCCTGAATCGACAGTGCCGGCTGAAACGGCGGTGCCGACTGGGACAACGCTGGTGGTCGGTACCGCGCCGCCGGCGGGAGCGGCGTTGACAGAGGGCGCTGGCGGCGCGCATCTGATCGATCTCGCGCCGCCGCGTCAGGAAGGCGGCGGACGTCATGCCGACAACAATAGCAGTATTCCTATAGAAGTAATAGGATTTCTTAGATGCTGAGAACCCGGTCCTCGTCCCGGGGGAGTCCGGCGGCGCCGCGGTACTCCACGTCCCGGCTGCGCGTGAACCGGTAGCCGACTCCGCGCACGGTCGCGACCAGCGAGTCGAACTCGGCGAGCTTGGCGCGCAGACGCCGCACGTGGACGTCGACCGTGCGGCCGGGCAGTCCCGTGTCCGGGGTGTCCCAGACGTACTGGAGCAACTCGGTCCTGGTGTGGACCATCCCCGGGTAGCGCGCCAGGAAGGCCAGGAGCTCGAACTCCAGGCGGGTCAGGGCGACCGCCTCGCCGTGGATGAGGACCTCGCGGGCGGGCACGTCGATGACGAGGGCGGGCGTCCGCCGGGGCGCCTCGACGGCCGGCGGGACGTCGTCGGCGGCGACCGCGACGCGGCCCCCGCCTTGGGCGAGGAGGCCGAGCGCGGCGGTCAGGCGCCGCGCCAGTCGCGGGTCGTCGGCCGGGATCTCGACGGTGATCGTGATGTGGGCGGTGCCGGAGCGGCGTTGGGCGGGGGGACGGGTGCGGATCTGGACGTGGGTCATGGCGGCGCCTTCGCGTTCGGTGTCGGGTGGGAGTCCGGAGCGGGCGGCGCGGTCGGATGCGCTGCCGGGCGCGATCGACGGCCTCGGGGGCTCAGCGGATCGCGTCGGCGCGGACGGCGCCGCCCGGGCGACACAGGGCCGAGTCGATGCGCGCGAAGTCGATGTGGCGCCGCTTCGTCCAGTGCGGCGCCGCCTCTTCGCCGATGCGGTTCACGCCCGAACTATATCCTATCTTTTAAGTATGATTCAAGTGCGCGCGCCCGCCGAACCGGGACTTCCCGGTCGCTGTCGGGGAATTGACAGCGGAGGCCGCGCCGGTGCGCCGCGATGCGCTTGCGCGCCGCGGGCGGGAGCCGTAAGCTCTACATATCCTATTGATTAAATAGGAATAATGACGGCACCGACTCGGAGGTCCGCATGTCCGACGCCTCGCTCCGCGACCGCACCGCCGCCCCCCTCAGCGAGGACGAGGCCTTCGACCGCATCGCCGCCGAAGGCTTCCGCCCCACCGCGCCCGCGCGGATCGGAGCCGAGGTCGAATGGCTGGTCACCGGTATCGCCGACCGCCGCCGCCGCGTCGACCCCGAGTCGCTCAAGGCCGTGCTCGGCGTCCGCGGCGCCCTGCCGCGGCGGACCCGGCTCAGCTTCGAACCCGGCGGGGCCCTCGAGCTGAGCACCCTCCCCAGGACCACCGTCCGCGAGTGCTTCGACGACCTCGAAGCCGACCGGGCCCGCGTCGCGGCCGCCCTCGGCGACGAGGGCCTCGAACTCCTCGGCCTCGGCCTCGACCCGATCCGCCTGCCGCGCAGGGTCCTGCGCAGCCCGCGCTACCAGGCCATGGAGGAGCTGTTCGACCAGGACGGCCGCGCCGGGCGCTGGATGATGGCCAACACCGCCTCCGTCCAGGTCTGCCTCGACACCGGCGACGACGGCCCCGGACCGGGCGGCCTCGCCGAGCGCTGGGACCTCGCCCACCGCCTCGCCCCCGTCCTCATCGCCGCCTTCGCCAACTCCCCGCTGCGCCGCGGCGAACCGAGCCTGTGGCGCTCGACCCGCCAGCACGTGTGGGCCGCGATCGACCACAGCCGCTCCCGCGCGGTCTCGCACCTCACCGACCCGCAGGGGGACCCGCGCGAGGCCTGGGCCCGGTACGCCCTCGACGCCCGCGTCATGGCCATCCGCGGCCCCGGCCGCTGGACCGTCCCGCGCGGCCTCACCTTCCGCGGCTGGATCCGCGGCGCCGGCCCGCGCCCGCCCGCGCCGGACGACCTCGACTACCACCTCTCGACGCTCTTCCCGCCGGTGCGGCCCCGGGGCGCCTATCTCGAGCTGCGCATGATCGACGCCCAGCCCGGCCGCGACTGGGTCGCCCCCGTCGCCGTGGCCGCCGCGCTCTTCGACGACCCGGCCGCGAACGCGGCCGCCCGCGAAGCCCTCGAACCGCTGTGGCGCAACGCGAGCGCCGCCGACCTCTACCTCCGCGCCGCCACCGCCGCCCTCCAGGACGCGCCGATCGCCCGCGCGGCCGCCGCCTGCTTCCGGGCCGCCCGCGACGCCCAGGCCGACCCGGAGATCGCGGCCGTGGTCGAGGCGTTCACCGAGTCCTTCGTGACCCGGGGCCGCACCCGGGCCGACGACCTCGTCACCGAAGGCCCCCGCCGCGCCTGACCGGCCCGCGGGAGAGCGCCGCGTCACCGGCGGGCGTTCGAGACCCGGCACGTGCGTCGAACGCGGCTACTATGGGCGCGACCCTCCCTCCGCCTGATTTGGACACGGATGCCGCCTCGCACGACCTCCTTGACCCGGCGCCTGCTCATCGGCGGCGGCGCCGGTCTGTCCGGAGCGGCCCTCGTCACCGCCCTGCTCGCGATGGGCCGCGGGGACACGAGCGGCACCCTGACCCGCCCCGGCGGCGGGGTCCCCTTCCCCTCCCTGGTCGACCGTGCCCGCGCGCTCATCACCGGCGGCGCCGCCGACCCCGGCGACGAGGACTACGCCACCGCCCTCGGCTCCCTCTCCGACGCCGCGACCGTGTTCTGGGACTCCATGGACCGCGGCGAGGGCCGCGCCGTCCTCTGGCCCGACCTCGGACCCGTCGGGGACCCCGCCGGTTTCAACACCGCTTACCATCGGCTGCTGCGCCTCGCGCTCGCCTGGGCCACCCCCGGCGCCGACCAGTACGGGGACGGCGCGCTCGCCGACGACGTGACGGACGCGCTCGCCTTCCTGCACCGGGAGGCCTTCAACGCGGACGCCGAGCGGACCGGCAACTGGTACTGGTGGGAGATCGGCTCCCCCGGCGCGCTCATGCGCGCCTGCGTGCTCTTGTACGACCAGATCCCCACCGCCCACCTGGCCCACTACCTCGACACCGTCGATCGGTGGTGCCCCGACGCCGACGTGCGCCTCACCGCCCCCGAGGAGAGCGAGACCGGCGCCAACCGCGCCGACAAGGCCGCGATCCTCGCTCTGCGCGGCATCATCGGGGGGGACGCCGACAAGCTCCGCCTCGCCCGGGACGGGCTCTCGGACGCCGCGAACGGCGGCGAGCACAGCCTGTTCCGCACCGTCGAGGAGGGCGACGGCTTCCACCCCGACGGCTCGTTCGTCCAGCACGGCTCCGTGCCCTACACCGGCGCCTACGGCACCGGCCTGCTCGACTCGGTCGGCCTCGCGGTCGCGCTGCTCGACGGGTCCGCCGGCGAGGTCGACGACCCCGACCTGCCGGTCCTGTTCGACACCGTGGAGCGCGCCTTCGCGCCGTTCATGGAGGACGGCCTCCTCATGGACTGCGTGCGGGGCCGCAGCATCGCCCGGCCCGGCACGCGGGACTTCCACCAGGCCGTCGACCTCGTCAGCGCCGTTCTCCAGCTGGCCGAGGCCGCTCCGGAGGACTACCGCGGCCGCTGGAGCGCCCTCGTCAAGGGCTGGATCGAGCGTTCGGCGGAGGACCTGCCGTACTTCGGGCGGGCCGGGGTCGCCGGCATCCGGCGTGTCAAGGCCGTGCTGGCCGACGCGTCCGTCGAGGCCGCCCCCCGGCTCGACGGCACCCGCGTGTTCGCCGGGATGGACCGCCTCGTGGTGCGCCGTCCCGGCTGGTCCTGGGCCCTGTCGATGTCCTCCAACCGGGTCGCGGCCTACGAGTCGGGCAACGGCGAGAACCTGCGAGGCTGGTACACCGGCGACGGGATGTCGTACCTCTACCTCCCTGAGGACCCCGTGCAGTTCAGCGACGAGTTCTGGCCCACCGCCGACCCCTACCGGCTCCCGGGGACCACCGTGGACACCCGCGCACGCGTCCCGCGCACCGACGCCGAGGGCGCGGTCCACCTGCCCCCCAACGACGTCGCCGGCGGCGCCGTCCTGGCGGACCGCCACGCCGTCGCCGCCATGGACCTCATGGCCGAGGGTTCCTCACTGCGCGCCAAGAAGGCCTGGTTCGTCCTCGGCGACGCGATCACCGCGCTCGGCGCGGACATCACCGCCTACGATGGCCGCTCCGTCCAGACCACTGTGGAGCACCGAAACCGGCACGCCGACGGCGACCGCCGCATCACCGTGGACGGCGTCGCCCCCGCCGGCGACGGCGACCTGGCCACCGTGATCGAGGGCGCCCGCTGGGCCCACCTGCCGGGCGTGGCCGGCTACGTCTTCCCCTCCGGATCGCCGGGCCTGCGCGTTGCGCGCGAGGCGCGCTCGGGCGCATGGAACGACATCGAGCAGGGGCCCACCACCGGCGGCGGCGACACCGAACCGCGCACCCGCTGGTATGCCACCCTCTGGTACGACCACGGCATCTCGCCCACGGGCGCCGCCTACGCGTACACCCTGCTGCCCAAGGCGAGCGAGGAGGCGACCGCGGCCTGGGCCGCCGACCCCGCCGCCACCGTCCTCGCCAACACCGCCACCGTGCAGGCGGTCGCGTCCGAGCCGCTCGGCCTCGTCGCCGCCCACTTCTGGCAGGCGGGCGAGGCCGGGGGACTGGCCTGCGACGGCCCGGCCTCGGTCCTGGTCCAGCGGACCGACGAGGGCATCGCCGTCGCGGTCGCCGACCCCGGCCGCACCGCCGAGACCGTCACGATCGAACTCCCTCACGCCGCAGCGGAGCTGATCGAGGCCGACGACACCGTCACCGCCGTCCCCGGCGACCGACCGCAGCTCACCGTCGCCGTCGGCGGCTCCCGCGGCGCCACCCACACCGCCCGCCTCCGCTGAGCGCGGTGCCGCGACGCCGGGCGCGTCCGGGAGCGGTCCGCCCGAAGGCGGCGCCGTCCCCCTGAGCCGCAAGCGCTGCGCGACGCCGGGCGCGCCTGCCCTGACGGCGCCGTCTCCGCGGCCTTGCGAGCGGCGCCGTTCCCCTGCGCCGCAAGGGCTTCGCCGCTCGCCTCACGGCCGGAAGCGGTAGCCCATGCCCGGTTCGGTGAGCAGGTGCACCGGACGGGCCGGGTCCTCCTCCAGCTTCTTGCGCAGCTGCGCCATGTACTGGCGTAGGTAGTTCGTCTCCCGGTCGTAGTTCGGGCCCCACACCCGGTGCAGCAGCTCGCGCTGGCCCACCAGCTTGCCGGGGTTGCGCAGCAGCACCTCCAGCAGCTGCCACTCCGTGGGCGTCAGGCGCACCTCCTCGCCGCCGCGGTGCACCTCCCGCGCCGCCAGGTCCACCGTGGCCCCGCCGATCTCGGTCACCGGCGAGTCCGCGCCCGGCCCGCTGCGCCGCGTCGCCGCCCGCACCCGCGCCAGCAGCTCCCCGATGTCGAACGGCTTGGTCACGTAGTCGTCCGCGCCCGCGTCGAGCGCCGCGATCTTCTCCGCGCTCGCGGCCCGGCCCGACAGCACCAGGATGGGCGCCTTCGTCCAGCCCCGCAGCCCCGCGATCACCTCGGTCCCGTCCATGTCCGGCAGCCCCAGGTCGAGCACCACCAGGTCCGGGACGATCGCCGCCGCCGCCCTGAGCGCCTGCGCCCCGTCCGCCGCCGTGCCCACCTCGTACCCGTGCGCCGCCAGGTTGATCCGCAGCGCCCGCGCGATCTGCGGCTCGTCGTCCACCACCAGCACCTTGATCACGCCGCCTCCTCTCCATGCCCGCCATCGCCTCGGCCCGCGTCCGCGCGCGGCAGCGCCAGCACCATCGTCAGGCCCCCGCCCGGCGTCGCCTCCGGGAGCAGCGAGCCGCCCATCGCCTCGGCCAGGCCCCGCGACAGCGCCAGGCCCAGCCCCACGCCGGTGGTGTTGTCGCGGTCCCCGAGCCGCTGGAACGGCGTGAACATCGTCTCGCGGTCCTCGTCGGGCACGCCCGGGCCGCGGTCGACCACCCGCAGCTCCACCACTTCGCCGCGCGCCCCGGCCGTCACCCGCGACGGCCGCTCCGCGGGGCTGAACCGCAGCGCGTTCGCGATGACGTTCACCAGGATCCGCTGGAGCAGCCCCGGGTCGGCCGCGACCTCCGGCAGGTCCGGCGCCACGTCCAGCCGCACGTCGGCCGCCGACTCGCCGATCTCGTCCAGCGCGGTGGGCACCGCCTCGTCCAGCGCGATCGGCACCGGGTTCGCGCCCAGCACCCCCGCCTGGAGGCGGCTCATGTCCAGCAGGTTGTCCACCAGCCCCGTCAGCCGCGACAGCGACGTCTCGGCCGACTCCAGCAGCTCCGTCCGCTCCGCGGGCGTGAACAGCTCCCCGGTGGACCGCAGGCTCGTCACCGCCACCCGCACCGACGCCAGCGGCGTGCGCAGGTCGTGCGAGACCGCCGCCAGCAGCGCCGTCCGCATCTTGTCGGTGTCCGTCAGCCGCTGCACCGCGGCGGCCTGGCGCTCCAGGCGCTCCTGCTCCAGGGCCGCCGCCGCGTGCATCGCGAACGCCTGCGCGATGCGCCGGTCCGCCGCCTCCAGGGTGTGCCCCCGCAGCGCCAGGGCCAGGTCGTCGTTGATCGGCAGGTCGTTCTCGGCCGTGCCGGGGCTCCCGCACGCCTCGCCCGCGCACGCCACCGCCCGCCACACCTTCGGGTCGTGCCGCTCGGCCGGGCCCGCCCCCGGCTCGGTCCGCTCCAGGAGCGTCACCGACTCCAGCGCGAACGTCTCCCGCAGCTGCTCCAGCAGGTCCGCCAGGCGGTTCCCGCCGCGCAGCACGTTGCCCGCCAGGGTCGCCAGGGTCTGCGCCTCCGCGCTGGCCCGCGCCGCCAGCCGCGCCCGCGCCGCCGACAGGTTCACCACGCCCGCCCCGCCCAGCGCGAGCGCCACGAAGACGACCAGCGCGATGAGCTGCTCCCGGTCGTGGATCTTGAACTGGTAGTAGGGCGTGGCGAAGAAGTAGTTGAGCAGGAAGAACCCCAGCAGCGCCCCCAGGAGCGCCGGCCACATGCCGCCGGTGAGCGTCAGCGCCATGACCGCGGTCAGGACGATGAGGATCATCGTCGTCAGCGACAGCCCCTCGTGGAAGGGGATGAGCACCGCCACGAGCGCCGGGACGCCGAGGACCGCCAGGACGATCCCCAGGCGCCGCCGCGTCGCGTCGATCAGGCCCCGGCCCGAGCGGACCCGCTTGACGGCCGCGACCCGCTCGTGGCTGACCAGGTGCACGTCGATCCTCCCCGACCGCGCCGTGGTCGTCACGCCCACGCCGCGCGAGAGCATCTGCGCGAACCGGCCCCGCCGCGAGGCCCCCAGGACCAGCTGCGTCGCGTTGACCCCGCGCGCGAACTCCAGGAGCGCCTCGGGGATCGAGTCGCCCACCACCTGGTGGTACGAGCCGCCGAGGTCCTCCACCAGGCCCTGCTGGCGGGCGAGGTTGCGGGCGGACCGGGCGCCGGCGAGCCCGTCGCCGGAGGCCACGTGCACGGCCTTGAGGTCCGCGCCGCCCGAGCGGGCGGCGATGCGCGCGGCCCGGCGGACGAGCGTGTCGCCCTCGTCGCCGCCCGACAGGGCCACGACCACGCGCTCCCTCGACTCCCACATGGCGGTGATGTGCTGGTCCTCGCGGTACCGCTCCAGCTGGTCCTCGACCTTGTCGGCCAGCCACAGCAGCGCGATCTCGCGCAGGGCGGTGAGGTTGCCGACCCGGAAGTAGTTCGACAGGGCCGCGTCCACCTTCTCGGGCGGGTAGACGTTCCCGTGGACCATGCGCCGCCGCAGCGCCTCGGGGGTGATGTCGGCGAGCTCGACCTGGTCGGCGCGGCGCACCACTTCGTCGGGGACGGTCTCGCGCTGCGGCACCCCGGTGATCTGGGCGACGACGTCGTTGAGGGACTCGAGGTGCTGCACGTTGACCGTGGAGACGACGTCGATCCCGGCGTCGAGCAGCTCGTCCACGTCCTGCCAGCGCTTCTCGTGGCGCGAGCCGGGCACGTTGGCGTGCGCGAGCTCGTCCACCAGCGCGACGGCGGGGGCCCGCGCGATCACCGCGTCGACGTCGAACTCCTCGAAGACCGCGCCGCGGTACTCGACGGTGCGGCGCGGGACGGTCTCCAGGCCGGCGACGAGGGCCGCCGTGGCGGGCCGGCCGTGGGTCTCGACGAAGCCGACCACGACGTCGGTGCCGCGCTCGGCCCGCCGGCGGGCCTCTTCGAGCGCGGCGAAGGTCTTGCCGACTCCGGGGGCGGCGCCGAGGTAGATCCGCAGTTGTCCACGTGGCACTGGACCATCATTCCCCGGTTTCGCGGCGGGGGCCGTCAAGAAATCGTCAAAGGTGACGCCGGCGGGCCTCAGCCGCTGAGGAACCGCTCGATGACGAGGGTCGCGGCCCCCTTGGCGACCGCGTCGGGGCCGAGGAGGCCGGGGACGATCCGGGCGGTCGCGAACGGCTGGCCGAGCGAGTAGGACCCGGCGGCGGCCTGGATGTCGGCGAGCCTGCGGTGCGCGAGCATGAGCCCGGCCCAGCCGCCGATGACGATGAGCTCGGGGTTGAACAGGTTGAGCAGGTCCGCCAGGCCCGCGCCGAGGTACTCGACGGTCTCGTCGACGACCGCGGCGGCGGCGGCCCCGCGGGGGTCGCCGCTCGCGGCGCTGTCGTGGGAGGCACTGTTGAGGGAGGCGCTGTAGTGGGCGGCGCTGTCGAGCAGCCGCTCCAGGTCGGCCTCCTCGCCTTCGCCGGTGAGCTCGACGACGCCCGCGGCGGCGAGGTACCGGTCGAGGATGCCCTCGGCGCCCACGTAGGCCTCCAGGCACCCGCGGCAGCCGCACCGGCAGGGCCGCCCGGCGACGGCCATCGTGGTGTGGCCCCATTCGCCCGCGCTCGACCCCGCGCCGCGGTAGAGGGCGCCCCCGGCGACGACGCAGGAGCCGACGCCGGAGCCGATGAGCGCGATGACGGCGTTGTCGGCCCCGCGCCCGGCCCCGAACCACAGCTCGGCCTGCCCCATGGTCATCGCGCCGTTCTCGATGTGGACCGGCAGCGGGTCGAGCCGCTCCATGAGCATCCGCCCCAAGGGGACCGCGTCCCAGCCGAAGGCCTTGGCGTGGATGACGCCCTCGGGGCCGTACTCGACGATCCCGGGCATCCCGACGCCGACGCCGAGCACGGGCGCGCCGTCCGCCTCGGCGAGCACCTCCTTGACGCCCGCGACGATGTGCTCGATGACGGTGGCCGGGTCGTGCCGCCCGGGCGCGAGCGCGTAGCGGGCGCGGGCGCGCTCGGCGAGCTTCAGGTCCAGCAGCTCGACGCGCACCTGGGTCTCGCCGACGTCGACGCCGACGACCCGGGCGTGGCCGGGGTCGACCTCCAGGAGGATCTGCGGCCTGCCGCCGTCGGACTCGACCTTGCCGGCCTCGCGCAGCACCCCGTCTGCCAGGAGCCCGGCGGTCACGTTCGAGATGGTCGCGGTGCTCAGGTCGGTGGCGGGGGCCAGGTCGCGGCGGGTCAGCGGGCCGTCGAAGTAGAGGGCCCGCAGCAGGCGCATGCGGTTGCCGAGCTTGAGGTCGCGCGTGGTCCTGTGCCTTGGGGCTTCCATCTGTCCACCAGTCCGTTATCGGTCCGGAACCATGCCGTTACGCCGGGGAGATTGACGGCATGAGTTCGACTACTTAATCTAAGTCTTATCAATAAGTCGTGTACGACTGATCCAGCCTACCTCCGACCCCTACCGGGCCGCATCGAACCGGCCGCCGACGCGGCATCGGCGACCGCCCTCCACACCCTCGTTCCACCACAAAGGAACCTTCCGAATATCCCTCCCGAGCTGCCGGCCCCCGCCGGCTGCTGGACCTAGGAGCATCCCATGAGGACCACACCTCCCCTCCGCGGGCGCGGCCCCAACGCCCTCCGCGCCATCGCCGTGGGCGGCGCCGCCGCCCTCCTCGCCACCGCGTGCCTCGACGGCGGCGGCGCCTCGAGCGCCTCCGACCGCGTCGAGATCCGCTGGTTCGTCGGGATGGGCGCGGGCTCCGACGCCCCCACCATCCCCGCGCAGGAGGCGGTCGTCGAGGCGTTCAACGCCAGCCAGGACGAGATCGAACTGGTCCTGGAGATCGTCGACGCCGACCAGGCCCCGAACATCCTCTCCACCCAGATCGCGACCGGCGACGCCCCGGACATCGTGGGCCCCATGGGCATCCGCGGCCGCTCCACCTTCCCCGGCAACTGGCTCGACCTCACCCCCTACATCGAGGAGCACGACTACGACCTCGCCGACTTCGACCCGGCCCTGGTCGACTTCTACCGGATCGAGGAGGAGGGCCAGATCGGCCTGCCGTTCGCGGTCTTCCCGTCCTTCATGTACGTCAACCTCGACCTGTTCGACGAGGCCGGGCTGCCCTACCCGCCCCAGGAGTACGGCGCGCCCTACGTCGACGCCGACGGCACCGAGCGGCCCTGGGACATCGCGACCATGACGGACCTCGCCAAGCGCCTCACCGTCGACGCCGAGGGCAACGACGCCACCAGCCCCGACTTCGACCCGGGGGACATCGTCCAGTTCGGCTTCGGCAACGTCTTCGCCGACCTCCGCGCCCAGTCCACCCTCTTCGGCTCCGGCAGCCTCGTCGACGCCGAGGGCGACGCCCAGATCCCCGCGCACTGGGCCGAGGCCCAGCAGTGGTACTACGACGGCATGTGGCGCGACCACTTCATCCCCAACGGCCCCTACGGCGACTCGGACATGCTCAACGCGGGCTCGTGGTTCGAGTCCGGCAACCTCGCCATGGGCTACACCCACCTGTGGTACGCCACCTGCTGCATGGCCGGCTTCGAGGGCGCCTGGGACACCGCCGCCGTCCCCTCCTACGACGGCACCACCACCGCGAAGCTCCACGCCGACACCTTCTCGATCACCAAGGACACCGAGCACCCCGAAGAGGCCTTCACGGTCCTCACCCACCTCATCGGCGACGCCGCCGAGGAGCTGACCACCACCTACGGCGGCATGCCCGCGCGCATCAGCCTCCAGGACGGCTACTTCGACCGCGTCGGCGCGGAGAACTTCGAAGGCAGGGACATCAACTGGGACGTCGCCGTCGACGGCATGACCTACGTGGACAACCCCTCGCACGAGGGCGCCATGCCGAACTTCCTGGAGGCCGACGCGGTCATCGCCGAGTACGGCACCCGCTTCGCGCAGGAGGACGGACTCGACATCCCGGCCGAGCTCGAATCGCTCCGGGCGGAACTCCAGACGGTCTTCGACGCCGCCTAGCCCCGTCCCGCGGGTCCGGCCGGGCCCGCGGGACGGCACCCGAGCCACCCACCGCGGCCGCCCTCGACGCCGGTACCGATCCACGGCCTCCCGGCGTCGCCGAGGACGCCGCTCCTCCCGGCCGGGCGGGCGCCCCCGCGCCCGCCCGGCACCCCCGCCGCCGTGCCTCCCGAAAGGTCCGCCCTCCCATGTCCGACTTCACCGACGCGGTGCTCGCCCTCCGGCGGCGCGGCAGGCGCCCGGGGCGCCCCGCCAGCCCGATGGCGCGCCGCGAGGCGCGCTGGGGCTACGCGTTCATCAGCCCCTGGATCATCGGGTTCGTCCTCTTCTGGGCCGTCCCCATCGCCGCCTCGCTGGTCTTCTCCGTGCTCGACTTCCAGCTCACCGACCCCGGCGCGACCACCTTCGCCGGGGGGAGCAACTGGGAGCGGGCCCTGTCCGACCCCGACACCTGGACCGCGCTCGCCGCGACGTTCCGCTTCACCGTGCTGTTCCTGCCGCTGAGCCTCATCGTGGCCCTCGGCCTGGCCCTGCTCCTGAACTCGAAGCACCTCAAGTTCACCGGCCTGTTCCGGCTCCTGTTCTTCGCGCCGTCGATGATCCCGCTCGTCGCGGGCATCCTCATCTGGCAGCAGGTGCTCAACCCGCAGACCGGCTGGGTCAACAGGCTCATCGGCCTCACCGGCGCCGACGCCACCGGCGCGGACGGCATCCGCTGGTTCGACAACCCGGTGCTGGTCCTGTTCGCCTTCAGCTTCATCGGCCTGTGGGGCATCGGCAACTCGATGATCATCAACCTCGCCGGACTCCAGGGCATCCCCACCGAGCTGTACGAGGCCGCCGCCATCGACGGCGCCGGATGGTGGCGCCGCCTGCGCAGCATCACCCTGCCCCTGCTCTCACCGGTCATGTTCTACAACCTGGTGATCGGCTCGGTCCTGGTCCTCCAGTACTTCGTGGTGCCGTGGGTCCTCTTCGGCGCCAGCGGCCGCCCCGGCGGCGCGAGCAGGTTCCTGCTCGTGCACTTCTACCAGGAGGCCTTCGTCTTCGGGAACATGGGCTACGGCGCGGCCCTGGCCTGGCTCATCTTCATCGTCGTCGCGGTCCTCACCGGCCTGCTGTTCGGCACCGCCCGCTACTGGGTCCACTACGGAACGGAGCGATCGTGAACACCGACGCCAAGCCCACCGACGTCAAGCACACTGACGCCGCCGTGCGCCGCCGGCGCCGAGGCCTCCTGCTCACCGGCTGCACCACCCTCGGCGCGCTCCTGCTCGCCGCGGTCTTCCTCATGCCCCTCGGGTACGGGGCCGCCACCGCCCTCAAGGACAAGGACGGCGTCTCCGACCCGAACGCCTCGATCCTCCCCGTCTCCGCCCTCACCTTCGAGTACGAGGGGGAGGAGCTCGACGTCTACGCCGTGCCCATGCCCGGCGGCGAGGTCCGCGAGCTCGCCCTCGTCGAGCCCGGCCGCGAGGCGAGCGTCTTCGTCGACCCCGAGGACCCCGGCGCGGGCACCGTCGACTGGGAGGGCCGCTGGCGCACCCTCGAACCGGTCACCGGCCTCGACCCCCAGTGGGGCAACTTCGAGGAGGCCTGGAACACCATCGACTTCCTGCGCCTGATGGGCTGGACGCTCATGTACGCGCTGACCACGATGCTGTTCACCGTCGTGTCCTCCGCCGTCGTGGCCTACGGCTTCGCGCGCTTCCGCTTCCCCGGCCGCGGCCTCCTCTTCGGACTCCTCATGGCGACGATCCTGCTGCCCCCGGCGGTCACCCTCGTGCCCAAGTACGCGGTGTTCCTCCAGATGGGCTGGGTCGGCACCTACCTGCCGCTCATCGTCCCGCAGCTGTTCGCCAACGCCTTCAACGTCTTCCTGCTGCGCCAGTACTTCCTCACCATCCCCCGGGAGCTCGAGGAGGCCGCCCGCATCGACGGCGCCGGGCCGATCCGCACCTTCCTGCGGGTGATCGTCCCGCAGGCGCTCCCGGCCCTGACCGCGGTGAGCCTGTTCCACTTCTTCTACGCCTGGAACGACTTCTTCGAACCGCTGCTCTACCTCGCCGGGAACCGCGAGATCGTGCCGATCGGCGTGGGCCTGAGCTACTTCAGCGGCGTCTACAACTCCGAGCCCCACCTCATCCTGGCCGCCGCGATCCTGGCGCTGGCCCTGCCGGTCGCGATCTTCCTCGCGGCGCAGCGGGTCTTCGTCCGGGGCATCGTCGTGACCGGCGTGGACAAATGAGCCGAACGAACCACCACAGCAAGGAGCGAACGCCATGACCACGACCAGCCCGTTCCCCGAGGACTTCCTCTGGGGCGCGTCGACCGCGGCCTACCAGATCGAGGGCGCCGCCGCCGAGGGCGGCCGCGGACCGTCCATCTGGGACACCTTCTCGGCGACCCCGGGGAAGGTCAAGGACGGCGACACCGGCGAGGTCGCCTGCGACCACTACCACCGCTGGCGCGAGGACTTCGGCATCGCCGCCGGCCTCGGCCTCAAGGCCTACCGCATGTCGGTCTCGTGGGCGCGCCTCCAGCCGACCGGCCGCGGCGACCTCAACCCGGCCGCCGTCGCGTTCTACCGCGAGCAGCTGGCCGACCTGCGCGCCAAGGGCATCCGCTCCGCGGTGACCCTCTACCACTGGGACCTGCCCCAGGTCCTGGAGGACGAGGGCGGCTGGCCCGAGCGGGCCACGGCCGAGCGCTTCGCCGAGTACGCGACCCGCACCGCGCAGGCCCTGGGCGACCTCGTGGACGAGTGGATCCCGATCAACGAGGCTTGGTGCGCGGCCTTCCTCGGCTACCACGCGGGCGTCCACGCCCCCGGCCGCACCGACCGCACCGCCGCCCTGCGCGCGGCCCACCACCTCAACCTCGCCCACGGCCTCGCCGTGGCCGCGATCCGCGAGCACGCCCCCGCGGGCAAGGTCGGCTCGGCGGTCATCATGACCGACATCGAGGCCGCCAGCGACCGGCCCGAGGACGTCGAGGCCGCGCGCCTGTCGGACGGCGGCGGCAACCGCCTCTTCCTCGACCCGCTCTTCCGCGGCGCCTACCCCGAGGACATGCTCCGCCACTTCGCGCCCACCGGCGCGTTCGACGCGGTGCTCCCCGGCGACATGGAGGCCGTGGCCGCGCCCCTGGACTTCGTGGGCGTCAACCACTACCACCGCTTCACCGTCGAGGCCGACCCCGCCGACCCGCACCTGGGCAACCGGAGCCTGCCGCCGCAGAACCCGGTGACCGGGTTCGGCTGGGAGATCAACCCCGACAGCCTGCGCCGCGTCCTGGAGCGCCTCTCGGCCGAGTACACGGACCTGCCGGTCTACATCACCGAGAGCGGCGCGTCCTTCGAGGACGCGGTGGGCCCGGACGGCGCGGTGGACGACGCCGACCGGGTCGCGTACCTCGACGGCTACATGCGGGCGGCGGGCCGCGCCGTCGAGAAGGGCGTGGACCTGCGCGGCTACTTCGTGTGGTCGCTGCTGGACAACTTCGAGTGGGGCGAGGGCTACTCCAAGCGCTTCGGCCTCGTCCGGGTCGACTACGACACGCAGGAGCGCACCCTCAAGCGCAGCGCCCACTGGTACCGCGACGTCATCGCCTCGAACGGCGCGTCCCTCGACTGGGCCTGAGGGCCCGGCCGGGTCCCGGGGGCCGTCTCACCCCCTCGACCGGGTTCAGCGGCCGCTCCCCCCTCGCCGGGGCGGGGGAGCGGCCGTGCCGCGCTCGACCAGGCGCACCCCCAGCGCGGTCGCGCGCTCCGGGCGCTCCTTCCCGGCGAGGCGGTCCATCATGAGCCGCACCGCCTCCGCGGCCTTGCCCGGCAGGTCCTGCGCCACGGTGGTGAGCTTCGGCGTCACGTAGGCGGCGATGTCGGCGTTGTCGTACCCGATCACCGAGACGTCCCCCGGCACTGAACGGCCCTCGGCCGCGAGGCCTTCGATCACGCCGATCGCCAGGATGTCCGCCGTGGTGAACACGGCCGTCACGTCGGGCCGCTCGCGGGCGAGGCGCCGCCCGTACGCCAGTCCCTCGTCGTGTCCGATCTCGACGGTGGTGACCAACGCGTCGTCCACCTCGATGCCGTTCTCGGCCAGGACCTTCCGGTAGCCCTCGTAGCGCTTGCGCACGACGCCGGTGGCGGAGAAGCCCGGCCCGGCGAAGGCGATCCGCCGGTGGCCCAGGGCGACCAGGTGCCTGACCGCCAGCTCGGCCCCGCCGAAGTCGTCGGAGCGGACCTCGAGGGCCAGCGGGTTCGCCGAGTACGAGTCCATGGCCACCAGGGCCACGCCGCCGATGGCCCCGGCGTCGAGCCGGTCGATCTCGGCGTCCTGGAACCCCAGCAGGACCGCGCCGTCGAGGTTCCAGGACTTGAGCGCCTCGGTGATCTCCTTGCGGCGGGCGATGCCGCGCAGCATCAGGTGGTAGTCGAGCCGACGCAGCTCGCGCTCGAGCATGCCGACGACCTCGACGGTGTGCGGGTCGATCGTCAGGCTGGCCTCGCCCTCGGCGGGCACGAGCAGGCCCACCAGCCGCGACGACCGCGCCGCGAGGCTGCGGGCCGAGGCGCTGGGCACGTAGCCGCGGTCCTTGACGATCCGCAGGATGCGCTCCCGGGTGGCCGCGGAGACCCGCGCCTGCTTCCCGTTGACCACGTTGGACACGGTCATGAGGCTGACGCCGGCCTCGGCGGCGATGTCCTTCAAAGTGACGGCCAAGAGGACCCCTCTCCAAGCGCGTCCGCCCTCGGCAAACGCTGTCGCGGCGGATGCCGGAAATCCGCCGTTGACAAGTGTGACATCTACGGTCTAAGCTTCCGACCTAGGTATAGCGCTAAACCTATCATGTGCTGGGGATTCACCATGCCCCGGCCCCTACAGGCGTGGCGCTCGACAGCACAACGACGAGGAACGGAGCGACATTGCACTCGGCACAGCGCACCAGCGACACCGGCTGGTGGCGGAACGCGGTGATCTACCAGGTCTACCCGCGCAGCTTCGCGGACGCCGACGGCGACGGCACCGGCGACCTCGCGGGGGTCCGGCGGCACCTGCCCTACCTCGCCGAACTCGGCGTCGACGCCCTGTGGTTCACCCCCTGGTACCGCTCGCCCCAGGCCGACGGCGGCTACGACGTGGCCGACTACCGCGCCATCGACCCCGCCTTCGGCACCCTCGAGGACGCCGAGGCGCTCATCGCCGACGCCCTCCGCCTCGGCATCCGCACCATCGTGGACATCGTCCCCAACCACGTCTCCGCCGACCACGCCTGGTTCCGCGAGGCCCTCGCCGCCCCGCCCGGCGACCCCGCCCGCGACCGCTTCTGGTTTCACGACGGCAAGGGCCCCGGCGGCGACACCATTCCCACCAACTGGTCCTCCAGCTTCGGCGGCGACACCTGGACCCGCACCACCGGCCCCGACGGGCGGCCCGGCCAGTGGTACCTGCACATGTTCGCCCCCGAGCAGCCCGACCTCAACTGGAACCACCCCGACGTCGCCGCCGAGCACGAGGCGGTGCTCCGCTTCTGGTACGACCGCGGCGTCGCCGGCGTCCGCATCGACTCGGCCTCCATGCTCGCCAAGGACCCGTCCCTCCCCGAGGTGGGGGAGGCGCACCCTCCCGGGCGCCACCCCCACCTCGACCGCGACGAGGTCCACGACGTCTACCGCCGCTGGCGCAAGATCGCCGACTCCTACGACGAGCCCCGGCTCCTCGTCGGCGAGGTCTGGCTGGAGGACACCGACCGCTTCGTCCGCTACCTGCGCGACGACGAGATGCACATGGCCTTCAACTTCGACTTCATGTCCCGCCCCTGGGACGCCGAGGCGCTGGCCGCGTCGATCCGGTCCACCTTCGCGGCCCACGCCGCGGTGAGCGCCCCGCCGACCTGGGTCCTGTCCAACCACGACGTGACCCGCCCGGTCACCCGCTACGGCCGCGAGGACACCTCGTTCGCCTTCGCCGACAAGCGGTTCGGCACCCCCACCGACCTCGCCCTCGGCGCCCGCCGCGCCCGCGCCGCCGCGCTGCTCACCGCCGCCCTCCCCGGCGTCCTCTACGTCTACCAGGGCGACGAGCTCGGCCTGCCCGAAGTGGAGGACCTCCCCGACGGCGCCCGCGAGGACCCCATGCACTTCCGCTCCGGCGGCGTCGACCCCGGCCGCGACGGCTGCCGCGTCCCCCTGCCGTGGACCGCGACCGGCCCGACCTTCGGGTTCAGCGGCGAGGCCGCCGCCGCCCCGTGGCTGCCCCAGCCCCAGGACTGGGGCGGCCACGCGGCCCAGACCCAGGAGTCCGACCCCGGCTCCTTCCTGACCCTCTACCGCCGGGCGATCCGCCTGCGCCGCGCCGAACCGGCGCTGCGCGGCGACGCGTTCGCCTGGACCGAGACCGCGCCCGGCGCCCTCGCCTTCCGGCGGGGCGAGGACGTCACCTGCGTCGTCAACTTCGCCGACGCGCCGGCGGACCTGCCCGCCCACACCGAGGTGCTGCTCGCCAGCGGCCCCCTGGAAGGCGGTGCCCTCCCGAAGGACACCGCCGCGTGGCTGCGGACCTGACCGCCGACCCCTCTCCAATCCGAAACCGAAACAAGGAGCAACCAATGACAACCTCTCGCGCAGCGGCCGCCGTGGCCGCGGCGGCCCTCACCGTGGCGGGCCTCGCCGCCTGCTCGGACGACGAACCCGACGACGGGCGCACCCACATCACCGTCACCATCGACGCCGGGCTCGAGCAGGACGCCATCGACGCGTTCAACACGCGCATCGAGCAGTTCGAGGAGGCCAACCCCGACATCGCGGTGGAGACCCAGGAGTACACCTGGACCGCCGGGACCTTCACCGCCCAGCTCGCGGGCGGCACCCTCCCGGACGTCTTCACCGTCCCCTTCACCGACGGGCGCGGCCTCATCGAGCGCGGCCAGATCGCCGACATCGGCGACCTCACCGCCGAACTGCCCTACCGCGACGCGTACAACCCGAACATCGCCGCCGCCGGCGAGGACGCCGAGGGCGACCTGTGGGCGGTCCCGATCGCCGCCTACGGCCAGGGGCTGCACTACAACCGCACCCTCTTCGAGGCCGCCGGGCTCGACCCCGACGCCCCGCCGACCACCTGGGAGGAGGTCCGCGCCGCGGCCGACCGGATCGCCGCCGAGACCGGCGAGGCCGGCTACGCGGTGATGACCAACGACAACACCGGCGGCTGGATCCTCACCACCGTCGTCAACGCCCTCGGCGGGCGCACCGACGACGGGAACGGCACCGCCACCGTCGACACGCCGCAGATGCGCCAGGCCCTGGCCGACCTCCAGGCCATGCGCTGGGACGACGGCTCCATGGGCGACAACTTCCTGTACGACTGGGCGACCATCAACCAGGACTTCGCCTCGGGCCGCATCGGCATGTACGTCTCGGGCGGCGGCAACTACGGGAACCTGTTCACCCAGAACGCCCTCAACCCGGACGACTACGGACTGACGGTGCTCCCGCTGGCCGACGACCCGAACGCGGGCGTCCTCGGCGGCGGCACCCTCGCCGCGGTGAGCCCGAACGCCGAGGCCGACGAGCAGGCCGCGGCCGTGAAGTGGATCGACTTCTACTACATGGAGAAGCTCACCGTCCAGGAGGCCGCGGTCGCCGACGCCGAGGTCAAGGCCGAGACCGGCCAGCCCGTCGGGGCCCCGGAGCTCCCGGTGTTCGACAAGGCGACCTACGACGAGGTCCAGACCTGGATCGCCGACTACGTCAACGTGCCCGTCGACCAGATGGCGCCCTACACCGGGCAGGTCTTCGACCAGCCGCTGCTCAACGAGCCCACCGTCGCCACCCAGGAGGTCTACGGCGTCCTCGACACGGTCGTCCAGACCGTGCTCACCGAGGAGGGCGCGGACGTCGACGCCCTGCTCGAGACGGCGCAGACCGAGGCCCAGGCCGCGATCGACGCGGCCGCGTAGCGGAAGACCGACATGACCTCGACCGACACCCGTCCCGCCGGTGTCACCGGCGACCGGACCGGGCCGCGCACCGCGGCCCGGCCCGGCCGCCGGGGCGGCCCGCTCGCCCGCGCCCGCGCCGGACTCCCCACACTGGTGTTCCTGGCCCCCATGCTCGTGATCTTCGGCGTGTTCTCCTGGCTCCCCATCGGACGCGCCGTGGTGATGAGCTTCCAGCGCACCAACCTGGTCTCCGACCCCGTCTTCGTCGGGTTCGCGAACTTCCAGCAGGTCTTCGCCGACCCGCAGCTGTGGACCGCCGCCCAGAACACCCTCTACTTCGCGGTCCTGGCGCTGCTCTTCGGCTACCCGGTCCCGCTCGTGGCCGCCGTGCTCATGAGCGAGGTCCGCAAGATGCGCGGCCTGTTCAGCGCCCTCGCCTACCTGCCGGTCGTGGTGCCCCCGGTCGTCGCGGTCCTGCTGTGGAAGCTGTTCTACGACGCCGGCGAGGACGGCGTGTTCAACACGGTCCTCGGCTGGTTCGGGATCGGCCCGGTCGCCTGGCTCCAGGACGCCGACATCGTCATGCCCTCGCTGGTGCTCGAGGCGACCTGGGCGGCCGCGGGCGGCACCGTCATCATCTACCTCGCCGCCCTCACCGGGGTCGACCCGAGCCTCTACGAGGCGGCCGAGATCGACGGCGGCGGCGTGTGGCGCAAGCTCTGGCACATCACGCTCCCGCAGCTGCGCGGCATCCTGCTGGTGACCTTCATCCTCCAGATCATCGGGACCGCCCAGGTCTTCCTGGAGCCGTTCCTGTTCACCGACGGGGGGCCCGCGAACCGGACCCTGACGCTGCTGCTGCTCATCTACCGGTACGCGTTCACCAACTCGCTCGGCGGCGACTACGGCGCCGCGGCGGCCCTGAGCCTCATGCTCGCCGTGGTCCTGACGGGCTTCTCCGTGCTGTACTTCCGCCTCACCCGATCCTGGAGCAGCTGATGAGCGCGAGGACCGACAGGGGGCTCCTCGCCCCCACCGACTGGAAGCGCCCCAGCGTCCGCTGGAGCGCGCGCATCTCCCACGGCCTGCTCCTGGCGGGCCTCGCCGTCGCCGGCCTCGGCCCGATGCTCTGGCTCGCCAAGGCCGCCGTCACGCCCACCCAGGACACGCTCCGTCAGCCCATGGCCTTCTGGCCCAACGGGTTCGACTTCGCCAACCTGGCGGAGGCGTGGACCCGCGTCGAGATCGACAAGTACTTCTTCAACACCATCGCCCTCGCCGCGGGCTCCTGGGCCGTGCAGCTCCTGGTCGCCGCCACCGGCGGCTACGCGCTCGCGGTCCTGCGCCCCCGGCTCGGCAAGCTCGTCTCCGGCGCGGTGCTCGCGACCCTGTTCGTGCCCAGCGTGGTCCTGCTCGTCCCGCTGTACCTCACGATCCTGGACCCGCCCGTGGTCGGCACCTCGATGCTCAACACGTTCTGGGCGATCTGGCTCCCCGCCGGGGCCAACGCGTTCAACGTGCTGCTCATGCAGCGGTTCTTCGCGAACCTGCCCAGGGAGATCTTCGAGGCGGCCCGAGTGGACGGCGCCGGGCCCTACCGCCTGTTCTGGTCGATCGTGCTGCCGATGTCGCGCCCGATCATCGGCGTGGTCTCGGTCTTCGCCGTCATCGCCTCCTGGAAGGACTTCCTCTGGCCGATGCTGGTGCTGCCCGACCCGGACCGCCAGCCGCTCTCGGTGCGGCTGCCGATCCTCCAGCAGTTCGTGGAGCTCGACGTGTTCCTGGCGGCGCTGGCGATCTCCTCGCTGATCCCGATCGCGCTGTTCCTGGTCTTCCAGCGCCTGTTCCTCAACGGCGCGAGCCTCGGCGGCGCCGTGAAGGGCTGACCCACCGGGGGCCGCGGGCGACCGCGGCCCCCGCCCGAATTCATCCTATTGACAAGGATCTATGCCGATGATAAAAAGATAAGAATATTTAGAGAGAGCGCTCTCTGAATGTCATGCCTCCATGACCGACAGCAGCGCTCCCTCTCCCGCGGAACGAGAGGACGCCTCCGTGAGACCACCCCGAGACCCCGTCACCACCCGGCCCAGGCGCGGCCGGACCGTCCGCCTCCTCGCACTGGCCGCGGCCGCCGTCGCGGCCGCCGCGACCATCGTCACCGTCAACCTCGACCGCCCCGCGGACGCCCAGGACGTGGACGCCGCCGACGTGCAGGCCATGGCCCTGACCTGGAGCGACGAGTTCAACGCCGGCGCGGGCACCCCGCCCGACTCCTCCAAGTGGCGCTACGACATCGGCGGCGGAGGCTGGGGCAACAACGAGCACCAGTACTACACCGACTCGACGAGCAACGCCGCCCACGACGGCAGCGGCAACATGGTCATCACCGCCCGCCGCGAGAACCCGTCCAACTACCAGTGCTGGTACGGGACCTGCCAGTACACCTCGGCGCGGCTGCTCACCTCCGGCACGTTCACCCAGGCGTACGGCCGCTTCGAGGCCCGCATCCAGATCCCGCGCGGCCAGGGCATCTGGCCCGCCTTCTGGATGCTCGGCGACGACCTCGGCCAGGTCGGCTGGCCGCAGAGCGGCGAGATCGACATCATGGAGAACGTCGGCCACGAGCCGAACACCGTCCACGGCACCCTCCACGGCCCCGGCTACTCCGGCGGCGCGGGCGTCACCGGTTCCCACACGATCGGGCAGCCGTTCGCGAACGGCTTCCACACGTTCGCGGTCGACTGGTCGCCGAACTCGATCACCTGGTCGGTCGACGGCGTCAACTACCAGACCAAGTCCACGGCCGACATCGGCGGCAACGAGTGGGTCTTCGACCACCCGTTCTTCATGATCATGAACGTCGCGGTCGGCGGGAACTGGCCCGGCTACCCCGACGGCTCCACGCAGTTCCCGCAGCAGATGAAGATCGACTACGTCCGCGTCTACTCGGGGGCGACCAGTTCGGGCGGGGCGATCACCGGCCTGGCCGGCAAGTGCCTGGACGTCGAGGGCTCGGGCACCGCGAACGGCACGCCCGTCCAGCTCTACCACTGCAACGGCACCGCCGCCCAGCAGTGGACCTTCGCGAGCGACGGGTCCCTCCGGGCCCTCGGCAAGTGCCTCGACGTCGCGAACGGCGGGACCGCCGACGGCACCCCGGTCCGATTGTGGAACTGCAACGGCTCCGGGGCCCAGAAATGGGTCCTCTCGGGCGCGAACGACCTGGTGAACCCGCAGGCGAACAAGTGCCTCGACGTGCCGTGGGCCAACTCGGCCGACGGCACGAACCTCCAGATAGTCACCTGCAGCGGCAACCCCGCGCAGAAGTGGTTCCGGTCCTGACCCCGGTCGGGCGATGAGGGAGGGGCGGACGCGACGCGCATATCGCGTCCGCCCCGTTTCCATTGCGGCCCTAAGAAAGCGGATACGCCTCGTCCAGGGCCAGGTTGAGCTCGAGGACGTTCACCGCCGGTTCCCCCATGAACCCGAGGAACCGTCCCGTCGTGTGCTCCTCGACCAGCGCCGCGACCTCCCGGGCGCCCGCGCCGCGCTCGGCCGCGACCCGGTCGACCTGGAGGCCGGCGTACGCGGGGGAGATGTGCGGGTCGAGCCCCGAGCCCGAGGCGGTCACCGCGTCGGCCGGGACCTCCGGTTCGCCCGCGTCGCCCTCGACCGGCGTGACGACCGCCTTCGCGTAGTCCTCGCCGTACTCGGCGCACTCGACCGGCACGCCCTCGTACTCGGCGAGGAACGGCGCCTCCACCGAGCCGCAGGCCTCGTTGAGGCTCACCGCCCGCGTCGCCTCGCCGGTGACGCCGCCGGAGCGGAACACCCCGAGGACCGCGCCCACGGCGCCGTCCCCGGACTCGGCGCAGTACGGCCGGGAGCCGTCCACGCCCTCCCGCTCCCCGATCTCGTACGAGCGCTCGCACACCTGCGTGAGCAGGCTCTTGGCGGCGTCCTCGTCGCCCTCCCACCCGAGTCCGGGATCGGGCAGCGCGTCGACCACGTTCTCCGGTCCGAAGTTCGAGGCCCCCGAGGCCGTCGGGTCGTAGTCGCCGCCGTCCCCGGCGGCTATGGACGGGCGCGACTGGAAGTACCCCGGCAGCGCCGCGCCCTCGTCGTCGGTGAAGGACTGCCCGATCAGGGACGAGCCGACCACGGCGCCGTCCCCGTCGTGGAGGAGCGACCCCTCGGCCTTGTCGTTCAGGCCCGGGAGCTGGGCGGCCGCGAGGACCGCCAGCGGGTACAGGACGCCGGTGACGGCGGTGAGCACCAGCAGTGCCCGCACTGCGGCGAAGTGCTGGGGGACCCAGCGGGGCAGACGTGTCATGAACCGATCCCTGGGATGAGGGCGACCGCGAGGTCGATGAGCTTGATGCCGATGAACGGGGCGGCGATCCCGCCGAGGCCGTAGACCAGCAGGTTCCTGCGCAGGAGCGAGGAGGCCGGGCCGGGCCTGTGGGCGACGCCCTTGAGGGCCAGCGGGACCAGTGCGACGATGACGACCGCGTTGAAGACCACCGCCGAGACGATCGCCGACTCCGGACTGGACAGGCGCATGACGTTGAGCGCGTCCAGGCCCGGGTAGACCGCGGCGAAGATCGCCGGGATGATCGCGAAGTACTTGGCGACGTCGTTGGCGACCGAGAAGGTCGTCAGCAGCTGCTTGCCGATGGCGACGATCTCGATGAGCTTGGTCGGGTCGGAGTCGAGGTCGACCATGTTCCCGGCCTCCTTGGCCGCCGAGGTGCCGGTGTTCATCGCGACGCCGACGTCGGCCGCGGCGAGCGCGGGCGCGTCGTTGGTGCCGTCGCCGGTCATGGCGACCATGCGCCCGGCGTCCTGCTCGCGCTTGATGAGCGCCAGCTTGTCCTCGGGCCTCGCCTCGGCGAGGAAGTCGTCGACGCCGGCCTCGGCCGCGACGGCCTCCGCGGTGCGCGGGTTGTCGCCGGTGACCATGACGGTGCGGATGCCCATGGCCCGCAGGCGGGCGAACCGCTCGGCCATGCCCTCCTTGACGACGTCCTTGAGGTGGACCACCCCGAGGACGCGGGCCCGCTCGCCGTCCCGGTGCCCGGCGACGACCAGCGGCGTGCCGCCCTCGCGCGAGACCTGGTCGACCAGGTCGTCCACGCGCGGGTCCGCATCGCCGCCCTCGTCGCCGACCCAGGCGATGACGGCCGCGGCCGCCCCCTTGCGGATGCGGTGCGTCGAGCCGTGCTCGACCAGGTCCACGCCGGACATGCGGGTCTGCGCCGAGAACGCGATCCACTCGGCGTGCGCGAGCGCTCCCTCGGCCCGTTCCCGCAGCCCGTACGCCTCCTTGGCGTACACCGTGATCGAGCGCCCCTCGGGGGTCTCGTCGGCGAGGCTGGAGAGCTGCGCGGCGTCCGCGAGCTCCCGCCCGCCGGCGCCGGGGACCGGCAGGAACGCGGACGCGCGGCGGTTGCCGTAGGTGACGGTGCCGGTCTTGTCCAGCAGGAGCGTGTCGACGTCGCCGGCGGCCTCCACGGCCCGGCCGGACATGGCCAGCACGTTGCGCTGCACGAGCCGGTCCATCCCGGCGATGCCGATGGCGCTCAGGAGCGCCCCGATGGTGGTCGGGATGAGGCACACCAGCAGCGAGATCAGCACGATACCGGTGACCCCGTCCTGGTTCAGGACCGTCGAGTCCTGGGCGGCGGCCATGTGGTCCTTGGAGAAGACCGCTGCGGGCTGCATGGTGACCACGGCCAGCAGGAAGATGACCGTCATCGCCGAGAGCAGGATGTTCAGAGCGATCTCGTTGGGCGTCCTGCGCCGTTCCGAGCCCTCCACGAGGGCGATCATCCGGTCCAGGAAGGACCTGCCGGGCTCGGCGGTGATCCGGACGACGACCCAGTCCGAGAGGACCCTCGTGCCGCCCATGACCGCGCAGCGGTCGCCGCCGGACTCGCGGATGACGGGCGCGGACTCGCCGGTGATCGCCGACTCGTCCACGCTCGCGATGCCGGTGACGACGTCGCCGTCCCCGGGGATCGTCTGCCCCGCCTCGACCAGGACGTGGTCGCCGCGCACCAGTTCCGGCGCCGGGACCTCGACCGTCGCCACCCGGGGGGAGCCGATGCCGGGGTCCTGCACCGCGAGCTTCCGCGCCACGGTGTCGGTCCTGGCCCGGCGCAGCGAGTCGGCCTGGGCCTTGCCGCGGCCCTCGGCGACGGCCTCGGCCGCGTTGGCGAACAGCACCGTCAGCCACAGCCACGCCGTGATGGTCCAGGCGAACGGGGTCGGGTCGGCGATCGCGAGCGCGGTCGTGAAGGCCGCGCCGATCTCGACGATGAACATGACCGGGTTGCGCCACATGAGGCGCGGGTCGAGCTTGCGCAGTGCGGCGGGTGCGGATCCCGCCCACTGCCGGGGGTCCAGGAGCCCGTTCCGGCTCCGGGGCGCCGCGGTGGGCGCGGTTGCCGTGCTTGACATGTGCGGACGCCTCCTATTGCAGCCCGTCGGCCAGCGGGCCGAGGGCGAGGACGGGAAGGAAGGTCAGGGCGACGAGGACGACCGTCACGCCCACGACCATGCCGACGAACAGCGGCCTGTGGGTCGGGAAGGTCCCCGCGGTGGCCGGGACGGGCCGCTGCCGCGCCAGCGAGCCGGCGAGGGCGAGCACCAGGATGATCGGCAGGAACCGGCCGAACAGCATGCACAGGCCCAGCGCGGTGTTGAACCACGGCGTGTCCGCCCCGAACCCGGCGAAGGCCGAGCCGTTGTTGTTCGACGCGGAGGTGAAGGCGTACAGCAGCTCCGAGAGGCCGTGCGGCCCCGCGTCCTGCATGGACTCCAGGTTGGCCGGCACCGCGAGCGAGGCGGCCAGGCCGATGAGCACGAGCGCGGGCGTCACCAGGAAGTACAGGCCGGCGAGCTTGATCTCGCGGCCGCCGATCTTCTTGCCCAGGTACTCGGGCGTGCGCCCGACCATGAGCCCGGCGATGAACACGGTGACGACCGCGAGCACCAGCAGGCCGTACAGCCCCGCGCCGACGCCGCCGGAGGCGACCTCGCCGAGCATCATGTTCAGCATCAGCACCCCGCCGCCGAACGACGTGTACGAGTCGTGGAAGGAGTTCACCGAGCCCGTCGACGTCAAGGTGGTCGCGGCGGCGAAGACGCCGGAGTCCGCGACGCCGAAGCGGACCTCCTTGCCCTCCATGGCGGCCGCGACCGCCTGCGGGACGGTGCCGTTCGCGAAGGACTCGAAGCCGAGGACCAGCCCGGTCGAGACCAGGGCGATGACGGCCATGGCCGCCGCGACGGCGCGCCCCTGGCGCCGGTCGCCGACCATGCGGCCGAAGACGCGCGGCATCGAGAACGGGACGACCAGGATCAGGTAGACCAGGATGAAGTTCGTCCAGCCGGACGGGTTCTCGAACGGGTGCGCCGCGTTGGCGTTGAACGGCCCGCCGCCGTTGGTGCCGAGGTTCTTGATCGCCTCCTGGCTCGCGACGAGCCCGCCGGGGAGGGTCTGCGCGTCCCCGGCGGCGGTGGTCGCGCCCGTGAAGGCGGTGAGGTTCTGGACCGCGCCGCCGGCGACGAGGACGACCGCGCCGACGAACGCGATCGGCAGCAGCACCCACAGGGTGATCCGGGTCAGGTCCGCCCAGAAGTTCCCGAGCGCGTCGGTGGTCTTGCGGGCGAAGCCGCGCATCAGCGCCGCGGCGACGGCGATGCCGACGGCGGCGGACGCGAAGTTCTGCACCGACAGGCCGGCGGTCTGGACCAGGACGCCCATCGTGGACTCGCCCGAGTACGCCTGCCAGTTGGTGTTCGCGGTGAAGCTGACCGCGGTGTTCCACGCGAGCCCCGGTTCGACCCCGGTGAACCCGTTGCTCAGCGGCAGCGACCCCTGGGCCCGCTGGAGGAGGTACAGCGCCAGTACGCTCAGGGCCGAGAAGGCCAGCACGCTGCGCGCGTACCCCGCCCAGTGCTGCTCCTCGCCGGGGCGGACGCCCATGGCCCTGTAGAGGCCGCGCTCTGCCTTGTAGTGGCGCTCGCGGGTGAGGACCCGGTGGATGTGGTCGCCGAGCGGTCCGTGGCTCGCGGCGAGCGCCGCGATCATCGCGGCGATGAAGACGACGCCCGCGGTGGTCTCGCCCATCAGAACCGCTCCGGTTTCAGCAGGGCGACCACGAGGTAGACGCCGATGAGGACGGCGAGGACGGCGCCGACGGCGCTCACAGCTTCTCCACCGCCTTGACGACCAGGGCCAGGACGATGAAACAGGCCACCGTCAGCGCGAGGTGGGCGAGATCGGGCATGGCTTCCTTCTCCTCTGCGTGGGGGGCGGCCGAGGGCCGCCGCCGGGGCGATCGGCCCCGGCGGAACCGAGTGAACGCCGCGGCGGGGCCCCTGGCCAGAGGGCCTGACGCCATCGCTACGCGCGCCGCCGCGCTTTTGACGGCCGCCTGACGCCGAGGCGCACCACACCCCAATCCGCCTGAATCATCCGAATCGCTGACAAGCCGGACTCGCGGCTCGTAGAGTGCGTGTCATAACCGGGCCCGCCGCGCGGGCCCGCAGGCCGACCGACTGTTCCTGCCATGCGACGCGGTCAGGTCTCCGGCGGCGCCGACCGCGTTCGGGTCGGCGCCGCCGGTCGTCTCCGCTCGCGATCGGTCTCACTCGCGGGTGTACAGGAGACGGTCACAGGGACGGATCTGGCAAGATGTCCCAGTCGCGCCGGGTGCCGAGAGACGGCGGCAGCGACTCCCCGACGTCGAAATGACGAAAGAAGCTCACATGTACACATCCCCCTGCCGGTTCCGTGTGCGGACGGAGGTGGCCGGATGGTCGACATGACCTGGTTCGAGGCCATCGTGCTCGGGATCGTCCAGGGCCTGACCGAGATGCTGCCGATCTCCTCCTCGGCGCACCTCCGCCTGACCTCGGCGCTGTTCTTCGAGGAGGACGCCGGCGCCTCCTTCACGGCGGTCACGCAGCTGGGCACCGAGACGGCGGTCCTCCTCTACTTCTGGAAGGACATCGTCCGCATCCTCGTGGCCTGGTGGAAGGGCCTGCGCGACAAGGAGCTGCGCAACGAGACCGACTACCGCCTGGGCTGGTACGTCATCATCGGCACCCTCCCGATCGTCTTCTTCGGACTGATCTTCCAGGACGCGATCCGCGAAGGCGCCCGCAACCTGTGGCTGGTCTCCTTCAGCCTCATCTTCTTCGGCCTCCTCCTCGCGCTGGCCGAACTCGTCGGCCGCAAGACCCGCACCTGGGGCGACTTCCGCATGAAGGACGGCCTCATCCTCGGCTTCGCGCAGGCGGGCGCGCTCATCCCCGGCGTCTCGCGCTCGGGCGCCACCATCACCGCGGGCCTGTTCATCAACCTCGACCGCGCGGTCGCCGCCAGGTACTCGTTCCTGCTGGCGCTCCCGGCGGTCTACGGCGCGGGCATCCTGAGCCTCGGCGACGTCTTCGAACCCGTCACGGAGGGCTCGGTGCCCAGCGGCGCGCAGATGCTCGTGGCCACGATCGTGGCGTTCTTCGTGGGCCTCGGGGCGGTGCACTGGATGCTCAAGTGGGTCGCGAAGCACAGCGTCTTCATCTTCGTCTGGTACCGCTGCATCCTCGGCGTCGCCGTGATCATCATGCTGGAGACGGGCTTCCTCACCGCCACCTGATCCGCAACGGGAAGGGCCGGCCGGACGGCCGGCCCTTTTCCACGCCCACGACTTGACAAACTGACATTATGAATAAAGAATGTCAGCATGACGAACCGCGCCGAGACCGCCCGCGAGGCCATCGCGGCCGCGGCCGCGCCCGTCTTCGGACGCTACGGGCACCGCAAGACCACGATGGACATGATCGCGAACGCCGCCGGCCTCTCGCGCCCGGCCGTCTACCAGTACTTCCCGAACAAGGACGCGGTGTTCCGCGCCGTGGCCGCCCGCGTCGGCGCCGAACTGCACGCCGCCGCGGCCGCCGCGGGGGCGACCGGGGCGACCACCGCCGACCGGCTCTTCAACCTCCTGGCCGTCAAGCTCGACTTCGCCGCGGCCGCCGTCGCCCCCGACCACCGGCACGAGCTCGTCCGCGAGGCGGCCGCGGTCGCGGCCGACCTGGTCGCCGCCTCGGAGGCCGCGTACACGGACCTGGTCGCCTCGGTCCTCGCCGACGCCCGCGAACTCGACCTCGGCGCCGTGACCGCCGAGGACGCCGCGGCGCTGCTCACCGACGCCATGGTCGGCATCGCCCGGTCCAGCGCCACCGCCGACCGGATGCGCGCGCGCCTGCGCCTCCTCGTGGACCTCACCGTCCGCGGGTTCACCCCCGAACGGAGCACCCCGTGATCCAAGCCATCGCCCTCGGCCTCCTGGCCGGCCTCATGATCGGCAACGGCATACCCCACTTCGTCAAAGGCATCACCAGGGAGCCGTACCCGACCGTCTTCGGCTCCGGTCCCGTCCCGAACCTCGTCGCGGGGTGGTCGGGCATCTGCCTCGGCGCCTTGGCGCTCCTGGCGGCCGACGTCCCCGCCGCACCGGCGCCCGGCGGGGCCGCGGTCGCGGTCGGCGTGCTCCTGCTCGGGCTGTTCCACGCCAAGGGCCTGGCCTTCGGCCGCGAGTGAACCTCCGCGGGAGCGGCCGGCCCCACCGGTACCGGCGGAGCCGACCGGCGGCCTCACCGCCGCCGCGACTCCACCGCGGCCAGCGCCGCGATCGACCCGAGCAGGATCAGCGAACCCGCGGCGGTCGCGGCCGTGAACGCCTCCCCGAGGAACGCCACCGCCAGGAACGCGGCGGTGACCGGTTCGATGAGCATCATCACCGACGCGGTCGCGGCCCGCACGCGGGCGGCGCCCGCGAAGTAGAGCGGGTACGCCAGCGCGGTGGTGAACGCCGCGAGGTAGCCGAGGATCAGCACCGTCCGCGGCGCGTCGCCGCCCTGCGGCGCGAGCCCTTCGAACCAGGCGGGCGCCAGCAGCACGGCCGCGCCGATCCCGAAGGACCACATGGTCAGCGTGAACGGGTCCTCGCCGTCGCCGGAGCGTCCGGTGAGGCGGCCCAGGAGCGTCACGACCGCGTACCCCGCGGCCGACAGCAGCGCATAGGCCGCACCGGACGGCTCGATGACGCCGGGCGCGTTGGCCCCCACCAGGACCCCGAGCCCGGCGAGGGCCCCGGCGACGGCGACGAGGCCGCCGCGGCCGAGCCGCTCGCCGAGGAGGGCCCGGCCGCCGGCGGCGGTGAGGATCGGCCCGGCCCCGAGCGTCAGCAGCGTGGCCGCCGCGACGCCGGTGGCCTCGACGGCGGCGAAGTACGCGGTCTGGAAGACCGCCATGCCGACGCCCACGCCGACCAGCAGTGCGGCGCGTCGGTGGAACGGCCTCGCGGAGCGGGCCCGCGGCCGCCGGGGCCGGATCGCGGCGAAGGCCAGGAGCAGCGCGAGGCCGCCGAGGTGGCGCCAGAACGAGACGGCCGCGGGACCGAGGTCCCCGGCGCGGTAGACGAGGTCGGCGGCGGCGCCGGTGGTGCCCCAGGCGAGCCCGGTGACGGTGAGGTAGGCGAGGCCGCGCTTGGTGGCGGACCCGGTCGCGGCCCCGCGCACCGAGGGCGCGCCGAGGATCGGTCGGACAGCGGACATGCATGCTCCAGAGGAGAGTCGCGGAAAGAGTGCTCTCGTCTGCGGGCACGCCCGGAGCGCGCACCGTCGACGCGGTGCGCGGCGATGGGATCAGATGCCCGCCTTAAACGGCGGGCGGGGGCAGGAATCCGAGCGGCATGCGAGCCACCCTACCGTCCGCGCCCGGGCGCGCCCCGGCGGCGGGCGGGCACGCGGACGGCTCGGGCGGCAGGCCTCGCGGCCGGCCGGATCGGCGCGGACATCGGGCCCCGGCCCGCCTCACCCGCGCCCCAGCCCCCGGCGGAGCCGCTCCAGGCCCTCCTCGATCACCGCGACCGGCTTGCAGAACGCGAACCGGACCTCCGGGCGCGCGGTCTCCCCGTCCGCGTAGAACACCTGCGTCGGGACGGCCACGACCCCGCACCGCTCGGGCAGCTCGAGGCAGAACGCCATGCCGTCGCCGTACCCGAGCGGTTCGATCCCGGTCGTCACGAAGTACGTGCCCTCCGGTTCGCGCACGGAGAACCCGATGCCGGCGAGCCCCGCGACCATGAGGTCCCGGCGCCGCTCGTAGCCCGCGGCCAGCTCCCGGTAGTACTCGTCCCCGATGGACAGCGCGGTCGCGATCCCGTGCTGGAACGGCGTGCCGGACGCGAACGACAGGTACTGCTTCACCGCCTTCACCCGGTCGACCAGGTGCGCGGGCCCCGAGGCCCAGCCGATCTTCCAGCCCGTCAGCGAGAAGGTCTTCCCGGCCGAGCCGATCGTCACCGTCCGGTCCCACATCCCCGCGAACCCGGCGAGCGGCACGTGCTCGCGCCCGTCGAAGACGAGGTGCTCGTACACCTCGTCGGTCACCACCACGAGGTCCCGCTCGACCGCGACCGCGGCGACGGCCTCGAGCTCCTCGCGGGTGAACACGGTGCCGGTGGGGTTGTGCGGCGAGTTGACCAGCAGCACCCGGGTCCGCTCGGTGACCGACGCCCGCAGCCGGTCCAGGTCGGGCCGGTACCCCGGGGCCTCCAGCCGCACCGGCACGATGACGCCTCCGGCCAGCTCCACGCTCGCCTTGTACGAGTCGTAGAACGGCTCGAACGCGATCACCTCGTCGCCCGGTTCGACCAGCGCGAGCATCGAGGCCGCGATCGCCTCGGTGGCCCCCGCGGTGACGACGACGCCCTCGCCCGGGTCGGGCTCGAGCCCGTACCAGTGGCGCTGGTGCGCGCTGATCGCTTGGCGCAGTTCGGGAATGCCGGGCATCGGCGGGTACTGGTTCCGGCCCTCGCGCATGGCGGCCGCGGCGGCCTCGACGATGTGCGCCGGCCCCGACTCGTCGGGGAACCCCTGGCCGAGGTTCACCGCGCCGTGCTCCTGCGCGAGCGCCGACATCTGCGTGAAGATCGTCGTCTGGGGCCGCCGGGCCTGTCCGGGTGCGTTCATGCTTCCTCCTCTGCGCGGGCCCCGCCATCATCGCCGCCGGGCCCGCGCGGCCCGGGACCGGGCCCGGGCCGCGGCGCCGACGGGCCGCTACGCGTACGCGAGCACGGTCACGGCGCCTCCCGCCCGGCGAGCACGTCGAGGTAGTGCTGGTTGTACATGACGCCGAGGACGTTCCCGAACGGGTCCACGAAGGACGCGGTCACGAACCCCGGCCCGCGCACGGTCTTCGGCTCGTACTCCTTCGCGCCCAAGGAGGCGAGGCGCGCGATCGCCGCGTCGAGGTCGTCCACGTGCCAGTAGGCGATCTGCCCGCCCGGCGCGGCGCCCATGTCGTGGGGCGCCCAGCCGCCCTCGATGATCCCCAGCTCCTGCGAGTGGTCGCCGAAGCGGAACTCGACGTAACCGCCGGGCACCTCGAAGTAGGGCGGCAGGCCGAGCAGCTCGGTGTACCAGGCCTCGGCCGCGTCCAGGTCGTCGGCGAAATAGGTGATGGTCGCGAATCCCCGCATCATGGCGGCTCCTCATCTCTCGTGGTCGCCCCCAAGGTAGGGGCCGTTGCGGAAGATCCGCTTCCGCGATCGATGCGAGAATCGGTGAATGCTGGAGACCTCGGCGCGGCTGCTGCGCGTCCTCGCCCTCTTGCAGGCGCAGCGCGACTGGACGGGCGCGGCGCTGGCCGAGCGCCTGGACGTGACGACCCGGACCGTGCGCAGCGACATCGACCGCCTGCGCCGCCTCGGCTACCGCGTCCGGTCGGTGCCCGGCGCCGCGGGCGGGTACCGCCTCGAGGCGGGCAGCGCCCTGCCGCCGCTGCTCCTCGACGACGAGGAGGCGATCGCCGTGGCCGTGGGCCTGCGCGCGGCGGCCTCGGGCACCGTCGCCGGCATCGAGGAGACCTCGCTGCGGGCGCTGGTGAAACTGGAGCAGACGATGCCCTCGCGCCTGCGCCGCCGCATCGACGCGCTGCGCTCGGCCACGGCCTCGGCCGCCGCGGCGGGCCCGACCGTGCCCCCCGCGGTCCTGGCCGCGATCGCCGAGGCGGTGCACCGCCGCGAGCAGCTGCGGTTCGACTACCTGGACCGGGCGGGGGAGGAGACGCGGCGGCGCGCCGAACCGCACCGCCTGGTCTACACCGGACGGCGCTGGTACCTGCTCGCCTGGGACGCCGACCGGGGCGACTGGCGGACCTTCCGCGTGGACCGCGTGCGCCTCCGCACTCCGAACGGTCCCCGCTTCACCCCGAGGGAGCCCCCGGAGGAGGCCGTCGCGCACGTCCTGCGGGGCATCGGCCAGACCGCGTGGGCGCACCGGGCGGTCATCCGGCTGCCGATGTCCGCCGAGGCCGCCGCGGAGGCCCTGCCGCCCGGCAGCGGCCTCATCGAACCCGTGTCCGATGGGGAGTGCCTGCTGCGCACCGGCAGCGACTCCCTGCGGGACCTGGTGAACCACCTCAGCGCTCTCGACACGCCGTTCACCGTCGAGAGCCCGCCCGAACTGCGGGACCTCCTGCGCCGACTCGCCGAACGCTACGCCGCGGCCGCCGACCCCGAGGAGGCGGCGCGGGAGGCCGAAGGCGGTGACGCGCAGCCTTCGGTCGGTTCGGTGTAGACGATCGCGCATCCATCGTGGCGTCGCACCGATGGGCTCGGGGCCCTTTCTCGACTTGACTAGGGGACATGAGCATCGAAACCACGGACACCATCCTCGTCACCGGCGCCACCGGCAAGGTCGGCCGCCGCCTCACCGCCCGTCTCACCGCCGCCGGGCACGACGTGCGCGGCGTCTCTCGCAGCACCGCGATCCCCTTCGACTGGCACGACGAGTCCACCTGGGCCGCGGCCCTCGACGGCGTCGCCGCCGTCTACGTGATCCCGCCGGACGAGCCGTTCCCGGCCGAGGCCTTCGCCGCCGCGGCCGTCGCGGCGGGCGCGCGCCGCCTGGTCTCCCAGTCGGGGCGGCGCATCGAAGTCCTCACCGAGGCGGCGGGCGTCGGCCCCGACGCGATCGGCATGCACGCCGCGCAGAACGCCGTCCAGGGCTCGGACGCCGAATGGACCGTCCTGCAGGCTAACAACTTCAACCAGAACTTCAGCGAGGGCGACTACCGGGGCGCGATCCTCGCCGGGGAGCTGGCGCTGCCGGTCGAGGGCGTCGTGGAGCCCTCCATCGACGCCGACGACATCGCGGCCGTCGCCGCCGCGGTCCTGACCGAGGACGGCCACCACGGCAAGGTCTACGAACTGAGCGGACCGGAGGCCCTCTCCTTCGCCGAGGTCGTCGACATCATCGCCAAGGCCTCCGGCATTCCGGTCGCCTTCCGGACCGAGAGCGCCGAGGAGCACGACGCCGGGATGCGCTCCGCGGGCCTGCCCGAGCCGCTGATCGCGTTCCTCAACGTGATGTTCCAGGTGATGCGCGAAGGCAGGATCGCCGATGTCGCCGACGGCGTCGAGCGGGTCCTCGGCCGCCCGCCGGTGGCCTTCGCCGACTGGGCGGCCCGCGCCGCCGCCGAAGGCGCCTGGGCGAAGGGCTGAGCCGACCGGCCCGGCCGGACCCCGCGGGTCCGGCCGGGCCTAAGCCGCGCCCCATGACCCGGCCGGCCCGCATCCGGC
Source organism: Glycomyces amatae (assembly GCF_020991375.1). Classification (GTDB taxonomy): domain Bacteria; phylum Actinomycetota; class Actinomycetes; order Mycobacteriales; family Micromonosporaceae; genus Glycomyces; species Glycomyces amatae. Next base: position 446,705 of record NZ_JAJLQZ010000002.1, on the reverse strand, counting down.
CCGCCGCCACCCGGGGCCGCTCACCGCGTCGTCGAAAAGCCCGGTCACCACCCCGGCGGCCGGGCTTCCCTCCGCCTCCCGAGCGGACGGACGGCCTCGGGTGCGGCCCCACCCGGGTCATGAAACCTAGCCGACCGGCTGCCGCACCGCGACCGGCGCCACCGTCTCGCGCCGGACCTGGAGGACCCCGGCCAGCAGCACCACCGTCACCCCCGCGATCGGGACGGCCAGCAGGCCCGCGCGCAGGCCCGCCGCGTCGGCGACCAGCCCCACCAGCGGCGGCGTCAGCAGGAACCCGAGCCGCATGAGCCAGGAGACCACCGTCAGGCCCGTCCCGGCCCGCAGGCCGGGCAGTTCGTCGGCCTCGTGCATCGCGGCCGGGACCAGCGTCGCGCTGCCGAGCCCCGCCGCGGCGAAGCCCGCCACGGCGCCGGGCACCGTCGGGAACGCGAGCGCCAGGCCCATGCCGACCGCGATGAGGACGCCGCCCGCGCGGGCGACCCCGCGCTGGCCGAAGCGGTCCACGAGGCGGTCGCCGATGAGCCGGCCGACGAACTGCGCGCCGACCATGGCGATGAACCCGGTGGCGGCCAGGGTCGCGGGGGCGCCCAGGTCCTCCGCGAGGAACAGCGCCGCCCAGGTGCTGCCGACGTTCTCCACGACCGTGCCGCCGATCGCGACGGCCACCAGCGCCGTGAGCACGAGCACCGTGCGCACGCCGATCACCGGCCGCCTCGAGACGGCAAGGCCTCCTTCGGGTTCGGTCGCGCCCTCGTCATCGCGGCCGGGCAGGCAGTACCGGAGCGCGACGATCGCGGCGAGCGACCACAGCGCCCCCGTCGCGCCCAGGTGCGCGCCCGTCGACAGGTCGAGCGCGATCGCGCCCGCCGCCATCGCGCCGCCGGCGACCGCGCCGATCGACCACAGCGCGTGGAACGAGTTGATGATCGAGCGCCGGTACCCGCGCTGCACGCGCAGGCCGTGGGCGTTCTGCGCGACGTCGGTGACCGCGTCCGCGGCCCCCGCCGCGAACAGCAGCCCGGCCAGGGCGAACGCGTCGTCCACCAGGACCGCGGCGAACAGCGCCAGCGCGGTGAGCACGGTCGAGGCGACCGCGGCCCGCGCCGAGCCGAAGCGCCGGATCATCCAGGCGGCCGCCAGGCCCACCACGATCGCCCCGGCCGGGAACGCGGCGGTGACCAGGCCGTACGCGGTGTTGTCGAGGCCGAGGCCGTCCTTGATCTCGGGGAAGCGGGGCACGAGGTTGGCGAAGAGGGCGCCGTTGGTGAGGAACAGGGCCGCGACCGCGACCCTGGCGTGCCGCAGTTCCGGAGTCGGCCGCGTCGGGGCGTCAACTGTCATGCGCACGACCGTACACCGAAAGTGTACGATCGTACACATGACTGCTGCCGACCACTTCGCGGGCGACGACCGCACGATGCGCGAGCGGATGCTCGCCGGGGACTACTACATCGTCGACGACCCCGAACTCGGCGCGCTCCTGCGCCGCGCCGCCGTCCTGTCCGCGCGGTACGCCGCCGCCTTCGCCGAGGACTACGACGCCGCCCGGGGGCACCTGGCCGAACTCCTCGGCGAACTGGGGGAGGACGTGTTCATCCGCCCGCCGTTCCACGTCGACTACGGCTCCAACATCCGCATCGGCGCCCGCTCCTTCGCCAACTTCGGCCTCGTGGCGCTCGACGTCGCCGCGATCACCATCGGCGAGGACTGCCAGATCGGCCCCAACGTGCAGCTGCTGACTCCGACCCACCCGATCGCGCCGGGCCCGCGGCGCGACAAGCTCGAAGCGGCGCAGCCGATCACGATCGGCGACAACGTGTGGATCGGCGGCGGGGCCGTCGTCTGCCCCGGCGTCTCCATAGGGGAGAATACGGTGGTCGGCGCGGGCTCGGTCGTCACCCGCGACCTCCCCGCGAACGTCGTCGCCGCGGGCGTTCCGGCCCGCGTGATCCGCAGTGTCGAGGAGGCCGATGCCTGACGAGTCCCCGCCCGCCGGGCGCCGCTTCGACCCCGACCGCAGGGACCGGATCATCGACGCGTGCCTCGACGTGATCGCCGAGTCGGGGGTCGCGGGCACCTCGCACCGCCGGGTCGCCGCCGCGGCGGACGTCCCCCTCGGCTCGATGACCTACCACTTCTCCGGCATGGACCAGCTGCTCCGGGAGGCGTTCGCGCGCTTCGCCGCGTCCGTCGGCGACGGGTTCGAAGCGGCCATGGCCGCGGCCGACGGCCCCGAGGCGGCCGAGCGCGCCGTCGTCGCGATCATCACCGACACGGTCTTCGACGATCGGCGCAGCCTCGTGCTCACGCACGAGCTGTACACCCTCGCCGCGCGCGAGCCCGCGTTCCGGGAGCTGACGAACGCCTGGATGGCGCGCAGCCGCGCGGCGCTGGAGCGGCATTTCGACCCGGCCACCGCGCGCATGGTCGACGCCCTCATCGAGGGCCTGACCATCCACCGCGCGCTCGACACCGAACCGCACGACCCCGCGATCGTGGCCGAAGCGGTGCGCCGGATCGTCCCGCCCGCGCGGACCGGCGGGGCCGAGCGGTGATCGGCGACCGCTGGGGCGTCACCGACGCCGAGGTCGCGCGCCGGTTCCCCTGCGACGACGTCGTGGCCGCCCCCGTGCTCGAGGCCTGGCGCGGCACCACCGTCGAGGTCACTCCCGATCGCCTGTGGCCGTGGGTGTCCCAGATCCGGCTGGCGCCCTACTCCTACGACCTGATCGACAATCGGGGGCGCCGCTCGCCGCGGCGCCTGGCCGACCTTCCCCCGCCCGCCGCGGGCGAGCCGTTCACCGCCTCCGGCGGGCGCCCGCTCGGGCGCATCGTCTCGGTCGACCCCGGGGTGCAGTTGACGGGCCGGATCATGGGGGCGGTCCTGTCCTACGTCCTGGTGCCCCAAGGGGAGTCGACGCGGCTGCTGCTCAAGGTGGTCGCCGCGCGCGGACGCTGGATCGCGCCGTTCGCATCGGTCGGCGACCTCGTGATGGCCCGCCGCCAACTGCTGAACCTGAAACGGCTCGCCGAGCGCGAGACCGCCTAGCCGCGCAGCCACACCCGCAGCGGGCCGATCGGGGCGAAGCCGTGGCGCTCGGCGGCCGCCAGGCCGCCGCCGTGCTCGTATCCGACCACCGGCAGGCCCGGGAACCGCCGGTGCACCGTGTCCAGCACGCCGGGCCAGGCGTCGGCGCCGAACACGTTGGACACGCCGACCACCGCGTCCCGGCGGGTCGCCACCGCCCCCGCGGCCGCCCTCCCGTCGGCGCCGTGCCCACTGAGCACGGACACCTCCGGGGCCTCGAGCAGCTCCGGCCGCCACAGGCCCGCGTGCCCCTGCCCGCCGTCCCACGCGACGGCCCACGCGCGCAGCGCGTCCGCGTCCTCCGCCGCGCGCCAGTCGAGCACCGGCGCGGTGCCCGGCGGGCCCGGCGGGCGGTGGATCCACTGCGCCGCGAACAGCACATGGAAGCCCGCCGGGCGCAGGTCCAGGTCGGCGAAGCCGTCCTTCACCGAGGCGCCCGGCGTACCGGTGTCGATCCGCGCCAGCAGGTCATCGGGGGCGACGCCGGGATCCAGCGTCACCGCGTCGGGGTAGAGCGGGGGCGTGCGCCGCACCGCGGCCCACGCCCCGGCCGCGAACCGGCTCTCCACGCCGTGCGCGCGGCACATCGCGGCGCACCACTCGGCGTTGTCGCGCGCGGCCGCCCGGACCAGGCGCGCCTTCACACGGCGTCCTCGGCGAGCTTCGCCAGCAACCGGGCCAGTTCGCCGCGCTCGTCCCCGTCCAACCGCCCGATGAGCCGCGCCTGATGCTCCAGGTGCACCGCCATCAGCTCGTCGACCAGCCGCATCCCGGCCTCGGTCAACGCGATCCGGCGCCCGCGCGAGTCCTCCTCGTCCACCGACCTGACGGCCCACCCGCCCGCCTCGAGCCGGTCGACCCGCTTCGTGATCGCCCCGGTCGTCACCAGGACGGTCCGGCTCAGCTCGCCCGCCGAGAGCGCGTAGGGCTCGCCGCTCCTGCGCAGCGCCGCGAGCACGTCGAAGTCCCCGTTGCCGAGCCCGGCCTCGGCGAACGGGCCGCGCAGCCGCCGGTCCCACTCGTTTACGAGCCGGAACATCCTGCCCACCACCAGCATCGGCGAGGGGTCCAGGTCCGGGCGCTCGCGCCGCCACTGCTCGGCCATGTGCGCCACCGCGTCGTATTCCATGACTTGCAGTATAGCTTCCGTGGAAGCTATTATATCTTCCATGGAAGATAAAATTGCCTCGGTGACCTGCTACTTCGACCCGTCCTGCCCCTTCGCCTGGATCACCTCGCGCTGGCTCCTCGAGGTCGAACGGCACCGCCCGATCGACCTGCGCTTCCGGGTCATGAGCCTGTCGGTCCTCAACGAGCACCGCGAACTCGAGCTCTGGTACCGCGAGTTCAACGACCGGGCCTGGGGCCCGGCCCGCGTCTGCGCCGCCGCCGCGCAGCGCCACGGCGAGGCCGTCCTCCGCGACCTCTACACCGCCCTGGGCACCCGCCTCCACCGCGAGCGCGACAAGGACCACGACCGCGTCATCGCCGCCGCCCTCACGGAGGCCGGACTGCCCGCCGACCTCGCCGACGCGGCCCGCACCGACGCCTTCGACGCGGCCCTGCGCGCCGGCCACCGGGACGGCCAGGACGCCGTCGGCGAGGAGGCCGGCACCCCGATCACCGTCATCGACGGCACCGGCCACTTCGGACCGGTGCTCACCGCCGCCCCGGAAGGCGCCGCCGCCGCGCGCCTCTTCGACGCCGTCCGCACCCTCGCGGACCTGGACGTCTTCGCCGAGCTCAAGCGCCCCCGCGGCCCGCTCGCCCTCTCCTGACCCGCCGCCGAACGAGAGCTCCCGTGAACACCGCCACCGCCCGCCGCCGCTTCATCGCCGCGAGCCTCGTCGACGCGGTCGGCGACGGCGTCTACGTGCCGCTGACCATGCTGTTCGTCCACGCCCTGACGAATCAGTCCCTCACCGCGATCGGCGCGGGCCTCACCGCCGCCGGGATCGGCGCCCTCGCCGCCATGCCCGCCGTCGGCGCCCTCATCGACCGGCTCGGCGGCCGCCGCGTCTACCTCGCCGCGCTCGCCCTGCGCGCCCTCGGCTTCGCGCTCTACCCCCTCGCCGACACCTACCCCGGCTTCCTGGCCGTGGCGCTCACCGTCGCCGTGTCCATGTGGGCCTCCGCCCCGAGTCAACAGGCCCTCATCGGCGACATGGCCCGAGGCGCCGAACGCGACCGCCTCCTCGCCTGGACCCGCAGTCTCCGCAACGGCGGCATGGGCCTCGGCAGCCTCGCCGCCGCCGGAATGCTCGCCTTCGGCACGGACACCGGTTACCTTGCCGCCGCGTTCGCCCTCGCCGGGTCGTTCGCGGCCGCCGCCGTCCTCGTCGCCCTCGTGCCCGCCGTCCGGCCCGCGCCCGGACCCGGGCGTCCCCGCGGCGGCTACCGCGCCGTCGCCGCCGACCGGCTCTACCTGCGGCTCGCGACCGCGAACTTCCTGATCTTCTTCGCCTACACCGCCCAGGCGATCGCCCTGCCGGTCTTCCTCACCCGCGACGTCGGCGTCCCCGACGCCATGGCCGGGGCCGTCTTCGCCGTCAACACCGCCATGGTCGCGCTCCTCGGCGTCCCCGTCGCCCGCCGGATGCGCCGGGCCCGCCGCCCCCGCGGCGCCGCGCTCGGCGCCGCCGGGTTCGCGCTCGCCTTCGCCGCCTTCGCGTTCCTGCCCGCCCTCGGCGCCGGCGCGCCCGCGATCGTCGCTGTCCTGGTCGTCGCCGTCGTCTACACCGGCGCCGAGCTCGTCCACTCCGCGCCCGCCCAGAGCCTCGCCGTGGAGGCCGCGCCCGAGCCCCTGCGGGGCCGCTACCTCGCCACGTACCAGTTCTCGACCGCCGTGTGCCGCACCGTCGCGCCGGTGGTCCTGGGGTTCCTCCTCGACGCCGGCGCCTGGCAGCTGTGGGCCTTCCTGGCCGCCTCGGTCCTCACCGGCGGGCTCATCCTGCTGCGCACCGAACGCGCCCTCCCTGCCCATGTCGTCGGCGGCGCCCGGAACGGCGACGTCGTCCCGGCCGCCTGAACGGACGCGCTCAGCGCCGCCGCCTCCGCCACCACAGCAGCTGGAGGACCGCCCCGACCACCGGGATGCCGACGTACACGGCGCCGACCAGGATGTCGTCGTTGAACGGCACGTCCGGGTGCTGCCCGGTCGCCGACCACAGCAGCACCTCCTGGAAGACGCCCAGCAGCACGCAGGCGAGCGCCGCGGCGCCGTACGCGATCCGCCGGCTCGGCACCGGGACCGCGGCCGCGACGAACGCGGCGGCCAGGAACAGGAACCACACCAGCGGCTCCACCGGCGCCGGCTCCGCCGCATCGTCATGGGAGAACGAGAAGACCACGATCCATTGGGCGATCACGATGAGCACCAGCAGCCCGATCTCGGCGGTCACCGCGTCGGCCCGGCCGCGCGGCAGCCGCCACGACGCCGCCACCAGCGCGACCGGCGGCAGCGCCAGGATCGCGAAGGCCACCGCCGCGGCGAACCCGCCCTCCCAGAAGCTCCCGCCCGCGCACAGCGCCGCGATCCAGCAGGCGAACCCCGCACCCCACGCCGTCAACCGGGCGGTCGGGCGCTTCGCGGCGAGCGCGAACACGACGGCGCCGACCGCGGCGGCGAGCAGGACCAGCCGCAGCACCGGCGAACTCTCGAGAACATCCATGTCCACAGTCTGCGCACCTGCCGCCATCGCTCGAACACGGGCCCTGCGCCATTGTCGCGGGTCCGCCGCGGCCGCGCGCCCCGATGCCCGATCCACCGGAGATCCCCCGCGAAGCCCGCCGTAGGCGACACTCCGTCTCCAATGGTTGACGCGGTGTACCGACCCCAGGTCGTTTCGCGCGTAGCCTGAGAAGACGGCCGCCTCCACCGCCCTGAGAGGACGGCCACCCCTCAGAAAGAAGGCCGCCATGTCCAAACTCCTCGTCACACTGCGCCACGCCGACGACCGCGAAGCGGTCCGCGACTCCGGCATGGAGGTCCTCGCCGAGTACCCCGACACCCTCCTGGTCTCCGGCACCCGCGGCCAGGCCCGCGCCCTCACCGGCAGCGGCGTCGAGGCCGCGCCGCTGCCCGAGCAGCCCGTCCAGACCGCCGGCGCCACGTTCGCGTTCGCCGCCGCCGTCGACGCCCAGGAGGCCGTGGCCCTCGAACCCGAGCCCGGCCGCACCGCCTACTACCTCGTCAAGCTCGTCGGACCGCCCACGGCCGCCTGGCTCTCCGAGCTCACCGACGCGGGCGCCGACGTCCACGGCAGCCTCTCGGGCTTCACCCTCCTCGTCGGCGCCCTCCCCGAACGCGTCGCGGCGATCCGCGCCCTCCCGCGCGTCGAGGAGGTCACCCCCTACCGCCCGGCCATGAAGGTCTCCCCGAAGCTCCACCCCGCGCGCGGGCGCGAGCAGGACGCCGCCCAGCTCGCCGCGGTCGACCCCCGCGCCTTCGACGACGACGCCCTCCAGATGGTCGAGGTCGCCGTCTTCCCCGGCGAGGACACCGCGGCGCTGGCCGGGCGCGTCCGCGCCGCGGGCGGCACCGTGCTGACGGTCCTGCCCAAATCCCTCGTCGCGAGCGTCCCGCGCGCCCTCATCGCCGAGCTCGCCGACCTTCAGGGCATCCAGGCGATCGGCCCGTACGCCTTCTCGCAGAGCAGCAACGACCGCGCCGCCGCCGTCATGGGCGTCCCGGACGACCGCGTCTTCGCCGGCCTCGCCCTCGCGGGCGAGGGCCAGGTCGTGGCGGTCGCCGATTCCGGACTCGACACCGGCGACCCCTGGACCGTCCACCCCGACGTGCGCGGCCGCATCGCCGGCCTCACCTCCTGGCCCACCCGCGAAGTGCTGGCGCCGTTCACGAACGACCCGCCCGCGCACGACGACGGCCCCGCCGACGTCGACTCCGGCCACGGCACGCACGTCACCGGCTCGGTGCTCGGCTCCGGCGAGGCCGCCCGCGCCGCCCAGGCCGGGCCCGCGCCCGCCGGGATCGCCCCCGGGGCCCGCGTCTTCTTCCAGGCGATCAACCAACGGGTGCAGTGGAAGTCCCTCGCCGAGCTCGCCGCCGCGGGCCTCCAGCCCTTCACGTTCCCCTGGCCGCCGCCCGCCTCGGGGCTCTACGGCATCCCCGGCGACATCGCGGCGCTGTTCGAGGAGGCCTACGCGGCGGGCGCGCGCGTCCACACCAACTCGTGGGGCGCATCCCTGGCGGGGGAGTACGGCCAGAACGCCCGCTCGGTCGACGAGTTCACCTGGGCCCACCCGGACATGCTGGTGCTCTTCGCCGCCGGGAACGACGGCGAGGACGCCGACGCGGACGGCCGGATCGACGCCGACTCGATGGGCTCGCCCGGCACCGCCAAGAACTGCCTCACCGTGGGCGCCACCGAGAACGACCGCCCCAGCGGCTCCGACCCCGCTCCCGGCCTGGACCGGAACTGGAGCGACTGGAGCGGCTACCCCAAGCTCGGCCAGGCCGGGCACGTCTCCGACGACCCCGGCGGCATGGCCGCGTTCTCCTCCCGCGGCCCCACCGACGACCTGCGGATCAAGCCCGACGTGGTCGCCCCGGGCACCAACGTCCTGTCCATGCTGTCCTCGGTGTACGACGGCGACGGCGAGCCCCTGTGGGGGCGCCTGCCCGAGGACCACCCGCTGCGCGAGCGGTACTGCTGGAGCGGCGGCACCAGCATGGCCACGCCGCTCGTCGCGGGCGCGGCGGCCCTGGTCCGCCAGCACCTCGCCGCCCAGGGCCACCTCGAGGACGGCCGCCGCCCCTCCGGCGCGCTCCTCAAGGCGCTCCTGGTGAACGGCGCCGTCGCGATCCCCGGCCAGTACCCCGGCGAGGTCCCCGAGGGGCCCAACCCGGTGAGCGGCTTCGGCCGCGTCGACGTCGCACGCGCCGTCGGGGCGGCGCAGCGCGTCCGCTTCGCCGACGCTCCCGAGGACGCGGTCGCGACCGGCGAGATCCGCCGCTACCGGATCGAGGCCGCCGACCCGTCCGCGCCGCTCAAGGTCACGCTCGTGTGGACGGATGCGCCCGCCCTCGAGGGCCTCGGCGGCCTCGTCAACGAGCTGTACCTGCAACTGGAGACGCCTTCGGGCGCGGTCCTCGACTGGGACGCGAACCCGCCGGTCCGCGCGACCAACAACGTCCAGCAGATCCGCGTCCCCGCGCCGGAGGACGGCGTCTACACCGTCCGGGTGCGCGGCGTCTCGGTCACGGCGCACTCCCCGGGCGCAGCCCCTTCGCCGGACCTGCGGCAGGACTTCGCGCTGGCCGCGTCGAACGCGGTGGCCGAGGGCGCGGCGGACGGGCCGGTCGCCGCGATGGCCCCGGCGGACCGGTAGCCGCGCCGCCGGATTCGCCGCGAACGGCCGATCCGCGCGCGGGCGAACAGGCTCGGGTTCGGCCCCTAGATCACGCCGAGGGCCAGCATGGCGTCGGCGACCTGGGTGAACCCGGCGATGTTGGCGCCCACCGCGTAGTTGCCGGGCACGCCGTACTCGTCGGCCGTCTCCAGGCAGCGGTCGTGGATGCCGTGCATGATGTCGGCCAGCCGCTGCTCGGTGTGCTCGAACGACCACGAGTCCCGGGAGGCGTTCTGCTGCATCTCCAGCGCGCTGGTGGCGACGCCGCCGGCGTTGGCGGCCTTGCCGGGGGCGAAGACCACGCCCGCCTCGGCGAAGAGCCGCACCGCCTCGGGCGTGCACGGCATGTTGGCGCCCTCGGCCACGACCGCGCAGCCGCTGCGGATCAGCACGGCCGCGTCGCGCCCGTTGAGCTCGTTCTGGGTCGCGCACGGCAGCGCGATGTCGCACGGCACGTCCCACACGCTGCCGTCCTCGACGTAGTGCGCGCCGCGCCGCTCGGCGTACTCGGCGATCCGGGCGCGCCGGTTCAGCTTGACGTCCTTGAGCAGTTCGAGGTCGACGCCCTTGTCGTCGACGACGTAGCCGGTCGAGTCGGAGCAGGCGACGACGGTGCCGCCGAGCTCGTGGACCTTCTCGATCGCGTAGACCGCGACGTTGCCCGAGCCGGAGACGACGACGCGCCTGCCGTCGAAGGACTCCCCGCGGGACTTGAGGATCTCGTCGGTGAAGAACACGGTCCCGTAGCCGGTGGCCTCGGTGCGGACCTGCGAGCCGCCCCAGCCCAGGCCCTTGCCGGTGAGCACGCCCGACTCGTACCGGTTGGTGATCCGCTTGTACTGGCCGAACAGGTACCCGATCTCGCGTCCGCCGACCCCGGTGTCGCCTGCCGGCACGTCGGTGTACTCGCCGATGTGCCGGTACAGCTCGGTCATGAACGCCTGGCAGAACCGCATCACCTCGCCGTCGGACCGGCCCTTGGGATCGAAGTCCGAGCCGCCCTTGCCGCCGCCGATGGGCAGCCCGGTGAGCGCGTTCTTGAAGATCTGCTCGAACCCGAGGAACTTCACGATCCCCAGGTACACGGTGGGGTGGAACCGCAGGCCGCCCTTGTACGGGCCGAGGGCCGAGTTGAACTCGACGCGGAAGCCCCGGTTGATCTGCACCTGGCCGGCGTCGTCGATCCAGGGCACGCGGAAGATGATCTGCCGCTCGGGCTCGCAGAGCCGGCGGATCACCGCCGCGTCGGCGTACTGGGGGTGCTTGGCGACGACCGGTCCCAGGCTGTCCAGGACCTCGTGCACGGCCTGGTGGAACTCGGTCTCGCCGGGGTTGCGGCGCAGCACTTCCTCGTGGATGTCGTGCAGTTTCTCGTCCAGACCCGGCATCGGATCGTCTCCTCTCGGCGGTCGGGCCGCTCAGCGGTCCCGGGGCGGTGCGGTCGTGATGGCCAACGCTTGCCGGCGCCGGTGCACGGTGAGGTAGCGTAGCCCCTCCTCACTTGCGGCGAACCCGCGTCGTGAGCCGCGAGGGAGCCACACCACGGCGCCGGGCGCGAGGTCGACCGCGCCGAGCTCGGTGACCAGCCTGCCGCTTCCCGCCAGGACGTGCACGAGAACGTCGACGTCGGGCCCGTCGTGGGCGTCGATGCGGCCCTCCGGCGGCAGCGCGATGACGTTCGAGTCCAGGTCCCGGTCGCCCGGGTCGAGGCGCCACACCGCCCCGGCCACGCCCGGCGCGCCGACGTCGGCCGCGAGGCGGGCGGTGTCGGCCAGGATTCGGGGGAGCGGCGCCGCGGCGAGCCGGGTGATCCGGATCCGCCAGTTCCCCCGCTCGCGGACGAGGTGCTCCCAGCCGTGGCCGCCGGGGTGGGCGGCCTCGAACTCGTCCCGCAGGTGCCGCGGGTCGTGGTCGTTGACCAGGACGAGGGACCCGCCGACCGGCAGCGCGTCGTAGGCGGCGAAGACCGCCGGGTGCTTGTCGGGCTTGCGCAGCCCCCGCACGTCGAGCGTCTCCGCCTGCCCGGTCGTCTCCTGTGGGGACATCCGCACCTCCGCCTCGAAGTTTTCACAATGTCGGTTTGTGTAAACTACCCCTGCGGCCGACGCGGCCGCCACCGCGCCCCGCCATGCGGGATGCCGGGACGAAGGGAGCGCACCACGTGGCCGACGACGCGAGGCGGGGCCGCCGGGACGCAGTGCTCCGCATCCTCAAGGACGCCCCTGAACCGCTGGGCATCGCCGAGATCGCCGAGCGGATCGCCGCGCACCCCAACACGGTCCGCTTCCACCTGGACAAGCTCGTCGCCGCCGGGCGGGTCGAGCGCGCCCGCTCCGGCAGGCGCGTCCCCGGGCGCCCCGCCCAGGTGTTCCGGGCGGTGCGGGGCATGGACCCGGCCGGCCCGCGCCACTACCGGCTGCTCGCCGACGCCCTCGCCCACGGACTCGCCGCGGCGCCCGACGCCCGCGACCGGGCCGTGGAGGCCGGACGGGCCTGGGGGCTGCGCTCGGCGGCGGACGCCCCGGCCGCCTCCGCCGACGACGTCGAACGGCTCACGTCCCTGCTCGACGACCTCGGGTTCGCGCCCGAGCGCCGCGACGAGGCCCGGATCGGGCTGCGGCACTGCCCCTTCCTCGAACTCGCCGAGTCCGACTCGCCGGTCGTCTGCGACGTGCACCTCGGCCTGATGCGCGGTGCCCTCGAACGCTGGGAGTCGCCGGTCACCGTCGACCGGCTGGAGGCCTTCGCCGAACCCGGCCTGTGCCTCGCCGTCACCGCCCCCCGCGCCCGACCCTGAAAGCAGCACTGTGGACCGATCCTCGCTGACCGACCTCGCCGACGAGCAGCTCGCCGCGGCGGAAGCCTCCGCTAGCGGCCGGAGCGCCCGCACCGTGCGCGGCGACCGCGCCCTGCGGCAGACCCTGATGGCCCTGGCCGCCGGGCGCGCCCTGGACGACCACGAGAGCCCCGGCGAGGCCACCCTGCAGGTCCTGGCCGGCCGGGTGCGCCTGAGCGCGGGCGACGAGGCCCGGGAAGGCGCGGCGGGGGACCTGCTGGACCTCCCGCCGCACCGCCACCGGCTCGACGCGCTCGAAGCGTCCGCCGTCCTGCTCACCGTGGCCCGGAGCGAAGCCGCCGCACCGCCCCGCCCCACCGCGGGCTCCGGCGCCCTGTTCGCCGCCGGCGTCGCCTGCGTCCTCCTCGGCGGCCTCGCCGCCGCGGCCACCGGCCCGCTCGACCTCTACAAGGGCAGCTGGGCCGCCGCCTACCTCGTCCTCGTGTGCGGTGCCGCGTCGTGCGCCATCGCCTTCATGCAGGCGCGGTCGCGCGCCGGGGCGCTGCCGCCGACCGCCTCCCGGATCCAGTCGTCCGCCTGGGCCCTCGGCAACGCCGCGGTCCTGGCGGGCACGCTGGCCGCCCTCCCGGCGATCGTGGACGCCGGAGCGGCGCTCCTGCTGGCGGCACTGGGCATCGCGCTCGCCGCCACCCGCGGCAACGCGCCGGGCCCCGCGCGGACCGCCTACCGGATCGCGCTGATCGTCCTCCTGCTCAGCGTCCCCGTCGGGGTGCTCCTCGCCCACCTGCGCAACGGCGCCTGAGCCGTTCAGGAACCGGGCCGGTCGCGCCGCGGCATCGCGGGGCGGTCGAGGATCTCGACGTACACGATCTCCTCGTCGACCACGTCGAGGATCAGGTCGCCCTCGCCGGGCGCCAGCACCACGTTGCGGTGCCCGGGACCGTACGGCGCCCCCGGCGGGTGCTCGCTGGTGCGGAGGCTCTGGCAGTACCCGTCGCCGCATTCGCACGCGGCGACGAGCCTGAGGTCCCGCGCCGCGACGGCGAGCCACCGCTCGCCCGCGGCCTCCAGCAGCCGGACCAGCTCGTCGACGAGGTCCGGATAGACCTCCCGCACGAGCGGGTGCGCGTCATCCATGGCCCGAGCATAGGCGCGCCGCGCGAGGCCGCCTCACCCCTCCGCGGGCACCAGCCCGGACGACCAGGCCCAGGCGGCGATCCCGACCCGGTTGGGCACGCCGATCTTCCCGCGGATGTTCGCCAGGTGGTTCTTCACCGTCCCGGCGCTGATGAACAGCTCGGCGCCGATCTCGGCGTTGGTGAGCCCGCGCGCGACCAGCCGCGCGACCTCCCGCTCCCGCTCGGACAGCGCCGCCTCGGCCTTCGGCGCCTCGGCCGGGATCATCCGGCGCAGCAGTTTGACCGTGATCTGCGGGCTGATGAGGGTGTCGCCGGACATCGCGGCCCGGACCGCCTCGATGAGCAGCGTCGGGCCGGAGCGCTTGAGCAGGTACCCGCAGGCGCCGCCGCGCAGCGCGGCGTACACGTACTCGTCCAGGTCGAACGTGGTCACCACGACCACCCGCATCGGCGCCGCGACCCCGGGCCCGGCCAGCGCCCGCGTCAGCTCCAGGCCGTCGAGGCCCGGCATCCTGATGTCGGCGAGGACCACGTCGGGCCGCAGGTGCCGCGCCTGGTCCAGCGCGCTGCGCCCGTCGGCCGCCTCGGCGACCACCGCCATGTCGGGCTGCGCGTCGAGGACCATGCGGAAGGCGTCCCGGATGCCCTCCTGGTCGTCGGCGATGAGGATCCTGATGGTCACGCGTCCACTCCCTTCCCTTCCGGCAGCGGCAGCCTGACCGCCACCCGCCAGCCGCGGGGCTCGCGCGGACCGGCCTCGACGGTACCGCCGAGGCGCCCGACGCGCTCGGCCATGCCCGGCAGTCCCAGGCCCCCCGAGGCCCGCGGCCCCGACCGCGGGGCCGCGCGCCCGTCGTCGGCCACGGCCACCAGCAGCCACCCGTCGTCCTCGGCGATCTCGATCGTCACCGTCGCGGCCGCGGGCGCGTGGCGGCGCACGTTGGTGAGCGCCTCCACCACGGCCCGGTAGGCGACGGCGCCGTTCTCCCGGCCCGCCCCGCCCCGCAGCCGCCGGTCCACCACGACCTCGGCGTCACCGGAGGCCGCGAAGCGCCGCGCGAGCGCGTCGATGTCGTCCAGTCCGCCGACCGGCTGCCGCGAGGCGTCCACCCGGAGCATGTGCACCGTGCGGTCCATCGACTCCAGTGCGCGGACCCCGGCCGCCTCGATCTGCTCCAGCAGCACCGTCAGCTTCGGGTCGCCGCCCGCCAGGACCATCCGCCCGGCCTGGGCCCGCGCCACGATCTCGCTCACGTCGTGGGCGACGAAGTCGTGCAGCTCCCCGGCCAGGCCGAGCCGCTGCTCCTCCCGCGCCCGCTCCACCGCGCGCCCGCGCTCGGCCGCCGACCAGCGCAGATACCAGGCCGCGGTCCCGACGGCCAGCGCCGGGACGAGCCACAGGGCGCTCGCCGCCAGCAGCGACAGGAGCGGCTCGCCGGTGAGCATCCGCTGCACGATCAGCGCCGTCGCCGCGCCCGCCGCCGCGGCCGAGGCCACGGCCGCGCGCGGCGGCGACCACCGCACCGACAGGTAGATCAGGACCAGCAGCAGCGCGGGCTCCAGCAGGATCCACAGGCCGGTCAGCCCGTCGACCTCGGCCCCGGGGTCGGCGGCGGCCCGCGTCCAGGCGGTCACCCCGACCGAGACCGCGCCGGCCCCGACCACCGCCGCGGGCACGAGCCGCGACCGCATCGACCGGGCCGCGAGCACCGCGGCGACCGCCAGACCCGCCGCCACCGGGCCGACCATGAGCACGGCCGGATCGGCGGGCAGCCGCACCGCCCCGACGAGCAGGGCGAGCGTCCCCGCCGCCGCCACGAGCCGCCGTCCGATCACCACCCGAGCTTAAAGGCCCCGCATCGCGGCGGCCATGTGCCGAACGGGCCATGCGGGCCCGCCGCAGGCCCGGGAAGGCGCCGTTCGGCACATGGCCGCCGCGCCCCGCGGATTCGAGACTGGAGGCATGAGAAGCACATGGCACCAATGGATCGGCTACGCCACGGCCGCATGGACGCTCGCGTACGGCCTCCTCGGCCTCTACTGGACCTTCGGCGGCGGCGGGTTCCCCTTCGGCACCGGCGACGCCGAACTCATGGCCGAACCCGAGAACGCGCTCAAATTCAACCTCCTCGGCGAGACCGCCCCCGAGACCGCCGGGCCCGTGATCGCCGTCCTCGGCCTCGTCGGGGCCGCCGCCGCGGTCCTCATGGCCCGCGGCTACACGAAGGGCCCGGCCCGGTGGCTCCTGCCGGTCCTCGCCTGGACCCTCGCGATCGGCCTCACCGTCGCGATCCAGGACTACCGCACCCTCATCGTCGTCGCCTACACCCCGATCATGCTCATCGTGATGCCCTTCACCGGCTGGGCCGACGCCTTCCGGTGGGGCGACCTGTACCAGATGCCGCGCCTGAACCTCCTGATGTGCCTCCTCGCGGGCATCGCGTGGGCGCTCACGGCCGTCGCCTACCACCGCCGGGCCGCCGGCGCCTGCGAGGCGTGCGGACGCGCCGACGACGAGGAGCCGTCCTGGGTCGACCGCGCCGGCAGGGCCGCCACCTGGATCGCCTTCGCCGCGCCCTTGACGTACTGCGCGACCCGCTGGGCGTGGGCGCTCGGCTTCAGCCTCGGCATCGACTCCGATTTCTACCGCGAAGGCCAGGAGAGCGGCCTGTGGATCGCGGGCGCGGCCCTGGCGACCTTCGGCGCCCTGGGGGCCGTGCTCACCCTCGGCCTGATCCAGCGCTGGGGCGAGGTGTTCCCGCGCTGGATGATCGGCCTGCGCGGGAAGCGGGTGCCGCCGATGCTCGCCGTGGTCCCCGCCGTCCTGGTCTCGGTCCTCATCACGTCCGCGGCCGGCATGTACGTGCGGGTCGTGGCGATCGACGGCGTCACCGCGAGCACCTGGCCCCTGACCCTGCCCGAGGTCTTCTGGGTCGTGTGGGGCGCAGGGCTGTTCGTCGCGGCCCTCGCCTACCACCGGCGCCGCCGCGGCGTCTGCGCCGCCTGCGGCCGGGGCGAGGCCGAGGTCCTCGAACCGAAGCGCCCGGTCGCGGTCGCCTAGGGCAATGCCGTTCAGCTAGGGGTCGGCCTTCGGGCCGACCTTCGATGGGTGTTCGGGCACGCATTGACGGACGGCCGGGGCTGGGAGTGCCGCCGGGGCCGGCCCCGAGTTCTCGGGCGGGGTTCGGGCGGCAGCGATGAAGAGGCGGGGAGCCGAGCCTGGGTGTGTCGCTCAGGCCGGGCCGATGATCGAGGGGTGTTCAGACGGCAGCGACGGCGTGGCGGAGGGATCGGTGGTGGCGGTGTTGCCGAGGCCGGGCTGATGCTCGGGTCAGGTCCGGGCGGGCGGCGACGGGGCCGTGGAGGCTGGGGCCGGGGTGGCCTGCCGGGGCCGGGGCGGTCCTCGAGTGGGGTTCAGTCAATCGGCGACGGTGCGGCGGAGTGGCCGGTGCTGCGTGCGCTGCTGAAGCCGGGCGGGTTCGTGGTTGGGGTTCGGGCGGGCGGCGACGGAGGTGTGGAGGCCGGGGCCGGCGCCGGGGCGGGTTGCCGGGGCCGGGTCGGCGCTCACGTGAAGTTCAGGCGGCGGCGACGATGTGGCAGAGGGGTCGGACCTGCGGTGGTCGCCGGGGCCGGGGCAGTGTGGGTCGCGGCGGGAACGAACGACGGTGTTCCGGCGGCGGTGGTGGTGGGGCCGGTGGTTGCCGGTGCGGTGGCGGCTCGGCCGGGCCTCGCTGCGGCGGCGGGGTCGGTGAGCGCTGGTGCGGCGGTGCCGGTCGTCGCTGCGGTAGCGGTGGTGTCGGTGGCTGCCGGGTTCGTCGCAGCGGCCTGCCGCCGGGCGGCCTGGTGCGCGGCGGGTGCCGCAGGAGTCGCGGTGCAGGGCATCGTGGTGGTCGTGGTGGTCATGGTGGGTTCACCTCCTCCCGGTGGGTGTGGTCGTGTCCTGGCGGGCACGTGGTCGTGAGCGTGCCGCTCGGTGGCGTCGCTGAGCAGTGCTGTCTCGCAGCGGGCTCTCGCGGCGGGGTCTCGCATCGCCGTCGAGTAGTCGCCGCCGTGCGGCCATGGCCTGCCGGTCCCGCCGGTTCTCTCTGGCGTGTGGACCTATCGTCCTGCCGGTCCTATCCGGCGTGCCGGATGTGGCTCGGTTCGTCCTGTCCTTTCCTTTCTGTCGGTGGTGGTTGGGTGGGTGTGCTGGATACGCCTGGGGGTGTGTGCGGGACTCCGACTGTGCTGGCCGGCGGTACCTCCTCAAGGAGGCCGCGCTCCCGTCACATGCCCGTGGACCGCGGTGACGGTGGTACCAGCGCAGGACCGGAACGCGGGACAAACAACCCCCGTCCTAGCTGCGAGGGCGGCCCCGACACCAGTGGGCGGTACGAGCGGCCAGAGGCTGTCGTAGTCTGCATTAAATGAACACATCTCGTTCGCTTGCACTGATTCCGTAACCCTGTACGTACCACCAATCATCCCCCCGATAGCCCCACGGCGGCAACACCCACACGGGTAGAACACCCTCACGTTTCCACCGGTGCCCCTGCCCCGCAACGACACCGCCCACCAGATCCACAATGGCACCCCACCCACCCGGCCACCCACGACTCCGGGCCCGCCAACCGACCCCAGCCCTTCACACACCGCTTCGTCGCCGTCGCCCTGACCGCTGCCTCCGCACCACCGGCACCCGACCACCCCACCCCGGCGACACCCCACCCCTCCATCGCCGCCGCCCTCAGCTCGAACCCCGACAGCCCGAACTCGCGCACCCACATCAATCCGGCACGCGCCTTCTCGCCGCCTGAAGCCGACCCCGCCCCCTGCTCGCACCGGCTCCAGGCGCACGACCCCGACCGCCGAAAGACCGGACCCGCCGGCCTCCAAGGCGGACCCCACGCACGGCCCCGCACCAATGTCCTGACCAACCGGCAATGCGCCCAACGGGCCCCGGAACCCGCCCCTCGCCCGGTGGCCGTACCCGGCCGCGACCGGTACGGTGGTGGCCCCTGAACGGAGGAGCCCTTTGAACCTCAGCGAGAACCCCTGCGAAGTCCTGCTCATCGCGGGACGCTCCGGCGTCGGCAAGTCCACCGTCTCCTGGGAGGTGACGAGCCGCCTCGCCGACCTCGGCGTCGCCCACGCCTTCATCGAGGGCGACTTCCTCGACCAGGTCCACCCCGCCCCCGAGGACGACCCGGCCCGCACGCGGATCACCGCCAGGAACCTGGCCGCCGTCTGGGGCAACTACCGCGAACTCGGGCAGCGGCGCCTCATCTACTGCAACACCGTGTCGGTCCTCGAACCCGACATGATCACCGAGGCCATGGGCGGCGACGTGACCCCCGTCGGCGTCCTGCTCACCGCCGACGACGCCGCGGCCGAGGAGCGCCTGCGCGCCCGCGAGATCGGCAGCTACCTCGAACCGCACCTGCCCCGCAGCAAGCGCATGGCCCGCCGCCTCGAGACCCACGCCCCCGCCTGGGTCCACCGCGTCCCCACCGGCGGCCGCACCGTCCCCGACATCGCCGCAGCGGTGATCGCCCTGACCGGCTGGACCGACTGACCGGCCCTGGAGAGCGACGGCGGGCCGCGGCTACGATGGCGCCCGACCCGCGAGAAGGAGCAGCCGTGATCGACGAGTTCTTCGCGCCGCTCGGCGCCCGGGCCTCCGCGCACATCCGCGACCTCGCCGACGGGCGCGGCCTCGGCGTCCGCGAGACCGAACCGGTGATCCTCGTGTCGGTCGTCAAGCTCTTCATCGCCTGGGAGTTTCGCCGCCAGGTCGAGGAGGGCCTGGTCGACCCGGCCGCCCTCGTGCGCGTCACCGCCGCCGACCGCCTCGGCGGCACCGGCACCGCCGGGTTCCGCCACGACTCCCAGATCAGCGTCTGGGACCTGGCCGCCCTCATGATGGAGGTCTCCGACAGCACCGCCGCTGACCTCGTCGCCCGCCACATCGGCATCGGCTCCCTGCGGAGCCTCCCGGCCCGGACCGGCCTCAAGGGCACCCGCCTCATCGGCTCCCCGCGCGCCATCCTCGAAGAGGTCGCCCGCGACCTCGACGTCTCCGACCTGGAGGCCCTCGCGCACGTCCTCGAGAGCGGCTCGGTCTCCACCGAGGAGCTGCGCGGCACCAGCGCCTGGGACCCGGCCCGCACCAACGCCTCCACGCCCGCGGACCTGACCGCGTTCCTGCGGCACGTCTGGAACGGCCCCGCCCCGGTCGCCGCCGACGTCCGCACCTGGATGTCCCGCCAGCTCACCGGCGGCCGCCTCTCCCGGCTCGCCCCCAGCGGCGTCGCCGTGTTCGGCCGCTCCGGGTCGCTGCCCGGCTGGCGCAACGAGGTGGCCGTCTGGGAGTGGCCCGACGGCCGCCGCCACGCCATCGCGGTCTTCGCGCAGGTCACCCGCGACAACACCCGCGAAGTCGAGCTCGCCATGAGCCGCGCGGCCCTCGCCTTGACCGACGCGCTCGGTCAGTAGAGCGAACTCCACGGCCGCGGCGGGTCCGCCGGGTCCGTCCCGGCCGCCCGGCGCACCAGGCTGCGCAGCCGCTGGTGGCGCTTCAGCAGCTCCGGCGCCTCCCGCATGAGCACGTGCCCCGCGGCCGTCAGCGTCACCTGGCCGCCCCCGCGGTCGAACAGCTCCGCGCCGAGCTCCTTCTCCAGGCGGCGGATGCGCTGGCTCA
Organism: Glycomyces amatae; assembly: GCF_020991375.1. Lineage (GTDB taxonomy): Bacteria > Actinomycetota > Actinomycetes > Mycobacteriales > Micromonosporaceae > Glycomyces > Glycomyces amatae. The sequence continues at coordinate 426,609 of NZ_JAJLQZ010000002.1, read as the reverse complement.
GCGGCGGCTGCTCCATCCCGAGGCGCTCGGCGGCCCGGCCGAAGTGACGTTCTTCACCCACCGCCAGGAAGCACTCCAAGTGCCGCATGATGTCCACGCGGCAACGATATCAACGCCCGTATGGGCCCATAGCCGTGTTGATATTGGACGGAACCGGCCGCCGCGGCTTGACTGTCGCCATGACCAGATCACCAGACCCGACACCGGCGGTGCGCCGCCGGGGCCTCCTCAAAGGCGCCGGCGTCGCCGCCGTCACGGCCGCCGCCGCCGGGGGCGGCATCGCGGCCGCGCAGCAGACGGGCGAGTCCTCGCCCTCCACCGCGTCCGTGCGGCTGCGCTGGCTCGGCACGAACGCCTGGGAGTTCACGACCGGGACCGCGACCGTCCTCATCGACCCGTGGGTCAGCCGCTTCCCGACCGGCGCCTACACGCCCGAGGGCGCCGACCCCGAGACCGAGATCGAGGTCCACGAGGACGTCGTCGACGAGCACCTCCCGAAGGCCGACACCATCCTCGTCACCCACGGCCACTGGGACCACATCGCCGACGTCCCCTACCTCGCCGCGAAGACCAGCGCCACGGTGCTCGGCACCGAGACGCACCTGAACCTCCTGCGCGCCATGGACGCCCCCGAGGACCAGCTCTCGCAGGTCGTCGGCGGCGAGCTCTATCAGTTCGACGGCTACACCGTCGAGGTCTTCCGCTCCTCCCACTCCGCGAGCGGCGAGCACAAGCGGATCACCTTCGGCGGCACCCGGCCCGGCGCGCCCCCCAAACGCCCGAAGCGGATCGAGGACCTCGTCGAAGGCGGCAGCCTCACCTACCTGCTCGACTTCGGCGGCGTCTCCTTCTTCAACGCCGGTTCGGCGAGCTTCCACGAGCGCGAGATCGACGGGATCCGCCCCACCGTGCTGTTCCTCCAGCCCGGCGGCGGCCACACCCCCGACTACGTGGAGCGCCTGCTCGCGGCCACCGGCTTCCCGCCCTACGTCGTCGCGACCCACTGGGACGACTTCGACGAGCCGCTGACCGAGCCCGCCGCGATCGGCGCCGACTGGAAGCCGCTGCGCGACCGCGTCGCCGCCGCCAGCCCCGACACCGAGTTCCTCCTCATCGACCACCTGGAGCACCATGACTTCTGAAGTGACCGTCCGCTGGCTGGGCACCAACGCCTGGGAGCTCACGGGCGGCGGGGCCACCGTCCTGGTCGACCCGTACGTCTCCCGCACCTACACCGGCGCGACGAAACCGGGCCAGTTCGACCCCGACACGAAGATCACCGTCGACGAGACGGCGGTCGACGAGCACATCGGCGCCGCCGACTCGATCCTGGTCACGCACGGCCACTTCGACCACATCGCCGACGTCCCGTACGTCGCCGAGAAGACCGGCGCGACGGTCCTGGGCACCGAGACCCACCTGAACCTCCTGCGCGCCATGGACACCCCCGAGGACCAGCTGTCGCTGGTCGAGGGCGGGGAGCTGTATCAGTTCGACGGCTACACCGTCGAGGTCTTCCGCGCCTCCCACGGCGTCAGCGGCAAGCACAAGACCCTGCTGTTCCCGGGCACGCTCCCCGGCGAGAAACCCAAGCGCCCCAAGCGGATCAAGGACCTCGTCGAGGGCGGCAGCCTCGCCTACCTCGTCACCTTCGGGGAGGTCTCGCTGTTCTTCAACGGGACGCCGGCGTTCCACGAGCGCGAGGTCGCCGGCATCCGCCCCACGGTGCTGTTCATGCAGGGGAACAACCCGAACTACCCCGACTACGAGGAGCGGATGCTCGCGGCGACGGGCTTCCCGCCGTACGTGGTCCCGACCCACTGGGACGACTACGAGGAGCCGCTCACCGACCCGGCCGTCGACCTGTTCGGCGCGGCGGCCCTGGGGGAGCGGGTGGCCGAGGTCAGTCCCGACTCGCAGTACGTGCTCTTGGACCACCTGGAGTCGTTCACGTTCGGGGCTTAGGCCCTTTCGGGTGGTGGCGGGCGGACGGGAGGGCGGGCCGGATGCCGCCCCGCGGAGTTCGCCGACCTAAAAGTCCCCGTAGGCCACCTGGAAGCAGGGGAGCTCCAGCTCCTGGCGCCACATGCGCACGACCTGGTCGCGGTCGTCGAAGACGCACAGGACCTCCCGGCCGGCGAGGTGCTCGTCGAACATCTCGCGCTTGACGACCGTGTCGCGGCGGTGGTCGCCCGCGGCGCGCATGTACAGCTCGATGCCGCCCTCGATGTCGACGTGCCGCTCGAGCCAGGCGAAGGTGTCCTCGTAGCAGCCGGGCACCGACTCTCGCCCGGACAGGAACACGATCCGGTGCCCGGCCGCCGCGAGCGCCTCGACGGCGGCGATCACCGGCGGGTTCGGCCGGTCCTCGCCGACGCGGTGCCAGTCGAAGGGCCCGCGGGCCCGGCTCCCGACGCGCAGGGCGACCGTGCCGTCGACATCGACGATGACGATGCCGCTCACGACGCGGACCTCCTGGCCCGCACCGGGGCGAGGCGCCCGGCCCGGCGGCGCGGCTGGAGCGGCAGCCGCCGGGCCGGGGCCGCCGCCCGGGGCAGCGTGCCCCGCACGGTGAAGCGGCCGTCCTCGTGGGCGTGCTCCACGCCGCCGCCGGCCTCGCCGAAGCGCCCGGCGAGCATGGAGAGGCCGTTGCCCGCCCCGTGCGCGGGCTTCGGCGCGCCGTCGTTGGTGACCGTGACCGTGACCGCGGCGTCGACCTCCACGATGGACACGTCCGCGGCGGTGGGCTCGGCGTGGCGGATCAGGTTCGTGGTCGCCTCCCGCACCAGGAGCCCGAGGAGCCTCTCGGCGTCCTCGTCCAGGGACGGGACCGCGTCGGGGACCGTGGCCGCGACCCCCGCCGACTTGAGGGTCCGCGCGGCCGCGTCGATCTCCTCGGACAGGCCGACCTTCCGGTACCCGCCCACCACGGCCCGCATGTCCTTGAGCGTCTCCCGGGCCAGCTCCTCGATCGCCTGGACCTCGGCGGCGGCGAGCTGGGGGCGCTCCTCCATGAAGCGGCGCGCCATCTGCGCCTTCAGGGTGATCACGGTGAGGTTGCCGCCCTGGACGTCGTGCAGCTCCGCGGCGAACCGCAGCCGCTCCTGGGCCACCGCGAGCTCGCCCGCGAGCCCGCGGGCCTTCTCGATCTCCTGCGCCACCTGGTAGTGCCACAGCTGGCAGACGATGCCGCCCGCGACGGCCGGGAGCAGGAACACCGTCATGATCATCGCCTGCGGGGTCATGAGCCCGGCCAACGCCAGCCCCACCGCCGCGGCCGTGGCGGCGAGCACGCCGACCATCAGCGCCCGGGCCCGCCTGCCGGGCCGGGCCCACAGGGCGGCCTCGGCCACGAGCAGCCCGGTCGGGGCGGCCCAGGCGTCGCCGATCGGGGTCGAGGCCGCCTCGACGCCGGCGCCCAGGAGGAACAGGGCCAGCGCCGCGCCCCACAGGGCCCGGCGCCGCCACAGGTCGCCGCCGTTCCAGTGGAGCACCAGCGCGGCGGTGCACAGGGCGACCGACGCGGTGAGCGCACCCGCGGCGAGCGGCAGCGCGCCGGGGTCCATGTCCGAGGCGGCGAGGAACGCGGCGCCCATGAACAGCGCCAGCGGGCCGGAGCCGATGACGCTGCCGTACGTGTAGCGGCGCAGCCGGCGCAGGTCGCGCGCCGGTGCGGTGGCCGTTTCGCGGGTGGGTGACACCCGCCGATTCAACCACCTCCCGCCCGGCCCGCGGGTCCCGGATCTTCCCGGCCGCTCCCGGCCGGTCCGCTCTCCGCCCCGGAGGGCGGTCTCCACCGGGGTGTCGCCTTTGTTCGGCGGAGTCCGGCGGCGTCCGGCCGTCGGCCCGACCCGGCATCGGCCGAACAGCCGGTTATCGTAATGCGACGTTCTGACGTGTTGACCTGCAATGCACCCGGACCTTAGGCTGTAGCCGCGAAAGCGGTGGAGGCACGCAATTGCCGCCGTCGCCGCGGCGGACCGCCGTCCTTGCCCCGCGCCCCGCCGAGGACTGCCCCTCGAGCAACTCCGGTGCCCGCTCCCCAGATCCGGGGGAGCGGGCACCGGCTCTCCTCCCGAACGGCCGCGGCGGATCCGCTCGCCCGTACGGGCCGCGACTCGGTACAGTCCGCCCATGACGATCTTCGACGCGCAGGGCCGCCCCGAGCCGCCCGTCTCCGGTGACGAGACCGCGATGCTCCTCGGCTTCCTCGACTTCCACCGCGCCACCCTCGCCTGGAAGGTGGACGGCCTCGGCGCCGATGGCCTCGACCGGACCGCCGCCGCCTCGGCCATGACCCTCGGCGGGATGCTCAAGCACCTCGCGTACGTCGAACTCAGCTGGTTCGCCGGGTTCCTGTTCGACCGGCCCCTCGGCGAGCCGTGGGACTCGGTCGACTGGGGCGCCGACTACGACTGGGACTGGCACTCCGCCGCCGACGACGCCCCCGAGGCGCTGCTGGCGCTGTGGCGCGGCAGCGTCGACCGGGCCCGCGCCCTCACCGACGAGGCCCTGGCGGACGGCGGCCTGGACCGCCTCGCGGACCGCGGCTGGCAGGACGGCCGCACACCGTCCCTGCGCTGGATCCTCGTCCACATGATCGAGGAGTACGCCCGGCACAACGGCCACGCCGACCTCATCCGCGAGGCGATCGACGGGGCCACCGGCGAATAGCCCGGCCGCACCGGCCACAAGAGAGAAAGGCATCGGCCAGGCCTTCTCGCACAGCGACAACTGCGCTACGGTACGTGGGAATCCCGCCCCACCGGCGTCCGACGCCAACGGAGAGAGGACACACCCCCTATGCGCCGCACCACCACCCGTATGCGCCTGGTCAACGCGCTCACCGCCCCCGCCGCCCGCGCCCGCCGCGACCCCGACAAGGTCTTCGACCGCCTGCTCGCCGCCCAAAGGTCCGATCTGGACGGCGCCGTGATCACCGAGGAGGACGAGCGCTCCCTCGAGGACCTGCGCGGCTTCCTCCGCCACATCGCCGCGGTCGAGTCGCTCAGCGGCGTCGGCTGGCTGTCCGTGCACGACATGGCCGCGACCCGCATCCGCAACCTGTTCCACGTCCGCCGCCTCCAGGCCCGGCATCCGGAGGCGACGCGGGAGCGGATCGAGGCGCCCGTCTTCGTCATCGGCCTGCCCCGCACCGCGACGACCCTGACCCACAAGATCCTCGCCAACGCCGAGGGCGGCCGCGGCCCGTACATGTGGGAGATGGACAACATCGGCCTGCCCCGCTCCGAGGAGGAGGAGGCGCGGCTGCGGCGGCGGACGCAGCGCAAGCTCGACCAGATCCTGACCCTCAGCCCCTCGTGGGGCCGCATCCACCCGGTGCGCGCCGACTGGGTCGAGGAGATCTACTTCCTGCTCAACCAGAGCCGCCTGCACAACACCATGGCGTCCATGCCGGGGTACGTCGCGTTCATGCGGACCTACGACGCCCGGCCCGACTACCGGTTCGTGCGCGACGCGCTCCAGATCCTCCAGTACCGCCGCCCGGCCCGGCGGTGGATGCTCAAGCACCCCGACTGCCTGGCGGAGACGGCCGCGATCCACGACGTGTTCCCCGACGCGAGGTTCGTGTGGACCCACCGCGACCCGCACACCGTCATGGGCTCGATGTGCTCCATGGCCGAGTCCCTCGCCTACCTGCACAACCGGCCGAGCTCGGTCGACCCGCACCTGATCGGCCGGACGTGGCTGGAGATCCTGCCCGAGATGGTCGAGCGGGCCCGCCGCGAGCGTACCAGGATGCCGCGCGAGGCCACGGTGGACGTGGCCTACCACGCGATGATGGCCGACCCGTTCCACCACGTGCCCGAGCTGTTCGAGCAGCTCGACCTCAAGTGGACGGACGCCGACGAGCGCAACCTCGCCGACGCGCTCGACCGCCCGCGCGACCAGCGCGGCCACGAGTACTCGATGGCGCACTACGGGCTCGAGCCGGCGATGATCGACGAGGCCTTCGGCGACTACGGCCTGTTCGTGGACAACATGACCGCCAAGCGCTGACCGCGGTCACCCGGCGACGTCGATCCCGGCGAGCGGGACGCCCCGGAAGGCGGCCAGCCGCTCGGCCTCGGCCTCCACTGCTGCCCGTTCGCCCCGCTTCAGGGCGCGCCACGGCTCGACGGCGACGGTGAACCGCTTCCCGGACTTGCGGGGCCGCCACAGCCCCGCGAGCGCGCCGTCGACGAGCAGGCCGCCGGGGCGGCCGAGGACCGGCCAGACCTGTTTGACGCGCGCCGGGTCGTCCACCAGGGTGCCGCGGTCGCGGGCCTGGAGGAACAGGTCGTAGGGGCCGAGGAGCCGGGTCGCGGTCGCGTCGGCGCCGCGCAGCGCCGCCTCGTCCGCGGCGAGGATCCAGCGCCGCTCGCCGGCGACGTCGACCTCGACGGCGTCCTCGGGCCAGCGGGCCTTGACCTCCTTGACGGGCGAGTCGACGTACTCGGCGACCGCCTTCACCGTCGCGGGCCCGCACAAACGCAGGTAGGCGCGAACCGGGTCCAGGCGGTCCGGGAACGCCTCGGCGGCCGCGAAGCCCGGCACGGGCTCGAGGACCGGCGGCGAGGTGTGCGGCCGCAGTTCCAGTCCGGCCCGCGCGGCGGCGAGCCGGAACGGCTGCTCGTAGAGGTGCACGGCGTCGCACGACCGGCAGAACCGCTGGTAGGGCTCGGGCAGGAGCTCGTTGAGCCGCCCCGACACCTCGCCTTTGACCATCGGCGCGGTCACGGTCGCCCGCATCGCGGCCGCCACCGTGTCGAGGGCCTCGAGGATCGGTATCCCGGCGGCCTTGAGCGGCCTGGCGGCGTCGAAGATCCGCTTGGCCGCGTCGGCGTCCGACCACGGCGCCACCGCCGCCGCGACCGCGGCCGCGTCGGCGCGCCGGTACGCGTGCGGCGCGCCCCGCAGCGTCCACAGCCACACCAGGTCCCGCTCCTTGATCGCCGCGGTGTCGACGCCGCGGACCGCCAGCGCCCACAGCGCACCGTCCGGGCCGGTCTCCTGGACGCCGAGGTCGAGGGCGGCCGTGTCGGCGAGGCCCCCTTCGCCGCGGTCGAGCTGCTGCGCGCGCACGCGGTAGCGCGCGACCTGGAGGCGATCGATCATGGCTCCACGGTAGCCGCGGGCACCGACATCTCCTCCGCCTCTTCCCGCCCGCCGCGATGAATCCGCGGCGCGGGCCTCGTCTACATCCACAAGAGCCCGATACTTCTGAAAGGCACGAACCATCATGAGCGCCAACGGCACCGCCACCGAGAACACCACCACCGCCCGCCCCGGACGGGGTCTGCACATCACCCTGTGGGTGCTCCAGATCCTCCTGGCCGGCTTCATGATCGCCGCCTCGGGCTTCCCGAAGGTCATCGGCCACGAGTCCGCCGCCGAGGGCTTCGACCTCATCGGCTGGGGCGACTGGTTCATGTACGTCGTGGGCGCCCTCGAGATCGCCGGCGGCATCGGCCTGCTCGTCCCGCGCCTGTCGGGCCTGGCCGCGATCGGCCTGAGCCTGCTCATGGTCGGCGCCGCGATCTTCAACGCCACCATCCTCGACTACCCCGTCTACACGCCGCTGATCCTGCTGGTCCTGTTCGTCTTCATCGCCTGGGGCCGCCGGTACCAGACCGGACTGCTCCTCTCCCACGGACTCGCCAAGGTCCGGTGACGCCCGCACGCGACGGGGCCGATGGCATCGCCACCGGCCCCGTCGCGTCTCCGTGAAGGAGACCAACCCGCAAGACAATAGAGGCACCTGCTAATATTTCCTTGCACGTATTGGAGGCCGGTATGGATGAAGGCTCCCCGACCGGGGACGAGCTGGTGGCGCTCCTGGCGGCGCTCGCCAGCCCGCACCGCATGCGCGTCATGGCCGCCCTCGCGGGCGGCCGGAACTACGTGAGCCAGCTGGCGCGCGACCTCGGCATCAGCCGGGCGCTGCTCCAAGTCCACCTCAAGAAACTCGAAGCCGCCGGCCTCGTCTCCTCGGCACTGGAGGTGTCCGAGGACGGCAAGGCCATGAACTACTACGAGGTCGTCCCGTTCGCGGTGCGCCTCACCCCCGAAACACTCGAGCGCGCCTCGGCGACGCTCACCCTTTGAGACCCGCGACCCTCGAGCGCGCCCCGCGACGCTCGCCCCTGAACGAGAGGACCCACCATGGAGATCGTCGGCGGAATCGGCATGTTCGCGCTGATCATCACTGTCGTGCTGTCGCTGATCTGGCGCAGCGCCTTCCTCAAGCGCACCAGGCTCCAGCACGGGCAGGACGACCGCTACCTCAAACTCGTCGAACGCTCCGAAGAGCAGCAGGCGAAGGTGCTCGAGCAGCTCCAGGCGCTCAACGCCCGCGTCACCCGGATCGAGACCGGCACCGCCTCGATCGAGGAGACCCTCAAGGTCGTCGAGTAGCGCCCGGGACCGGCACCGCACCAGTCCGCGGCGCCTTCCTCGGCGACCCCGCCCGGGGGCGTCCGGGTCGTACCCCGGGGTGAGGCCCGGGCCCGGCGGTACCGCACAGGTTTCACCCCGACGCCTCCCCCGGGGGGACGCGGCGCGGCCCCGCGTCCCCCTAGCGTCGACCCCCACTCGACCAGAGGAGCAGATCATGCGAAACCTGAAGTCCGCCAGGATCATCGGAGTGACCGCCGCCGCGGCGGTCGCGCTCGCCGCGGGGACGGCCGCCGCCGACGGGGGCGGGACCCGCGAGGACGACCAGGCCGCCTTCGACGCCCTGCGCGCACAGCAGGAGCAGGCGTGGATCGACGAGGACGGCGCGGCCTTCGCCGCCACGTTCCACGAGGACGCGGACGTGGTCACCTTCAGCGGGGACCACCTGCGCACCCGCGAGGGCATCGCCGAGGGCATGCAGTACTACTTCGACAACTTCATCGAGGGGTCGCGGCTGCACCTGCTCTCGGAGCGGGTGCGTTACGTCGAACGCGACGTCGTCGTCATCGTCCGCGAGGGCTGCCTGATCGACGAGGGCGAGACCGGGTGCCGCCCCGACGGCTTCTCCACGAACACGAACGTGCTCACCCGCGAGCGCGGAGAGTGGCTCCAGACCTCCTTCCAGAACACCCGCCAGTTCGACTTCTGACACCAGGGACGCGAAGGGGAGGGGCCGCCTCGATCGCAGGCGAAGGCGGACCCTCCCGGTGGGGAGTGCGGTCTAAGCGCGCACCGCGCGGCGGCGGGCGAGGACCATGGCCCCGGCGCCGCCCGCCAGCAGCACCGCGGCGGCCACGACGAGCGTCAGCGGCGAACCGGTGACCGGCAGCTTCGGCGACCCCGCCCCGGAGGCGTTCGCCGAGGTCTCGTCACCGCCGTCGCCGCCACCGCCGCCGGGGTTCCCGGTCGGCTCGCACACGGTGTCGGGCGCGTCGGCCAGCTCCACCGTGAAGCTCACCGGGTCGAGCGCGGTGCCCTCGGGGTAGAAGCCCGCGAAGAAGTCCGCGCCCCCGGCCGCCACGGTCGCGGCCGCGCCGTCCACGTTGATCTCGCCGCCGCTGACCGCCAGCTCGGCGACGGCCACGTCCGCGATGTGCGTCCCGCCCGCGTAGAGGGCCAGGGCGCCGTCGGCGCTCTCGACGCTCAGGTCGGCGACGTCGAGGTCCATCTGGCCGTCGTGCCCGTAGAAGTTGACGCCGCCCGCGAAGGACGCGTCGAGGGCGCAGGTCTCGGCGGTGAAGCCGCCCGAGGCGTCGGGGAAGTGGAACGTCCCGTCGCCGTTCGGCGAGGCCGGTTCGATCACGGTGATCTCGCCGTGCGCGATCGGGCCGGTCACGTAGTCGCGGTAGGACTCCTTGACGCCCCAGTCGGCGCCGCCGCCGGTGACCTCGTAGACCGTGGCGGGCTCCCCGGAGGGGTCCTCGCCGCCCGGCTCCTCGCTCGACGGGTCCTCGGAGGACGGCTCCTCGGTCGAGGGCGCCTCGCCGCCGGGCGAGCCCATGTCCGTCTTGATCGCGATCGACACCGGGTCGAGCGCCGACCCGGCCTGGTAGAACCCGGCGAACGCCTCGGCGCCGGCGGCGGTGAGCGTCGCGGGGACGTCGTCGAGCCGCGCGAACCCGTCGGTGTTCGTCCACGGCGAGGGGACGCCGCTGTAGTCGAACTCGGCCACCACCACGTCCTCGGTGAGCGTGCCGAGCGAGGTCACGTCCGCGATGATCTCGCCGCTGAACGTCGCGTGGTCGGCGGTGAACTCGAGGTTCTCCAGAAGGAGGTCGAGCTGGCCGTGGTGGCCGTAGAAGTGGACGCTGCCGGTCGTCGCCGCGGCGTAGGTCTGGGCGCCGAGGTCGGTGACGCCGGCGGCGCCGCCGAACACGTACGCGCCGTCGCCGTCCTCGACGGCGCCGCCGCCGAGGGTGATCTCGCCGCCCGCGATCGGGCCGGTGATGTAGTTCCGGAAGGACTCCTTGACGCCCCAGGTGATCGAGCCGTCGACGATGGGGTACTGCGTGGACTCCTGCGCCTGCGCGGGCAGGGCGGCGAGGCCCGTGACCGCGCCGGCGCCCAGGGCGACCGCGGCGAGCGCCGCGAGGCGTCTGCGAGTGGGGGACTTCATGGGTGCTGTTGCTCCTTGTCGGCTTCCGGGCCCCCGTCCGGGGGCCCGGCGGGTCCGGCGCCGTGGGCGCCCTCCCCGTTCTCTTCGGGGGTGTCCTCTGCGGAGCCGGGCTCCGGAACCGGTCCGGCGGCGGGCGCTCCCGCCCCGCCGGTCTGCTTGCGGCGCTCAGCGCGCCGAGTGAGGGCGACGACCGCGGCGGCGACGCCGAGGACCAGCGCGAGCGCGGCCGGCACGACCCACGCCAGGGGGTTCGCGTCCGATTCGGCGGCCTCGACGGCGTCGACCTCCTCGGCCGCGGCGCTCGAGGACGGCTCTTGCGGCTCCGAACCGAGGTCCGGCAGGGCCGGCAGCTCGGCTCCGGCGGTGAGCGGGACCGCGATCGTCAACGGGTCCATGGGGTCGCCCGCCTGGTAGAACCCGCCGAAGACCGGCGCGGCGGCCTCGGTCAGCGCCGTCGGCACCGCTTCGGCCAGCAGCACGCCGCCCGCCTCGACCAGCTCGGCCTCGAAGGTCACCAGGTCGACCCGCGTCCCGCCGACCTCGGCCGACAGGACCCCGGCGCCGTCTTCCGCCGCCACGGCGGGATCGGTCAGCGCCAGGTCCACATCGGTGCCGGTGAACCGGACGGTGCCCTCGTAGGCCAGCGTGTAGTCCCCGGCCGCCGCGGTGCCCGCGCCCTCGGTGAAGCGGAAGACCGCGCCGCCGTCGGCCGCGCCCTCCGCCGCGGTCCAGCCGCCGTCCGCGATGCCGCCCGAGACGTACTCGCGCCACGAGGCGCGCACGCCCCAGTCGAGGATCGCCCCGGACACCGCGCCGTCCCCGCCCGCCCCGGTCGGCTCCGGCTCGGACGCCTCGCGGGTCTCCTCGGGCTCGGCGGCGACCACGTCGGCGCTGAACGACACCGGGTCGAGCGCCTGGCCCGCCTCGTAGTAGCCCGCGAACGCCTCGGCGCCGCTGCTCGTCAGGGTCGCCGAGGCGCCGCTCACCGAGACCGTCCTGCCTGAGGCGCTCAGCGACGCGCCGCTCAGCGAGGCCATGTCGGTGCGGGTCCCGTTGACGTAGACGTACAGCGTTCCCGAGTCGCCCGAGTACTCCACGGACGGGTTCGCGAAGGTCACGTCCAGTTCGCCGCCGTGGCCCCAGAAGTAGACCCAGCCCTGGTAGTCGATCACCGCGGTGCCGTCCTCGTAGGACCCGGTCGCCGAGTGGAACCGGTAGGACCCGTCGGCGGTGGAGGCGCCGTCGCCGGTCTGCACCTCGCCCTGGGCGATCGGACCGGTGATATAGGAGCGGAACGACTCCTTGACCCCCCAGCCGAGGCGGCCGCCCGAGAGCTCCTCGGCGCCCGCGGGGGCGGCCCACAGCAGGAGCGACGCGGCCAGGGCGGCCGCGGCGACGAGCGCTCCGGACACCCGGGCGGTGGCTTGGGACATGGCGGGGGGACCTCCGTATGCGGTTGCAGTGAAGGTAAGGCTAACCTAACTAAGGTCCGCTTTGCAAAGGGGGTGCTAACTGTTATTAGCTGAGGCTAACCTATGCTCGATCGGCCGCCGCCGCAGAACGAACAGGAGCACACCCGTGCGCAGACCCCGCCCCCGCAGGCTCCCCGCCGCCCTCGCGACGGCCGTCCTCCTCGTCCTCACCGCCTGCGCCGCAACCGAGACCGACGCAGCCGACACCGTTGAACCCGCCGTCGACCGCGTCGAGCCCATCGCCGAGCGCGCCGACCCGGTCCTGCCCGCCACGGTCACCGACGCCACCGGCGCCGCCGTCACCATCGAGACGGCCGACGCCGTCGTCCCCCTCTCCGGCTCCCTCTCCGAGATCGTCTTCACCCTCGGACTCGGCGACCGCGTCGTCGCACGCGACATCACCGCCACCTTCGAACAGGCCGCCGACCTCCCCGTCGTCAGCCACGGCCACGACATCTCCGCCGAAGGCGTCCTCTCCCTCCAACCCGACCTCATCCTCGCCGAGACCGGCTCCGGACCCCAGACCGCGCTCGACCAGATCGCCGCCGCCGGCGTCCCCATCGTCGTCTTCGCACCCGCCGACGGCATCCCCTCCGCCGCCGAACGCATCACGGCCGTCGCCGCCACCCTCGGCGTCCCCGACCTCGGCGCCCGGCTCGTCGAACGCACCGAGGCCGACATCGCAGCCGCCACCGAGGGCCTCGACCTCGCCGACCCGCCCCGCGTCGCCTTCCTCTACCTCCGCGGCTCGGCCTCCGTCTACATGATCGGCGCCCGCGACTCCGGCGCCGCCTCCCTCATCGAGGCCGCGGGCGGCATCGACGCCGGCGCCGAGGCCCTCGACGGCGACTTCGTCGAACTCACCCCCGAAGCCCTCGCCGCCGCCGCCCCCGACGTGATCCTCGTGATGGACAAGGGACTCGACTCCGTCGGCGGCGTCGACGGCCTCCTCGAGATCCCCGGCGTCGCCCAGACCCCCGCCGGCGAACACGGACGCATCGCCCACCTCCCCGACGGCATCATGCTCAACTACGGCCCCCGCACCGGCGACGTCGTCGCCGACCTCGCCGCGCAACTCCACGCGGACGCCGAATGACCCCCGCAGAACCGCCGCCCGCGACCGCCCCTCCGGCGCCGAAGGCGCCGAGCACGACGGCGACAACCTCCCGCGGCCCCGACACGCGGCCCGCCGCAGCCCGGCCCCGCCCCCGCCGGGCCGTCACGACCCTCCTCGCCCTCGTCCTCACCGGACTCCTCGCGCTCGGCGTCCTCGTCTCGGCCTCCAACGGCGCCTTCGCGATCCCCCCGGGCGACATCATCGACTCGATCGCCCACCGGCTCGGCCTCGGCGGCGCCCCCGTCGAGGGCACCGGCGAGAGCGTCCTGTGGAACATCCGCTTTCCCCGCGTCGTCCTCGGCCTCCTCGTCGGCGCCTGCCTGGCCTGCGCCGGCACCCTCATGCAGGGCACGTTCGGCAACCCGCTCGCCGAACCGGGCATCATCGGCGTCAGCTCCGGCGCCGCCGTCGGCGCCGTCGCCGCCATCGCCTTCGGCCTCACCTTCGCCGGGAACTGGACGATCGCGCTGTGCGCCTTCATCGCCGGACTCGCCACCGTCTCGGTCGTCTACCTCCTCTCCCGCTCCGGAGGGAAGACCGAGGTGGTCACCCTGGTGCTCACCGGCGTGGCCGTCAACGGCCTCGCCGGGGCCCTCATCGGCCTGTTCATCTTCTACGCCGACAACGCCGAGATCACCACGATCACCTTCTGGCAGCTGGGCAGCCTCTCCCAGGCGACCTGGCCGAAGATCTTCGCCGTCGCGCCCCTGGCGGCCCTCGGCCTCCTGGCCGCGCCGCGCTACGCCCGCCGCCTCGACCTCCTCGCCCTGGGGGAGCGGCCCGCCCGCCACCTCGGCGTCGACGTCGAACGGCTGCGCCTGCACCTCATCGTGATCGTCGCGCTCCTCACCGGCGCCGCGGTCGCGGTCTCCGGCGTGATCGGCTTCATCGGCCTGGTCGTGCCGCACCTGCTGCGCATGGCCGCCGGGCCGGGCCACCGGGCGCTCCTGCCGCTGTCCACGATGGGCGGCGCGGCCGTCATCGTCTGGGCCGACCTGGCCGCCCGCACCGCCGCCGCTCCCGCCGAGATCCCCCTCGGCATCCTCACCGCGCTCGTGGGCAGCCCGTTCTTCTTCTGGCTCCTGCGCCGCACCCGACGCCGCCAAGGAGGCTGGGCCTGATGCCGCTCGACCGCTCGAAGAGCACCGCCGCGAGGCGCCGCCGCGCCGCCGGGCCCGGACCCGTCCCCGCCCGGCCCGCCTCCCTGGCGGACGCCGCAGTCGCGCTCGGCGGCAAGGAGGTCCTGCGCGGCGTCGACCTCGAGGTGCGCGCCGGCGAGGTCCTGAGCCTCGTCGGACCCAACGGCGCGGGCAAGTCCACGCTCCTCGCCGCGCTCTCCGGCGACCTCCCGACCGCCGCGGGCGAGGCCCTGCTGTGGGACCGCCCGGTCGGGGAGTGGTCCGCGCTCGAGGCGGCCCGCCGCCGCGCCGTGCTGCCGCAGGCGCACCGCGTCTCCTTCCCCTTCACCGTCCGCGACGTGGTCGGGATGGGCCGCGCCCCCTGGGCCGGGACCGGCCGCTCCGGCGAGGACGAGGACCGCATCGCGGGCGCCCTCGCGCTCACCGAGTCCGACGGCTTCGCCGACCGCCCCTTCACCTCCCTCTCCGGCGGCGAGCAGGCCCGCGTGATGCTCGCCCGCGTCGTCGCCCAGGACGCCGGCCTCGTGCTCTTCGACGAGCCCACCGCCGCGCTCGACCTGCGCCACCAGGAGATGGTCGGGCGCCTGTGCCGCGGACTCGCCGCCGAAGGCCGCGCCGTGGTGATCGTGCTCCACGACCTCGACCTCGCCGCCGCCTACTCGGACCGGTGCGCGCTGCTCGCCGAGGGCCGGATCGAGGCCTGCGGCCCGCCCGCCGAGGTCCTCGCCGCCGAGCGGCTCGGCCGGGTCTACCGCCAGCCGGTCACCGTGGAGGCCGACGCGGCGACCGGCCTGCCGCGCGTCACCCCCGTACGGACCGTGCGGGACTCAGGACCCCGGAGCGGTCTGCTAGACATCTCCCATGGCTGACAAACCCGGAATGCACCTGCGCAGAAGTCTCTCCGAAACCCCGCCGCTCATGGCCGGCGTGCTCTTCGGCCTCGGCCTGGCCGTCGTCACCGGCATCGTGTGGGCGTTCCAGGAGCTCGGCACCGTCCTGACCGCCCTGGTCGTCGCGGCCTTCCTCGCGGTCGGGCTCGAACGCATCGTCGGCGGCATGACCAAGCGCGGCATGCCCCGCTGGCTCGCCATGACCATCCTCTTCGTCGGCGTGGTCCTGGTCTTCTGCGGCGGCATCGGCGCGATCATCCCCGCGATCGTCCGGGAGTCCGCCGAGTTCATCGACAAGGCCCCCGGCTACTACGACACGATCATGAGCAGCAAGTACGTCCAGCAGTTCGGCGGCGAGAGCGGCCTGCTCGAACGCGCCGAAGGCGTGCTGACCCCCGGCAACGTCACCAAGGCGCTCGGCGGCGTCGCGGGCGGCGTCGCCTCCTTCTTCGGCGGCCTCGTCTGGTTCATCACCACGATCCTGCTGACGATCTTCATCCTCGCCGCCTACAAGCAGCTGCGCAAGGGCGCCGTCCGCCTCTTCGCCGCCTCCCAGCGCGAGCAGGGCGACCGCATCCTCGAGGGCATCCTCCGCCAGATCGGCGCCTACCTCATCGGCGCGCTCGCCATCGGCGCGTTCGCGGGCATCGCCTCGTGGATCTTCATGGCCATCGTCGGCATCCCCTACGCCGCGCTCCTGGCGCTCCTGGTCGCCCTCCTCGACCTCATCCCGCAGATCGGCGCGACCATCGGCGCGATCGTGGTCACCCTGGTCGCCCTCACGCAGTCGCCCATGACGGCCGTGGCCTCGGCGATCTTCTTCATCGCCTACCAGCAGCTGGAGAACTGGGTCATCTACCCGACGGTGATGCGCAGCGCGGTGAAGGTCTCGAACCTCGCCGCGATCGTGGCGGTCCTGGTCGGCGGCACCCTGTTCGGCGTCGTGGGCATCGTCCTGTCGGTCCCGCTCTACGCGGCGATCCGCCTCATCGGCAAGGAGATCGTCATCCCGCGCCTCGACAACTCCTGACGCGGGAGGGCCGGCGGCGCATACCCGCGCGCGCCACCGGCCCCGTCTGCCGCCCAGCATAGAGGCCCGCCGCCGCCCCCGGTGCCCCCGGACCGGCGCCGCAAGGGTTTGCCGCGCCGGTCCGCGCGGCCGTAGACTGGCACCGGCCGCCAGGCCCCCCGCACGAGCGCACCCCCCGCTCGGCCCGCGGCCCCCGCCCTCGAGAGGAACGCGCCCGTGTTCGGCACCGTCGACCTGTGGACCTACGTGGTCGCCACGGTCCTCATCATCCTGCTGCCCGGCCCCAACTCCCTCTACGTCCTCTCGGTCGCCTCGCGCCGCGGCCGCCGCGACGGCTTCAAGGCCGCCGCCGCGGTGTTCTGCGGCGACTCGGTGCTCATGATCGCCACGGCGGCCGGGCTCGCCTCCGTGTTCGCGACCTCGCCGCTGATCTACAACCTGGTCCGCTGGGCGGGCGTCGCCTACCTCGCCTACCTCGCGTTCGGGCTCCTGCGCGGCGGCTGGCGGACCTGGCGGGCCGCCCGCCGCGGCGAGGCCCCGCCGGAGGCCGCCGCCCCCGCGGCGCCGCCGAACGAGCGGCCCTTCACCCGGGCGCTCATCGCGAGCCTGCTCAACCCGAAGGCGATCCTGTTCTTCGTCTCGTTCTTCGTCCAGTTCGTGGACCCCACCTACGCCTGGCCGGTGCTCAGCTACGGGGTCCTGTTCGTGATCCTCCAGGCCTGCTCGATGGTGTACCTGTCGACGCTCATCCTCGCCGGCGACGGCCTGGCCCAGACGTTCCGCAGGCGCCGCCGCCTGGCCGCAGTCGGGAACGGCCTCGTCGGCGCGGTCATGATCGGCTTCGCCGCGAAGCTCGCCACCGGCTAGGCGGCGGTCACCAGGTCCACCACCTCGACCGGGTCGTCGAGGTTCGTCGTCGCCGTCAGCACGGTCATCGCCTTCCCGACCGGGTTGCCGAACTCGTCGAACCGGAGCGGCCCGGTCGCCGTGCGCCCGCTGTACTCGCGCAGCGCCTCCGCCAGCGACGCCGCCGTCACCGTCGGCCCCTGCACCTGCGCGTTGAGCGCCGTCACGTACAGGGCCTCGAACGACATGAGCGCCTGCCCGTTCTCCAGGTTCGTGTCCGCGCCGAACTGGTGCATGAGCTGCTCGACCGCGCCGGCCATGAGCGCCGCCGAGTCCTCGAACCCCTCGTCGGCGCTCGCCCACTGGTCGGGGTGCGCCAGGCCGATGTAGTACAGCTGGACGTTGGCGCCGCGCAGGTCGTTGACGACGGCCCGGTTGTGCGGGATCGACGCCGCGTTGTCGCCGGTGATGATCGTGACCTCGTGCTGCAGGCACGCGGCGTCGCGCAGGCTGAGGCTGCGGATGAGCGAGGGCAGCGCGAACCGCGAGAGCCCCGCGAAGAACAGGTACGAGTCGCTCTCGATCTCGGCGCACACGTCCTCGACGGTCTGGGTGAACGACGACGGGTTCAGCTCGGTGATCACCGAGCCGTCGTAGGCGAACGGCCGGGGCGGGTCCTCGGCGCACCCCGCGGCCTCCTGCTCGCGCTTGAACGCCTCGTTCAGCGTGATCGCGTAGTCGTAGCCGCGGTCGCTGTCGCTGACGTTGAAGACCGTGCACAGGTCCGAGCGCTCCCGGACGAGCGCCGCCAGCGCCGTCGCCTCCTGCGTGTTCGTGGGTCCGACCCGGAACGACGAGTTCTCCTCGGACCCGTCCGTGAGCATGCTGTCGCCGGTGATCGTCGAGCCCATGACGACCAGGCCCTCCTGCGACATGCGGTCGATGAAGCGCTTGGTGGTCTCGAAACTGCTGGAGAGCCCGGTGACCCCGATGATGTTGTGGTCGCGGCGCCGTTCGAGGACGGCGTCGGCGGCGGGCTCCCACGCCGAGTTGTTGGACCCCAGGTCCGCCAGCAGGAGGCGCATCTTCGGGCTCTGGCCCTGGTTGATGAGCGCCTGCGCGGCGGCCGCGCCCTGCATCTGGTTGAGGATGTCCTGCGGGACGTTCGCGTCGTCGCCTTCGAAGGTCATGGGCAGGGCGAGCGCGAGCGTGAACGCGGGCTCGTCCGTGCCGACCGCCTCGTTCTGGCGGGCGATCGCGTCGCACGCGGGCATCAGGACGGGGTCCTGGCAGTTCGCGCCGTCGCTGACCGGCAGGCACCGCTCGGTCGCCGCGTCCCGCGCGAAGGGCGAGGCGCAGTCAGCCGCTCCCGGGCCCGGGATCAGCTGGAACGCCAGGGCGGCGAGCACGGCCGCGACGGTGAGCACGGCCAGTCCGGTCACGGCCCAGAGGGCCCCCGCGCGCACCTGGGGCGGCCTGACGGCGAAATAGTGCCACTGGGCGTACCGGGACACCCTGGTGCGCAAGGTCTTCAGCGTCTGGTTGACCGCGCCGGCGCCGGCGGGCTGGTCGGCACGGCGGTGCTCGTACGCGGTGACCCCGTCCTCGGCGAGGCCGGCGAGCTCCGCGGCGAGCAGCGAGGCCCGGTCGCCCTCGCCGAGCCCGGTCAGGACCAGTTCCACCCGGCTGTGGGAGCAGTCGGTGACGAAGGCCCGGCGGTACACCGCGGCGAGTTCGGCTCGGGCGCCTTCGGCGGCGCTGTCGCCGGGCTCGCCCTCGGCGGGTAGCTGGGCGGTGGCCTCCAGGACCGTCTCGACGTCCCATCTGCCGTCCTGGGAGGTGGCCTTGACCATGCGGCGCCGGGCGGCCCCGTACAGGGCCCACCGCAGCGGAACGGCGAGGAGGGCCTGGAGCGGCAGCTGGAGGAACGGGAGGTTCACCGACCCCCAGTCGGAGCCGGAGGACCGGTTGAGCCAGCCGAGGAACCTTCCGGCGCGCGGCCCCGCGTCGGCCAGCGCCTCCCATTTGCGTTCGGTCTCGGTCGCGGCGGTGAGGTTCCCCCGGCGCGCGTTGAGCATCATGGACAGGTAGCGGAACGGGGTGCGGCGGGCGAACTCGGGGGCGTCGGCGAGGGCGATCGCCGCGACGCGGGCGGGCTCGGTCGAATCGAACTGGACGACGGCGGACCAGTCGGTGCTGCGGCGCAGGTTCTCGAGCCCTTTGGCGCTGGGCGCGGCGCCAACGACGAGCACGAGGTGCGGTCGGCGGCCCGGAGCGAAGTCCGCGGATGCCGTCGAGGCGGGGGTGCCGCCCGCGGGGGTTGGTTCGGGCATCTGCACATGTTCGCAGACGGGTGCGACCGTTTCGGGGTTCTGGAGCGCGCAAGTCGGTTATCCGACAGTTCCGGTGTCGCCTTTCGGGTGACGGCTCCGCTCGGAGGCGCTAGGGGGTTCGTGAACCCTTACTGAAGGGCGCGGATGATGGCCGCGCCGCCCGGCCCGCCTCGCCGCGTGCTTGACCCCGTCGGCTCGGTCGGTCCGGGCGGCGCGGCCGCCCAGGGGAGGGGTGGTTCCCGGTTACAGGGTGCCCAGCGTGCGCAACCCCGGCAGGGCCTTGCCGTCGAAGTCGAACAGGGCCTGGTTCTCCCAGGCGTTCCCGCTCGCGGGGTCGGCCGGGTCCCAGCCCGCGCCTTCGACGCCGGTCCACGTGGCCTCCCACCAGAACAGGCCCTTGCCCAGGCCGTCCGGCACCGCCCGGAGCACCTTCGCGACCTCCTCGAGCCAGTGCGACTGGTTCTCCGGGCTCGAGGGGTACCCGGCGACCGGTTCGGGGTCGGTCATGATGTTGGGCCACCCGTCCGAGTCCTCAGTGGTGAACGGGTAGGCCGTCTCGACCACGTACAAGGGCTTCCCGTACCGGGTCGCCAGGTCGTTCAGGTTCGCGGCGAGCGCGGACAGCTCGCCGTGCCAGTACGGGTAGTATGAGGCGCCGATCGCGTCGAACGGCACGCCGTTCGCCACCGCGTTGTCGAAGAACCACCGGAACGCGCCGTTGTCGCCGCCCTCGGCCAGGTGCAGCATCGCCTTCGCGGACGGGGCCGCGTCGTGGACGGCGTCGCATCCGGCCGCGAGCAGTTCGGCCATCTGCTCCAACTGGTCCCAGCGGCCGTCGGGCCACAGCAGCCCGCCGTTGGTCTCGTTGCCGACCTGCACCAGCTTCGGCCTCACCCTCGCCTTCGCGAGCGCGCCGAGGACGTCGGCGGTGTGGTCGTACACGGCGGACTTGAGGTCCGCGAAGGGCAGCTCGGCCCACGCGGCCGGTTTCGGCTGCTTGCCCGGGTCGGCCCAGGAGTCGGCGTAGTGGAAGTCGACCAGCAGGTCCATTCCGGCCCGCTTGGCGCGCCTGCCGAGCTCCACGACCTGGTCCTTGGTGTTGTAGCCGTCGGCCGGGTCGACCCACACCTTGGCGCGGACGCAGTTCACGCCGCTGTCGGCGAGGATCCTGACCGCGTCCGCCTTCCTGCCGTTCGCGCGGCGGTAGACCGCGCCGTAGTCCTCGTTCTTGATCAGGCCGGAGATGTCGGCGCCGCGGACGAAGCCGCCGCGCGACCCGTGGCCGTGCCCGGGGCGGTCGACGGCGGCCAGTGCGGGCGTGGCCGCCGCGGCGGCCACGCCGAAGGCGCCGGCCGCGAGGAGTGCGTTTCTTCGCTTCATGGGGGATGCGCTTCCTGTGTTGAGGGATGCGGCGGCGCGGCGCGCCGCCGGGAGGGTTTCGGGAGGCCGGTCCCCGCCGAAGCGGGGGCCGGCCTCCTCCCCGGGAGGAGGGGGTGCGGTCTCAGAGGGTCCCGAGCGTCTTCAGCGCGGGCGTGACCTTCCACGAGAAGTCGAACAGCGCCTGGTTCTCCCAGGCGTTGCCGCTGCCCGGGTCGGTCGGGTCCCAGCCGTTGCCGTCCACGGCGATCCAGGTGGCCTCCCACCAGAACACGCCGCGGCCCATGCCGTTCGGGACGTTCTTGACGACGTTCGCGATCGCGGTGAGCATGTTCGACTGCCCGGTACGGCTCGCCGGGTAGCCCGACACCGGCGTCGCGGCGCTGACGATGTTCGGGTGCCCGTCCCGGTCCTCGGTGCTGAACGGGTAGGCCGTCTCCACCACGTAGACCGGTTTGCCGTACCGGGACGCCATGTCGTTCAGGTTCGACTGGAGGCCCGAGAGCGGGCCGTGCCAGTACGGGTAGTAGGAGGCGCCGATCGCGTCGAAGGGCACGCCGCGCCCGCGCATGGCGTCGAAGAACCACCGGAACAGCGAGTTGTTCCCGCCCTCGGCGAGGTGGAGCATGACCTTCGCGCCCGGCGCGGTGTCGTGCACCGCGTCGGCGCCCGCGACGAGCAGCTGCGCCAGCTGGTCGAGCCGGTCGTAGCGGCCGTCGGGCCACAGCATCCCGCCGTTGAGCTCGTTGCCGACCTGCACCATGGCGGGCGCGGCCCCGGCCGAGCGCAGCGCGCCGAGCACGTCGGCGGTGTGGTCGTACACGGCCTCCTTGAGCGCCTCGAAGCCCAGGGACCGCCAGGCGGCGGGCTTGGCCTGCTGGCCGGGGTCGGTCCAGAAGTCGGAGTAGTGGAAGTCGACCAGGACGTTCATCCCGGCGGCCTTGGCGCGCGAGGCGAGCTCGACGACCTGGGTCTTGGTGTTGTAGCCGTCGGCCGGGTCGACCCAGACCTTGAGCCGGACCCAGTCGACCCCGCTCTTCTGGAGGATCCAGATCGCGTCCTCGCGCCATCCGTCAGTCCACATGTACACCCCGCCGTAGTCCTCGGACTTGGCGAGGCTGGAGATGTCGGCGCCGCGCGCGAACGCGGTCTGCGCCTGGGCCGGGGAGCCCCCGGCGGTGAGGGCGGCCGCGGCGCCGAGGGCACCGGCCGCGGTGAGGGCGGTTCGTCGCTTCATCGGGACTACTCGCTTTCAGTCGGTGAGGATGACGACCTCTCCGGCGGGTACCGGGACGCCGTGTTCGTGGGCGTCGCCGGTGAGGACGTCGGTGCCCCGGAGGCCGGGGACGGTGGCGTCCTGATCGCTGTGGTTGATCAGGAAACTCAGGGGGCCGCGGCGCACGTGCTCGACGCGGTCGGGGACGCCGGCGGGGCGCTCGACCCCGGCGCCGTCGAGGACCGCGGCGAGCAGCTCCCGCAGGCCCGCGGCACGGTCGTCGACGGCATCGTCGAGCGCGGTCGCGACGTACCAGGCGGTGCCCGCGCCGACCCGGTGCCGGGTGACGGCCGGGCGCCCGGCGTCGGGCCCGTCGGCGAAGGCCGCGACGGCTTCGGCGCCGTCGAGCCGCACGTGCTCGGACCAGATCCGGCCGGTCGCCCCCGAGGTGAGGGCGAGCCGGGCGCCTTCGCGCAGGGGGTGGAACTCCTCGACCCACAGGCCGAGGACGTCCCGCAGCACCGCGGCGTGCCCTCCGGGGTGGACGGTGTCGTGCTCGTCGACGATCCCGGAGAAGTAGGAGACCAGCAGGTGCCCGCCGCCTTCGACGTAGCCGCGCAGGTTCTTCGCGGCCTCGGCCGTCAGGAGGTAGGAGGAGGGGGCGACGACCGCCTTGTAGCGGCCCAGGTCGGCCTCGGGGTGCGCGAAGTCGACGGTGACGTGCTGGCGCCACAGCGACCCGTAGTAGGCCTCGATCCGCTCGCGGAACCCGAGCTCGACCGAGGGCCGCCACTCGAGTTCGAGGGCCCACCACGACTCCCAGTCCCACAGGACCGCCACCTCGGCCGCCACCGCGGCGCCGACGGCGGGGGAGAGGCGCTCCAGGTCGCTCCCGAGGGCCACGACGTCGCGCCAGACCCGCGTGTCGGTGCCGCCGTGGGGGAGCATCGCGGAGTGGAACTTCTCGGCGCCGGCGCGCGAGGCCCGCCACTGGAAGAACATGAGCCCGTCGGCGCCGCGCGCGACGTGGGCGAGGGAGTTGCGGCGCATCTGGCCGGGGGTCTTGGCGATGTTGCGCGGCTGCCAGTTCACCGCCGACGTCGAGTGCTCCATGACCATCCACGGGCCGCCGCCCGCGACCGCGCGGGTGAGGTCGGCGCTCATGGCCAGCTCGATCTCGGGCTCGGCGCGCTCGGCGATGAGGTAGTGGTTGTTCGACACGACGTCCACTTCGGGGGCCCAGCGGAAGTAGTCCATGTCCTTGCAGTTGGGGACCATGAAGTTCGTGGTCGCCGGGGCCTCGGAGTACCGGGCGATGATGGCGCGCTGCATCCGGTAGTTCGCGATGTGGGCGTCGACCGAGAAGCGCCGCCAGTCCAGCTGGAGCGCGGGGTTGACGCCCGGCGGCGCCGCGGCGGGGGCCTCGACCTCGTCGAAGGACCGGTACACCAGGCCCCAGAAGGCGGTGCCCCAGGCCTCGTTGAGCCGGTCCGCGTCGCCGTACTTCTCGGCCAGCCACCCCCGGAAGGCCGCGGCGGAGGCCTCGCAGTAGCACTGGACGTTCGCCCAGCCGTACTCGTTGTGCAGGTGCCACATCCGCACGGCCGGGTGCGACCCGTAGCGGGCGGCCAGCTGCTCCACGATGGACGCGCACGCCTCGGCGTAGACGGGGTGGGAGGGGCACACGCCGTGGCGCGAACCGGAGGCGAGCGCGCGGCCGTCGGCGTCCACGAGGCGGATCTCGGGGTGGGCCCGGCGCAGCCACGAGGGCGGGGCCGAGGTGGGGGTGCCCAGGTCGACGCCGATGCCGTTCGCGTGCAGGAGCGCGATGATCCGGTCGAGGCCGTCCCAGTCGTACTCGCCGGGCGCGGGCTCGACGACCCCCCAGTTGAAGATCCCGAGGCTGACGAGGTTCACCCCCGCCTCGCGCATGAGGCGGACGTCCTCGTGCCAGACCTCCTCGGGCCACTGTTCGGGGTTGTAGTCGCCTCCGTAGCGAATGGTCTGCACCGCGTCTCCTGTGAGGTTCCTTGCACCAATGCCTGTGAACGTGCACAGTACTCCAATAGCAGCGCTCCCGCAAGCTGCGGTCCTGTCCGGTTCCGTTTCGAAATCGTGATCGTTTCACGAAAAAATATTGCCGCCCAAGCGGACAATAAGCACAAAACCCGGTTGCCAACTGCGATGCAGGTCGCTAGATTCATGTAAACGTTCACAGTCTGGTGGTGTCGTTCACCGACCCGACTCCTCACTCACCGAGACAAGGACTTGACATGCGCAGCAAAGGTGCTAACGCGGGCCCCTCCATGAACCGGCGGAACCTCCTCGCCCTCGGCGGGGGCGCCGCCGCCGCGGGGGCCCTCGCCGCCTGCGGCGGCCCCGAGGAGGAGGCGGCCGAGGGCGGCGGCCTCGAATGGGACGCGGACGCCCGGCAGTACGTCATCGAGGAGGAGATCGCCTCCGGCGAGGTCCCCCTCAAGCTCTGGTTCGAGAACGAGGACCTCGCCAACGCGCAGATCACCGCGTTCAAGGAGGCCTTCAAGGACGTCTACCCCGACATCCGGTTCGAGTACGAGCTCGTCGCCCAGAACGACGCCGTCGGCGAGATGTCCCTCGCGGGCGAGGCCGGCAACGGCGGCGACGTGTTCATGAGCTTCTACGACCAGATCGCCCGCGCGATCGAGGAGGGCACCGCCGCGCCCCTCGGCGAGTACGAGTCGGTCCTCAAGGAGCGCCTGGCCGAGACCTTCACCAGCGCCGTCTCCGGCGAGGACAGCCAGATGTACGCCGTGCCCGTCACCACCGAGTCCATCGCCCTCATGTACAACAAGACGCTCCTGTCCGAGCTCACCGGCTCCGACCAGCCGCCCGCCGCCTGGGAGGACGTCAAGGCGATCGCCGCGGACTACAACGACCCGGCCGCCAACACCTGGACGATCCGCTGGGTCCCCGGCGAGATCTACTACTCCTACTCCGTGCTCTCCTCCATGGGCTGGCAGGCCTACCCCGGCGGCGACGTCGCCGAGCCCGGCTTCGACGACCCCGCGCTCGTGGAGGCCCTCGACTACTACAAGGGCCTGCGCGAGGTCTGGGACGTCCCCTCCGCCGACGCCACCGCCGAGACCGTCGAGGCCGAGTTCGCCGCCGGCAACACGCCGCTCATCATCACCGGCCCGTGGGCGTTCTCCGCGTTCGACGCCGGCGCCGCCGAGAACGGCTTCGAGTACGGCGTCACCACCATCCCCGCGGCGCCCTCCGGCGACCCGGCCTCCTCCTTCGCGGGCATGCACGTCATCGCCGTGTCCGCCTACACGAAGTACCCGGCCGCCGCCCGCGTCTTCGCGAACTTCCTCGCCTCCGACGCCGGGGCCGCCGCCGTCTACGCCACCACCGGCCAGATCCCGGCCCTCAACGCCGACCTGCTCGCGAACATCACCGGCCTCTCCGAGGACCCGCACGTCGCCGGGATCGTCGCCCAGTCCACCCAGGCCGACCTGTTCCCGCAGCTGCCCGAGTACTTCTGGTCCACCGCCAACGAGATGACCGTCGCCGTCTGGGACGACCTCACCTCCTCCGCCGACGCCGCCACCGCCGCCGTCGCCGGCTACGACGAGCTCGCCGGACTCTAGGGCGCCACCGCTGATGAGCACCGCTCGACAAGCCGTCCGGCCGGGACTCCCCGCGCCGGTGCCGGGCCTCGCCTCGGCACTGGTGTGGGGGTCCGGCCAGCTGCTCAACCGCCAGGCGGGCAAGGCCGCCTTCTTCTTCGCCTTCTTCGCCGCCCTCATCGGCTGGGAGATGGGGACCGGCAACTACTACGCCGGGATGGACTACACGCCGCGCGCCAACGGCGGGTTCTTCATCCGGGGACTGTGGGGCCTGTTCACCCTCGGCACCCAGCCGCGCCAGATGACCGTCACCGGCCTCACCGAGGGCGACAACTCGATCGTCCTCATGGCCAACGGCCTCATCGCGCTGCTGACCCTCGGCCTGCTGGCGATCATCTGGATCTGGGGCGTCCGCGACGCCGCCAACCACCGCCGCGCCCTCAACGCCGGGGCCGCCCCCGAGACCTCCCGCGCCTACTTCAAGCGGATCTGGGACGGCGCCTTCGCCTACATCGTGCTCTCGCCGGGCATGGTCCTCATCGTCTTCATGTCGGTCCTGCCGGTGCTGTTCGGCATCCTCGTCGCCTTCACCGACTACAACCGCGACAACCTCCCGCCCAAGAACCTCGTCAACTGGGTCGGCTTCGAGAACTTCGCGACCATCTTCGCCGTCCCCTCCTGGACCGCCACGTTCATCGGCGTCCTCGGCTGGACCTTCGTGTGGGCCATCGTCGCCACCGCGACCACCTACGCCGCCGGGTTCCTCCAGGCGGTCCTCCTGGCCAACAAGAAGGTCAGGTTCCCGCGCGTGTGGCGCTCGGTCTTCCTGCTGCCGTGGGCCGTCCCCGGCATCGTCTCGGCCCTGGTGTTCCGCTCGATGTTCAACGGCCAGTTCGGGCCGATCAGCCAGTGGCTGGTCGACGTCGGCCTCACCGACGAGCGCGTCTACTGGTTCACCGACCCCTCGCACCCGAACCTGGCCCGCGCCGTCGCGCTCCTGGTCAACCTGTGGCTCGGCTTCCCGTTCTTCATGGCCCTGGTCGGCGGCGTCCTCACCAACATCCCCGACAGCTACTACGAGGCCGCCCGCATGGACGGGGCCGGACCGCTCCAGCAGCTGCGCCACATCACCCTGCCGGTCGTCCACAAGACCGTCGCGCCGCTGCTCATCCTCGCGTTCGTCTCCAACTTCAACAACTTCGGCGTCATCTACTTCCTCACCCAGGGCGGTCCCGACAACGCCGACTACCGGTTCGCCGGCAGCACCGACCTGCTCATCACGTGGCTGTTCCACCTCACGCTGGACAATCGCCTCTACAACATCGGCGCGGTCATGAGCATGCTCATCTTCGTCATCGTCGGCACCATCTCGGTATGGAACCTCAACCGCTCCAAGGCGATTCGGGAGCTGTGAACCAATGACCACCGAACAGGCACCCACCCTCACCGCGTCCGACCCCGCCCAGCGGGCCCGCGCCGCGCGCCGCCGGCGCCGCACCGCGCCCCGGGCCGACCGCGTCGCCAGCGCGTTCCTCCACCTGGAACTCCTGGTCGTCGCCGCCATCGTCGTCTTCCCGCTGCTGTGGATCGTCGGCGCCTCCTTCAGCCCCGGCACCGGCCTGGCCAACGCCAGCCCCATCCCCGCCGACGCCACGGTCGAGCACTACGTCAGCCTCTTCACCGAGACCGACTACGGCCGCTGGTACCTCAACTCGCTGTACGTCGCCACCCTGAACATGGTCGGCTCGGTCGTCCTGTCGGCCCTGTGCGGCTACGTGTTCTCCCGCGTCCGCTTCCGCGGCCGCAAGGCCGGGCTCCTGGGCATCCTCATCCTCCAGATGTTCCCGACCTTCCTCACCGCCATCGCCGTCTACATGCTGTTCCTCAACTTCGGGCTGCTCGACTCGCTCACCGGCCTCGCCCTGGTGAGCATCGCCGCCGCCCTGCCCTACAACACCTGGCTCATGAAGGGCTACACCGACAACCTGCCCTCCAGCCTCGACGAGGCCGCCGCGATCGACGGCGCGAGCCGCTGGACCATCTTCGTCAGGATCGTCCTGCCGCTCATGCGGCCCATGCTCACCTTCGTGGCCATCACGCAGTTCACGATGCCGTGGATGGACTTCATCCTCCCGGCCCTGCTGCTCCAGAGCCCCGAGAAGCAGACCGTCGCACTCGGCCTGTTCGCCATGATCGAGGACGTCTACCAGAACGCGTTCACGACCTTCGCCGCCGGCGCGGTCATCCTCGCCGTCCCCATCACGATCCTCTACATCGTCCTCCAGCGCTACCTGGTGACCGGCGCGAGCGCCGGCGCCGAGAAGGGATAACGGCCGATGATGCTGCCCGTCCGAGGCGCCGACGTCTCCATGACCGCCGAGATCGAGGAGCGCGGCGCGGTCTTCCGCTCCGGCGGCGCCGAGCGCGACCTGTTCGGCCTCCTCGCCGCCCACGGCGTCAACTGGATCCGCCTGCGCCTGTGGGTCGACCCGCGCGACGAGCGCGGCGACCCCTACATGGGCGGCACCAACGACCTCCAGACCACCGTCGCGCTGGCCCGCCGCGCCAGAAAGGCGGGCCAGCACCTCCTCCTCGACCTCCACTACTCCGACTTCTGGACCGACCCGAAGAAGCAGACGACCCCCAAGTCCTGGCGCGGCCTGCAGGGCGCCGGCCTCGAAGCGCGCGTCCACGACTGGACCGCCGAGGTCCTCGCCGCCCTCGCCGCGGCCGACGCCCGCCCCGACACGGTCCAGATCGGCAACGAGATCACCAACGGGATGCTCTGGCCCGAAGGCCGCACCCCGCGGTTCGACGACGCCGAACGGCGCTTCGAGAGCCTCGGCGACGCCGAGGACGCGGCCGCCTACGACCGCCTCGCCGGACTCCTCAAGGCCGGCGCCGCCGCCGTCCGCGAGTCCAGTGGTGAAAACGGCACCGACGCCGCGGTCATGCTCCACCTCGACTTCGGCGGCGCGAACGAGCTCTACCGCGGCTGGTTCGACGCGGTCACCGCCCGCGGCGTCGACTTCGACCAGATCGGCCTGTCCTACTACCCGTACTGGCACGGGACCCTCGCCGACCTGGGCCGCAACATGAACGACCTCGCCGAGCGCTACGGGAAGGACCTCGCGGTCGTCGAGACCGCCTACGCGTGGACCGGCGCGCAGCCCGAGGGCCACCACCAGGTCTTCAAGCCCGCGATGGCCGAGACCGGCGGCTACGAGGCCTCCCCGGAGGGCCAGGCCGCGTTCCTGCGCGACCTGTACGCCACCGTGGCGGCCGTCCCCGGCGGCCGCGGCCTCGGCGTCGTCTACTGGGAGCCCGCGTGGCTCCCCGTGCCCGGCACCACCTGGGCGTCGCGCGCCGGCATGGAGTACGGCGACGACGTCGTGGACGAGGCCGGGAACTCCTGGGCCAACCAGGGCCTCTTCGACTTCGACGGCAACGCGCTGCCGTCGCTGCGGGCGCTCGGCGGCACCTGAGGCGGCGAGGCCGCCGTCCCCTTGGGCGGCCTCCCCGCGCCCCTCCCGCCCGCGGGCCGGTCCCGCCGGGCGGCGGGGGCGATAATGAATGAGACACAAGGGAGAGCTGAGCATCTTGGCACGCAAACGACCGACGATCCACGACGTCGCCGAGGCCGCGGGGGTCTCGCGCGGCACGGTCTCGCGGGTCCTCAACGGCAAGTCGAACGTCTCGCTGTCGGCCGAGACGGCGGTCCGCCGGGCGGTCGCGGAGACCGGTTACGTCGTGAACCGGGCCGCCCGCAGCCTCGTGACCAGCCGGACCGGCTCGATCGTCATGGTGCTGTCCGAACCGCAGGAGCGCCTGTTCGAGGACCCGAACTTCTCGGTGCTCATGCGCGTGGCCACCAACCAGCTCGCCGACCGGGACATGTCCCTGGTCCTCATGATCGCCGGTGACGACGGCGGCCGCGAGCGCGTGGCCCGCTACCTGCGCGGCGGCCACGCCGACGGGGCGCTGCTCGCCTCGACCCACGCGGGCGACCCGCTGCTGGAGGAGATCGAGCGCGCGGGCATCCCGGCCGTCGCCTGCGGCGCGGTGCTCGGGCGCGAGTCGGTCATCCCGTACGCCGCCGCCGACGAGCACGGCGGCGCCCGCGTCATGACCGAGTACCTCGTCGGGCAGGGCCGCCGCCGGATCGGCATGATCACCGGCCCCATGGACACCCCCGGCGGCTCCCTGCGCCTGGAGGGCTTCACCAGCGTCCTGGGCCGCAAGGCCGGGAAGCAGCTGATCGTCCACGGCGACTACACGCAGGCGGGCGGCGAGGCCGCGATGCGGCGGCTCCTCGCGGCCGTCCCCGACCTCGACGCCGTGTTCGTCGCCTCCGACCTCATGGCCGCCGGGGCGCTCCAGGCTCTGCACGAGGCGGGGCGCCGCGTGCCCCAGGACGTGGCCGTCGGCGGCTTCGACGACTCGGCGATCGCCTCGGCGACCCGCCCGGCCCTGACCACGGTCCGCCAGCCCCTCGCGAAGGTCGCCGAGGAGACCGTGCGCCTCCTCATCGCCCTCCTCGACGAGGAGCCGGTCGCCCCCGTCGTCCTCCCGACCGAGCTCGTCGTCCGCGACAGCGCCTGACCGGCGGGCGCTCTCGGGGCGGCCCCGCGCCGCCGCGGCGGCCGTGAATGATGGTGGGGACGACACCGACACCCCTCGAGGAGCCCTCATGCCCGCCCCCGCCATGCGCGCCGTCCGCTACGACCGCTACGGCCCGCCCGACGTCCTGGAGGTCCGCGCCCTCCCCAGGCCCGTGCCGCAGGCCGGGCAGGTCCTGGTGCGCGTCGACGCGGGCAGCGTCAACGCCGTCGACGCGAAGGTCCGCTCGGGCGCGCTGCGCCTGCTCACCGGCCGCTCGTTCCCCAGGGGCGTCGGCGCCGACTTCGCCGGGACGATCACCGAGGTCGGCCCCGGCGGCGACCCCGACCTGCCGGGCCGACCCGTCTGGGGCGCGCTCGACCCGCTCGCGGGCGGCGCCACCGACGAGTACCTCGCCGTCGGCCCCGACGCGTACGCCCTCGCCCCGGCCGGCCTCGACCCGGTCGCCGCGGCCGCGCTCCCCACGGTCGGCGTCACCGCCGTCCTGGCCGTCGAGGCGGTCCGCCTCGAACCGGGGCGGCGCGTCCTCGTGGTCGGTGCGAGCGGCGGCGTCGGCAACGCGGCCGCGCAGCTGGCCGCCGCCGCGGGCGCCCGGGTCGCGACCGTCTCCGGCCGCGCCAACCTCGACTTCTGCCGCGAGCACGGGGCCGCCGACGCTTACGCCCACGAGGACCTCGACGGACTGCGCGCCGAGCGCTTCGACGCCGTCATCGACACCCACGGCACGGACCTGCGCGCCTACCGGCGGCTGCTGCGCCCGGGCGGACGCATGGCCACGGTCGCGGCCAAGGGCGCCGGCGCGGCGCTGGTCTCGGTCCTCACGCCCGGGCCGCGGATCGGCCTCGTCCAGGCGAAGGCCACCCGGGTCCGGCTCGAACGCCTCGCCGACCTGGTCGAACGCGGCGACCTGCGACCGGCCGTCGAGCGCGTCTACGCGATGGAGGAGCTCGCCGAGGCCCACCGCGACATCGCCACCGGCCACAGCCGCGGCAAGCGCGTCGTCCGCATCGGCGCCTGAACCGGCCCTCCACGCTGCCGTGGCCCCGGGCCGCGGCACCGGCCCCCGCCTACAGCGGGCGCTTCCAGCCCGGCCGGGACTCGACCGGCTCGGGCACGTTGGCCGCCAGGGCCGTCACGCACCCGGCCGCCAGCGCCAGGAGGCCCGCGACGGCGGCGATCTCGCCCACCCCGTGGGCCGCCGCCGGCAGGTCCCGGCTGACGACCAGCTCGCCCGCGTACAGCATCATCGTCACGGCGAACCCCCCGAACGCCCAGGCCGCGCGCGCCTCGTGGGTGCGCCACGCGAAGTACAGCGCGCACCACAGCACGAGCAGCGGGATGAGCGTCAGGGACAGGCCCCAGACGCGCGCGTCGGCCGCGACCCCGTCGAGCGACGCGAGGTGCCAGTAGTCGACCCCGCCTCCCGCCGTGTCGACCCACGGCATGAACATCGAACCGGCCACCAGCATCGAGCCGCCGAGCGCGGCGAGGCCGCCGGCGCGCGAGTACGGGGTCGAGGGCGTGCGCTCCATCTTCCACCTCCGGTGTCGAACCGTTCCAGGTTCAAGCGCACCACCGTCCGGGAGCGGCGTCAACGTTCTTGACGCGTTCTTGACACCCCGTGCGGCGAAGCGTCCAGCGCTCCCGCCGCACGCGGCTCAGCACTTGCGGCAGCCTTCGTAGCCCTCGCTGTGCAGGCGCCCCCAGCGCACCCGCGCCGTCGCCAGGAGCTCGTCGAGCGACGCGGCCCCGTGCGCGCGCCGCTCGGCCAGCAGCACGTTCGCGGCCGCCCGGGCGTCGGCCTCGGCCCGGTGGTGGTCGCCGAAGGCGATCCCGGCCGCCCGCGCCACCCGCGGCAGCGTGTACGAGTCCAACTGCCAGGTCTGGCGGGCGATGACCAGCGTGCACGCGTACCGCAGGCTCGGCGGGGCGAGCCCGACCGCGCTGTTCGCGCCGCGGATCACCGAGGTGTCGAAGGCCGCGTTGTGGGCCACCACGGGGGCGTCGCCGATGAACTCGCGCAGCTGCGACCACACCACCGGCCACCGGGGGGCGCGGGCCACGTCGGTGCGGCGGATGCCGTGGATCGCGGTGTTGCGCGAGTCGAACCGGTCGTGGCCCTCGGGCGGGCGGATGAGCGTCGCGTACGCCTCCTGCTCCTCGCCGCCGCTGACGCGGACCGCCGCGACGGAGCAGGCGCTGGCCCGGCTGCCGTTGGCCGTCTCGAAGTCGATCGCCACCCATGAGTCCAACGGTCCGATCCCCTCTCCCAGTCCGCGCCGCACGACCTTGACTTCCTCTCCGCCTTGAAAAGACGGGGATTCCCGGCTCCCGGCCCGTTTGCACGACCCGGTCACGGGCGGGTTCCTGCTTCAACCCGATGCGCCAAGCACGCTTGGTCTTACCTCCGGTCCACAGGCGTTTTAGTTCTCCGCGAGCCCCGCGGCGAACCGTTCTCGTTCCATGGCGAGGCGTCTGCCCTCGCGGCGGATGTTGACCTCCGCGTTCGCATCCCGATCGTGATGCGCACCGCACCCGCACGACCACTTCCGAACCTTCAGGCCCTCCAAACCGGTTGGGCCGGTGAGGGCTCCGCATTCCGAACACAACCGCGTCGACGGAAAGAACCGGTCCACCCGGGCAAAGGTACGCCCGGTGCGCGCCGTTTTGGATTCGAGCCGGGCCAGGAACATCCCGAATGCCGCATCATACATCGATTTCGCGGCCCGGCCTCGACTGAGCCCTGTGACACACAGGCCCTCGACATAGACCGCTTGGTTTTCGCGGATAATGTCCAGGACTTGCTTGTCGATCCAGTCGGAGCGAGTGTGCCTAATCTTCTCGTGGACCTTCGCCACTTCGAGACGGGCTTTCGCCCGGTTCGCCGAGCCCTTCATCTTCCGCGACAACGCCCGTTGCTCTCTCCGCAGCTTCCGCTCCAGGCGCCGGAAGAAGCGCGGGTTGTCGATGGACTTGCCACCGCGCAGGACCGCGAAGTCCTTCAACCCCAGATCGACACCGGTCTCGGCTTCCGGGTCGGCGAGCGGCTCCAGCTCCTGCGATCCGTCCTCTACCGCGACCACAAAACTAGCAAAGTACTTCCCCGTCGGGGACTTGACGATCGTCACCGAGGACGGCTCGGAGGGCAGCTCCCGCGACCACGCCACCCGCAGGTCGCCGACCTTCGGCAGTCGCAAACGCCCGCTATGGAGCACGGCGAACCGGGCGTTGCGGGTGAAGCGGATCGACTGCGTACCAGTGCGCCGCTTGAACTTCGGTGGTCCCATGCGTGGGCCCCGCCGTGCTCCTTTCAGCGAGGCGAAAAAGTTCCTGTAGGCCCGGTCGCAGTCCGCGAGGGACTGCTGCAACACCACCGCCGAGACTTCCGCCAGCCACGAGCGTTTCGGGGTCCGTTTCGCCTCGGTGATCAACTGCTTCGACAAGGCCGCCGTGGACGGAAACGCCAAGCCTTCCGCGAATGCGTGCCTCCTCGCGGCCACCGCATCGTTGTACACCACCCGAGCAGAACCGAATGCCCGCGCGAGCGAGGCTCGCTGCGGGGCAGTCGGATACACACGGTAGCGGTACCGGAGAAGCACGCTTTGAGGATAAATGCGGGGTACGACACCTCAGCCGGCCGCAGGCTCGCAGACCCGCGTCAGCGGGACTGCGAGCAAGTAAACGCCCGCTATAGAGCACTCCACAGAATCCTGGCAGGAGAGCCACAGCGCTCTTACGCCGCCTCGCTCACCGCGTCGGTCCGGGCCGCGAGCCTGCACAACTGGGCGTGCGCGTACTCGCAGACCACGGCGTGCCGGTAGACCGCGCGCGGCACGTCGGTGTTGGAGTCGGCCCGCACTGACAGGTCCCCGTTCTGCCAGCGCAGGAACGTCGGGTCGCCGGTGATCTCGGCGAGGATCGCCAGGACCGAGTCGTCGAACCGCATGGAGTGGACGGCCCGCCGGTACTCCTCGGGGGTCAGGCACGCGGCGAACGGCAGGTTCATGAGGCACAGGGCGGTCTGGACGTCCAGCCGCATGAGCCGCCGCCGCCGCGGCTCGGGGTCCAGCGGCGGCATGTCGAGACCGCTGTAGTCCAACGGACCCGCCGGCGTCATGTCCAGGGCCGCGAGCACCACGTACACGTTGACGTCGTGCTCGATCACAGCCTTGTTCCCGAGCCCGGCCAGGTCCACGGGGCGCAGCGCCACCGGCGCAATCGGCGTGGCGGTGTTGCGGACGATGAAGTTGAGCAGGTTCGTCTCGATCACGAAGTGCCGGATGAGCAGCTCGACCGCGAGCGGGGACACGAACCGGCGCAGGAACCAGATGCACAGCCGATCCATGAGCCGGTGCGCGGTCCAGCGCACCGGCGTCAGGCGCTTGAGGACGACGATGACCACGGCGAGGACCCGCGACACGGGCCGGGCGACCGGGTACAGCCAGGTGCGCGTCCATCCGCGCTGGTCCTCGGCGATCATCCGCACGACCTCTCGCTCCAGCGGCACCGAGGGGTCGGCGACCACGGCGTCCCACAGCGGCGGGCCCGCGAGGTCAGACATGGTCGAGCTCCTCCAGCTGGAGCGCGTACAGGCGGGCGACCACCTTGGCGGTCTTGACGATCGCGTCCGCGGCCGTCGCGTCGACGAGCGGCGAGGCCAGGATCGCCTGGAGCTTCGCGAAGTGGTCGTCGTCGGCCTCCCCGTGGTAGGCCAGGAAGCTGACCTGGTCGTCGCGCAGGTCCAGGAGCTCCTTGAACCGGGCGGCCCACCCGGCGGCCTTGCCGGTGCCCAGGCCCTCGATGACGAACATCGCGCCCAGCAGCCCGACCGGGTCGGGCCGGCTCGCGGTGTGGAACATGTACGCCGACAAGGCCTCCGAGCCGATGTTCTTCTCGCCGGAGCGGATGTCTTCGAGGGAGCCGCCGCAGGCCGCGTAGTTTTGCTCCAGGAGCATGAAGTCGCGGTGCTCCTCGGCGGCGTGCCCGATCGCGGCGCTGCGCAGGTCGAACAGGTCCACCGAGAAGTTGGAGGCGGCCCGGGAGATCCAGCGGGCGCCGTCGGCGACCTGCTGCCGCAGGTTGAACAGCAGCCGCTTGTAGTCCTCGAGCGTGGCGGTGCCCTCCTCGAGGCGCCGCATGACCGGGACCTCGGCGAGGCGCCGCTCGAAGTCCTGCCACACCTCGTCCAGGCGGGCGAACACGCTGCCCGGGGCCGCCTCGGCGGCCCCCGAGGCGGTCGCCCGGGCGGGGGAGGACCCGGCCACCGTCGCGGTCGGCGCGACCGACGCCGGCGCACCGCCCTCCGCGCCCACGCAGGTCAGGTGCGCGAAGCCGAACGAGAACCGCCCCGACTCGGGGACGGCCAGCAGGACCGTCTGGCCCGGCGCGAACCGCCCGGTCCGCCAGCACTCCTCCAGCGCGATGAAGATGGAGGCCGCGCCGGTGTTGCCGCGCGTCTCCAGGTTCGAGAACCACCGCCCGGTGTCGATCGCCGCCCCCGTCTCGGCGAGCTTCGCGAAGACGAGGTCGCGGAAGGCGTTCGTCGAGTAGTGGCACAGCACGTGGTCGAGCCGCCCGAGGTCGACCAGGCCCTGCCTCGCGAGCGCGTCGAACTCGCGCAGCCCCGCCTCGGCCAGCGCGGCGAGGGCGCTCGTGTCCTGGCGCAGCAGCATCATCCCGGCCTGCTCGGCCGCGGCGGCGCTGCCCATGTCCTGCCAGGTGCGCCCCGCCGCCGGGTCGGGGCCCTCGCCCATGCCCGCGCGCATCACCACCCGGTGCTCGTGCGCGAGCGAGACGGTGCGGACCCAGTCGACCCGCAGCGACGGGCGGTCGGCCCGGGGCCGGTCCTCGACCAGGACGGCCCCGGCGCCGTCGGAGAGCATCCACCGCAGGAAGTGCGCGTCGGCGTCCCCGCCGCCGTTGAACCGGGAGGCCCGCAGCCACCGGCTGGACAGCTCCGAGCCGACCACGGCCGCCCGGCGCCGGTCGCCCAGGCGCACCTTCGCGACGGCCGCGTCCAGCGCGGCCAGGCTCGACGCGCACACCCCCGCGGCCGACAGCAGCTGCATCGGGCCGCCGCCGAGGCGGCCGTGCACCATGGACGCGAAGCCCGGCACGAGCAGGTCGCCCTGCGTGGTGGCGGTGGCGAGCATGTCGAGGTCGCCCGGGCGGGCGCCGCGGTCCTCCAGGGCCGCCCGCAGCGCGGCGGCGGCCAGCTCCTCGTTCAGCTCCGTGGTGCGGCCCCGCGCGTCGAGGGCGTAGTGGCGCTTGGCGATGCCGTTGGCGGCGAGGACGCGGCGGCGCAGCCGGTCGCCCCGGTCGTCGACGCCGCCGAGGCGCGCCGCGATCTCGTCGTTGCCGACCGGGTCGCCGGGGAGGTACGCGCCGGCCGCGGTGATGTAGGCGTTCATGCCTCCATTGAGCAACACCGCAGACCCGCCGCGCATCGGCTGAACTACTCAAAAGCGGCCGCGGAAGTACTCAATTCCGCCGCGGCCCCGCGGTCAGTCCCCGTCGATGCCCTGCTCGATCGCGTACCGCACCAGCTGCGCTCTATTGTGCAGCTGGAGCTTGGTGAGGATGTGCTGCACGTGGTTCTGCACCGTCCGCTGCGACAGGAACAGCCGCTCGGCGATCTCCCGGTAGGCCAGCCCCTTCGCGACCAGCCGCAGCACCTCGGTCTCCCGCTCGGAGAGCTTCGGCCGCCGCGGGGACGCCTCGTTGGCCAGGCGGCGGTACTCGCCGAGCACCAGGCCCGCCAGGCCCGGCGTGAAGACCGCGTCGCCCGCCGCGACCCGCTCCACCGCCTCGGACAGCTCGGCCGCCGACGCCGACTTCACCAGGTAGCCCCGCGCCCCGGCCTTGATCGCCTCGAGCACGTCGGCGGACTCGCCGCTGGCCGAGAGCACCAGGACCGCCGTCGGGCAGTCCTCGCCGAGGCCCTGGAGCACGGCCACGCCGGACAGGTCCGGCAGCTGGAGGTCGAGGATCGCGACCTCGGGCCGCAGCTCCCGGATCGCCGCGAGCGCCGCGCGGCCCTCCCCGAGCGCGGCCAGCACCCGGTGCCCCGCCCCCTGGAGGTCCCGGCCGATCGCCTCGCGCCAGATCGGGTGGTCGTCGACCACGATGAGCGTCGCCATCAGTCCCCTCCTCCTGCGGGCCGCGGCAGGCGCAGCTCGACCTCCGTGCCCTTCCCGGGCGCCGAGACGACCGCGACGGTCCCGCCCAGCTCCCTGACGCGTCCCTGGATCGACTGGGCCACGCCGAGCCTGCCCTCGGCGGCGGCCTCGGCCAGCCGCCCCGGCGCCATGCCCGGGCCGTCGTCGCGGACCGTCACGTGGACCGCCTCGCCGTCGTCCTCCAGCAGCAGCCACACCCGCGTCCCCGCGGGGCAGTGCTCGCGCACATTGTCGATCGCGCTCGCCACCGCCGCCGCGACCTCCCCGGCGGCCCGCGCCGGCAGCGGCACCGGCGTGGCCGGGGCCGCGACCGTCACCGCCGCGCCCGCGTGCCGCCCCAGCAGCTCCCGCAGGTCGCGCCGCCCGTCGAGCGGGTGCCGGTACGACTCGGAG
Organism: Glycomyces amatae; assembly: GCF_020991375.1. Taxonomy (GTDB): domain Bacteria; phylum Actinomycetota; class Actinomycetes; order Mycobacteriales; family Micromonosporaceae; genus Glycomyces; species Glycomyces amatae. The sequence continues at coordinate 388,817 of NZ_JAJLQZ010000002.1, read as the reverse complement.
ACGATGAGCGAGCGCAGCGCCTCCTCCTGGCGGCCCGCCAGCCGCCCCAGCTCGGCCGCCTCGCCGCCGATCTCGTTGCCGCGCCGCTGGACCAGCGCCAGCACCTGGAGCACGGAGTCGTGGATGTCGCGGGCGAGGCGCTCGCGCTCGCGCGCGGCGGCGCTGCGCTCGATCGCCCGCCGCGTCCGCTCCTCGGCCTCCACGCCGAGGCGCACCAGGTGCCCGAAGGTGAACCCGGTCAGGACCAGCAGCGCCGCCTCGTTCACGGTGTTCTCGCTGACGCCGCCGCGGAAGACCATCCCGAACACGGCGATCACCCCGCCCGAGACCGCGCCGCTGCGCCGCCCCCACGCCGCGCCCCAGCAGAGCACCGCCCCGGCTATCCACGGCCCCAGCGAGATCGGCACCGCGCCGCCGGACACCGCCAGGGCCCGCGCCGAGGCCGCGACCGCCAGCGCCGTGACCGCGAGGTCCGCGTAGAGCACCCGCGGCTCGTCGCCCCTGCGGGTGTACCGGTAGCTGACCGCGCCGGTCCACGCGGCGAGCGCCGCGACCAGCAGCACCGCCCAGACCGGGTGCGCGAGCGCGTCGAACGACAGGGCGCCGAGCAGCACCGGGTAGCCCAGGGCGGCGAACCTGAACAGCGCCACCGCGCGCCGCAACTGCGTCTGGATGCCCACCGAGGAATTCTCGCAGGCGCCCCCGGCCCGTTCCGGCCCAGCCGTACGGGGGTTCCCTGTACAACAGGCCCTGGCCCCCGGTCACTACAGTGAGGACATGTCCAACAGCCTCCCCCGGCCCGCCTCGATCAGCATCGACTTCGGCACCTCGCACACCGTCGCCACCATCCGCCGCGCCGACGGGCGGGTCCACCAGCAGCTGTTCGACGGCTCACCGCAGCTGCCCTCCGCGGTGTTCATGAACGACGAGGGCGGACCGGTCGTCGGCGCCGACGCCGTCCACTCGGGACGGCGCAAGCCCGACCGGTACGAGCCCAACCCCAAGCGCCGCATCGACGACGCCTCGATCCTCCTCGGCGAGACCGAGATCCCCGTCACCAGCGTCATCGCCGCGGTCCTCAGCCGCGTCGCCCGCGAGTGCGAGCAGACCCTCGGCGGCCTCGGCCCGGTCACCGTGACCGTCCCCGCCGCCTGGGGCCCGACCCGCCGCCACGTCGTCGCGGACGCGGCCGCCGCGGCCGGGCTCGGCCGGGTCGACCTCGTCGCCGAGCCCGTCGCCGCCGCCAGCTACTTCGTCGAGACCCTCGCGGTCGACGTCGGGCCCGGCTCCGGCGTCGTCGTCTACGACCTCGGCGGCGGCACCTTCGACGCCACGGTGCTGCGCCGCAGCCCCGACGGCTTCGACGTGCTCGCCGTCGACGGCGCCGACGACCTCGGCGGCCTCGACTTCGACCAGGCCCTCGCCGAGCACCTCGCCGCGAGCGTCCAGACGGACGACGAGCGCTGGGCCCGGCTCACCGCCCCGACCGAGCCCGCCGACCTGCGCCACCGCACCGCGTTCATGGAGGAGGTCCGCCAGGCCAAGGAGCGCCTCTCCCGCAGCGCCTCGACCGAGCTCACCATCCCCCTGCTCGACGTGGACGCCCACCTCACCCGCGACGAGGTCGAGCAGGTCTGCAAGCCGCTCGTGGAGCGCACCCTCCGCGTCACCCAGGGCGTCATCCGCGAGTCGGGCCTGGCGAAGGAGCAGATCACCGGGCTCTTCCTCGTCGGCGCGGCCAGCCGCATGCCCCTGGTCGCCACGCTGCTGCACCGCGAGATCGGGATCGCCCCCGCCGCCATCGAGCAGCCCGAGCTGGCCGTCTCCGAAGGCGGCCTGGTCGCCCGGCACACCGTCAGCTCCCCGGTCTCGGTCCCGAGCCCGGCCCTGCCCCCGCAGACCGCGCCCCCGCAGGCCACCCCGGCCGCCGTCCCGGCCACGAACCAGACCATGCCGCTGCCGCACCAATCGGCGCCCCGGCCGCCCTCCCAGCCGACCCCGCAGGCGCTCCCGGCCATGCCCGGCCCGGTCACCCAGCCGCACCAGCCGTCGCCGCCCCCGCACCCGACCGGCCAGTTCCCGCAGCCCGCCCCGCCGCCCGCGAAGGGCCCCTGGATCAAGTCCAGGCAGGGCGTCACGGCGCTCGCGGCCGCCGCGGTGGTCGTCGTCCTCGCCGTGGGCGCGCTCGTGGCCTTCCAGTTCCTGCCCGAGGGCGAGGGCGAGGGCACGATCGCGGGCGACGACGGGGCGACCGAGAACGCCGCCGACGCCGACCCGAGCGCCGAGGCGGTCGAGGAGGACGGCGACGGCGGCTCGGCCTCCGCGGGCGACGACGACGGCCTCGTGCCCCTGGCCCAGGCGGTCCAGGGCGACCAGGTCGCCGCCATGGCCCAGGCCCACGTCGGCGCCGTCACCCAGGTCCGCACCGGGCAGGTCGACGGCGTCCCGGTCGCGGTCACCGCGGGCGAGGACAAGGTCATCCGCGTCTGGGACCTGGCGACCGGCGAGGAGCTGGGCGCCTTCCGCGGCCACAAGGACGTCGTCGAGCACCTCTCGGTCTTCGAGTACGACGGCCGCTGGGTGGCGTTCTCCCGCGACTACACCACCGACGCCGTCTGGTACCTCGACGACCCCGAGAACCCGATCAACACCCGCGAGGCGGGCTACGACACGATCTACTGGGTCGGCGTCCAGGACGACACCCCCGTCTACATCAGCGACTACGACGTCAAGCAGCTGTACACCGGCGCGGTGCTCGGCGACGCGGACCTCTCCTACAGCGACTTCAGCGTGCTCACCGACGTCGACGGCACCCTGCGGCAGGTCGGCGTCTACGACAACAGCGTCTTCGTGTCCGACCTCGGCAGCGGCGAGCCCGTCGGCGGCACCTTCGACCAGCTCAGCCTGGAGGTCAACGCCTTCAGCGCCGGCACCGCCGCCGGGAGGCCCCTCGCGGTCACCGTCACCGGCGACGGCGCCGTCCAGGCCTGGGACCTGGCCACCGCCGAACCGTACGGCGCCGCCGGGCAGGAGCTCCTCCAGGCGGTCACCGGCGTCCAGGTCACCGAGCTCGACGGCAAGGCCGCCGCGGTGATCGTCGGCGACAAGGGCCTGAGCGTGTTCGACCTCGAGACCGGCGCCCAGATCGGCACGACCTTCGCCGCGCACACCGGCGAGGGCGAGATCCGGTCCGCCTCCGTCGGGGCGGTCGACGGCCACCCGGTCGTCCTCGTCGGCACCGCCGACGGCCTCGTGGAGGTCTGGAGCCTCTGACGCGGACGGGCCGCGGCGGTCCCGCCGCGGCCCGCCGCCTCACGGCTTGGCGATCCGGTAGATCAGGTGCAGAACCCGGTCGCCCTCGATCACCCGCGGGTTCCCCAGCATCAGCGGCGCGCCGTCGAACCCGCCGAAGTACCGCTTCCCCGAGCCGAACAGGACCGGCACCACGTTGCAGTGCAGCTCGTCCACCACTCCCGCCCTGATCGCCTGGTCGCCGGTGGTCCCCGCCGACACCGAGACGTCCCCGTCCCCGGCGGAGTCCTTCGCGAGCTCGACCGCGGCCGCGACGCCCTCGGTGACGAACGTGAACGGCGCCGAGTCGGCGTACGCCCACTCCTTCGGCGGCTCGTGGGTGACGACGAAGACGTGCTTGCCCGCGGGAGGCACCCCGTCCCAGCCGTTGGTGATGTCGAACAGGTGCCGCCCGATCACGATCGCCTGTGCCGGGCGGACGTCGTGCTCGAGGTAGGCCGCACTGGCCGCGGTCACGCGTGGGGCGCGGGTCGGATCGCCCAGCGCCACGGCCCTGTCGCCGTTGTTGTACCAGTCGAACAGGGGGCCGACGCCGTCGTACTCGTCGGCGATGAAGCCGTCGAGGGAGACCGTCGCGTCGACGAAGACCTTGCCCATATGGATCTCCTCATCCGCGGCCGCGGTCGCGACCGCCCTAGGTGAGGACTACCCGCGGGGCGCGATTTCATCGCTCCCACGGCGGACGTCACCGCCGCCCGCCGGATACTGTTGCAATACACTTGCAACAACGCGGCGGACGGCGCCGCAGGGAGACACGAGGAGCAGCATTGGCCGACAAGGAGCCGCCGGTGGAGGAGGGCGCCGAGCCGGGCGCGAACGGCCGGGTCCACCCGATCGTGCACTACGGCGACCCCGTCCTGCACCGGGCCTGCAAGCCGGTCGAGGCCTTCGACGACGCGCTCGCGCAGCTCGTCGAGGACATGTTCGCGAGCATGTACGCCGCCAACGGGGTCGGCCTGGCGGCCAACCAGATCGGCGTCGACGCCCGCGTGTTCGTGCTCGACTGCGAGGACGCCGACGGCGTGCGCACCGTCGCCGCGGTCGTGAACCCCGTGCTCGCCCTGCCCGCGCCGCCCCGCGAGCTCATGACCGGCGACGAGGGCTGCCTGTCGGTCCCCGGCTCGTTCGAGGACACGGCCCGCTCGGCGACCGCCGCGGTCGAGGGCTTCGACGCCGCGGGCGCGCCGGTCCGCATCGAGGGCACCGGCACCCTCTCGCGCTGCCTCCAGCACGAGTACGACCACCTCGAGGGCACGGTCTACGTGGACCGGCTGCCGCGCAAGGCCCGCAACCGCGCCCTCACCGGAGCCGGCCTGCGCTGAGCCCGCCGGAACCCTCGGGCATCATGGGCCCCATGGGATACGCCGAACTCAAACGGGACCTGCGCCGCGCCTACGACGCCGGGGCCGACGCCCGCGAGGCGATGGACGACCGGCCGTGGAAGCCCGCCGAGCGGGCCCGGTTCGCCGCGCGCCTGCGCGAGGCGGGGGCCTCGCGGCTGCTGGAGATCGGCGCCGGCCACGGCGTCAGCGGCCGGTACTTCGCCGACGAGGGCTTCGCGGTGACCTGCGTGGACCTCTCGCCCGCGCTGGTGGGGCACTGCCGCGCCAAGGGGCTCGACGCCCGCGTCATGGACTTCGGCGACCTCGCGTTCGAGGACGCCGCCTTCGACGCGGTCTTCGCCATGAACTGCCTGCTCCACGTCCCGCGCGCCGACCTCCCGGGCGTCCTCGCCGAGGTCCGCCGCGTCCTCGCCCCCGGCGGGCTCTGCTACTGGGGCCAGTACGGCGGCCACGACCACGAGGGGGTCTGGGAGGGCGACGCGTACGAGCCCAAGCGGTTCTTCTCCTACTTCACCGCCGACCGCATCCAGGCGATCGCCGCCGAGCAGTTCACCGTGGTCGACGTGCACCTCACCGCCCTCGACGGCAAGGTCGACCAGTACCAGGGGCTGATCCTGCGCAAACCCTGACCGCGGGGCTGGGCGAGCGCCGCCGCGCGGGCATATCCTCACGTGAGGCCCCCTCGCGGCCCGCCCCGCCTGGAAACGGAGGACACGCCATGCCGGCAGCACAGCACCGGATCACCGAGCTCATCGCCACCGGCAGCGACGGCCGCATGTACGCGACCGAGCCGGAGAAGCTCCGCCGCCTCGTCCACTTCGAACTCGCGCGCGAACCCCGGCTCCCGCAGGGCGAGCTGCGCCAGGCCGGCGTCGGCCTCATCGCCCTCGGCGACTACGGCCGCGCCCAGCGCGTCCTCCGGGACGCCCTCGACCGCGCCGCCACCCCGCGCGAGCGGGTCGCCGCCCTCGTCAACCTCGGCGACGCCCACCGCTACCCCGGCGACCTCGAGACCGCCGAACCGCTCTACCAGCAGGCCGTCGAGATCGCCCGGGCCGAGGCGCCCGGCACCCTGCACTTCGCGCTCCAGCACTACGGCAAGCACCTCGTCGACGCCCGCCGGCCCCACCTCGCCGTGGAGGTCCTCGCCGAGGTCCTGATCATGCGCGAGCGGATCGGCGACCCGGCCCTGATCGCCTCCACCCGCGAGGCGCTGAGCGCCGCGCGCGCGGCGGTCGCGCAGCGTACCATCTGACCGGCCGGACAGCGAGGGAACCGCGACGAAACCGCTGATCCGGCGAGTACCGGTCCAGCAGCGAAGGAGCGCCATGACGAACCCGACCGCCGACCCCCACCTCGCGGCCGCGGGCCTCGCCCGACTGGCCGACGCGCTCCGCGCCGAGGCCGCCAACGGCCTGTACTGGGGCGCCGGGCCCGACGAGACCGCGCGGCTGCACCGGCTGCGGGAGCTGGCGGCGGCGCTCCTCGCCGAGGTCGACCACCGCCCCTTCGCGGCGATCCTGGCGGTCTTCGCGACCGACGCGAACCTGCGCACCCCCATGCCCGGCATCGAGTTCCGCGTCGAGTGCGCCGACGGCGCGCGGCTGGTGCGCCGCGAGCGCCTGAACGCCGCCGAGACGCTCGGGCAGCGCCTCGCCGCGACCGCCGCCGCCCTCGGCGCCGCGGTCCCCGAGGCGCCGGCGGCCATCGCCGACACCCACCTCGCGGGCCTGCCCTGCCCGCACACGTACCTGCTCGTCTACGAGCTCGCGACCGGCCTCGACGCCGCGGCGGCCGCGGCGCTGCTGCCCCCCGGCAACCCCGACCTCGACGGCGACCTGCCCGCCGTCGCCCCCGCCGACAGCGCGGCCATGCCCGAGGCCGGGCCGCTCCCCGTCTCGCCCGCCGCCCGCGAGATCCTCGACGCGATCGCCGCCCTGGCCAAGGAATCCCTTGCCGCCGTGACGAACCCGTATGAGGTCGAGCGCCAGCACCGCGTCGCGGCCCTGTGCGAGCGCGCCCGCGAGACCGAACTGGACTACCCGCGCATCGACTGCGGCGACCTCGCCGCGCACTGCGTCTCCACGGGGGCCGATGCCGCGGTCTTCGACGACGAGGGGCGGCTGCTCGTCATCCGCCGCACCGACACCGGCCAGTGGGCGGTGCCCGGCGGCGCGGCCGAGGTGGGCGAGCCCGTGGGCCTGGCCGCCGTCCGCGAGGCCTGCGAGGAGACCGGCCTCGACGTCGGGCTCACCGGCCTGTCCTGGGCCTTCGACAAGCGCGACACGGACCTCGGCGACAGCCGCATGCCGATGATCATGAGCTTCACGGCCCGCATGGCCGACCCGGACCAGCCGATCCGCCTCGCCGAGCTCGAGGCCTCCGACTCGCGCTGGATCACCCGCGAGGAGTCGGAGCGGATCGACCTCTTCCGGGGCCACGAGCTGCGCGTCCCGGCGGCCTTCGCCCGCGACCGCGGCGAACGCTGACGCCGCGGGGCGGCCGCGACGCCCCCGGAGACGACGGCCGCCCGGAACCGCGGCGGTTCCGGGCGGAGGCCGAGGGGGTCACCAGATCCAGGTGGCGCACGAGTCCTGGAGCGCGGCCTCGGCCGCGGCCTCCTCGTCCGAGCCGACCGGCGTGGCGTAGTACTCCTTCAGGTCGTCCAGGCAGGCCCGCATCGACTCGGCGTCGGCCGCCTGGACCTCCGCCTCGTCGGCCGCGGCCTGCGCCGCGCCGAGGTCCTCCTCGAGCTGCGCGATCTCGGTGTCGCGGTCGTCCAACCTGGACTCGGCGTCCTCCAGGTCCCCGCTGGAGCGCAGCCACAGCGCCAGCGAGAGCGCCGCGCCGGCCAGGCCGATCGCCATCGCCACCGCCAGGACGGGCACGAGCGGCGACCGCCGGGGAGCGGCCGGGGGCGTCGGGAGCACCTGCGTGCCGTACGTCGGCTGCGTGGGCGCGAGGTACGCGGGCTGCGTGGGGGCGTACCCGGGCTCCTGCGGCGGTGGCGGCGGCTGCGGGGAGTACGACGGCGGCCCGCTCTGGGGCTGCTGCGGCTGCTCGGGCGGGCCGAAGCTGTAGTGCGGCGGCTGGTTGTAGGACATGCTGGGCTCCTTCGGCGGGCGGTGTCACCGTCCAAGGTAGGGCGGTGTTGCGAACCGGTCGGCGCTCCGGTCTGACGAACCCGGCCGGGACCGGGTTGCACTCGTGATGCAACCGTGACACGGCGGACCGACACTCCGTTCTTCTCACACTGCCGCGGGGACCCCTCCCGGAGCGGGCGCGGCGTCTCGCCGCGCCCGCTCGTTCGCCTACGCCGCCTTGAGGGTTCCGCCGTCGATCACGTGGTCGGCGCCGTGGATGTTCGCCGCCCGGTCCGAGAGCAGGAACGCCACCAGGTCCGCGACCTCCTCGGACTCGCTGATGCGCCCCGACGCGGTTCCCAGTTGGCCGGGCAGGTTCGCCAGCAGCTCCTCCTGCGACACGCCGTACGCCTCGGCGACCTTCGCGCCGAAGCTCTCCTCCGCGCGCCACAGCGAGGTGCGGACGACCCCGGGCGAGACCGTGTTCACCCGCACGCCCTGCGGCCCCACCTCTTCGCTGAGTCGCTTGGAGAACATCGTCAGCGCGGCCTTGGCCTCGGCGTAGCCGACGGGCGAGGCGGTCGGGATGCGGCCGTTGACCGAGGAGACGTTGACGATCGCGCCGCGCCGGGCGATGATCCCCGGCAGCGCCGCCTTCGTGGTCCAGACCGCGCTGAGCAGGTTGAGGTCCAGGATCGCCTCCCACTGCTCGACGGGGACGTCCAGGAACCCGCCGACGGCCATCCGGCCGGCGTCGCCGCCGCCCACGTTGTTGACCAGCAGGTCGATCCCGCCGACCGCTGCGACGGCCTCCGCGACGATCCCCTCGGCGCCCTCGCGGGTCGAGAGGTCGGCGCCGACGACGGCCTCGGCGGCCTTCTCCAGCTCGGGGGTGGCGGTGCGGGCGGCGCCGACGACGCGCACGCCCTCGGCCGCGAGGGTCTGGGCGATCGCCAGGCCGATGCCGCGGCTGGCGCCGGTGACGAGGGCGGTCTTGCCGTTGAGTCCGAGTTCCATGGGAGTGCCTTTCGTTTTTCTTGAACTAGAGGTCAAAAATTGGAGCGAGAAAAAACGCCCTCGGGCGAGGGCGCCGGGTCGTGCCTCAGAAACCGGTCAGCGCGGTCTCGATGATCCCGCGCAGCGCCGGCAGCTCATGGGTCGTGGCCATGACGCGCAGCCCGACGATGGTGTTCATCAGGAAGCGCGCCTGCGCGTCCGCGTCGACCTCGGGGGCGACGTCGCCGTCCCGCTGGCCCCTGCGGATCCGCTCGCCGAGCAGGCGGATCGTCTCGTCGGTGATGCGCGTGACGGCGCGCAGGGCCTCCTCGTCGCGCCCGCCCAGCTCGAGTGCCGTGTTGGCCGCGAGGCAGCCGCGCGGCGCCGGGCCCGAGCAGTCCAGTTCGACCAGGAACGCCAGGTAGGCGCGGATGCGCTCCTTGGCGGTGCCCGGCTCGTCCAGGTACGCGGCCGTGACCTCCGATCCGACCTGCCCGTACAGGTCGAGCGCCTTCCCGAACAGCTCGCGCTTGGAGCCGAACGCGTGGTACAGGCTCCCCTTGCCGATGCCCGTGGCCTCGGCGAGGTCGGCGGGGGAGGTGCCCGCGTAGCCGTTCGTCCAGAACGCCTCCATCGCCCGCGCGACGGCGACGTCCGGTTCGAAGTTCTTCGGCCTGCCCATGCGAGAACCCTACACCATTCTTGACCCAGGGGTCAACAAAGGGGTCCTCTCGGCCCTTGATCTCAGGAATCATTGCAGCGCAACGGCATCGAAAAGCCAGCGGTCGCCGCTCCCCGCCCGCGGCCGTCGCGGTTGCCGGCACTGGCGGGGCCGGGCGATACTTGAGCGGTGCTCAAACCCCTTGTGATCGCCTCCGACCTCGACGGGACCCTCCTCGCCCCGGGCGGGAACCTGTCGGACCGGACCCGTGAAGCCCTCGCCGCCGCCCGCGCCGAAGGCGCCCTCGTCGTCGCCGTCACCGCCCGCACCCCGTACGGCGTCGACATGCTGCCCGACCTCATCCCGCACCTCGACGGCGCGGTCTGCGCCAACGGCGCCGTCGTCTACCAGCCCGCCACCGGCCGCACGCGCATCCTGCGCTCCATCCGCGTCGCCGCGGCGCGCAAGGCGGCCGCCCTGATCGCCGAGCGGCTCCCCGACGCCGTCTTCGCGGTCGAGACCGGCGACCGCATCGTCGGCGAGAGCGCCTACCGCGCCCTCGTCGGCTCCTCGAACTGGGAGTTCGCCGACGGCGTCGACGCGGTCTTCAAGCGCGCCCGGCGCACGGTGAAGCTCAAGGTCTACTGCGCGTCCCGCACCGGCGAGGAGATGGCCGACGCCGTCGCGGACGCCGACCTCGGCGGGCTCGCCATGTGCCACTGGGGCGACTTCGGCATGCTCGACTTCAACGCGCGCGGCGCCGACAAGGCCTCCGGCCTCGCCCACTGGTGCAAGGAGCGCCGCCGCGGACCCGACTCGGTGGTCGCCTTCGGCGACATGCCCAACGACGTCCCGATGCTCGCCTGGGCCGGGCGCTCCTACGCCATGGGCGACGCCCACCCCGAAGCGGTCGAGGCCGCCACCGACCGGACCGCCGCCAACGCCGACGACGGCGTCGCCCAGGTCGTCGAGCGCCTCCTCGCCGAGGCCCGGGCCGACACCGAGGCCGACGCCGCCGCCTGACCCCGCCGCGAGCGCCCGGGCACCGCGCCCGGGCGCCCTTCGCCGCCCCCGAAAACCGATTGCGGCCTTCGTCCCGTTCTGCTGAACTGGTTCCCGCGCGCCTCAGCGCGGCCCCACGTCGAAGGAGCCACCACCATGCGGAATCAGCTCATGTTCATCGAGAAGGGAACCCGACGCTCAAAGGACATGACCGCTGTTGCGCACACTCAATCTCGGCATCCTCGCCCATGTCGACGCCGGTAAGACCAGCCTGACCGAGCGGCTGCTCCAAGCCGCCGGCGTCATCGAGGAGGTCGGCAGCGTCGACGCGGGCAGCACCCGCACCGACACGCTCGACCTCGAACGCCGCCGCGGGATCACCATCAAGTCGGCGGTGGTCTCGTTCACGCTCGGCGACACCGCCGTCAACCTCATCGACACGCCCGGCCACCCCGACTTCATCGCCGAGGTGGAGCGGGTCCTCGGCCTCCTCGACGGGGCGGTGCTCGTCGTCTCCGCCGTCGAGGGCGTCCAGGCCCAGACCCGCGTCCTGTTCCGCGCCCTGCGCCGACTCGGCGTGCCCACCCTGGTGTTCGCCAACAAGATCGACCGCGCCGGAGCCCGCGGCGCCCCGCTCCTAGCCGAACTCGCCGCCCGGCTCGACCCGGCGGTCGTCGCCGTCGACGCGGCCTCCGGCCTCGGCACCGCGGCCGCCTCCAGCGCGCCGCGCCCCCGCGACCGGCCCTACCTCGACGACCTCGCCGAAGCGCTCGCCGACCTCGACGAGGACCTCGTCCGCGACTACCTCGACGCCCCTGACGCGCTCGGCCGCGAGCGCCTGGACGACGCCCTCGCCGCCCAGACCGCCCGCGCCCGGGCGCACCCGGTCCACTTCGGCTCGGCGATCACCGGCGCGGGGATCGCAGGGCTCCTCGCGGGTATCCGCCGCTTCCTGCCCGCCTCGGCGGGCGACCCGGACGGGCCGCTCTCGGGCACCGTCTTCAAGGTCGAGCGCGGACCGGCGGGGGAGCGGATCGCCTACGCCCGCCTGTTCTCCGGCGCCCTGAGCGTCCGCGACCGCGTCCCCGTCGGCGGCGGGGAGGCCAAGGTGACCGCCCTCAGCGTCTTCGACGACGGCGCCGACCGCCCCGCCGCCCGGGTCGAGGCCGGCCGGATCGCCAAGCTCTGGGGCCTGGGGGAGGTCCGCGTCGGCGACCCGATCGGCCGCGCCCCGGACCGCGGCACCGAGCGGTTCGCGCCGCCGACCCTGGAGACCGTCGTCGTCCCCGCCCGCGAGAGCGACCGCCCCGGCCTGCACGCCGCGCTCACGCGGCTCGCCGAGCAGGACCCGCTCATCGGCCTGCGCCAGGACGAGGAGCGCCGCGAACTCTCCGTCTCGCTCTACGGCGAGGTCCAGAAGGAGGTCATCGGCGCGACCCTCGCCGAGGAGCACGGCCTGGAGGTCGCCTTCCGCGAGTCCACCGTCATCTGCGTCGAGCGCCCGACCGGCGCCGGCGCGGCGGTCGAGTTCATCGCGAAGGCCCCCAACCCGTTCCTGGCCACCGTGGGCCTGCGGATCGAACCGGCGCCCGGGACCGGCGCCGAGTTCCGGCTCGGCGTCGAGCTCGGCTCGATGCCGCTCGCGTTCTTCAAGGCCGTCGAGGAGGCCGTCCACGCGACCCTCGCCCAGGGGCTGCACGGCTGGCAGGTCGAGGGCTGCGCGGTCACCATGACCCACTCGGGGTACTGGGCCCGCCAGTCGAGCGCCCACGGCGGCTTCGACAAGGCCATGTCCAGCACCGCCGGGGACTTCCGCGACCTCGTGCCGCTCGTGCTCGCCGAGGCCCTGCGGCAGGCGGGCACCGCAGTGTGCGAACCGCTGCACCGCTTCCGCATCGAGCTGCCCGCCCCGGACCTCGGCGGCGTCCTCGCCGCGCTCGCGAAGGCGCGGGCCGTCCCCGAGCCGCCCCGGCACCGCGGCGACCGCTGCGTCCTCGAAGGGACCGTCCCGGCCGCCGCCGTCCACGGACTCGGCCGGCGCCTGCCCGGCCTGACCAGCGGCGAAGGCGTCCTCGAAAGCGCCTTCGAGCGCCACGAGCCGGTGACCGGACCGGTCCCGGCCCGGGCGCGGACGGACGCGGACCCGCTCGACCGCGAGGCGTACCTCCTGGCCCTGAGCCGCCGCCTCGCGGGCCGGTGACCGGCGCGACCGCCACGAATTCCATTGTGTTCCAATATGTTGACTATTCAAGGGATTGATGGCTAAATGTATGATTACGATCATTTCGGCCCGTCCCTCCGGTCGACCGCACCTGTGGAGGGCCGAGAAAGGAACGGACCCATGCACCTCAAGCGAAGGCTCGCCACCGCGGGCATCGCGCTGGGGGTCGCGGCGGCCTCCACCGGCGCCGCCCTCACCGCCCAGGCCGAACCGGCCGACCCCTCCGAGACCGTCACCTGGACCGTCGGCGACCTCACCGGCCCCGAACTGGCCGAACTCGACCGGCTCGGCTTCGACGTCGTCCGCACCCGGGGCGGCGCCCACGTCCTCGGCGACGAGGCCGTCGCCGAGGAGCTGCGCGCCCTCGGCCACGACCCCGAGTTCCTCGACACCGTCTACAAAGAGGTCGAGACCACCGCCCAGCAGGAGGGCACCTACTACGGCGGCTACCGCACCGTCGACGCCTACGAGGCCGACCTCCAGGAGCTCACCGCCGCCAACCCCGGCCTCACCCGCCTCCACGACATCGGCGACTCCTGGCTCAAGACCCAGGACCAGACGCAAGGCCACGACGTCTACGCCGTCTGCCTCACCGCGATCGCCGCGGGCGACTGCGAGACCGACCCCGACTCGGCCAAGCCCCGGTTCTCGCTCATCGCCCAGATCCACGCCCGCGAGATCGCCACCGGCGAGATCGCCTGGCGCTGGATGGAGAAGCTCGTCGACGGCTACGGCACCGACCCCGCCGTCACCGCCCTGCTCGACACCACCGAGGTGTGGGTCGTCCCGATCGCCAACCCCGACGGCGTCGACATCGTCGCCTCCGGCGGCGACGACCCGGTCCTCCACCGCAAGAACGCCAACGACTCCAACGGGGACTGCGGCGACCGCCTCGGCATCGACCTCAACCGCAACTCCGGCTTCGAGTGGGGCGCCGACTCGACCAACCCGTGCGCCGAGACCTACCAGGGCCCCGCGGCCGCGTCGGAGCCCGAGACGCGGGCCGTCGAGGACTGGCTCCGCGCCCTGCACCCCGACCAGCGCGGCGAGGACCCCGGCGACGCGGCCCCGGCCGACGCCCGCGACGTCTTCATCAGCCTGCACTCCTACGGCGAGTACATCATCGTCCCCTGGGGCTACACCTCGGACACGGCCCCGAACGACGCCGCCCTGCGCGACCTGGGCGCCGCCATGGCCGAGTCCAACGGGTACTTCGTCGGCACCAACGACGACACCGTCGGCTACGCCACCAGCGGCACCACCGACGACTTCACCTACGGCGAGTTCGGCATCGCCAGCTTCACGTTCGAGATCGGCCCCGGCTTCGGGAACTGCGGCGGGTTCTTCCCCGCCTTCTCGTGCGTCGACGACACCCTGTGGCCCGAGAACGAGGGCGCGCTCATGACCGCCGCCCAGGCCGCGGCCGCACCGTACGCGGACTGAACCGCCGCCGAGCGCACGGAGCGGGACCGGGGGACCGGTCCCGCTCCAACCCGCTTGCCACCGCCCGCCCCGAACCCCGATACTCGTCACGTGCCAGTGCCGAAGGTGATCGCCACCGACCTCGACGGGACCCTGCTCGACCGCCGGGGCCGACTCTCCGAACGCAACCGGAAGGCCCTCCAGGCCGCCCGCGAACACGGCCTCCTCACCGTCGCCGTCACCGCCCGCGCCCCCCGGGCCGTCCACCGCGTCCCCGGGCTCGCCCCCGTGCTCGACGGCGCCGTCTGCTGCAACGGCGCGATCGTCTACGACCCCGCCGCGGACCGGGCCGAGCTGCGCCACCCGATCCCGCCGCCGGTCGCCCGCGACCTCTACGACCGGCTCCGCGAGGCCCTCCCCGGCGCCGTCTTCGCCGTCGAGACCGGCGAGCGGCAGATCGCCCAGTCGCCCGACCTCCAGATCGGCGTCCACTGCAACGACCCCTGGACGCTCCTCGGACCCGGCGAGGACCCCCTCGCCGTCCTCGACCCCGCGACCGAGGGCGTCGCCGAGCTCATCGTCCGCGTCCCCGGCTCCACCGGCCAGGACATGGCCGAGCGCACCCGCGGCATCGAACCGCCCGGCGCGCGCCTGTGGCGCTGGGGGAGCTTCCCCGAGATCGAGTGCAGCGCCGCCGAGGCCGCCAAGGGCACCGCGCTGGCGGCCTGGTGCCTCGAGCGCGGCATCGGCCACGACGAGGTGGTCGCCTTCGGCGACATGCCGAACGACGTCTCGATGCTCGCCTGGGCCGGGCGGTCCTTCGCGGTCGCGGGCGCCCACCCCGAGGCCGTCGCGGCCGCGACCGACCGCGCCGGCGGCGCCGAGGACGGCGTCGCCCAGGCGGTCGAGGCGATCCTCGAACCCGGCCCGGCCTGGTAGCGCCCCGCGCCGCCCGCACGGGCGCCGCCGCCGCGGACGGGGTACGGTAGGCCCCGGTGCGCCGGGAAGTCTGGTCGGCAAGTCCTGCCGTCGACCCGATCGGAGCCCTGCCCGTGCCCGCCGCCTCCAAAGAGCCGTGGAAGTCCCCCGTCTGGCGAAACCGGCCCGCCTTCCTGTACTCGCGCAAGCCCCTCGCGCGCTACGTCGGCCGCCCGGCCGCGGAGTTCCTCAAGATCGAGCCCGCCGCCGGCGTGGTCCTGGTCGCCTGCGCCGTCGTGGCGCTGCTGTGGGCGAACTCGCCGTGGGCCGCCTCCTACCAGGCGGTGTGGGGCCTGGACATCACGATCCACGTCGGCTCCTTCGAGCTGCACCACAGCCTCAAGGACTGGATCAACGACGGCCTCATGGCGATCTTCTTCTTCGTCGTCGGCATGGAGATCAAGTCCGAGATCGTCTCCGGCGAGCTGCGGCGGGTCCGCAACGCGGTCGCGCCCGTGGCCGGGGCGATCGGCGGCATGGCCGTCCCCGCCCTCATCTACGCCGCGTTCAACGCCGGCGGGGAGGGCTCCGGAGGCTGGGGCGTCCCCATGGCCACCGACATCGCCTTCGCCGTCGGCGTCCTGGCCCTGTTCGGCTCGCGCATCCCCTCGGCGGCGAAGGTGTTCCTGCTGACCCTCGCCATCGTCGACGACCTCGGCGCGATCGCCGTGATCGCGATCTTCTACACCGACGACCTCTCGATGCCCTGGCTCGCCGCGGCCGGAGCGATCCTCGCCCTCGCGATCGCGCTGCGCGTGCTCAACGTCTGGTCGGGGCCGGTCTACCTCGTCGTCGGCCTCGCCCTGTGGCTCGCCGTCCTCGAATCCGGCATCCACGCCACCATCGCCGGCGTCGCCATGGGCCTGATCATCTCGGCCAAGCCGCTCCTGGACCCCGATGCGGCCCACGCCAAGGCCCAGGAGCTGGCCAAGGAGGGCCTGACCGTCGAGGAGACCGAGCAGCTCGTGCGCCTGACCCGCGACGCCCAGCCGCCCACCCACCGGCTCCAGCACCGGCACCACCCGTTCTCCTCGTTCGTGGTGCTGCCGCTGTTCGCCCTCGCCAACGCCGGCGTCGCCCTCAGCGGGGACCTCATGGCCGCGGCCGCGGCCTCGACGGTCACGATCGGCATCGTCCTGGGCCTGGTCGCGGGCAAGACCCTCGGGATCACGGCCGCGGTGTGGATCGCCGTGAAGACCGGGGCCGGGCGCCTGCCCGAGGGCACGCGGTGGCCGCTGATGACCGGCATCGCCGCCGTCGCCGGGATCGGGTTCACCGTCGCCCTGTTCATCACCGAACTCGCCTTCCACGGCGGCGCCGAACCGCTCACCGACGAGGCCAAGATCGGCGTGCTCGTCGGCTCCCTGGCCGCCGCCCTCATCGGGGCCGCGATCATCGCCGCCACCGCTCCCGGGCGCGAGGGCGCCGCCGCTCGGCGCCGGGACGCCGCCGCCGGAGGCGGCCGGTAGGCGAGGGCGCCGCGGTCAGTGGCAGCGGTAGAAGACCGCCGTCTTGGTGAAGTCGAACGTCCGATGCTCGGCGAAGTGGCCGGCCAGTTCCCGCGCGGCCGCCTCCAGGAGCGCGTCGAAGGCCGCGTCCTCGCAGTCCGCCCATGAGCGCAGCGAGGCGAGGTATCCCAGGAGGGGGCCGGGTTCGGGGACCTTGACGACGCCCTCCTCCCTGAACTCCTCGACGGTGTCGAAGGCGGCCCGCAGCGGCGCGGGGGCGCTGGCGGAGTTGAAGCCGTCGAGGGCCGTGTTGAAGTCGTAGGCCCCCGGGCCCGTGGTCGAGCGCGCCGCCCGCTCCCACACCGCCCCGATCTCGGCCATGTCGCCCGCGATGTTCGTCGAGGCGAGGAAGGTGCCGCCGGGCTTGAGCACCCGCCTGAACTCGGCGAGGGCCTCGGCGACGTCGGCCACGTGGTAGAGCATGTGCATCGCCAGGACCGCGTCGGCGCTGTCGTCGGGGTAGGGGATCGCCTGCGCGTCGGCGACCATCACGGGCGCTTCGACCTCCGCGAGCATCCCGGGGGACTTGTCGATCGCGACCACGGCGGCCCGGGGGTGCTCGGCGCGGAGGCGGCGGGTGTAGCGGCCGATGCCCGCGCCGACGTCGAGGACGAGCCCCAGGCCCTCCTTCGGCAACAGCTCCACGGCCGTGTCGACCGGGTCGAACCGCGGCTCCCGGTACCGGTAGAGGTCGATGCGGGACTTGAGGTTTCCGGCGTGGGCGTAGTTCGTCATCTCGCGTTCGGCGTCGGTTATCACGGCTTCGCTCCTCGAGACGCATTGCGGCGGCGCCTTAGGCCGACGCGACGGCGGCTCCGCCGCGAACGGAGCGGCCTACGCTAGCGCATCGGTCCACAAGCGTCAAGACATCGCTTTCCAAGCAGGTGGCGGGAACCGGCCGCCCGCACCGCGCCGGCCCCCGGACTCGCCGCCTGCGCGTCCTCTGTGCGCAAGCGGCCCGCCGCCGCGCCGTCCGGGCTAGGGTGGGCCGTATGCATGTCGTCATCGCCGGAGGGCACGGACAGATCGCGCTGCGCCTCACCGAGACCCTGGCCGCCGGAGGACATTCGGTCACCGGGCTGATCCGCGACCCCGACCAGGCCGAGGACCTCACCGCGATCGGCGGGCGCCCCATCGTCCTCGACCTCGAGCAGGCCGACGCCGAGCACCTCGCCGGGCTCCTCGCCTCCGAGACCTACGGCGGGGTCGACGCCGTCGTCTTCGCGGCCGGGGCCGGACCCGGCAGCGGCGCCGCCAGGAAGGACAGCGTCGACCGGGCCGCCTCGGTGCTCCTGGCCGACGCGGCCGAGCGCGCCGGCGTCCGCCGCTTCCTCCAGATCTCCAGCATGGGCGCCGGACAGGAGGCCGACCCGGACCGCGACGAGGTGTGGGCCGCCTACATCGACGCGAAGACCGCCGCCGAGGAGGACCTGCGCGCCCGCGAACTCGACTGGGTGATCCTGCGCCCCGGGCAGCTCACGGACGACCCGCCGACCGGCTCGGTCCTCCTGGGCGCCCCGCCGGTGGGCCGCGGCGCGGTCACCCGCTCCGATGTGGCCGCCGTGCTCGCCGAGCTCCTGTGCACCCCGGCCGTCGCGAAGGTCGTCCTGGAACTGCGCGGCGGGGACACGCCGGTGGCGGACGCGGTGGGCGCCTTGGCATCCGGAGGCTGACCCACCTGCGGTCCCAGACCGCTTGCCGCACATGCGCATGCGGATCGCATCGCCAAAGGGCGGTGCTCGATACTGTACGGATGCGATTTGGTGTGGTTCCCTCCTCGGTTCGACGCGACGTCCTCGGCTGGCACGGCGAGGCCGGTCAGGCATGGCTCGACGCACTCCCGCAGACGGTCTGGGGCCTGACGCGCCAGTGGTCGCTGCGGATCGACGGCGCCCCCTTCGGCGGCGGCTCGCACTCGTACGTCGTCCCCGTCCGCCGCGGCGACGGCGGGCGGGCGGTCCTCAAGGTCGTCTACGTCGACGAGGAGAACCGCGCCGAACCCACCGCGCTGCGCGCCTACGACGGCGACGGCGCGGTGCGCCTGTACGAGTACGACCGCGAGGCCGGCGCGATGCTCATGGAGCACGCCGTGCCCGGCAACCGGCTCAAGTCGACCCGCTTCTTCGGGCACCGCACGCCCGAGTCGGCGTGGAAGCGCATCGGCATCGCGTGCGGGCTCTACCGGCGCCTGTGGCGCCCGATCGACGTCCCCGAGGGGTTCCCCGAGCTGCCCGCGGCCACCGAGATGCTCGACGGCTGGCGCGCCGCGTTCGCGGACGCCTCGGCGGAGACGCGCCGCCGCGTCGGCGAGGAGCGCCTGCGCCGCGGCCTCGAACTGTGCGACGCGCTCGCCGACCCGCCGGAGCTGGGCATCGGCAACCGCGACACCCACCTGAGCAACATCGTCTCGGCCGAGCGGGAGCCGTGGCTGGTCATCGACCCCAAACCGTACGCCGCCGAGCGCGCCTTCGACGGCGGCTACTTCCTGTTCATGCAGCAGCTGCACGGCCCGCACGGCGGCGCCGGCCTCCTGCGCGCGGTCGCCGAGGGCCTCGGCGTCGACGCCGAGCGCCTCAGGTCCTGGGCCCTCCTGCGGTTCATGGACCACCTCGAGGAGACGGAGAACGACAAGCACCGCGCCGCCGTCGCGGAGGCGATGGAGGAGCTGGAGCGGGCCTGAGGCCGCCGGCGCCCGCACCGGCGGGCGCCTTCCGGTCCCGCTTCCGGCACGCCGGTCCCGAACGAGTGAAAAACCCCTGGTCGGATTTCCGACTCCCGGACGAGTCGCCCGGTCGTCGAACGGTCCTTTCAGGAATCAGTCGCGGCCGGGCCGCCGGAGCGCGAGCAGGCCCCGCAGGCCGATGACGCCGATCGCGACGCCGAACCCGAACGAGGCGACCGCGAGTGCGATGTGGACCCAGAAGTAGCCCGTCGGGTCGCCCGCGGCGTCGAACGCGAGGCCGCTGACGTCGGCGAACAGGTTCTTCACGAAGGTCGTCCAGACGAAAACGGAGAACACGCCGAACGCGAGGAGGAACACCGAGACCGGGCGGCTGAGCTTCATGCCCCCAGTATCCGGGCCCCTCCCGGCCCGGCCGTCCCGGGCGCGGCGCGGCGGTCGCGGGCCACACCGGCCCCCGCCGCGGGCCCCGCCCCCTGTCGCGGTGCCGGAAGCGCCTACTATCCTGGCCATTGCGGACCCGGTGTCACTCTGTGCGGCAGTTGCGTGCATACCGTGGTCTGCGATGATGGAGACCGGATTGTCATCAATGCATGGAATGGCTGGCCCGGAGATGAACGGACCCGATGAACCCGCACTGCCCGCTAAATATCCCGACCCGGCGGTCGTGGGCTGGATCCGGTCCGAGGAGATCGAGTTCGAAGGGCTCCACATCAGATTGACGGTCACCCCGGGGGAGAAGATCGTCCAGCTGTGGGAACTGGTCGACGGGCACCCGGTCCGCTGGCTCGGCAACGTCTTCCGCGTTGAGTCCGAGCCCCCGGCCCTCTCGCTCAACCACCGCTACCAGTCCCGTATCAAGCACTCGCGGCGCGACGCCCTCGCCCGCGCCGGCGTCAAGTTCTGGAAGAGCTGACCCCGCCGGGCCGTAAGGCCCGCCGCCATGCTCAGCCGATGCGCTCCAGCGCCTCGACCAGCAGCTTGAACTCGGGGTTCTCCCGCGCCTCGTCGAGCGCCTCGTGCAGGGCGCCGTCATGGGTCGGCCGGGCCGCGCCGAGCAGCCTCAGGCCCTCCTCGGTGACGTTCGTGTAGATGCCGCGGCGGTCGTCCTTGCAGATCGTGCGCGCCAGCAGCCCGCGGTCCTCCAGGCGGGTCACCAGCCGGGTCGTGGCGCTCTGGCTGAGCACGATCGCCTCGGCGACCTGCCGCATCTGGAGATGACTCGTCTTGGTCTGGCGGCTGAGCACGGTGAGCAGCGAGAACTCGCGGACGCTCAGGTCGTGCTCGGCCTCCAGCCTGCGCTCGACGCGGTCGGCGATGCGTTCGTGCAGCGCCGACAGCGCGCACCAGTGCTGCGCCAGGGCGGTCGTGGCCTCCGGGGTCGCGGTCACAGCGCTCCTCCTCGCTCTCGGAGATCCGGGCAAGTCTAGCGTACAGCGATATAGGTAACACGCCAATTGCCATCGCTTGCAATTATCCCGCGTTTGCAAGTAATGTGGGGGCCGAACGTTCCGCGCCGGCGCCGAGACCGCCGCCCGCGACCAGCGAAGAAGGAGCACCATGAGCGACAAGCCGACCGTGGCCGTCCTCGGCACCGGCATCATGGGGGCCGCGATGGCCCGCAACCTCGCCCGCGCCGGACACGAGGTCTGCGCGTGGAACCGCACCCGCGACAAGGCGGCGCCCCTGGCCGCCGACGGCGTCCTGATCGCCGACACCCCCGCAGCGGCCGTCGACGGCGCCGACGCGGTCCTGACCGTCCTCTACGACGGCCCCGCCGCGCTCGACGTCATGGAGCAGGCCGCGCCCGCCCTGCGCCCGGGCATGCGCTGGGTGCAGTCCACGACCGCCGGGATCGAGGGCGTCGCCGCCCTGGCCGCCTTCGCCGACGAGCACGGCCTGGTGTTCTTCGACGCGCCCGTGCTCGGCACGAGGGAGCCCGCCGAGGCCGGGAAGCTCACCGTCCTCGCCTCCGGGCCGAACGGCGACGCGGCGGCGAACGCCGTGTTCGACGCGGTCGGCGCCAAGACCGTGTGGACCGGCACCGACGGGGCCGACGGCAGCGCCTCGCGCCTCAAACTCGTCGCCAACAGCTGGGTCCTGGTCCTCACCCACGGCATCGGCGAGGTCCTCGCCCTCGCCGAGGGACTCCAGGTGGACCCGCGGCGGTTCTTCGAGCTCATCGACGGCGGCCCGCTCGACGCCGGGTACGCCCGTGTCAAGGGCGGCCTCATCCTCGACGGCGAGACCGGCCGCACCAGCTTCGGCCTCGACACCGCCGTCAAGGACGCCCGCCTCATCGTCGAGGCCGCCCGCGGCGCCGGCGTCCGCCTCGACCTGGCCGAGGCCGGGGCCGAGCGGTTCCGCCGCGCCGCTGCCCAGGGCCGCGGCGGCGAGGACATGGCCGCCTCCTACTACGCCAGCTTCGACGAGTAGACCGACCCGGACGGCGGCCGGAACCGCTCCGGCCCCGCCCCAGGCGACCGCCGAGGCCCTGTCCAGGATCATCGGATAGCGTCGCCGGACCGCCCCGATCGCGCCGACGCCGCCGCGACCGCCCGACACCGCCAACCGCGCCCGACCGGCGCCACACGAAGGAACGACCGTGACCAGCAACCTGTTCACCCCGCTCACCATCCGCGGCACCACCATCCCCAACCGGGCCTGGATGGCGCCGATGTGCCAGTACAGCGCCGACACCGAGGGACCCGGCACCGGCGCCCCCAACGACTGGCACCTCCAGCACTACGGCTCCCGCGCCGTCGGCGGCGCCGGCCTGATCCTCGTGGAGGCCACCGGCGTCACCGCCGAAGGCCGCATCAGCCCCGGCGACCTCGGCATCTGGAACGACGCCCAGGTCGAGGGCCACCGCCGCCTCACCGCCATCATGCGCGCCCACGGCACGGTCCCCGGCATCCAGCTCGCCCACGCGGGCCGCAAGGCCAGCACCGACCTCGAGTTCAACGGCGGCGCCTCCCTCGCCGAGGGCGGGGGCGGCTGGAAGCCCGTCGGCCCCAGCGCCGTCGCCTTCAGCGAGAAGCTCCAGGTCCCGCACGAGCTCACCCGCGAGGAGATCCAGGGCGTCGTCGCGGCCTTCGCCGACGCGGCCCGCCGCTCCGCCGAGGCCGGGTACGAGGTCTTCGAGATCCACTCAGCCCACGGCTACCTCCTCCACGAGTTCCTCTCGCCCATGTCCAACCGCCGCGAGGACGAGTACGGCGGCTCCTTCGCGAACCGCACCCGGCTCCACCTGGAGGTCGTCGACGCCGTCCGCGCCGTCGTGGGGGAGCGGGCCCCGCTGCTCTACCGCGTCTCGGCCACCGACTGGATCGAGCCCGAGGGCTGGACCGCCGACGACACGGTGCGCCTCGCCGCGCTCCTGCGCGAGCACGGCGTGGACCTCCTCGACGTGTCCTCCGGAGGCAACGTCCCGCGCGCGCCCATCCCCTCCGCCCCCGGCTACCAGGTCCCCTTCGCCGCGCGGGTGCGCCGCGAGACCGGGCTGCCGACCGCCGCGGTCGGACTCATCACCGAGGCCCGCCAGGCCGAGAAGATCCTCGCCGACGGCGAGGCCGATGCGATCTTCATCGGCCGCGAGCTGCTGCGCCGCCCCTACTGGCCGCACGAGGCCGCCGCCGAGCTGGGCGACGAGCGCCCCCTCCCCGTCCAGTACGGCCGCGCCTGACCGCCCGGGCCCGTCCACCCGCCCCGCGGCGGGTGAACGGGCCCGCTGCGACGGCGCCCAAGGACGCCGCCCCGGCCGTCCGTTCCTGCCCGGTCCGGTTCGCAGCGGAGCCCCACGGCACCGGCCGCGGCCTGCTGCCTCGGTCGCAGCGCAAGCACGGGTGGCATGCCGGCGAGTATGATGGGTTGGCTTCAGCGGCACGGACACGGAGGTTCCACCCCACGTGATCGAACCCCTCTTCGACCTCGTCAGCGCAGCGGCCGCCAAGTGGGTCGGCAGCCGCATCGCCGCCGGCCTCGACGTGAAGCTGCGGAGCCGGCAGCTCACGCAAGGCCGCCCTGCCAAGGACCAGCAGGCCGAACTGGCGGCGGTCATCACCGCCGCCGTGGCGGAGACTGCGACCGAGTTGTTCCCCGGCGAGCCCCGCCTCCAGAAGAAGCTCCGCACCACCCTGTGCCGCGGCAAGACCCAGGACTGGCCGCTGGTCGACGGCACCGACCTCGATGACCTGGTCAGCGACGTCCACGCCTGGCTCCTAGAGAACGACCCCGGGCCCGGCGGCCCCGGGGCGTCGAGCGCCGACGAGCACCCCTACCTGCAAGTCCTATGCCGCTACATCATCACCTCCTACGGTTTCCGCGCCGAGAACAACGGAATACGGAACGTCATCCTGTACCCGAGATGGAGCCGGTTCCGGTCCGAGAACCTGCTGCGACTGCTTGACCGCGACCCGCCGTCGAGGTTCGAACCGCGACGGTTCGGGACGATCCCGCCGCTGGCCGCCGCGCGGCAGGACCGGCCGGTCGATGCGCGTCTGAACGCCACACTCGCCGAGGGAGGCGCGGCCATCCAGATCCTGTCGGGGATGAGCGGCGTGGGGAAGACCCAGATCGCCGCCGCCTGCGCTCTCAAGCAGTGGGCCGACCGTAAGGTCGACCTGCTGGTATGGGTGAACGCTGGCAGTCGTGACGCGATCATCGCCGCCTTCGGTCAAGCCGCCGCCGAGGTCTGCGGCGCCGACCCGGCCGGCGGCGAACACGCCGCGCAGCGGTTTCTGGCCTGGCTCGACCGCCCCGATACGCCTCGATGGCTGATCGTGCTCGACGACCTCACCGCTCAGGACGACCTCATCGGCCTCTGGCCGCCGGCGAACAGGAACGGGCGCACCGTCATCACCACTCGTCGACGCGACGCCGCACTCGATGGGGCTGGTCGAGCGCGAACCGACGTCGGCATGTTCAGCCCGGAGGAGGCCGCCGACTTCCTCGGTGGTCGGCTGCGTCATGACTCCCGGCGCCTGGAGGGCGCCGCTGCGCTGGCCGAGGACCTGGGCCATCTGCCGCTCGCGCTCGCTCAGGCCGCTGCCTACATTCTCGACATGCCGAGCCTGAACTGCGAGGCCTATCGCGAACGCCTCGCCGACCGCACCACGAAGCTCGCGGATCTCAGCCCTCGGGCTATTCCCGACGACTACCGTCGGTCGGCCGCGGCGGCGCTTTCACTGGCCGTCGAGCGAGCTGATCCGGACTACCCGAACGGCATGCCGACGAGGCTGCTCGAGCTGGCCAGCATGGTCGAGCCGAACGGGATTCCCACGGGATTCTATCTGCACCAGGCCGCATCACGGTACTTCCAGACCACAACGTCGTCGACCGGCCTGTCCCCCCGCACCGCGATCGCGAACGAGACGGAGGCGGTGCTCTCACGCCTGCACCGCCTGTCGCTCCTCAACTGGGACGGTGAGACGGTGGACGTGCACTCGCTTGTCCAGCGCATCGTCCGCGACTGGTTCTCTCCCGAGCGACACCGCCGCATGGCGGTGGTCGCCGCCGATTGCCTGGAACTCTCCTGGCAGCGCCTCGATCTCAGTGCGGCCGTCGGCGCCGTACTGCGGGCGAGCGCCGCGCGGCTCCGCGCCGAGCATGACGAACTCCTCTTCGAAGGGGGGATGCACCCCCTCCTCATGCGCATCGGCATCAGCCTTGGGAAATGGGGCCGGACCGGTGAAGCCGCCGCCTACTTCGAAGCGCTGACGGCCCTCGGCGAGGCCCGGCTGGGACGGGACGATCCGGACACGCTGGCGGCGCAGGTGAGCCATGGCAGCGTGCTCTCCGAAGCGCACGACTTCTCCGGGGCGGTCCGGGTGTTCGACGGGCTCCTCGAGCGCATGGTCCGCGTTCACGGCCCGACCGACATCCGCACCTTGTGGCACCGGGCCGACCTGGCGAGGCTCAGTGGGCAGATGGGGTTTCCGGACCGGGCGGTCGAACAGTACACGAGCATCGTCGCCGACGCCGAAGACGTGCTCGGCGCCGCCGACGCCCAGGTCCTCAAATTCAAGGCCGAACTGGTCGGATTGCGAGAATCGGCGGGCGCTGCCGCCGACGCCGCGATGACGGAGGACGTCCGCGTCGAGTTCGAGCGGCGTTCCGCCGAGAGCGAGACCGCGTTCTCGCTGCGATCGAGTTCGGCCAACCGGCTCGGAGCGGACGACCCGAGCGCCGCCGTGGCCGCACTCGAATCGCTCCTGAGCGACATGGAGGACGTCTTCGCTCCGGAGTATCCGAACCTGTTCAGGGTCCGGTCCAACCTGGCGCGCTGGCGAGGCGAAGCCGGCGACCCCGCCCGTGCGGCCGCCGAACTCGAAGTGCTCGTCGACGACATGGACCGGGCCTTGGGGGCCGGCCACGCTCAGACGATCCGTGTGCTGGTCAACCTGGTGATACAGCGGGCCGAGGCCGACGACGTCGAGGGAGCGGCCGCCGCGTTCGAGCGGTTCGCGGCGGACACCGAACATGCCTTCGGCCCCATGGACGTCCGCACCTTCAGCCTCCTCAGGGTGCTCTTCAGCCGCCAAGGCCGTGCACGCGACCGCATCGCCGTCGCAATGCTGCTCGGCAGATGGCGATTCGTCGTGTCGCGAACGCCCGCACCGTCAGACTCCGAGGACGGGACGCGGCGATCGGAGTGCGTCGCCGTGATCCGCCAAGGAGAACGGCGCCGCGAGATCAGCGTCGGCCCCCTGCCCGTCGCCTACCATGATGCGATGACCGACGTTCTCGGTAGGGAACTGGCGATGCGAACCTCCTACCGAGAGACGATGCGCGGCACCTCCCGCGAAGGACTCGAAGGATTCCTGGCCCTGACGCGAAGCGGCGAAGATGTGACGCCCGAGAGCCTCCAGCGGCTGCTTCGACCGGATCCGGACACCGCACGGTCGGTGTTCGAGGAGTTCTCCGGCCTGGTAAGGCGGATCGCCCCCGAACTGCGGCGCATCGCCGAAACCGCGGCAGTCGCCGGCGTCCCGCCCCGGGCCTCTGGGCGCGATTAGCGACCGTTCGCTGATGCCGCCGGTCGTCCGCCGCCCGCAACCGTCCGAAGCCCCCGGTCCGCGCCCGCCCGCGACCCCGCGCCCGGGACACCGCTGCTTCAGCCGGTCGGACCGGCTCCGCGCGGCACCGGGTCGAGCGTCATCGCGTTCGCCCGCACCAGTTCCAGCGCCCGCGTGAGCGCCCCGACGCTGACCACGCCCCCGCCCAGCGTCGAGGCCACGAGCTCCGGCGCCGGCGCTGGTGTCAGGTCCTCGAGGCGCGCGGCTGCGTGCCGCAGGACCGGCGCAAGCGAGGCGGCGACCGCGCCCGAGAAAACGATCCGCTCCACGTCGAGCAGTCCTCCCAGGACCGCGCAGATCCGGGCCAGTCGCTCGGCCATCCGCTCCACGAGCTTCAGCGCCGCCGGGTCCTCGGCCTCGGCGGCCTTCAGCACCGTCTCGGCGCCGGTCTGCTCAGGCGCCGTCCACATGAGCGGGCTCGTGTCCGGGAGCGCGCCCGCCGCCCGGGCCTCCAGCGCCCATTCGCGCAGCAGCGCCCCGACGCCGTGCGCCGAGCCGACGCCGTCGACCAGTGCGAGCAGCCCCAGTTCCCCGGCGCCGCCGCGGCGCCCGCGCACCAGGTGCCCGTCCACCACGTACCCCGCGCCGAACCGCTCCCCGGACACGAGTGTGACGTACGACGAGGCGCCCCTGCCCGCCCCTGCCGCCCCTTCGGCGATCGCGGCCAGGTTCGCGTCGTTCTCGACCTCGGTGAGCCACCCCCGGTCGCGGAAGCGCGCCGCGTAACCGGGGTTCATGCGGGACCAGAACTCGCTCTCGGGGGAGTTGCCGTCGGCGTCGGTCGGGGCGGGGACCCCCACCGCGATGCACAGGACCGACGCAGCGTCGACGCCGGCCCGCTCGAGCGCGTCCGCGACGGCCGTGTCGGTGGCCTCCGTGCGCCGCACCGGGTCGTCGGAGTCGAGCCCGGTGCGGGCGCGGGCGAGCTCCCTCCCGCGCAAGTCCGCCACCGCGGCCGTGACGCAGTGCTGCCCGGCGTCGACGCCCACGACCGCTCCGGCGTCGGCGCGCAGCTCGTACCGGCGAGCCGGGCGCCCCTTGCGGTACTCCCCGCCCGCAACCCGGGCGTTCGGGAGCTCCGCGAACCAGCCGCGCTCCACGAACTCGTCGCACAGGGCGATCACCGTCGAACGGGCCAGCCCGGTAGCCGCGATCACGTCACTCGCGGTGAAGACCGGCGCGTCCCACCCGCGGTCCAGCACGGCGGCCGCGTTCGCCCGTCGCTGGGAGAACGCGGCCCTCTCGTCGATCGCGGTCACGATGCTTGACACCTCGCCTTCGGTGTACCAGTATGACGGTGGCAAATTGATTTTTACATTAGATTTAATCACCGGATCAATGATGTCGCCGCACCGGCACCGGTACGGCACCACCGGCGATTCGACCACCGCAGAAAGGCACCCGCACATGACCGAGCCGATCACCGGCGGCCGCGCCGCGGCCGACGCCGACTGGTGGCGCCAGGCCGTCGTCTACCAGATCTACCCGCGCAGCTTCGCCGACGCGAACGGCGACGGCATCGGCGACCTGCCCGGCATCACCTCCCGCGCCGGCTACCTCGCCGACCTCGGCGTCGACGCCGTCTGGCTCAGCCCCTTCTACCCGTCCGCGCTCGCCGACGGCGGCTACGACGTCGACGACTACCGCGACGTCGACCCCCGCCTGGGCTCCCTCGACGACTTCGACGTCATGATCAAGGCCCTGCACGACAAGGGCATCAAGCTCATCGTCGACATCGTCCCCAACCACTCCTCCAACCGCCACGAGTGGTTCCGCCAGGCCCTGGCCGCCCCGAAGGGCTCGCCCGAGCGCGACCGGTACGTCTTCCGCGACGGCCTCGGCGAACGCGGCGAACTGCCGCCCGCCGACTGGACCTCCATGTTCGGCGGACCGGCCTGGACCCCGGTCGGCGACGGCCAGTGGTACCTGCACCTCTTCGCCATCGAGCAGCCCGACTTCAACTGGCGCAACGAGGAGGTCCGCGCGGACTTCCTGACCACCCTGCGCTTCTGGTCCGACCGCGGCGTGGACGGCTTCCGCGTCGACGTCGCCCACGCCCTCGCCAAGCACCTCCCCGACGACCTGCCCTCCGAGACCGAGCTCGCCGCGATGGACAAGGCCACCGGCACCCACCTCCTGTGGGACCGCGACGAGGTCCACGACATCTACGCCGACTGGCGCCGGGTCTTCGACGAGTACGACCCGCCGCGCATCGCCGTCGCCGAGGCGTGGGTCAACCCGCCTTGGCGCCGCGCCCGCTACGCCAGCGCCGAGGGCCTGGGCCAGGCGTTCAACTTCGACCTCCTCGAGGCCGACTTCGACGCGGGCGCCTTCCGGCGGATCATCACCGACAACCTCGAGCAGGCCGCCGACTCGGGCTCCTCGACCACCTGGGTGTTCTCCAACCACGACGTGATCCGGCACGCGACCCGCTACGGCCTCCCGCCCAACGGCGACCAGCCGCGCCGCAGCGGCCGCGCCTGGCTGCTCTCCGGCGGCGCCGAGCCCGCGCTCGACGCGGCCGCCGGGCTGCGCCGCGCCCGCGCCGCGACGCTGCTCATGCTCGCCCTGCCCGGCAGCGCCTACCTCTACCAGGGGGAGGAGCTCGGGCTCGGCGAGGTGGCGGACAT
Organism: Glycomyces amatae; assembly: GCF_020991375.1. Taxonomy (GTDB): domain Bacteria; phylum Actinomycetota; class Actinomycetes; order Mycobacteriales; family Micromonosporaceae; genus Glycomyces; species Glycomyces amatae. The sequence goes on along the minus strand of NZ_JAJLQZ010000002.1, from coordinate 359,905 downwards.
CCCGGCCCAGGACCGCCAGGACCCGACGTTCTTCCGCAGCCCCGGCGTCGACGTCGGCCGCGACGGCTGCCGCGTGCCGATCCCGTGGACCACCGGCGGCGACTCCTTCGGGTTCGGCGACGACGGCGCGCACCTGCCGCAGCCCGAGTGGTTCGGGGGCCTCTCGGTGGAGGCCCAGGAGGGCGACCCGGCCTCGACGCTCGCGCTGTACCGCGACGCCCTCGCGCTGCGCCGGGAGCTCCAGACGACCGAGGCGCTCGACTGGGCGCCCTCGGGACCCGAAGTGCTGCACGTCAAGCGCGCGGGCGGCTGGGAGGCCGTGGCCAACTTCGGCGCCGGGCCCGCCCCGCTGCCGGAGGGCGAGGTGCTCCTCGCCAGCGGCCCCGTCGAGGGCGGCGAGCTGCCGCCCGAGACCACCGTCTGGCTCCGCACCACCGCCTGACCTCGGCATCGGAACACCTTGCGCCGCAAGGCGAACGCGCCGGACCCCGCTTCGGGGTCCGGCGCGTGTCCGACATCGGGGCAGGCATTCCCGTCGCACCCCCGCGCCATGGTCGTCCCCCGGGGGTCCCTCTGGTGTCCGATTCGCACAGAACCGCCGAGACGCTCCCGGACATCACACCTAGGCGCTGCCGACCTCGACCCGCGCCTTCGGCTCGCCGTCCGAGAACGACTCCTGCGCGGCGAGGTCCCGCGCCAGGCGCGTCACCGCCCGGTTGAACACCGCCCGGTCCTGCGGGTCGTCCATGTCCCAGTCGTCCAGGCGCCGGTCCAGCCACCGCTGCCAGGCCGCGATGAACCGCTCGAACTCCAGCAGCCCCCGCACCGTCAGCCGCAGCCGCCCCTCGTCCACCGCCAGGTACCCGTCCCGCACCGCCTGCGTGAACACCGGCAGCAGCACCTGCGCGGGCAGCCGGTGCGCCGCCGCGATCCGCGACACCGTCGCCTCCACGCCCGCCACCTGCCGCATGTAGACCTGCCGCAGCGCCCACGTCCCCGCCCGGTCCAGCGGCGAGGCGCTCGCGGCCGACCGGTACACCTCGGTGTAGACCGTCCGCCGCTCGCGCTGCATCACGTCGGAGACCATGCGCGCCAACCGCTCCTCCGACGGCGCCGGGTCCGGGGCCGCGAACCCCTCGCCCAGGTCCGAGGCCCGCCCCCGCGCCGCGTCGTGCAGCGGCCGCTCCTTGAGGAGCCACGCCACCAGGAACCCCAGCGCCGCCACCGGCACCGTCCAGAAGAACACGAAGTTGATCGAGTCCGCGTACGCCTGCACGACCGGCGCGATCACCTCCTCCGGCAGCTCGTGCAGCGCACCGGGACCGGCCGCCGCCGCCGGGTCGATCCCGCTCTCGGCGTAGGCGGACGCCAGCAGCGGCGTCGAGTGGTTGGTGAACAGCGTCCCGAAGATCGCCGTCCCGAACGTCGACCCCACCGTCCGGAAGAACGTCACGCCCGAGGTCGCCGCCCCCAGCTGCGCGTACGGCACCGTGTTCTGCACCGCGATCGTCAGCACCTGCATCGCCAGGCCCAGCCCGAGGCCCAGGACCAGCATGTACAGCGACTCGAGCCAGACGCTCGTCCCCGGCCCCATCGTCGACATCAGGTACAGCCCCGCGGCCATCACCGCGGTCCCCGCGATCGGGAACAGCTTGTACCGCCCGGTCCGGCTCACCACCGCGCCCGACAGGATCGAGGTGAACAGCATGCCAGCCACCATCGGCAGCGTCCGGTACCCCGAGACGGTCGCCGAGACCCCGTCCACGTACTGGAGGTACGTCGGCAGGAACGTCATCGCCCCGAGCATCGCGAACCCCACGATGAAGCTCAGCACCGAGCACACCGTGAACACGGGGTTGGCGAACAGTCCCATCGGCAGGATCGGCTCGGCCGCCCGCCGCTCCACGACCACGAACAGCGCCAGCGCGACCACCGCGCCCGCGAACATCCCCAGGATCGTCGGCGAGTCCCACGCGTACTCGTCCCCGCCCCACTCCAGCGCCAGGATCAGCAGCGAGGTGCCGATCGCGACGAGCACCAGCCCCATGTAGTCGATGACCGGCCGGACCGCCGACCGCACCCGCGGCACGAACGCCGCCGCCATCGCGATCATGACCACCGCGATCGGCACGTTCACGTAGAAGCACCACCGCCACGACAGATGGTCGGTGAACAGCCCGCCCAGGGTCGGCCCGAGCACGGTCGTCACGCCGAAGACCGCGCCCATCGCGCCCTGGTACTTGCCGCGCTCGCGCAGCGGGATCACGTCGGCGATGAGCGCCATCGCCGTGACCATGAGCCCGCCCGCGCCCAGGCCCTGCACGGCCCGCGCGGCGATGAGGAACACCATGTCGTCGCTGAACCCCGCCAGCGCCGAGCCGCCGACGAACACGACCGCGCTGATCTGGAAGACCGCCTTGCGCCCGAACATGTCGCCGAACTTGCCCACCACGGCCGAAGCGATCGCCTCCGCGAGCAGGTAGGACGTCACGACCCACGCCATGTGCCCCGCGCCGCCGAGGTCGGCGACGATCGTCGGCAGCGCCGTCGAGACGATCGTCTGGTCCAGCGCGGCCATGAGCATCCCGAGCAGGATCGTGACGAACACGAGGTTGCGGCGGGACCTGCTCAGCACCGGCGGCGCGGGGTGGGCGGCGTCCACGATCTCGGCGGTGTCGACAGTGCTCATAGGCCGAAACGATAGTCGCAAAAGGGGCATTCGGTGGCCGAGAGCGTCCGAACCCGCCCCCGCCGCGCATAGGATGACCCGGACGCCCGGGACCAGGAGGGACGCGCATGGAACTGGTGGCGACCCTCTTCGCCCTCACCGTCGGCGGCCTGCTGCTGACGGCCGCCGCCGAGTGGATGCGCATCCCCGCCCCGGTCCTCATCTGCGTCTACGGCCTCGCCCTCGGCCTCGTCCCCGGCGTGCCCGCCCTCGAGCTCGACCCCGAGCACCTCCTGCCGATCCTGCTGCCGCCGCTGCTGTGGGCCGCGGCCCGCAAGTCCTCCTGGCGGCACTTCGCCGCCAACTGGCGCCCGATCCTGTTCCTCGCGGTCGTCCTCGTCTTCGTCACCGCCGCAGCGGTCGCCGCGCTCGCCGCCGCGATCAGCCCGGTCCTGCCGGTCGGGGCCGCCGTGGTCCTCGGCGCGATCTGCGCCCCGCCGGACGCCGCCGCGGTCGCCGCCGTCGCCGACCGGCTCGGCCTGCCCCGGCGCCTGGTCACCGTCCTCGAAGGCGAGGGCCTGTTCAACGACGTCACGGCCCTGACCCTCTACAACGTGGCCGTGGTCGGCGTGGTCAGCGGCTCGGTCTCGGTGCTGTGGTCGGCGGGCCTGTTCGCCTACTCGGCCGTCGCGGCGGCCGCCGTCGGCCTCGCCACGGGCTGGTTCCTCGTCAAACTCGGCTCCCTCGTGGACGACAGCCGCGTCCGCACCGCGCTGAGCCTGACCGGCCCCTACATCGCCTACCTCCTCGCCGACGGCCTCCGGGCCTCCGGCGTCCTGGCCGTCATCTGCGCCGCGTTCTACCTCGTCGCCCGCTCCGACGACCCCGAGGACTTCGAGGGCCGCCTGGTGCAGGGCTCGGTGTGGGACGTGCTCGAGACGGCCCTGAACGCGCTCACGTTCGGCCTGGTCGGCATGGAGCTGGTCGACATCATCGACGCCGCCGGCCCCGGCGTCGGCGACCTGCTGTGGAAGGCCCTCGCCGTGGCCGGGGCCGTGATCGCCGTCCGCGCGGTCTGGCTCGGCCTCGCGCTCCTCCTGGGGCGCATGGGCATCGGCTGGAAGGACATCGGGAACCACCCGCGGCTGGCCGCGGTCACCGCGTGGGCGGGCATGCGCGGGGTGGTCACCGTGGTGACCGCGCTGGCGCTGCCGGAGACCACCGCCGACGGCGCGCCGTTCCCCGGCCGCGAGCAGATCCAGTTCCTCGCGGTGGCGGTCGTGCTCGCCACCCTGGTCGCGCAGGGGCTCACGCTGCCGGGGCTCATCGCGTTCCTGGGCGTGCGCGAGGACGAGGCGAAGGAGACCGAGGCGCTGCGCTCGATCATGTCCGAGGCGGCCGCGGCGGCCACCGGCCGCCTCCGCGAGCTGCGCGAGGCGGGCGAAGTGGACGACGAGGCGGCCGCCAAGATGGAGCGCTGGTTCGGCCGCCGGTCCGAGCAGGTCGCCGCCCTGGTCGAGAACCGCGGGGACCCCGAGGTCGAGCGGCTGGCCGAGCGCCTGGACGCGGTGCGGCGCGTCGAGGGCGAGATGCTCTCGGCGGCCACGGGCCGGGTGCTGCGGCTGCGGTCCTCGCCGGGCCGCGACCCGGCCCTGATCGACCGGGTGCTCGCCGCCCTGGACCACCGCGCGGTCGGCCGCCGCCGGACCTGACGCCCCGCCGCTCCCGGACCGGCCCCGATCCGGCACCGCGCCGCGCCGCCGCGTCCGGTATGTCGCGGCGGGCCCGGCGCACCGGCGCCCGTAAGGTGGCTTTTGTGGAGAGACGAGACGCGAACACCGAGGCGGGCCGCACCGCCGCCAGGGGCGCCGTCCGGGCCGCGGGGCGTTGGGCCGCCGCGCTGACGGCGGCGGGCCTGGCGCTGACCGGATGCGGTGCGGGCCAGGACGCCCAGACCGGTGACAAGGTCCCGGCCATCGACGGCATCAACGTGAATGCGGGGGATCTGGCCTTGCGCGACCTGCACGTGGACTTCGGCGGGCCAGGGGGCTACCCGGAGGGGGGCTCGGCCCCGCTGCGGGTGTGGATCGCCAACGAGGGCGGGGAGACCGTGATCCTGGAGGGGGTGACCAGTCCCGACGCCGACGCCGTCACGCTGGTGAACCCCGAGGGCGCGACCGGCCCGACCGAGATCCCGCCGGGCGGCTCCTCGGCGACGCCCGACGGCGACCCCGCCGAGCCGACCGAGGAGGAGCCCTCCCCGTCCGAGGCGGACGGTTTCGAGACCTCCGACGACGCCTCCGAGACCCCCGGGGCGGACGCCTCCGAGACCCCGAGCGCCGACGCGTCCCCGACGCCCGGCGGGGACGGCGAGTCGCCGACCGCCGCGGAGACCGCGACCCCCGGAGGGGACGAGGGCGGCGACGCCCCGTCCGGCGAGCGCGACTTCACCGTGGAGATCGCCCCGGGCGCCCATGTGCGCCTGGAGCCCGAGGCCGGTTCGTACCTGATGCTCGAAGGCCTCAAGGAGGAGCTGACCGCCGCCTCGGAGGTCGAGGTCGTGTTCCTCTTCTCCAACGGCGAGGCGGTGACCGTGAGCCTGCCGATGGGCGAGCCCGCCGAGGCCCAGACCCGCGAGTACTTCGAGCCGTCGGACGACGGCCACTAGGGCCTACCGCGGCGGGCCGTCCGCACGGCATGACGCCGCTGGCCTTGCGGCGCCGTCCCGAACGGGGCGGCGCCGCTCCCGCCTCCTACCGCGAGGCCGACCCCGAGACCTGCATGATGAGCACGGTCAGGTCGTCGGTGCGGACGAACCCGCCGCCCCGGAAGTCGGCCTTGAGCTTGCGGTGCAGCGCGTCCGGGTCGCGCACGCCCGCGGCGATGTGGGAGTTGAGCATCGCCGTGAGCGGGAAGGTCCGCCCCTCGCCGTTGCGGGCCTCGGTGATGCCGTCGCTGAAGACCACGATGAGGTCGCCGGGCATGAGCGTCGCTTCGCGGATCTCGGCGCGCTGGAGCCCGAAGTCGACGAGCCCGAGCGGCGGCATGGGCCTGGCGTCGATCGGCACCGCGCTCCCGCGCACCAGCAGGGGCGCGTGGTGCCCGCACAGGACGACGCGGACGGTGTCGTGCCGCGGGGTGATCTCGACGAGCGCGGCGGTGGCGAAGGACTGGTCCCACTCGTCGCGGCCCCGGTTGTGCAGGCGCACCCGCCGCTCCATGCGCGCGGCCAGGACGGTCAGGTCGGGGTCGTCGAGCGCCCGCTCCCGGAAGGTCCCCAGGAGCGCGTCGGTGAGCTGCACGGTGCTCAGGTCGTGGCCCTGCACGTCGCCCACGACGGCGCGCACCCCGGCCTCGGTCTCCTGCACGTCGTAGAAGTCGCCGCCGACCAGGCCGGGGCTGCCCTCGGGGGTCCGGTAGGCCACGGCGACCCGCACGCCGCCGACGCGTTCGGGCAGTTCGGGCAGGATCGCGCCCTGGACGGTCTCGGCCACGAACGTCATGTCGAGCAGGCGCATGACGATCCGGTTCCTGATCCAGGCGAGGGCGGCGCACAGCATCCCGACGGCGGCCACCGCGGGCAGGTCGCCCCAGGCGATGTGCGGGTAGGGGAGGATCCCCATGGCCCCGGTGCAGGCGACCGCGACGACGAGGAGCGCGGCCAGGGCGGTCGCGACCGGGCCGTTGACCAGGGCGGTGAACGCGGGCAGGAAGACGAGCGCGTAGCTCGCGTACGGGATCATGATCGGGTTCACGAAGGAGAGCGGGACGGTCACGGCGAGCAGGAGGAGCGGCAGCAGCCGCAGCACCAGGACCGAGCCGGGGTGGCCGCCGGCGATGCGGCTCCACGGGGTCTCGGGCAGCACATAGGAGCGCATGTACCCCTGCATGTCGTCCGCCACGCGCCCCGTCGCCTTCACGAGGCGAGCGTAAGCGGGCCGGGCGCCCCCGGACCCCGGAAACGGCGAAAGCGGACGGGGGCCGCTCCCGTCCGCTTCCGTCCCGTGCGTCAGGCGCCCGCGGGCTGCGTCGGCTGCGCCTCCGCGGTCCGGTTCCCCGCCGCTCCCGAGGTCTGCTCGTCGATGGCCTCGCGCAGGCGCTCCTCGTCCTCGGACGAGAGGTTCGTCTGGAGGAGCCGCCCCTGGTACTGGCCGCCGAGCTCCTCGAGGACCTTGTCCTGGGTGGCGGTGAGGACGAGGAGGACGAGCGCGGCGCTGCCCGGGCTGAGCTCCCTGCCGAGGTCCTTCATGAAGGAGTCGTCCACGCCGACGTCGGTCATGGCCCCGCCCGCGGCGCCGGCCGCCGCGCCCACGGCCATGCCCAGCAGCGGCGCGAAGAACAGCAGGCCGATGAGGCCGCCCCACAGGGCCCCGCCCGCGGCGCTGACGCCGACCAGCGAGTTCGACTGGTGGAGCTTGACCTTGCCGTCGTCCCGGCGCTCGACGACCACCGCGTCGCCGAGCTTGATGAGCTCGCGCTTCTGCATGTCGGCGAGCTTGGCCAGGACCGTCTGCGCGGTGGCGACGTCCGGGTAGCCCACGGCGATGAGTTGGCTCATGCTGCTTCCTCTCTGCTGAGCCGCCGGCGGCGGCGTCTGGCCCGATTGTGGGCCCCGCGGCGCGCCCGCGTCCCGGAATCGCCGCGAAACCCCGGCCTCCAGCCCCGCCGCCGCGGCGTCCCGCGCTTCGGGACCGCCGGTTGACGGCTACTCCACGACAATCTATATTTCCCATAGATTTAGTAGAATTACTTGCCCGGACAACGTCCCGAAAGGCTTCCCCGTGCGCACCCTCGTCCTCCTGGGCCTGGTCGGTCTGGCCGCCCAACTCGTCGACGGCAGCCTCGGCATGGCATACGGCGTCACCTCCACGACGCTCCTGCTCGCCATAGGCGCCAACCCCGCCTCCGCCTCGGCCACCGTCCACCTCGCCGAGATCGGCACCACCCTCGCCTCCGGCGCCGCCCACTGGCGCTTCGGCAACGTCGACTGGAAGGTCGTCCTTAAGATCGGCGTGCCCGGCGCCGTCGGCGCCTTCGCGGGCGCCACCTTCCTCTCCTGGCTCTCGACCGAGCTCGCCGCCCCGTTCATGGCGCTCGTGCTGCTCTCCCTGGGCCTGTACCTGCTCATCCGCTTCACCTTCCGCGGCGTCGACACCCGCCACCTCGGCAAGCCGCTGCGCAAGCGGTTCCTGACCCCGCTGGGCCTCGTCGGCGGCTTCCTCGACGCCTCCGGCGGCGGCGGGTGGGGCCCGGTCGGCACCCCCGCGCTGCTGGCGAGCGGCCGCATCGAGCCCCGCAAGGTCATCGGCTCGATCGACACCTCCGAGTTCCTCGTCGCCGTCGCCGCCTCGATCGGCTTCATCATCGGCATCGGCGGCGAGGGCGTGAACTTCGCCTGGGTCGGCGTCCTGCTGCTCGGCGGCCTCATCGCCGCGCCGATCGCCGCCTGGCTCGTCCGCCACATCCCCCCGCGCGTCCTCGGCTCGGCCGTCGGCGGCGTCATCGTCCTCACCAACACGCGCACCTTGCTGCGCAGCGACTGGATCGACGCCCCCGGCGGGGTCGCCGCGACCGTCTACATCGTCATCGCCGCCGCGTGGACCGCGGCCGTCGTCCACTCGGTGCGCCGCCACCGCGCCGAGCGGGACGTGGGCGGACCGGTCCTCGACAAGGCCGGCGAGCCCGCCGCGACCGAGAAGTCCGCCCCCGAGGCCACCTGACGCGCCCCGCTTCCCAAGGGCCCGCGGCACTCGCGCCGCGGGCCCTCCGCGCGCCCTCCGCCCGACCGTCCCTATCGGACTTGGATGACGACCGCGCCGCCCGCCTCCAGTAGCATGTTGCCTCAATGTGGCCTCGTGCCCGACCGTTGGAGGCGCCGTGACGCAGTTCTACCAGGCATTGCTCCGCGACGGCGGCCAGCGGCTCGGCCCGCGCCTGCGGCGGACGTTCGCCGCGTGGGCCGGCGTGGCGGACGACGGCTCGCCCCGCCTCGAGCGTGCCGCCGGACGCGGCCGGGCCGTCCTCGCCGACGACGGGGTCTGCGGCCGCTACCTCCTCGACGCGCCCGCCCCCGGCGGGCGTCTGCGCACCACCGCGACCTGGGCCGCGGCCCCCGACCCCGCCAAGAGCTGGGTCCGCGTCACCGTCGAAGGGGACGCCGACGAGCCCCCCGCCCAGGCCCCCGGGTTCGTGGCGCCCTTCCTCGCCACCGGCCGCGCCACCGACGGCGCCGTCCCGGTCGAGGCGGGCCCGCACCTGGTCGGCCCCGAGGAGGTCAAGGAGCTCACCGCCTGGCTCGCCGACCCCGACCGCGGGGTCCCGGTCATCGTCCTCACCGCCGACCGCACCGAGCCCGGACTCGTCACCGCCTGCGCCGACCACCTGGCCGCGGCCCTCGCGGGCGTCGCCGTCGTCGCGCGCCTCTACGACACCAGGACCCAGGACGACCTCAACGCCTGGCTCGGCCCCGACCTCAGCGTCTTCGGCGGCGGCCTGCGCACCTACCTGCCGGGCGTGCGCCCCGGCGAGGAGACCTACGCGATGCGCCACCAGCCCCGCGGCGGCGGCGCCATCCGCGACCACGGGGTGCGCGCGCTCGGCGTCGTCGTCGAAGGCGTCGCCGACCTCTCCGTGCACCGCCCGCTCCCGACCGACGTGCGCCAGACCGAACCGCGCGTCGCCCGCGTCCTCGCCGGGACCCTCGCCCCGGGGGACCTGCACGCCCCGCCGCCGAGCCCCGCCGCGATGGCCGTCCCCCGCCAGCCGCGGCCGCAGCGGGCCGCCCCGCCCGCCCAGGCCCCCGCGCCGGAGCCGCCGGCCGCACCCGCCCCCGCGCCGACCGAGCCCGCCCCGCCGCCGGTCGCGCCCGCACCGCCGCCGGAGGCCGCCCCCGCCGTCGTCGAGACCCCCGCCGCCGCCGAGGGCCTCGCCGACCGCATCGCCGAGCGGCTCGCCGACCACCTCGACGACAGCGTCCTCGAGGCCCTCGTCGACATGGCCCGCGGCGGCGACTCCGAGACCACCGCGCTCATCAAGACCATGTCCGCCCACCTCGACGCCCTCACCCGCGCCGTCGAGGCCTCCGGCCTCCTCGGCCCGCACGGCCGCGGCCACGGGCTCGAACGGCTCCAGGAGCAGTACGACCAGCTCGAGTCCGACTACGTCGAGCTCCAGGAGCACGAGCGCAAGGCCCAGGACCGCGTCCGCTGGCTCGAGGGCCGCCTCGCCGAGCACGCCGACCCCGTCTACGGCGTCCAGACCGACCTCGACGGCCACTGGGAGGCCGAGAGCCTCATGGACGTCGTCCAGCGCGCCCGCAGGCGCCTGCGCCGCCTCGACCTGCCCGACACCCTCGACACCGAGGTCTCCCGGCTCGACGTCATGTACCCGCGCCAGCGCCGCCGCTGGACCGGCAAGGCCTGGGACGCCCTGCTCGCCCTCGACGCCTACGCCGAGGCCCGCGCCGAGGACCGCTTCACCGGCGGCTTCTACGACTGGTGCGCCCGGCCCCTGCCCGGCGCGCCGGTCATCACCCCCGCCATGGTGTCCATGAAGGAGTCCGACTCGGTCTCGGGCAACCCCAAGTACCACCGGGCCCGGGTCTTCCGCGTCCCCGCCCAGATCGACCCGTCCGGGCGCGTCTTCATGCCCTCGCACATCAAGCTCCAGGCCGTCGGCTCGCCCGCGCCCCGCATGCACTTCCTCGACGACGCGGGCGGCGCGACCGGCAAGATCTGGATCGGCTACCTCGGCGACCACCTGCCCAACACCCGCACCAACTGAGCGCCCCGGGCGACGCCGGGTCCACCCGCCCCGGCGCCTCCCGTAGGCTCGCGGGGAACCCGGGAGGAGCACCGATGGACTTCATGCGCCGCAACGCCCGCTGGATCGCCCTGGCGGCCCTCCTCGCGATGGCGGCCCCGTTCCTCGCGCAGGGCCTCAACGCCCTGTTCGCGGTCGACACCTTCCTCGTGGCCGCGATCCTGCTGCTGGGCGTCGTGGTCGCCGTCGTGGCCCTGGCCCGGTCGCAGCGCGACGAGGAGTGACCCCGGCGGTCCCCGCCGCCGCCCTGCGGCACCCACCGGTGAACACTCTTGACTAGGCTCGAACACGAGCAATGCCCGCGTTGACACGCTCCCCAGAGGAGGACCCCCTTGGCACGCCGCAACCGACCCCTGTTCGCCCGCTGGTACCCGGACGCCGCCGCCCGGCTCGAGGAGCGCGGCCTCGCCGCGCTGCGCGCGCGCCTGCTCGCCCCGCTGGAAGGGCGCGTCCTCGAAATCGGCTGCGGCTTCGGCGCCAACTTCCCCCACTACCCCGGTGCCGTGACCGAACTGGTCGCCGTCGAACCCGAGGAGCGCTTCCGCGACCTGGCCCGCGAACGCGCCGAGGAACTCGGCCTCAAGGCCGCCGTCGTCGAGGGCACCGCCGAGTCGCTGCCGGTCGAGACCGGCTCGTTCGACGCCGTGGTCGCCACGGCCGTGCTCTGCTCGGTGGACGACCAGGCCGCGGCCCTGGCCGAGATCGCGCGCGTGCTCAAACCCGGCGGCGCTCTGGTGGGCTTCGAGCACGTCGGCTCGCCCGGCCGCGCCCGGCGCTTCACCGAGAAGGCCCTCGACGCCGTCCTCTGGACGCACCTGAACGGCGGCTGCCACCTCTCCCGGGACACCCTCGGCGCGATCCGGGAGGCGGGCTTCGCGACCGACGACCTGGCGACCGAGCGGCTCCCGTTCCTGCCGTGGCCGGTCTCCCAGAGCCCCCACCTCGTCGGCACCGCCCGCAAGCCGTCCCTATAGGGCCGCGGCCTCCCGCCCGCGGCGCCGGGCGACGGCGCGCCGGAACAGCGCCATGAACACCGCGGTCGTGACCACGGCGGCGACGGCGGTGACGTACACCTGCGGCGACTCGTTGACCTCCTCGCCCGCGACGGTGTGCAGGGCGACGTTGATGAGCCAGTGGCCCGCGGCGGCCGTGGCCACGCGCTGCCAGAAGGCGCCGTTGCCCATGTGCCCCAGCAGGACCGCGAAGGCGATGGTCGAGACGAGGAACGAGGCGGCGACCAGGAGCCCGGCGGTGAAGATCTGGACGTGCCACAGGGCCCAGACGACACCGGTGACGACCGACGCCGCGAAGCGCCCCATCCGGGTCTCGAACAGCGGCTGCATGAGGCCGCGCCACCCGATCTCCTCGCCGGTCGCCCCGACGAGCTGGAGCACCAGGTACAGGACGAACGGCGCCCCCGCGACACTGGAGACGCCCGCCAGACCGGTCCCCGTGGCCAGCGAGAACCCGATGGCCAGGGCGGCGAAGAGCGCGACGGCGGCGGCCATCAGCACGGTGTGGGCGACCACCTGCTTCCGCGAGACCGCTTGCGGCAGCAGGGCCTTGAGGCGCCTGCGGTAGATCAGCCATGTCGCCAGGGCCCCGAGCGCGGGGCCGAACTGCGCGAGGGTGAGCAGTTCGGCGTCGACCGCCGGCTGGAGCAGGCCGATCGCCCCGGAGAACAGGAAGGCGAGCAGCGTGAAGACGCCGAGCACGGGCCAGGGGCTCGGGGCGGTGCGGGAAGACGAGGAGGGCATGGCTTCCTTTCGAGATGCGCAGGGGCCGAAGGGGCTTCGCGAGACTACGCCCCGGCCGGCCCGTCCCGGTGCCCGAGGAGCACGGCTGTGACGCCTGGGACCGCGAGCGGCCTCAGCGCGGGGGCGCTCCGCGGCGCCGGAACGGCGCGATGACCGCCCGGACGGCGGCCGCCGCGCCGCCGTCGTCGTCGTCGTCATGGGCGATGACGCTGAGCAGCTCCCGCAGGTGCAGGATCGGCATCCGCTCCTCCCAGCCGTCGTCGAGCCCGGCGACCTCCCGGTAGACGGCGAAGAACCGCTCGGAGGCGGGCGGGCGCAGCGCGCACCACGTCATGCTGAGCTCGGCCTCGGGCCAGCCGTAGGACGCGGCCGGGTCGATGAGCACGGGCTCGCCTCCGTCGGTGGCGACGACGTTGCCCTGCCACAGGTCGCCGTGGAGCAGGCACGGCGGCCGCGCGGGGACCAGCTCGGGCAGCGCGGCGCACAGGCCTTCGAGGGCCCGGCGCTCCTCGCGGTCGAACGCCGCCCCGACCAGCGGTTCGGACAGCCAGCGCAGGACGCGCCGCTCGGCGAAGAAGACGTGGCCGTCCCGCTCCCAGGCGTTGTCCTGGCGCAGCCGGCCCAGCCAGCCGTCGCGGTGCCAGCCGAACCGGTCGCCGACGGTGGAGGTGTGCAGCGCGGCGACCGTGTGCGCGAGGCGTTCCCAGAAGGGCTCGTCGTCGCGGCGCGGCCGCATCCGCTCCAGGACGAGCAGGCGCGGGGAGGCGTGCAGCACCTCGGGCGTGTTCGTGCCGCCGAGGTCGCGGAGCGCGGCGAGCCCGGCGGCCTCGACGGTGAACACGTCCGTCTCGGGTCCCGGCAGCGTCTTGGCGAAGACCTGCGAGCCGTCTTGGAGCGCGACCAGTCCGGCGACGGCGACCACCCCGCCGACGGCACTCTCGACTCTCGTTGCGGCGTAACCGGCTTCGCGGAGCCGTTCGGCGAGGATCTCCTCATGGGTCGTCCGCCGGTTCAAGCACGTCCCCCGTCCGCGCAGCAGGCCGTCGAGCACTGCGGCCCCGTCCGAAAGGGCGGGGCCGCAGGCGAAGTCGTCGTGATCAAGCGGTGGCGTTGATGAGGGCGGTGAGGTCCCGCTCGCTCAGGTCGAACAGGGGGGAGGCATCGCCCAGTTTCGAGTCGCGCACGTGGAAACCGGCGTCGCCGCACGGGGCGATCTCGACGCAGTTGCCGTCGCTACCGCTGCTGCTGCGCGTGCTCTTGCGCCAGGACCGGCGCAGCTCGACGCACTCGGAGGTCCCGGCGCTATTGCTGCGCGTGCTCTTACGCCAAGCGGTCACGTTCTGCTTCAAGGAAAGCCTCCAAGTCGTCGCCGCGGGTCCAGTTCTTCTTGATGCGCTCATGGTATCCCTCGACCCGCTTCAACTCCTCGATGCACCAGCTGCGGTCCTGGATCTGCGCGTAGACGAAGGCCGGGCCCGCGGTCGGGCTCTTCCCGGGCACGTAGACCTCGAACGGCCCGCCGAGGTCGCTGGGCCGGTTCATGACCCGGATCTCCCAGTCGGGCATGGCGTTCCACTCCCGCAGCGCCTCGATCTGCTCCCGCCGGTCGTCGCGCTCCATGACCTTCATGTCGTAGAAGGCGTTGGTGCCGATCATGATGCTCATCCGGTACGGCGTCGTCCGGTCCTTGATGTCCTCCTGCCGCTGCTCCTTGAAGTCCGCCCCGAACTTGGCCTGCTGGTCGGTGGTGTCCTCGGCGACCTGCAGGACCTGCGTGTTGTAGGCCCGGGTCTGCGCGATCCCGGGGAAGATCAGCGGCTCCCACTTCCAAATCGATCCGTAGTGGAGTTCCGCCTTGGCCAGGCCCAGCGCGTTGTACCGCGGATGGGTCTCCAGGTTGAGGCTCTTCTTGTCGCGGGCGATGACCGCCAGGAACTCGGTCATCTCCTCGCCCATGCGCAGGACCTTGCCGAGGCCGAGCACCTCGGCGTAGCTGGGGAGCGTCTCGCCCCTCTCCCAGTTGCGAACGGTCCCTTCGCTGATGCCGAGGGTCAGGGAGAGTTTGAGCGGCGAGAGTCCCAGGGCTTGGCGCCGGTCGGCGAGATGGATGCCGACCTGCCAACTGGTGAGCGCAGAGGGAACGGCCATGAGCGCCTCCATTGAGCTTGGTGGAACACTCAGCGTCCCATGTCGGCAGTGGAAACGAGAACCACCACGAGCGGCGAACACCCTTGCGTTCATCGCCGTCCGCAATTCTTGCGCCCAAAAATTGCGCTCCCCGCGGAGACGCCGCCTATGCGAGGCGCCCGTAGGCCCTCAAGGTCTCCAGGGTCGCTCTGGTGAGGAACCCTCCCCACTCGTGGACGACCGCGGGCGTCCACATCGTGAAGTTCGGGGCCCAGCCGCCGTCCTCTTGCTGCGCCTCGATCAGGGCGTCCAGGTGCAGGTCGATCTCCTCGTCGCTGAACAGGCCGCGGGCCATCGAGGCCGGTCGCGGCGCCAGGTCCAGCGGCGTGTGGACGTGCCCTTCGGCCTCCGGGTCGATCGCCGCAGCGGCCCTGAGGGAGTCGCGCAGCCGCTCGAACTCGGCCTCGGCCCGCTCCCGGTCGGGCACACGCTCGAGGAACGCCAGGACGCACATCGCGTCGTAGGCGCCCACTTCCCGCAGATCGCCGATCCCGCGCCAGCAGAACTCGGTCGCCGCCTCGAGCCACGGGTGCTTGACGCCGTGGTGGTGCAGGAGCCCCGCGATGGGCGCGGTCGGGTTCAGCGCCGCCGGGGGCTCCTCGCCCTGCGGCTGCCACCAGGGCCCGCGCTCGTCGTCGAGGACGCTCGGCAGCACCCACGGCACCCCGCCCTCCTCAGTGGAGTTCGCCTCCAGCCAGGCGCAGGCGCCGAGCACGATCGCCTCCTCGAAGGCGCCCACGGCGTCCAGCGCCCACAGCGCGACCTCGACGCCCTGCGGCTGGCTGGAGGCGCCGCGCAGGTCCGGTTCGATCGCGGTGCCGAAGCCGCCGTCCGGGTTCTGGTAGGCCCGCACCGCGTGCAGCACCGGCCCGGCCTGGCCGCCCCGGAAGGCGTTCGCGAAGCGGGCGCGGTCGATGAGGCGGGCGTGGAGGGCCAGATACCGCTCGGCGGCGGCGAACGCGTCCTCGGTCAGCGTCTTCAAGAGTGAACCCCTTCGTTCGGTACCGGAGCCCCCGACCGTAGCCGACGGCTCCGACATCAGCGCGCGGCGCGCTCGAAGGCCTCCAGGACCTCGTCGTTGAACAGCACGAACCGGACGTCCTCCACATCGGTCTCGGCGGCCCGCACCGCCTCGACGGCGATCCGCGCGGCCGAGTCGGCGGGCCAGCCGTAGGCCCCGGCGGAGACGGCCGGGAACGCGACGGACGCGGCCCCGAGCGCGTCGGCGACGCGGAGGGACTCGCGGTAGCAGGAGGACAGCAGTTCGCTGCGGTCCTCGGTGGGGGAGTAGACGGGGCCGACGGTGTGGATCACCCAGTGCGCGTCCAGGCGCCCCGCCGTGGTCGCCACGGCTCGCCCGGTCGGCAGGCCCCGGCCGTACCGGCTCCGGCGCAGCTCCCGGCATTCGGTGAGGATCGCCCCGCCGCCCGCGCGGTGGATCGCCCCGTCGACGCCGCCGCCGCCCAGGAGCGAGGAGTTCGCGGCGTTGACGATCGCGTCCACGCGCTGCCGGGTGATGTCGCCTTGGAGGATCGTGATCGCCATGCCCGCATTCAAGCACGCGGCGCCCGTGCGCCGCCCTCGACCGCGCGAACCGGCCGACGCATCGACGCGCGTACATGCGAACGCGAGGAGAGAACGCATGCCCCGAGGTCAGAGCGCCGCAAAACGGGACACCCTTCATCTAACCCATTTACAAAGGGGCACAGGCGTCGTAGCATGCAGCCATGAAGTCCACCTCGCGCGACATCCGCCTCCGCAACTGCTTCGCGGTGCTCCGGCACCTCATCGCGGACGCGCCCACCTCGCGGCAGATCCTCGCCCGCGAGACCGACCTGAGCGTCGCCACCGTCTCGAACCTGGTGACCGACCTGATCGAGCTCGGCGTGGTGGTGGAGGTGGGCCGCGAGGACTCGGGGGGCGGGCGGCCCCGGGCCCTGCTGGCGCCCAACGTCGGCGGCGGCGTCATGATCGGCGTCGACGTGGCCGAGACCTACGTGCACCTGGAAGTCTACGACCTGGCGCTGACCGTGGTCGACCGGGTGGACGAGCGCATGGAGCCGAGCGAGAACCGGCCCGACCAGGTCATCGGGCACATCGCCTCGGCCCTGGACCAGGTGCGCTCGCGCCTGGGCGGCCGCGCGATCCTCGGCCTGGGCGTGAGCCTGCCCGGGCAGGTGGACGTGGCCTGGGGCGTCTCGGGCTTCGCCCCCAACTGGAACTGGCACGACGTGCCCTTCCGGCGGCTCCTGGGCGAGCGCCTCCAGCTGGGAGTCCCCATCTACCTGGACAACCCCCTCAAGACGATCACCGTGGGGGAGCTGTGGTTCGGCGAGGGCCGCGGGGTCGACCGGCTCGCGGTCCTCATCCTCGGCACCGGCGTCGGCGCCGGGCTGGCCTTCGGCGGCCAGCTGTACCGGGGCGCGACCAACTCGGCGGGGGAGTGGGGCCACACCACCATCAACCCGACCGGCCCGCAGTGCCGCTGCGGCGCCAAGGGGTGCATCGAGGCCTATGTGGGCGCCCCGGCCGTCCTGTGGCAGTGGGCGCAGCTCGACGGCCGCGCCGCGGCGGGGTCGCAGACCGAGGCGATGGCCGCCCTGGCGGCGGCCTGGGAGGCCGGCGAGGCCTCGGCGGTCCGCACCGTGGAGACCGTGGCCGAGTACCTCGCCGCGGGCGTCGCGAACCTCATCAACCTCGTCAACCCCGACCTGGTGGTCCTCGACGGCTGGGTCACCGCCGCCCTCGGCGACGCCCTCGTCCCCGAGGTCGAGCGCCGCCTTCCCGCCCACGCCATGGAGGCCCCCCTCAAGGCCGCCCGGCTGCGGCGCAACAAGCACGAGCGGAACATGGTCGCCCTCGGCGCCGCCGCCCTGGCCCTGGAGGGCCACCTCAACCGCCTCAACACGGTCGGCTCGCGCAACCGCCGCTGAACCGGTCCCCAACCGAATACCGCGCCACACCGGACACTCCCGCCCCACGCGTTCGCGCCGCCGGGGCGCGATGGTCCCTGCGCGCCTTCAAAATACTTGCGGCACAAGGAAAAACCCTCCCGACGGGGCCGAGTGGAAATCGTTACCCATCGACTTACTTCAACCCATTGACAAAGTGAAGGACGATCGCAAGACTGAAAAACGAATCGACACATGTCGAATCCCCGCTGCGGCGCCGACCCGGCCCGCGCGGGCATCCCTTACCTCTCAACGCAGCGAGGAGCCCACCATGGTCGCCTTCCGCAACCACCGCCCCGCACCGCTCGCCGCCCTGGCGATGAACCGCCGCCGCATGCTCGCCCTCGGCGGCCTCGCCGCCGGCACCGGCGCGCTCGCCGCCTGCGGCTCCAACACCGGCCGCGGCTCCGGCGACGGCGTCAACCTCTCCCAGTGGTACCACCAGTACGGCGAGGCCGGCACCCAGCAGGCCGCCGAGAAGTACGCCGCCGCCTACGAGGACGCCCACGTCAGCATCAACTGGATCCCCGGCGACTACGACACCGCCCTCTCCTCCGGCCTCCTCGCCGAGAAGGAGGGCGACTACCCCGACGTCTTCGAGGGCCACCTCAACCGCGCCATGGTCGAGAGCGGCCAGGTCGTCCCGCTCGACGACATCCTCACCGACGTCCTCGACGACTACACCGCCGACGATCTGGCCCGCAACACCATCGACGGCAAGGTCTACGGCGTCCGCATGATCGACGACCCGCAGTTCCTGTACTACCGGCCCTCCCTCCTGGACGCCGCCGGCGTCACCCCGCCGACCACCTTCGACGAGCTCATGGCCGCCGCCGCCGACCTCACCACCGGCGACGTCAAGGGGCTCTTCCTCGGCAACGACGACTCGGCCACCAAGCTGTTCCAGCCCATCGTCTTCTCCGCCGGCCAGACCCTCCTCACCGAGGACAACCGGATCGGCTTCGACAAGGACACCGTCATCGCCGGCGCCCTCCAGGTCAAGGAGCTCCACGACTCCTCCTCGCTCCTGGTCGGCGCGCCCACCGAGGCCTGGGACCCCTCCTCGATCATCCAGGAGCTGTGCGCGATCCAGTGGTGCGGCCTGTGGGCCCTCCCGCAGATCGCCGAGGCCCACGGCGACGACATCGCCGTCATCCCCTTCCCCGCCTTCGGCACCGGCACCCCCACCGTGTTCAACGGCGGCTGGGACACCTTCGTCAACGCCGCCTCGGCCAACGTGGACGAGGCCAAGGCGTTCGTCAAGTGGCTGTGGGTCGACCACGAGGAGTTCATCCTCGACTGGAACCTCTCCTACGGCTTCCACATCCCCCCGCGCCTGTCCATGCGCGGCGGCGCCGAGCAGCTCCAGACCGGTCCCGCCGCCGAGGCCGTGCGCATCTCCGAGGAGTACGGCTGGGCCGAGAACCCCAACTGGACGCCCACCATGGAGACCGCCGTCGACGACATGATGACCAACATCGTGCTCGAGGGCAACGACCCCTCCGCCGAGTTCGACAACGCCGTGGCGACCATCCAGGGCGAACTCGACGGCATCTTCGGCTAGGCGCGGCACCGTGGCAGTCTCGGCACCACCCGCCGCGGACCCCGGCAGCGCGGGCACCGGGGACCGACGTCCCCGGTCCCGCCGCCCGGGCCGCCTGCGCACCTCCCTCGCCTTCTGGGGCTTCGTCGGCCCGTTCCTGGCCGGACTCGCGGTCTTCACCCTCGTCCCGGTCCTCTGGAGCGCGTACCTCTCGTTCTTCGACGCGACCAACACCGTCACGCCGCTGCCCGAGGACTTCGTGGGCTTCGGCAACTACGCCGACATGCTCACCGACCGGGCCTTCCAGGACAGCCTGATCACCTTCTCGGTGTTCGCCGCGCTCATCGTCCCGCTCACCTTCGCGTGCTCGCTCGGCCTGGCGCTCATGCTGAACAAGGTCCGCTTCATGCGCGCCTTCTTCCGCTCGGTGTTCTTCCTGCCCTTCGCCTGCTCCTACGTGGTCGCCTCGCTGGTGTGGAAGATGTCGATCTTCAACGGCGTGCGCTACGGGCTGGCGAACTCGGTCCTCGACCTGTTCGGCGTCGAGGACGTCGCGTGGCTGTTCAACCCCGACCCGCCCTGGTACTGGCTGGTCATCGTGTCCCTGCGCCTGTGGATCCAGTGCGGCTTCTACATGATCCTGTTCATCGCCGCGCTCCAGCAGATCCCCGAGCACCTCTACGAGGCCGCCTACGTGGACGGCGCGAAGCCCGGGCGGCAGACGTTCTGGCACATCACGCTGCCCCAGCTGCGCGCCACCTCCGTGGCGGTGCTCATGCTCATCCTCATCGCGGCCTACCAGGCCTTCGACGAGTTCATCAACCTCATCGGGAACCAGGCCTACGCCAGGCCGCCGCTGGTCTACCTCTACTACACGGCCCTGGGCACGCAGCAGGACCTCGGCCGCGGCTCCGCCGGGGCCCTCATCCTGGCCCTGATCATCGCGATCGTGACCCTCCTCCAGGGCAGGTTCCTCGGCTTCGGCAACAAGGAAGGTCGGTGAGCGCCATGGCGACCGCGACCCGCGTCAAGCGCCCCGCCGGGTACCGGCCCGGCGCCGGCACCAAGAGCGCCCGGGCGGCGAACCTCGTCGTCCTGTCCGTCCTGGCGGTGCTCTTCCTCATCCCGTTCTATCTCATCTTGCGCAACGCCCTCGCGACCGACGCCGAGATCACCGCCCCCGGCTGGATGTGGTTCCCCTCCTCGCCGAGCTGGGAGAACATCCCCAACCTGTTCAACGACCCGGCGGTGCCCATGGCGCGCAGCCTGCTGAACTCCGCGGTGGTGGCGGTCGCGACCACCGTCGGCACCCTGCTGCTGTGCACCACCGCCGGGTACGGGCTCGCCCGCATCCCCTACCGGCACGCGAACAAGGTCTTCTACCTGGTCCTGGCGACGCTCATGATCCCCGGCGCGGTCACGTTCGTGCCGAGCTTCGTGATGGTCTCCAGCCTCGGGTGGATCTCCGACTTCCGGGGCCTGATCATCCCGACGCTCTTCAACGGCTTCGTGGCGTTCCTGTGCCGCCAGTACTTCCTGGGCTTCCCCCGGGAGCTGGAGGAGGCCGCGCGCGTCGACGGGCTCGGCTACTGGGGCGCCTTCTGGCGCATCGTGGTCCCCAACTCCGGGAACTTCCTGGCCGCGATCGCCGTCATCACCTTCGTGGGCGCCTGGAACGCGTTCCTGTGGCCGCTGGTGATCGGCCGCTCCCCGGACTCGTGGACCGTGCAGGTCGCGCTGTCGACGTTCCTGACCGCGCAGACGGTGAGCCTCTCGCAGCTGTTCCTGGCCGCCTGCGTGGCGATCCTGCCGCTGGTGTTCGTGTTCCTGTTCCTCCAGCGGTTCCTCGTCCAGGGCGTGGCCCAGACCGGCCTCAAGGGCTGACCGCCGGGCGCTCCCGCCGCGGTCGGCAGGGGGCGCCACAACCCGCCGCGACGGCCGCCCCCGCCCCGGGGGCGGCCGCTACGCTTGCCGCTGTGGACCTGACCGAATACGTGCCCGTCGTCCCCGACTTCCCCGAGCCGGGGGTCGGCTTCCGCGACATCACCCCGCTGCTGGCCGCCCCCGAGGCCTTCAAGGCCTCGATCGACCGCCTCCAGGAGGCCTGCGAGGCCCACCCGTACGACGCGATCGCCGCGTTCGACGCCCGCGGGTTCCTGTGGGCCGCGCCGCTGGCCGACCGCACCGGCAAGCCGCTCGTCCCGATCCGCAAGGCCGGGAAGCTCCCGCGCGAGGCCGCGGTCGAGTCCTACCGCGGCGAGTACGCCGACGTGCGCGTCGAGATGCACGCCGACGCGGTCGGCGAGGGCGACCGGGTGCTCCTGGTCGACGACGTCATCGCCACCGGCGAGTCGATGGCCGCCGGAGTGCGCCTCGTCGAAGGACTCGGCGGCACCGTCGCCGCCTGCGCCGCCCTCCTCGAGATCGCCGCGCTCTCGGGCCGCGACCGCCTCGACGGCTACCCGCTCGTCTCGCTCCTCGGCAAGCTCTGAGCCCGGACCGCACCGGCCGTCCACAACCCCCACCCGCCACTGGAGGGGAAGACACTGCCGCGCCGCTCGATCCTCCCGCGGGGGTACGACAGGAATCGGGGCCGATCCGGGCCCGGAGGCCCGAATTCACCCGAACGTGTCGGTCTACGGGCCGGCGCACCGCCCCAGCGGTCCCGGCCCGCGACCTCAGCCCAGCAGCTTCTCGATGTTCGCCGGGTCGGCCAGCGCCGACCCCATGCCGATGACCGAGGCCCCCGCGTTCAGGTAGACCCCGACCGAGTCGGGGTCGACGCCGCCGGTGGCCACGAACCGCACGTCCGGGAACGGCCCGCGCATCGCCTTGAACCAGTCCGGGCCCAGCGCCGAGGCCGGGAAGACCTTCACCCACCGGCAGCCCAGCTCCCGCGCCAGCCCCACCTCGCTGGCCGTCGCCACGCCCGGCAGGTGCGGCATCCCGGCGGCGTGCGAGGCCTCCAGGACCGCGGGGTTCAGGCCCGGCGCGATCGTGTACGCCGCGCCCGCCGCGGCCGCGCGCTCGACGTGCCCGAGCGACACCACGGTGCCCGCGCCCACGGCGTGCCCGCGCGGCCCGGCCGCCTCGACGGCGGCGGCCAGCGCCGCCTCCTGGCCCGGCTGCCCGATCGGCACCTCGACCAGGTCCACCCCGGCGTCCCAGAGCCGCTCCGACAGGGCCACGGTCTCGTCGGCGGGCAGCCCCCGCCAGATCGCCATGACGCGCCGGCCCTCGAAGAGCCGGTCGAAGTAGTCGCCTTGGTCTAGGGTCACTGGTCCTCCAGGATGGCTCGGACGGTCTCGGACGGCGGCGGGGGCGCGAGGTCCCCGACGGTCTGGAGGGCCCCGGCGGCGAGCCGGTGGCCCAGGCGCATCGACGCCTCGAGGGAGGCGCCCTGCAGGCGGCCGTACAGGAACCCGGCCGCGAACGCGTCCCCGGCGCCGACCGGTTCGACGACCTCGACGGGCTCGGCGGGGCAGTAGCGGCGCTCGGCGCCCTCGAACGCGGTGACGCCCTCGCCGCCGTCCTTGACGACGAGCACGCCCGCGTTCGGCAGGAGCCCCCGCACGTCGTCGGGGGTCTCGGCGCCCCACAGGACCTGGGCCTCGTCCAGGCCCACGAAGGCGATGTCGGCCCGGTCGGCCAGGCGCGCCAGGGCCGGGCCGGCCTCGGCGACCGGCCACAGCGCGGGCCGGTAGTTGACGTCGAAGCTCACCAGCGCCGGGGCGAGCGCGCGCTCGACCAGCAGCTCCTCGACGAGCGCCGCGCAGCTCGCCGACAGGACCGGGGTGATGCCCGACAGGTGCAGCACGCGCGGGGCCGCGACCCCGGCGAGGTGGCCGGGGCCCATGGTCGAGGCGGCCGAGCCGCGCCGGTAGTAGTGGACGGTGGTGCCCTCGGGGCCGGGGTCCTTGAAGTAGACGCCGGTGGGCCGCTCGGGGTCGGTCCGCACGCCCGAGCAGTCGACGCCCGCTGCGGTCAGGACGTCGAGGACGCGCCGCCCGAACGGGTCGTCGCCGACCCTGCCCCACCAGGCGGCGTCCGCGCCGAGCCCGGCGAGGGCGGCCGCGACGTTCGACTCGGCTCCGGCGACCCCGGCCTGGAGGTCGACGGCGGTGCGGAGGGGGCCGGCGGCCGCGGGGGCGAGGACGATCATCGACTCGCCGAGGCACAGGACGTCCATGCAGCTCCTTGGTGTCCGCGGCGCGTGTCGCCGGCGGCGGGGTGGGGACGCCCCAGCCTACCGATTGGAAAACGCATACACAACAACGCGTGCACCACGTTGCGCATCCTCCGAAACCCCGCCGCCGGAACCGCCACCGCGGCCCTGCCGCGCGTAGACTCGGAGTCCAGGCCGACACCCTGGGGGCGGACATGATCGACACCCGTCTGCTCAAGCTCTTCGCCTGGACCATCGGCGTCCTCATCCTGCTGTGGATGCTCGCCGAGTGCGCCGGCGGCCCCGACGAGACCGACGGCGGCCCCGACCTCGACCGCGACACCGAGCAGTACGCCGCCGACTGCGAGCGCGCCTGGGAGGCCCTCGACCTGGTCGGGCAGGCGGACGGCCAGAACCTCGACGCCGTGGTCGACCAGATCGACGCCCTCGGCACCGAGATCACCGACCCGAACCTCAAGGCCCTGGCCGCCTCCTACGCCCAGGAGGTCCAGACCCTCGTCGCCGCCGAGCCCGGCGGCGAGGCCCTCGAACAGGCCCGCGCGGAGTTCCGCGACACCGCCGCGCTCGACCTCGGCATGCGCTGCCCCCTCCGCTGAGCGCCCGTCCGCGACGTGGACTCGGGTATTGACAGTGTTCACAATTACCGCTAACTTCTACACGTTCGAACATCCTTCTGTCCGAAGGATGCCTAGTCGACCTCAATGTGGAGGGACCCGGCAGCGCGCCGCCGCGGCGTCCGGGCCGGTCACCGCTCCACTCGGACCTTGCTCTGGGGTTGACGGGGCGGGACCGACCGGAAGTGCGGCGCCGCGTGGGAACGCGGTGCGGCGCCCGGTCGGGCCCGCCCCGTTTCGGGTCGAACCGCCCGAACGGGTGCTCACGGCGCCCCCGCGCAAGCGCTCGCCGGAACGCGCGCGTTTGGGATCGGGGCCGCGCTTGTGGCAAAATGGCACGTCTGCCGTTGACCCGTAGGAGCCTCGTTGCCACCCAGCGAACTGCACGCCACCTTCCTGCCCGACCACGCCTCACCCGCTGACGGCCGGCTCCTGTTCTTCGGCGGCGCGCACCCCGGGGCCGCGGCGGCCGAACTCGGCCTGCCGCCCGGCGACCCGGTCGACGCCGAGCTCTACCTCGGCGGCGAGCTGCGCGAGGTCGAGGGCGTCGCCGTCCCGGTCCGCCCGGTCCTGCCCGCGCTCACCCGCATCGCCTCGCGGCCCGACATCACCGAGTCGGTCGCGGTCTGGGCCCGGATCGCCAACGCCGTGGACGACGACAAGTTCGACGACCTCGACCGCATCGCCGGCGAGCTCCCCCCCGAGGGCCACTCGGCGCCCCACTCCGAAGGCCACGTGTGGACCGCGAAGGCCCTCGTCGGCGCGTTCGTCGAGTCCTTCACCGAGCTGCTGCGCTCCGACTCGGGGCTCAACCTGCGGCTCATCACCGCCCAGCACGCCGACCCCGGCGAGATCCGCGTCAACGCCGAACTGCGCCGCTACCAGGCCCACGGCATCGCCTGGCTGGAGGCGGCCGCCGAAGGCGGCGCGGGCGTCATCCTCGCCGACGACATGGGCCTGGGCAAGACCCTCCAGTCCATCGGGCTCCTCGTGCGCCGCGCGGGGGCCCGCCCGGACCCCGGACCGGACGGGGCCGCGCCCCGGCGGTCCGCGCCGCACCTGGTGGTCTGCCCGACCTCCCTGGTCGGCAACTGGCAGCGCGAGATCGCCCGCTTCGCGCCCCAGCTCGCCGTGCACCTCCACCACGGGCCCGCCCGTACCAGGCACGCCGGGCCGTTCCTCGACGCCGACGTGGTCGTGACCTCCTACTCGATCGCGCTGCGCGACGTCAAGCTGCTGCGCGCGGTCGCCTTCGACACCATCGTCATCGACGAGGCCCAGGCGATCAAGAACCACCGCTCGCGCACCGCCGGGGCCGTCCGCGACCTCACCGGCCGCGTCCGCGTCGCCCTCACCGGCACCCCGGTGGAGAACCACCTCTCCGAGCTGTGGTCGATCTCCGAGTTCGTCAACCCCGGCCTCCTGGGCGGCCAGGCCGACTTCAAGCGCCGCTTCGCCGACCCGATCGAGATCGGCCGCGACCCGGTCTCGGCCGCCACCCTCCGGGCCCGCATCGACCCGGTCGTGCTGCGCCGCATGAAGGAGGACGTCGCCGCCGACCTGCCGCCCAAGATCGAGGCGGTCGTGGCCTGCACCATGACCGACGAGCAGGCCGGGCTCTACAAGGAGGCCATCCGCGAGGCCTTCGACGAGGGCCTGGGCGACGGCATCACCCGCCGCGGCCGCGTCCTGAAGCTCCTGACCCGGCTCAAGCAGATCTGCAACCACCCCGCCCAGTACGTCGGCGAAGGCGACGGCGGGCTGGCCGAGCGCTCCGGGAAGCTCGACCGCGTCACCGAGATGCTCGCCGAAGTGGTCGACGAGGGCGACAAGGTCCTCATCTTCACCCAGTACCGCCAGATGGGGGAGCTGCTCTCGCGCCACCTCCACGCCGAACTGGGCGTCCCCGCGCCGTTCCTCCACGGCGGGCTCGACCAGCCCGCCCGCGACAGGCTCGTCGAGGACTTCCAGACCAGCGAGGGCCCGGACATCCTCCTGGTCTCCCTGCGCGCCGGCGGCACCGGCCTCAACCTCACCGGCGCCTCCCACGTCGTCCACTACGACCGCTGGTGGAACCCGGCGGTCGAGGACCAGGCCACCGACCGGGCCCACCGCATCGGCCAGACCCGCACCGTCCACGTCCACAAGCTCGTCACCGCCGGGTCCCTCGAGGAGCGCGTGGACGAGCTGCTCGCCCGGAAGCGGGCGATCGCCGAGGCCGTGGTCGGCTCCGGCGAGGACTGGCTCGGGGAGCTCGACGACTCCCAGCTGCGCAAGCTCATCGAACTCGACGACGACGGAGGCCACCTGTGAGCGACCCGTACGGCCGGACCTGGTGGGGCCGCAAGTGGTGGCGGGCCCTGGAGACCATCGGCCTCAACTACCCCGACCAGCGCATCGTCAAGGGCCGCGCCCTCGCCGGGCACGGCGCCGTCTCCGGCCTGGCGATCGAGCCGGGCTCGGTGTCGGGCAGCGTCGGCGACAACGGCCGCGTCTTCGACGCCGAGATCCGCATCCCGGTCTACAACGCCTCGGCGTGGGCCGCGGGGATGACCGCGCTGTCGCTCTCGCCCTCGTGCGTGGCCGGGCTCCTGGCCGGGCGCCTGCCCAAGCGCATCGACGACGTGCTCGCGGGCACCGGGATGCGCCTGCTGCCCAAGAAGTTCGTGACCGAGGACCACAACCGCATCACCACCTCCTGCGGTTGCGCCGACAACCGCGAGGTGTGCGCCCACATCATGGCGCTCGCCCTGGTGAGCGCCGCGAAGATGGACGACGACCCGTGGCTGGTGCTGCTCCTGCGCGGCGGCCCCACCCGGGACCTCGCCGGGCGCCTGCGCGCGGCGCGGGTCGCGAGCATGGACGCGGCCCAACCCGTCTGAGCGCGGCCCCCGTCGCCGCCGTGCGGACGTGCGTGGGCCCCGACCGCGCGGTCGGGGCCCACGGTGCCGGAGGCGGCCGTCAGCTCACGGTGATGTTGGAGCTGCCGCTGGACTGGTAGCCCTCGGTCGCCATGATCATGTAGTAGCTGAAGCTGCCGAGGTTCATGCCGGCCCGGGCCCACGCGTCGAAGTGCTCCCCGGTGTTGATGCTGCCGGAGCTGCGGAGGTTCTGCCTGACGCTCCAGTACTGCGGGAACGTCTTCGTGCCCTCCACCGAGGGGGCGTTGTATCGCATGGAGTGCAGGAGGGTGTACGTCCCGCTGCTGGTGTTGAGCGTGCCGCGCTGCTCGGCGCCGCTGCTGGGGTTGTACGGGCCGTGGGATTCGACGATGTAGTACTCCACCAGCGGGTTGGAGGTCCAGCCGTAGAGGGCGAGGTAGCCGTTGCTGCCGTGGTTGACCCAGCCGTTGTAGTTCACGGTCCGGCGCCCGCCGTTGCTCCAGCCCTTGCCGCCGACCCAGTTGTTGGTGCCGTTCCACTGGGAGCTGTAGTTCCCGCCCGAGCCGAGCGTCATCGACACCGAGCCCTGGGAGTCGGTCCAGAACGAGTAGTAGTACCCGTTGTGGGTGCCCTCCTGGTTCGTGGTGATGGTCTGCTGGGCGTTGGCGGTGCCGGGCGCCAGCAGCGCGGAGCCGCCCATCGCCAGGACGCTCGCGCCGCCGAGCAGGAGGCTCCTGCGCCCGAGCGAGGGGACGGGTTTGTCGTTGGACATGCTTCCTCCTTGAGAGGGCCGGCGGGTGGCCGGCCGGCGCGGCGCGACCCGAGGGCCCGGCGGGCGGGGTCGCCCGCCGGTGTCGCGCGGCGTGGTGAGTCATTGCCGTTCGCCGTGCCGTCGACGACCGCAGGACCGGGCCGCGCGAAGCGGCTTCGATCGACGGCCGTCGATGCTTTCGACAGCCAAAGTATTGCCGAAGCGCGGTAATTTGTCAAGAATTACCGGAAATTTCTCGATAATCTAATATGTCCAGATTAGACAGAATGAGAATATTATGCCTGCGTACGGGCGATGCACAGGAGGCGGTTGGTGGAGCAGGGGACGCAGGGGAGGGGGTTCAAGGCCTCGGACCGGACTGGGACGACCGAAACTTCCGGTCGACTTCCGGTCGGTATCCGGGCGCGGTGCGGCTCCCGCGCGCAGCGAGGCGGCCGGTCCCCGGACGCCTGCGCGTCCCCGGTCCGGCCGCCGTCGAGTCTTCTCGGCGCCTGCGGCTAGCCGACCGCGACCGACAGGAGCGGCCCGGCCTGGTCGACGCGCACCGCCCGCAGGTCCGCGACGCGCGGCAGGCCCTCGGCCTCGTGCCCCGCGTAGCCGCCGACCACCACCGGCGCGGCGCCCGCGGCCTTCGCCGACACCAGGCCCGCCGGGGCGTCCTCGAACACGACCGCCTCCGCCGCCTCGTACCCCAGCGCCTTCGCCGCCATCAGGTACGGCTGCGGGTGCGGCTTCCCGCTCGTCACGTCGTCGGCCGCCACCAGCACCTTCGGCAGCGGCACCCCCACCGCCGCCAGCCGCCGCAGCGTCAGCGCCCGCGTCGCCGAGGTCACCACCGCCCACCGGGCCGGGTCCAGCGACCCCAGCAGCGCCGCCGCCCCCGGGATCTCGCTGATCCCGTCCGTGCGGTCGATCTCCTCGGCCTCGATCCGGTCCGTCTCCGCCACCGCGTCCACGCCCGGCGGCGCGAACTCCGACACCACCTCGATCGTCGGCCGCCCGTGCGCCACCGCCAGGATCGCGGCCGCGTCCAGGCCGTGCCGGCCGGCGAACCGACCCCACGCCCGCTCCACCGACGCCGTCGAGTCCACCAGCGTCCCGTCCATGTCGAACAGCAGCACCGCAGCGGTCAGCACCGAATCGCCCATGTGTTCCTCCTCGAATCGATCCGCAACGCTACCAACGGCAGATGTCCGCCGCGCTACATTTCCCAGGCCTTGGGGCGAACGCACCGCGGGCGCGGTCCCCGCCCCGATACCGGTTGCGCCGCAGCCGGAGGTCGCCTAGCGTCGAGGCCGTGCCCGAACTCGTCCTCCCCACCGAGCGCCTCGCCGCCTCCTTCACCGAGGCCGTCCGCGAATTCCTGGCCGAAGGCCGCGGCGGCCGCGACGACCGCACCCTCCTCGGCGAGCTGATGCGCACCGCCGGTCCGCCCGCCCACCCCGGCCCGTGGTTCGCCCGCGTCCTCGCCTTCGAGCGGGCGCTCACCGACGACCCGCCCCCCGGCTTCGTCCCCTCCACCACCCACTGGTGGGCCGAGGGCGACGCGTACCTGGGGCGCATCAACATCCGCCACCGCCTCAACGACCACCTCCGCGAGGTCGGCGGCCACATCGGCTACGACGTGCGCCCCTCCGCGCGCCGCCGCGGCCACGCCACCGCCATGCTCGCCGCCGCCCTGCCCCGCGCGGCCGCCCTCGGCATCGAGAAGGCCCTCGTCACCTGCGACACCGACAACACCGCCTCCCGCAAGGTGATCGAACACAACGGCGGCGTGCTCGAGGACCGGCGCGGCCGCAAGCTGCGCTACTGGGTGCCCACCGCGCCCGCGCACTGAAGGAGGGCGCGACGGCGCTCGAACGCGCCGCCTGCGACGAGGCCCGGCGCGCCGGGGCCGCGGGCTCCTGCCGGTCAGCCGCCGTCGGGGGCGACCAGGCCCGTGTTGTACGCGAAGATGACCGCCTGCACCCGGTCCCGGGCGCCGATCTTCGCGAGGATGCGGCCCACGTGCGTCTTCACCGTCGACTCGGCCAGGTGGAACCGCTCGGCGATCTCGGCGTTGTTCCAGCCCCGCCCGATCGCGGTGAGCACCTCCCGCTCCCGCTCGGTCAGCACCCCCAGCTGCTCGGCCGTCGCGGAGGCGTCCGGTTCGCCCTCGACCGGGAACTGGTCGGCGAACCGGTCCAGCAGCCGGCGCGTCAGCTTCGGCGCCACCACCGCGTCCCCGGCCGCCACCACCCGGATGCCCGTCAGCAGGTCCTCGGGCTGCGCGTCCTTGACCAGGAACCCGCTCGCCCCGGCCCGCAGCGCCGCGTACGCGTACTCGTCCAGGTCGAACGTGGTCAGCACCAGCACCCGGCTGCGCCCGCCCGCCGCGATGATCCGCCGCGTCGCCTCGATCCCGTCCACCCCGGGCATGCGCACGTCCATGAGGACCACGTCCGGGCCCAGCTCGGTCGCCCGCCGCACCGCGTCCGCCCCGTTGTCGGCCTCCCCGAGCACCACCAGGTCCGGCTGGCTCTCCACCAGCATCCGAAACCCCATGCGCTGCAAGGGATGGTCGTCGACGATGAGCAACGTGGTCACGTGCGCTCCCCTCCGTTCCGCGGCAGCCACAACGCGACGCGCCAGCCGCCGAGCACCTCCGGCCCGGCCACCATTGTGCCGCCGAACGCCGCCGCCCGCTCCGCCAGGCCCGCCAGTCCCCGCGCCGTCCCGGCGTCGTCGACCCGGTCCCCGGTGTTGGCCACCGCGACCGCCAGGCCCCCGTCGCGGTACTCGAGCGACACCTCGGCGCGCTTGATGCCCCTCGCGTGCTTGAACACGTTCGTCAGGGACTC
This sequence comes from Glycomyces amatae, assembly GCF_020991375.1. Lineage (GTDB taxonomy): Bacteria > Actinomycetota > Actinomycetes > Mycobacteriales > Micromonosporaceae > Glycomyces > Glycomyces amatae. The sequence continues at coordinate 329,684 of NZ_JAJLQZ010000002.1, read as the reverse complement.
CTGGACCGTCCGGAACACCGCCAGCTGCTGGTTCTCCGACAGGTCCCAGTGCTCGCCGGAGGTCCGCACCGTCACCTGGAGCCCCGCCTCGCGGACCCGCTCGATGAGCGCGTCCAGCTCGGCCAGACCCGGCTGCGGTGCCAGCTCGACGACCTCGCCGCCGTCCTCGGCCTTGAGCACCGACAGCACCCGCCGCAGCTCGCCCAGCGCCTCGCGGCTGGTCCGCCCGATCGCCTCCAGGGCCTCCTTGGCCTTCTCCGGCGCGGTCGCGGCGGCGTACGCGCCGCCGTCGGCGAGCGCGTTGATGACCGCCAGGTTGTGCCCGATGATGTCGTGCATCTCCCGGGCGATCCGGGTCCGCTCCTCGGTCACGGCCGTCTGCGCCGCCTGGTCGCGCGCCGAGGCCAGGAACTCGCGGCGGGTGCGCACCACCATCGCGATCATCACGACGAACCCGAAGTAGAACGCCGCCGGCAGGAAGTACTCCAGGAAGCTCCCCGGGGACAGGCGGTAGTTCACCAGCCAGTCGGCCAGCGTCGGCACCAGCGACGCGGCGGCGGCCCACCACAGCAGTTTGAGCGGGCGCCGCAGCACCAGGTTGTACAGGACCACCGTGAACGCCACGGACCCCGCCATGCCCACCAGCACGGCGCCCTCGATGTTCACGCCCAGCCCGATCGTGATCGCCATCGGCGCGCCCTGGCTCAGCAGCACCGCGAACGGGTAGCGGCGCCGCCAGATCGTCGGCACCATGAACAGCACCGTCGCCGTCCACTGCGCCACCGGGTGGTTCAGCGGGACGTCGCCGATCGCCGCCGCGAGCACGCCCAGGCACGTGAAGCAGGCGAACAGGATGAGGGGGAACGCGTCCCACAGCAGCGGACGCCGGGAGTCGAACTCCGACATCCGCTGCCACAGCCCGCGCTTGCGAGAGACGGTCACGGTCTGCGCCACGGGGACATCCTCACATGTCGCGGCGCTTGAGCAGCAGTCCGGCCACGCCGTAGGCGACCACGAGCCAGACGCCCATCCACAGCCACGACTCGCCGACGCCCAGCGCCTGGCCGGACGCGTCGACGTACGTGATCGTGTTCGCCGCGTTGCCCGGCGCGTACGGCGTCACGTCGGACACCCAGTCCCACGGCAGCAGGGTCGCCAGCTGCGGCAGGATCATGATGACGCCGATGTAGAACCCGATCGAGCCGGCCGAGTTCCGCAGGATCGCGCCGATGGCGATCGCCAGCAGCGTCAGGTAGACGATCATCGCGACGTACCCGACCAGGGCCCGCGTGACCCCCTCGTCGCCGAGCGAGATCCCGCCCAGGTCCGTGCCGTCCAGCAGCGCCTGCGACAGGAAGAACGTCGCGAACACCATGACGGTGAACAGGACCGTCACCACCGCGCCGAACACGGCGGCCTTCGCCCACAGCACGCCCAGGCGCTTCGGGGCGGCCGACATCGTCGACCGGATCGAACCGGTCGAGTACTCGCCGGTGATCACGAGGATGCCGAGCACGGAGACGAACACCGAGCTCAGGCCCACGCCCGACATCGCGAAGCCGACCGCGGTCTCGGCGCCGCCGATCTCCAGGTCGGTCGGCACGGTCCCGGAGATGAGCGCGCCCAGCCCGGCGCTGAACACCACCGCGCACAGCAGCACGATCCACGTCGAGCGCAGCGACCACAGCTTCGTCCACTCCGAGCCCAGCAGGCCCGCCGCGCTCAGCTTGTACTGCGTCGGCTGCACGTAGGGCGCCGGGCGTTCGGTCATCGCGGCGGCGGTCATCGGCTCGCCCCTTCCGTGGTCTGGCGGTACTCGACCGCGTCGGCGGTCAGCTGCATGAACGCGTCCTCGAGGGAGCCGCGGTCGGTCCGCAGCTCGTGCAGGACCAGGCCGTGCGCGGCGGCGGTCTGCCCCACGACGGCGGCCTCGGTGCCCGAGACCTCCAGGACGCCCTTCTCGGGGCTCGCGATGGAGACGCCCGGTCCGGCCAGGTGCTCGGCCAGCCGCGCCGCGTCGGGCGAGACCACCCGCACGCGCGCCTGCCCGTTGCCGGACACGAAGTCGTCCACCGTGGTGTCGGCGAGCAGCCGGCCCTGCCCGATCACGATCAGGTGCTCGGCGGTCTGCGCCAGCTCGCTCATGAGGTGCGAGGACAGGAACACCGTCCGCCCCTCGGCGGCCAGGCCCTTGAGGAGCACGCGGATCCACTTGACGCCGTCCGGGTCGAGGCCGTTGACCGGCTCGTCCAGGATCAGCACCGCCGGGTCGCCCAGCAGCGCCACCGCGATGCCCAGGCGCTGGCCCATGCCGAGGCTGAACCCGCCGACGCGCTTGCCGGCGACCTCGTGCAGGCCCACCAGGTCGATGACCTCCTGGACCCGACGCTTGGGGATGCCGTGGGTGCGCGCCAGCGCCAGCAGGTGGTTGTACGCGCTGCGGCCGGCGTGGACCGACTTGGCCTCCAGGAGCGCGCCGACCTCGGTCAGCGGCGAGCGGAACTCCGAGTAGTGCTTCCCGTTGACGCGGGCGAGCCCGCTCGTGGGGGCGTCCAGGCCCACGACGGCGCGCATCGTGGTGGACTTCCCGGCCCCGTTCGGCCCGAGGAACCCGGTCACGACGCCGGGCTTGACGTTGAACGTCAGATCGTCCACGGCGGTCTTCTTGCCGTAGCGCTTCGTCAGATGCTCGATCTCGATCATGCACACGACGGTACGGTCCGCCGGGCGGCCGTTCATCCGTTTCGAGAGCGAACTTTCGGGACGCGAGTGGTACCCCGGTACTACTCCTTCCGGCCACCGCCGCCGGGCACCGGCGCGGTTGCCCGATGTGACATATGTCCGTTGTGGGATTTCGGGCGCGATGCCGCGAACCGTCCAGGCACCCTCGGTGCGGCATCGATACTCGTTGCAACCCATACCGATCGAGTGATTGAGAGACCCATGACGGACCATCCGCACCGTCGGCGCCGGTACCGCGCCGTCGCGGCCGGCGCCGCCGCGCTCGCCGCGGCGGCCGCCCTCGGCGCCACCGCCGGGCACGCGGGCGCCGAGACGCCCGCGGCCTCGCCCCGCCAGGCCGAGTACGCGGCGGCCGCCGCCGCGTACGACGTGCCCGAGGCGATCCTCCTCGGCGTCTCCTACCTGCAGTCCCGCTGGACCGACCACGGCGGCGAACCCAGCACCGCGGGCGGCTTCGGCCCCATGCACCTCACCGACGAGGTCGCCGCCCCGTCCGGCGCCGGCCCCCACCACGACGGCGACCCCCGCGGCGACGACACCCGGCCCATGGAACTCCTCCCCGAGGAGGACCCGGCGCCCGAGACCGCCTCCGGGCCGACCACCGTCGACGACGCGGCCGACCTCACCGGCGAGACCGAGGACGCCCTGCGCACCGACCCGGCCGCCAACATCGCCGGCGGCGCGGCCCTCCTCGCCGACCACCAGGCCGGCCTCGGCGTCGACTCCGACGACCCCGCCGACTGGTACGCGGCCGTCGCCCGCTACTCCGGCGCCGAGGACGAGGCCACCGCGGCCCGCTTCGCCGACGAGGTCTTCGAGGTCGTCGCCACCGGCGCCGCCGAGGACACCGACGACGGCCCCGTCACCCTGCCCGCCACCCCGGTCGACCACGACCGGGCCCAGATCGCGCTGCTCGACCTGCCCGCGCCCGAAGGCCGCCACCGGACCGTGTGCCCCCGCCACCTCGGCTGCGAGTGGATCCCCGCGCCGTACGAGAGGACCGGCGACCTGCCGGGCCAGTACGGCAACCACGACCTCGCGAACCGCGAGGAGGAGATCGACGTCAACGCGATCGTCATCCACAACACCGAGGGCTCCTACGAGGGCACCCTCGACGTCGTCCGGGACCCGGCCCAGATCTCCTGGAACTACACCGTCCGCTCCGCCGACGGGCACATCGCCGAACACCTCGACCACGAGAACGTGGGCTGGCAGGCCGGGAACTGGGCGGTCAACATGCGCTCCCTCGGCATCGAGCACGAGGGCTACGCCGCCGACGGCTCCTGGTTCACCGAGATCCTGTACCGCAACTCGGCCGAACTCGTCGGCTTCCTCGCCGACCGCTACGACGTGCCGCTCGACCGCGCCCACATCCTCGGCCACGACAACGTGCCCCAGTCCGACCACTGGGACCCGGGCCCCTACTGGGACTGGGAGCACTACTTCCACCTGCTCGGCGCCGACATCGACCGCCCCGAGGGCGGCGTCGACTCCGGCGTCGTCACGATCGCGCCCGACTTCGAGCGCAACCACCCGGTCATGACCCGCTGCGACACCGAGCGGCCCGAGGCCGAGTGCCCCGAGCGGAACGCCTCCACGGTGTTCCTGTACTCCGAGCCGAGCTTCGACGCCCCGCTCCTGGTCGACCGCGTCATCGACCCGGACCTGGGACCGGCCACCACCCGCGTCGACGACACCGGCAGCCGCGCCGGGTACGGCCAGCAGTACGTCGTCGCCGGCCACCAGGGCGACTGGACCGCCGTCTGGTACCTCGGCCAGACCGGCTGGATCCACAACCCGGCCGACAACCCGGTGCTGGCCCCCGCCGAGGGCCGCACCGTCACGCCGCTGCGCGACGACGTGCCGGTCTACCGCGACACCTACCCCGAGGAGGAGGCCTACGAGGGCACCGACGCGGTCTACCGGGAGAACGTGGTGCAGTACACCATCGACACCGGGCAGTCCTACGTGTTCGCCCAGGAGCTCCGGTCGCAGGTGCTGTGGGCGAAGACCTACGAGGGCCCGAACTTCGTCGTCGACGGCGAGACGGTGTTCTACCAGATCCAGATCGGCCACCGGATCGGCTACGTGAACGCCGCCGACGTCGCGCTCTCCGACGCCTGACGGCATGAGGGCCGGGCCCCGGGCCCGGCCCTCACTTCGCCTCCGCGTAGCTGTCGACCACCTTGGGCCGCAGCGGTATGCGCACCGGCATGTCCCCGAACAGCACGGCCGTGGCGTCCGCGGCGGCGCGCTCGACCGCGGCCGCCGCCGCCTCGGCGCGCTCGGCAGGGCAGTGCACCATCACCTCGTCGTGCAGGAAGAACACCAGCTCGCCGAGCCCGGCCTCGTGGAGCTCGCGCCGCAGCCGCGCCAGCAGCACCAGCGCCCACTCCGCGGCGGTGCCCTGGACGATGAAGTTCCGCGTGAACCGCCCCCGCGACGCGGCGACCTTCGTGCCCTCGTCGGAGTTGAGCGAGCGCCACCACCGCTCCGAGGGCGCGGGCACGGTCCGCCCCAGCCAGGTGCGCACCAGGCCGCCCTTCTCGCCGGTGCGCGCGGCCGCCTCGACCCGGTCGAACGCGGCCGGGAACCGGTCGCGCATGAGCTGCACCAGCTGGGCCGCGTCCCCCGAGGTGCCCCCGTACATCGCCGAGATCAGCGCGATCTTCGCCTTGGACCGCTCGCCGCCCAGGCGCGGGGCCAGCTCCGTGTACAGGTCGTCGGCGGCCGTCGCCGCGATCATCGCCTCGTCGCCGCTGATGGCCGCGAGCAGCCGCGGCTCCAGCTGGGCCGCGTCGGCCGCCACCAGCTTCCACCCCGGGGCGGCCCGGATCGGCTCCCGCACCGCGTGGGGGAGCTGGAGCGCCCCGCCGCCGTCGGTGCCCCACCGGCCCGTGTCGGCGCCGCCGACGATGTACACCGGCCGGAACCGCCCGAAGCCGTCCTCCGCGCCGCCCACCCACGCGTCGGCCCAGTTCCAGCCGAACGCGGTCCACACCCGCGCGTGCTCCCGGTAGGTCTTCAGCGCCTCCACGGCCGGGTGGTCGACCGAGGCCAGCTCCCAGGCGTGCGTGGTCTTCACCTCCAGGCCCGCGGCGTGGAAGGCCGCCAGGACCTGCTTGGTCGAGTCGGGGTTGAGCTGGTGCCCGAACGCCGCTACCACCTTGTCGGCCAGCGCCTGGAGCTTCCGGGGCCGCATCCCCTTGGACGGGCGCGGGCCCAGCAGGTCGCGCAGCAGCCGGTCGTGGACGCCGCGGTCGAACGGGACGCCGACGCGGCTCATCTCGGCCGCGACCAGCGCCCCGGCCGACTCGGCCGCGATCAGGGCCCCCAGCCCCGGCAGGGCGGCCGCGCCGGTGCGGCGGCGCTGGTCGAGCCAGTCGGCCTGGAGCCGGGTGAGGGCGGCGGGGCCGTCGACCGGCGCCGGTTCGCGCTCGAAGAGCGTGCCCGCGTCCGGGTCGGCCTCGACGGCGTGCGCGGGCGGCTCGCGGCCCTCGACCCGCGAGAGGATGCGCTCGGCGAGCCGCAGGTCCCGGCAGCGGTCGAGCCGGGCCCCGGCCTCCAGCAGCACCGGGTAGTCGCGCGCCGCCTCGGCCACCACCCACCGCGGGGACTCGTCCTCGCGCGCGGCCACGGCCGCCGCGAGGTCCTCGTGGTAGGCGACCGCGCCGCCGGGCAGCGGCATCGTCCACCCCTCACCGCCCCGACCGGGCACCAGCGCTACCTCCACGCCCCAAGTGGAACACGCGGGTGCGACATCCCGGTCCCGGTCGCGGGCGCCGACCGCGCTGCTGCGCGTTCCGGCGCGGGTGCCGCAGGGGCGTCCCCGGGCGGCCGGGAAGCCCCGCCCGAGGTGCCGAAACGACCGCTTCGTCACGGACCGTGCACTTATGGGACCCGCATCCCTGCGGCGCGGGGTCCGCAGTCGAGGACATCCGTGAGGACAGTAGACATACTTTTCCGCGCCAGGGGTATACGCTCCGCATGGCATTGATACTTTGGATCCTCGCGGTCATCCTCGTCGTCTACGGCATCTGGATGATCTTCCGAGGGAACGTGCTGCTCGGCATCGTCGTCATCATCGTCGGCCTCCTGGTCGGCCCCGGCGGGGTGAGCCTGTTCACCTAGCCCGGCCGCTCCCGAGGCCCCGCCGCCACGGCGGCGGCACGGCCCGGAGAGCGGCCTCCACCAGGCACGGGTCCGCCCGGCATCCGGCGAACCGGTCCTCGCGAGAGGGCCGGTTCGCCGCCTACGCGGACTCGCGCACCACCAGCTCCGTGGGGAGGATCGTCAGCGGTTCCACCTCATGGCCCTCCAGCAGCCGCAGCATGGCGCGGGCCATGCTGCGGCCTATCTCCGCGATCGGCTGGCGCACCGTCGTCAGCGGCGGGTCGCAGAACAGGGCCAGGGCGATGTCGTCGAACCCGACCACGGCCACGTCCTCGGGGACGCGCCGCCCGGCCTCCCGCAGCGCCTGGAGCGCCCCGTGCGCCATGAGGTCCGAGGCCACGAACACCGCGTCCAGGTCCGGCTCGTCGGCCAGGAGCTGGCGCATCGCCGCCTGCCCCGACTCGGCGGTGAAGTCCCCGACGGCGACGATCGCGCGCCGGTCGACCGCCGCCAGCGCCTCCCGGTACCCGTCCAGGCGCTCCCGCCCCGCCACCATGTCCTGCGGGCCCGCGATCGTGGCGATCCGCCTGCGGCCCCGCATGATCAGATGGTCGACCGCGGCCCGCACCCCGCCGAGGTGGTCGACGTCGATGCACGGCGCGTTCAACTGCGGCAGCCCGTTGCACACCACCGGCACCCCGCGCCGCAGCATCAGCTCCGGCAGCAGGTCCGCGTCGTGGAGCGAGGCGAACATGACCCCGTCGACGTGCCCGCCCACGGCGTACCGCTCGGCCCGCGACCGCGCCTCGGCCGAGCCGGTCGTCAGCAGCACCAGGAGCTTCCCGGCCGCGTCGAGCTCGCCCGCGACCCCGCGGATGACGCTGGGGAAGAACTGGTCGTCCGAGAAGACCCGGTTGGGCGACTCGGGCAGGATGAGCGCCACCGAGTCGGTCCGGTGCGTCACCAGCGACCGGGCCGCGGCGTGCGGCACGTAGCCCAGCTCGGCCGCCGCCGCCTCGACCGCCTCCCGCAGCTCCTCGGCCACCGTGGTCTGGCCGTTCACCACGCGCGACACCGTCGCCCGGGACACGCCGGCCCGCTCGGCGACCTCCTCCAGGGTCGGCCGGCCCTGGCGGGGCCCCCGCACCGTCCCGCCCGGTCCCGCAACCGCTCGACGCATCTCGTCCGCCTCCGTCTTCTCAGCCCTTGACCGCGCCCTGCATGATCCCGCTGATCATGTACTTGCCCAAGAGCGCGAACACCGCCAGCAGAGGAAGCGTAGCCAGCATCGTCCCGGTCAGCACCAACGACTGGTCGGTGACGTACCCGCCGCTGAGCGAGGACAGCGCCACCTGCACCGTGTACCGGTCGGGGCTGGAGAGGACGATGAGCGGCCAGAAGTAGTCGTTCCACGCGGTCAGGAACGTCAGCACCCCCAGCACCACGGCCGCGGGCCGCGCGGCGGGCATGACGATCTGCCAGAAGATCCGGAACGTCGAGGCGCCGTCGACCCGGGCCGACTCGATGAGCGAGCCCGGCAGCGACCCGCGCAGGTACTGGGTCATGAAGAACACCCCGAACGCGTTCACCAGGCCCGGCGCGATCACCGCCCACAGCGTGTCCGTCCACTCCAGCTCGATCATGAGCATGTACAGCGGGATCACCCCCAGCTGCACCGGCACCATCATGGTCGCCACGACCGCCACCAGGAGCCCCTTGGCGCCCTTGAAGCTGAGCTTCGCGAACGCGAAGCCCGCCAGCGTCGAGAAGAACACCACCGAGGCGGTCACCGCGGCCGACACCAGGACCGAGTTCACCAGGGCCGTCCCGAACGGCACCGTCGCGAAGACCCGCTCCACGTTCTCCACCAGGTTCGCGCCCGGCAGGACCGGCGGCGGGACCGACGCGAGCGCCGAGTTGTCCCGCGAGGCGACCACCACGCTGTAGTACAGCGGGAACCCCGAGAAGAACAGGACGGCGACGAGCGTCAGGTAGGCCAGGCGCCCGGGCCGCTCGCGCAGCAGCCGCATCCGGGCCCGGGCCCGCCGGCCGGACCGGCCCGGCAAGGCACTGCGGTCCGGCCGGCGGGAGTCCGCGGCCGCGCCGGGCCCGGCGCCGGCGGGGGCGGGATCGAGGTCGAGGTCGGGGCTGGTCATGAGGCGCTCCTGATGCGGCGGATGAACACGTAGTTGAGGAGGGCGACGAGGACGATCACGGCGAACATCGTCCAGGCCACCGCCGAGGCGTACCCGAACTGGAAGCCGCGGTTGAAGCCGTGCTCGTACAGGTAGAGCGTCAGGGTCTGGAACTGCCGGGACGCCCCGCCGGTGACGCCGTTCGCCCCGCCGCCGGCGAACAGCTGCGGCTCGGCGAAGATCTGGAGGCCGTAGATGGTCGAGACGATCACGGTGAACACGACCGTCGGCCGGATCATCGGCACCGTCACCTGGAACAGCTGCTGGAGCCGCGAGGCCCCGTCCAGGTGCGCGGCCTCGTACACCTCCTTCGGCACCGCCTGCATGGCCGCCAGGTAGATCAGCGCGTTGTACCCGGTCCACTTCCACGCCACCATGACCGCGATGGCGATGTGCGAGCTGGCGGTCCCGGCCTGCCAGTCGATCCGGCCGGCCCCCAGCGACTCCAGGACCCAGTTGACGAGCCCGAAGTCGCGGCCGAACAGCTGGCTGAAGATGACCGCCACGGCCACCACGGAGGCCACGTTCGGCAGGAGCATCCCCATGCGCCAGAACGTCTGGCCGCGCAGCCGCATCGTCAGCAGGTGCGCCAGCAGCAGCGCCGCGAACAGCTGCGGCACGGTCGCCAGCAGCAGGATCGAGATCGTGTTGGCCAGCGCGTTCCAGAAGTACGGGTCGGTCAGGAGCGCCTGGTAGTTCCCGAGGCCGACGAACACGTGCTCGTCGGACAGCAGGCTCCACTCGTGCGTGGACACCCACGCGGTGAACGCGAGGGGGAAGAGCCCGAACACGGCGAACAGCGCGAAGAACGGGGCGATGTACAGGTACGGGGAGGCTTTGAGGTCGAGGCGGTAGCGCCATAGACCGGCGGGGGAGGGCCGGGCGGCCCCCTTGGCGGTGACGGTCATCGGTCGGATCGCTTTCACGGTTCGCAGGGGCGGGACGCGGGCGGGGCGGCCGGGCCCGGGCAGCGGGCCCCGGCCGCCCCCGGAGGGGTCAGAACGACTCGAGGTCGCCGACGACCTGGCTCCAGGCCTCCTCGGCGGACTGGCTGCCGTCCTCGATCCGGCCCAGGCCCTGGCCGATCGTGGCGAGGACGTCGCCCTGGAGGGGGCCCTGGTACTGCGGCTCGACCGCCTGCGCGGCGTCGGTGAAGATCTGGCCCACCGGCGCGTCGTTGAAGTACGCCTTGCTCATGTCCGTCAGCGCCGGGTCCTCGTACAGCTCCGGCGTGGACGGGAAGTTCCCGGTCGACTCGAACACCTTCAGCTGCTGCTCGGGCGCGGTCAGCCACTCCAGGAACTCGTACGCCTCCTCGGCGTGCTCGCCCTGCGCGGGCAGCACCAGGTGCGAGCCGCCCATGTTCCCGGCCCCGCCGGGCACCGTCGCGATGTCCCACAGGCCGGCCGCGTCGGGCGCGTTCGTCTCGATGTAGGAGGTCATCCACGCGGGGCAGATGATGGTCGCGAACGTGCCCTCGCTGAACCCGGCGTTCCACTCCGGCGTCCAGGCCTGGAGCCGGTTCGACATGCCCGCCTCGATCGCCTCCACCGTCAGGTCCCAGGCCTCGCCGATCGCGGGGTTGGACTCGACGACGAGGTTGTCCTCCCGGTCGTACACGCCCTGCTCGGCCTGCTCGACCATGGCGCGGAACATGTTCCCCGAGGACTCGAAGAAGTAGTCGCCGCCGGTGGCCTCCGAGTACTGGTGGCCCACGGCCACGTAGTCGTCCCAGGACCCGGCCCACAGCGCCGAGACCTCGTCGCGCTCCACGGGCAGCCCGGCGGCCTCGAACAGGTCGCGGCGGTAGCACATGGCCATGCCGCCGACGTCGGTGCCGAGGCCGATGAGCGACTCCCCGTCCGCCGACAGCGCCTGCTGCCACTTCCAGTCCAGCCACTGGCCCTCGAGGTCGCCCGCGCCCAGGTCCAGGAGGTCGTGGAAGCGGTCGGGCTGCGCGGTGTACTGCGAGATGTAGCCGACCTCGACCGCCTCGATGTCGGCCGCGCCCGACCCGGTCGCCAGGTGCGTGGTCAGGTTCGTGTGGTGGTCGGCGAACTCGGCGATGCGCTCCTCGAACTCGATCTCGGGGTGGAGTTCGGAGTACTCCTCGTAGAGCGGGCCGAAGCCGAAGTCGCCGAACAGGCCGACGCTCAGGGTGATCTTCCCGTCGTCGTCCCCGCCCGAGCAGGCGGCGGTCCCGGCGGCGACCAGGGCCGCGGCGGCGGCGACCGCCATGGCGGCGCGGGTCGGTCTGCGTGTCATCAGTGTGTGCTCCTAGTGCGATGGATGAGGGATCCGCCGCGCCGCCGGGAGGCGGTGCGGCGGCGCTGCCCCGGGCCGGCCGCCGCCGGTCGCGGCCGGCCCGGGAACCTCGGTCGAGAGAGCGCTCTCTCGACCGAGGAAAAAGGGGTGGACGCGGGCGGCGCGGATGCCGCCCGCGCCGGGATCAGTGCCGGAAGTGGAACCAGTTGACGTTGACGAAGTCGTTCGGCTGCCCGCTGGTGAAGGTCAGGTAGACGTCGTGGACGCCGGTGACCGGGGAGACGTTCGCGGGGACGGTCCTCCAGCTCTGCCAGCCGCCGGTGTTCGCGATCGCGAAGCTGCCGATCGGACTGGAGGTGCGGCTGTCGATGCGCACCTCGACCAGGCCGCTGACGCCGCCGCCCGCGCCCGAGGCCACGCGGGCCACGAAGTCGAGCGGCGACTGCGAGCCGAAGTCGACGTCGTCGAAGCGCAGCCAGTCGCCGTTGCCGACCCAGGCGACGTTCTGGCCGCCGCCGCTGTCCGAGGTGGCCTCCGTGCCGGTGCCGCTCTGGTCGGTGTACGACTCGACCTGGATGGGGCCGTAGGCGTCGAAGCCGTCACCGGGCGGGTCGGTGGGGTCGGTCGGGTCCGGGTCCGGGTCGCCCGAGCCGCCGGAGGTGTACACCCGCACGTAGTCCACGAGCATCGAGTGGCCCGGCTGCGTCGCCGAGGTCGGCGTCGCGTGGCCGGCGACCCCGTCGGGGAAGGCCCCGCCCATCGCCAGGTTCAGCAGGATGAAGTACCCGGCGTGCTCGGTCATCTGCGTCCACGTGTCGGCGGGCAGGGCGCTCTCGTTCACGGTGTGGAACAGCTGCCCGTCGGCGTACCAGCGCAGCTGGCCCGAGGACCCCGACTCGTCCCACTCGAAGGAGTAGGTGTGGAAGCCGTTGTGGCAGGAGCCGCCGCACTGGGTGGTGCCGCCGAGGCCGTTGAACTCGTTGCAGGGGCCGCCGGGGGCGACGCCGCAGTGCAGCACGCCGTGCACGGTGCCCTGCCCGTTCACGTTCTCCATGACGTCGTACTCGCCGATGCCCGGCCAGTTCCAGTAGTCGCCGCGGAACGGCGAGCCGAGGGCCCAGAACGCGGGCCAGTAGCCGAGCGCGGCGTCCCCGGTGACCTGGGGGAGCTGGAGGCGGCCCTCGATGCGCAGCGTGCCGTCGGTCGGGGCCTTGAAGTCGGACCGGACGGTCTCGATGCGCGCGGAGGTCCAGTTCCCGCTGCCGTCGCGCAGGGCGGTGATCTCGAGGTTCCCCGAGCCGTCCATGGAGACGTTCGCGGGGTCGTTGGTGTGGTAGGCGATCTCGCCGGTGCCCCAGTTCGAGGGCCCGCCGGGGTAGCCGTGCCCGATGTCGAACTGCCAGTTCGACGTCGAGGGGAGCTGGCCCGCCGAGCCGTTGAACTCGTCGGACCAGACCAGGTCCCAGTCCTGGGCGGCCGAGACGTCCTCGGGTGCGGCGGCGGCGTTGGTGATGGCGAGGCCGGCCGAGGCGATGAGCGCGATGCCCGCGGTCGCGGCGGCGGCGAGGCGGACGAGGCGGCGCGGGGGCCGGAATCGGTGTCGGGTGCGGTCGGAGGTCTGAACGTCAGTCATGACGACTCCTTTGCCGGGTGGGCAAGAGACCGCTCTCTCACGGCTGATCTGCGCTCAGATCAGTAACGAGAGAGCGCTCTCTCATTTGTCTCAAGACCCATTCCTACCGAACGAATCAGTACATGTCAATGCCCCGTGGCCGAACCGTTATCGCCCGGAGCGCCGACCGCGACCTGTGAGCCCTTGCGGCCCAAGGTGAACGCTCACTCATCCCGGTATGCGCGAAATATCAGCGCGTGCCGTCTTCGCCCTCGGCCTGCGGCGGCTGCTGCGCCTCCCGCGAGCGCCGCTGGAGCTCGCCCATGCGCGCCTGGCGCTCCTGGCGGAGCCGATCGAGCCGCACCTGGCGGGCCCGCCGCTCCTCGGGCGACTCGGTGCCGCCGAGCATCCGCTTCTCCAGCCACTCCACGTGCTCGGCGTGCGCGGCCGCGTTGATCGCCCGCACGTCCTGGTAGGCGCCCCGCAGCGACTCCATCCGCTTGAGCGCGTCGTGGCACTGCGCCAGCAGGATCTCGATGTCGGCGTTCTCGGTCGCGTCCGCCCCGTCCCGGCGCGCCTCCAGCCACGCGATCCCCTCACGCAGCCGCTCGCGCGCCTTGAGGTTGTGCATCGCCAGCTCCTCCACGAGCCTGTCGGTCGTCTCGAGGAAGCTCAGATGCGGATCGTGGCGGTCGTCGGTGCCCATGGGCGGTCCTTCCACGAGGAGGTGCCTCTTCCCCTCTACCATACGGCCGCGGCTACGATCATCCTTCACCGCGCGTCCGTTTCACCCCGATAGCAGAGGCCCAGTGGAATCCATCGAGACCCTCGTCGACACCCTCGCCCAGACGCAGGCCGCCCCGCCGGTATGGGTCGTGCTCGCCTGCCTGGCCGCCGCGGCCGCCGCCGTCCTGTACGCCCCGGCGTGGCGCTGGACCCGCGGCCTGGTCACCATCGCGCACGAGGGCGGCCACGCGCTCATGGCGGTCCTCATGCGCCGCCGCCTCACCGGTATCCGCCTCCACGCCGACACCTCCGGCCTGACCTTCTCGCGCGGCAGGCCCACCGGGTTCGGCGCGGCCATGACCCTCGTCGCCGGCTACACCGCCCCGGCCGCGCTCGGCCTCGTCGCCGCCGCCCTCACCGGGGCGGGCCGGATCGTCCTGCTGCTGTGGATCACCCTCGTGCTCCTGGCCGTCATGCTCGTGTTCATCCGCAACTGGTACGGCGCCCTGGCCCTGCTCGTGGTCGGCGCGGGCGTCTTCGCCGCCACCTGGTACGGCAACGCGATCGTCCAGACCGTCGCCGGCTACCTCGGCGCCTGGCTGCTCCTGCTCGGCGCCGTCAAACCGGTGATGGAGCTCGGCTCGCGGCGCCGCGGCGGCAGGGGCTCGGGCCAGTCGGACGCCGACCAGCTCGCCGGGATCACGCCGCTGCCGGCCGGCGGCTGGATCTTCCTGTTCACCCTCGCCACCATCGGCGCCGCCGTCTGGGGCACCTTCATGCTCCTGCCCCTCGCCGAATGGCTCGACGGCCTCTAGGACCGCCGCTTGGCCCGGGCCGTCGGCAGGGCCGTGTACGGGTCCTCCGGCCACGGGTGCCGCGGGTAGCGCCCCCGCATCTCCCCGCGCACCTGCCGGTACGGGCCCTCCCAGAACGAGCGCAGGTCCGCGGTCACGGCCAGCGGGCGCCCGGCGGGGCTGAGCAGGTGCAGCAGGACCGGCTCGCCGGCGATCCGCGGGCCGCCCGCGGCCCCGAACATCTCCTGGAGCTTGACGGCCAGGACCGGGACCTCGCCGGAGTAGTCCACGCGGACCGACCGGCCGCTCGGCACGGCCAGCGCCTCCGGCGCGGTCTCGTCGATCCCCGCCTGCCACGGCAGGAGGTTCCGCAGCGCCTGCCCCACCGGAATCCGCTCCACATCGGACCGCCTCCGGGCCCGGGACCACCACGGCTCCAGCCAGTCGGTGCCCGCCGTCAGCGCCGCGTCGGACACGTCGGCCCACGGTTCGCCGATGCTCCTGCGGCAGAACGCCATGCGCTCGCGCAGCCGCCGCGACTCCGGGGACCACGACAGCAGGCCCAGGCCCTCGCGCCGCAGCCCCTCGGCGAGCGCCGCCGCCACGAGCGCGGGGTCGGCCTTGTCGCGCAGCGGCTTGGACGACACCTCGATCGCGCCCAGCGAGCGCACCTCCCGCGCGCTCACGTCCCGCCGCTCGGCGTCCCACTCGACGCGCTCGGCGCGCGCGTCGCCCACGAGCTCGCAGGCCAGCTCGCCGTCGATGGGCACGCCCGCGCGGACGACGGCGGCGGCCCGCCCGGGGGAGCGGTCGGCGTCGGCGATCGCGATCCACTCGCTGCCGCCGAGCGCGGAGCCCTCGGCGGCGACGGCGCCGGTCCCGGCGACCGTGAGCCACTGTGCCCCGCTGCGCCGGGCGACCCGCTCAGGGAAGGCCAGGGCGACGACCACCGCGGCGGCCTCGTCGTCGCCCACCTGCCGGTCCCGCTGCGGCACACTGCGTCCGAGCCGCTTGACCTCGCGCTCCCACTGGCGGTCGCGGGTCTGGCGCAGGCGGCGCCACTCGGCGAGGAGGTCGTCCCCGCGGCCGCGCCCGTCCAGGCCCAGGAGCGCGGCGACCTCGGCGGCCTTGGCCGAGCCGACGCGCTCGGCCCCGTCCAGGAGCGCCCGCGCCAGCCGCGGGTGGAGCCCCACGGTTGCCAGGGTCCGGCCGCGGGGCGTCGCGGCGCCCTCCGCGTCGATCGCGCCGAGCGAGCGGAGGGTCGCCTCGGCGGCCTCGACCGCGCCCGCGGGCGGGCGGCCCGGGAGCACCAGGTCCTCGACGGGGGTGCCCCAGCAGGCGGCCTGGAGCCGGAAGGCGGTCAGGTCGGAGCAGGCGATGTCGGGCGCGGGCTGGGCGGGGCGGCGGGCGTGCTCGGCCTCGCCCCAGCAGCGCCAGACCGCGCCGGGGCCCTCGCGCCCGGCGCGTCCGGCGCGCTGGTCGGCGGCGGCGCGGGAGGCGGGCGTCGTGGTCAGGCCGGGGAGTCCGCGGGCGTGGTCGACGAGGGGGCGGCGGGCGAGCCCGGCGTCGACCACGATCCGCACGCCGGGCACGGTGAGGCTCGACTCGGCGATGTCGGTGGTCAGGACGATCCGGCGCCGCCCGCCGACGGCGAGGGCGCGGTCCTGCTCGGCCGACGACACCGATCCGTGCAACTGATATATATCGACACCGATGTTCTCGGTCTTGAGGTGGGCCAGCCGCTCGGCGACGCGGCGGATCTCGCCCGCGCCGGGGAGGAAGACCAGGACGTCGCCCTCGTCCTCGGCGAGGGCCCGTTCGACGACGTGCGCCACGTGCGCCAGGAACCGGTGGTCGACCCTCATGCCGTCGGGTGCGGCGATGCGCTCTCGCGGTGGGGCCCAGTGCATCGCGACGGGATGGCGCATGGGCTCGGAGGTGACGGCGGGCGCGGGCCGGTCGGTGCCCAGGAGCGCGGTCCACAGGCCGATGTCGGCGGTGGCGGAGGCGGCGACGATCGCGAGGTCGGGGCGCAGGACCTGGCGGGTCTCGGCGAGGAAGGCGAGGGCGGTGTCGGTCTCGAGGTGGCGTTCGTGGCACTCGTCGAGGACCACCAGGTCGACGCCGGGGAGCTCGGGGTCGGCGAGGAGCCGGTTGAGGAGGACGCCGGTGGTCACGACCTCGACGCGGGTGGCGGCGGAGCGGCGGGACTCGCCGCGGATCTGGTAGCCGACGCGCTCGCCGGGCTTTTCGCCCAGGATCGCGGCCATGCGGGCGGCGGCGGCGCGGGTGGCGAGGCGGCGGGGCTCGGCCACGAGGACCCGGCGCGGCGGGGCCGCGGCGGCGCCGGTGTCGATGAGTCCGGCGAGGGCGAGCGGGGCGAGGGTGGTCTTGCCGGTGCCCGGCGGCGCGGCGAGCACGGCGGTCCCGGTGCGGTCGACGGCGTCGAGCAGCTCGGGGAGGGCGGTGCGGATGGGCAGTGCGGGCAGCGCGGGCGGTTGCGGCATGGGGACCATTCTCGCCGAGCCGGAAGGGCGCGGGCGGGCGCGGGGGAGTGGGGGCGGGGTGGAAAAGATGAACGGCGGTTCGCGACAAATCGGGCGTGCGGAGCGTCCCCCGGATCAACAGTGCCCGGCGGGTGTGACAGCGGCGCGGGCCGGACGCGGCGTGGTGAAACGTGAACGGAGGTTCCTGGCGAAATGGACATTCGCAGGGTCCCCCGAATCAACGATGCCCGAAGGGTGCGACAACCCGGTGGCGCCGGGGCGCGAGTCGGCGGTGCTGCTCGCCTGCGGTCGCGCGGCGGCCTGCTTCGCCGCGCTTGCACGGCGCGGGGCGTACCGGCATATGCATGCCGGTACGCCCCGCGTCTACGTCATCGCCGGTGCGGCCGCGGCCTGCGGGCCGTATCGCGCTCGGTGCGGCCTAGTGGGTTGCGGTGCCCCCGGCGAGCCGGTGTCCGGCTCGCCGGCCCGGTCGCGAGGCGTTGGATGCCGGTGCCGTATCCGGAGCGCCGGCAACGCGGCGAGCGGTCCGGCGGCCGGCTCGCCGCGCGGCGGCGTCCGGTCCGGGCGCCGATGGGGGCCGGACAACGGCCGCTAGGGGCTGAGCGCCTGCTAGAGGCCGCAGCCCGAGCCGTCGTCCCAGAAGGACAGGGTGATCGACTCGTCCGCGTAGTAGGGCGCGCCCGTGTCGCCTTGCGGGGTCTGGGATCCGACCGTGCAGGGGTCCTCCCCTTCGGGCGCTTCCTCGGCCGCGACCTCGGTGCTCACATTGGTGAAGCCCTCGTCTTCGAGCTCTTCCATGGCGTCGAAGACCGAGTCGCCGGTCACGTCGGGGATGTTCAGGACCTCCTCGTGGGTGGTCTCCTCGCTGTCCTCGCCGTTGTTCCCGTTCGAGCCGCCCTCGTCGCCGCCGTCGGAGTCCTCTTCCTCGCCCCCGTCATCGGTGTTCTCCTCCTCGCCGCCCGTGTCCTCGGTGGTGTTCTCCTCCACCACCTGGTCGGCCGACGTGCCGCCGTCTCCGGCGACCTCCTTGTCCTTGTCGTCGTCCTTCCACGGCTGCAGCATGAACAGCACGACGAGCAGCACGGCCATGCCCGCCAGGACCACCAGGATCGGGCCGGTCGGGTTCCGCCTGGGCTCCTCGGCCTCGCGCGGGGGCGGCAGCGGCCGCTCCGCGGCCCCGCCCGTCCGGTACTGCCCGGTGCCCGCGCCCGCGGTCGCGCCGTACTGGCCGGTGCCCGCGCCGGCGCCGTACTGGCCCGTCGCGGCCCCGTACCCGTCCTGCTGCTGCATCGGCGAGGTGTGCGCGGCCACGCTCCCGGCGGCCATCGCCGCGCCCGCGCCCGGCGCCATCACCCGTGTCGACTGGGGCGACTGCGGCGGCGACGTGGGCGAGAGGATCGCCGTCGTCCCGCCGCCCATGCCGCCCGCGCGGCACACCCGCGCCAGCTCGGCCGCCGACGCGAACCGCTGCCGCGGGTCCTTCGCCAGGCAGCGCATGATGATCTGCGCGACCGGCGCCGGGACGTCGGGCGGGAGCGGCGCGGGCTGCCCGGTGAGGTGCCCGGCGATCGCCGCGGTCGGCTCGTTCCCGGCGTACGGGGGCCTGCCCGCGAGGCACTCGTAGCCCACGATGCCCAGCGAGTACAGGTCGGTCGCGCCGGTCAGCTGCGAGCCCTGGAGCTGCTCGGGCGAGGCGTAGGCGAGCGTGCCCATGACGGTGCCGGTCTCGGTCAGCCCGGCGCCGCCCTTGGCCGCGGCGATGCCGAAGTCGACGATCTTGACGTTGCCCTCGGGGTCGACGAGCAGGTTCCCGGGCTTGATGTCGCGGTGGATGATGTGGGCCTGGTGGGCGACCTCGAGCGCCTCGGCGGAGGCCGCCATGATCTTCAGCGTCTCGGTGGGGGACAGGCGGCCGCGCTGGCGCAGCAGGTTGTCGAGCGCCTGCCCGCGCACGAGCTCCATGATCAGGTAGGAGACGAGCCCCTCGGGGGCGTGCTCCTCGCCGTAGTCGTAGAGGCCGACGATCCCCGGCGACTGGAGCTGGGCCACCGCCTGGGCCTCCTGGTGGAACCGCGCCCGGAACCGGTCGTTCCCGGACAGTCCGGAGTGGAGGAGTTTCACGGCGACGACGCGGTTGAGCCGGGTGTCGGTGCCGCGCCACACCTCGCCCATGCCGCCGGCGGCGAGTCGCTGCTCAAGGCGGTATCGGCCAGCGATCAGGTTCCCGGGTTCCACCCTCGGCCTCTCTTCGTTCTCGGGGGAAGGGTCGAGGACGAGCTTAGTAGGGAACCGCGAACCGACCCGCGCGCGTCCGGGCGGCGCGCGCGTCCGGGCGTGTGCATGCGTCGCGGCGGTGCACCGCCCTGCCCTCCGCTATCCGGCGTCGCCGCTCGCGGGCTCCAGGGTCATGCTGATCGAGTTGATGCAGAAGCGGGCGTCCTCGGGGTTGTCCCAGCCCTCGCCGTAGAACACGTGCCCCAGGTGGGAGTCGCAGTTCGCGCAGCGCACCTCGGTGCGGCGCATGCCGAGGCTGTCGTCCTCCAGCAGCCGCACCCGGTCGCCGGCCATCGGCGTCCAGAACGAGGGCCATCCGCAGCGCGAGTCGAACTTGGCGTCCGAGGCGAACAGCTCGGACCCGCAGGCCCGGCACCGGTACACGCCCCGGCGCTTCTCATCGACGTACTCGCCCGTCCACGGCGCCTCCGTGCCGCCCTCGCGCAGCACCCGGTACTCGTCGCGGGTGAGCTTCTCGCGCCACTGTTCCTCGCTCATGCCATTCGCACCCATGCGCTCCAGTGTAGGAGCCCGACGGCGCATCGTCCGCCTCGCGGGCGGCCGCCGGTCGCGCCGGAGCATCGCCCGGTCCTTCTCCCGCCCCCTTCGCCGCCGGGCCTCCGCTCACCGCTCTCGGCGGGCGGGCGTCCGGCCGCCGCGGGAGCGGAAAAACATCCTCCGGCACTGCGGACCTCCGCAACCGGCGACCGCTCATCTAGGATTCAGCCCATGCGGTACCTCCTTGGCGACTACACGACTGAAGGCGGCCCCGGTCTGGTCGTGGCCGGCCCCGACGGGCTCGGCGACGCGGCGGCCGTGGTCAACCCCTCGTGGGTCCACGTCGGGCCCGAAGCGGTCTACACCCTCACCGAGACCGAGCCGGGCTTCGCCGGGGCCTGGCGCCTGGGCGAGGACTTCGCGCTCGAGCGCGTCGGCCAGGGCCAGTCCACCGGCGGGAACAACCCCTGCCACGCCACGGTCGACCCGAGCGGGCGCTGGCTGCTGGTCGCCAACTACGGCGCCCCCGACGGCGCCGGCGCGTCCGTCGCGGTGCTGCCGATCGGCGAGGACGGCCGGCTCGGCCCCGCCGCCCATGTGTTCGAACTCTCAGGCTCCGGCCCCGACCCCGACCGCCAGTCCGGTCCGCACGCGCACCAGGTGGTGTGCCGCCAGGGGCGCGTCCTGGTCGTCGACCTCGGCAGCGACCGCATCCACGCCTTCGACCTCGGCGAGGACGGCGCGCTCACCCCGGCCGCGACCACCGCGCTCGAGCCCGGCTTCGGCCCGCGCCACCTCGCCTTCGTGGGGGACCGCGCGACCGTCGCGGGGGAGCTGGCGAACGCCGTGGCCGTGGGCTCCTTCGACGAGCGCTCGGCGACGTTCTCGTTCGGGCCCGCCGTGCCCCTGCCCGGCGACGGGGTCGCCGACTACGCCGAGATGCCCGACATCGGCCTGGAGGAGGACGCGCCGCGTCCGGCCCCGGCCGCCGTCGTCCCCGACCCCGAGCGGGGCCTGGTGTACATCACCGTCCGCGGCAGCGACCAGCTCGTCGCGGTCGACCCGGTCGACGGCTCGCTCGTGCGCTCGGTCCCGGTCGGCGCCGCCTGGCCGCGCGACGCGGTGCTCACCGGCGACGGCACCCTGCTCGTGGCCTGCCAGCACACCGGGGCGGTCACCCGCGTCGACCCGACCGGGGAGGCCGAACCGGTGACGGAGTGGTCCGTGCCCGGCGTCACTTGCGTGGCACCCCTCTCCTGAAAACTGCACAGTCTGCAAAATTTCTTTCCCGGCATGTTGTGAACACCGGCAACCCCGTCTAGGGTTGCCGGTATGGCCGAACCGACCGGGCTCCGCGAACGCAAGAAGGCCGCCACCAAGGCGGCCCTCGGCGAGGCCGCGCTGCGCCTGGCGGTCGAGAAGGGCGGGATCGAGGCGGTCACCGCCGACGAGATCGCCGCCCGGGCCGGCGTCTCGACCCGCACCTTCCACAACTACTTCCCCTCCAAGGAAGCCGCGCTCCTCTACGACTTCCACCAGACCACCGCCGTCCTGGTCGCCGACCTCCGCGAGCGCGCCCGGCACCAGCCGATCTGGGACGCCCTCCGCGACGGCGCCATCGGCATGAACCTCGACCGCCTCGACATCGACCTCATGCGCTGCCGCGAAGAGCTCGTCCACACCTCGCCCGCGCTCATCAAGGAGCAGTCGGGCCAGTTCCTGGAGCTGTTCGCCGAGGCGATCGACATCGTCGCCGAAGCCACCGGCTGCGGCCCCGACGACCTGTACCCGCGCCTGCTCCTCGGCGGCGCGCTGGTCACCATCAAGACCTGCACCGAGCACTGGCTCGCCGACCCCGAAGGCCGGACTCTCGCCGAGGTCATCACCGAGGGCTTCGCCGTCTTCGAACGCGGCGTCACCCGGCCGCCCGCGCCCGGCGCCTGACCCCCTAGCGCACAACTGAACAGACGCACCAGGAAACCCAGCGCCGTCAACGCCGACGGCGAACACCACCCGACCGGTCCCGCCGCACACCCACTGCGCCCCTGCGCAGGCGGGCGGGACCGGCCAATCATCCGATTGGAGCACCCGACCTTGGCCACCTTCCTCTACCGTCTCGGCAGAGGGTCCTACCGCCTGCGATGGCTCGTCCTCGCCGTGTGGATCCTCGTCATCGGCGGCGTCGGCGCCGCAGCCACCGCCCTCCAGCAGGAGACGAACCCCGAATTCGTCCTCCCCGGCACCGAATCGCAGGAGGCCTTCGACCTCCTCGAGGACCGCTTCCCGCAGATGAACGCCGACGGCGGCACCGCCCAGATCGTCTTCGAGTCGACCAACGGCGAACCGCTCACCAGCGAGGCCAACGCCGCCGTGATCGACGGCCTCACCGCCGTCATGGCCGACTCCCCGCAGATCGCGGGCGTCACCAGCCCCCTCGCGACCGACGAGGCGGGCAACCCCATCGGGATGCTCTCCGCCGAGGACCAGACCATCGGCGTCATGCAGGTGACCTACACCGAGCCCGGCATGGAGCTCGACGACGACACGGTCGCCTACCTCGAGGACGCCATCGCCGACACCGAGGACCAGGGCGTCCGCGTCGAGGTCAGCGGCGACGTGCTCCAGGAGATCCCGCACACCGGCGCCACCGAGCTCATCGGCATCGGCGTCGCCCTCGTCGTCCTCATCATCACCTTCGGCGCGCTCCTGGCCGCCGGACTGCCGATCATCACCGCGGTCCTGGGCGTCATGCTCACGACCCTCGGCATCACCGCCGCCACCTCGTTCATGAACGTCAGCGACTCCACCGGCATCCTCGCCTCGATGATCGGCCTCGCCGTCGGCATCGACTACGCGCTGTTCATCCTCTCGCGCTACCGCAACGAGCTCGCCGCCGACGGCCGCGTCGAGGACCGGCAGGCCCGCGCCGAGGCCATGGGCCGCGCCGTCGGCACCGCCGGCTCCGCCGTGTTCTTCGCCGGCCTCACCGTCATCGTCGCCCTCCTGGGCCTGGCGGTCGTCAACATCCCGTTCCTCACCGAGATGGCCGCGGCCGCCGCCGTCACCGTCCTCATCGCGGTCCTCATCGCCGTGACCCTGCTCCCGGCGTTCGCCGGCTTCGCCGGGAAGCGGATCTTCACCGGCCGCCAGCGCCGCCGCATCGCCGCGGGCGGCCACGACTCCAAGCCCAACGGCGGCAAGCGCTGGGGCGCGTTCGTCTCCCGCCACCCGATCCTGGTCGCCCTGGTCGGCGTCGTGGGCCTGGGCGTGCTCGCCTACCCGGCCACCGACCTCGAACTGGGCCTGCCCGACGGCGGGTCCATGTCCGAGGAGTCGAGCCAGCGCCAGGCCTACGACCTCATCTCCGAGGGCTTCGGCGCGGGCTTCAACGGCCAGCTCATGATCGTCGGCGACCTCGACGAGGGCGCCGACCCGGTCGCCGCCGCCCAGCAGGTCACCGACGACCTCAACGCGCTCGACGGCATCGCCGTGGTCGGCCAGGCCCTCCCGAACGAGGCCGGCGACACGCTCATGGTCACGGTGATCCCCGAGACCGCGCCCGCCGACGAGGCCACCAACCAGCTCGTCCACGACATCCGCGACGTCCTCGCCGACGACACCGGCGCCGACTGGGCCGTCACCGGCGCGACCGCGCTGAACATCGACATCTCCGACAACCTCAACGACGCGCTGCTGCCGTACATGCTCATCGTCGTCGGCCTCGCCGCGCTGATCCTGCTGCTGGTGTTCCGCTCGATCCTGGTGCCGCTGACGGCGACCCTCGGGTTCATGCTCAGCGTGTTCGCCGCGCTCGGCGCGCTCGTGGCGGTCTTCCAGTGGGGCTGGGCCTCCGAGCTGTTCAACGTCGACCAGCCCGGGCCGATCATGTCGATGATGCCGATCCTCATGATCGGGCTCGTGTTCGGCCTCGCGATGGACTACCAGATCTTCCTGGTCACCCGCGTCCGCGAGGCCTACGTGCACGGCGCCGACCCGAAGACCGCGATCGCCGAGGGCTACGGCCACTCCTCCCGCGTCGTGGTCGCCGCCGCGCTCATCATGATCAGCGTGTTCGCCGCGTTCATCTTCAGCTCCGAGTCGCTCATCGCCTCGATGGGCTTCGCGCTGGCCGCGGCCGTCATCTTCGACGCCTTCGTCGTGCGCATGGCGATCATCCCGGCGGTCATGGCCCTCCTGGGCCGCGCCGCCTGGTGGCTCCCCAAGTGGCTCGACCGGATCCTGCCGAACGTCGACGTCGAGGGGGAGAAGCTCCAGAAGCACCTCGCCCAGGACGCCCCCGAGGACGAGCGCGAGCTCGTCGGAGCGTCCAAGTAGCCGAAGCCCCCAGGGACCCGGGCCCACCCCCGGCCCGGGTCCCCGAGGGTTCGGCGAACGGGGGACCCCATGGTCTTCTTCTGGGCGATGCTCATCCTCATCGGCATGGTGTTGGCCGACTTCTACCTCCCGATGCTGCCGAGCGCGACGCTGGTGACCGCGATGGTCGGGCTCGTGTTCGGCAACCCCCTCCTGGTCGGCGTGCTGCTCGTCGGCGCGGCCGGCTCCTCGTGGCTCGGCGAGTTCCTCGGCTACCGGGTCTTCCGCGCGATCCGCGCCGGACTGCGCCGCCGGGCCCCGCGCGCGGTCGCCGGGCCCGCCGACCGCGTGGTGCGGCGCACCGTGGTCAAACTCGAGGGCCTGCTCCAGCGCACCATCGTCGACCACCCCTACCGGACGACCATGGTGGCGCGGTTCCTGCCCGCCGGGCGCACCACGCTCGCGTGGATCGCCGCCGGGGCGACCCGCGCCCCCTACGCGCGCATGGCCGCCCTCGGCGGGGCGCTGTGGGCGGTGTACACGGTCGGGCTCGGGCTGCTCATCGTGTGGATCGCGGGCCCGGGCTGGGAGTCGATGATCGGCTCGGTCGTCACGGTCCTGGCCGTCGGCGTCGTCCTCGGCTGGTTCGCCAAGCGCTGGCAGCGCAACCGCGTCGCGGAGGACGCCGCGGCGGCGGCCGAGGCGCCCGCCTCCGGGCTCCTCGAGTCCGCCGCGACCGCTGAGGCGGCTCCTGAGGCGGCCCCGGCCGCCGCCGAGACCGGCGCCGGAGACGGCCCGGACGAGACCCGTGCGGTGTGAACGGCGGGGCCCGGCCCGCCGGTCGAGCCCCGCCGACCGCTATCGCCTTGCGCGCCAAGGACTTTGAACCGAAAGATCACCGGGTGTCGATTTGTCGGTGATCAGACTCATTCCTCAGTGTTTAGTCTCCTTTGGGACCGGTACCCTCGATGCGGTAGGGGGGACGAACCGAATACGGGGCGAAGCGGTGGGGGCTTCGCCGGATGACCGTGCACCGCAAGCGGATGGGTACCGATGATCCGGGTTCTCCTCAAACACGACCAGTGCCTCTGGCGGACCGCGCTCGCGTGCGGCCTCGACAGGGCCCATGGCATCACGGTGGTCGCCGACCTCGACCGCGACGAGGACGTGATCGCCGCCGTCCACCGGACGCGGCCGGACCTCCTCGTCCACGAGGGCGCCTTACTGCCCCCCGAGAGCATGGCGGCGCTGTGCGCCGCGCTGCCGGAGACGGGGGTGCTGCTGCTCGTCGACCCGGCCCGCCCGGCCTGCCCGCTTTCCGAGCTGGCCCGGCTGGCGCCGCGCGTCGGCGTCACGACCACCGACACGACCTTCGAGGGCCTCGTGGAGGCGATCCACCGCCTCGCCCGCGGCGAGGCCGTCCTCGACGCCCGGGTCGGGCTCGCCGCCCTCAAGGCCAAGGCCAACCCGCTGACCCCGCGCGAGCAGGAGGTCCTCGGCCTCGTCGTCACCGGCGCGACCACCCGCGAGATCGCCGACAAGCTCTACCTCGGGGTCGGGACGGTGCGCAACTACCTGTCGAACGCGATCCACAAGGCCGGGGCGCGCAGCCGCATCGACGCGATCCGCATCGCTCAGGAGGCCGGCTGGATCTGAGCGGCGTCCCCCCAGCGAGCGAGGAACTCCCGGAACAGCGCCGACTCCTCCCGCAGGCGGTCGCGGTCGCCGACGACCGCGCCGTGCCCGTCCAGGACCATGATCCGATCGGCGCGCAGGGCCGAGCCGGGCCGGTGCGCGATCACGACGAGCGTGCCGCGGGCGCGGAACGCGGCCTCGGCGCACCGCTCGGCGGCCGGGTCGAGATGCGAGGCGGCCTCGTCGAGGATCGCGATCGGCGCGGGGGACAGGTGCGCGCGGGCGAGCGCCAGGAGCTGGCGCTCCCCGGCCGAGAGCCGCCCGGGCGCCGCCTCGGCGTCGAGCCCGCCGAGCCGCTCGACGAGCCCGGCGGCGCCGACCGCCGCCGCCGACGCGAGGACCGCCGCGTCGTCGGCCCCGGGGCGCAGGTACGCGAGGTTCGCGCGGACACTGCCGGTGAACAC
This sequence comes from Glycomyces amatae, assembly GCF_020991375.1. GTDB lineage: Bacteria > Actinomycetota > Actinomycetes > Mycobacteriales > Micromonosporaceae > Glycomyces > Glycomyces amatae. The sequence continues at coordinate 303,545 of NZ_JAJLQZ010000002.1, read as the reverse complement.
ATAGGACTCCTGAGGGATGAGCACCCGCCGCCGCGCGAGGTCCCGGGCCGAGAGGCGGGCGGCGTCGGCCCCGCCGTAGGCGACCGTTCCCGCGTCGGGGCGCAGGGTCCCGCACAGCAGTGCGGCCAGCGTGGACTTGCCGACCCCGCTGGGGCCGATGACGGCCAGGTGGTCGCCGGGCTCGACGGCCATGTCCAGATCCTGGACCGCGGGCGCGGCGTGGGGACCGTAGGCGAAGGTCAGGCCGCGCGCCGACAGCAGCGGCGCCGGCGGAACGGCGGGTGGCAGTGCCGGACCGGCTGCGAAGGCCGGTCGGTCCGGGAGCCCCGGTCCGGGAACCGCCGTGAGCCCCGGCGCCGCGGTCTCGGCGGCGGGAGCCGGTCTCGGGTTCGCTGTCTGCGAAGCGGCAGGTGGACGCACTGCGAGCGCGGGACCCTGCGGGGGCTTCGGCGATCGCTCCGGGGGCGCTGGTACCGCTGCCGGTCCGGACTCGGGATGCGCCATCGCAGGCCCCGGGGCCGCCGCTTGAGGTGCGGCAGGTGGGCGCACTGCGGGCGCCGGCCCCTGCGAGGGCTTCGGTGAACGCCTCGGCCGCGCCGGTGCCGTCGGACCGGGCCCGGAACGTCCTGTCTGAGGCGCCGCTTCGTCCTGGTCCAGGATGCGGCTCAGCGCGACGTACAGGCGCAGGCCGCTGCCGCCGAGCCCGGAGACCAGCGCGGTGAGCGCCGGCTGGAGTCCGGTGAGGACGTAGAACAGCGCGCCGGTGATCGCACCGGCGGTCACGCCGCCGTCGACCAGCGCGGGCGCGGCGGCCAGGATCGCGAGCAGCGGCAGCCAGCCGCCGACCGCGAAGCACAGCGACCGCAGCGCCGCGGCCCGCGCCAGCGCCCGCTCCGCTGCGGCCTGCGCGCTGATCGGGGCCGCCACGAGCGCCGCGCCGTGCGCTTCGCCGCCGCAGGCGGCGAGGTCCCCGGCGGCCCGGACGACCTCCCCGGCCCGGTCGGTGAGCGCGGCGTCGGCCGCGGCGGCTTGGCGCTGGCGGTCGGCCGCGTAGCCGAGCGTCGACGCGAACGCCAAGAGCCCCAAGGCGAACAGGGGCAGGACGAGGAGGGCGAGGCGCCAGTCGAGGGTGAGGAGGCCGATCGTGACGCCGATGGAGGCGACCAGGCAGCCCCGGATCGACAGGACCGCGCCCGCGTAGGCGTCGCGGGCGATCTCGACCTGGCGGGTCAGCAGCGACAGCGCCCCGGACTCGGGCCGCCCGGCGACCGCGCCGGTGAGGGCGCGGCCGATGACGCGCCGCACGAGGCGGTCGCGGAACGGCTCGACCACCGCGCCGAGCCCGGCGTAGACCTGGCGGGACCCGAGCGCGCCGACCACGGCGGCCAGGAGCAGCCCGGCGAGCCACGCGGCGCCGGTCCAGGGCCGTCCGGCCAGGAAGCCGTCGTCGACGGCCCGGGCCACCAGGAGCCCGAAGACGGCGGTGGGCAGTGTCTCGGGAACCGACCAGGCCAGCAGCCGGGCCACGGCCCGGGGCCGCAGTCCCGATGCGGCATAGCGGAGTTCACGTCTCAACGGGGGAGCACCTCGCTTTCGGGCCGCAGCGGCCGATGGTGCGCCACTGGGTGGTTGAGCGGCGTTGCGGACGCACAGTCAAGCCGCGCCGCGAATGAGCGGTCGAGCCGCCGCGTGAACGGCTGTTGTCGAGCGGTGCCGTGTGCGCTGCGGTGGCGTTGGTGAAGAGATGAACCGGGCCGGGCCTCGCCGTGACCGCGTGTTTCCCGCCACCCCGGCCGCGAGGCAAGCGGGTTCTTGTCGGTCGCGGGTGGAACGGTGGTGCGGCATCCTTGCTTACCCACCCAGGGTGGGAGGTCCGCCTCACCGCGCTCGCCACCGTCCCCGACACCGCCCACGGTGCTCATGAGGCGAACACCGCCCGGTAGTCCGGATCGGTCCACAGCACCTCGTGCGCGCCGACGCTCCGCACCCTGCCCCCGTCCAGCCACACCACCAGGTCGGCCCGGCCCGCCGCCGACACCTGGTGGGTCACCACCAGCCTCGTCCGCCCCCTCGCCGCCAGGGCCTCCTCGATCAGCTGCTCGCTGACCGCGTCCAGACTCCCCGTCGCGTCGTCGAGCACCAGCAGCCGCTCGGCCGGCCAGGCCCTCGCGAGCCCGATCCGCTGCGCCTCCCCGCCCGACATCGGCACCGCCCCCAGCGGCGTGTCGTACCCCTCCGGGAGCCGCACCGCGAACGCGTGCGCGCCCACCGCCTCGGCCGCCGCCGCCACCTCGGCCCGGCTCCGGCCCGGGCCCATCGCCTCGGTCAGCGTCGCCCCCGCCAGTGCCGGACGGCCGCTCGCATGCCCCACCGCCCGCCGCAGCGCCCCCCGCGACAGCTCGGGCAGCGGCACCCCGTCGAGCAGGACCGCCCCCTCATCGGGGTCCCGCAGCCTCGCCGCGACCTGCGCCAGCACCGACTTGCCCGACCCCGAGGCGCCGACGACGGCCGCGAGCGCCCCGCCCGGCACCGCGAACGACACCTCCTCCAGCAGCGGGCCCGCGTCCCCCTCCACGGTGACCGACCGCAGCTCCAACCGGCCGCCCCCTTCGGGCAGCCGCCGCTCGCCGAAGGCCACGGGCGCCATGGCGTGCACCTCCGCGAGCCGCGCGACGGCGGCGCGCGCCCGCGCCGCCCCGGCGACCACGCCGGTCAGCGAGCCGAGCCCGGCGCCCATCATCGCGTACTGGCCCGCCGCGAGCAGCTCACCGGTGCTGATGCGGCCCAGGCTCAACGCGAACCCGGCGGCCGCCAGCACCCCGATCGTCGCGAGCGGGCCCGCGACCGCCGCGCGGGCGCCGGCCGCCGACAGCGCCCGCCAGGCGGCGCGCCCGTGCTCGGCCAGCACCGGCAGCTCCCGCAGGATCCGGCGGGCCTCCGCGCCCTTCGTGCCGGCCGCCGCGATCGTGCGCCCGCCCGCGAGGGCCTCGGACAGCCGGGCCGCCATGCGCCCCTGCGCCGCCTGGTAGTCCAGCGCGGCCGCCGCCGTCTCCTTCGCGAACAGCCGCAGCACGGCCCCGACCAGCGCCAGGCCCGCCAGGAACGCCAGGGCCAGCGGCCAGTCCAGCCACGCCAGGAGCGCCAGGCTCCCCAACGGCGGCAAGGCCGCGGCCACGAGCGCGACGGCGGCCGGTCCCGCGTGCGCGGCGTCCGCCGCCCCCGCCGAGAGCCGCGCGACCAGGTCCCCGGCATCGAAGCGGCCCGCCCGGTGCGGCGCGCCCAGGACGCGGCGCACCAGACCGGTGCGCAGCCACGCGGCCGCATCGGCCGCGCACGCGGCCCCGGCGAACGCGTCGACCAGGTCGCAGGCCACGCCCAGCAGGATCAGCCCCGCCGCGACCGCGACCGGGAGGGCGGCCCCGCGCCCGGCGACGATCGCGTCCACCGCCCCCGCCATGGCCAGGGGCAGCGCGAGCATGCTCGCGGACCCGAGCAGCGCCGACGCCCCGATGAGCGGCAGGCGCCCGCGCGAGCGGCGCACGACGGCGCCGAACGTCAGGCCCGCTTCGACCGGTGCGGTTTCGGTGGTCGCCATCGGCGGCTCCCTTCACGGACGGGCCCCGGACACCGGTGGGTCCCGAGGCGCGAGTGGGCGGCCGGGGTGCCGGCGAACTCCAGGCGGCGGGCCGACGCGAGGGCGGACCGGATACCGACCCATGAATTTCGCCAACAGGGCCGAGACCGCATGAGGCCTCCCCGACACCGTGTCCGGCATCGAGGAGGCCTCCAACGCCGCGAGCGTCCCCCCGACCGGCCCCGCACGGCGGCGACCGGTCCGGCCGGCGGCGACGGGCCCCGGGCCCGCCGCCGCGCAGCGGCGCCTGGTTCAGGCGGCGGGCCGACCCGCCGGTCTCCCTAGTGGCAGAGCAGGATGCTCAGGCCGCTGGTGCCGCCGCAGAGGGTCGCGCTCAGGTTGCTGGGGCAGGAGTGCCCGCTGGCGCTGCTCCCGGCGGTCGCGACTTCGTCCTTGCCTTCCATGCCCTGGAGGTCGAGGAGAGCCATGTCGTCTTCCTTTCGTCGTGGTTCACTGGGGAATTTCGTTCACCCGCACCGGATGCGCGGGGGTCTTCGGGGCCCGTTCGGGCATGAGCGGCAGCCCGGCGGGCGTCTCGTGCATGGCCGCGCCGAGCGCCAGCAGGACGCCCGCGCCGCCCGTGGCGAGATCCATCGACAGGCGCAGCAGCCCGGTCCCGGGGAAGGCCATGCCCTCCCCGTACGGCAGGGCGTGCCAGGACAGGGCCTCGACCTGGCGGCGCACCAGCGGGTCGGCGAGCGGTTCGGCCGAGCGCTGCGCCAGGTAGAGGAGGATGCCCGCGCGGCCGGTGAACAGGCCCGGCAGGATGTACATCGGCGAATGCGCCGCCAGGGCGAGGCCCTCGGCCGCGGCGGCCAGGTCCTCATCGGACCGGTAGGCCAGGAACCGGTCGAGGGCCAGGCCGACGCCGACGCTCCCGGCGTCCAGGTAGGGCATGGTCCGCCAGCCCTCGTCGACCTCGACCGAACCGTTGTCGCGCACCACGGTCCGCCGCAGGTCGGCCCGCAGCGCCGCGGCCGCCGCGTCCAGGAAACCGGTCTCGTGGGTCGCGTCGAAGGCCGCCGTCAGCAGCAGCGCCCGGCCCGCGCCGCCGCGCATCAGCCCGGCGAGGGGCTCGCGCCCCCCGCTGGTCTTCGCAGCGCCGGTCTCGGCGCCGAGCCGCTCGGCCACGAGCTCGGCGCACCGCAATCCGGACTCGGTCAGCGCCGACTCCCCGTGCGAGCGCCCCAAGTGGAGCAGGTGCAGGCCGATCCCGGCGAGTCCGCCGAACAGGTCCCCGCCCAGCGACTCCCAGTCCTCGCCGAGCACCATGCCCGCCACGTCCAGCGCCGCCTGCCCGTACCCGAGCCGGTCCAGCGCGAACGCCGCACCGTGCAGGCCGTCGTAGAGCCCCAGCCGCGAACCGGCCGCCGGGGCGAGCGACCGCGCCAGCAGCCACTCCTCGCCGGCCTCGAACCGCCCGGCCCCGGTCGCCTCCAGCGCGTGGAGCACTCCGGCCGCGCCGTAGGCCAGCCCCAGCGCGCCCGACTCGAACTGCTGGACGTCCCCGGGGAAGAGCCGGTCCTCGCGTTCGGGGGTCGCGCTCGCGAGGATCGCGGCGGCGATCGCGCTCCGCAGCGGCGGCCACGCCTCGGCCTCCGGTGCGGTCACCGGCGCCTCGTAGTCGAACGCGGCGGGCGCGATCCGCTCCAGCGCGTCGTCCAGCCACCCCTCGGGCACCGGGAAGCGCGCGGTGATGATCTGCGCGAAGTGCCGGGCCTTGAGGCGGTGCAGGCCGAGCAGGTTCGTCATCGGCAGGAACAGGGCGAGCTTCATGCACGCCAGCGAGTACCGGTCGGCCTCGGCGCCGGCCACCGACCGGGGCGCGGCGAAGCCCTGGTTCCCCAGGCCCGCCCGCCGCTCGGCCCCGAGCGGCCCGGCCACCTCGAAGTCGAGCAGGCACGGCGACCCGTCGGGCCCGACGATCACGTTGAACAGGTGCAGGTCCCCGTAGGCGACGCCGCGCTCGTGCACGGCCGCCACGATCGCGGCCAGGCGCTCGTAGACGCCCGTGGCCCAGTCGGTGAACGCCGCGTACGCCTCGGGCCCGGCGGTCGCGTCGATGAGCGGGTAGCGGGTGACGACGGCCTTGGACAGCACCTCGCCCTCGATGTACTCCATCGCCAGGAACCGGTGCTCGCCCAGCCAGAACAGGTCGTACACCTCAGGAATCCCCGCGATCCCGGCCAGCTGCGACAGCACCTCGTGCTCGCGCTCGACCCGCCGCACCGCGTCCTCGCCCCAGGCGTCGAGCCCGGCGTGCGGGCGGCCCTCCTTCAGCACGACCCGCCGCCCGTCCCGGTGGCGGGCCAGGTAGATCCCGCCGCCGTTGGAGAAGTGCAGGACCCGTTCGATCTCGTAGGGGATGTCGGCGACCGTGACCGCGTTGCGCGCCTTGAGGTGCGGGGCGAGGAACTCGGGGAGTTCGACCCAGTCGGGGACGCGGAACACCGGGTCGCGCCGGTCGGCCACGAGCCTGCCGTCCCCGTCCTCGAGCGCCGGCACGACCGTGCCGCTCGCGTCGGTCGTGAAGCGGTTCGCGAAGGCCCCGTAGCGCACATGGAGCGGGCCCTCGCCCCAGCGCAGGTCGGAGAGGATGTACGGGCCCGGCACGCCCTCCAGCTCGGCGCCCAGCTCGGTGAGGATCTTCTCGCATTCGGCGTCGTCGCCGGGGTAGACCGTGACGAGCTTGCCCGAGAACCCGCGCGGCGCGTACTTCGACACCCGCGCCCGCAGCGCCGAGGGCGAGCGCAGGAACTTGAACTGGATCCCGCGCGGCACGCAGTACTCCCACACCGCCGCCAGCACCGCCTCGGCGCCGTCCATCGTGGCCGAGGCGTGGATCTTCCAGCCCTGCGCCGGCAGCGCGGCGCCGTCGCGCCGGACGGTCAGCCAGTCGTCCTTCTCCGTGCACCGCCACCCCTCGGGCAGCGCCCGCCCGGCGACGGCGAACGAGGCCCCGGCGGTGGCCTCGGAGTGCATGGCGTCGTAGAACGACGGATCGGCCATGCAGAACGCCTCGTATCGATCTCCCACCGGCACTCCCTGTCGCCTCGTCGCCACTGACGCCACTCATGCTCTAGGAATCGAGCGCTCCCAACCACCCCGCTTCGTCACCGATCCACCCGTGAATAACCCACTGTTACCGCTGGGTATCCCGGCGTGCCTGGGGCCTTCGGGGCGGTTGCGCGGCCGTCGCCCGCAGGGTCCAATGTGCAGATGAGCGATACCGCGACGAGCCCCTCATTCCCCGGCGACATGAGCCTCATGGAGGTCGTGGAGGCGATCACCGACGAAGCCGAGCGCGGACTGCTCCTCGCGCGTCTGCAGGCGGTACTGGGCAAGACGTTCCAGGTCGAACGGAGCGGTGAGCAGCACCCGTACCCGCTGATCGTCCACCTCATCGACACCGCCCAGGCCGGGGCGCTGCTGTGGGACCAGTATCTGCCTCGCGGCCTCCGCGACGCCCTCGATCGCGTCAGCGCCGGCCGTGGGAGGCAGTGCTTCATGTGGATCTGCGGCATGCACGACTGGGGCAAGGCCACCGTGGCGTTCAACCGTGGCGAGGTCGGCCGCATGGCCGCCTCCAGCCTCGACGCCCAAGGCCTTCATGACGATCCGGCAGCCCCACGCGGCAGGAAGGACGTCCCGCATGAGGTGCTCACCAGGTTCCTGTTCAGTCAGTACATCCGCGGTTCGGGCGATCCGTCGCTGCGTGACGCCGACTGGCTGATCTACCTGCTCGAAGGCCATCACGGCGTGTTCTCCTCGCCCGCCCGCGACATCGCTCTCAGTCCCGGAAGCATCGGCACGCCCGATGATTGGGGCGCCTACCAGCGCGCCGTCCCGGAGATCATGGCCCGGCTGACCGGGTTCGACTCGGCACTCGACGCCATGCCGCGGGGGCGGCCCTCGATAGGGGAACAGTACGCACTGGCCGGATACATGACCGTGGCCGACAAGATCTCCAGCAGCCTGCTCGTGCCGAATCTCATCGGTAGGGATCCGCGGCTTCGCGACCGCAATCTCGAACTCTCGCTTCGTATCGACGACCTGACGCTCGAAGCGAATGCCGACGCCGTCGAGCGGATCTGGCACCTCAACGGCACCGACCGCTTCTCGGCCCTGTGGGGGAGGAGTCTGAAGCCGCGACCTGGGTCGGCCGCCGAACCGGACGCCTTGGCCGTTGCGGTGGGAGCGCGGGACGAGCCCGCCTTGTTCTTGGTGGACGCCGAGCTCACCGCCGGTTCCCTGTGGGATGCGATGCGGTTCCTGATCGACCGTCTGGGGCTCAGCGGGTTCCACGTCGGCGTCCCCAACGAGCCGTCTCGGTTGCGCTGGTCGACCGCGATCGACGGGGAGACGGCCGCTTCAGGGCTCGACGGTTCGATGGCACCGTTGGCTTCCTACCGGGTGCAGGCCGCGCTCGACGGCGCCTGGTTCTACGAGACCGCCGATCGGCGGACGCTGCTGCCCGTGACGGTCGACGTCAACAGGCAGTTGTGGGAGTCGGTGCGATTTCCTCTCGCGAAATGGCAGGAGGGCCACCGCGACAAGCGCGACAAGGAGGCCCAGCGTTCGGTAGTGACGATCCAGTTCGCAGGGTTCGCCTCCAAAGCCGTCGTCATCACCGATGCTGCCGAGCACTGCGGCTGCGAGCTGCGCTGTCTCGAGGAGGCGCTAACGTGGCTCGCCTCGGCGGGAGCGCCGGTGATCCTGGGGGCCGCCGGCCTGCCGCAGGAGCACCGCCGCCGCTTCGCGGCGGCCTATGCGCGTGGCCGAACCGGGGCCCGCCCTACCGAGCCGCCCTTGGACATCGACGATCCGGCCGCGGTCATCGCCGTCTACGCCGTGGACGGCGATACCCGGATGGACGCTGTGGGTACGGCTGCCCCTGGCCCCCGGCGGACTCCCCGACCTTGCGCGGGCCGGTGTTTGGACGATGAGCTCGAATCGCGCCTCCTGAGCAGGCCTGGCCGCGGTCACGGCGCCTGGCCGGTTCGAACACTGAAAGGCCTGTTCGGGCCGTAACGCAACGTGACGCCCGGGCTGCGGAGCGGCTTCCGAAGGCATATGATGATTCCTCCCCTCAACCCCTAAGGACTGTTCTGATTGTTCAATCTGTCCGATTCCAAATGGATTCCCGTCGTCCTCAAGGATGGGGGGCACCGGGGCCGGACCGAGCTCTCCCTGCGGGAGGCGCTGGTCCGATCCGACCGGGTCCTCAGGTTCGACCTGCCCTTGGAGACCATGGTGCCGGCGCTCCTGCGGCACCTGTTCCTGCCCGTGGTCATGCGCGCGGCGGGCGTGCCCGGCGACGAATCCGACTGGGCTTCCCGCTTCGAGGACGGACCGGTGCGCAGCGGCCTCGCCGCACATGTCGAGCGCTACCTCGACGACTGGCATGACCGGTTCGACCTGTTCGACCCTGAGCGGCCGTTCGCCCAGATCGGCGTCGGCCGCCTGCCCGCCGAGGACCGGGCCGAAGGCCTCGCGAAACTCGTGACCACCTCGGCCACCGGCAACAACGTTCCGCTCTTCACCGCCACGGTCGAAGGCCAGGGCCACACCATGCCGCCCGGCGAGGCGGCACTGTGGCTGGTGCACACCCTGTGCTGGGACACCGGCGGCCCCAAACCGAGTCCGAAGGACGGCGTCGGTGCCGGCCCCCTCGGCACTCTCGGCGTCGTGATCCCCGAGGGCCGCAACCTCTTCGAGACGATCATGCTCAACCTGCCGATCCTCGGCGGCGGACTGGAACCCGACGACCTGCCTCACTGGGAGCTCCCACCGCGCATCTATGAACGGCGCGTCACGACCGATCTGGAACCAGGCCATCGCGTGCGGCTGTTCACGCAGCTGTCCCGCAGCATCCGCCTGGTTCCCGATGACGCGCACGAGCCTCGAAGCGTCGTGGGGGCACTCGTGTTCCCCGGCATCGAGTACACGGCAGTGCCCGAATACGAGCCGCACACGGTATGGGCCCGGAAAGGCGAGAACGAGCAGGTCAAGTTCGTACCGAAACGGCACCCCTACGAACACGGCACCTGGTGGGGGCTGCAATCTTTGCTCGCGCTCCCGCGCCGACTTGCCGTCCCGGGCAACCAGAACCAAGACCACGACCGGATCGAACGCCTCGCCAGGCAGCTCCAGACTGTGGCTGAACTGGCGAAACTACATCTGCCCAATGACTTCCCCCTGCAAGTGAGCGTGTACGGCGCGAAGTACACCTCGCCGCCGGGTCGATGCGAAGGCATCATCCATGACCGCATCCCCGTCCCGGTAGCGGCGCTCATGACCGAGCGCGACTGGCCTGAGCGGAACGCGATCGCCGTCTCGGCCGCGCAGATCCACGACATGGCGGAAGCGCTCGGCCGGGCTTGGAGTCATCTGCGCATGGCGGCCGGGCGCGGTGACAACGGCCGCGATGCCACGGGCCTCGACCCGATCGACCTCCTCCTCGACCGGATCGATCCGCTCGCCCGCCGGTTCCTCCGCGCGCTCCAAACGTGCCTCGGCGACCACCAAGCCGTGCGCAGCGCACTCTGGCAATGGGAACGCGACCTACGGGACCACACCCTGGAAGTGTTCGAAGAACTGCTCGCGATGGTAGGGCCCCGTGCCGTCGCCGGGCGAACCGTGGACTACGAGGGCGGCACTCGCGAATACAGCGCCGCCGGCGCCGAGATCGCGATCTGGGCCGCGGCCAAGAGACATCTGCCCCTCCAATGGGAGCACCCTGAAGGGATCAGCACGTGAGCGACGACGACACCCGCAGGTTCTGGAACCGCTTTGATCCCGACGACTTCGAGGCCCCGGCGAAGACCGCCGCGCTCCGCCGCGGCGCCGGCCACGAGCCCGGCGGCATCCCGGCGATGTGGGACTTCTACACCACCTGGGACCTGACGAGGGGCGGCAATGCGACCGGCCGCTTCCGCGCCGAACACGAGACCTTGGTGCTCTTCGGCACCCACCAGCAGTCCACTGGCGCGAGGATGCATCAGCCGGAGATGGACATCGGCCGGGCCGCCGCCCGGCTCGCGGCGCAGGACTCGGTCGGCAAACCGGGGCTGGACGCACTGATGAACCGGATCGGGGGCTCCACCAGTCAGGCCGAACTCGTCGGCCACCTCCGCCGCCTCGTGGCGATGCTCAAGAACCACCGCATCGGCCTCGACTACGACCGCGTCTTCACGGCGGTACGGGCCTGGGACGACCCCTCGCGCCGCGACCGACTCTGCCGCGACTGGGGCCGCCAGTACAAGCGGCCCCCTGAGACTCCCGCACGCGAACATTGAAAGGCCGTGATGTGACGAACCGACTCTTCCTCGACCTCCACATACTTCAGACCATGCCGCCCTCCAACCTCAACCGTGACGACTCCGGCAGCCCCAAGGACGCCTTCTACGGCGGGGTGCGGCGGGCCCGGGTCTCCTCGCAGTCGTGGAAGCGGGCGACCCGCCGCCACCTTCTCGCCGAAGTGCCCCCCGAAGACCGATCGATGCGGACCGAACGGCTCCAGGAGGCGATCACCGAGCGTCTGTGCGCCGGTCGCGAAGGGGACGAACAGCACGCGGCGACCGCTGCGGTCCTGGCCCGAGGAGCGGTCGCGACCCTGACCGACAAGTGGAAGTCGTCCAACCGCGAACGCACCGCCTACACGTTCTTCCTCCAACGCAGCGGCGTCGAGCAGGTCGCGGCCGTGTTGCAGGCGCAATGGGCGGTGCTGGCGGAGACGGCGCGAGACGTCCGTGACGCGAAAGAGCGCGAGCTTCTCCAGACCAAGCGCAAGAAGCTGAAGAAGGAGGCGAAGGACCCCAAGGCCGGCGCTGACGCGAAGCTCACCTCCGCCGAACTCCTCAACGCCGCCGACGCGGCGACCGCGGCCCTGGCGGAGGCCTTGAAGACCGAAGGACTGTGGGACTTCCTCGTCGGCCGCCCCTACCCGCCCGAGATCGCGCTGTTCGGGCGCATGGTGGCCGATCGGACCGAGTTCAACGTGGACGGGTCGGTGCAGGTCGCGCATGCGTTGTCGACCCATGACACGAAGGTCGAGTTCGACTACTTCACCACTGTCGACGACTTCCGGTCCGGCGGCAGCGGAGACGTACTCGATTCAGGTCTTTCCAAGGGCGGGCCCGCGACGATGCTCGGCACCGTCGAGTTCAACGCCGCCACCTACTACCGGTTCGCCACGATCGCGGTCCACCAGCTGTTCGACAACCTCGGCGCAGCCGAGGCCTCTGTGGATCCGACCGCGAAGGTCACGAAGGACTTCATCAGGTCGTTCGCCCTGTCGATCCCCTCGGGCCATCAGAACACGTTCGGCCACACCACACGCCCGCACCTCCTCGTGGTCTCGGCCCGAACCGACGCCCCCGTCAACCTCGTGACCGCCTTCGAACGACCGGTCTGGGAGACCGACGGCAGGGCGGCGGCTTCCATGGTCCGTCTCGCCGACGAGCACGACGACGTCGAGGCCAGCTGGGGTAGTCCCGCCGCGAAAGTCCTCGCGACCTACATCGCGAGGGGGGACAAGACCCGTGGCCGGTTGGCCGAGGCGTTCGGCGACTCCGTTCCGCTTCCAGAGCTGCTGGACGAGATCGAGGCGTACACGGCTGCGGCGTTGCGCGAGGCGGCATGAGCGTCAGTGTCCTGTTGCTGCGCCTCGCCGGTCCGCTTCAATCCTGGGGCGATCGTCCCGCCATCGACACCCGCATGACCGGGCGGGCACCGACCAAGTCCGGCGTGATCGGCCTGCTGGGAGCGGCCCTCGGTCTGGAGCGAGGAGCCGACCTCGAACCGTTGCGCGAGTTGAGGATGGGTGTGCGCGTGGACCGGCGCGGCAAGCTGCTGCGCGACTTCCACACCGCTTCCAACTACGAGTGGACGGGGCCGAAGAGACTGCAACCCAAGAACCTCCCGAAGTCGGAGGTCAACGCCTCCGGGATCCAGCAGCTGCGGACGGGGAAGGCTCCGATGACGACCGTGCGGACATGGCGTTACTACCTCCAGGACGCCTCGTTCCTGGTGGGGCTGGAAGGCGGGCGGGAATTCCTGGGCCGCCTGGACGAGGCGGTACGGCGGCCCTGGTTCCCGCTGTCGCTGGGCCGACGCTCGTGCCCGCCCGCCGGGCGGATCTCGCTCGGCGTCCGGGAGGGCGAATCGCTGGTCGCGGTCCTCCGAGAAGAACCCTGGGCCCCGAGGACGAGGAGCGAGCGAGCCGCAGGCGACGAGATCGAGCTGGAGTTCGTGTGGGAGGACGAGGAGGGCGGGGAAGTGGTGCGAGACGTACCGGTGAGCTTCGCGTCGACTGAACGGGCTTGGAGGGAGCGGGTGGTGACGCGCGATTCGCTGCCGGTCAAAGTGGCGGGCAGTCCGGCCACGGCGCCGCTTGCGAGTCCGAGCCCTGTGGACGCCGAGCACGACCCCCTTTGGTGGACGGAGTGACCTCATGCCGTTTATTTCTAGACTGCCGCTCGACGTGGCCCGGCCCAGAACCCGTGCGCTGCTGCGAAACCCTCAGCAGATGAAGAACGAGGTCCTCGAGGCGATCAAGGAGGGTGACGGATCGGAACGGTTCCTGTGGAGGCTCGATGTCGAACCGGGGAACCGGTTGGCGCTCTTCGCGGTAACGGAACGGACCCGGCCGGAATGGGGTGCCTTGTGGGAGGCCTGCGGCAGCGAGGAGGAGCTTGCGCGGTTCGCGGTCCGCGACTACGAGCCGATGCTGGGCATGTTGGAGACCTGGCAAGAATATGCGTTCAAGCTGACCGCGAGCCCGACCTACAGCGAGCCGCACCCGGCGGGGCCGACTTCGGAATCGGGGGGCGCCGAGGAAAAACGGCCCAGGGGCACTCGCCGACCGATCAAGAGCCGAAGCGAGCAGCTGAACTGGCTGCTCAGGCGGGCTCCGGGCGCAGGCTTCCGGGTTGCCGAGATCGAGCTGCCCAGCGGCTTCCTGGATGAGGAGCCGCAAGCGGTCCCTGATGTGTTGTTGTCGGACACGGAGGTGAAGAGCTTCAAGAAGGGGGATTCGGTCAAGCCCGGCGCCAAGTCGATGGTGACGATTCGGAAGGTGACCTACACGGGCAGGCTGGTGGTGGAGGACGAGAAGTCCATAAGACGTGCCTTGATCCACGGCTTGGGCTCCGCGAAGGCCTACGGAGCGGGGCTCCTGACACTCGCCAGTCTCAAGTGGATAGAAAAAGAGAATAGGGTTTCGAGGTGACAGACATGCAGGTCAAGAAGTGAAAGCCCCGCACCCGCGGGGATGAACCCTCCATTGCGGACCCGTGGAGGGAGTCGAGCACGAAAGCCCCGCACCCGCGGGGATGAACCCCATTCGCCGTTGCCGGCCCGCTGGGTCCAGGCGAAAGCCCCGCACCCGCGGGGATGAACCCCGAACCACTCGACCGGCTGGCGGACGATGCGGGAAAGCCCCGCACCCGCGGGGATGAACCGCACTCAACAACCTCCGCGACGCGGTCGCCCAGGAAAGCCCCGCACCCGCGGGGATGAACCGACGTTGCCGCCGGAGGTGCGTCGGTTGCCGCGGAAAGCCCCGCACCCGCGGGGATGAACCACGACCACCCGGCAGGGCTCCCTCCGAGCGACTGAAAGCCCCGCACCCGCGGGGATGAACCCTCGTTGACCGTGTAGGGAGTGCCGTGGTGCAGGAAAGCCCCGCACCCGCGGGGATGAACCTTGAGGGCGATACCCTTTTGGGGCGGTTGTGGTGAAAGCCCCGCACCCGCGGGGATGAACCGATGCCCGCCCGCGAAGCACTCGAGCTCGGGCGGAAAGCCCCGCACCCGCGGGGATGAACCGCACGTCCGGGAGCACGCCCGCACGTAGTCGTTGAAAGCCCCGCACCCGCGGGGATGAACCTGGCACCGCATCTGGAACGAGGAGGAGAACCATGAAAGCCCCGCACCCGCGGGGATGAACCGCACGTCCGGGAGCACGCCCGCACGTAGTCGTTGAAAGCCCCGCACCCGCGGGGATGAACCCCGCTCGCGCTGGTCGTCGGTCATCTCCTCGGCGAAAGCCCCGCACCCGCGGGGATGAACCCTCGCGCCCCGCGCAGCAGAGACCCGACACCGCGAAAGCCCCGCACCCGCGGGGATGAACCCGCGGCGAGGACCCGGTGGCTCCGGCTCCAGAGGAAAGCCCCGCACCCGCGGGGATGAACCCGTGTCGGGGTCCCAGGCGACGATCTTCCCGAAGAAAGCCCCGCACCCGCGGGGATGAACCCTTGACCTCGAACGCCCGCTCGACGCCCTCGCCGAGAGCCCCGCACTCGCGGGGATGAACCCAAGCTCACCGCCGACATGCTCATGAAGCTCAAGAGAGCCCCGCATCCGCGGGGATGAACTCCGGACCCAGGCGAGGACGCACAGTGCGACGCCGAGAGCCCTGCATTCGCGGGGATGAGCCGATGAGCGGGTGCGGATGGATGGCGGTCATCGAGAGAGCCCCGCACTGGCGGGGGTGAGCCTCGGTCCTGCGTGGGGATCAGTGCTTCGATGTTGAAAGCCCCGCATCCGCGGGGATGAGCCGGTGAAGGCCTCGGCTAGGCGGCCGGCCTTGGTGAGAGCCCTGCGCCCGCGGGGATGTACCGCCCGCGTAGGTGTTGACGATGGAGCGGTCATGTTCGGCCCCGCAGGGGCGGGGGCTTGCAGCGGTTGGCTCGCGTTGATAGCGTCTGCCAGCGTGACTTCTCCGCTTCGCACGTTCGGACCGCTGGAACAGAGCTACACCGGTTGGGCCTCGGCCGCGCTCCAGATCGGGCGGCCCGCCGCCGATCTGGCCGCCCAGGGGCCCGACGCCATGCCGGTCACCATGTCGAACCACTCCCATACCGAGGACTGGTTCGAGCTGCTCACCCGTCCCCTGTGGGGCCTCGCCGCCGCCAAGGACGCCGTCCCCGACGAGGTGTGGGCGTCCCTCGCCGCGTCCCTCGCCCGCGCCCTCGACCCCGACGACCCCTGGTACGTCGGCGACCCCGCCGGCGGCGGCCAGCGCATGGTCGAGGCCGCCTCGGTCGGCCAGGCCCTCGCCCTCGCCCCGGAGAAGCTCTGGGAGCCCTTGGGCCCCAAGGCGAAGGACAAGACCGCCGCCTGGCTCTCGGCGGCCTACCTCGGCCCGGTCGCCGACACCAACTGGCACTACTTCCCGGTCTTCGCCGGGCACGGCCTCAAGCGGCTCGGCGTCGCGCACGACCCCGCGGTGGCGGCCTCGCACCTGGAGCGCATGGGGGAGATGCTCCTGGGCGGCTCGGTCTACGAGGACGGCCCCGGCGGCCGCGTCGACTACTACAACCCCTTCGCGTTCCACACCTATGCGCTGCTCAATTTCAAGTTCTCGGGCGACGACCGGTACGTCGAGCACGCCGCCGCGTTCGCGCGCCGGTTCGGGTCCTGGTTCGGCGCCGACGGCGCCGCCGTCCCCTACGGCCGCAGCCTCGGCTACCGCTTCGCCCAGGGCTCCCTGTGGGCCGCCCTCGCCGCCGCCGACGTCGAGGCGGTACCGTGGGCCGAGGCCGCCGGGCACGCCCGCCGCCACCTCGCCTGGTGGTGGGACCAGCCCATCCTCGACCCGGCCGGGCGCCTCACCGTCGGCTACCGCTACCCCAACGACGCCGTTGTCGAGCAGTACCTCACCGCCGGCTCCCCTTGGTGGGCCATGAAGATCTTCACCGGCCTCCTCGCCTCCGCTGCACATCCCTTCTGGACCGCCGAGGCCGCCGCGCCCGGCCCGGTCGTCCAGCCGCACAAGGCCGCCCGGGCGGTGCACGTCCGCGACCGCGCGGGCCACGTGACCCGCCTCAACGGCCAGGCCTGGCACCCGTGGGCCCGCGGCGGGCAGGCCTCCTACGGCAAGCTCGCCTACTCCTCGGCCGCCGCGTTCTCGCACGCCGCCCCCGGTCCCGGCCTGGAGTTCGCGGTCCCGGACGGGGCGCTCATGCTCTCCGAGGACGGCCGCCACTGGAGGGGCCGCGAGGACTCCGACGAGGGCGAGATCGACGAGAGCGGCGTCCTGACGGTCAACTGGCAGCCGTGGGAGGACGTCACGATCACGACCTCCCTGGAGGCGGCCGTGGACGGCTGGCACGCCCGCATCCACGTCATCGAGACCGGCCGGACCCTCTACACCGGCGAGGGCGGCTGGTGCGTGCCGAAACCGGGGAGCACCGCCGACGCCGACGGGTCGAAGGCCGTCGCGACCGGCGGGGGCCTGCGCTCGGAGATCATCGACGGCACGGGGGAGCGGGAGGCCGCGGTCATCGAGCCGATCCAGGGCACGCACCTGTACTGGCCGGCCACGATGCTGCCGGTGCTCAGGGGCGTCCTCGAACCGGGCCGATACGTCCTGAAGTCTCTGATATATATCGGGTCCGAGGTTTAGCACCTCGTTCTCGGCCCGGGTCCGCTCACATGTCGAAGAAGGAGCGCGGCGGCGCCGCGCCCTCACCGAGGCGAACGGCGATCCGCACGCGGCAGGGCCCGGCGCCGTGCGGTTCTACCGGCCGCCGAGCCGGCGCAGCGCCTCGTCCGAGGCCGAGCCCGGTTCGGCGGCGAACAGGTCCATGCCGTAGCAGGAGGGCCTGTCGGGCAGGGAGATGCGCTCGCCGTGGAGGGTCAGCTCCCCGACGACCGGATGGCGGAGCACATAGGACCGGGTCCGCAGCCGCGCGACCGGGTGCTCCGCCCACATCCGCGCGAAGTCGGCGCTGAGCGCGCGCATGTCCTCGATGTGCGCCGCGATCGCGAGGCTCCCGGTGTACCGCCCGTACAGGAACCGCAGGTGCGCCACGTGGTCGCGGGCGGCGTCCTCCCAGCCCTCGCCGTGCAGGTCGCGCGAGTGCGCTCGGGTGAACAGCAGGTGCGAGAACGTGCGCCGCTGGGGCGGCAGGGCGGTGAAGTCCCCGAAGACGGCGAGGGCGAGGTCGTTCCAGCCCACGATCTGGGTCTGCGGTCCGAGGAGCAGCGCAGGGGTGAGCGGGAGGGACTCCATCAGGAACCGCAGCCCCGCCGGGACGTCCTCGGCGTGCTTCTCGGCGACCGCGCACGGCCTCGGGCGGCGCGCGATCGAGTGGAGGTAGGCCAGTTCGTCGGGGTCCAGCCGCAGCGCGGCGCCGATCGCGTCGAGGACCTCGTCCGAGACCTGCTCGCCCCGGCCCTGCTCCAGCCGCGTGTAGTGGGCGATGCTGACGCTTGCCAGCCGGGCCAGCTCCTCGCGGCGCAGTCCCGCGACCCGGCGCGTCCGGCCGTAGTCGCGGAGTCCGACGTCCCCGGGCCGCAGGCGGGCCCGCCGCGATTTGAGGAACTCGCGCAGCTCGGTCCGGTGGTCCATGCGGCAACCGTACTCCGGCGGATTCCCGCGGGCCGTGGGTGATCACGCCGTGAGTAGGCAGCGCTCGGCTCTGGCGGGGGCGGGCGGGCCGCGCCAGGCTTCGTCGGGGAAACCGATCTTCGAGCGAATGGAGCAAGGCAATGCCCGGAACCACCGGAACCGTCGGACTCATCGGCAGCGGCATGATCGGCGGCGCCGTCGCGCGCCTCGCCGTCGCGGCGGGCTTCACGGTCGTCCTCAGCAACTCCCGCGGCCCCGAGACGCTGGCGGGCCTGGCCGCCGACCTGGGCCCCCGGGCCCGGGCGGCCACTGCCGCCGAGGCCGCGGCGGCGGACCTGGTCGTGGCTGCTGTTCCCTTGACGGCCTTCGACCGGCTCCCCGCCGAGGCGCTGGCGGGCAGGACCGTGCTGGACACGGCGAACTACTACCCGCAGCGCGACGGCCACCTCCCGGTGCTGGACGATGGCGGGCTGACCTCCAGCGAGCTGTTGCAGCGCCGCCTGCCGGGGGCGCGGGTCGTCAAGGCCTTCAACAACATCGCGTTCAGCCACATCGTGGGCCTGGCCCGGCCCGCGGGGGCGGGCGACCGGAGCGCCCTGCCGGTCTTCGGCGACGACGCCGCGGCGAAGGCCGAGGCGGTGCGGTTCCTCGACGCCCTCGGCTGGGACGCGGTGGACGCGGGCGCGCTCGCCGAGAGCTGGCGCAGCGCGCCGGAGACGCCGGTGTACGTCCGGCCCTATCTGGAGGAGCTGCCCGCCGAGGGGGTCGCCGACTTCCTGGCGTGGGTGGCGCGGACCTCCGGTTCGCCGGTCCCGGCGGGGGAGGTCGCCGGGCTGGTCGAGAAGGCGGTGCGCCTGCCCGCGGGCGAGACCAGGCTCCCGAGCCGCCCCTGACGGGCGCTCGGGCCCAGTCGGCAAGGGGCTCCTGTCCGCCGGCCGTGTCAGTGCTCGGCGTCTCGGGCCAGGAGTGCGATCTGGACCCGGTTCTCGAGGCCCAGTTTGGTCAGGACGCGGCTGACGTGGGCTTTCACGGTGGTCTCGGTCATGCCGAGCTCGCGGGCCGCCTGCGTGTTGGAGCGGCCTCGGGCGACTTGGGCGACCACGGCCCGCTCGCGCGGCGTCAGGGCCGACAGCCGGTCCCTCGCGGCGCGGGCGGCCGCGGGAGCGCGCTGCGCGTAGGCGTCGATGAGGCGGCGGGTGACCGAGGGGCTGAGCATCGCGTCGCCGGAGGCGACCGTGCGGACGGCCTCGGCGAGGGCGTGCGGCGGCGTGTCCTTGAGCAGGAACCCGGCCGCGCCGAGGGTGAGCGCGGTGTGGACGTAGTCGTCGAGGTCGAACGTCGTCAGCACGATCACGGCGGTGGCGACGTTGCGGTGCGCGAGTTCGCCGAGCACGCTGAGGCCGTCCATGCCGGGCATGCGGATGTCGACCAGCGCGACGTCGGGGCGGGTGGCGGTGATCGCCGCGAGGGCTTCGCGCCCGTCGCCGGCCTCCGCCACCACCTCGATGTCGGCGGCGGGCCGCAGCACCATGCGCAGGCCGGCGCGGACCAGCGGCTCGTCGTCGGCGATGGCGATGCGGATCGTCATGGCGCCCTCCGGTCGGCCGCCGCTGTCGCGCGCGGGAGTTCGACGGCCAGTTCGTAGCCGCCGCCGGGTCGGGGCCCGGCCGTCATGGTCCCGCCGAGCAGCGTCGCCGCCTCGCGGGCCGCCACGAGGCCGGTGCCGGTGCCGGGCAGGGCCTCGACCGGCCGCGGGGGCGGTGCGTTGCGGACGCGCAGCGCGACGAGATGGGGCGCGCAGTCCACCTCGACCACCGTGGGTGCGGCGCCCGCGTGCTTGTGCACGTTCGTCAGCGCCTCGCGCGCCGTCCGGTACACGGTCCGGGCCAGCGGCGTCGGCACCTCGTCGAGTGAGCCGGTGCAGTGCAGCGAGACCGGTACGCCCGCTCGGGCCGAGTCCGCCACGAGCCGCTCCAGGTCGGCCGAAGGTGTCAGCGCCGGTTCGGCGGCGCGGAGGACGCCGAGGACGTCGCGCAGCTGCTCCAGGGCCTCGACTCCGGTCGCGCGGATGAGTTCGGCGGTCTCGGCGGTCTCCCTGTCGGTCGCGTTGACCTCGAGCCCGCCCGCGTGCAGGACCATCAAGGAGACCCGGTGGGCGACGACGTCGTGCATGTCGTGGGCGACCCGCGCCCGCTCCTGGGCCCGGGCCCGCTCGGCCGTGGCCTGCTGTTCGCGTTCGAGCCGTTCGGCGCGCTCCCGGGCCTCGGCGAGGACCTGCCGGCGGGCGTGCAGCCACAGCCCGAGTGCGAACGGCAGCCAGACGAAGAGCAGCGCCGTGCCGAGGGCGCCCTGTAGTGCGGCGCCGGGTCCGGCGGCTCGCAGTGCGAGACCGGCGATCGTCGGCAGCACCGCCCACAGGGTGCCTGCGAGGAGGTACCCGGCTCGGCTTCCGGGGCGGCGCAGCCGCCCGGCCGCCGCGAAGGAGGCGATCGCCAGGCACGCGTTCGCGCCGGTGGCGTCGATGAAGGGCGCCGCGGCCACGACCGCCGCCAGCGGCCAGACGGCGGGCGCCCGCCACAGGGCCGCCGCCGTGGCGAGCGCGAGGAGCAGCGCCGCCCACGGGCTCGGGGCCGCGCCGGTCGAGTCGGCGAGATGCCCGGCGGGGCCGGTGTCGCCGGGCAGGAGCGCCGCGCCGCATACCAGCGCCGCCGCGGCCGCCGCGAGCGCGGGCCGTCGCATCCGGGCCGGGACCGTGATCATCCGCCGAGCCTAGCCGCGCCCGAACCGGTCGGCCTCCTTCCGGGGCATGAGCCCGACCCCCTACTAAAGCGACCTCCGGCCGGATCGTTCGGCAGATGCCGCGGCGGCCCGTTCTCCCGATGCTGGAGGCATGACGAGACTGCAACGCCTTCAAGCCTGGTCGACCCCCGCCCGCCACGACGCCGACACCTGGTTCCCCGGGCCGCTCATCGGCGGCGCCGCGCTGGTCGCCGGGCCCGCGCTCTGGTTCCTGGGCCTGCTCTTGCGCTACCTCCCGGCCCATTCCGACCTGCTGACGCCCGAACGCTGGGCGGACCTGCGCGACCGCCCGTTCGCCGCCCCGATGACGCTGGCGACGTATGCGGCGAGCCCCGGCTGGGTGCTGACCGGGTTCGCCGTGTTCATGCTCGGCGCGCTCGTCCTCGCCTTGGCCTATCCGGCGCTGGCGCGGGTGGTCGCCGCCGCTTCGCCGCGTCTGGGCTGGTGGGGCGCTTCGCTGGTGGTCCTCGGCCTGTTCTCGCGCCTGTACTGGGGCGGGGTGGAGCAGGCCGCGTTCGTCATGGCCGAGCAGGCGGGCGCCGAGGCCGCCGCGGACTTCGCCCTCGGCTCCTACGCGACGCTGTCCTACGGGCCCTGGAGGATCGTGGTCTGGTGCGCGGCCCTGTCCTACCTCGGCACCCTCCTCCTGGTCGTGGGGGCCTACCGGGCCCGGGTCTTCGGCCTCGCCCGCTGCGCGGTCCTGCTGTGGGCCGGCTCGATGTGGGTCGGCGCGCTCAAGGAGAGCCACCTCCTCGACGTCCTCGCCGCGGCCGCGGCCTGCGCCGTCCTCGTCCCGCTCGGGCTCCGGCTGCTCCGCGGCCGCGCTCTCGACGGTGTGGGGGACGCCGGGCGCAGTGCCGTCCGCTGGTGGTTACCGCCGGGCGCTCCCGGCCTCAGCCGGTCGTCTCCGGTTCGGGCGGGATCGCGGCGGTCACCCGCTTCGCCTCCTGCTCGGTGAGTTCGAGGCCGAACCGCTCGGCCAGTGTCGCCGCGTACTGGTCGTCAGCGATCTCCCGCGAGGTGTCGCGGCGGTCCCGGTCGGTCTCGGCGAGGGTGCGGCCGAGGAGCCTGAGCTCGGTCTCCGGGCCGCGCTTGACGACGACGGGCCGGCGGGTGAACGGCGAGCTCGGGCTGGTCGAGGTGCTCTCGTTGGCCAGTGCCACGTCCACCGGGTACGTGGCGTCGGGGATGAGGGTGTACATCGTCTCCCACTGCCCGGCCCGCAGCTCCTGGACCCGCCGGTCGCCGTCGGCGAGCGGCTCGGTGACGCGGTAGGTCCATCCGCCCTGTTCGGAGACGGCGGCGCGGTCGACCGGGAGCGGCTCGGCGGCGCCGGAGCCGAAGCCGACGTCGCCCAGCCAGGTCCGGCCGTCGAGTTCGACGAGGGCGACGAGGTGCGAGCGCGGGCGGGCGTGCTCGAGCGGGTCGCCGATGCGGATGAGCTGTCGGCGCACGGGGACGCCGATGCGGTCGAGGGCGGCGGCGAACAGCAGGTTCATCTCGTAGCAGTAGCCGCCGCGCCGGTGGTGGACGATCTTCGCCGCGATGTCGGCGAGCGCGACGCCGGGGCCCGTGCCGAGCATGATGTCGAGGTTCTCGAAGGGCACGTTGGCGATGTGGTGGCGGTGCAGGGCGGTGAAGGTCTCGAGGTCGGGGCGGAGCGGGCCGCGGTAGCCGATGCGTTCGGCGTAGGCGTCCAGGTCGAGCGCGCCGGTGTCCCATCCGGTGCCGGTGGTGTTCGTGGCCATGTCGTTCCTTCCGCTGGGTCCGCAGACCGGTTGACGGGGCCAAGGCTATGGGGCGGGCGCGCGATCGCCATCGGTCCGGCGGCGTAGGGGCCCTCGTCGGCAGGTCGTAGGGCCGTCGTCGGCCCGGGCGGGGGCGAGACGGCGCCGCGCCGCCGGTGCCGTTCAGGACTCGACGCGCTCGTAGGTGAGGTCGAAGTCCTTCCGCCAGGTCTCGCCCTGGTCGTCGGAGGCCTCCCAGCGTCCGCGGATCAGGTCGGGTCCGACTTCGGCGATCCACCGCTGGTGGAAGTCGGGGTCCTCGCGCACCAGCGTCCAGCGCGAGTCCTCGAAGGTCATCGCGAAGACGCGGCAGACGCCGCGGTCGTCCTGGTAGAGGGCGGTGTAGGCGTCGTTGGCGTCGCTGCGGCCGAAGACGACGGTCAGGTCGCCGTCGAGGTCGCACTTCATCACCACGAAGGCGTCGCCGAGCCATTCGATCTCGGCCGATCCGTAGCCCTCGGCGCCCTCGGGTTCGAGGAACCAGGCGTCCGACAGGGTCAGCTTCCAGGAGCCGACGAGCCCGTCGAGCAGTTCGAGCTTCTCATTCCTCATGGCGCCGCGTCCTCTCATCGTTCGTGCGGGTCCTTGTGCACGGGTAGACGAGGCGGGGCGGCGGAACTCATCGGTCCGGGCCGGTTCAGCGGGGGCCGAGGAGGCGGCGCAGCAGGTCCGGGCCGGAGAGTCCGCGCTCGACCCTCCACAGGTAGCTGACGGGGGCGTTGCGGAGGTGCTCGGCCCGGTTCACGCGCCAGTTCCGGTACCAGGTCGCGATGCCGACCGCGGCTCCCGCTCCGGCGACGACGGGCTGTCCGGCCGCCCACCCGGCCGCCAGCGTCGCGGCGGCGGGCACTTCGAATTTGATCGAGGCCGCGCCCAGGGCCGTCTCGACGCCCAGGCCGCGCATCGCCCGGCGCAGTTCTCCGAGCGGCCGCTCGATTCGTTGCGCGACGGTCTCCTTGAGGTACGCCTCGATGAGCGCGGGTCGGCGGACGCTCTCCAGCTCGGCGGCGAGCTCCTGCCCGGTCGCGGTGATCAGGGTGCGGAACGCGTCGAGTTCGGCGCCGTAGCGCTTGCGGACCGCGATGATCCGCTCGATCGGGATGCCCTCCGGGTCGCGGGGGATCGCGACGTTCAGGGCGAGCATGGCCAGCTGCGCCTGGGGATCGCCGTCCTGCCGGGGATCGTGGAGGTCCTCGCCGAGCAGTGCCGCGGCGAAGCGGGTGGGGGTCCATGCGCCGCAGGCGGTGTAGGCCGAGGCGTCGTCGGAGACGGGGGTGAGCCCGTCGTCGTGGGCCATCTCGTCGGCGAGCATGCACATGTAGGCCCAGGCGAAGTTCGGGTGGACCGCCGCGTAGGCGCCGCTGTCGTCGAGCGCGGCCAGCCGGTTGTCCACGAGGCTCCGGCGCAGCATGTGGTGGACCTTGGTGCTGTGCAGGCCGATGAGGCGGTGGAACGACTCGGGGGCGGGGGCGTCGACGGGCTGCGGCCAGCGGCGGGTGGGGTCCTCGATCCGCACGGCGTCGCCGAGGTCGGGGAAGCGGTACTCGATCCGCTCCTCGCCTGCGCTGGAGGCGCCGCCGATGGTGCGGACCACTCGTTCGGGTATGCGGTACCGGTCGCGGATGCGGTCGCCGTGCATGCCGAGCGCTTCGAGCGCCTTCGTTCCCACGCGCTGGAGCGCCGACTCGCCGGGTCCGAGGTCGAGTATGAAGTCGAGTTCGTCTCGGAGCGTCCGGGCCTCGTGGTTGCCCTGGTCGGTGTAGCCGCGCGGTGCGATGCGCGCCATGCGGGGCCAGTAGAGGGCGGCGGTCTTGAGCCAGTTGCGGTCGTGGAAGTGCGTGTAGGGGTAGTAGAGCGCGATGGGATGGAGCACCCGTCCATTGTCTCCCGATGTGCCTTCGCCTGCGGCGGTGAGGGCCTGGCGGTGGCCTGGGTTGCGTTCGCGGCTCGGGCGGGTTCGCGGCGGGTCCGGCGCGGCGGAGTCCTGAGTCGTACTCGCTGTCCGGCGCGCGGGGCCGGAAGTCGGTAGCGTGGTGGCCACACCCCTGCGGGGCCGGGCCCCGCGCCTCCGATCCGACGTTCGCCGCTCGCGGCGGGAAGGCAGGCCATGCACCACCACGACATCGAGCTGCCGCCGGACACCGACCCGACCGTCCCGGCCACCGCGCGCGTGTACGACGCGCTGCTGGGCGGCACCGCCAACCTCGCGGTCGACCGGGCCGCCGCCGACGTGTTCGCCCAGCACATCCCGCAGGCGCGCGAGTGCGCCCGGCTCAACCGCTCGGCGCTCATCCGCGGCGTGGAGTACCTGGTGCGCGCCGCGGGGATCGACCAGATCATCGACATCGGCTGCGGCCTGCCGACCGAGCAGAACACCCACCAGGTCGCCGCGGGGCTCAACCCGGAGGCGAAGGTCGTGTACGTCGACCACGACCCGGTGGTGGTCGCCCACGCCCGGACCCTGCTCGCGGACGACGACCGCGCCATCGTGATCGAGGCGGACCTGCTCGATCCCGTCGACCTGCTCTCCCGCGCCGAACTGCGGTCCTTCCTGGACTTCGAGCGGCCGATCGCGCTGCTGATCGTCGGCATGATCATGCAGATCAGCGACGAGCAGCGCCCCGACGACGTCATCGCGACCCTCATGGACGCCCTGCCCTCGGGCAGCCACCTGCTGCTGACGTCCTGGCCGGACACGGGCGAGTCGGAGCAGGCGGCCCTGTCGGCGGCGTGCCTCGCGACGCTCGGCAACGGCTGGATCCGCCCGATCGCGGCCCTGGAACGCCACTTCCAGGGCATGGCGATGGTCCCGCCGGGACTGGAGTACATCCCGCGGTGGTTCCCCGAGGACCCCGACCGGCCCGTCGCGGACACAGCGGCGCTGGAGCCGTACGAGCGCACCCAGATGGCCGGGATCGCCAGGAAGGCGTGACCGCGGCCCGCCCGCACCGGCAGGCGCGGGCGGGCCGGTGTCCGAGACGGCCGCCGTGACCGGACGCCGATCACCGCCGCAGACGGATTTCACCCGATCGAGTGAGGCGGGGCGGCTTCCCCGGGAACGGGAACGGCGCGCAGGGCCTCCTGCGCGCCGTCCGTATCGCCGGGTCGAGGTCAGGCCTTGTAGCCGATGCCGCCCATGAGGATCCGCTGGTGCGGCTCCAGCTCCTCGGGGGCGGGGACCTCCTTGTCGGGCTCCTCGGGGAACCAGCGGGCCAGGAAGTCCAGGCCCGGGGGCACCAGGGGCAGGCCCAGGAAGTGCTCGGTGATCCGCTCGGGGGTGCGGATCCAGCCGTTGCCCAGGCTCTCCAGCCCGGCCTGCTCGATGGACTTCTGGAGCGGTTCGCCGGTGTCGACGAAGTCGGTGATGAACAGGTAGGAGCCCGAGGGGCAGGCGTCCATGATCAGGCGCACCCACTCGTCGGCACCCTCGTTGTCGTGGAAGTGCATGTGCAGGCCCACGAACATCAGCCCGATGGGGCGGGTGAAGTCGAGCATCTCCTTGACCTCGGGGTGGTCGAGGATGCCCTGCGGGTCGCGCAGGTCGGCCGTCACCACGGTCGTGGAGTCGTTGGTGGCCAGCAGGGCCCGGCCGTGCGCGAGCACGATCGGGTCGTTGTCCACGTAGACGACCTTCGCGCCGGGGTTGACCGCCTGGGCGACCTGGTGGGTGTTCTCCATCGTGGGCAGGCCCGCGCCGATGTCGAGGAACTGGTCGATCCCCTTGTTCGCCATGTACTGCACGCCCTTGACCAGGGCGGCGCGGTTGTCCTTGGCGCAGTCGCCGGCGTTGGGGACGTGCTTGAGGTACGCCGCGGCGCCCTCGCGGTCGGGGGCGAAGTTGTCCTTCCCGCCCAGCAGCGCGTCGTAGACGCGGGCGATGGTGGGCCGGGAGATGTCGAAGTCGGGTTCGAATGCCGTGTGCTCTGCCATCGGGCCTGCCTCTTCTCCGAAGGAACGATGCGCACATCCTACGACTTCGATCACACTGCCGCGCTTTGGGATCAATCACTCCAGACACGGCAGGCGCATACGTCAGCAGATGAAACACGAAGTGCCAGAAGCATCTTCGTTGACACCGGTCACACCGGATCGCGCCGGTCAGCCGGACCAGAACTCCGCGCCGAGGCGGGCGAGCTGGTCGCGCTGGAACCGGTCGAGCATCCGTTCGTACCGGTAGTTGAGGTACAGGCCCGGAGGCTCGGCGTCGACGCGGAAGACATTCCCGAACCAGCGGGCGGGGACGCCCTCCTCCAGCTCCCACACCTTCACGAACCGCTCACCGAGGACGGTCGTCATCTGGAGCTTGAACTCCAGGAACTCGATGTCCGCGACACGGACCAGGCCGGAGGCGGCGACATCGGGATACCCCTCGGGGGGCGCGTCGGGAGTCATACCGAACCGGCCCTTCCGTGCAGGGGATGACAAGGCGGCCCCCATCATCGCAGATCACCGTACGCACACCGAAGCCACACAGGTCACGGAGCGCCGCTGGTCCACATGCGATTCGACCGGCCGCGTCGTAACAACGCGCGCGAAGGGGCGGGTTCCAGGCCTGGAGCGGCCCTGCCGAACCACCGGCGGCTGCGCGGCGTGAACAGCAAGTACATCGCCAGGGCCCACACGAGGAGCGCCGCGGCCATGATGAGGGTGACGAAGACCGGCCTGTCATCGTTGTTGAACCCGGTCTCGGCGATCGGGACGACCTGCACGACCACGGCGATGACGAACAACGTCTCCAGAACGGCGCAGATCCACGCGACCGCCGGTCGCCGCAGCCCGAGGAGCCCGGCCGCCGCCAGCGCGAACGGCACGGCGAGCAGGAACTTGGGCCCCTCCTCGACGATCGTCGCCCAGTACGTGAAAGACGCGGCCGCGAGGACGAAGTAGACACCGATCACGCTGAAGCGCTGCAAGACCAGCGCGAGACCACCCACCGCCGGCAATGCCACGAGCGTCACGAGGAGGAAGTAGAGCGATTCCCGGCCGTCGAAGGCCCAGTGCCCCCAGAACCAGGCCGGGACAAGGACAGTGGCGAGGACGGCCCACACCGGTAGCGGCGGACGGTCCGGGCCCGGCCGCGGGCCCGGTGCATGCGCGGGGAGCACGGCGCCCGCCGGGGCGCCGCCGGGCGCCGCCCCGGACCGTGCCCGGTCGGCATCCGGGGACTGAGCGGGAGGCGCAAGCGGTTCTGTCGCACGGCCGTCCGCGCCGGGCGACGCTTCCCGCGGCGCGCCGGGGCCGGGGGCACCGGCGTGTGCACCGTGTACGGCGGTAAAGGAGGCGAGTGCGCCTTCGGCGACGGCGAGCTCAGGCTGCTCGACCGCGGTCGGGGCGACGCCGAGCTCCCGGTGGAGCAGCGTGGCGACCAACGGCATGCGGCTGGCGGCGCCGACCAGGAAGACCCCGTCGAGCTGCGCGGCGCCCAGGCCCGAATCGCGCAGGACGCTCCGCGCCGTGGTGACGGTGCGCTGGAGCAGCGGGCCGGCGACCGCGTCCAGTTCGTCGCGGGTGAGGTGGGTGTCGCATTCGAGCAACGGGACGGTCAGGGCGACCGCCGATCGGCGCGCGAGCGTCTCCTTCACCTCGCGGACGGCGGTACGGAACGCGACGCGATGGCGCCGGTCGGCCTCGGTGGCGGGGGCCAGGATCCGCTGCCATCGCGGGTCGCCGGGTTCGCAGGTGGCGGCGAGGTGCTCGCAGAGCGCCTGGTCGATGTCGACGCCGCCGATATCGGCCGAGTCCTGGGACAGCACGGTGAATCCGGCGGAGGTGCGGCGGACCACGGTGGCGTCGAAGGTGCCGCCGCCGAGGTCGTAGACCAGAATCGCGGCGTTGGCGGGCAGATCGGTCTTGGCGAGGAAGTGCTGCGCGGCGGCGACCGGCTCAGGGAGGAGCACGGCGTCGCCCAGGCCCGCGGCGGCCGCGGCATCGGTGATCACGAGCCTGCGGGTCGGCCCCCACCCCGCGGGGACGGTGACGGCGAACGAGTCCGGGCTCCCGTCGAGCGTGCGCCGGCACTCCTCGGCGACGCGGGCGAACACGGCGGCCACGAGGTCGGCGACGGCGACCTCCTCGGTGCCGAGAAGGACAGCGCCGTCATCGATGCGCCGCTTCGGGTTCGGTTCGTACCGGGCCGGATCGCGGTGGCCGAGCCGGACGGCTTCCCGACCGGTGACCAGCTCGCCCCGGTCCTCGAGGTAGACCGCCGAGGGCAGTTGCGGAGAGCCGTCGAAGAGCTGGTGCTGGACCCGGCCGTCCCCGTAGCGGATGGCGACGACGGTGTTCGACGTCCCGAAGTCGATGCCCAGGGACACGCCGTCTCCGGGTGGGGTGGTGGGAGGCATCGCATCATCTTAGGTGCCCGTTTCCCGCCCTGGGACGACCGATCGCAAGCAAGGCGGGTACGGACGCGCACCTCCCGATCGGCCATGGAGGAGGCCCCAGGGACGACCGGGCAGTCCCGAGTGGTCCGGCCGCCCGGCCGGGTGGGGCCGGGGCGGTCTCCGCGAAATAGGACAGCGGCCCGGCCGCTCCGCCGGGTGGCGCGGGGGCCTCAAGTGCGAACGCCCGGTGCCTGTCGGCACCGGGCGTTCGATTGGACGCAGTCCGGGTTGCAGCGCGGGGGCGCCGCGGGTCGGGAGGTTGCTTCTAACTTGGCGACGGCGGTGAGGAAGCCGCGCCAGTCGGCGGGGGAGGCGTCGAGGATCGGCGAGGTCTCGCCGAGCTTGGTGTCACGAACCTGGACGACACCGGCACGGCCACGGACCTCGACGCAGTTGCCGCCGGTGTTGCCGCTGCGGGAGGACTTCTTCCAGCGGGCTTCGACACAGTTGCCGCCCTCGTTGCCGCTACGGGAGGACTTCTTCCACTCACCTGTCAGCATCGATTTCTCTCCACTCTTCTAGCCGCAAGACCACCGGGAGTGTGGCAGAGAAGAGCGTATTACACAACTCGACTTTCGCCTTGTCGGCCTCGTAGTGCCCACCGAAGATGTTCTCCTGGTAAACCACGTCAGGGTCCTTTCTGTCGGTGAACGACATGATCGTGTAGGACCTGCCGTGAGAGGCGTGGATGGTGCCGCTAGGCACGATGAAGATTTCGACGCCCTCGATGCGGCTCCGCTCCTGAAGATGCTCGATCTGCTCCTCGTAGATGTCGGTGTTCCTGAACACGGTCAGGGCGCGCTCGGCGATAACGGCTTGGACGCGCGGCGGCCCGCCCGGGCGGGAGAACAACGATTCGCCGCGCTGTATTCGGAAACCGACCGCATCTCGGCGGCGCTCTGCGGTCAGGTTCGGATTGGTCGCGAGCACTGCTTCAGCGTAGGCAAGCGTTTGGAGCGGGCCAGGGACGTAAGCATCCTCGTGCATGTAGATGGTTTGGGCGATGAGTTCGATCTGGATGAACTGGCCGAACCCCTCGGGCGCCTGCTCGAGCCAGTTGGCCGGGTTGCCCTGCCGGATCCACTTCGCCTTCGCCTTGGCGTCGTCAATGACCGCCTGCGTAGCGCCGAGGTCGCGCAGCCAGTCCCCGATCACGGCGGGCTCGGGGTATTGGAGCTTACCGCTCTCGTAGCTGTCGTAGATGGTCTTCGAGGTGCCGAGGAACCACACCGCTTGCTCTTTGGTCCAGCCTTTGAGCTTGCGATGCTTGATGATGATTCGGCCAAGTTCTCTTTGGAGGAAGTTTTCGCCTGCCATCGTCACATGGTGACACGAGGGTGTGACAGAACGGAACCTCAATGGGGCGTCGTCATTCCTGCCTCAGGAATCCTGATGTCGATTCCCGACCCCCGATTTCCTGATGCGGGAATTCGAGCGCAGGCGATCAGGAGCGCGATAGAGGACATTGTGTCCTTGCCTGACCTGCACTTATGTTGTGTTCAGCTGGCGGAGACCGATCCGACCAACAGGAGGCACAGCATGACCGACACACTCCGACAGGAGCCCGAACCGCGAGACTCATTGGTGCGCGGCGACTTCAGCGACGGCCACACCAGATTCACCGTCCGCGCCTCAAGCGCGAACGCTCCGGACTCGTTCCACGTCATCGCGAACGGCAACTGGGCCGACATCGTCCTCATCGTCTCGGGCCTGAACTCCGGCCACCTGCACGCCACCTGGGGCGACGGCTGGCGCAGCTTCGCGCCCGACTGGAAGCTCTGGGTCGAAGACGCCGCCTTCAAGGTCTTCTACAATGGCGACCTCGCCGCCGACCGGACCGCCCGCACCGGCAACAGCAACGATGACCGCCGCGACGGCGGCCTGGGCCCGGTGAAGTTCTGCAATGGGTGAACCCACCGCCGCGGAGGCCGACCCAGACCCCCGCGATGACGGCTGGCTCGGCGACTTCACCAGGGGCCCTGCGGTCTTCAGCGTCTACCGGACCGGCCCCAACAACGGCGGCCATCCGCTGATCCCGCCCGAGTACCGCATCGAATGCTGCGACGGCGCGGCCCCGCGCGTGATCTGCCGCTTCAGCGACGAACCCGAGGCCGTCTTCGAATGGTTCGGCGCCTGGCGCGGCGACGAGTGGTGCCCGTGGATCCTCGAGAACGCCCAGCGCCTGATCGCGAAGCCCGAGAACACCTGAGCGTCGTGACTCCCGCGTGAAGAGACCGGGCGCGGCGGCGGGTCGCCGCAACGGATCCCCAGGCCGTGCGTCGGCGGCGACCCGTTCCCGGCCGCCGCGCCCTCCCGGCGGGGCCGTCCCGTGGGACGGCCCCGCGTCGGAACGCACCAGAGCTCGCAGAGGGCGTCGGCCTGCGGCACCGAAACGGCCTTGCCCGCGCGCACCCGCGCCGGGAGGATCACGGTATGACTGACAAGTTCGTCAAACCCGAACTCGACCCGCGCACCGTGGCGCCCGGCGAGGGCGACGAGCGGGACACCCTCCTGGGATTCCTGCGCTGGCACCGGGAGACCCTGCGGCTCAAGTGCGCGGGGCTCGACCCCGAGCAGCTCGCCTCCCGCGCGGTGCCACCGTCGACGATGTCACTGCTCGGGCTGGTGCGGCACCTGGCCGAGGTCGAGCGCGGCTGGTTCCGGCGGGGGCTGTCCGGCAGCGACGCCCCCCGCCTGTACTGCACCGAGGCCGCGCCCGACGCCGACTTCGACGGGGCGGTCGCCGAACCGGACTGCGTCGCCGAAGCGTGGCGGTCCTGGGAGGCCGAGGCCGAGTTCGCCGACCGCCTCATCGCCGAGGCGCCGAGTCTCGAGGCGGTGTCGATGCCCAACCGGCACCGGCCCGGCCGCCTGACACTGCGCTGGGTCGCCTTCCACATGATCGAGGAGTACGCCCGGCACAACGGCCACGCCGACCTCCTGCGCGAACGCCTCGACGGCCGGGTCGGCCAGTGAAGGAGCCCCGCCTCGGCGGCCGCCGCACCTCACGCGGGCGGGCCGGTCGATCCCGAGTAGAGGATCGACCGGCCCGCGCCGCGGTCGCGCCTGTGCCGGACCCGACGAGCAGGGCCCGCGTCCTCGGCGGCCGCCGCATCCGCTGAGGGCGCCTACCGGTGGCCGAGCACCTCCACTTCGGCCAGGCCCGTCAGGTGCAGGCCCACGCGCTGCGGGTCGGTGAACGTGATGCGCACGTGCTGGCCCAGGCCGGTGAAGCGGGCCTGCTGCGTCTGCTCGTCATGGTCGCCCTCGGAGCGGTCGACGACCGTCAGCCAGTGCTCGCCGTCCTTGGAGACCTCGACGGTGTAGCCGATCTCCTTCGCGCCGCGCCCGCACATCCAACTCGGGAAGGTCAGCTCGACCCCCGAGAGGGTGTACCAGCGTCCCAGGTCGACCTGCCAGGTCGCCTCGCTGCGCGACAGGGTCTTCCACGCGGTCCGGTCGTCGCCGTCGATCGCGCGGTCGCCGCGGTGCCAGGGCAGGGCCCCGGAGGTGGTGACCCGCCCGTCGCCGGCGAGGTCCACGGGGCTGTCGCCCGCGGTGTACCGCGTGTTGTTGTGCAGGCGCTTGGCCTGCGGGAGCGGGACGCCGGTGACCTTGGCGTCGATGTCGCACTCGCCGTTGCTCTTGATCGTGGCCGAGACGCCCTGGCGGTACTCCAGGACCTCGTCCTTGTCGTCGCCGCAGAAGTCGGCGTGCCACAGCCGCGCGCCCGAGTCCAGCGTGGTGATCGTGTCGCCGCTGCCGTTCATGATGGTGGTGGGCTCGTCGCAGCCGCGGTTCCAGACCATGATCAGGTCGCTGTAGTCGCCGGTCCAGTTGTGGATCGGCTCGGGGATCGAGCCCCAGCAGCCGCGCGTCTCGCGCTCCTCCTTCCAGACGAACTCACCGCCGGAGTCGAGCAGGAACAGGCCGTCGTAACCCTGGGCGGTGCGGTCGACGCGGTCGAGGCCGAGGGATTCGAGGCCCTCGACCTCGGGGATGAAGTCGCCGGTCATGATGTTCTGGGTCTCGACGATGTCCTCCTGGCGCCAGATCTGCTCGCCGGTGAGGGCGTCGAAGGCGATGGCGGCGTCGCCGCCGAGCATGATCTCGGGGCGGCCGTCGCCGGTCATGTCGGCCATCCACATGGAGTCGGCGTGGCCGCCGGCGTCGTAGGTCCACAGGACCTCGCCGTCGGAGTCGACCATGTCGTAGCCGAGCATGATCTCCTGGCTGCCGTCGGCGTCGAAGTCGTAGGGCCAGGGGTAGTGGCCGGTGTTGCCCTCGTGGGTCCACAGGACCTCGCCGCGGGCGTCGATCGCCCAGGCGCGGTTGTAGCGGTCCTTGAGCAGGATCTCCTGCGCGGTGTCGTTCCCGGTGAGGTTGACGAACATGATCGCGTCGTGGGCCTGCGGGTCGGGGAGGGCGAAGTCGTACTCGAGTTCGCCGGTCTGCCCGTCGAAGACGTGGAAGCGGCCTTCGGCGGTCGTGTCGCCGTCGGGGTGCATGACCGCGACGACCTCGTTGCGGCCGTCGGCGTCGATGTCGTAGATCTGGGCGGGGATGTCCGAGCCCTGGTTGCGCCCGGCCGGGTCGACCCGGCCCGCCTGCCACAGCTGGTTCCCCTCGATGTCGTAGGCGGTGAGCGCGGCGACGAGGGCGCCTTCGTAGCGGTCGTCGGAGGTGTAGTGGGGCTGCATCATGACGAGGTCGAGCCGGCCGTCGCCGGAGACGTCGCCGATGAGGGGCCGGGCGCCGCCGCCGGCGGCGCTGGTGTCGAAGGTGGTGACCACTTCGGGTTCGATCACGGGCGGCGGTTCGTCTTGCGCTTGCGCGGGTGAGGCGAGTGCGAGGGCGGTCGCGCCCGCTGCCGCGGCGGCCAGGCAGCGGCGCAGGGTCGCGGTCGTCGGTCGTGTCATGCGGATCATCTCCGTCGGCGTAGTCGGGGGAGGAGAGGGTGTCCGGGATGCGTTCGGGGACAAGGGTCTCGGTGGACCCTGGACATCGAGGGAATGAAACGTTTCAATACGGCGCGTCAGTGCGATGCTATGCCCCCGCCGCAGCGCTTGTCAAGCGCTTGCTTCTCCTGTCGGCGACCGCCGGGCCCCGATGTGGAGCGCTGCGGGCTCCGGCGCCGCCGGACCGGGAGACGCCCGGCGGTCGCCGTCGGCGCGCGGCCTTGCGGGTGGCGCGAGGGCCGCGACGGGCCGCGCCTGACAGCCCTCTGCCGCCCCGCGGCGGCGCGAGGGCGGTGAGCGGAGGCGGCCTCAGGCGTAGTGGCGGCACTCGCCGGGGAACAGCGCCGCGAGCCGGTCGGCCAGGATCGCTTCGGCCGCTTCGGCTCCCGACCGTCCCGCGACGCTCCGGTCCGGTTCGCGGTAGAGGCGGTCGGCCAGGCCGTCCGTCAGGGCCGTCAGCTCGACCGCGCCCAGTGCCGCGTCGGTGCCCGGCTCGACCTCGCCGCACTCCTTGCCGTTCTCGACGCCCTGCGCGATCTTGCCGGTGATCATCGCGGCGGTCGCCTCGGCGACGGCCGCCGCGGCGGGCACGTCCATGGCGCGGGCCTGGAACGCCCGCGAGACGCGGTGCTCGCCGCGCCTGGCGGCGTCGAGGGGGAGGAGCTCCTTCAGGCCCGTCAGCAGGATGTCGCGGATGGGCTGCCCCGCCGCCTCGCCCCGGGCGGTGATGGTCGCGACGCGTTCGAGCAGGCTCGCGGTGATCCGCTGGTAGGCGAACAGCAGCAGCTCGTCCTTCGACTTGAAGTAGTGCTGCACCAGTCCCACCGAGAAGCCGGCCTCGCGGGCGACCGCGGCCATGGTGGCGGCGTCGAGACCGTCGTGGGCGATGAGTCGGTGCACCGCCTCGGCCATCTGGGCGCGGCGGAGTTCGTGGTCTGCGGTCCTCGGCACCCGATAATCATACCGATGTATGGTTATCTCGTAGCCATACCGCCGTATGGTTATTCCGCCTCTTCCTCAACACCCATTGGAAGCCATGAACACCACCGCCATCGCGGCCGCACTGGCCGCGCTCACCCCCCTCGCCGGACCGCTGCCGCAGGCACCGCCGGACGACGGGTCCCACCACCGCATCGAGCGCTACCTCGAAGAGCGCTTCGAGGCCACGGGCGTGCCCGGCGCCGCCTACGCGATCATCGACCTCGACGGCGACACCCACGCCGCCGCGTGGGGCGAGACCGGCGACGGCGACCCGGTCGGCCTCGACACCCCGTTCCTGTGGGGCTCGGTCGCCAAGCCCGTCACCGCGACCGCCGCGATGACCCTCGTCGAGGACGGCCTGCTCGACCTCGACGAGCCCGTGACGACCTACCTCCCCGACTTCACGCTCGCCGACGAGGACCGCTCGGACCGGATCACCGTGCGCCACCTGCTCGAGCAGACCAGCGGCATCCCCGAGGGCACCGGCGTCACCGACGACTACGGCCACCGCGAGGACCCCTACGGCGAGGCCGTGGCCGATCTCGCCGACGTCGAGCCGCTCGCCGAACCGGGCGAGGCGTTCGAGTACGCGAGCGCGAACTACGTCGTCGCGGGCGCC
Organism: Glycomyces amatae; assembly: GCF_020991375.1. Lineage (GTDB taxonomy): Bacteria > Actinomycetota > Actinomycetes > Mycobacteriales > Micromonosporaceae > Glycomyces > Glycomyces amatae. The sequence goes on along the minus strand of NZ_JAJLQZ010000002.1, from coordinate 268,026 downwards.
GTGATCGAGGCCGTCGCGGGCGTGCCCTACGAGGAGTACCTGCGCGCCGCCGTGCTCGACCCGCTCGGCATGGACGGCGTCGTCGCGACCGAGGACGCGGCCGCCGAGGTGCCCCGGGGCCACGCGGTCGTCTTCGGGCGGTCGTGGCCGATCACGACCGGGTTCGACCCGACCGGCCCCAGCTACGGCTACCTCGGCGGGACGGTCACCGACCTCCAGCGCTTCGCCGAGGCCATGCTGGACGAGGACCGCCTGAACGGCGTGCTGACCCCGGAGTCGGTGGCGCTCATGCACACCGGTGCGGCCGAGGTCGGCGACACGGTCGACTACGGGCTCGGCTGGCGCGTCGACGAGCGCAACGACGACCTCGGGACGAACACGGTCTGGCACACCGGCGGCACCCCCGGGTTCTCGGCCGGGGTGATCCTCCTGCCCGAGCTCGACCGGGCCGTCGTGGTCGCGCAGAACCGGTACGGGTACCTCCAGGACGGCGAGCTCATCGGCACGATGCTCGGCGCGGCGCGGATGCTCGCCGGGGGCGAGCCGGCCGAGCACGGGCCGGACCCGCTCTACCCCTCGCTCCTGACCGGACTGTGCCTTTTGACCGCGGCGGCGGTGTTCATGATCGTGCGGACGCTCCGACGCCTGGGCAGGGCCCGCAAAGCGACGCCGGCCAAGGCGATCACCGGCGCCGCGTGCTGGACGGTCGCGGCGCTCGCGGTCGCTTACGTGTCCTTCTTCTTCGTGCCCGGCATGGCGCCGAGCTGGGCCGCGTACGTCGGCATCGCGCCCGACGTGGCCTGGCTGCTGGTCGCCCTCGGCGTAGCCGGGCTGCTCCTGGCGGCGGTGCGGATCTGGTCCGCTGTGGTGCGCCTGCGCCGCGCCGCGGACGCTTAAGGCGCGTCGGCGGACCGCCACCGGGCGCCGTCCGGCCCGCGCGGCGGCCGGCGAGCGCCCGCCGCGCGAATCGACGGGCTCGACCGGGGGTTCGCCGACGCGCCCTGGTGCCCCGGCGCCGCTCCGGGCGCCTCACGCCCGAGTCTCGACGGGCCTGCGTCCCGGACGAACCGGGACACGCGTTCGGGCATCGCCGCCCGTGCGATGCGGCATGCTCGCTGTAGCGGCGCTGACCCCAGCGCCCTCATGAAGAAGGAGACCCCCGATGCGCAAGCGAATCGCCACCGTCCTCGTCGGACTCGCCGCCGCGGCGGCACTCACGTTGGCGTCAGCCGCGCCAGCCGCCGCCGGGAACACCTGGCCCGGCGCGGACCTGCACGGCGTCATCGACATCGACGGCGCCGGCACCAACAGCGACCTGGGCTGCTGCTGACCCTGCCACTGAAGAGGCCCCTTCGGGCCGGGCGCCTTCGCGCCCGGCCCGAAGGGGCCTCACCGATATGCTTCGCGCGCCTTCCGGCAACGAGGCGACCAGGCGGTCACGCGTCGGTCTTCTGCGTGAACGCCACCCGCCACTGCCCCTCCACGCGGACGTAGACCTCGCTGATCCACTCATCGGTCGCGTACGGCACGCCGTCCCACGCCCCCGTGCTCGTCACGCGGGCCGTGAAGACGACGGTGTCGCCGATGCGCGCCAAGCGCTCGCCCCCGACCACCGCCATCGTGTGATGCACCAACCGGCCCGAGGCGATCCAGTCGATCAACTCGGCCTTCGTCGTGACGCCCTGCGCGTCGACGTAGACCCACTCCTCGGCCATATGACCGGCGATCAGCGCCGCGTCATTGCCGGTCAGCGCCGCGTCCCGCACCGCGGCGAAAGCGCGGACCTCGTCTTCAACGGCCATCGGCCCTTCATCGCTCATCGGTCCGACCGTATCCGTCCCCTATGACATCCCGCCGGGACGCTCCTCGCGCGGTGCGAACAGGGACCGGCAACCGTGTTTCACATCGAGCCGCGAGCGACCCGCGCTGCAAGCGAACGGCTCGCCGACCGCGACGAGCCCGGACCCGCGTTCCAGTCCCGAAACCTCCCGCGATCCCTTGGCGGGCAACGCGCGACGGTGTCCCTCGAAGTGTCGGATTCCCGTCAAAAGACTGATTCAGAGCGAGCTGAACGCGAGACATCGTGACAGCGTTGGAACGTGGCACCAGACAACACCCCTCAGCACGCCCGTCGCCTCATGCGCGACGGTATCCGGACCGCCGTCGCCAACACCGCCCGCACCCTGCGCGAAGCCTCCCATCCGACCGTCCTGGCGCTGATCTGCGCCGGTGCGCTCGCACCGCTCGCCGCGATCGGCGCCGGCCCGCTGGCCGCGGCGCTGACAGGGGTCCTCGGCGGTGTGGGCAGCGGCGCCCTGACCGGTGTGGTCGTCGGCGTCACGGACCGCCTCCGATCGAACCGATCCGACGGGGCTGACCCCGACCGGAGCGAGATCGAGTCGGCGCTGGCCGAACACCTCGACGAACTCCTCGACGCCGACTCCGACGACGCCGCCGAGATCCGAACCGCATTGGCCACCCTGTTCGACGAGCTCAAAGCGGCCCAAGTGTCCATTGCAGCGGCCGTCGAGACCGGTGACGCAGAACTGCAAGAGCGGCTCCTGGCCGAGTTCGGCGCGCTCTCCGGGCGCTTCGCCGAGTTCGATGCACTCCTCACCGACATCGGGGCCGCCGTCGTCGACCTGCTGCGCAGCGCCTACCGCCAGGAGACCCGGCAGCGGAGCGGCCAGGCGCTCAGCCGACGGCAGAGCACCCAGTTGCAGCTCATCCAAGGCCAACTCAGGGCGATCCGCTCGGCACTGCGGGCCGACGGCGCAGCGCCGGGGACCCCGCCGGCGGACTGGGGCGACGAACCGCCGTACCGCGGACTGTGGCCGTTCCGCGAACACGAGGCCGCGGTCTTCCACGGACGCGAGCGCCTCACAGCCGAGCTGGTCGACCGGGCGGCGGCGAGCCTCGCCGGCCCGGGGATCGTGATGGTCACCGGCGCGTCGGGCTCGGGCAAGTCCTCGCTGATCCAGGCGGGACTCCTGCCCGCCGTGACCGGAGGCGCCCTGCCCGCCGCGGACTCCGAGCAGTGGCCGCGCATCCTGATGACACCGGGATCGACCCCGTTGGACGAACTCGCCGCGCACCTCGCCAACCTGACCGGCGGCGACCCGGCGGGCCTGCGGCGAACGCTCCTGGACCACCCCGAGCAGGCAGGGCTCCTGGCCCGGCAGTGCGCATTGACCATGGACGACGACGCGCGGCTGCTGCTGGTCGTCGATCAGTTCGAGGAGCTGTTCACCCTCACCGACGCCGCCGAACGGCAGTCCTTCATCACGGCGCTGCTGTCCATGGCGGACGGCGCGAGCCGAGCGGGCGCGCTCGTGGTCATCGGGATGCGCAGCGACTTCACCGACCGCTGCGCGGCCCACCCCGAACTGGTCCCGGTCCTCCAGGAGCAGCAGTTCATCGTCGGACCGATGACTGCGACCGAGCTCCGGCAGGCGCTGACCGCTCCGGCCGCCGCGGCCGGGCTCAGCCTCGACCCCGGACTCGCCGACGACCTCCTCGCCGACCTCCGGGACCCCGCGACCGGCTCCGGGTTCGGCGTCGCCGCGCTGCCGCTGCTGTCCCAGACGATGCTGCAGCTGTGGCGGTTCCGCGACGGCGACCGGCTGACCCGCCGCGCCTACACCGAGCAGGTCGGCGGCGTCGCGAAATCGGTGCAGACCAGCGCGGAGAAGGTCTTCGCAGACCTCGGCGAACGCCGGCGGCAGACCGCCCAGGCGATGTTCCGGATGCTGGTCAAGGTCACCGGGCCCGGTGAGCTCGCCCGCGTCCCGGCCGACCGGGATCGCTGCGAGCGGCTCGACGACGGGGCGGCGGTACTCGAGGCGTTCACCGCCGAGCGGCTGCTGGTCGTCACCGCCGACGGCGAGACGCCCCGGGTCGAGATCGCCCACGACGCGCTGCTCGGCCACTGGGAGCGCCTCCGGCGCTGGCTGGAGGACGACTTCGCGAGCCTGGCCCTGCTCGGACAGCTCGCCGACGACGCCGCCGAATGGGACCGCGAAGGCCGCGACCCCTCGTTCCTCTACCGGGGCACCCGATTGCAGGCGGTCGAACAGGCCCATGCGGAGGTGTGGCGACCCGACCCCGACCGGTTCCCGCCGCCGGGCCCGCCCGCACCGGCGTTCCTGGAGCAGTCCCGAACCGCCGAACGGGGACGCCGGCGGGGTCGGCGGATCGTCGCAGGCGGCCTGGTCGGCCTGCTCGTGGTGGCCGTGGTCGCCGCCGCGGCCGCCTACCTGGCCCAGCAGAGCGCGGCAGACCAGCGCGACCTGGCGGTCTCGCGGGAGCTCGCCGACGCGAGCCTCGAAGCGGGAGCGACGGACGGCGACCTCGCGCGGCTGCTGGCCGCTACAGCCTGGGAGCTGAGCCCCACCGCCGAGGCCGAGACGGCGCTCCGGGCATCGGTCGGCAACCCGCTCGCGGGCACGCTCGATTTCACCGGTGCGGACGCCGGCGCGCTCGCGTTCAGTCCCGACGGGCACCTGCTGGCCGCTGTGGACCGGGACGGCGTCATCACGTTGTGGGACACCGCCGACTGGACCGTGTCCGGGACGATACGGCCCAGCTCCTTCTGGACAATGGACATGTCCGGTGAGGGCGCGATCATGGACTTCGATCGGGATTCGCGGACGCTTGCGGTGCTGTTCGACGACGCGGTGCGCCTCTGGGGCCTCGAGACGCCGGAGCAGGCCCCCACGGAGATAGCGTTCGACGGTCTGCCCCCTGAGCATCTGGCCCTGAGCGCCGACGGCGGCCTGGTCGCGGTCGCCACCCATGACACCGTGTCGGTGTTCGCCGCCGACACCGGTGAGGAGGTCCGCTCGTTCACCGAGGACAAGTCGATCACCGCGGTCGGCTTCAACCTGTCGGGCTCGGCGGTGATTGTCGGGTTCGACGGCCTGGACGCGGAGGCGTCGGTGCACAGTGTCGGCATCGAGGACGGCCACGAGATGTTCGGCGGAGGCCTGCCGTCGCCGAACGCGTTCGGGTACAGCCCCGACGGGGTCTTCGCGGGAGCGACACATCCGCAAGGGGCCGTGGTGTACCCGGTCGGCGTCGAGCGACCCGACACGAAGGTGTTCGTCGGGCTCGACGGCCTGCTGACCTTCATGCCCGACGGAAACACCCTCATGGGCTCGGCCGGTGCGCGGGCGATCGGCCTGTGGGACATGGACTCGCGGATGCAGACCGGCGCACTGACCCTGCCCCCGTGCCCTGATCTGCACTGCCCGGTCGACATCGCCCCGGACGGGAGCGCCATCGCGATGGCGCTCGGCTCCCAAGTCCTCCTCGTCGACCCCGACGAGATGACCGACGTCGCTCCGGTGTTCAACGCCTGGCAGGCCACCGGCCAGGACGGCTTCACCGCCGGCGTCGTGCTGCCCGAAGACGGGGGGTTCATCACGGGAAACCCTGCGGGAGTCCAGTACTGGCCGATGGGCGAGGAGCGGGACGTGCTGTTGGACGACCCTCGGGCGAAGACGATCACGCAGACCCCGAGCGGACTCATGGCGCTCTCGGGGGACGGCTCGACGCTGGCCTCGGCAGCCGAGTGGGAAACCGGGGTCAGCGTCATCGATGTGGAGACCATGACGGAGATCGCCGCGTTGGAGGCTCCCCGTCCGGTCGACGCGCTCGCCTTCGACGGGAGCGGCACCCGGCTCGCGGTCGCCCTGTCCGAGCAGGGCGGCTCCACCGAGTACGCCGAGGTCGAGCTGTGGAGCACGGCCGACTGGACAGGGGAGCCGGTGAGGACCGTCCGCACCGAACTGCGGTCCGTGTCGAGCATCGCCTTCTCGCCCGACGGATCCGAAATGCTCCTCGGCGGTGACGGCGGGCTGCAGGCCTTCAGCACCGACACGTGGAGCAGCACGAGCTTCCACGACCTGGGATATGTTCCGGCGATCCGGATGGACGCCTCGGGGGCGTTCGCGCTCGTGCAGACCTATGCGCGCATATGGCGGTGGGACCTCGGCTCCGACGAGCTGGCGGTGCTCGTGGAACACCACGGCGCCTACACTCCCCAAGGCTTCGCGCTGAGCCCGGACGGACGCTACTTCGCCGACACCGGTCACGGCGGTGACTTCGGCGAGGTGGTGACGGTCTGGGACGCGAAGCGGGGACAGCTGCTGCACTCGATGGCCGGCTTCAACGCCGGCGACCACCTCCATTTCGCGGCGGACGGCAGGAGCCTCACCGGCTTCGGCGCCCAACTGCACACCTGGGACCTCTCCTTCCTCGACGATCCGTACACCGCGGTGTGCGACCGGATCGACCGCGAGATCACCGAGGAGGAGTGGGCGGCCCATGCGCCCGGCCTCGACGACGCGCCGCCGGCGTGCTCGTGAGCCGAGCCGCCACCGGCTGAGGACGCGCCGCCGATCCCGATGAGGAGCACGGCGCGATGGGAGCCCGGCCGGGCTCCCATCGCGCCGTTTCGGTTGTGCGCGCTTGTTTACGGCCCGGCAACCGTATTTCACACGGCCGTGCTCGACGCGCACGGCGGTGAAACATCGCGACCTTAGGTTGAATCCAGTGCGGATACGCCGCTGTATACGCGCCCGTACACCGCCGTGAACTGCGGCGGTGCCCCCATGCAGACCCGGCGCCCCCACCGCGTCGGCTTCGACATCCGTCGATGCCTTCCGGTCGCCGGGACGCTCCTCTGCGAAAGGTCTGACGCTGCACATGCCACACCGCTTCCCCCTCCCCGCCCGGCTCGCCCGCGCCCTCGCCGCCTCCGCCGCCCTGACCGGACTCCTCGCCACCGCCGCGTGCGGCGCCCGCGCCGGAGAGGAGACCGTCGCCGCCGAATCCTGCCTCGACACCTCCGGCGACACGGTCAAGGTCGGCGCCCTCAACTCCCTCTCGGGCACCATGGCCATCTCCGAGACCACCGTCCGCGACGCCATCCGACTCGCCGTGGACGAGCTCAACGCCGCCGGCGGCGTCCAGGGCAAGCAGATCGAGATCGTCGCCGAGGACGGCGCCTCCGAACCCACCGTCTTCGCCGAGAAGGCCGAGAAGCTTATCCGCGAGGACTGCGTCGCCGCCGTCTTCGGCGGCTGGACCTCCGCCTCCCGCAAGGCCATGCTCCCGGTCTTCGAGGACAACGACTCCCTGCTGTACTACCCCGTCCAGTACGAGGGCCTCGAAGCGAGCGAGAACATCTTCTACACCGGGGCGACCACCAACCAGCAGATCATCCCCGCCCTCGACTACCTCGCCGAGACCGGCGCCGAGTCGCTCTACCTCGTCGGCTCCGACTACGTCTTCCCGCGCACCGCCAACGCGATCATCAACGCCTACGCCGAGGCCCACGGCATCGAGGTCCTCGGCGAGGACTACGTGACCCTCGGCTCCACCGAGTTCTCCACGATCGTCAACCAGGTCAAGTCCGCCGGGGCCGACGCGGTCTTCAACACCCTCAACGGCGACTCGAACGTCGCGTTCTTCCGCGAGTACGCCAACGTCGGCCTCACCGCCGCCGACATGCCCGTCATGAGCGTCTCCATCGCCGAAGAGGAGGTGGGCGGCATCGGCGTCGAGAACATCGAAGGCCAGCTCGCCGCCTGGAACTACTACCAGACCCTCGACTCCCCGGCGAACAGCGCGTTCGTGGAGGCGTTCAAGGCCGCCTACGGCGCCGACCGGGTCACCTCCGACCCCATGGAGGCCGCCTACACCTCGGTCCACCTGTGGGCCGCCACCGTCGAGAAGGCCGGGTCCTTCGCCGTGGCCGACGTCCAGGCCGCCGCCGACGGCGTCTCGTTCGACGGCCCTGAAGGGACCGTCGTCATCGACGGGGACAACCACCACGTCACCAAGACCGCCCGCATCGGCGAGATCAGCGCCGACGGCCTGCTCTACACCGTCTGGGAGTCCCCGGCGCCCATCGAGCCCGACCCGTTCCTCGAAGGCTACGACTGGGCCGCCGACCTCTCGGTGACCGAGTAACCGGCCGGCGATCGGGAAGGAGACACCGTGGACCTCCTCGTAGGACAGCTGTTCACCGGCCTGAGCACCGGATCGATCCTGCTGCTGGCCGCCCTGGGACTCTCGCTCACCTTCGGGCAGATGGGCGTGGTCAACATGGCGCACGGCGAGTTCATCATGGCCGGCTGCTACACCGCGTACGTCGTCCAGCAGGTCGTCGGGGACGCCGGCGCGTCCCTCCTGATCGCCCTCCCCGCCGGGTTCCTGGTGGGCGGCGCGATGGGCCTGGTCCTGGAGGCCCTGCTCATCCGCCGCCTCTACCACCGGCCGCTCGACACGCTCCTGGTCACCTTCGGCGTCGGCCTGATCCTCCAGCAGGCCGCCCGCGACGTCTTCGGGGCGCCCGCGGTGAACGTCTCGGTGCCCGAGGCCCTGCGCGGCGGCGTCGACCTGCTCGGCGTGACCGTCCCCAGGACCCGCCTGTTCATCATGGCGCTGGCGGTCCTGTCGGTCGCCGCCGTGGCCCTGGTCCTGCGGTTCACGCCCGCCGGGCGGCGCATCCGCGCCGTGGTCGGCAACCGCGACCTCGCCGAGACCGCCGGGATCTCCTCGCGGGCGGTCGACGCGGGGACGTTCTTCATCGGATCGGGCCTGGCCGGCGTCGCCGGGGTCGCGTTGACCCTCATCGGCTCCACCAGCCCCACCACCGGGCAGTCCTACCTGGTCGACGCGTTCCTCGTCGTCGTCGCCGGAGGCCTGGGCCGGATCAAGGGCGCGGTGGTCGCCGCCGTCGCCCTCGGCGCGCTCCAAGCGGTATTCGAGACCTACTCGACCGCCTCGCTCGCCAAGGTCGGCGTCTTCGTCGTCATCGTCGTCTTCCTGCAACTGCGCCCCCAAGGCCTGTTCACCCTGCGCACCAGGAGCCTCGCATGAGCACCCGCCTCCCCGGATCGGAGCGAACGCCGATGACCCGATTCCTCGACACCCGGCTCGGCACCTGGACCGGGTTCGCCGCCGCCGCACTCGTCCTGTTCGGACTCGCCCCCCTGGTCCTCTCGGGCTTCCGGCTCGGCCTGCTCGCCCAGTTCCTGTGCTACGCGATCGTCGCGGTCGGCATCGGCCTCGCGTGGGGCCGCGGCGGGATGCTCACCCTCGGCCAGGGCGTCTTCTTCGGCATGGGCGCCTACCTCATGGCCATGCACCTGAAGATGGCCGACGCCCGGTTCGAGGGCGGCCCCGGCGCCGTCCCCGACTTCATGGAACTGGCCGGCATCCGCGAACTGCCCGCCTACTGGGCGCCCTTCGCCTCCCCGGTCTTCACCGTCGCCGCGATCCTCGTCCTGCCCACCGCGTTCGCGGTCCTGCTCGGCCTCGCGGTCTTCAAGCGCCGCGTCAAGGGCGCCTACTTCGCGATCCTGTCCCAGGCCCTCGCCGGCGCCTTCGCGATCCTCCTCATCGGACAGCAGTCCCTCGGCGGCTTCAACGGCCTCTCGCGCTTCCGATACTTCTTCGGGTTCACTCTCGCCGACCCCGCCAACCAGCGGATGCTCTACTTCATCGCCGCCGCCGTGCTCCTGGCCGTCGTCGCCGTCAGCCTCCAACTGCGCCGCTCGCGCTACGGCGAACTCCTCGTGGCCGTCCGCGACGCCGAGGAGCGCGTCCGGTTCCTCGGCTACGACGCCGCCAACGTCAAGGTCGTCGCCTACGCCGCCGCCGCCCTGTTCGCCGCCGTCGCCGGAGCCGTCTTCGTGCCCATCGTGGGCATCATCTCCCCGGCCAGCATCGGCATCGTCCCCTCGATCATGTTCCTCCTCGGCGTCGCCATCGGCGGCCGCGCGAGCCTGGTCGGCCCCGTCGTCGGCGCCCTCGTCGTCGCCTGGGCCCAGACCGCCCTCTCCGAGCAGTTCCCCTCGGCGTGGACCTACGCCCAAGGGCTCCTGTTCATCCTCGTCATCGCCCTGCTCCCCGGCGGCCTCGCCTCGGCCGCCGCCCTGACGAAACGGTTCCGAACCAAGCCGACACCCGTGGAGGCCGCCGCATGAGCGCCGTATTGACCTGCAAGAACATCGAAGTCTCGTTCGACGGGTTCAAAGCCGTCGACGGCGTCGACCTCGAACTCGCCCGCGGCGAGGTCCACTTCCTCATCGGCCCCAACGGCGCCGGCAAGACCACCCTGGTCGACGCCGTCACCGGCCTCGCCCCCTACGCCGGCTCGGTCGTCAAGGACGGCGAGGAACTGCGCGGCAAGAAGGTCCACCACATCGCCCGCAAGGGCATCGGCCGCACCTTCCAGACCGCCGCGGTCTTCGAGCACCTCACCGTCGCCCAGAACCTCGACATCGCCGCCGGGGCCGGGCGATCGGCGCTCTCCCTCCTGCGTCGCCGCAGGCGCCTGCCCGCCGTCGTGGTCGACACCATGGACCGCATCGGCCTCCGCGACGCCGCCGACACCCCCGCAGGCACCCTCGCCCACGGCCAGAAGCAGTGGCTGGAGATCGGCATGCTCCTGGTCGGCGACGCCGACGTCCTCCTGCTGGACGAGCCCATCGCCGGCATGGGCCACGACGAGCGCGACACCACCGGGCGCCTCCTCCACGACATCGCCGCCGACCGCGCCGTCGCCGTGGTCGAGCACGACATGGACTTCATGCGCGCCTTCGCCGACCGCGTCACCGTCCTCCACGCCGGGGCCGTGCTCGCCTCCGGCTCGGTCGACGAGGTCGCCGCCGACCCCCGCGTCCAGGAGGTCTACCTCGGCACCGCGAAGGAGGCGGCCGATGCTGCGCGTGCGTGACCTCACCTGCGGCTACGGCCGCTCGGCGGTCGTCCACGGGATCGACCTCGACGTCGGCGCCGACGAGGTCGTCGCCGTCATGGGCCACAACGGGGCCGGGAAGACCACCCTGCTGCGGGCGATCGTCGGCCTCCTGCCCGCCATGGGCGGCACCGTCGCCTTCGACGGCGCCGACGTCACCGGCAGGCCCGCGAACAAGCGTGTCAAGGCCGGCATGGCCTACGTGCCGCAGGGGCAGCAGTGCTTCGCTCATTTGACGGCGGGGGAGAACCTGCGGCTGGTCGCCGACGGGCGCAAGCGCGGCAAGGCCCTCATCGACGCGCAGCTCGACCTGTTCCCGGCCCTGCGGGGCCTGCTCGGCCGCCAGGCCGGGCTGCTCTCGGGCGGGCAGCGCCAGCAGCTGGCGATCGCGCGGGCGCTCATCACCGAGCCGCGCCTGCTGATCCTCGACGAGCCGACCGAGGGCATCCAGCCGAACGTGGTCGCCGAGATCGAGGCCACCGTGGTCGACCTCGCCCGGCGCGGGGGCCTGTCGGTCCTGCTGGTCGAGCAGCACCTCGGGTTCGCGCTCCAGGCGGCGAGCCGGTACTGCGTCCTGCGCTCGGGCCGGATCGCCTCCGCGGGCGACACCGGGGGAGCAGCCGAGGCGCGGGTGCGGGAGGCGATGTCCATATGACCCGCGCCCGTCGCCCCGCCCACGCCGCGCTCGCCTTCCCCGGACCGGAGTAAACGCATGACCCTCGGATTCTCGCCGCTGCCCGACACCGATGAGCCGCTGGCCGCCCGCGTCTACGTGGCGCTGCGCGCCGACCTCATGACCGGGCGGTACGAACCGGGCAAGCGCCTGGGCGAAGAGCGCCTCGCCGGGAACTACGGCGTCTCCCGCACCCCCGTGCGCGAGGCCCTCAGCCGCCTGTCCGCCGACGGCCTCGTCTCGCGCGACGTCGACGGCCTCTACCCCTACCGGCCGCGCATCGACCAGCTCAACGACCTCTACGAGGTCCGCCTGACCCTCGAGCTGCGCGGCCTGGCCCGCGCCGCGGCCGACCCCGGCGTCCGCCACGACCGCGACCTCCTCGGGCCCGAACTCGACCGCTGGTACCGGCTGCGGGCCGCGCCGCCCGACCCCAGCGCCGGGTTCGTGGAGTCCGACGAGCGCTACCACCTCACCCTCCTCGCCTCCTCGGGGAACCCGCAGCTCGCCGAGGCGCTGAAGGTCGTCAACAACAAGATCCGGCCCGCCCGGATGTTCGACTACTTCACCGAAGAGCGCATGGCCGCCACCATCGGCGAGCACATCGCCATCGCCGAAGGCGCCCTCGAAGGCCGCTACGCGGACGCCACCGCGATCCTCGACCGCCACATCGAGACCTCCCGCACCATCGTGGTCGGCCGCGCCGAAGCGGCGCTGACCTGGGCCCACCTGGCCAACGCCGTCCGCCCCTGACCTCTGCCGTGAGAGCGAGTCCTGTCGTGTTCGACCGCATCCTGATCGCCAACCGCGGCGAGATCGCCCGCCGGATCACCCGCACCGCGCACCGGCTCGGCATCGCCGCGGTCGCCGTCTACTCCGAGGCCGACGCGGCCTCCCTGCACGTGCGCGACGCCGACGAGGCGGTGTGCGTGGGCCCGGCCGCGCCCGCCGAGTCCTACCTGAACACGGACGCGATCCTGTCCGCCGCCAAGGACACCGGCGCGCAGGCCGTGCACCCCGGGTACGGGTTCCTGGCCGAGAACGCCGCGTTCGCGCGGCGCGTCGCCGAAGCGGGCCTGGTGTTCATCGGCCCCACCCCCGACCAGCTGGAGCAGTTCGGCGACAAGGTCACCGCCCGCGAGGCCGCCACCCTCGCCGGGGTCCCGCTGGCCGCCGGGACGGCCGCGCTCGCCTCGCCCGCCGAAGCGGTCGCCGCGGCCGAGGCCGTCGGGTTCCCCGTCATCGTGAAGGCCTCCGCGGGCGGCGGCGGGATCGGCATGCGCGTCGCCGACTCGGCCGCCGAACTCGCCGAGGCGTTCACCACCGTGCGGCGTCTGGCCGCCGACAACTTCGGCGACGACGCGGTCTACCTGGAGCGGTACGTGCGCCGGGCCCGGCACGTGGAAGTGCAGGTCTTCGGCGACGGGCTCGGCCGCGTCGTCAGCCTGGCCGACCGCGACTGCACGCTCCAGCGCCGCCACCAGAAGGTGATCGAGGAGGCCCCCGCGCCCGGGCTCCCCGACCGCGTCCGGGAGCGGATGCACGCGGCGGCCCGCGACCTCGCCGCCTCGGCGAAGTACCGGTCGGCGGGGACCGTCGAGTTCATCTACGACCCCGAACGCGAAGAGGCCTCGTTCCTGGAGTTCAACACGCGGCTCCAAGTCGAGCACCCCGTCACCGAGGCGGTCCTCGGGATCGACCTCGTCGAGTGGATGATCCGGGCCGCCGCGGGCGACACCGCGTTCCTCGACGCCGTGCCCGAGACCGGCCCGCCGGTGACCGGCGCGGCCGTGGAGGCCCGCGTCTACGCCGAGGACCCCGCCCGCGGCCACCTGCCCTCGGCGGGCCTGCTGACCTGCGTGGACTTCCCCTCTGAGGCCCGGGTCGACACGTGGATCGAGCGGGGCGCCGAGGTCCCGGCCGTCTACGACCCGATGCTCGCCAAGATCGTCACCACCGGGCCCGACCGCGCCGCCGCCTGGGCCGCCCTCGCAAGCGCCCTGGGCGAGACCAGGATCGAAGGCGTCCACACCAACCTGGGGCAGCTGCGGGCCGCGAGCGCCGACGAGCGGGTCGCCGCCGTCCGCCACGACACGGGCACCGTCGCCACCATCGAGGACGCCTCGCCGCGCATCGACGTCATCGCGCCCGGCGTCCTGACCACGGTGCAGGACTACCCCGGCCGGACCGGGCACTGGCAGGTCGGCGTGCCGCCCTCGGGGCCGATGGACGACTACTCCTTCCGCCTCGGCAACCGCGCCCTCGGCAACCCCGAAGGCGCGCCCGGCCTCGAATGCACGATCGCCGGGCCCACGCTGCGGTTCGGCGTCCCGGTGACCGTGTGCGTCACCGGCGCCCCCGCACCGGTCACACTGGACGGATCGCCGGTCGAGCAGTGGGTCCCGCTCACCGTCCCGGCCGGGGGCGAACTCGCCATCGGACCGGTCGCCGACGCCGGCGCCCGCACCTACCTCCTCTTCCAAGGCGGCCTGGACGTCCCGCTGTTCCTCGGCTCGGCCGCCACGTTCCCGCCCGGGCGCATCGGCGGCTACACCGGCGACCGGCTGCGCGTGGGCGACCGCCTCGTCCCCGTCCGAGCCGAAGGCCCGACCGCGCCGGTCCCGCCCGCCGAGCGCCCCGCCTTCGGCCACGACTGGAACCTCGCCGTCACACCCGGACCCCAGCCGGCGCCGCACTACTTCACCACCGCCGACATGGCCCGCCTCTACGACGCGACCTGGACCGTGCAGGTCCACGCCGGACGCTCCGGCGTGCGCCTGGACGGGCCCCGCCCGCAATGGGCGCGCACCGACGGCGGCGAAGCCGGACTCCACCCCTCCAACCTGCACGACAACCCGTACTCGGTCGGCACCGTCAACTTCACCGGCGACACCCCCGCGCTCCTGGGCCCCGACGGGCCCAGCCTGGGCGGGTTCGCCTGCCCCTTCACCGTCGCCACCGCCGACCGGTGGAAGCTCGGGCAGCTGCGCCCCGGCGACACCGTCGCCTTCACGCCCGTGGCCGAAGCCGAGGCCGACCGCCTGCGCGCCGCACCCCTGACCGCGCCCGTCCCGCTGATCGGCGCGAACGAGGACACCGCCACGCTCGCCGCGATCGACGCCGCCGAGGACCGCCCCGCCGTGGCCTACCGCAGGGCCGGCGACGACGCGCTCCTCCTCGAATACGGGCCCATGCACCTCGACCTCGGCCTGCGCATGAGGGTCGGCGCCCTCATGGACGCCCTCGCCGCGGCCGCCCCGCCCGGCATCATCGACACCACCCCCGGCGTGCGCTCCCTCCACCTGCACGTCGACCCCGACGTCCTCCCCGTCCGGACCCTCACCGGGCTCCTGGTCGAACTCGAGGCCGACCTGCCCGACATCGCCGACATGACCGTGCCCTCCCGCGAAGTGCGCCTCCCGATCTCCTGGAACGACGCCGTCGTCGACGAGGCCATCGACCGCTACACCACCAACGTCCGCGACGACGCCCTGTTCAACCCCTCCAACATCGAGTTCATCCGCCGCGTCAACGGCCTCGCCTCGGTCGAGGACGTCGCCCGGATCGCCACCGCCGCCGAATGGCTCGTCCTGGGCCTCGGGGACGTCTACCTCGGCGCGCCCGCCGCCGTCCCCGTCGACCCGAGGCACCGCCTGGTCACCACCAAGTACAACCCCGCCCGCACCTGGACCGCCGAAGGCACCGTCGGCATCGGCGGCTCCTACATGTGCGTCTACGGCATGGACTCGCCCGGCGGCTACCAGCTCGTCGGCCGCACCGCCCCCATCTGGGCGGGCCTGCGGGACCTCCCCTCCTTCCACGACGGCCTGCCGTGGCTGCTGCGCTTCTTCGACCGCGTCGTCTTCGAGCGCGTCTCCGAGGACGAACTGGCCCTGACCCGCCGCGAACTCGCCGCCGGGCGCACCGCGATCGACATCCGCCCCGGCACGTTCGCCTACGCCGACTACCGGCGCCTCCTGGCCGACAACGCCGCCGACATCGACGCGTTCCGCACCCGCCAGACGGCCGCGTTCGAAGCCGAACGCCGCCGGTGGGCCGCAGCGGGCGAGTTCGACCGCGACCACACCGAACCCGCCCCCGGCGGGTCCGACGACGTCGCCCTCGCCCCCGGCGAGACCCTGGTGGAGGCGCCCATGGCCGCGAGCGTCTGGCGCGTCACCGCCGCCGAAGGCGACGCCGTCGCCGCCGGGGACACCGTCGTGGTCCTGGAGGCGATGAAACTCGAAATGCCCGTCACCGCCGCCACCGCGGGCACCGTGGCGCGCGTCCTGGTCAGGCCCGGCGACCAGGTCGCCCCGGGCGCGCCGCTGCTCGTGATCGACTCGCACCAGGCACCGCGGACGACAAGACAGGGGAAGCCGTGAACCACGACTCCATCGACGCCGGCCGCGGTCCTGAGCCGGGCCGCGACGAGCACCGGCCCGCGGCCATGCCCGCCGCGGCGGGCCGCGAACCCGAGGGGCGCCGCGACGCCCGCCCGCCCGCGCCCGCCGAAGGCGGCGCGCACCGGTCGGCCACCGCGGCGCGGATCGAGGCCGCCTACCGCCGCATCGCCGAGGCCGACCGGCCCGAAGTCTGGATCACGCTGCGGGACGAGGACAGCGTGCTGGCCGAGGCCCTCGGCGCGCAGACCCGCCTCGCCGCCGGAGAGGACCTCCCCCTGGCCGGGATGCTCTACGCCGTCAAGGACAACATCGACGTCCGAGGGCTGCCCACCACCGCCGCCCGCCCCTCCTTCGCCTACACGGCCGAACGGGACGCGACCGCCGTCGCGCGGCTGCGCGCGGCCGGGGCGGTCTGCCTCGGCAAGACCAACCTCGACCAGTTCGCCACCGGCCTGGTCGGCACCCGCAGCCCCTACGGGCCCGTCCGCGCCGCGGCCGACCCCGACCTGATCGCCGGCGGCTCCTCCTCTGGGTCGGCCGTCGCCGTCGCCCTCGGCATCGCCGACTTCGCCCTCGGCACCGACACCGCCGGGTCCGGCCGGGTCCCGGCCGCCCTCAACGGCATCGTCGGCGTCAAGGCGAGCCTCGGCCTCGTCCCCGCCGACGGCGTCGTCCCCGCCAGCCCCTCCTACGACTGCGTGACCGTCTTCGCCCCCGACCTCGCCACCGCCACGACCGCGATCCGCGTCATGTCCGGGCCATCACCGACCGACCCGGCCGGGCGCGACTGGCCCGCCGACACCGTCCTCGCCGCCCCGCCGAGGCCGCGGATCGCCGTCCCGACCGACGCGAACCTCACCGCCCTCGACCCCGAGTTCCGTCCCCTGTGGAAGGAAGCGCTCGCCGCGTTCGACGCCGAACGCACGCCCATCGACGTGCAGCCGCTCCTGGACGCCGCACTCCTGCTCTACGAGGGCGCGCTCCTGGCCGAGCGGTACGCCGCGTTCGGACGGCACCTGCGGGCGGACGACGCCGACCCCACCGTCGCCGAGATCGTCGAGCGGTCGGGCAAGTTCACCGCCGCCGACTTCGTGGCCGACCAGCAGCGCCTGCGCGCCGCCTGCCGCGACGCCGAAGCGCTCCTGGACGGCTTCGACGCGCTCATACTGCCCACCGCGCCGCTGCACCCGACGATCGCGGCCGTCCAGGCCGACCCGATCGGCGTCAACGCCGCCATGGGCACCTACACGAACTTCGTGAACCTGCTCGACATGGCCGCCGTCGCGATCCCCGCCGGACGCGCCGGCACGAAGGGCTTCGGCGTCAGCGTCATCGCCCCGGCCTTCCGCGACCAGGTCGCCGTCGACCTCGCCGCCCGCGCCCAGGGCGTCCCGGCGCCCCTGTTCGCGCCCAATGGGGCCGGACTGGTCGTCTTCGGCGCCCACCTCACCGGGATGCCCCTCAACCACCAGCTCACCGACCTGGGCGCCCGCTTCGCGGGGGAGGTCCGCACCGCACCGGCCTACCGGATGTACGAACTGGACACCGAACCGCCGAAACCCCTCGTCGTCCGCACCGAGAACGGCGCGAGCCTGCCGGGGGAGCGGTGGCTGCTGTCCCCGGCCGCACTGGGCCGCTTCCTCGACGCCCTGCCCGCCCCCATGACCCTCGGCAAGGTCGAACTCGACGACGGCACCTGGACGACCGGCTTCGTCGCCAACCGCCCCGCAGGCGAGGACATCACCGCCGCAGGCGGCTGGCGGGCCCGCACCGCCTGACCTGTCGCCGGGCGGGACCGCATCGCGACCGAAGGGCGCCGCGACACGGCCGCCACCGACGGGGGAACGGTCCCGCCCGGGAGCGCTTACGTTGCGGCTCAACGCGAACGCGACCGGTGAAGAACGTGAGCCGCCCGCGGCGTGTCGGAGGGTCCTGGCAGGATGCGGCGCATGGACTTTCCCGCCCTGCGAACCCGCCTGGTCGACGAGGCCGCCCGCTTCAAGGCCGCCGCGCTCGCCGCCGCCCCCGACGCCCCAGTCCCCACCTGCCCTGAGTGGACGGCCACCGACCTGCTCGACCACGTCACCGAGACCTACGACCACAAGATCCAGTCGATGCGCCTGATGCGCGCGCCCGAGGACGCCGACATGCCCCGGCGCGCCGGGGCACCCGGGGAGCGGTTCGACGCCGCGCTCGCCGACCTGCTCGCCGAGTTCGACGACCGCGGACCCGACAGCCTCGCCTACACCTGGTACGGGCCCGACCAGACCGTCGGGTTCTGGATCCGCCGCCTGGCGCACGAGACCGTCGTCCACCGCGCCGACGCCGAACTCGCGGCCGGGCGCGCGATCGGCCCCGTCGAACCGGCGTTCGCCCTTGACGGCGCCGACGAGATGCTCCAGGTCATGGTCGACTGGGGCAGCCGGGCGCACCGCCGCCACCTGGCCGCGGAGCTGGAGGCCCATGCCGGGCTCACCGTCGCCCTCGCCGCCGGGGACGCGTCGTGGACGGTGCAGGTGGGCCCCGCCGGGGCGGCCGTCACCGCCGGGACCGAGGCCGACGCGCAGGCCGAAGTCCACGGCACCCCCGGGGAGCTGCTGATGTGGCTGTGGCGGCGCCTGCCCCCGGAGGCCCTCACCGTGAAGGGCGACGCCGCCAAGGCCGCCGAGCTCTACGAGCTGCTCGGAGCCTTCGCCCAGTAGCCCCGGTGCTCCGCACCGGACTCACCGCAGTAGCCGCCTCATGTAGAGGGCCCCGGCGCCGATGTGGAGCACCGCACCGATCCCCAGGACGACCTGCCCGACCGGCAGGAGGCCGCCGAGCCCCGGCACCAGACCGGCGAAGACGAGGAAGACGCCGGCCATCGCCGCGCCGGTCCGGACCTTCCCCAGCGCGGTCACCGCCAGCGGCCGCCTCCGGGCCAGGTACACGCCCCCGACCGCCAGGTCGACCGCGGGGAACACCGCGATCGCCCACCACGGCACCGCCCCCGCGGCCCCCAACGCGATCGCGAGGCACCCGACGCCCACGCGGTCGGCGACCGCGTCCAGGACCGCCCCGACCCGGCCTGCCTGGCCGAGCCTGCGCGCCAGGTACCCGTCGACCCAGTCCGACGCGCCGAAGACCACCGCGAGCCCGGCTGCCAGCAGCGGATGCGTCCCCGTCAGCAGGAGCACCGCGATCGGGACGACCAGCGCGAACCGCAGCGCGGTGACGAGGTTGGGGACCGTCCGCCACTGCGACCCGCTCACGCGCGTCCGCGAGCGCCGGGCCACGCGCCCTTGTACCGGCGGCCGAGCACCGCACCCGCCGCGGCCACCGCGCACGCGGTCACCGCCGCCGACACCAGCCCCGACCCGAGCACCCCGCCGACCAGCAGACCCGCGCCGACCATGCCGCAGGCCCACGCCACGGCCGCGACCGCCGACATCCGCGCGTGCGGGTAATCGGGGGTGACGACGGCCGTCCAGGCCAGCGCGGTCCTGCCCGCCGGCAGGAACCGGGCCGCCACGGTCGTCCCGAGCGGGCGGCGCCGCAGCGCGGCCCGCAGCTTCAATTCGAGGCGGACGGCCTCGCCCGGTCCGATCGGCCGCCGCATCCTCGCACGGGTGCGGCGCAGGACCCGGTAGCCCAGCAGGTCTCCGAGCCACGACGCCAGGGCCGCCCAGGCGATCAGCGCCGCGATCAGGACCGCGTCCCCGGCGAGGAACCCCGCGAGCGCCGCGATCAGCGTGGCGCTGGGCAGCACCGGCACGAAGAAGTCGGCGACGACCATGGCGGCCAGGAGCAGGGCCGCGACCGGCAGTCCGAGGCTCATCGCGCCGACCCGTCCGCGCGCCGCCGCAGCCGCAGGGCGACGAGCACGGCCGCGACCGCCGCTACGGCGGCCAGGGCCGGGAGCGCCGCGCGGTCGGCAAACTCGAGGAACGCCGTGCCGAGCGCGGCCCCGCCGAGCACCCACAGCAGCGACCACACCAGGGCCGCCGTGCCGGTGGCGGCCGCGAAGCGCCGGTAGCGCATCCGCGAGGCCCCCGCCGCCGCGGCGACCAGCGTCCGCACCCCCGGCAGGAGCCGCGCCACGACGATGACGCCGACCCCGCGGCGCTCGACGAAACCGGTCGCCTCCTCCCACCGCCGCACCCCGATCCGGCGCACCGCGCGGGTCCGGGCGATCCGCGGCCCCAGCCGCCTGCCGAGCGCGAACCCGAGGTGGTCGCCGATGAAGGCGCCCGCGGCGGCGGCCGGGACGGCCGCGAACAGCAGCGGGCTCCCGGCGAGCACGAGCGCGGCGAGGACGAGGGCCGTCTCGGCGGGCACGAGCGCGCCCAGGCCGAAGACCGCCTCCACCGCCGCGACGACGAACACGAACGCCAGGACCGCCGCGCCGTATCCGGCGGCGGCGTCGAGGAACTGGGTGAACTGGTCGAGCATGGCAACGACGCTACGAACCGCGAAGGCGCCCCGTGCAGTGCCGAAAGCGAGGACCCCGACTAACGAAAGCGAGTAGGCGCGCCCGCCCGCCCTCCCTATGTTGGAGAGGTGTTCGACAACGACTCGCCCCCCTCGACCAGACGGGCCCTCACCGCGGCGGCCGCGCTCGCGGGCGTGGTCTTCGCGCTCGCCATGCACTGGCTCGAGCAACTGGGGACCGTGGAGATGACCCACTTGGTGAGGGTGCTGTTCGACGCGGGCGAGGTCGCGGTGATCGCGGCCGCGACGGCGACGGGCCTCCTGATCGGCTGGGCGAAGGTGCCGCTGGCGCTCGTCGCCGCGGGCGTGGGGACCGCGCTGCCCACCTCGGCGCTGCTCGGGCAGTGGACGCGGTCGGACCCCCTCCTCGGTTTCCTGATCGGCGTCGCCTACACCTCCTGCCTGCTCCTGGCCATGCTGGCCGTCGCCGTGCCGCGCGCCCAGCGCCGCTACGTGCGCCGCGGCTGGGACCTGGCCTTCGCCGAGGCCCGGGAGCACGAGGCCCGCGTCGAGCAGGCGGTGACGCGCGAACGGGAGGCGATGGCCGGGGAGATCCACGACGGACTGGGGCACCGCCTGACGCTCATCGCGGTCCAGGCCTCCAGGCTCTCCCTCGACGAGGCGCTGCCGGACCACGCCAGGGCCGAACTGCAGCGCATCCGCGAGAACGCCGCCGCCGCCTCCGAGGAGCTCGGCGAGACCGTCGCGCTCTTGGCCGAACGGCGGCCCGGTGACACCGCCTCGCTCAGCGGCCTCGGCATCGGCGACGTCATCGAACGCGCGCGCGCCTCCGGCGTCACCGTGCACGGCGCCATCGCCCCGGAGGTGGCGGAACGCACCAACGACTACACGCACGCGGCGCTGATGCGGGTGCTCCAGGAAGGACTGACCAACGCCGCCAAGCACGCGCCGGGCGCCGCCGTGCACCTCGCGATCGACCTCGACGGCGACGAGGCGGTGCTGGAGATGCGCAACGCGACGTCCCCGGCCCCGCCGTCCGAGCGGGGAGGGCACGGCATCGTCGCGCTGCGGCACCGCATCGAGATCCTCGGCGGCACGCTGCGGACGACCTCGGACGAGGACTTCACCCTCGCCGTCAGGCTCCCCCGCGAGGCGATGCCCTCGACGACCGCCGCCGACCCCGGGTCCTCGCGGCTGCGCGTGCTCACCGCGGAGGCCGCCGACGCCGAACGCGGGCGCCGCCGGACCACCCGGCAGGCCTGGCTGGCGCCGATCGCCGTGCTCGCCTCGCTCGCCCTGGCCGTGACCGGGTACTTCGTGTACAGCACCATCGCCTCGGTGCTGCCGCCCGAACGCTTCGCGGCCATCGAGGTCGGCGACGCCCAGAGCTCGACCGAGCGCCTGCTGCCCCCGACGGACATGCTCGACGCCCCGACCGCGGCGCTGCCCGAACCGCCCGGCTCGACCTGCCGCTACTACGAGGCGTCCGTCAGCTTCTTCGAACGCGTCGACGTCTACCGCATCTGCTTCGAGGGCGACCGGGTCGTCGCCGCTGATACGATCCCGCCCGATGAGTGAGCCGACCGAACCCCGCCCCGAGGGCCCGATCCGGGTGCTCCTGGCCGACGACGACCGGCTCGTGCGCGCCGGCATCGCCGGGATCCTCGCCACCGCCGACGGCATCGAGGTCACCGCCCAGGCCGACGACGGCGCCGCCGCGCTCGAACTCGCCCGCGCCCGCCTGCTCGACGTCGTCCTCCTCGACATCCAGATGCCCCGCCTCGACGGCATCCGCACCCTCGAGAGGCTCCAGCAGGCCGAGATGGCCGTCCCGGTCGCGATGCTGACGACCTTCTCCGACGAGCACTACATCGCCGAGGCCGTCCGCCTCGGCGCCCTCGGGTTCTTCCTCAAGTCCGACGACCCGCACCACCTCATCGCGGGCGTGCGGGCCCTGGCCGGGGGCGGCGCCGCGTTCTCCCCGCGCGTGGCCCGCTGGCTCATCCGCCGCCAGGCCCCCGCCCGCGTCGACCGGTCCCTGCGCGCCCAGGCGCTCGTCCAGGGCCTCACCGACCGCCAGCGCGACGTCCTCGCCGGCGTCGGCCAAGGCCTCTCGAACGCCCAGATCGCCGCCTCGCTCCACCTCGCCGAAGGCACCGTCAAGCAGTACCTCCGTTCGCTCTTCACCGCCCTGGGCACCGAGAACCGGGTCCAGGCCGCCCTCATCGCCTACGAGGCCGGGCTCGGCCCCGACCGGTGATCCGGGCCTCCCGCGCCCCGGCGCGGGCGCGGCCCTGTGCTACGGTTCGAGCCATGGCCGTTCGTTCCTATCAGCGCTTTACGCTGGCTCCGGGTGGAGCCGGTAGTCGCCTGCGCTGACTGAACGAGCACCCGGAGCCTGCAAGCCAGAGACGATCGTCTCTGGCTTTCGTCATTGCGGCGGGCCGGCACCGGTGAGGCACCAGTGGCCCGGACCCGCCTCTCCACCAGATGGGATCCCGAGAGATGACCATGTCCGCCGACCACCCCCCGCAGACCGCCGACCTGCGCGTCTCGGGCTTCCAACCGCTCATCGCCCCCGCGGTGCTGCGCGCCGAGCTCCCGCTGGGCCCCGAACGGGCCGCGCTCGTCGAGCGCAGCCGCCGGGAGGTCACGAACGTGCTCGCCGGCGACGACGACCGGCTCCTGGTCGTCGTCGGGCCCTGCTCCGTGCACGACCCGGCCGCCGCGAAGGACTACGCGCAGCGCCTCGCCGCGGCCGTCGCGCCCCTGCGCGAGGACCTGTGCGTGGTCATGCGCGTCTACTTCGAGAAGCCCCGCACCACCCTGGGCTGGAAGGGCCTGATCAACGACCCGCACCTGAACGGCACCCACGACGTCGAACTGGGCCTGCGCCTCGCGCGCGGCGTGCTCCTCGACGTGCTCGACGAGGGCCTGCCGGTCGGCTGCGAGTTCCTGGAGCCCCTGAGCCCCCACCACATCGCCGACGCCGTCTCGTGGGGCGCGATCGGCGCCCGCACCACCGAGAGCCAGGTGCACCGCCAGCTCGCCTCGGGCCTGTCGATGCCCATCGGGTTCAAGAACACCACCGACGGCGACCTGGCCTCCGCGGTCGACGGGTGCCGGGCCGCGGCCGGCGACCACGTCTTCTTCGGCATCGACGACGACGGGCGCGCCTCTATCGTCTCGACCAGCGGCAACCCCGACTGCCACATCATCCTGCGCGGCGGCCGCTCCGGCCCCAACTACGGCGCCGAGGACGTGCGCGACGGCCTCGCGCTGCTGGCCAAGCACGGGCGGCCCGAGCGGCTCGTGGTCGACGCCAGCCACGCCAACTCCGGGAAGGACCACCTGCGCCAGGCCGAGGTCGTGCGCGAGATCGCCGAGCGGATCGCGGCGGGGGAGCGGGGCATCGCCGGGCTCATGATCGAGAGCTTCATCGAACCGGGCCGCCAGGAGCCGGGCCCGCTCGAGACGCTCGCGTACGGGCAGTCGGTGACCGACGCGTGCGTCGGCTGGGACGAGACCGAGCGCCTCCTCACCGAACTCGCCGAGGCCGTCCGCGCCGGACGCCACTGAACCACGACAGGGCGGCACCGCGCGGTGCCGCCCTCGGCCCCGTCTCAGTCGAGCTCACGGAGCGGCGCGACGGCGGCACGGGACAGGACCGGGGCGAGGTGGTCGCCGAAGTTGTAGTCGCCGGGGTCGGCGAGGCTGGGGTCCAGCAGCGTCGGCCCGCCCGGCGAGCGCTCGATCAGGACCTTCTCGTCGCCGTGCACCAGCATCCCGGTGAGGCCCGGGGTGTCGTTGAGCTGGTCCACGACGGCGCCGAAGAGGTCGAGGTGCGCCTGGAAGTACGCGTCGCCGACCAGGTGCCTCCCGATTTCGAAGGTGATGATCAGCAGGTCGTCGGTGCCGATCCGGGCGGCCTCCCCGTCCCAGTCCTCATCCGGCGCGAACGTGTCGACCCACCATCGGTCGCCTCGCAGGGGGAACGGCTGCGCTGCGAAGGACCGGACCAGCCCCAGCCGCTCGGCGAAGTAGGCGGACAGCTCCTGCTCGTCGGCGGCGGGACGGTAATAGGTGTACGGGGTCGACATCCTGCTCAACCTCCCAGATCGACGTCGTGGACGCGACCGTCTCTGATGATCTTAAGTTCTTCGAGCCCCGAAACGGGTTTTCTGCGCATGAGCCGTCCGACCGCGTCCGGACCGATCGGGGTCCGTCCGCCGGCGCCCTCCGCGTCGAGGTTCAAGACGATGCGGCGGGCCTGCGGTCTCCCGTCCTTGGGGTTGACCTTGCTCTTGATCGACTTGCGGACCCGCTCGACGTTGGCGGTGCCGGGCAGCACGGTGTAGCAGTCCCAGTAGTCGCCCTCGATCAGGTAGTCCGGCCGCTTGCCGTTGGGCTTGGGCGGCGGGTTCTGCCTGACGCGGTAGCCACTGCGGGACAGGACGATCGCAGCGCTGTTCTCGCCCTCGACGCCCGTCTGGGTCGTCGCCGACGATCGGCGGTCCACCGCGGTCGGCACGCCTCCCGGCCTGCGGGCCGGGTCGGGCGGCAGCGAGGGGCGTGTGAACGGGCGGGCGTTCGCGCCGGAGCCGCTCCCGGGGCGGGGTAAGCCGCCCCCGGCGGCGCCGCCGAGGAGCGTCCCGGCGATGTACTGCTCCCAGGCGCGGTTCCCGGCGGCCAGGAGCGCGTCGGTCTCCGCGAGCTTCTCGAGGGCCTGGCGCCATTGGCTCTGACCTTTTTCGGCGAGCGCGCTGCTCGAGCCCTGGGTGGCGTCCGAAGCGAGGTGCAGCGCGCTTCGGGTCCGGTCCTGGGCGTGGTGGACCCGCGTCCGCGTCTCGTGGACCTGCTCGACGAGCGCACGAAGGCGGGAGATCAGTTCGCTGAGCGTCGACACGATGGTTCACCAGCCGAAATCGAAGTGAGCGCGTGACGCTGAGTCTATGCGATCTCCTCGAGATCGTCAGGACCGCGAACTTCGAGGGTTTTCGTCCGGCAGCCCGCGGGACCGGCCGTGACGCGACAGGGCGGCACCGCGCGGTGCCGCCCTTCCTGTCGTCGTTACGCGATGCGGATGGTGTTCCAGCTCATCGCGGGCAGTTCGACCGTGATGACGCCGTCCTTGACCGCGACGGTCTCGTTTGCCGCCGGGGCGACCCGCGTCTGGTCCTGGAGGGTGTTCTTCGCGTGCGGGTCCTCGTCGGTGAGCGTCGAGCAGGTGACCTCGCCCAGGGCCGGCAGCGAGGACGCGTCGATCTCCACCGTCAGGGGCGCCTCGAGGTCGCGGTTGACCGCGAACACGGTCACCGTGCCGTCCTCGTTCGCCACCGCCACCGAGTGCAGCGCCGGCACCTCGCCGTACTTCGCGGTGTCGATGACCGGCGCGGCGGCGTTGACCTCCAAGACCGTGCCGCGCCCGAACTTCGAGGCCTCCGCGAACGGGAAGAACGTCGTCTGGCGCCAGGCGGGCCCGCCCGGCTCGGTCATGATCGGCGCGATCACGTTCACCAGCTGCGCCAGGCACGCGGCGGTGACCCGGTCGCAGCGGCGCAGCAGCGTGATCAGCAGCGAGCCGAACACGACCGCGTCCATCGCCGAGTAGACGTCCTCGAGCTGGCGCGGGGCCACCGACCACGGCTCGGGCCGCTCGCCCGCGGGCGCCGTCTGGTACCAGACGTTCCACTCGTCGAACGAGATGTCGATCTTCTTGTCGGACTTGAGCTTCGCGCCGACCGCGTCGGCGGTGGCGATGACGCCGTCGATGAACAGCTCCATGTCCTGGGCGCTGGCCATGAAGCTGACGACGTCGCCGTCACCGGGGTGGTAGTAGGCGTGCGCCGAGATGTAGTCGACCGACTCGTACGACTGGGCCAGCACCTCGGCCTCCCAGGCGCCGAAGGTCGCCATGCCGCGCGAGGAGGACCCGCAGGCGACCAGGTCGAGCCCGGGGTCGATCATGCGCATGGAGCGCGCGGTCTGGTCGGCGACGCGGCCGTACTCGGTGGCGGTGCGCTGGCCGATCTGCCAGGGGCCGTCCATCTCGTTGCCCAGGCACCACAGCTTGATGCCGTACGGCTCCTCGTGGCCGTGGGAGCGGCGCAGGTCCGACCAGTGGGTGCCGCCGGGGTGGTTGGCGTACTCGAGCAGGTCCAGGGCCTCCTGGAGGCCGCGGGTGCCGAGGTTGACGGCCATGTTCGGCTCCACGCCGACGGTGCGGCAGAACGTCATGAACTCGCCGAGCCCGAACTGGTTGGTCTCGGTGACGCCCCAGGCCAGGTCGAGGCGGCGCGGCCGGTCCTCCTTGGGGCCCACCCCGTCCTCCCAGCGGTAGCCGGAGACGAAGTTCCCGCCGGGGTAGCGGATCATGGTCGGGCCCAGCTCGCGGACGAGGTCCAGCACGTCCTGGCGCAGGCCGTCCTCGTTCGCGGCGGGGTGCTCGGGCTCGTAGATCCCCGTGTAGACGCACCGGCCCAGGTGCTCCACGAACGACCCGAACAGCCGCTCGGGCACTGCGGCGACGGTGAAGCGCGGATCGAACTCGATGCGCGCGCGTTGCTGATCGGCCATGATCGCCTCCGGAAGGGCTCGCTGTTATCGCTCACCAGACCCTCGCGGGTCGGTGGCGGAGACGCTACCAGAACCGAACTTTACCGTTACAGCGGCGGCTCGAGGTCCATCGCCGTCGAGGCCCGCGCGATGAGTTCGGGCTGGAAGACCACGTTGCGGTGGGTGTGGCCGCCCTCTTCGGCGATCTCGTCGAACAAGAGCTGCGCGGCGGTGCGGCCCAGCTGCGCGCGCGGCTGGCGCACCGAGGAGAGCGGCACGGCCGCCGCCGCGGCGAAGTCGATGTCGTCGTAGCCGATGATCGCGCACTCCTGGGGGACCTTCACCCCGTGCATCGTCAGGGACTGGAGCGCCCCCAGCGCGACCAGGTCGTTGGCGCAGAACACCGCCGTGGGCCGGTCGGCGCGGCCCAGCATCTGCTCGACCGCCTCGCGCCCGGCCGCGAAGTTCAGCCCCGCCGTGGTGAACACGTCCAAGGCCGTCCCGGCCTCCTCGCACACCTCCCGGCACCCGGCCAGGCGGTCGGCCACCTGCGGGATGGAGCCGGGGCCGCCGATGAACGCGATCCGCTCGTGCCCGGCGTCCACCAGGTGCCGCGCGGCCAGGCGGCCGCCGTGGACGTCGTCGACCGCCACGGAGCAGTGCGGGTGACGGCCCGCGCCCCGGTCGACCAGCACCACCGGGATGTCGTGGCCCGACAGCCGCTCGATCCACGACGCCGAGGAGTCGTCCACGGGCGTGATGAGCAGGCCCAGGACCCGCTGCTCCTCCAGGATCTCCAGGTGGCGGCGCTCGCGGCGCACGTCCTCGCCGGAGTCGCACACCGTCACCACGCCCCCCGCGGTCTCGATGAGCGGCTCGGCGCCGCGGACCACGTCGGTGAAGAACGGGTTCGCCACGTCCAGGACCACCACCGCGACCGTGCGGCTGCGCCCGGCCCGCAGCTGACGGGCCGAGTCGTTGCGGACGTACCCCAGCTCGCCGATCGCGGCCAGCACGCGCGCGCGGGTCTCCTCGGCCACGGCCTCGGGCCGGTTGAGCACATTGGAGACCGTCCCGACCGACACGCCCGCGGCGCGCGCGACGTCCTTCATGCTGGTAGTGGCCATGGTCACCTCAAGGAGTCTAATCGGAGGTCAGGGGAGCGCGCCGGAGCGGCGCCGCGGGCGCGCCGCGCCCGCCGGCCGCCTCGGCGGTCGTCGCCGCCCACCGTACCGCCGCGTCGCTTTGAAACGGTTCAACGACGAACGGGGGAGCGTGAGGAGCATATACCGAACCGTGTTCAAACTTTTCTCCGGCAAACGCTTGACATCAAGGGTCTCCGCGTTTTAGCTTAGCGGCATCCCTTGATGAAACGATTCAAAAAGACCGCGTTCATCGACACCGCCGTCCCCAGGAGGAAACCCCTGTGACACAACGAGTGTGCTTCACCCTCCGCGTCAAGCCCGAGCGCATGGCCGAGTACCGCGAACGCCACGCGGCGGTCTGGCCCGACATGGTCCGCGCCCTCGCCCGGACCGGCTGGACGAACTACTCGCTGTTCCTCGCCCCCGACGGCCTCCTCGTGGGCTACCTGGAGACCGAGGACTTCGACGCCGCCCGCGCGGCCATGGCCGACACCGAGGTCAACGCGCGCTGGCAGGCCGAGATGGCCCCCTTCTTCGAGGACACCGGCGGCGCCGCGGCCGACGACTCGTTCAACGTCATTCCCGAAGTGTTCAACCTGGAGACCCAGCTGGCCGCCCTCCCGGCCGAGGGCGAAGGAGCCGGCAAATGAGCGACCGCACCACCCACGCCAAGCAGGTGCTGACCAGCCAGAGCATCGAGCTGCCCTCCTGGGCGTTCGGCAACTCCGGCACCCGGTTCAAGGTCTTCGCCCAGCAGGGCGTCCCGCGCGACCCCTACGAGAAGCTCGCCGACGCCGCCCAGGTCCACAAGTACACCGGCGCCGCCGGGTCCGTCGCCCTCCACATCCCCTGGGACAAGGTCGAGGACTACGCCCACCTCGCCGCCCACGCCGCCGACCTCGGCGTCAAGATCGGTACCATCAACTCCAACACCTTCCAAGACGACGACTACATGCTCGGCTCGGTCTGCCACCCCGACCCCGGCGTGCGCCGCAAGGCCACCGACCACCTGCTCGAATGCGTCGACATCATGGACGCCACCGGCTCGGACTCGCTGAAGCTCTGGTTCGCCGACGGCACCAACTACCCCGGCCAGGACTCCATCGCCGACCGCCAGGACCGCCTCGCCGCCGTCCTCGCCGAGGTCTACGAGCGCCTCGGCGAGCACCAGCGCCTCCTCCTGGAGTACAAGCTCTTCGAGCCCTCGTTCTACACCACCGACGTCCCCGACTGGGGCACCGCGTACGCGCACTGCCTCAAGCTCGGCCCCCGGGCCCAGGTCGTCATCGACACCGGCCACCACGCCCCCGGCACCAACATCGAGTTCATCGTCGCGCTGCTGCTGCGCGAGGGCAAGCTCGGCGGCTTCGACTTCAACTCCCGGTTCTACGCCGACGACGACCTCATGGTCGGCTCGGCCGACCCCTTCCAGCTGTTCCGCATCATGCACGAGCTGGCCCTGCGCGAGGTCGTGGGCCCCGACTCGGGCATCGCCTACATGCTCGACCAGTGCCACAACATCGAGCCGAAGATCCCCGGCCAGATCCGCAGCGTCATGAACGTCCAGGAGGCCACCGCCAAGGCGCTCCTGATCGACCGCGAGGCGCTCGCCGCCGCGCAGGCCGCCGGCGACGTCCTCGGCGCCAACGCCGTCCTCATGGACGCCTACAACACCGACGTCCGCCCCCTCCTCGCCGAGCTCCGGAATGAGCAAGGATTGGACGAGGACCCGATGGCCGCCTATGCTGCCTCGGGATACGCCGCGGAGATCATCGCCGCCCGCAAGGGCGGCCAGGCCGCGGGATGGGGGGCGTAAATGGGGGACACCGTCGCCGCGCTCATCGCCCGGTCGAACCGGCTCGGGGCCGACAAGCGCAACACGAACTTCGCCGGGGGGAACACCTCCGCCAAGGGCGCCGGCACCGACCCGGTCACGGGCGGCGACGTCGACCTGCTGTGGGTCAAGGGCTCCGGCGGGGACCTCGGCACCCTCAAGGAGGCCGGCCTCGCCGTCCTGCGCCTGGACCGGCTGCGCGCCATGGCCGGCGCCTACCCCGGCGTCGACGCCGAGGACGAGATGGTCGGGCGCTTCGACTACTGCCTCCACGGGCGCGGCGGCGCCGCCCCCTCGATCGACACCGCCATGCACGGCCTGGTCGACGCCGCGCACGTCGACCACCTGCACCCCGACTCCGGCATCGCCTTCGCCACGGCCGCCGACGGCCCCGCGCTGACGAAGGCGTGCTTCGGCGACCGCGTCGCGTGGGTCGACTGGCGCCGCCCCGGCTTCCAGCTCGGCCTCGACATCGCCCGCATCAAAGAGGCGAACCCGCGGGCCATCGGGTGCATCCTCGGCGGCCACGGCATCACCGCCTGGGGCGACACCTCCGAGGAGTGCGAGGCGAACTCCCTGGAGATCATCCGCGGCTGCGAGGCCTACCTCGCCGAGCGGGGGAAGAGCGACCCGTTCGGCGCTCCGGCGCCCGAGCGGGCGCCGCTGGGAGCGGAGGAGCGCGCGGCACGTGCCGCCGCCCTCGCCCCGGTCGTCCGCGGCCTGGCCTCCACCGACCGCCGCCAGGTCGGCCACTTCAACGACGACCCCGAAGTCCTCGACTTCCTCGCCTCCGAGCGGCTGTACGACCTCGCCGCGCTCGGCACCTCCTGCCCGGACCACTTCCTGCGCACCAAGGTCCGGCCCCTGGTCCTCCAGACCGCGCCGGACGCGCCCCTCCCGGACGTTATCGATCACCTCCGGGAGCGCCACGCCGCCTACCGCGAGGACTACGCCGCCTACTACGAGCGCTACGCGACCGAGGACTCCCCGGCCATGCGCGGGGCCGACCCCGCGATCGTCCTGGTCCCCGGCGTCGGCATGTTCTCCTTCGGCGCGAACAAGCAGACCGCCCGCGTCGCGGGGGAGTTCTACGTCAACGCGATCAACGTCATGCGCGGCGCCGAGGCCGTCTCCACGTACCAGCCGATCCCCGAGTCGGAGAAGTTCCGCATCGAGTACTGGTCGCTCGAAGAGGCCAAGCTCCAGCGGATGCCGAAGCCCAAGCCCCTCGCCGGGCGCGTCGCGCTCGTGACCGGCGCCGCGGGCGGCATCGGCAAGGCCACCGCCGAACGCCTCGCGGCCGAGGGCGCCTGCGTCGTCATCGCCGACCTCGACCAGGCCAAGGCCGCCGCCGCGGCCGCCGAGATCGGGAACGCCGACACCGCCGTGGGCGTGGCCTGCGACGTCACCGACGAGAACGCCGTCACCGCCGCGCTCCAGGCCGCCGCACTCGCCTTCGGCGGCGTCGACCTGGTCGTCAACAACGCCGGGCTGTCGCTGTCGAAGCCGCTCCTGGAGACCACCGCCGCCGACTGGGACCTCCAGCACGACGTCATGGCCAAGGGCTCCTTCCTCGTCGCCCGCGAAGCGGCCCGGACGATGATCGCCCAGGGCATGGGCGGGGACATCGTCTACATCGCCTCGAAGAACTCCGTGTTCGCCGGGCCCAACAACATCGCCTACTCCGCGACCAAGGCCGACCAGGCCCACCAGGTGCGCCTCCTCGCCGCCGAACTCGGCGAGCACGGCATCCGCGTCAACGGCGTCAACCCCGACGGGGTCGTGCGCGGCTCGGGGATCTTCGCCTCCGGCTGGGGCGCCGAACGCGCCGCCGTCTACGGCGTCGACGAATCCGAGCTCGGCAAGTACTACGCGGGCCGGACCCTGCTCAAGAAGGAGGTCCTGCCCTCCTCGGTCGCCGACGCGGTGTACGCCCTGGTCGGCCCCGACCTCGGCCTGACCACCGGCGTCCACGTCCCCGTCGACTCGGGCAACCCGCAGGGATTCCTCAGGTGACGGTCCTTGCAGCGGTCGACTTGGGCGCGTCCTCCGGACGCGTCATCGCCGCCCGCGTGCGCGAGGGCCGGATCGACCTGACCGAGGCCGCCCGGTTCCCCAACCGGTCGGTCGCCGTGCACGGGCGCCTGTACTGGGACGTGCTCGGCCTCTGGTCCGGCGTCCTCGACGGGCTCCGCGCCCTCGGCGACGCGGCCGCGATCGGCGTCGACTCCTGGGCGGTCGACTACGGCCTCATCGACGCCGCCGGCCACCTCATCGCCAACCCCGTCTCCTACCGCGACGCCCGGAACGCCCCCGCCCGCGACCGGCTCCTGTCGCAGCTCGACACCGTGGACCTGTTCGCGCGCACCGGCATCCAGCCCCAGCCGTTCAACACCGTGTTCCAGCTGGCCGCCGAGGACCCCACCCGCCTCGCCGCCGCCCGGCGGCTCCTGCTCGTTCCCGACCTCCTCGGGTACTGGCTCTCCGGGACGCCCGCCTGGGAGGTCACGAACGCCTCCACCACCGGCCTGGTCGACCTCGCCACCGGCACCTGGGACCCCGCCCTGTGCCGGGCCGCGGGCGCCGACCCCGACCTGCTCGGGCCCATCACGCCCACCGGCACGGTCCTCGGCCCCCTCCTCCCCGAGATCGCCGCCGAGACCGGCCTGTCCACCGACACCCGGGTCGTCGCCACGGCCGGCCACGACACCGCCGCCGCCGTCGCCGCCGTCCCCTACGAGGGCGAGGGCGCCGCCTACATCTCCTGCGGCACCTGGTCGCTCGTCGGCGTCGAACGCGACACGCCCGTCACGAGCGCCGCCGCCCTCGAAGCCGGGTTCACCAACGAACGCGGCGCCGACGGGTCCATCCGCTTCCTGCGCAACGTCGCCGGACTCTGGCTGCTCAACGAGTCGATCGCCGCCTGGCGGCGCGAAGGCCTGGAGGTCGACCTCGCCGCACTGCTCGGCGACGCCGCCCGCGTCGAGCGCCTCCGCTCCGTCGTCGACCCCGACGACCCGCGCTTCGCCGAACCCGGCGACATGCCCGCCCGCATCCGCGCCTACTGCGCCCAGACCGGCCAGCCGGTGCCCGACGGCCCCGCCGAGGTCGCCGCCTGCGTCCTCGACTCGCTCGCCCTGGCCCACCGCCGCGCGATCGACGCCCTCGAGGACCTCACCGGCGAGGCCGTCGCCGTGATCCACATCGTCGGCGGCGGCGCCAACAACACGCTGCTGTGCCAGTGGACCGCCGACGCGACCGGCCGCACCGTGCTCGCCGGACCCGACGAGGCCACCGCCCTGGGCAACGCGCTCGTCCAGGCCCAGTCGCTCGGCCTCGTCGCGCCCGGACCCGAGGCCCGCCGCGCCGCCGCGGCCGCCTCGGCCCGGCCCCGCCGCCACACGCCCCGAGGGTCCACGGGCCCTTGGGAGCACGCCGCCCGGCGGCTCCAGACCCTCCCAGTGGGAGCAACTGAATAGATCCCGAAGGCCCGCTCCGGCGGGACCCCTCACATCAGAAGGAGCAATCAACGATGATCCGCGACCCTTACCGCCTCCGGCGCCGTTCCCTCCTCACCGGCGCCGCCGCGGCGGCGACCCTCGCGGCCGCGGCCGCGTGCGGCGACGACGGACCGGCCGGCACCGCCGACGACCCGATCGAGATCAGCTTCGAGTGGTGGGGCGACGAGAACCGCGCCGGCATCACCAAGGAGGCCGTCGACCTCTTCATGTCGAAGAACGAAGGCATCAAGGTCCAGACGAACTTCGCGGACTTCCCGACCTACTGGGAAGGCCTCACCGGCCGCATGGCCTCGCGCGACCTGCCGGACGTGTTCCAGATGGACTACTCCCGGCTGCGCCAGTTCGGCTCCAGCGGGATGCTGCTGCCCCTCGAGGGCGTCGTCAAGACCGACGACTTCCGCGAGGGCTTCCTCGACACCGCCAAGCTCGACGGCCAGCTCGTCGCCGTGCCGATCGCCGGCAACACGCTCGGCCTGATCTACCGCGCCGACCTCTTCGACGCCCACGGCGTCGCCGCGCCCGCACCCGGCTACAGCTGGGACGAGTACGGCGCCGACATCACCACCCTCACGCCCCAGATGGGCGAGGGCAAGTGGGGCGGCGGCGACTGGTGCGGCCAGTACCACTTCATGGAGCTGTGGCTGCGCCAGCAGGGCGGCAGCTTCTACACCGAGGACGGCAAGGCCCTCAACTTCGAGGCCGCGCAGCTCGTCGAGTGGTGGGGCACCTCGGCCGGCCTGTACGAGGCCGGGATGGTCCCGCCGGTCGAGACCACCATCGAATGGGTCGAGGGCGGGCTCGTCCAGGACAAGCTCGCCTCCGAGATCGGCTGGGACAACTTCATGCCCAGCTTCGCGCCGCCGGTCGAGGAGCTCGGCGGGACGCTCGCGCTCGCCGCGCCGCCGAGCCTGGACCCGAGCAACCTGGGCCTGTACCTCAAGCCCTCGATGCAGCTGGTCATCTCGGGCGCCACCGAGCAGGCCGAGGCCGCCGCCAAGCTCGTCGACTTCCTCCTGGGCGACCCGGAGGCCATCGCGATCCTCGGCACCAACCGGGGCGTGCCGGCCACCAACACCGGCCTGGAGAACGTCGAGATCGACGCCAACACCCAGGGCGTGCTCGACTACGAGGAGTCCGTCGCCCAGTACCTGACCACGCCGCCGCCGGCCCCGCCGTCGGCGACCGGCGCCATCGAGGTCAAGTTCGGCGAGATCTACCAGCAGGTCCAGTACGGCGAGATGTCCGCGCAGGAGGCCGCGGACCTGTTCTTCACCGAGGCCGAGACGCTCCTGGCCGCCGAGCAGTAACCGACTACCGAGGAATCGTCACCGTGTCAGCTTCTCCCTCCACCACCGCGCCGCCCGCGGCGGGTGAGGCCGGAGCGCCGACCGCACGCGAGAAGCGGGGGGCGGCCAAGCGCCGCACCCCGCCCGCTCGCCGCGGCGAGCGCCTTGTCGGCTATACCTTCATGACGCCCTGGATCATCGGCTCGCTGGTGTTCACCGTGGGTCCGATGCTCTGGTCGCTGTACCTGTCGTTCACCGACTACCACCTCGTCCTCGGCGGCGAGTGGATCGGCCTGGCGAACTACACGGCGATGTTCGACGACCCCATGTTCGGGCGCGCCGTCAAGGTCACGCTGCTGTACGTCCTGCTGGCCGTGCCGCTCAAGCTCATCGCCTCCCTGGCGGTGGCCATGCTGCTGACCCAGTCGCGGCGCGGCATCGGGTTCTACCGGGCCGCGTTCTACATGCCCTCGCTCATCGCCATGAGCGTCGGCATCGCCATCGTCTGGAAGGTCCTGTTCGCCCAAGGAGGGCCCCAGGACCAGATCATGTCCTGGTTCGGCTGGGACGGCGGCGGGTTCATCGGCAACCCCGACGTCTCCATCCTCATGCTCGTCCTGCTGAGCATCTGGACCTTCGG
Source organism: Glycomyces amatae (assembly GCF_020991375.1). Lineage (GTDB taxonomy): Bacteria > Actinomycetota > Actinomycetes > Mycobacteriales > Micromonosporaceae > Glycomyces > Glycomyces amatae. Next base: position 232,764 of record NZ_JAJLQZ010000002.1, on the reverse strand, counting down.
CGCGCCGATGGTCATCTTCATGGCCGGGCTCCTCCAGGTCCCCGACGAGCTCCACGAGGCGGCCGAGGTCGACGGCGCCAGCAAGTGGCACCGGTTCGTGCACATCACGATCCCGATGCTCTCGCCGGTCATCTTCTTCAACGTGCTCATGGAGACCGTGCACGCCTTCCAGCTGTTCGGGCCCGCGTTCATCATCGGCGGCACCGCCGGCGGACCGGCCTGGTCGACCCTGTTCTACACCGTGCGCATCTACGCCCTGGCGTTCGTGGACCTGCGCATGGGCTACGCCTCGGCCTGGGCCTGGATGCTCGTGCTCGCCGTCGGCGTGGTCACGCTGATCATGTTCCGCGCCGCCAAGAACCTCGTCTACTACGCAGGGGAGGACAACCGATGAGCGCCACTGCAGCCCCCCGCGTCATCCCGCGGCGCAAGCGCACCCCGGCCGAACGCGTCAAGTCCCTCGTCTGGCACGTGGCGCTCCTGGCCGTCCTCGTCGTCGTCCTCTACCCGGCCTTCTGGGTCCTGACCGCCTCGGTCAAAGAGAACTCCGACATCCTCACCAACATCTCGCCCATCCCCACCTCGATCACCTGGGACAACTTCACCGCCGCCTTCGACGGCATGGCCGGGGTTCCGCTGTGGCGGTTCTTCTGGAACTCGTTCGTGATCGCGGCCCTGTCCGTGGTCGGCATCGTGGTCTCGTGCTCGATCACCGCCTACGCCCTGGGCCGCCTGGAGTTCCCCGGCCGCAAGGCGATGTTCGCGGTGGTCATCGCGACGCTGCTGCTGCCCGGCCAGGTCATGCTCATCCCGCAGTACCTGATCTTCTCCGAGATGGACGTGGTCAACACGATCTTCCCGCTCGTCATCGGGAAGTTCCTCGGCCTGGACGCGTTCTTCGTGTTCATGTACGTGCAGTTCCTGCGCGGCATCCCGCGCGAACTGGACCAGGCGGCGACGATCGACGGGGCCGGGCACTTCCGGATCTTCTTCTCGATCATGCTGCCGCTGCTGCGACCGGCGATCGTGACCTCCTCGATCTTCACGTTCATCTGGTCCTGGAACGACTTCATGGGCCCGCTGATCTACCTGCACGAGATCGAGAAGTTCCCGCTGCCGCGGCTCCTCCAGTCGTACAACAACACCGAGGGCGTCTCGAACTACGGCGGCATGATGGCGATGACGCTGCTCTCGCTGATCCCGGTGGTGCTGTTCTTCCTGGTCTTCCAGAAGTTCCTCATCAAGGGCATCGCGACCTCCGGTGTCAAGGGCTAGCGTGGCGGTCGTGGCCAGACGGCGGCAGGCGTTCGGCGAGGGGTTCGCGCTCTTCGCCGAATGCCTGCTGACCGGCGTCTGGGTCTGCCTCGCCGCACTGCCGGTCGTGACGGTCCCGGCCGCCCTCGCGGCGGCCTCGCGGCACGTCGCGGCGTACGCCTCCGGCGAGTCGACGACGCTGGCCTCGTTCTGGGCCGACCTCCGCACCGCCTTGCGCGAATCGTGGCGGGTCGGCCTGGCGATGATCGGCGCCGCGCTCGTCCTGCTCCTGAACCTCGTCGTGCTCGCCCAGGAGGGCGTGCCGGGCCGCTCGGGCCTGGCGGCGGCCACGTTCCTGGTCGCCGCCCTGGCCGCCACCGTCCTGCTGCGGGCCGCGGCCGCGTGGGCGCCGGGGGAGCGGTGGCGGGCCCTGTTCGCCGCCGCGCTCGGGCGGACCCGCGACGACCTCTCGGGGACCGGCATCCTCCTGGGCGGCGTCGCGATCTGGGCGGTCGGCTCGTGGGCGCTGTGGCTCCTGGTCGTGCCGATGAGCGGCTGCCTGGTGGGCGCGGCCGTGGCCGTGCACCGGCGCCGCCTCGCCCGAGAGGAGTAGTGCGGGGACTCCCCGTGTAGCCCTTGAGAAGGACCGGTGTTCCTTCGAGCGACGGTCATCGATGCTTGCTAGCGTGTGGGTGACGGTCCGGCCGCTCGCGGTGCGCGGGCGGCCCGGCCGCCGCGGACGCCGAACGTGAACCCACACGGAGGAACCCATGTCCATGCCGCCCCCCGCATCCGAACCCCCCGCCGCCGCCAGGACCCGCCCCGGAACGGTCACGACCGCGGTGTGGATCCAGATCCTGCTCGCCGTGTTCCTGATCGCCCAGTCCGTCGCGGGCCTCCTCTACGGCGCCGACGCCCAGGCCGCGGCCGAGGACGAGCTCGCCGCCCAGGGCCACGCCATGTCCGACCTGCCCCAGGGCACCACCTTCGAGAGCAACGGGATCGCGGCGTACGCGCCGATCGCCGCCGCCGCGCTCATCATCGTCCTGGCGCTGCTCAACGGCGCCGGGAACCGGCCCTCCCGGGTCGTCACCTGGGTCGTGCAGCCCCTGGTGCTCGTCTGCGGGGGCTTCATCACCGTCACGCAGCTGTTCGCCGCCCAGTTCATGGAGGCCGGGATCGAGGCCGCCGGCGGCGCCGAGGGCCTCGACGCGCAGGCGCTCATGGACGCCGTGAACGGCGCCTACCCGGCCTGGACGGCCGTCGCCAGCTACGGCGTCCTGGTGCTGGGCACGCTCGGCGCCGTCGCGGTCATCGTCCTGCTCGCGGTCCCCTCCGCGAACGCGTACTTCCGCAAGGAGGAGCCGCAGACGTTCATCCCCGGCGCACCGCCCGCCTAGCTAGGGCACGGCAGCGGCCCGGGCCGGTCCAGGACCGGCCCGGGTTGTTTCCTGTCACTTTTCGCCGCGGCCCCCGCGCCGGGCGGCCTCCTGAGAGGACCGACCGCCTTGGGCCCCAGCTCGCCGTTCCCGCGCGCGGTCCCGCCGCCCGCCCGATCGGCCGCGCGAATTTCCGGGATACGGATGTCGGAGTCTGCGGTTAGAATGCGGGTACACCCACCGCATCGACCATCTTCTTGACCTCGGAGACCGCTCGCCGCACCGGCGGGCGAGAGGAGACCTACCCAGGGCCCGGCCTCCCCACGAGACCGGGTCCGCCGAGAGGACCGCCTTGAGCAAGTCAGCAGCAGCGCCGCCCGCACCTCCCGGCTGGGGCGTATGGACGTGGCCCAACCTGGTCACCGCCGTCAGGCTGCTCGGCATCCCGCTGTTCTGCTACCTCCTGCTGGCCACCCAGTACTACTGGCAGGCCGCTGTGGTGCTGGCCGTCGGCGGCGGCACCGACTGGGTCGACGGGCAGCTGGCCCGCCACCTCAACCAGGTCTCCAAGCTCGGGCGCCTCCTCGACCCGTTCGTCGACCGGCTCTACATCCTCAGCTCGCTGCTGCTGCTCACCTTCATCGGCCTCCTGCCGTGGCTGTTCACCGCCGCGGTGCTGCTGCGCGAGGCGGTGATGGTCTCCCTCGTGATCGTGCTGCGCTGGCACGGGTACGCCCCGCCCCAAGTGCACTTCCTCGGCAAATGCGCCACCACGGTGGTGTTCACCTCGTTCCCGGCGCTCGTCCTGGGCACGGTGGAGGCGGCCGAGGCGTGGGCGCAGCCGCTGGGCTGGGCCCTGGCCTGGTGGGGCCTGGGCCTGTACTGGCTGGCCGCGGCCGTCTACCTGCGCCAGGCGGCCGGGCTCATGCGGGCCGGGCGGGCCCGGCCGACCGTCACGGCCTGAGCCCGCTCCGGGCGCGGTGATCACGCCGCCGCGGCCCCGGCGCGAACCGCGCCGGGCCGGGCGATAGGTTCATGGGCGTCCGACCCGCCGCCCGGCGGGGTTTCTCAGAGGGGAGCGCCAGGTGATTCCGGAGCAACTGCGTTACACCGCGGAGCACGAGTGGGTCGAAGAGCGCGACGGGAGCGTCGTGCGCATCGGCATCACCGACTTCGCGCAGAGCGCGCTCGGCGACGTCGTATACGTCCAGCTTCCGGAGGCGGGCACCGAGGTTCGGGCAGGTGACGTGGTCGGCGAAGTCGAGTCGACCAAGAGCGTCTCCGACGTGTACGCTCCGTTGACCGGTAAGATTCTTGCACGCAATGACGAATTGTCTGCATCCCCGGAATTGGTGAACAGCGACCCCTATGCGGCGGGCTGGATGTTCGACATCGAGGTCGAGGATGCCGGCTCGCTCACCGCTTTGCTCGACGCCGGTGCGTATGCGAAGCTTACGGAGTGACCAGAGGGTCCAGACTTGTAGAAGGTGGCAATCCATGACGCGTTCGAATGACGAGTTCCCTCCGCCGGATGTGACGGCCACGATGAACCTGTCCGCCCTGCAGGAGGGCGGCGAGGTCGACGCGGAGCTCAACTCCGCCCGCCTGGCCGACTCGCTGCCGGCGGGCACCGCGCTGCTGGTCGTCCGCCGTGGCCCGAACGCCGGCGCGCGTTTCCTGCTCAACACCGAGGTGACCACTTCGGGGCGGCATCCCGACTCCGATATCTTCCTGGACGATGTGACGGTCTCGCGGCGCCACGCCGAGTTCCACCGGGACGCGGCCGGGTTCACCGTCCGCGACGTGGGCAGCCTCAACGGCACGTACGTCAACCGCGAGCGGGTGGAGACCGCGGGCCTCGGCAACGGCGACGAGGTCCAGATCGGCAAGTTCCGCCTGGTGTTCGTCTCCGGCCCCAAGCCGGCCGCCGCGTAGGCGGGCGCCCGAAGCGCCTGGCGCGCCCGGTGCGCGCCGCCGGCGAGTAGGCTGACAGTCTCGGACCCGCCCCGGGGCGACCCGCGGCGGGTCCGGCATCAAGGACGGCAACCCGTTGGAGGCGAACCGGTGCGGATGATGACCGTAGTCGGGGTCCGCGTGGAACTTCCGAGCAACCAACCGGTGGTCCTGCTCAAAGAGGCCGACGGCCACCGCTACCTCCCGATCTGGATCGGCACCGTCGAGGCCGCGGCGATCGCCTACCAGCAGCAGGACGTGCAGCTGTCCCGCCCGCTCACCCACGACCTCATGCGGGACGTCCTCGACGCCCTCGACGTCACCCTCACCGCCGTGGAGATCACGGAGCTGCGCGACACGGTCTACTTCGCCGAGCTCGTCCTCGACGGGCGCACCCGCGTCTCCTCGCGCTCCTCCGACGCCATCGCCCTCGCCCTGCGCGCCGAGGCGCCCATCTGGTGCGACGACGCCGTCCTCGACGAGGCCGGCGTGGTCCTGCCCGACACGCAGGAGGACGAAGTGGAGAAGTTCCGCGAGTTCCTCGAAGAGGTCACCCCCGAGGACTTCGAAGAAGGCCGATAACACCCCTCGCGACCTGCCGGGGGAGCATCCGCGTCCCCATAGAGCATTTCTCTCGTTCAGCCCATGGTGGAGGGTCGGGCGGTTACGCTCACCTCCGTAACCGACGGTGCGCGGAGGTCGCGATGGACGCCCACAGTGAAGCCGCGGGACGGCCGGTCGTCCCGCCCAGCCAGATCCGCGGCTGGAGGGGCACCGCCGCCTGCCACGTCGTCGGCATCACCTACCGCCAGCTCGACTACTGGGCCCGCACCGGCCTGGTCGAGCCGAGCGTCCGCCCCGCCTCCGGCTCGGGCTCCAACCGCCTCTACTCCTTCCGCGACATCATCGTCCTCAAGGTCATCAAACGCCTCCTCGACGCCGGGGTCTCCCTCCAGAACATCCGCACCGCCGTCGAGGCCCTCCGCTGCCGCGCCGTCAAGGACCTCGCCGAGATCACCCTCATGTCCGACGGCACCACCGTCTACGAGTGCCGCTCCGCCGGCGAGGTCATCGAGCTCCTGCGCGGCGGCCAGGGCGTCTTCGGCATCGCCGTCCGCACCACCGTCACCGAGGTCATGGGGCGCCTGGCGACCCTCCCCGGCGAGGCCCCCGCGCGCGCGCACGCGCCCGAGCAGCCCCGCGCGCGCCACACCGGGGACCTGCCCGGTCGCCGACCGGCCCCCTCCTGACCTACCATGGCCGCAGAGCCGGAAAACCGGGCGGGAGAGATCGTGGGCCACATGCGCTCCACGGCACCGAAGGGGCAAGTCCCTCGCTTCAAACTCTCAGGTACCAGGACCGCCCGGAATTGGCCGCTCTGAAGCCGGCCCGAGCCGGTGACAGACGAGGGGACCGCAACCGCCGTCGACTGTCACCGGAGACCCCATGACCGACCGTTCCTTCGCCGACCGACACATCGGGACCAGCGCCGCCGACCAGGACGCCATGCTCAAGGCCGTGGGCCACCCCAGCCTCGAGGCGCTCATGGACGCCTGCATGCCCGCGCTCATCCGCTCCCGCGACGGCCTCGCGCTCCCCGCCGCGGTCTCCGAGACCGAGGCCCAGGCCGAGCTCGCCGCCCTCGCCGCGCGGAACCGGGCCAAGCGGTCCATGATCGGCCTGGGCTACTACGGCACCCACACCCCGGCCGTGATCCGCCGCAACGTCCTGGAGAACCCCTCCTGGTACACCGCGTACACGCCCTACCAGGCCGAGATCAGCCAAGGGCGCCTCGAAGCGCTCCTGAACTTCCAGACCATGGTCGCCGACCTCACCGGCCTGCCCGTCGCCGGCGCGAGCCTCCTCGACGAGGCCACCGCCGCCGCCGAGGCCATGCTCCTGGCCCGCCGGGCGGCGAAACGGGACGCCGGGAACGTCTTCGCCGTCGACCGCCGCGTCCTGCCCCAGACCCTCGCGGTCCTGCGGACGCGGGCCGAACCGGTCGGCATCGACCTCGTCGTCGCCGACCTCGCCGACCCCGCGCAGGTCCCCGACGGCGCCTTCGGCGTCCTCCTCCAGTACCCCGGCGCCGACGGCGTCCTCATCGACTGGACGGCCACCGCGGAGGCCGCCCGCGCCAAGGGCGCCGCGGTCACCGTCGCCGCCGACCTCCTCGCCCTCGCGGTCCTGACCGCCCCCGGCGAGTTCGGCGCCGACATCGCCGTCGGCTCCACGCAGCGCCTCGGCATGCCCATGGGCTTCGGCGGCCCCCACGCCGGCTACATGGCCGTGCGCGACGCCCTCCAGCGCCAGCTGCCGGGCCGCCTGGTCGGCGTCTCCCGCGACGCGGCGGGACAGCCCGCCCTGCGCCTCGCCCTCCAGGCCCGCGAGCAGCACATCCGCCGCGAGAAGGCCACCAGCAACATCTGCACCGCCCAGGTCCTGCCCGCCGTCATCGCCGCCTCCTACGCCGTCTGGCACGGCCCCGAGGGCCTGCGGGCCATCGCCGAGCGCACCGCCGCCCAGGCCGCGCGCCTGCGCGCCTCCCTGGACGCCGCCGGCATCGACACCGGCGAGGCGCCCCTGTTCGACACCGTCACCGCCCGCGTGCCCGGCCGGGCCGACGCGGTCGTCGCCGCGGCCGCCGAGCGCGGCGTCAACCTGCGCCGCGTCGACGCCGACACCGTCGCCGCCGCCTGCGACGAGACCACCGCCGAGGCCGACCTGCGCGTCGTCTGCGAGGCCTTCGGGGCGAGCCTCCACGACCCGGTCGAAGCGGCCCTGCCCGCGGCCCTGCGCCGCGAGAGCGCCTACCTGACCCACCCGGTCTTCACCGCCCACCACTCCGAGACCGCGATGATGCGCTACCTCAAGCGCCTCGCCGACGTCGACTACGGCCTCGACCGCGGCATGATCCCGCTCGGGTCGTGCACCATGAAGCTCAACGCCGCCGCCGAGATGGAGCCCATCTCCTGGCCCGAGTTCGCCGACGTCCACCCCCTCGCCCCCGCCGACCAGACCGAGGGCTGGCGGGCCCTCATCGACCAGCTCGAAGGCTGGCTCGCCGACGTGTGCGGCTACGCGGCCGTCTCCGTCCAGCCCAACGCCGGCTCCCAGGGCGAGCTCGCCGGGCTCCTGGCCATCCGCGCCTGGCAGGCCGACCGCGGCCAGGCCGGGCGCGACGTGTGCCTCATCCCCGCCAGCGCCCACGGCACCAACGCCGCCTCCGCCGTCCTCGCCGGGATGCGCGTGGTCGTCGTCGCCTGCGACGAGGCCGGCAACGTCGACCTGGACGACCTGGACGCCAAGATCGGCGCCCACGCCGACCGCCTCGCGGCCCTCATGGTCACCTACCCCTCCACGCACGGGGTGTACGAGTCGACCATCGTCGAGGTCTGCGCCCGCGTCCACGACGCGGGCGGGCAGGTCTACGTCGACGGCGCCAACCTCAACGCCCTCCTGGGCTGGGCCAAGCCGGGCCGCTTCGGCGCCGACGTGTCGCACCTGAACCTGCACAAGACCTTCTGCATCCCGCACGGCGGCGGCGGGCCCGGCGTGGGCCCGGTCGCCGTCGCCGAGCACCTGGCGCCGTTCCTGCCCTCCGACCCGCTCGAGGCCGCCGGCCCGGTCGGCCCGGTCTCGCAGGCCCGGTGGGGCTCGGCCGGGATCCTCCAGATCCCGTGGATGTACCTGCGCATGATGGGCCCCGAGGGCGTGACCGCGGCGACCGCCTCGGCGGTCCTGGCCGCCAACTACGTCGCCGCGCGCCTGGGGGAGCACTACCCGGTGCTGTACGCCGGCGAGCACGGCCTGGTCGCCCACGAGTGCATCCTCGACCTGCGCGAGCTCACCAAGCGCTCGGGCGTGACCGTCGAGGACGTCGCCAAGCGGCTCATCGACTACGGCTTCCACGCCCCCACGATGTCCTTCCCCGTGGCCGGGACGCTCATGGTCGAGCCCACCGAGTCCGAGGACCTCGCCGAGCTCGACCGGTTCTGCGAGGCCATGATCGGCATCCGCGCCGAGATCGAGGCCGTCGCCGCCGGCGAGGTCGCCGTCGAGGCCTCGGCGCTGCGGGGCGCCCCGCACACCGCCGCGGCCGCCACCGCCGACGAGTGGGACCGGGCCTACTCCCGGACCCAGGCGGCCCACCCCGCCGGGGTGAGCACCGCGAAGTACTGGCCGCCGGTGGGCCGCATCGACAACGCGTGGGGCGACCGCAACCTCGCGTGCACCTGCCCGCCGATCGAGGCGTTCGGGGAGTAGCCGCGCGGCCGCGGCGGCCGGTCCCGGGCGGGGCCGGCCGCCGCGATGCGCGTGAGCCGTAAATTCGCTCAGGCGTGCTGGCTCTACACTGGCTGCCGACGATCCCCCCAGGAGTGAGCTCATGGTTTTCGGTACTGCGCGTGCGGTGAAGTCGCACCGGACAGGTCGGCGGCGCAAGAAGGGCGGCTCCAAGCTGCCGGTGGCCCCCTGGATCGTGATCACGCTGGTGTGCGTGCTCGTCGCCTCGGGCCTGACATGGGGATTCATGACGCTCCTGCGGTCGGGCTGCTCCGGCGAGGTGTTCCGGGTGACCGTGGCGACGGCCCCCGGCGTCTTCTCCTCGGTCGAGGACGCCGCCCAGGAGTGGGAGGCGACGCAGCCGGAGGTCGACGGCCGGTGCGTGGGCGTCGCGGTCACCGAGGTCGCCGCGGCCGACGCCTCGCGGGGGATCACCGCCGGCACCTGGGACGCGAAGTCGTTCGGCAAGCGGCCGATCGCGTGGGTGCCCGACGCGCAGGCGTGGGCCTCCTCGGTCGCCTCGAACGAGGCCTCCGCCGGCTACGCCAGCGCCGACCCGGTGGTGCTGGGCCAGGCCTCGTCGGTCCTGGCCGTCGCCGAGTCGACCGCGACGGAGCTGGGCTGGCTGGGGGGCCAGCCGCCGGCGTGGACCGACGTGCTCGCCCGCGTCTCGGACGGGACGCTGACCCTGGGCGCGGCCAACCCCCGCACCTCCACCGAGGGCCTGGTGTCGATGCTGAACGCGACCTCGGACGGCGCCGGGGGGTTCGCCGAGGACGCCATGGCCGCCTACTCGGCGGCGGTCGAGTCCGGGACGATGACCGACGACATCGCCGAGCAGCTCAGCGCCTACGCCGAGGCCCCGGACCCCGCGAAGGTGCTCACGGCCCTGGACTACCAGGTCGAGGACTTCAACGCCACTGCCGGCCTGGAGGACCCGCTCGTGCCGGTGACGCCCTCGGGCACGGCCGTGAGCGCGGTGGCCTCCTACATGGTCCTGGGCGGCGCGGGATGGGTCTCCGAGTCGGACGCGGGGATCGCCGAGCGGTTCGGCGAGTTCCTGGCCTCCTCCGACTTCACCGACGCCGACCTGCAACCGGTCGAGGACCCCGCGGCGGCGCTGGCCCAGACCACCCCCGAGGCGGTCGGCCTGGCGACCCGCTCGTGGCAGTCGGGCCGCCAGGACCTCAACCTCCTGTTCCTGGTCGACCGGTCGAGCGCCGCGGCCGAGGAGACCGTCACCTACGGCGGCGCCGACGTGACCGCCGCCGACGCCACGATCCGCATGGCCGTCGACATGGTCGAGGACATGGAGTCGACCTACCGGGCCGGGCTGTGGGAGTACGGCGTCGGCGCGGGCGAGGACGGGCCCTGGCGCCCGGTCACCGACCTCGCCGAGATGTCCGACGAGAACCGCGGCCAGCTGACCGACGACCTGTACGCGATCTCCGCGAACGACACCTACGAAGGCGGATCGCCGCTCTACGACTCCCTGGTCGCGGCCTACCAGTACATGAACGAGCACGCCGCCGACGGCGCCCTCAACGTCGTGGTGGTGCTGACCAACTCGGGGGAGGACACCGCGAGCGCGCCCACGGTCGAGGAGACGGCCACGGCGCTGTCCTCGGCGGACGGCCCGGTCAAGGCCTACACCGTCGGGTTCGGCGCGGCCAACGCCGACAACCTGGCGCTGCTGGCCGAGGCCACCGGCGGCGCCTACATCGAGGCGCCCGCCGAGGGCGGGGTCCTCGCCGACATCGGCGCCTGAGGAGCGGTGAGGTGGGCCACTCGGCGCAGGGCGCCGGGCCCGCCTGGGCGACACTTGACCCATGCCGAGTTTCCGAGGCGTCCCCGCGTCCCCCGCGGGAGCCCCGTCCGCCTGCCGCGACCGCCTGGTCGAGGTCGACCGGCTCGAATGGCGCGTGGGCGACGGCGGCGACCCCGCCGACCTCGCCGCGGCCTTCTGCGACCGGCACGCCGCCGTCCACGGCGACGGCGACGGCGAACCGTGCGGCGTCGCGCTCCTGGTCTCGGCCGCGGCCGGCGCGGCCATGATCGGCGGCGCGACCGGCGCCGCCAGTCCGGTCCCGGCCGTCCCCGACCTCGCCCTGGTCGCCTACGCGCACGGGCCCCGCCGCGAACGCCGCGCCCCCGGCCCCTTCGCCCTCGGCCCCGAGTGGCGGCGGTCGTGGACCGGCGCCGACCACGCCAAGGCGGTCGTCGCCGTCCAGGAGGCCATCGGCCGCGGCCAGGTCTACGTCGCCAACGTCGTGGGCCACCGCAGCGCCCCGTGGACCGGCGACCCCGCCGCCGCGGCCGCCGCCGTCGCGGGCGTCCCCGGCGCGTCCTGGGGCGGCGTCCTGTCCGGTGAGGACTGGCTGGTCGCCTCCGGCTCCCCCGAGTGCTTCCTCACCGTCGACGGGAGCCGGGCGGCCACCCGCCCCATCAAGGGCACCGCGCCCGCGACCCCCGAGGGCCGCACCGGGCTGCTCTCCTCGGTCAAGGAGCGCGCCGAGCACGTCATGATCGTCGACCTCGGCCGCAACGACCTCGCCCGGGTCGCCGTCCCCGGCACCGTGGCCGTCGAGGGCCTGTTCCGGTTGCAGCGCTGGGCCGACCTGTGGCAGGCCGAGTCCACGGTCACCGCCGAACTCGCGCCCGGCACCGGCCTGGCGGACCTGCTGCGGGCGACGTGCCCGCCCGGGTCGGTCACCGGCACCCCGAAACTGGCGATGCTCGACCTCGTCGGCGGCCTCGAACCGGTCGGCAGGGGCCCCGCCATGGGCGCGTTCGGGTTCGCGCGGGCGGGCGCGGTGCGCCTGGGGGTGACCATCAGGACCCTCGCCCTCGACGCGACGCGGGCCCACCTGTGGGCCGGGGGCGGCATCACCTGGCGGTCCGACCCCGAGGCCGAAGTCGCCGAAGCCGACGCGAAGGCCGCGGCCGTCGCCCGCGCCCTCGTCTCCTGAACGCCCCCGCGGCATCCTGGAAACCGCTCTACATCGAACTGTCGGATCAACGACAGCGCCTCATTCGCGCGAGGCCCGCCAGATCGCGACCGTCTGCTCCTTGGCCCGCTCCCTGAGGTCGTCGGGCCACTCGGCCCGGTACAGCCGCAGCCGCGGCGTCGAGGAGTCGAGCTCGACCACGCAGCCGAGCGCCATGGGCGGATCGGGATGGACCCGCTGGAGCCACACCGTGCCCGCGCTCCCGTCGTCGCCGCTCACTTGGATGGTGCGATGCTCCAATTGGAACTGCCCTAGGATTTTCGGCTCGCTCATGCCCGAGTCCTCACCGTTCTTGTCCCACCGATAAGGGCCCCTCGGCGATTCGTGTCAGCGCTTCGGCCGCGGGCCCGCATCAATCTTTCCCACCCCGGTGCAGCCGTGTCAATACCCGGCCCGACACCTGCCCGGGTGAACCCCGGCCGCAGCGGTCCACAGCGGAGCCCTGGCGCGATCCCCCACCGGGGCCGAGCGGGTGTGTCAAGCTGGTGTGCGTGAGCGATGACGAGGAATTCCGCGAAATTGCCGAGGCCGCCTTCGACCTGGCCCGCGCCGGGGAGACCGAGCGGCTGCTCCGCTTCGTGGCGACCGGCCTGCCGGTCGACCTGGTGAACGGATCGGGGGACTCCCTGCTGATGCTGGCCGCCTACCACGGCCACGCCCCCACGGTCCGCGCCCTCGTCGAAGCCGGGGCCGATGTGGACAAGCGCAACGACCGCGACCAGTCGCCCCTGGCCGGCGCGGTCTTCAAGGACTACGGGGACGTCGCGGCCGTCCTCCTCGAGCACGGCGCCGACCCCGACTCCGGCACGCCCTCGGCGCGCCAGATCGCCGCCATGTTCGACCGCGGGACCTTCAGGACCGACGCGTAGGCCGCCCGGCTCAGACCGACCGCATCCCCTCGGGCAGGCGGCCCCAGGCGTGCAGGTCGGTCAGGTGCGCCTCCAGGCATGCCGCGAACGCGCCCGCCGCCTTCGTCGACGGCGCGTCCCGCCGCACCGCCAGCACGATGGTGCGGCTGGCGCCCGGCGGCGCCAGCGGCGTCGCCCGCAGCCCCGGCCGCCCGGCGGCGATCATCGCCGGCAGCAGCGCGATGCCCAGCCCGGCCTCCACGAGCGAGGCCACCGCGTCCGTCGCGCCCCCGTCCACCCCCGTGCGGGGCGTGAACCCCGCCGCCTCGCACGTCGTGATCGTCAGGTCCCTCAGGTCGTAGCCGTGCGCGGGCAGCACGAACGCCTGCTCCCGCAGCTGCGACAACCCGATGTAGGCCTGGCGCGTCAGCGGCGGCAGGTGCGCCGCCGAGGCCACCACGAGCGCCTCGGCCAGGAGCGGGCGCACCGTCAGGCCGGTCGCGTCGGCCTTGTCGCCGATGGTGAACGCCAGGTCCAGGTCCCCGGCGCTCAGCCGCTCGGTGAGCGGCCCCGAGCCGTCCTCGGTGAGCGTCACCGTCACCCCCGGGTGCGCCTCCAGGTACCGCGTCAGCAGCGGCGCGATGAGCCACGAGCACAGGCTCGGGGTCGCGCCCAGGCGCAGGTGCCCGGTGCGCACGGCCAGCACGTCGTCGATGTCGGCGCGCGCGGCGGCGTGGGCGGCGGTGATGCGCCTCGCGTGCGGCAGCAGGGTCTGCCCGGCGTCGGTCAGCTCGATCCGGCCCCGCGAGCGCGTCAGCAGCGGCGCCCCCAGCTCCGCCTCGAGCGTCTGGATCTGCTTGCTCAATGACGGTTGTGTCACACCGAGTTCTTCGGCCGCATGAGTGAAATGTCGGTTTTTCGCGACAGCGAGGAAGGCTTGCAACTGCTGCGGACGCATGTTCATAACCTATCGGCATGGAACAGGGCTCGACCATGAATTGGACCCGTGACGCCCGTCGCGTCTAACCTCTGGACGTGTCTACGGATCTGCAATCGCGCACCGCCGCGCCGCCCGCCAAACCCGCCCGAGGGCCCATGAAGCCGTGGCGTTCCAACATCGGCCTCAAGATCGCGATGGCCGTCTCCGGCGTCCTCCTGGTCCTGTTCATCATCGCCCACATGGCCGGGAACCTCCACGTCTTCGAAGGCCGCGAGGAGATGAACGCCTACGCCGCCGGGCTGCGGTCCTTCGGCGAGCCCCTGCTGCCCCACGAGAGCCTCCTGTGGATCATGCGCATCGGCCTGATCGCCGCCGTCGCCGTCCACATCTGGTCGGCCGTCGTGCTCACCCGCCGCGCCCTCCACGCCCGCCCCGTCCGCTACGCCTCCAAGAAGCCCGCCAGGGGCGAGTCGCGCCACGCCGTCGCCACCATGCGCTGGGGCGCGGTCGTCATCGTCCTCTTCGTCGTCTGGCACCTGCTGGACCTCACCTGGCGGACGGTCAACCCCGTCAAGGACATCCACGACGCCTACGGCGCCGTGGTCGCCGCGTTCGACCCCGACCGCTGGCCGGTCACCGTCTTCTACCTCCTGGCCCTCGTCGCCCTGGGCTTCCACCTGCGGCACGGCATCTGGTCCGCGGTCCAGACCATCGCCGGGCCCAACACCAAATGGCGCAAGCGGACCCAGGCGATCAGTCTGGCCGTCGCCGTCGTCGTCGTGGCCGGGTTCGCGATCGTGCCCCTGGCCGTCACTTTCGGACTGGTGAGCTGACATGAGCACTGACTACTACCGCGAAGGCGACCCCGTCGCGGACACCAAGGCCCCCGAGGGCCCCATCGCCGAACGCTGGGAGCAGCGCCGCTTCTCCGGGCGCCTGGTCAACCCCGCCAACCGCCGCAAGCTCCGCGTCATCGTCGTCGGCACCGGCCTGGCCGGCGCCAGCGCCGCCGCCACCCTCGGCGAGCTCGGCTACCGGGTCGCGAACTACTGCTTCCAGGACTCGGCCCGCCGCGCCCACTCGATCGCCGCCCAGGGCGGCATCAACGCCGCCAAGAACTACCGCAACGACGGCGACAGCGTGCACCGCCTGTTCTACGACACCGTCAAGGGCGGCGACTTCCGCTCCCGCGAGTCCAACGTGCACCGCCTCGCCGAGGTCTCCACCGAGATCATCGACCAGTGCGTGGCCCAGGGCGTGCCCTTCGCCCGCGAGTACGGCGGCCTGCTCGACAACCGCTCCTTCGGCGGCGCCCAGGTCTCGCGGACGTTCTACGCCCGCGGCCAGACCGGCCAGCAGCTCCTGCTCGGCGCCTACCAGGCGCTCCAGCGGCAGGTCGCGGCCGGGACGGTCGACCTGCACACCCGCCACGAGATGCTCGAGCTGGTCATCGTCGACGGCAAGGCCCGCGGCATCATCGTGCGCGACCTGGTCACCGGCGAGATCTCGACCGAGCTGGCCGACGCGGTGGTCCTGGCCACCGGCGGCTACGGCAACGTGTTCTTCCTGTCGACCAACGCCAAGGGCTGCAACGTGACCGCCTCCTGGCGGGCCCACCGCAAGGGCGCGTACTTCGCCAACCCCTGCTACACGCAGATCCACCCGACCTGCATCCCGCAGTCCGGCGACCACCAGTCGAAGCTCACGCTCATGTCCGAGTCGCTGCGCAACGACGGGCGCGTGTGGGTGCCCGCCAAGCGCGGCGACGACCGCCACCCCGCCGACATCCCCGAGGCCGAGCGCGACTACTACCTCGAGCGCCGCTACCCCGCCTTCGGCAACCTCGTGCCCCGCGACATCGCCTCGCGCGCCGCGAAGGTCGCCTGCGACGAAGGGCACGGCGTGGGCCCGGGCGGACTCGGCGTCTACCTCGACTTCGCCGACGCGATCAAGCGCCTCGGCAAGAAGGCCGTCGAGGCCCGCTACGGCAACCTGTTCGACATGTACGAGCGGATCACCGGCGAGAACCCGTACGAGCGCCCGATGCGCATCTACCCGGCCGTGCACTACACGATGGGCGGCCTGTGGGTCGACTACGACCTGTCGTCGAACATCCCGGGCCTGTTCGTCACCGGCGAGGCCAACTTCTCCGACCACGGCGCGAACCGCCTGGGCGCCTCGGCGCTCATGCAGGGCCTGTCGGACGGGTACTTCGTCCTGCCGAACACGATCTCGGACTACCTCGCGGACGGGCCCTTCGAAGCCCTGGACGAGGACCACGAGGCCGTCGTGGCCGCCCGCCGGGAGGTCGAGGACCGCATCGCGTTCTTCCTGAACAACGACGGCGACCGCACCGTGGACTCCTTCCACCGCGAACTCGGCAAGATCATGTGGGAGTACTGCGGCATGGAGCGCACCGACGAGGGCCTGCGCAAGGCCATCGGGCTCATCCGCGACCTCAAGGACGAGTTCTACAAGCGCGTCAAGGTCACCGGGAAGGCCGAGGAGCTCAACCAGCAGCTGGAGAAGGCCGGCCGCGTCGCCGACTTCTTCGAGCTGGGCGAGCTCATGTGCATCGACGCCCTGCACCGCACCGAGTCGTGCGGCGGCCACTTCCGCGCCGAGTCCCAGACCGAGGACGGCGAGGCCAGGCGCGACGACGAGCGGTTCTCGTACGTCGCCGCGTGGGAGTACGGGGGCGAGGAGCCCGTCCTCCACAAGGAAGCCCTCGAGTTCGAGTACGTCAAGCCCACCCAACGGAGCTACAAGTGAAGCTGTCCCTGCGAATCTGGCGCCAGCCCGACGCCGCCACCAAGGGCGAGATGGTGTCCTACGAGATCGACGAGGTCTCCGAGGACGCGTCGTTCCTGGAGATGCTCGACGTGCTCAACGAGCGCCTCATCGCCGAAGGCGGCGACCCGGTCGCGTTCGACCACGACTGCCGCGAGGGCATCTGCGGGGCCTGCTCGCTCGTCATCGACGGGCAGCCGCACGGCCCGCAGGCCGCGACCACGACCTGCCAGCTGCACATGCGCAAATTCCGCGACGGCGACCAGATCGACATCGAGCCGTGGCGGGCCGGGGCGTTCCCGGTCGTCAAGGACCTCGTGGTCGACCGGAGCGCGTTCGACCAGATCATCCAGGCCGGCGGGTACATCTCCGCGCCGACCGGGACCGCACCGGACGCGCACGCCGTGCCGATCCCGAAGCAGGACGCCGACGCGGCCTTCGCGGCCGCGGCGTGCATCGGCTGCGGCGCCTGCGTCGCCGCCTGCCCGAACGGGTCGGGGATGCTCTTCATGGGCGCCAAGGTCGCCCACCTGGGCCTGACCCCGCAGGGGCAGCCCGAGCGGGCCACGCGCGTGCTCGGCATGGTCGCCGCCCACGACGAGGCCGGCTTCGGCGGGTGCACCAACGTCGGCGAATGCGCGGCCGCGTGCCCCAAGGAGATCGGCCTGGACGTCATCGGCCAGCTGAACCGGGACTTCCGCAAGGCCGCCGCCCGCGCGGCGTAGCGAGTCGTGAGAAAAGGCCCCCGGCTTCGCCGGGGGCCTTTCGCCGCCCGATCCCCGCTGACGCAGGGAGCACATGCGCTCGAACATCTCGAACAGGTTGCCGTACGGCTCATCCCCGCTGGCGCGGGGAGCAAGAGGCCCCCGGACACGTGTCCGGGGGCCTCGCATTCTGCTGCCCCGCGTGAGCGGGGAGATACCGGGGGGATTTCGCCCCACGTGAGTGGGTCAATGCCGCCCCATGTAAACAACGAACCGGGTGCCGCATAGTCGCGCCGCTTGACGGTGACCCGCGTCTCTCTTTGCGGACCTTGCGGCTGACTCGGCGTCGGCTTCCACCGTCGGAGGCGCGCCGACGGCGAGGAACGAGCGAGGCGCACGCGAGGCGATGGAGCACTACGCGGCCGCGAACCTGTAGGTCAGCGGCCCGGACCGAAGCGGACCGGGCCGGGGACGGGTTAGGCTCGTCGGCATGCGCGCACCCCGACTCCTGTACCGGCTCTACGCGAAACGCTTGCAGCGCAAGCTCGTTCCCGACCTGCTGCCGCGGCATGTCGCGGTCGCCATGGACGGGAACCGGCGCTGGGCCCGCAGCCGGGGGTTCGCCGACGCCGGGATCGGGCACCGGTACGGCGCCGAGCACCTCGACGACCTCCTGGGCTGGTGCGCGCCGATCGGCATCGACCACGTCACCGTCTACGTGGCCTCGGTCGACAACCTCCGGAAGCGCGACGGCGGCGAGGTCGCCCACCTCATGGAGATGATCGAGGCGATCATCGCCGACCGGCTCATGCTGCCGGGCAACCGGTGGCGCCTCCACATCGCCGGGCAGCTCGACCACCTCCCCGACTCGACGGCCGAGGCGCTCAAGGCCGCCGTGGACGCGACCGCGGGCCGCGACGGCGGGCACCTGACGATCGCCATCGGCTACGACGGGCAGACCGAGATCGTGGACGCGGTCCGCACGCTCCTGGAGCAGGAGGCCGCGCAGGGCGGCACGATCGACGGCCTCGCCGAGCGGTTGACCGCGGCGGACATCGGGGCGCACCGGTACACCCCGGAGCTGCCCGCGGCCGACCTCATCATCCGCACCTCGGGGGAGCGGCGGCTCTCCAGCTTCCTGCTGTGGCAGTCGGCGGGCGCGGAGCTGTACTTCTGCGACGTGTACTGGCCGGGGTTCCGCCACGTCGACTTCCTGCGCGCCCTGCGCGACTACGCCCGCCGCCGCGCCCGCTGACGGCGCGGCCCGCGCCTCAGGGCCGGCGGCCGCGGAAGGTGCGGCGCAGGTCGTCCACCCAGGCGTCGGGGTGCTCCCAGGGGATGAAGTGGCCGCCGCGGTCGTGGGCGTTGACGTTGACGTGGTTGAACCAGGCGGCCTGCGGGCCGGTCGCGAACGCCCGGACGCGCTCGGCGGCGGTGTCGACGCCGGGCGGGTTCTCGTACGCGACGAACGTGAGGCCGACCGGGGCCTCCACGACCGGCGCGCGGTCATGAGCGGGCGTCCAGGGGTAGCGGTTGGCGTTGGCGTAGTAGCGCATCGAGGTGGCGATGGCGTTGTTGGCCCAGTAGATCGTGGCGTGGGTGAGCAGGTCGTCCCTGGTGAAGACGGACTCGACGTCGCCGCCGTTGTCGCTCCAGGCGTTCCAGCGCTCCAGCAGCCAGGCCAGCAGCCCCGCGGGAGAGTCGCTCAACCCGTGGGCCAGTGTGGCGCCGTCGAGCATGTGCACGGCCAGGTGCGGCGCCCAGCGGCGGTCCATCGCCGCGATGCGGGCGCGGACCGCCTCGCTCTGGTCGTCGGTCAGCGGCCGGTTCCGGGCGAAGTCCCAGGCGCGGGGGCCGTTGAAGAAGTCGAGCGGCAGCCCCGAGCCGATGTGGATCCCGTACAGCTCGCCGGCGTACTTGTGGCCGAGCTGGCTGGAGACGATCCCGCCGATGTCGCAGCCTCCGGCGGCGTACTTCCCGTACCCCAGGGTCCGGGTCATGAGGGTGTGCCAGAGGTCGGCGACCTTCCAGAAGTTGACGTCCGGGAAGCCGGTGAGCGGGCCGGGGAAGCCGAAGCCGGGCAGGGACGGCACGATGACGTCGAACGCGTCGGCGGGGTCGCCGCCGAACGCGGCGGGGTCGGCGAGGGGGTCGACGACCTTCGACCAGTGCCAGAACGTCCACGGCCAGCCGTGGGTGAGGATCAGCGGGACCGGGCGGGGGCCGCGGCCGGGCCGGCGCATGAAGTGCACCGGGACGCCGTCGACGACCACCTGGTACTGCTCGTAGGCGTTGATGGCGGCCTCGGCCCGGCGCCAGTCGTAGCCGTCCCGCCAGTAGGCCGTCAGTTCGCGCACGTAGCCGGCCGGGACGCCGTAGGACCAGTCCTCGTTGCCCTCGTCCAGCGGCGGGCGGGTGGAGGCGAGGCGGGCGCGCAGGTCGTCGAGGACCTCGTCGGGCACGTGGACGGGCGTGGGCTCCAGGGGGAAGTCGTGCGGCGCGGTCATGGCGTGGTCCCTTTCGGGTAGGCGGCGACTCCGACGGTAGAGCGTGCTCCCCGGGGCGGCGCCGCCCCGGCGGCCGCCTGTGAAGCGCGCGGCCGTCACGCGCCCCCGCTCCGAGATTAGTTACAAGATATATCGAGTCCGAGGCAGAAGGCCTCTTTGTGATTCCAGGACATCGGTCGTCGCATCACACGAGCACGGGCTTCGCCCGTGCGCTCACCGAAAAGAAAAGCCCTGGCGGCAGCCGTGTTCGGGCGCCTCGGCCCGGCGGCGCGGGGGCCGTCCGGCCGCTCAGTCGAGGGGCGGACGCTCAGCGCAGCAGCGCTTCGACGGCGGCGGCGACGCCGTCGTCCAAGTTGGAGCCGCACCGGTCGGTCGCGGCCGCGGCGGCCTCGGGGTGGGCGTTCGCGACGGCGAAGGACCGGCCCGCCCATGCCAGCATCGGCACGTCGTTCGGGGCGTCGCCGAACGCGACCACCGCTTCGGGGCCGATGCCGCGCCCGGCGCACCACGCTGCGAGCGTCCCGGCCTTGGTCACCCCGGCCGGGCCGATCTCCAGCAGTCCCGCGCCGCCGGAGTGCGACAGGTCCACCCCGGCCAGGTCCAGGCCGCGGGCCGCCGCCAGGAGCAGGTCGGCCTCGCCGCCGTCCACATGGGCCAGCAGTTTTACCACCTGCGGGGCGGCCGCCAAGGCCTCGGTGAGCGAGTCGCGGAAGGTCCGCCGGTCGCCCACCGAGTCGACCTTGGCGTACCCGGTCTCGGCGACGACCTCGAAGCCGGTCTCGACGGCGAACCGGAGCGAGGGCAGTGCGGTGCGCAGTGCCTTGGCGGCCATGGCGGCCGTCTCGGCCGGCAGTGTCCGGGAGGCGGTGACGGCCTGCCCGGCGGGGTCGTAGACCATGGCGCCGTTGGCGCAGATGGCGGTGTCGAGGGCGGCTGCGAGTGCGGTCCACTCCTGGAAGACCCGCGGCGGCCGGGCGGTGACGGCGACGAGGGCGACGCCTTGCGCGCGTGCGGCGCGGAGGGCGGTGCGGGTGCGGTCGGTGAGGGCGCCCCGGGGGCCGAGGAGGGTGCCGTCGAGATCGGTGGCGATCACGCGAGGGGCCGTCATGAGGGGACTTTATCGGTGTGCTCTCGCGTCTAGACTTCCGGCAGGTGTTCGCCCTCGTCGTATGGGAGTCGTCCATGGTCTCGATCGATCGCGTCCGCGCCGATCTCCGCGAGCATCTCGCGGGGGTGGTGTTGCGGCACGGTGTCGCGGGGGCGTCGGTCGCGGTCGCGATCGGCGAGGAGACGGCCGAGGCGGTGGCGGGGGTGGTGAACGTGCGGACCGGGGTGCCCGTGACGGTGGATGCGGTGTTCCAGATCCAGTCGATCACGAAGGTGTGGACGGCGACGCTGGTGATGCAGTTGGTCGATGAGGGCCTGGTGGGTCTCGATGATCCGGTGGTGGATCATCTGCCGGGGTTTCGCACTGCGGATGCGGCGGCGAGCGCCCGGATCACGGTTCGTCATCTGCTGACGCACACGGGGGGTTTCGAGGGTGATCTGTGGATGGCGACCACCCGTGGTGATGACGCGTTGCAGCGGTTGGTCGAGGACTGGGTGCCGCGGGCGGCGCAGTATGAGGAGCCGGGGTCGCGGTACTCCTATTGCAGTGCGGGCATGGCGGTCCTGGGGCGGTTGGTGGAGGTGAAGCGGGGGGCGTCGTTCGCGGCGGTGCTGCGGGCCCGGTTGGCGGATCCGCTGGGGGTCGAGGAGATCGCCTTCGACGCGGATGGGGCGTTGGGCTTCAATGCGGCGGTCGGGCATGTGGGCGGTGGCGGGGGGAAGCGGCCGTTGCCGGTGTGGGCGACCATGCACGAGTCGAATCCGGCGGCGGGGAACCGGTTGGCGATGTCGGCGCGGGCGTTGTGCGCGTTCGGTCGTATGCATGTGGGCGACGGTCTGGGGCCGGAGGGGGCGCGGGTGCTTTCGGCGGCGTCGGCGAGGGCGATGCGTGAGGCGGGTCCGGTGCTGCCGGGGTTCGGGGGGTCGCGGGCGGTGGGGTTGGGGTGGGAGGTCGTGGATGGGGGTGCGGTGGTGCGGCATGGTGGTGGGGCGATCGGGTTCGAGTCGTCGCTGGTGCTGGTGCCCGCTCATCGGATGGTGGTCGCCGTGCTGGTCAATGACGGTGGTCTTGCGGGTGTGATGCGGGATCTGGTGGAGCCGTGGGTGGAGGCGGCTGCGGGGGTGGTGCCCGGCCCGGCTCCGGTGTTGCTGGGCCGGGCCGAGTCGTTGGCCGGTGTGGAGCGGTATGCCGGTGTGTATGCGCTCGGGATCGAGCGGGTCGCGGTGTCGGTGGTGGAGGGTCGGGTGGAGCGGTCGTTCACGCCGTTGGGGGAGTCGCGGTCGATGATGGAGCGGGCGGGTCTGGTTCCGGAGTCGTTCACTGAGGAGATTCGGCGTGTGTCGGGGGATCTGTTCGCGGCGGTGGGTCCGGATGGCGCTGCGGGTGCGTTGATGGAGTTCCTCGATGCCGATGGTGCGGGTCGGGCGCGTTTTCTGCATACGGGTCGGCGTTCGGTGCCGCGGGTGGGGTAGTGGTTCAGGCGGCCCAGGGGAGGGGGATGGGGGTGGGGTCGTCGGGGGTGTAGGCGTGCATGGGGGCGGGGCCGGTGACGATGGCGGTGAAGCCGGTGTCGGGGCCGGGGGTGAGTCGGCGCGGGGTGTGGGCGGGGATGACGATGGTGTCGCCTGCGGTGAGGTGGGTGGTCTGGTCGTCGGTGGTGATGGTGGCGGTGCCGTGGAGGAGGGTCCAGGTCTGTTGGGTGTCGATGCAGTGGTGTGGTCCGGGGTGTCCGGCGGGGGCTTGGACTTTCCAGAGGGGGTTGGCGGCGTTGCCGAGGGTGGGGGAGGCGAGGGTGGTCATGGTGGCGCCGGGGGTCTGGGTGCGTCGGGTGTCGGTGCTGCGGATGGTGTGCATGGGTGCGTCTCCTAGGATGGTCAACGTGGTTGCCTATATAGTAAACCAGGTTGTCTATCATGGGTGAGCGGGGCCCCGGATACGAACTGCCGCTGCTCCTGTTCGCGGCCTTCCGCGCCGTCATCGACGAGACCCACGCCGTCCTCGCCGACCACGGCCACGCCGACCTGCGGCCCATGCACGGCTTCGTCTTCCAGGCCATCGGCACCGGCGGCACCACCGCCGTCGAGCTCGCCGCCCGCCTGGGCGTCACCAAGCAGGCCGCGGGCAAGACCATCACCGCCCTCGAACGCCAGGGCTACCTCGAACGCGCCGCCGACCCCCGCGACGCCCGCGCCAAGACCGTGCGCCTGACCGCCCGCGGCACCGAGGTCCTCGCGTTGTCGGCGCGGGCCTTCGACGCCGTCCAGGACCGCTGGGCGCGGGAGATCGGCGACGACCGGCTCGACGCCCTCCGCGAGGACCTGCGCGCGCTCGCCCCCGGTGCGCTGTTCCGCCTCGACGCCCCCGGCTGGTTCGGCAGGGCCTCGTGACGCCCCGGCGCTAAGCGGCCCCGCAGCGGGTCGGTGTGGGCCTTGACGAACCGGGTCGCGGCGATGATGAGCGGCTCGTGGTCGGCGGCGGCGTGGCGCGTGTGGAGGCGGTCGCACAGGTCCGCCAGCGCCGTCGCCAGGTCGGCCATGATCGGGCCCCGCTCGCCGGTCACCGTCAGCGCCAGCAGCGTCGCGAGCCAGGCCGGGCCGTGGTCGCGGAAGTTCAGGTGGAGGTTGCGCTCGGCCTGGCGGTCGGCGGCGATCAGCAGGTAGTGGACCTCGGTGGCGATGCGCCAGGCCAGGCCCGGGTGCGGGCGGGTGCGCGCGAAGACGTCCACGGCCGGTTCGGCGGCGTGCAGGGCCACGGCGGCGAACCCGAGGTCGCAGCGCGAGGAGATCGTCAGCGCCGCCGACCGTCCGGCCGGGTCGGGGCAGAGCCGGTCGATCAGGGCGGGGTCGGCGAAGGCGCCCATGCGGACGGCGGCCTGGAGGGCGGCGCGCAGGGTCAGCGGCGCGTTGGCCGCGACCGGTTCGACGTCGGGGAAGCGCTTGGCCAGCAGGTCGGCGGCGCCGCGGGCGAGGGCGGTGCGGCCGGCGGCGGCGTGGAGGCCGGCGGCCAGGCGGAGGCTGTCGCGCAGGAGCTCGCCTTCGCGGTCGACGGCGATGAGCATGCGGGCGGCCTGGTCGGCGGCGCCGACGGCGAGGTCGGGGTCGGCGGCCCGGTGGAAGAGGCGGGCGGCGCGGGCCAGGGCGGCGGCGAGGTCGGCGAAGCCGGGGCTGTGGGGGTCGGTGGGGTCGGTCTCGTCGAGCAGGCTCACCGCCGCGTCGGCTTCGGTGGCGGCGGTGAAGTAGCGGCCGACGCGGGCGGCGGCCTCGGCGAGGTCGAGGCGGGCGAGTGAGCGTTGGCGGGGGTCGGTCTCGAGGGCGGTGACGATGGCGACGCGTTCGCGTTGGGCGGCGTAGGCCTCGCCGGCCTCGCCGACGGCGGTGTGCGAGCGGGCGCGGTCGGCGAGCAGTTCGGCGAAGTCGGCGCGGGTGGCCGCGTCGCCGGGGTGGACGGCCAGGCAGCCGCGGTATTCGGCGGCGGCGCTGGCGTAGACGGCCAGCGCGCCTTGGTGGTTGCCGGCGGTGGCGAGTTTCGCCGCGTCTCGGTGGGTCCGCCGGGCATGACGCCGGTTGGGCATTCGGACTCCTCAATGAGGGATCGAGGCTGTCGGGCGCCGCGTCGGGACGGACGGGTGCGCTCACGTCAGGCCCTTCATCGTAAACGGTCGCGTCGCGGCGCGACTCCGCCGATCAGCCGATGACGATCGACCGGGGTGCGGGGTGGTCCAGGAAGCGGTCGTGGGAGATCTCCCAGCCGTAGGCGCCGGCGTCGGGGAAGACGAGGCGGTCGCCGACGGCGACGCGGTCGAGGCGCTGGCCGGTGTTGAGGATGTCGCGGGGGGTGCACAGTTCGCCGCAGACGCGGAGGTCGACGTCGGTCCAGGCGGGGCCGGTGCGCGGGCCGGGGACGAGGTGGAAGGGGTGGGAGTAGCCCCAGGCGGCGGGGAGGCGGAAGTGGTGGGTGCCGCCGCGGACGAGTGCGAAGGCTTGGCCTCGTACGGTTTTGAGGTCGAGGATCTCGGCGGTGTACCAGCCGGCGGGGGCGGCGAGGTAGCGGCCGGGTTCGAAGACGAGTTCGGTGCCGGCGGTGTCGAGGCCGGTGAGGGCGGTGGCGAGGGCGTCGAGGTCGATGGCGTGGCCGCGGGGGTCGGCGCCGAGGCCGCCGCCGACGTTGACGTAGCGCAGGTCGAAGTGGTCGGCGGCGTGCCGGGACCAGGTGAGGGCGGTGCGGACGTGGGCGGCGTAGGCGTCGGCGTCGAGGCAGTTGGAGACGGCGTGGAGGTGGAATCCGGCCAGGTCCAGGCCGAGGGCGAGGGCGTGGCGGACGGCGGTGGGGACGGCCTGCTCGTCGAGGCCGAAGGGGGTGGGCGCGCCGGTCATCTGGTGGGTGCCGGGCAGGGCCGGGCCGCGGTTGACGCGCAGGGCGACCGGTCCGGTGTGCCCGGCCGCGGCGAGGCCGTCGAGGTCGCGGGTGCTTTCGGCGTGGACCCATGCGGGCGGGGCGGCGGTGGCGGCTTCGGTGAGGTCGGCGGTGGTCTTGGCGGGGCCGGAGAAGGCCAGGCGGGTCGCTCCGGCGGCGCGTGCGGTGCGGAGTTCGCCGCCGGAGGCGCATTCGATGCCGTCGGCGAGGTGGGCGGCGGTCTCCAGGACGGCGGGGTTGGCGCAGGCCTTCATGGCGTAGAGGATGGTGCGGCCGGGCAGGGCCTGGCGGAGGCGGTGGAGGCGGGTGGCGAAGGCGCGGGGGTCGTAGATCCAGGCGGAGGCGGGGGACGGGAGGGCCCGGACGGCGTCGGCCACGGCGGCGGGGAGGGGGGTCATGGGCGGCTCCGGGCGAGGGGGTTGTCCACGAGGGTCTCGATCTCGCGGCCGGGGTGCAGGCGCATGGTCAGCAGCGCCTTGGTGGGCATGGCGGGGGCGAGGTAGGCGTCGCGGTCGGCCGCGGGCAGGTCGAGGTCGGCGATGCGGTCGGCCAGGTCGGCCCAGAATGCGGCCGTGTCGGTGCCGCAGTCGCGCTCCAGGGCGGCGGCGATGGCCGCGAGGTGGTTCTGGAACAGCGTGTAGGCCGCTTTGGACCGGACCTGGTCCATGCTGGGGGCGTTGACCGGGCTGTCGGGGGGCAGTGTGAGGTCGAAGGGGAGGCTGGGGGTGTGGAGGCGGGCGCCGCCGAGGTCGCGGGTGATCGGCGTGTGGGGGGCGGGGCCGCGCATGGCGACGAGGCTGTTCTGGAGGTGGGCTTCGAGGCCGATGCCCATGGCGGCCTTGGTGAGCACCGGGACGGTGAAGAGGGCGGCGTAGTCGCGGAGCCAGGCATCGGGGTCGCCGGACCAGTCGGCGTACTCGGCCGCCAGGCTCGCGCCGGTGACCGGTGAGGTCGCGGTGAGCGCGGTCGCCGGGACGCACACGGTGCCGGCCGGGGTCGCCTCGCGCAGCGGTGAGCGGGCGATGGCGGTCAGGTCCCGTGCGCCGTCGAGCCAGGCGCCGGCGGTGTCGGTCGCGAACGCGTGGGGCGGTCCGGGCAGGTCGCCCAGGAGGGCGCTGAGGAGCGGTGCGAGGCGGGCGGTGTGGGGGGAGATGTCGCGGCGGGTGGAGGTGATGTGGATGCCCAGGGCGAGTTTGAGGGCGCCGGGGGCGCGGTGCCCGGCGAGGGTGCGGATCGCGGCGGTCGGCCAGGCCGGGACGGTCGCCTCCAGCAGGCGCAGCCGCCCGGTGGCGAACAGGTGCCCGTACTCGGGGAGGATCCGGTGCTCGAGCTGCCAGGGGTGGACGGGCAGGACGGGGTCGGGCAGGTCGAGTCCGGCGAGCATCGGATGGGTCCGGAAGTCCTGTCCTGAGCGCGAGAGGACGCCGCCGCGGTCGGCGATGAGGCGCACGCCGATGGGCCGGGGCGTCTCCAGGTCGTACCGCTCCAGGTCGGTGCGGGTCCAGCCGAGGCGGGTGCGGGCGCACGGGTGCAGCTGGTGGCCGTCGGTCGCGAGGGTCTCCAGGAGCCGGGCGGTGCCGTCGACGTCGCGGGTGCCGCCGGCGATGAGGCGGGCGAGGGTGGGGGCGCCGGCGCGGGCGGCGAGGGCGGCGAGGTGGCGGTGGCGTTCGGTCGCGCGGGCGCGGGCGTAGGCGAGTGCGGTGCGGGCGGATTCGAGTTCGGCGGCGAGGTGCTCGGGGACGGCCGCGCCGAGGATCGTCTCCAGGGTCTTGACGGGGTCCTCGTCGGCGCCGGGGCCGGGCGCGAGCTGGTTGAAGGCGCCTTCGGGGGCCGGGGCGGGCCTGGTGCGGGCGCCGCCCAGGTCTTCGCGCCAGGCGGCGGCCGTGAGCTGCGCGGACAGGCTCGGTCCGGTGGCGTTCACGCCGCCGCCAGCGGGTTGTCGACCGCGGCCCAGAGGTCGGCGACCGGGTCGTCGGCCAGGCGCATGGCGGTGGTGGCCTTGACCGGCCACGGGTCGCGCAGGACCGCGGCCTGGACCGGGGCGGGCAGTGCCATGGCGCGGACGGCGTCGGCGACCGCGGCCCACCACTGGCCGGGGTCGGTCCCGGTCCAGGTCGCAAGCGCGTCCACCAGGGCGGTCAGCGTCGTGGGGAAGAGCGCGGCGAGGAGCTTGGTCGACCGGGCGCGGGGGTCGGGCTCGGGGAGGTCGCCGATGAGGTGGGGCCAGTCCTGGGCGGGGACGCGGATGCCGCCGAAGTCGCGGTAGACCAGGGCCGTGGGCCGGTCGCCGGTGAAGGAGGCGAGGGTGTTCTGCCCGTGTGCCTCGAGGGCAACGCCGGTGGTCGCGAACAGCCGCAGCGGCGCCAGCACCACCGGTACCAGGGCCTGCCACCAGGTGTCGAGGCGGTCGCCGGCGAGGGCCGCGGCGATCGGTCGGCCCGTGGCCGGGCACGGCTCGGCGAGCGCGGCCAGCGGCACGGCGCGGGGGTGGCCGTAGGCGTGCGGGGCGCGGCGGACGATCGCGGCCAGGTGCGGCAGCGGCGCGCCCGCCTCGGTGCGGGCGATGGCCGCGCATTCGGGCAGGAGCGTGATCGCGGCGCGGGCGGCGGGCGCGCCCAGGTGTCTGGTGATCACCGTGGCGTTGTGGGCGGCGGCGGCGGAGACGTGGCGGACCGCCGAGGTCAGTTGCAGGTCCACCGCGGTCTTGACGTGGACGCCGCCGATCGACATCGTGCGCAGGCTCATCAGCGGGGCCGCGTTCGGCCAGGTGCGCGCCGGTGCGGGCAGGCGGTGGCGGGCGGCCTGCCAGGGGTGCACCGGGAGGTCGGTGGCCGCCATGTCGAACGCCTCCCAGGGCGCGTCGGCGTCGAGCCGCGGCATGTCGAACAGCCCCAGGTCGAACCGCGGCGCGTGTTCGGGGGCGTAGGCGCGGATCTCGTCGTCGGTGAGGGCGCCCCGGGAGCGCGCCAGCGGATGCGTCGGGTGCCCCAGGAGCACGGCCTGCTCGAACCACACCGACGGGTCGGGGTGGGCCGCGGCGGCGGCGGCCCACAGGTTCGCGGGGTGGGGGCGGGCGGCGTGGAGGGCGAGGGCGGTGCCGCGGACCGCGGCGGCGATCTCGGCGGCGAACCGGTCGGCGTGGGCCGATCCGGCGCTGAGGGAGCGGGCCAGTGCGGCCGCGGTGGTGCCTGCGGGGCGCCCCGGGAGGGGTTCGATCGCCGCCGCGGCCTTGAGGCGGTCGGCGACGATCGCGTCGGCGCGGGCCGCGAGGGCGTGCGGCACGGCGGCGGGGGCGGAGTCCATGGCCTGCACTGTACTGGCGAACCAGGCCGGTGTGGAGCGTGCGATTGCTCACGGACCGTGCGGTTACCTTGCGCTGCAGGAGCGCTCAGGCGCGGACGGCCGGCGACCGGTCGTCGGTGCGGGGCCCGGGGATCGCGGCCAGGCGCATCCGCAGGGACTGGAGGACCTGGAGGTCGTAGACCGCGCCGCCGGCGGCCAGCCACAGGCCGATGTCGGCCGCGGCCTGGGCGACGGCGACGTCGTGGACCGCCGCGGTCTCGCCGGCGCGGGCGGTCTCGGGGAGGGTCGGCCACAGCACCCAGCCCTGCACGTGCGCGTCCGGCAGCGCCGCGTCCAGGGCCTTGACGGCCTCGGGGAGGTTCACCGAGTCGACGTCGGCGCCGTCGCGGCCGACCGGTGCGCACAGCAGCGCGATCCGGTCGCCGGAGACGATCGCGTGCGGCACGCGGGTGCCCTCGGTGGCGGGGAGGGCGACGAACAGGCGCGCGGCGGGCAGGTTGGTCAGGACCTCCCGCAGGAGCTTCCCGGTGGGGCGGTCGGCGCGGGGCCGGGTCCCGGCGGGGCCGAACGCGTTGAACTGGCGCAGTGCGGCGCCCACGGAGGAGCGCAGGGCGAGCGTCCACCGCAGCCGGCGGACCGTCCACGCCCCGCCGGCGCCGGCCAGGACGAAGACGCCCAGGTACCAGCCCCAGGCGGTGCCCGGTCCGGCCAGCCATACCGAGGCGGCGGCGAACAGGAACGCCAGCACCAGCCGCCCGGTGGGCGGGGAGGGGGAGCGGGCCGGGCGCGAGCGCAGGGCCCGGCTGGTCTGGACGAACACGATCATGACCACTGCGAGGGCGGCCGGGATCGACAGGGCGCGCAGGAACAGGGACGCGTCCGCCGACAGGGCCGCGGTGCAGAACGCGATGCCGGCGAGGGCCCACAGGGCGTAGGCGGCGGCGGCCACGGCGGCGGCGATCCACGCGGAGGGCCGCTGGACGGGCCGGGCGCGGCGCAGGCGGGCGTGCCAGGGGACGGCGACGAGGGCGCCTTCGGTGGAGAAGGACGCGGCCTTGGGCTCCTCGGGCGGGGCGACGTTCCAGCCGCGGACTTTGCGGTGCGCGGGCCGGGCGGCGGCCTTGCCGTAGCGGCGGGCGGCGCGGCGCCCGAAGCGCAGGAGGTCGTATTCGCGGCGCAGGCCGGGGTGGGAGAGGGTCTCCCAGGCGTTCTGGACGAGGTGGAACTCGGCTTGGTCGCCGCCGCGGTCGGGATGGGTGTCGCGAAGGCGGCGGCGGTAGGCGGCCTGGATCTCGGATCTGGGTGCCTGCGGGCTCACCCCGAGGACGCGGTAGTGGTCGGGTTCGTTCACCACGCGGCTCCCGGTCGGTTGTACGGGGACGGGCCGGTGCCCGGCGAGGGGGAATCGGGCGTCGGTCTCGACGGTAATGCAGCCAATCTACCGCCGGTTCGCCCCTTTCGGTGTCGTCAGGTCCGACTTTTTCGCTCCGGCGGCGGCGCCGGAGCGCCCCACTCGGCGCCGACGGCGCCATTGTGGAGTCTCCTCGGGGCGCGGCAGCGGCCTACGGCATCCGTCCCGGCCTGCGGGTTCCCTTGACCGCCAATGATGCCGGGGCGGCGTTCGCGAGGGCCGGGCGCGACCGCCCGCATTGGCGGGGCGCCCGGTCGGATGGCGACATCGGACAGTGCGCACGTTTGCCATCCACCATTGTCGATACCCGGTCCAATGGGGCCCGGGGCGACCGCCGGGATGGCGGCGCGCAGGCGGCGTGCCGGGGCCGGCCCGCGCGCCGGGTCAGGACTGCCAGAACCGCGACAGGGCCTGCGCGGCCGGATCGTCGATGTCGGCGATGGCGTACTCGGAGGTCTCGACGGCGTTCACCCACGGCTCGGCCTCGGCCGTCCCCAGCGCGTCCACATCGACCCACGGGTAGCCGTCGACCGGCTCGGGCACGTCCAGGTCCAGCTCCGGCGGGAAGCTCGGCGGATTGTCGGCCTCGTCCAGCAGCAGGTCCTCATAGGTCGCCGCGTACGCCGCCTCGTCCCCGGCCGCCTCCTCCGGCGCCTCCTCGTACTCGGCGTCGACACCGAACCCGCCGTCCAAGTCGTCGTCGTCGTCGAGCCCGGGGTCGTCGTCGAAGGCGAACGCGTCGAGATCGTCCTCGCCGGGAACCTCGCCGTCGTCGAACGCGTCCAAACCGGGGGCGTCCGCGTCCTCGAAGTCGGCGCCGTCGAAATCAGGGCCGCCCGCCTCGGGATCGAACGGGTCGTCGTACTCATCCATCGGCTACCTCCTCGCCGGGAACGAGCGTGCGGGCCTTGGCCAGCACCTCGTCGAGCTGTTTGACCTTGGAGGCCATGGAGTCGCGGCGCTGCTTGAGCGCGGCCTGCTTCTTCGCGCGGGCGGCCTGGTCGGCCTTCTGGGCGTTCTCGGCCGCCGAGATGCGCGCGTCGAACTCGGCCGCGCGCCGCTCCAGGGCGTCGTCGAGCGTGGAGTTGAACACGAACTCGACCTCGGTGAACCGGAAGCTGATCTCCTCGTTCAGGTTCGCCCGCGCCTCGGCGACGATCCGCTGGATCCACTG
The DNA here is from genome assembly GCF_020991375.1 of Glycomyces amatae. Lineage (GTDB taxonomy): Bacteria > Actinomycetota > Actinomycetes > Mycobacteriales > Micromonosporaceae > Glycomyces > Glycomyces amatae. The sequence goes on along the minus strand of NZ_JAJLQZ010000002.1, from coordinate 201,688 downwards.
CTTCGCGGCCTGCCGGTTGCCCTGGATCTTCCGCCGGTACAGCAGGAACGCCGCCGCCGCCAGACCCACGCCGACCCCCGAGGCCGACAGGGCCACCGCGCCGATGCCGCCCAGCGCGCCCAGGCCGATCGCGCCCGCGCCCATCGTCACCGCCCGCCCGGCCATCATCGCCACACCGGCCGAGGAGGCCATCAGCAGCGCCCCGTCCGAGGACGCGTCGCGCCGGGCCCGCCCCGAGGCGGCCGTGCGCAGGCCCGCGGAGATCGAACTGGTCGCCCCCCGCAGCTCGTCGTCGTTGAACACCTGCCGCAGGACGCGCTCGGCCAGGAGCACGAACCGCTGGTGCAGCTCGCCCGACAGCCGCGCCGCGATGCCCTGCAACGCGATGTCCACGCGCTGGGGCAGCGACTCCAACGCGGCCTTGTTGGCCTTCTCGACCTCGTCGAGCAGGGCCTCCTCCAGCTCCTGGAGATGCTGGCGCAACCGGCCCTGCACCTCGATCTTCGCGCGCTGGGTCTCCACGCGCAACGCCAGGTTCGCCTTCTTCGTCTCGGTGCGCCGCAGCGCCAGGGCCTGCTTCTTCTCCTCCTTCAGCCGGTTGGCGGCCTCAGGATCGGGGTCGTAGGCCTTCATGTCCTCGGCCGCCGAGGCGGCCAGGCGCTGGAACTCGGTGCGCACCGCGCGCACCACGTTCGCCGCCACCAGGGCCTTCCCGGCCGTCGCCACCTTCACCAGGGCCCGCTGCATCTTCCCGATCCCCGACTCCTTCGCCAGGGCCTGCCGGGTCGGGCCCTGCGAGGCCAGGGCGTGCTCGGCGAGCATCGCCGAGACCGGGTAGATCGGGGCGTGGCGGAACCGGGGCGCGTGCGCCTCGATCAGCGACCGGTTCTCCTCCATGACCGTGCGCCACCCCGGGTAGGTGTCGGTCTTGGTCAGCGCGAAGATCACGAAGTTGACCCGCTTGGACGCCTCGCTGAGGAAGTCCAGCTCGGTCTTGGCCATCGGGCTGGACGCGTCGGTGACCATGATCAGGCACGTCGCGCGGGCGACCGCCTCGAGCGCGATCTGGGCGTGGTCGGGGTCCAGGCCGCCGGTCCCGGGCGTGTCCACCACGGACATGTGCTTGAGCAGCGCCGAGGGGTGGCCCACGAGCATGCGCCGGGGCGGGACCATACCGGGGGGCATGGTGCCCAGGCGGGTCGCCCAGTTGCGCAGGTCGCCCACGCCCAGCAGCATCGGGTCGGCCGCGCCCGGCTGCCAGGCGCGCACCGACGCCTGCTCGGCGTAGGCGAACTCCAGATACGCGGTCGTGGCGACCTGCGCGTCCACCGGCGACAGACCGGGCATCCCCAGCAGGGCGTTCACCAGCGACGACTTGCCGCGCTTGGTCTCGCCGACGACGACGGCCACGGGCTTGTCGGGCTGCCAGCGGGCCACCTCGTCGACCTCGGCCGCGGCCTTGGCGTCGACGGTCCGCAAGGACGCGTTCCCGGCCTTGGCGGCCTTGGCGCACAGCTTGTGGATCTGCTGGGCCGGGTTCGGCTTCGCCGCGGCCTTCTTGGCCGGGGCCTGGCTCTGGGCGGGGGCGGCGGTGTCGGTCATGCCCGCACCTGGCCGCGGAAGACGGTCACGATCGGGTGGCGCAGCAGCCGGCCCCGGTCGAGGTAGCCGGGCGTCTCGGTGCGGGCGATGATGCCGTCCTCGGCGGGGTTGGTCGCGGCGATGACCGACCCGGCCTCGTGGACGGCCGGGTCGAACCGCTGCCCGGTCGCGTCCACCTGGGCGACGCCGACCTTCGCGAACGCGCCGTCGAGGTGCTGGGCCAGCGCCGGGGAGGTGGCGCGGTCGCGCATCCAGATGCACGCCTCGACCAGGACGGTGCGGTCGGCCGTGCTCTGGGCGGTGCGGGCGGGCTCGGCGAGCTGCCCGACCGGGATGTTCCCCGTCCCCGCCGCGGGCGCGGGCACCAGCAGGGGGGCCTGCGGGCCTTCCGCGGCCTTCGGCGCGATCGACCGCCCGGCCAGGACGGCGACGACGGCGGTGACCAGGACCGAGGCGGCCGCGACGGCCAGGGTGCGCGCATCGAACCCGCCTGCGGTGAGGAACACCGCGCCCAGGCCCGCGGCGGCGAGGCCCGCCAGGGCCCCGACCAGCGGACCGCCGAGTCGATTCGTCACTGTGCTCTCCATTCGGTCGTTCACGACGGCGGCCCTCATCCGAGGCGCTGCGCCAGCAGATGGAACCCACGATGCACCACGTTCGCCACCCGCGCCTGGGCCGGGGTGGCGCCCCCGTTGGCGAAGGCCCGCCAGCGCGCGGCCGCCTCGATCGCGGCGCGCCGCAACTGCGGCCGCGCCTCCCCGGGCAGGCCCAGGACGACACCGGCGTCGTCGGTCAGCGCCAGGCGCGCCACCTCGGCCTCCATGGCCTCCGGCAGCGCCACCTGCCCGGTGGTGACCTGCGCGGCGGCCTCCAGCAGCGGCAGGCGGTGGTATTCGGGGCGGGCCACGATCGACTCGACCGCGCCCCGCAGCAGGTCCCGGTCGGCCGCCGGCCCGGAGGCGGCGGCCGCGTCCAGGCGCCCCAGCGCCCACCCGGCCTTGATGACGTCGGCGCGGACCCCGAAGATCTGGTGCAGGGTGGTGCGCAGGCGCGGGAACCCGGAGGCGGCGAACAGCAGCCGCACTAGCTCCCCGGTCGCCAGATGCGGGTTCGCGTCCAGGTGCGCGATGGCGAAGTGGATGCCGTACAGGTCGAGGCGCTCGAGCAGGCGCTGGCGCTGCGCCTGGTCCACCGGGCCCTCGGTCGACAGGAACAGGCCCGCCGAAGCGAGCATGAGCGCCCGCTTCGCCTCGTCGAGCCCGGCGAGCGTGCGCAGCGCCTCGCAGTCGGCCGCCGTCAGCAGGCCCGCCTCGGCCGTCTCGGCCAGCAGCCCCACCACCGGCACCACGTCGCACACGGCGCGGCGCAGCACCGCGGCCTGGTCCCCGGCGATGGGCCCGGCCACCGGCCACGGGTCCTGCCCCGGGCCCGGGGCGAGCTTGTCGGCCTTGTTGTACAGGCCCAGCGCGTTCATCGGCGAACTCGACAGCTGCTGCGAGGCCTTCGCGAACGCCTCCAGGGCCTCCACGTCGTCGGCCCGCACCTGCTGGGTGAACACGTAGATGATCGCCTCGGCCGACTCGACCGCGGCCTTGGAGTCGTCGTCGACGTCCTCGGCGATCGGGGCGGCGAACAGCATCTCGCGGGCGGCCTCGGAGATGTCGGTGTTGACCGACTGGAGACCGGGCGTGTCGACCACCGTGAGGTCCCGCAGCCGGTCCGAGGACAGCTGCACGTCGATCATCGCGGCCTCGTCGGCCGGGATCGGCAGCGTGGTCGGGATCATGCCCGATGCGTCCAGCGGCACCGCGTGCTTGACGCCGTTGCGGGCGACCACGTCGACCCGGTCGGCCGGGCCGTACCGGAACTGGGTGACCACCCGGGTGCACTCCCCGGCCGCGGTGGGGGCCACGCGGCGGCCGATCAACGCGTTCACGAGCGTCGACTTCCCGGCCTTGAGGCGCCCGGCCACGGCCACGCGCAGCGGCTGCCCGAGCCGGGAGGCCACCTCCTCGACCACGGGGCGAGAGGCGGCGCTGACCTTGCCGGCCAGCTCCTCGCACATGCCCGCCACACTCGTGGTGAGTTGCCCTGCCACCATGAACCGCGTCCGCCCTCTCCATCGCCTCGGCACCCCGGCCGCCGACGCCGGTCCTGCGGCATCGAAGCTTCCGCAATATCATGAGAGGCGTCGGCGCGACCGTCGACAACACGACGATACAAACCGCACCCGACCGACCGCCTCCCCCATTCGTGCCACAGCGTAAGGAGCTCCCTTGGCCGCCCCGCCGACCACCCCCGGACTGGCCCGGTCCCGTCCCGCCGCGCCCCCTGCCGGGATCCCCGGCGACCGCGACGACGCGCTGCGCGCCATGGCGGGCGCACTGGCCGGACCGGGACTGGTGGTCGTGACCGGCCCCCCCGGGTGCGGGCGCACGCGACTGCTGGAGCGGCTCGCCCGCGCCTCCAAGCGCCCCGTGCACGCCGGCGGGGGACTGGCGACCCTCTCGGGCGCCCCCGCGCTCGCCCTCGAACGCGCCACCCGCGCCCGCATGCCCGCCGACGACCTCCCGCTGCTGGCCGAGGCCGTCTACTCGCGCACCCGCGGCGGCCTGCTCGTCATCGACGACCTCCAGTGGTGCGACGCCGCGACCCTCGCGGCCCTCCCGCTGCTGGCCCGGCGCCTGCCGGTCGCCGCCGCCCTGCGCACCCCCAACCGGCTCCAACCCGAGGCCCTCGCCCGCCTCCTGGAGGCCGCTGTCGTCATCGAGGTCGGGCCCCTGACCGACGCTGAAGCGCTCCAGCTCGCGGCCGAGGCCGCCCCCGCGCTCGCCCCCGCCCGCGCCGCCGCCCTCAACGCCCGCGCCGGCGGCAACCCCCTCGCCCTCACCGCCCTGGTCAAACGGGCCGCCCACCGCGAGGCCGACGAACTCGACCTCGACGACCCCGGCGACCCGGCCTCCGCCGCCGCCGCGGCCATCGCCGACCTGCCCCGCGCCGGCCGCACCGCGCTGGCCGCCCTCGGCCTGCTCGGGCGCCCCGCCCACCCCAGCCTCCTCGGCGAGGGCGCCCAGGTCCTCACCGACGCCGGCCTCGCCGTCGCCGACGGCGCCCACCTGCGCCCCGCCAGCCCCTGGATGGCCGAGATCGCCGCGGGCATCCTGGAGACCGACGCCCGCCGGTCCATGCACGAGCACCTCGCCGAGGCCACCGCCGGCGTCGAATCGGCCCGCCACGCCCACGCCGCCGGACTCACCGACCGCGCCCTGGCCGCGGCCCTGGCCGCCGCCGACGGCGCCGCCCCCCAGGCGAAGGCCGAAGCGCTGCTGCTGGCGGCCGAACTCGACCCCGCCCATGCCGTCGCCGCCGCCCGCGCCGCCCTCGAGGCCGGGCGCGCCCGCGCCGCCCTCACCGTCCTCGACCGCGCCCCCGACGACGAGGGCGCCGCCGTCCTCGCCCGCGCCTGGGCGCTCCTGGCCGTCGGCGAGAGCGCCCGCGCCCGCGAGGCCCTCGACGCGGCCCCGGCCGGGCCCGAGACCGACCAGCTGCGGCTGCTGTGCGCCGGCGGCGACGAACGCCCGGCCCTGGCCGCGGCGATCACCGCCGCCCACCCGTTCATCGACCACCCCGGGCTGGCCGCGGCCCTCGCCGGGGACGACCCCGACGCGCTCGCCCTCGCCGAGGCCCTCGCCCGCGACGCCGGCGACACGACCACCGCGTTCTGGTGCGCCTGGTCCCGCGTGATCGCCCTGGCCGACGCCGCCCGCCTGGTCGAGGCCGAGGCCGTCGCCCACGAGGCCGCCGACCGGGCCGGCGCCGCGGGCGCCTACTCGTGGCAGACCCGGTTCCTCGCCGCGGCCGCCTGGTGCCTGGTCCTGTCCGGCACCGGCCTGGACAACGTGATCGCCGCCGCCCAGTCCCTCGCCGACCACGCCCTCCCGGCCGTCGCCGACACCCTCATCGACGCCGCGATCGCCCTGGCCGAAGCCGACACCGGCGCCCTCGGGGCGGCCCGGGCCCGCCTGGCCCGCCTCCACGACGCGCCCGCGGCCCTCGACGGCCTGGTCGCCTGGCTCGAGCACGAGACCGCCTGGCTCGACGGCCAGCCCGGCCCCGAAGCGCCCCCGGCCCGGCCCGGCCTGGTCGGCGGGCTCGCGCACATCACCGGCCGGTGGATCGCCTACGACACCGGCACCGACCCGGTCGCGGCCGACGCCGCGCCCTGGCCGGCGCCGGTCGCGACGACCCTCACCGCGTGGGACCAGGCCGCCCCGGGCCCCTTCGCGCAGGCCGCGACCGCCTGGGACGGCCTGGCCGCCCGCGAGCAGGTCCGCTGCCTGCTGGCCCTGGCCGTCCACTCCGGCGACCCGCGGGCCTCCGTCGCGGCCCTGGAGGCGGCCGAGCGCATCGCCGACGAGCACGGCCTCATCGTCCTGGCCGGGCGGGCCCGCCGGGGCCTGCGCAAGCACGACGTGCGCCGCGACCGGCGCTCGGCGCGCGGCGGCGGAGGCCTGACCGACCGCGAGAGCGAGGTCCTGCGGCACGTGGCCGCCGGGCACCCGTCACGGCGGATCGCCGAGATCCTCGGCATCACCGCCGAGACCGTGGAGACCCATATCCGCTCGGGCATGCGCAAACTCGGGGCCAAGACCCGCACCGAGGCGGCCGTGCTCCTGGAAGCGGCGATCAGCGAAGGCAGTGAGGCGTGATGGGCGAGCAGGTGCCGCTGCACGTGGTCGGGGCCGGACCCGACGCGGACGCGATCGTGCGCCGCTGCGCGGCCGCGGGCTGGTCGGCCCACCGCGGCTTCGCGCTGCTGGAGCCGGCCTGGGACCTGGCCGAGCGGCGCCTGGTGTGCCACGGGCAGGTCGGGGACGACCACACCGCCTCGCAGGCGGTCCTGGCCGCGGCCCGGGGGGCGGGGATCGTCGCGGTCGCCACCGGGGCGCTGGCGCTCGCGCTGGCCGCGGACCTGCGCCGGGTCGGCCCGCTGGGGCTCACCCCGGGGAAGGCCGAGGCCGCCGACGGGCTCGACCTGGACGCCGAGCAGCGGGCGCTGCTGGGGCGCCTGGCGGCGGGATCGACGATCGCGGCGGCGGCCGAGGCCGAGTTCGTGTCGCTGCGCACGGCCAACCGGCGCATCGCCGCGGCCCGCCAATCGCTCGGGGTCAAGACCACGCGTGAAGCGGTCATGATCTACATCAAGCACGCCCGCGACTGACCCTCGGCCGAGAACCGCCGCGCACCCCCGAGCCGCCTTGGTGCAAAGGGGTCCGCGGCACCCACACACCCCGGCCCCGGGGACGGGGCGAGCGCGGCGAGACCGCGGCGGCCGCGAGCCGGCGCCACCCAGCCCCAGGGGGCAACGTCCCGCCGCCCGCACTCTGCGCTGCAAGGCAGCCCTATTGCCGGACCGGCGCGGCACCGCATCGACACGCCCGGTCGCGCCCGCCCGGCCCCGGATACGGCGGCGGGGCGGCGCGCACCCGTGTGCGCGCCGCCCCGTGAACCACCGGGCCCTGGGCCCTGAAGGATGTCGGCGAATCCCTGGCGGCCGCTGTCCGGCCCGCCCGGACCGGCCGCCGCGCGGCGGCCGACCTGGCCCGCATCGCCGGCCCTGCGAACACCGCACCGGTACTCGCAAGGCCGCCCGGCGACGAACCGACGGACGCGGACATCGACTCGCCGGGGCTCGCCGGCGCCCGCTAGTCCAGTTCCGCCAGGCGCGCCTCGGCCTCCTCGAGCTGGCGGCGCAGCCGCGCGGCCTCGTCGGCGGCCTCGGAGCGGATCTTCTCGACCACCTCGGACACGACCGCGGTGACCTCGTCCGAGCCGGCCGACTGGCACATCGACAGCGCCGCGGTGTGGGCGACCTTGGCGCCCTTGACGACCGTCCGCGCCCCGCGGGCGGCGGCGACGGACCACTCGCCGTCCTCGTAGGTCAGCGTGACGGTCAGCTCCGGCGCCTTGGCGGCGGCGCGGGGCCGGGCGGCCTTCTTCTTGACCGGGGCCGGTTCGGCCTGCTGGGGCACCTCGGGTGCGCTCACGGGTTTCCTCTCACTCGCGGTGACGGGCTTGGGCTTGGGTGCGGGCTCGGCCTCGGGCTCGTCGGGGAGCAGACCGGGCCCGGTCGGGGCGGCGGGCGCGGCCGCGCGCTGGCGGGGGGCGCGGCGGGCGCCCTCCCCGGGCGCGGGCAGGCGCAGTTCGGCGGCGGAGAAGGGCAGTTCGTCGGATCCGAACGCGACCGTGACGAAGTCGTCGACACCCGCGGGGTCGAGGGCGACGACCTTGCCCGACCTGCCGGCGACCTGCCCGGCGGCGTCGGTGAACACCACCTTGGGTTTCTTCCCTTGCGCCAGCACCGCTTCCAAATGGGCGATGTCGGCACTCGACAGTGACATCGGGAGCTCCTTCACATGATCGCTGAGGCTCTCGGCCCGCCCTCGCGCGGGCCGCTGGGCTCGCGCCGACAGCGGCCGGTGCGTGCATCCTCCAATACCTACACCCCGGGTACGACACTGCCCCGACGCGAAGTCGCCCGCCTCGCCGAGCACCGCCCTGCGCAGCGTCACCGGCGGCCCCGCCCGGCCGCGGAATATCGGCTGCGGTTCAAACCCCCGCCATGTCGCATTCCCCGCGGCGCCCACCTGCGCCTTTACGCTCCGGTCATGAGAGTCGCACTGGTCACCGAATCGTTCCCGCCGCAGGTCAACGGCGTCGCCCGCTCCGTCGCGCGGGCCGCGGCGCACCTGGCCGCGCGCGGGATCGAACCGGTCGTCATCGCCCCCGCCCCCGGGCCCGGCCCCCGCCCGGCCTTCGACTGGCCCGTCGTCCACGTCCCCTCCGTGCGCGTCCCCGCCTACCGCGGCTTCCGGGCCGGGCTCGCCACCCGGGCCCTGGACGAGGCCCTCGACGCCCACCGGCCCGACGTCGTCCACCTCGCCAGCCCCTTCGGGTACACCGCCCGGGCCGCGGCCTGGGCCGAGCGCCGCGCCGTGCCCACCGTCGCGGTCTGGCAGACCGACCTGCCCGCCTACACCCGCGCCTACCACCTGACCGCGTTCGAGCGGCTCGTGTGGCACCGGCTGCGCTCGATCCACTCCCGCGCCCGCGTCAACCTCGCCCTGTCCGCGTGCACCGCCCGCGCCCTGGCCGCCCAGGGCATCGGCGACGTCGCCGTCCTGCCCCACGGGGTCGACACCGACCGGTTCCACCCGCGCTTTCGCGACCGGGCCCTGCACGACGCGCTCGCCCCCGACGGGGCGCTCCTGGTCGGCTACGTCGGGCGCCTGGCCCGCGAGAAGCAGCTGCACTGGCTCGCCGACCTGGCCGCCGAACCGGGCGTGCGCCTGGTGATCGCCGGGGACGGCCCCCGCCGCCGGGCCCTGGAGCGGCTGCTGCCGCGCGCGGCCTTCCTCGGCGCCCTCCACGGCGAGGACCTCTCGCGCCTGTACGCCTCCTTGGACCTGTTCGCGCACACCGGCCCGTTCGAGACGTTCGGGCAGACCATCCAGGAGGCCCACGCCTCCGGCGTCCCGGTGGTCGCCGTCGACGCCGGCGGCGCGGCCGAGCTGGTCGACCCCGGCGTCGACGGCACCCACTTCCCGCCCGGGGACGGCCCGGCGCTGGCCGGGACCGTCCGCGCGCTCGCCGCCCGCCCCGAGCTGCTGCGGCAGTGGGGCGGGCGGGGCCGCCGCAAGGTCGAGCACCGCACCTGGGAGTCCGAAGGGGACGCGCTCATCGGCCACTACGAGCGGGCACTGGCGCTGGGGCCGGCACGCGCGCGCCTCGCCGCCCCCACGGTTTGACGTAGGAGAGGACCGTCGCCCCCAGGTACACCGCCGAGGAGACGACGGGCCCGGCGATGATCTGCGCGTCGATCACCTGGAGGTGCCGCGGGTCCAGGCCGGCGGCGGCCGCGGCCAGGCCCGGGCGCAGCAGGACCACGGTGAGCGCGAAGGTGACCGCGGTGGCCGCGAGCTTGACGAGCACCCACGTGTAGGCGATCGACCAGCGGGTGCCGAGCATGAGCCACACGCCGGTGGCCAGGGCGAGGGCGCCGATCGGGACGGCGAGGGTCCCGGCGAGCCGCGCGGCGGCGGTGACGGCCGCGAACTGCGAGGCGGGATCGGCGGTGGTGAGGGCCCACACGCCCAGGACCAGCAGGCTCAGGCTCAGGCCGAGCCAGCCGACCGACGCGGCGACGTGGGTGATGACGAGGGCCCGGTAGGCGGGGCGGCGGAGCTTTCTCATGCCCTCGAGCCTGGCCGCCGCGCCCGCGCCCGCGCATCGACGCGGGAACGTATTCGCCGCTACGCCGGTGCGCTGACCTCAGACCGGCGTGGCTGCCACGGCCGCGGTATCCTTCCCGGCCCAGCGCAGCCCCACCAGCGGGAAGATCAGGACCGAGAGCATCGCGGCCCCGACCATCGCCGCGGCCACCGACTCGGCGACCAGGCCCCGCTCGGCGGCCGTTCCGGCGGCGATGACGACGATCGGCAGCTCGGTGGCCGCGAAGGCCGCCAGCGCCTTGCGCGGGGCCCGCTCCAGGGCCCTCGCGGCGACCGCGAACGTGACCGCGCCGCGCACCAGCGCGAACGCGGCCAGGAACACCGGGATGAGCGCCAGCGCCACCGGGGAGGACACCAGCGCGTCGAGGTCGAAGGCGACCCCGGTGTAGACGAAGAACAACGGGACGACCGCCCCGAACCCGATCCCGTCGAGTTTGGACTGGACGAGGGCCTCCTCGCGTTCGCTCAGCGCGTTCAGGAGCACGTGCATGCACACCCCGGCCGCGAACGCCCCCAGGGCGATGTCGACGCCGATCTCGGCCGCCAGCAGCACCGACGCCAGCAGCACGAGCATCGACAGGCGCACCGCCAGCTGGGCGCTGGTGCCCAGGGTGGCCGACAGGAGCCGGGAGACGCGCTCGGAGCGGCGCAGCGACCCGAGCGCGGCCGCGGCGATCGCGAGACCGGCCAGGGCGATCGCCAGCGTCGTGCGCCCCGAGTGCTGCCCTTCGGAGTACAGCAGCGCCAGCAGCGCGATGGGCGCGAACTCGCCGACGGCGCCCACGGCCATCAGGTGGGGGCCGACCGGTCCGGCCAGCAGCCCCGCGTCGCGCGCGATCGGCAGGGTCGTGCCCAGGGCCGTCGAGCACACGCCGATCGCCATGATCATGACCGCCGCCCCCGCGCCGGCCAGGGCCAGGGCGCCGGCCGCGAGCGCGAACGAGACCGCCCAGCCCAGGCCCGCCAGGGCGATCGGGCGCCCGCGCACGGCCCGAAAGTCGATCTCGTACCCGGCCAGGAAGAACAGCATCGCCATGCCCAGCTGGGAGAGGGTCTCCAGCAGCGCGCCGGTGCCGACCAGGCCGAGCACCTGCGGTCCGATGAGGATGCCCAGGACGATCTCCAGGACCACGCTCGGCAGCCGCACCCACCGCTCCAGCCGGTCCACCAGCAGCGGCGCCAGGACGGCGGCCAGCGCCAGCACCACCACCTGCACCGTCAGGTCGAGGCCGATCACCGTGTCCACGGCGGGAGCGTAACGGCCGCACCGCCCCCGGCGGGTCGTTTCGGGGCCTAAGCCCACCCCCGACCGGGGGACCAGCGACACTACCGGTCGGTAACCGCCGGACGTAGGCTCGCATCATGGCACTGGCACCCGCGATCACCGACCCCCGCCCCCGCCTGCGCGGCTGGCTCCACCTCGGGGCCTTCCCCGCCGCGATCCTCGCCGGCCTCCTCCTGGTGGCCACCGCGCCCACGCCCGCGGCGCGAGCGGCCACGGCCGTGTACGTCGCCGCCTCGGCCGCCCTGTTCGGCGTCTCGGCGCTCTACCACCGCACCCGCCTGTCGCCGCGGGCGACCGTGCGCCTCAAGCGCCTCGACCACGCCAACATCTACCTCATCATCGCCGGCACCTACACGCCCGTCGCGGTCCTGGCCCTCGAAGGGGCGGCCCGCACCGCCCTCCTGGCGGTCGTGTGGACCGGCGCGGCCGCCGGCATCGCCTTCCGCACCCTGTGGATCGGGGCCCCGCGCTGGCTGTACACGCCGCTGTACATCGTCCTGGGCTGGGCCGCGGTGTTCGTCATGCCCCAGCTCATCGCCGGCGCCGGCGTCCCGGCCACCGTCCTGATCATCACCGGCGGCGTGCTCTACACCGTCGGCGGCCTCGTCTACGCCCTCAAGCGCCCCAACCCCTCGGTGCAGTGGTTCGGGTTCCACGAGGTCTTCCACGCCTTCACCCTGGCCGCCTACGCCGTCCAGTTCACCGCCGTCGCACTGGTGGTCCACGCCGCGGCCTGACCGCTAGCATGGGACCGGAGCCGGTGTTCCCGGGCAAGGAGGTCCCATGAGCGACAAGCAGCTGCGCGGCGTCGACCGCCAGATCCGCGAGGCCGAGGCCCGCGGCGAGTTCAAGGACCTGCCCGGGGCGGGCAAGCCCCTGCCGGGCATCGGGCGCCCCCTGGCCGAGGACTGGTGGCTGCACCAGCAGGCCGCCCGCGAGAACATGGGCCTGGACGCCCTGCCGCCGGGGCTGCGCCTGGCCCGCGAGGTCGAGGAGCTGCCCGCGGCGCTCGACCGGCTCGGGGACGAGGCGGCCGTGCGATCGGCGGTCGAGGCGCTGAACGCGCGCATCAAGAAGGCCCTGATCGGCCCGGTCGAGGGCCCGCCGCTGCGGTTCGGCCTGCGCGACGTCGACGGCGAGGTCGCCGCCTGGCGCGAGCGCCGCGCCTGAGGCGGCCTTCCCCACCCCCGTCTTGACGGTGTCAAGACGCGTGCGGCATCATGAACTTGACAATGTCAAGACCTATGCCCGGGATCCCCCGGCCCGAAAGGCCCGCACCATGGCACCCATCATCACCCTCACCGCCGCCGCCCTCCTCGCCCGCCTCATCGGCTTCCTCGGCGCCGAGACCCTCGACTGGCAGACGAGCCTGCGCATCGGCCTGGCCGCCATGTTCCTGGTCACCGGCGCCGTCCACTTCCACCCCGAGTTCCGCCACGACATGACCCGCATGGTCCCGCCGAGCCTGCCCGCGCCCGCCGCGCTCGTGGCCCTCACCGGCGTCCTCGAGATCGCCGGCGCCGCAGGCCTCCTCGTCCCCGCCACCGCGCCCGCCGCCGCCCTCTGCCTCGCCGCGCTCCTGGTCGCGATGTACCCGGCGAACCACTCCGCCGCCCGCCGCGGCATCCCCCTGGCCGGGAAGCCCGCCACCCCCATCGGCATCCGCACCGCCGAACAGGTCCTGTTCATCGCCCTGTGCGTCCTGGCCGCCCTCTGACCCCCACCGCGCAAGGCCCCGCGCCCTTTGGGCGCGGGGCCTTGCGGCTCGCTGCGGCTACCCGACCGGGCGGCCCAGCGTCAGATAAGCGAACCCCATCAGGCCGCGGTGCCCGCGCAGCCACCAGTCGCGGTGCGCATCGGCCTGCTCGCGGACCTCGGCGGCCTTCGGATGGCCCGAGTTGGCCAGCAGCCACACCTCCTTGTCGGCCAGGAACTGCGACTCGAAGTCGTCCCACTCCGACTGCTCGACCGCCTCCACGCGCAGCGGCCGCAGCCCGATCGCCACGGCCTCGTCCACCAGGTCCGGCAGCGACAGCCAGTCCTGGAGCGTCGTCCCCGGCCACATGGCGGCCAGCTCGGCCTCGTCGGGGACCCGGTTCCACACCCCGTCCCCGAACAGCAGCCGCCCACCGGGCCGCACCAGCCCGTACAGCTCCCGCAGCGCCTCGGCGGCGGTACCGAACGCGTGCGCCGCGCCGATCGAGATCACCAGGTCCGCCGGCTCCGACCAGTCCCGGCCCTGGTACTCCACGAACTCCAGCCGCGAGTCGAGGCCCCGCCGGGCCGCCCCGGCCCGGCCGCGCTCCAGCAGCGCCACGTCGGAGTCGATCCCGTACGCCCGCGCCCCCGGGACGCGCTCGGTGATGCGCTGGAGCAGCTCGCCCCAGCCGCACCCGATGTCCACGATGGTGCCCGGCGACGCCGCCGCGCACTCCTCGACGTGGCGCTCGAAGCGCCACGCGGCGATGGGGGAGTTGCAGTCCAGATGGCCGTACCGCGCCGGCCCGTCATGTTCAGTCATCGCCCGCCACGCTAACGGCGCCCGTTCCCGCGGGCAACCGGTTTACCCCGCTACCGTGGACCCCGTGATCACCGTCCACGCGTACCTGCGCTCCCACCCCGACCACCGCGACGCCTACCGCGAGGGCCTGCGCGCCCTCCGGGCCGCCACCCTCGAACACGACGCCGGCTGCCTCGACTACCGGTTCTGGCAGAGCATCGACGACCCCGACGCGTTCGTGTGCGTCGAGGCCTGGACCGACATGGACGCCCTCCGCGCCCACCTCGCCGCGCCCCACCACGTCGCGCTCTCGGCCGCCCTCGACGCCCACCGCGGCGCTCCCGCCGACGTCCAGGTCTTCACCTCCAGCCCCGCAGCCCTGTGATGTCGCACCCCGATGGCACACTCGCACCCATGACCGACCCGAAGACCCACCTGCACCAGTACCTCACCAGCGCCCGCGAAGCCGTCCTGTGGAAACTCGAAGGCCTGGGGGAGTACGACCTGCGCCGCCCCCTGACCCCCACCGGCACCAACCTCCTCGGCCTGGTCAAGCACCTCGCCTGCGTCGGCGCCGACTACTTCGGGTCCGTCTTCGACCGGCCCTTCCCCGACCCCCAGCCCTGGTTCGACCCCGACGCCGAGCCCAACGCCGACATGTGGGCCGCCCCCGAGGAGACCACCGCGTCCGTCCTCGACCTCTACGCCCGCGTCTGGGCCCACGCCGACGACACCATCGCCGCGCTCGACCTGGCATCGCCCGGCCGCGTCCCGTGGTGGCCCGACGAGCGCGCCGACGTCACGCTCCACCAGATCCTCGTCCACATGATCGCCGAGCTCAACCGCCACGCCGGGCACGCCGACATCGTCCGCGAGACCATCGACGGCGCCGCGGGCCTGCGCGCGGGCAACGACAACCTCCCCGAAGGCGGCGCCGAGTGGTGGGCCGCCTACCGCGACAAGGTCGAACAGGCCGCCCGCCGGGCCGCCGACGCCTGAATGCGCCCGGCCCCGGCGGCAGCGCCGGGGCCCCGAAAACATATCGACGCACATAGATGCACCGGGTATGTCTGGTTTAGAATGTTCACGTGGAGTTCAACCTGAAAACACCACGGCTGAGCGGTTCTGACTCCACCCTCACTAGGATCCTCACAGCCGACCCGGACCCCAACGTCCGCGGACTGCTCACCCTGGCGTTCCGCCTCGAAGGCTGGCACGCCATACCCGCCGACGACGGCGCCACCGCCCTGGCCCACCTGCGCGCCCAGCGGCCCCACCTCGTGGTCACCGAACTGGCCATGCCCGACGTCGACGGCCTCGTCCTGCTCGCCCGCATGCACTCGGAGTTCCCCGAGACCCCCGTCCTCGTCCTCGCCGCAGAGGACGGCGAGCGCCGCCGCATCGGCTGCCTCGCCGTCGGCGCCGACGACTACGTCGCCAAACCCTTCAACCTCGAAGAGGTCATGCTCCGCCTCAAACGCCTGCGCCGCCGCACCGCACCCACCGGGAGCGCTCCCGCCAAACTCGTCGTCGGCGACCTCGAACTCGACGAGGAGACCCGCGAGGTCAACCGCAGCGGCGTCAGCGTCACCCTCACCGACACCGAGTTCCGCCTCCTGCGCTACCTCATGCGCAACCCCCGCCGCGTCCTGAGCAAACGCCAGATCCTCCACCAGGTCTGGAGCTACGACTTCGGCGGCCGCGCCAGCATCGTCGAGCTCTACATCTCCTACCTGCGCCGCAAGATCGGCCACGGCGACGCCCCGATGATCCACACCGTCCGCGGCGTCGGCTACGTCCTCAAAGCGGACTGAACCGGCGCCGCGGCCGCACGCCCGGGCCGCCACCCGAAATGGCGCCGCAGCGTCCGGTTCCACTTGTTCGCCGGCAGCTCCGGACGCAGGAACGCCATCCCCGTCCCGTACTTGCTGATCGGGCACGGCCGGTACCCCGCCTTCCACAGGCGACGGTCCAACGGCACCGTCCGGCCCGGACTCTTCACCTCCACCACCGCCAGCTCCGGACCCAAGACCCCCGAACGGCCCGCGAAGTCCTCGAACCGCAACCCCGTGTCGCACGTCATCCGCGCCCCGCTGGGCCGGTGCAGCAGCGTCACCCGCACATACCGCGTCACCAGCACCGGCTCCAGCGCGAACGCCGACACCGGCACCTCGCCCGAGTCCTCGATCCACAGGCACCCGTCCGCGGTGATCCGCCGCCGGTCGGCCACCGGGTAGTCGAACCGGCGCTTGACCGTCGCCTCGCCCGCCTTCGTCTTGATCTCCAGCATGCACTGGCCCGAATCCAGGTACGTGCGCGTGCGCACCTTGAACCCGCGCCGCCGCGACCGCGCCGCACCCAGATAACTCGGCAGGTCCGGCGCGTCGAAGTACACCGACTCGTACTGGAACCGGCGCCGCCGATCGATCTCCAGCACCGCCAGCTCACCGCGCGGATCGTGCAGCAGCGGGCCCAGATCCGCGCACTCGACCAGGTACTTGCGGTCCACCCGCGTCTGCAACTCGGCCACGGCCAGCAGCTCGGCCAGCCCGATCGGCGACAACGCCGCTTCCATGCCCCGCCCCTACCGCGCCAGCACCGGACGGCGCTGCTGCGCCCGGGCCGCCGAGACCCGGTAGGCGACCTCCACCGTCTGCGCATCGCGCACCAGGTCGGTCTCCACCGTCTCGACCCGCAGGATCGCCTCCGCGCCCAGCAGGTCCGTCAACCGCGCCTCCAGCTCCTCGCGCGTGGCGAAGACCCGCTCCAGCACCACCCGCTCCTGG
Source organism: Glycomyces amatae (assembly GCF_020991375.1). Taxonomy (GTDB): domain Bacteria; phylum Actinomycetota; class Actinomycetes; order Mycobacteriales; family Micromonosporaceae; genus Glycomyces; species Glycomyces amatae. The sequence goes on along the minus strand of NZ_JAJLQZ010000002.1, from coordinate 185,224 downwards.
CGGTGGCGCCGATGCAGGAACGGCTGGTCGATCACCGCCATCACACCCACCACCAGCAGCCCCAGCGCCGGCCCGGTCCACGCCGACGCGAGCGGCACCGCGCACACCAGTCCAATGGAGAGCGCCGAGAAGTAGTAGCAGACGTCCCCGTGACTGATCTCGGACGACCGCAACCGGATGATCGAGAGCACGCCGAACAGGCCGAAGCCCACGCCCACGCCGATCTCCGCGCCCAGCAGCGCCGTCACCACCGCGAACACCCCGACGTTCAGGCCGATATAGGGGACCACCATGTGCCACCTGCGGTGCCTGCGGTAGTACACCCCGAAGACCAAGGCGCTGATCAGCGCCAGATCCGCCGCCAGCCCCGTCCATCCGATCGCATTCATACACCAATGCTAAAACGCGAACCTATGAAGACCGAGTGAAACGGCTATGTGGACCCTATGAACCGGCAAGCGTTTCCATAGGGTTTCCACAGACCCGATTGCTACCGTCCCCCCATCCAAAAAGCACGAAACCCCGCCACCACCGAGGAGGCACCACCCATGCGACCACTCCAACGCACCCTCGCCGCCATCGCGACCACCCTGGCACTCGCGCTCGGCATCACCGCCACCCCCGCCACCGCCCAACCACCACAAGGCAGCCCCGTCTGGAACGCCGCACAGATCCACGACTTCCAATTCACCATCGACCCCGACGACTTCACCGCCATGGTCCAGACCTACCTCGACACCGGCGACAAGGAATGGATCGAAGCCGACGTCACCATCGACGGCCGCGCCTTCCCCGGATCCGGCGTCAAACTCAAAGGCAACTCCAGCCTCTGGGGCGTCAACCCCGATTCAGACCCCACCACCCTGCCCTGGCTCATCCGCCTCGACAAGTACACCGAACAAGACCTCGACGGCTACAAACGCTTCATCGTCCGCACCAACTACACCCCCACCTCCCTCAACGAAGCCCTCGCCCTCCGCCTCCTCGAACACACCGGACTCAACACCACCAGGCACGTCCCCGCCGCCTTCAGCGTCAACGGCGGCGCACCCGAACTCCGCCTCGTCATCCAAGAACTCGACAAGACCTTCGACCACGAGCAGTTCCCCGCCCCCGACGGCACCAAAGACGGCGGCACCCTCTACAAGAAGAAATGGGACCTCGACTTCGCCTACCTCGGCACCGACCCCGACGACTACGACGGCGCCTGGGAACCCACCGGCGGCGACGAGGACAACTGGCAACCCCTCTTCGACTTCCTCGACTGGCTCAACAACGCCACCGACGCCCAGTTCGCCGCCGAACTCGACACCCGCATCGACACCCAGACCTTCGCCACCTACCTCGCCGTCCAAGACCTCATCCTCAACTGGGACGACATCGACGGCCCCGGCCAGAACGGCTTCTTCCGCTGGAGCCCCGACACCGGCAAGATGACCATCGTCCCCTGGGACCACAACCTCTCCTTCGGCATCCTCCCCGCACCCCCCGACCCCACCCCCGGCGACATCGACACCGACCAGCGCACCACCTGGGGCTGCCCCTGCGTCGAACGCGCCCTCGCCGTACCCGCCTTCCGCACCCTCTACGAGCAGACCTTCCACGACCTCAAGGCCGAACTCTACGAATCCGGCCTCGCCCAGACCCTCCTCGACGAACTCACCGCACCCCTCTACGCCTCCGACCTCATCCCCGACACCAGCATCGACCAGGACCGCGCCCAGATCCAACGCGTCTTCACCCAGGACATCGACCCCCGCACCGGCCCCGCCGACCCCGACGGACCCGACGACCCGCCCCCCGCCACCGACGACTGCACCGCCCACCTCACCGTCACCGGCGACTGGGGGAGCGGCTGGCAGGGCAACCTCGCCATCACCGCCGGCACCACCGCCCTCAACGGCTGGACCCTCACCTGGACCTGGCCCGCCGGACAGACCATCAGCAGCCACTGGAACGCCACCGTCACCACCACCGCCGCCACCGTCACCGCCACCGACGTCGGCTGGAACGCCGCCATAGCCGCCGGCCAGACCATCGACGCCTGGGGCTTCATCGCCGCAGGCCCCGCCACCACACCAGACGTCACCTGCACCGCGACCTGACACCCACCCGGGGCCCCGCCACCCCCCCCCCGGGGCCCGGCGCCCCCCCCCCCCCCCCCCCCCCCCCCGGCCGCCCCCCCCCCCCCCCCCCCCCCCCCCCCCCCCTCCCCTACGTGCGGATCAGCTGCAACCGCTGGTCGCGCCGCAGCCCTCGCAGGCGTAGCACGAGCCGGCCGGGCGCATCTTCGTCCCGCAGTTCATGCACAGCGGCGCGTCGTCGCTGCGGGCCTGCGCCGAGTTGAGCAGGTCCGAACGCGACCGCTTCGACTCGGCCTGGACACGCTCCGCGACCGCCTCGGCGATCTCCTCCGCCTCGGACGCGTCCTCCACGGGAGCCGAACCGCGCAGCGCCTCCAGGTCGACCTCCGGCTGGGAGAGCTTGGCGGGGTCCTCGCCGTTGAGCTCGGCGGTCCGCTCGGCGGTCGTCAGGACCCCGATCGCCGCCCGCTCCTCGTACGGCAGGTAGTCCAGGGCCAGGCGCCGGAAGATGTAGTCCACCACCGAGGAGGCCATCCGGATGTCCGGGTCGTCGGTCATGCCCGCCGGCTCGAAGCGCATGTTGGTGAACTTCTCGACGTACTTCTCCAGCGGCACCCCGTACTGGAGGGCGATCGAGATCGACACCGACAGCGCGTCCATGACGCCCGCGAGGGTCGAGCCCTGCTTCGACATCTTGAGGAAGACCTCGCCGAGGCCGTCGTCCGGGTAGGATGAGGAGGTCATGTACCCCTCGGCGCCGCCCACGGTGAACGAGATGGTCTGGCTCGGGCGCTTCTTCGGGAGCTTCCGGCGGACCGGGCCGTGGGCCGCCACGGTCTCGATCGCCTGCTCCACGGCCGCCTCGACGGCCTGCTCGACGTCCTTCTTCTTCGCCGAGAGCGGCTGGCCGACCTTGCAGTTGTCGCGGTAGATCGCGAGGGCCTTGAGGCCGAGCTTCCAGCCCTGGAAGTAGACCTCCTCGATGTCCTCCACAGTGGCCGACTCGGGGACGTTGACCGTCTTGGAGATCGCCCCGGACAGGAACGGCTGCACCGCGGCCATCATGTGCACGTGGCCCATCGGGGAGATGGCCCGCTCGCCCATGGCGCAGTCGAACACCGGGTAGTGGTCCTCGGACAGGTGCGGGGCGCCGACGACGTGACCGTGCTCGGCGATGAAGTCGACGATCTCCTTGCGCTCGTCCTCGCCGTAGCCGAGGTTGCGGAGCGCGGCCGGGACCGACTGGTTGACGATCTCCATGGAGCCGCCGCCGACGAGCTTCTTGTGCTTGACGAGCGCGAGGTCGGGCTCGATGCCCGTGGTGTCGCAGTCCATCATGAAGGAGATGGTGCCGGTCGGCGCCAGCACCGAGGCCTGCGCGTTGCGCCAGCCGTCGACGGCGCCGAGCTCGTTGCCGCGGGCCCACTCGGCCTTGGCGGCCTCCAGGACCGTGGCGTCGACGTCGCCGAAGACGGCGACGGCGTCCGCGGCGGCGGCGTGCTTGGCCATGACCCGCCGGTGCGGCTCGGCGTTGGCCTCGTAGCCGGCGTAGGGGCCGACGGCCCCGGCGATCTCGGCCGAGCGGCGGTAGGACACGCCGGTCATGAGCGCGGTGATCGCGGCGGCGAGGGCGCGGCCCTCCGCGGAGTCGTAGGCGTGGCCCGAGGTCATGAGCAGCGCGCCCAGGTTCGAGTACCCGATGCCGAGCTGGCGGTAGTCGCGGGTGGTCTCGCCGATCTTCTCGGTCGGGAAGTCCGCGAAGGAGATCGAGATCTCCATGGCGGTGATGACGAACTCCACCGTCTTGACGAACCGGTCGACGTCGAACGAGCCGTCGTCGCCGAGGAACTTCATGAGGTTCAGGCTCGCCAGGTTGCAGGACGAGTCGTCGAGGCTCATGTACTCCGAGCAGGGGTTGGACGCGTGGATGCGGTCCGTGTTCGGGTTGGTGTGCCAGTCGTTGATCGTGTCGTCGTACTGGATGCCCGGGTCGGCGCACTCCCAGGCGGCCTGCGCCATGCGGCGGAAGACCCCGCCCGCGTCGCGGCGGCCGATCTCGCTCCCGTCGAGGCGGGCGGTGAGCGGGTAGTCGGTGCCGGCCTCGACCGCCTTCATGAAGACGTCGGAGACGCGGACCGAGTTGTTGGCGTTCTGGTACTGGACCGAGAACATGTCCTCGCCGCCGAGGTCGACGTCGAACCCGGCGTCGCGCAGGGCCCGGATCTTGTCCTCCTCGCGGGCCTTGGTGTCGATGAACGCCTCGATGTCGGGGTGGTCGACGTCGAGGACGACCATCTTCGCGGCGCGGCGGGTGGCGCCGCCGGACTTGATGGTGCCGGCCGAGGCGTCGGCGCCGCGCATGAAGCTGATCGGGCCGGAGGCGTTGCCGCCGGAGGAGAGGAGCTCGGCGGAGGCGCGGATCTTGGAGAGGTTGATCCCGGCGCCGGAGCCGCCCTTGAAGATCATGCCCTCTTCCTTGTACCAGTCCAGGATCGACTCCATGGTGTCGTCCACGCTGAGGATGAAGCAGTTGTGGACGCGCAGGTTGTGCGACAGGTACTCGCCGCTCTCGGTCTGGATGTCGTAGACCTCTTGCGGACCGAGGTGCTCGATGCAGGCGATCTGGAGCCGCTTGATCCCGTTGGCGGGGCGGCCGGGCTTGTCGAAGCTCGCGACGAGCTTCTCGTGCTTGCGCTCGCAGACGAAGCCGATCTCGGTGGCGAACACGCCGCGGTCGCCGTCGTTCTGGATGCCGAGGTGCCAGGTGTCGTGGCGGTTCGCGCGCGGCTCGGACTTGCGGGTCACGCGGGAGAAGATCGCGAACCGCTGAAGCAGCTCCTGCATGCCCCGGATCAGGCCTTCGCTGATCATGGCGCAGCCGACCATGGTCGAGCGCTCGCGGGCCGACACGAAGCCCTCCGCCTGGAAGATGCTGCGCAGGTACGCCTTCACGACCGGCAGCGGCGCGGTGTAGAGGCGCTCGGGCACGGTCATGTCGACGCCGCGGGTGAGCAGTCCCCACCGCTCTATGAACGGCCGCAGGTGTTCGCCGTAGAGGCGGATGCGTTTGCAGTCCAGCTGCTCGTCCTGGGTCTTCGCGTCACGGACCTTGTAATGCGCGCCGGGGAAGACCGCTTCGACGGCCTCGAGCACCCATGCGTGCTCGGCTTCGGTGACCGTGACGGCCTCGATGGTGAGCGACCGGTTCGTGCCCTCGGCGTACTGGCCGACGAAGCCGTCCGCCTGGAGCCAGCCGGCGAGCGCGGCCTCGTACACCTCGGCGGGGACGAACTCCTCTTCGCCCTCGGTGTACCAGCGGTGCCATTCCAGCTGGTCGTTCTCCCGCAGCGTCCCCGCCTCGACGAAACGACCCGTGCCCTCGCCGGTGGCCTTCCAGACCAGGTGGTCGGCGGTGACGTCGAGCGCGTGGCCGGACTTGGTGTGGAGCCGCAGCACGTCCTTGACGCCGTTGGCCTTGACCGCGAGGATCCGCGTGAGGCCTTCGGCGTCGTAGACCTTGGCCCCGATCATCTCGTCCTCGACGAGCTTGCCGATCGGGATCGGGCCGGCGGGGGTGCTCACCAGGGCGCCGTAAGGCTGACACGCTGAAACCTGTTGGGGCGCGGCGGTCCCCACGTTGAACCACACCGGGGAGTTGAAGCTGAAGTACTGGTGGAGCAGGAGCCAGGTGAGCTCGTCGGCGAAGATCTGGGCGTCCTCGGCGGTGGCGAAGTAGCCGTACTTCTCCCCCGCGTTGTGGTACGCCTGCACGACGCGGTCGATGACCTGCTTGAGGCCGGTCTCGCGCTGCGGGGTGCCGACGGCGCCGCGGAAGTACTTCGAGGTCACGATCTGCGTGGCGTTCTGGCTCCAGAAGGAGGGGAACTCGACGCCGCGCTGCTCGAAGTTGATCGAGCCGTCGCGCCAGTTGGTCATGACGACGTCGCGGGACTCCCACGCGACCTCGTCGTACGGGTGCGTCCCGGGCGTAGTGAAGACGCGCTCCACCTTGAGGCCCTTGTTCGCGCTGGTCTTGGTAACGGTCTTCTCGGCGGCTCTGGTGGCCTTCGGCATGTCTCGCCCCTGTCTCCTCATGCCTGGACTGCGGGAATCGTACAGATGTTCTGGTGGTGTCAGCCGGTGCCCCGGGCGGCGTGCTCCTCGCGGAGCTGCGCGATGGCGGCCTCGAAGTCCTCGAGGGACTCGAAGCCGCGGTAGACGCTGGCGAAGCGCAGGTAGGCGACCTCGTCGAGTTCGCGCAAGGGCCCCAGGATGGCCAGGCCGACCTCGTTGCTGGGGACCTCGGCCACGCCTTTGGACCGGATCTCGTCCTCGACGGCCTGGGCCAGCTTGGCGACGTCGTCGGCGTCGACCGGGCGGCCCTGGCAGGCCTTGAGGACGCCCGAGGCGACCTTGCCGCGATTGAAGGGTTCCGTTGCGCCGCTTCGTTTCACGACGGCGAGGACGGACTCCTCGACGGTGGTGAAGCGCTTCTCGCACTGCTGGCAGACGCGGCGGCGGCGGATGATCTTGCCGTCCTCGGCCTCGCGCGAGTCGACGACGCGGCTGTCGGGATGGCGACAGTAAGGGCATCGCATCGCTAGAGTCTCCTTCTCGGCCGTCGTCCCTGGAGGAATGGCGTTCCCGGGGAGCGGCGCCCCCTCCGGTCGGGGGACAGTCTGCCCTCCGCGGCACCGGTCGCGGCAGCAACCCCAACACCTAGTGAAAGACGATACAACAAACCACAAGATCTTGTGTCAAGGATAGCGCGGAACGATGTGCCAAGATCATGTCGGAGTTCGGGGACGGGCTCCAGTCAACCACCTGGCGCCGCCCTCTCGTTCACCCGTGCGGGTGAACCTGGGGCAAAACACATTCCGACCAGCGCGCCGACACGCCGACATCGCACGAATGTTTGACTTGACACCGCAGCTGAGTTACATTGTCGGAATCAGACATACCGTCCCATTTGTCTTACAGGAGCCTCCTGTGGCCAGCGAGACCACCACAGCCCGACCGAAAACGCGCAAGCTGACGCGTCGGCAGCAGCAAGTCCTCGAGTACATCGAGGAGTTCATCAACAACAAGGGGTACCCCCCCAGCGTCCGAGAGATCGGCGCCGAAGTCGGCCTCGCCTCGGCCTCCTCCGTCGCCTACCAGATGAAGCAGCTGGAGCGGAAGGGCTACCTCAACCGCCTGGCCGGCCGGCCGCGCGCGGTCGGGGTCCGGCAGTCCACCCCCGGCGGCGTCCAGACCTGCTCCCAGCACCCGCGCCCCCGCTACGTCCCGATGGTCGGCGAGATCGCCGCGGGGCAGCCGATCCTGGCCGAGGAGCGCGACTACGACGTCATGCCCCTGCCGGCCGAGTTCGTGGGCGAGGGCGTGCACTTCCTCCTGCGCGTCAAGGGCGACTCGATGGTCGAGGCGGCCATCACCGACGGCGACTGGGTCGTCGTGCGCCAGCAGCCCGACGCGCTCAACGGCGAGATCGTGGCCGCCATGATCGACGGCGAGGCGACGGTGAAGACCTGGAAGCGCAAGAACGGCAAGCCGTGGCTCCTCCCGGCCAACGCGCTGTACGACCCGATCGACGCCTCGGAGGCCGAGATCCTCGGCCGCGTCGTGGCCGTCCTCCGGAAGATCTGAATCGGCACCGCGCCGTCCCGGGGGGGCGGCGCGGATCCGTCAGCGGCCTCGGCCGTAGGTGGAGCCGCCGCTGTCGGACGGGCCCCAGTAGCCTTCGTCGGCGTCGGGGGTCCGCTCGCCGGCTCCGGCGCCGTAGACCGAGCCCTGGGCCGACCCCCTGGCGCCGTAGACGTTCCCGCCCGGCTGGGCGGGCGGTTCGGGGCGGGCCGCGGCGCCGTAGACGTTGCCCGAGGGCTCGGACCGGGCGCTGAAGGACCGGCCGGGGCCGGCGTCGTCGTAGACGCTGCCGTTGCCGCCGCTCTCGAAGGCCCCGTACTGGGGTTCCTCGCGGGCGCCGCCGCCGTAGACCGAGCCGCCGGGCTGCTGCTGGCGGGGCGGAGCCGGCGGGGTGGGGCGGGGCGGGGAATCGGAGCGGGCCGCGCCGCCGTAGACGTTGCCTGAGGGCTCGGACCGCGCGGCACCGCCGTAGACGTTGCCCGAGGGCTCGGCCTGCTTGGCGCCGTAGACGTTCCCGGCGGGCTCCTGGCGGGCGCCGCCGTAGACGCCGCCGCGGGCCACCTGGCCGAGGTCGGGGTCGGGCTGTCCGGAGTCGAGGCCGAGGTCGACGGGGTCCTCGGCGGGGAAGCCCTCGTCGTCGCCGAAGCCGGACTCCTCGCGGGCGAAGCCCACTTCGTCGTCGTCCTCGTCGTCGGGGTCGCGCTTCTTGTGCTTGCGGATGACCATGATGCCGCCGACCATCGTCAGCAGGCCCAGGATCGCGATGACGGCCAGGATGTTGACGATGGTCCCGATGCCGAGGTCGAGGACGCGGTCGACGAGGCTCGGGCCCTCCTCTTCGGCGGGGGCGGCGTCGTCGCCCTCCGCCGCGGGCTCCTCCTCCTCGGCGGCGGGGGCGCCCGGGGTGTAGGCGGTGACGACGCCCTCGGTGCCGTCGCCGCCGTCGGTCGAGGCGAGGGTGTTGAAGTTCCCGTCGGCGTCGTAGGCGATGTCCTGCGCGGTGCCCTCGTCGGCGAGCGGCGTGACCACCGGTTCGGTGCCGGTGACGGCCGCGACGACGTCGCCGCCCTCCACGGTGTACTCGTAGGCGGCGTTCTCGGTGCGCAGCACGATCTTCGAGGAGTCGGCGTTGACGGCGGCACCGGTGACCGAGCCGCCCTCGGCGAGCGCGACCGTGCCGGCGGCCTCCATCGGGGTGTCGTACTCGGCCTTCTCGGCGGCCGGGACGTAGACCGTGGACTCGCCTTCGGCGGCGGAGAAGAAGATCGGGTCGTCGACGTCCGGTTCGATCACGAACGCGTTGACGTCCTCGGGGCCGTCGGGGAAGACGAAGCGGTACATGGCGGTGCCGGTGGAGACGCCGGCCGTGGCCTGGGTGACCGAGATGCTGTCGCGCTCGGCGGCGCCGCCGGTGTCTGCGGCCCACAGGAAGCCGTCGGTGTCGATCGCCAGCGCCTGCGGGTCGAGCGGCTGGTGCTCGATGAACATCGACTCGACCTCGTCGACGGCGCAGTCCTCGCCGACGCGCAGGATCGCCATGCCCCCGGACTGGTTGTCACCGCTCGGGACGATCCACCAGCCATTGCCGCCGTCGGCCGCCGTGATGCCCGAGGGGTCGGCGAGGCGAGGATCGTGCAGTTCGCACAGCACCTCCCCACCGCCGGACTCCTCGTCCTGGGCGTAGGCGGGGGGAGCGGCCGTGACCAGGACGGCCGCACCAGCCGCTCCGGCGACGAGCCGCGCAGGCAGGGCCACTCGACCCACACGGCGCTCTCGCATCACGTCAGTGTCGCAGAACACGCCGGGTCAGCGAAGGGACCCCCGTGAGACATGTTCAGGACCACGGCGATTCAATCAGTTTCCAGGACGAATGCTCGCAATTCCCCCGCGAGGGATTCGTCGACGCGCGCGGTGATGACGGTGCCGTCGCCGCGGTGCTCGGTGGCGAGGACCTCGCCGCGGGACCGCATGCGGGAGACCAGGTCGCCGCGCACGTAGGGGATGCAGACGGTGAGGGTGGTGTCCGGCTGCGGGAGGGCCTGCTCGATGGCGGCGCGGAGCTTGTCGACGCCGTCTCCCGAACGGGCGGAGACGAACACGGCGTCGGGCCAGTCCGAGCGCAGCTGGAGCAGGTCGTCGGGCTCGATCGCGTCGAGCTTGTTGACCACCATCAGCTCGGGGACCTCGTCGGCGCCGACCTCGGCGAGCACCTCGCGGACCGCCTCGGCCTGGCCGAGCGGGTCGGGGTGGGAGCCGTCGAGGACGTGGACGATGAGGTCGGCCTCGGCGACCTCCTCGAGCGTGGAGCGGAAGGCCTCGACGAGCTGGTGGGGCAGGTGCCGCACGAACCCGACCGTGTCGGTGACCGTGTACTCCCGGCCCTCGGCGGTGCGCGAGCGCCGCGTGGAGGTGTCGAGGGTCGCGAACAGGGCGTCCTGGACGAGGATGCCCGCGCCGGTGAGGGCGTTGAGCAGGCTCGACTTGCCCGCGTTGGTGTAGCCGGCGATGGCCACGCCGGGGACCCGGTTGCGGGTGCGGGAGTCGCGCTTGGTCTCGCGGGTGACGGTGAGCTTGGCGAGCTCGCGGCGGAGCTTGGCGACCTTCGCGCGGATGCGGCGCCGGTCGGTCTCGAGCTTGGTCTCACCGGGGCCGCGCAGGCCCACGCCGCCGTTGGAGCCGCCCTGGCGGCTCATGGCCTCGCCCCAGCCGCGCAGGCGCGGCAGGAGGTACTGGAGCTGCGCGAGCTCGACCTGGGCCTTGCCCTCGGCGCTCTTGGCGTGCTGGGCGAAGATGTCGAGGATCAGCGCGGTGCGGTCGATGACCTTGACGTTGATGGCCTTCTCCAGGGCGATCAGCTGGCCCGGGGACAGCTCGCCGTCGGCGATGACCGTGTCGGCCCCGAGGGCCTCGACGGTCTCCTTGACCTCCTTGACCTTGCCGGAGCCGATGAAGGTCCCTGCGTCGGGCTTGGAGCGGCGCTGGATCAGGCCGTCGGCGACCTCGGAGCCGGCCGTCTCGGCCAGCTGGGCGAGTTCGGCGAGGGAGTTCTCGGCGTCCTCGATCGAGCCCTCGGTCCAGACGCCGACCAGGACGACGCGCTCCAGGCGCAGGCGCCGGTACTCGGCGTCGGTGACGTCCTCGAGTTCGGTGGAGGCCAGACCGGAGACGCGGCGCAGCGCCTGGCGCGCCTCCAGGTCCAGTTCGCCCGTCGAAGGGGCGTCGGACGGATAGTCCTCGTGAAAGTTCATGTGCTCTTCGTGCATCCCCTCAAGCTTGACACGCCCCGGAGGCGACGGCGAACGAATATCGCGCGGACCCGTTCGCCCTGCGCGAAGCGGGGCCGCCGCGGTGCGAGCGCTTGCCGCCCTCGCCGCCCCCGGCGGAGGCGGCAGTGGCGGGCACATCCCCAGGACAGGGCCGGGACGGCAGGTCGCGAGGCGGTGGCATCATTCAAGACATCCGACAACGCGTCCACGACGAAGTGCACACATAAAGGAGCGGCATGACTGCAGCCCGTCTTCCCAGCGCCGGGTTCTCCATCACGGTCCGGCTGGCCCTCTCGGCCGACCCGGGCGCGGCGGGTCGCCTCGCCACCGTCGTCGGGCAGGCCGGTGCGATCGTCACCGCCCTCGACGTGGTCTCCTCGGACAGCAAGCGGATGACCGTCGACCTCACCTGCGACACCGCCGACGCCTCGCACGCCGAGCAGGTCACCCAGATCCTCGACGCCATGCCGGACTTCGATGTGAAGAAGGTCTCCGACCGGACCTTCCTCATGCACCTGGGCGGCAAGATCGAGGTCAGCCCGAAGGTGCCGCTGCGCAACCGCGACGACCTCTCGATGGCCTACACCCCCGGCGTCGCCCGCGTGTGCATGGCGATCGCCGAGAACCCCGACGACGCCCGGCGCCTGACCATCAAGCGCAACACGGTGGCCGTGGTCACCGACGGCTCGGCCGTGCTCGGCCTGGGCAACATCGGGCCCGCGGCCGCGATGCCGGTCATGGAGGGCAAGGCGGCGCTGTTCAAGAAGTTCGCCGACGTCGACGCCTGGCCGGTGTGCCTGGACACGCAGGACACCGACGAGATCGTGAACATCGTGGCGGCGCTCGCGCCGACCTACGGCGGCATCAACCTCGAGGACATCGCCGCGCCCCGGTGCTTCGAGATCGAGGCGCGGCTGCGCGAGCGGCTCGACATCCCGGTCTTCCACGACGACCAGCACGGCACCGCGATCGTGGTGCTCGCGGCGCTGACGAACGCGCTGCGCGTGGTGGGCAAGGAGTTCCAGGACGTGCGGGCCACGGTGGTCGGCTGCGGCGCGGCCGGGACCGCGATCATGCGGCTGCTGGAGAAGGCCGGGATCGGCGACATCATCCCGGTGGACCGGGACGGGGCGCTGCACTCGACCATGGAGTGCGAGAACGAGACCTGGCGGTGGCTGGGGCGCCACTTCAACAAGCGGGACTACTCGGGCGACCTGTCGGGCGCGGTCGAGGGCTCGGACGTGTTCATCGGCGTGAGCGCGCCGAACATCCTCAAGGGCTCGGACGTGGCGAAGATGGCCAAGGACCCGATCGTGTTCGCGCTGGCGAACCCGGACCCGGAGATCAGCCCGACCGAGGCGGCCAGGTACGCGGCGATCGTGGCGACCGGCCGGTCGGACCAGCCGAACCAGATCAACAACGTGCTGGCCTTCCCGGGCGTGTTCCGGGGGCTGCTCGACGCGCAGGCGCGGGACTGGAACGACGACGCCGCGGTGGCGGCCGCGACGGCCATCGCCGACTGCGTCGGCGCCGAGAAGGTGAACGCGACCTACATCGTGCCAAGCGTCTTCGACCCGAACGTGGCCCCCGCGGTGGCCGCGGCGGTCAAGGAGGTCATGCGCTGAAGGGCCGGGGCGGGCCCCGCGGGGCCCGCCCCGGACTCAGTCCTCGGGGCACACCTCGATCGAGCCGTACTCGAGCTCGGGCAGGTACGCGGCCCACTCCTCCTCGGTGAGGGCGCGGTCGGTGCGGGCGCAGAGGGTCTCGTAGGGGGTGCCGAGGTACCCGACGTCCCGGCGGTAGAGGGTGCCCTCGGCGTCGAGGCCGTACACGGCCTCCCGCACGTCCACGTAGCGCTGCTCGAGGTCTTCGGCGGTCATGTCGTGGGACACCAGGTGCGCACCGGTGCCCGCGTCCCAGATGTCGATCGAGCCGCCGGACTGGGAGGTCTCGACCACGTAGCGGCCGTTGTAGCTGAAGGCGACGGGGCTGGCGAAGTCGAAGTCCGCGAAGCCCTCGGTCTCGGGCTCGTCCATGGCGCGCAGTTCGCCGGAGGCCGGCTCCCACACCATCGGCGCCGCCTCGCCGAGGACGGCCAGGCGCTCGCCGTCGAAGCTGTAGGCGAGCGTCGAGGTCGGGGAGAAGTCGCCGGTGACCTCGTCGACCAGTGCGCCGTCGGCGAGGCTCCAGACGCGGACGGTCTGGTCGTCGACGGCGGCGACGGCCGACCCGTCGGGCGCGTAGGCGACGGTGGCCTCGCCGAACATGGCCGTCTCGCCGTTGACGGGCTCGATCACGAGGTGCGCCTCGCCGGTCTCGGCGTCGTAGACGGTGGCGTGCGGGTCGAGGTCGAAGGCGGCGGTCTCCTCGTCGGAGTGGTTCTCGCCGTCGATGACGGTGATCCAGCGGCCGTCGGGGCTGTACGAGACGTGGGCGATCCAGTCCTCGGGGTCCCACGGGACGGGGAGCTCCTCGCCGGTGGCGAGGTCGAACAGGCGGTGGCCGCCCGCGTCGACGATCATGACCGACTCGCCGCCCGGGTGGAGGCGCACGAGGCGCCCGGGCCGGTCGGGGGCGTCGAAGACCTGCTCGGTGAGGCCGCTCCCGTCGATCTTCCACACCTGGGTGCCGCTGGGGCCGGTGAGGGCGATCCGGGTGCCGTCGGCGCTGAAGTCGAAGTCGAGCGCGCCGCTGTAGCCGGTGTCGACGGCGGCGACCTCGGCCATGTCGGCGGTGTCGACGTAGTGGACGCCGCTCTCGGCCGCGAGCGCGATCGTCCCGCCGTCGGTGTCGACGGCGGCGTCGGCGATCGCCTCGCCCACCTGCATGGTGCGGACCGGGAGCCCCAGCTCGAGGTCGACGAGCGTGACCGAGGCGTCCTCCCATTCGACGAGGTAGCGGCCGTCGGCGCTGAACCGGCCGTCCCCGGAACCGGCCCAGATGAGCTCGGGTGCCGCGTCGAGTCCGGCGCCGGCCCAGATGCCCTCCGTGTCGCGGACGAGGTAGGCGCCGAGTTCGGTGCTGTAGGCGACCGAGTCGACGTCGCCGAGGTCCCAGGCCGGGGCCTCGGCCTGGTCCCCGGTGTCGGGGTCGATGGCGACGAGGGAGGCGCCGGCGGCGACCAGGATGCCCTCGGGGCCGTAGCCGAGGCCGGTCGCCTCGGTGGAGGGGTCCGGGAGGGCCGCGCGCTCGGTCAGGTCGACCGGGTCGAGCAGCCGGACGTCGTCGCCGACGTCGACGGCGAGGCGGCCGCCGTCGGGGCTGAAGGCGAGCGACTCGACCAGGTACTGGTCGGTGCGGGCCGCCTCGGTGCGGCCGGCGACGTCCCAGACGACGAGTTCGCCCGCGGCGTCGGTGCTGGCGAGCAGGTCGCCGCCGGGGTCGAAGGCGATCTGGTCGGCGCCGTCGACGTGCGGCTCGGCGGTGTAGGCGACCGGGTCGTCGAGGGCGCGGACCATCGCGGTCGCGTTGGCGCCGCTCGGGTCGATCTGCCAGGCGGCCGCGGCGAGCAGCCGGGAGAGTTCGCCGTCGAGTCCGGCGCTGTCGGCGCTGGCCTGGGCGAGGTCCTCGGCGAGGAGGCGGTCGCGCTCGGCGGTGAGCTCGGCGTTGGCCGACTCGGCGGCGCGGTTCCGGTCGAACGCGACGCCCGCGGCGGTCAGGGCGACCGCGAGCAGCGCGACGAGGGCGGCGACGGCCGTGCGGCGGACGGCGGCGCGGCGGGCCGCCGCCCGCTCGGCGGCGTCGAGGAACGCCTGGACGCCGGTGTTCCACTCCCGGTAGGCGTCCGGGTTCGCCTGCCAGGAGGCGCGGGTGGCGGCGGCGGCCTCGAGTTTGGCCCCCTGGTAGAGGAAGGAGGGCTCCTTGCCGTGGTCGAGCCATTGGGCGGCGTCGTCGGCGACCTCGGTGAGCAGGGCCCGGTGCGCGCGGTCCTCCTGGAGCCAGGCGTCCAGGCGCTTCCAGGAGCGCAGCAGCACGTCGTGGGCGATCTCGACCGAGTCGCCGACCATGACGACCAGGCGCGCGGCGGTGAAGGCCTCCAGGACCGGGGCCGCGCCGGGCAGGGCGGCGAGGAGCGCGGAGCGGCTCGCGCGGCGGCGGGAGACGTCGCCGTGGCGGTCGACGACGGTGAGCCGGCGGAACACCTCGGCGGCCAGCGCCCGCCGGTTCGGGTCCAGGCCCTGGTAGACCCGTTCGGCTCCGGCCTCGATGGCGCGGCCGACGCCGCCGAGCTCGTTGTAGGCGGACCGGAGCAGCCGGTCGCCGTCGCGGCGCTGCCACAGCGACAGCATCGTCTGCGAGAGCAGCGGGAGGGCCCCGGCGGTGTAGGCGCCGCCGCCGGA
This sequence comes from Glycomyces amatae, assembly GCF_020991375.1. GTDB lineage: Bacteria > Actinomycetota > Actinomycetes > Mycobacteriales > Micromonosporaceae > Glycomyces > Glycomyces amatae. Next base: position 169,891 of record NZ_JAJLQZ010000002.1, on the reverse strand, counting down.
GGCGCTGCGGAGGTCGGCGAGGAGGTCGTCGGCGAGGCCGTCGTCGAGGCGCAGCCCCGCGGCGGCGGCGGGGCCGGTGACGACCTGGCGCAGCTCCTCGGGTTCGGGCGGGCCGACGACGAAGGAGTGGCGGCGCAGGACCGGGACCAGGGCGGGGACGGCGGCGCAGCGGTCGATGAAGTCGCCGCGCACGCCGATGACGACGACGCCGGACGGGCGGTCGCCGCCGGAGGCGATCGCGAAGAGGGCGGCCAGGAAGGCGGCGCGGGCGGCCTCGTCGCGGGTGAGCGTGAAGAGCTCTTCGAACTGGTCGACGACGACGATGAGGCGGCCGGAGGCGCGGACGCGGTCGCGGCGGTCGGGTTCCATGCCGTCGGTGTGGGCGAAGACGGCCTGGCGGGCGTAGAGGTAGGCCTCGCCGGGGCGGGAGGCGAGGGTGTTCCGGATCGACCCGGCGTCGGTGCCGGTCAGGTCGGCGAGGCGGCGGGCCAGGCCTTCGAGCGGGTTCGAGCCGGGCGTGGTGGTCAGGACCGGCCAGTCCTCGGAGCCGGCGACGGGGAGCTGGCCCTTGGCGACGGCGGGGAGGAGGCCAGCGCGGACGAGGGAGGACTTCCCGGCGCCGGAGGCCCCGGTGACGACGGCCATGCCGGTGTCGTTCAGGCACGCCTCGAGGTGGCCGGTGAGCTCGGCGGTGAGGCGGGAGCGGCCGTAGAAGACCGCGGACTGGTCCTCGGAGAACGGCCACAGGCCCCGGTAGGGCGACTCCCGCCGCCAGCGCGGGTCGGGGCCCTCGGCGGGGTCGGCGGGCTCGGCGGCGGCGAGGCCGACGAGCTGCTCGCGGATGAGGCGCAGCCGGACGGCGCGGCGGCGGCCGCCGTCGGTCTCGATGCGGCGGCGGGTCTCCTGCCGGTAGAGGCCGTCCTGGAGGGCGTCGAGGGCGCGGTGGACCTGGAGGAGCAGTTCGGCGGGGTCGGTGAAGTCGCCGCGGAGGCGGGCGAGCGCACCGGTGGTGAGCTCCTGGAGCGCCTCGCCGTCGTCGGCGGCGGCCTCGAGGACCGCCTCGACCGCCGCGCGCACGTCGTCGCGGGCCTCGCGCTCGGCAGGGTGGTCTTCCTCGGGGCTGTCGATCGGGGGCATGGGGCCAGTCTCGCAGACGGCGTCCACCGCCCGTCCTAGACGCGGGCGGTGCCCTCCGCGACGATCACGGCCGGGCCCGCGAGGAAGAGCGTCTCGTCGGTGACGGTGATCGTGAGCGTCCCTCCCGGGACGTCCACCTTGCACACGCCCGTGTCCTGCCCGGCGTGCCGCAGGGCGACCGCCGCGACCGCGCACGCGCCGGTGCCGCACGAGGCCGTCTCGCCGACGCCGCGCTCGTGGACGCGCATCCGCACGTGCGGCGCGGCGCCCGTCACGAACTCCACGTTCACCCCGTCGGGGAAGACCGCCGCGTCGTACCGGGGCTGGTGGAACAGCTCGAGGGCCTCCAGCTCGGCCTCGTCACCGAGCTGGCAGACCAGGTGCGGGTTCCCCATCGAGACGGCCTGGCCCTGCACGCTGAGCAGAGTGTTCGCTCCGGTTCGGGTGGTGGCGGGTGACGGGCGGGTGAAGCCCTCCACGGAGGCCTGCGAGGCGGGGCCGAACGCGGCCGGGCCCATGTCCACGCGCAGCTCGTCGCCGTCCACGTGCACGGTCTTGATCCCCGCCCTCGTGGCCACCGGGACCTCGGGGCCCTCGGCCAGGCCCTGCTCGAGCAGGTAGCGGACGAAGACCCGCACGCCGTTGCCGCACATCTCGGCGATCGAGCCGTCGGCGTTGCGGTAGTCCATGAACCACTCGGCCGCCGGGTCCTCGGAGGGGGCCACGCGCAGCAGGCCGTCGCCGCCGATCCCGAACCGGCGGTCGCACATGGCGGCGACCTGCGCGTCCTTGAGCGGGTGGGCGTCCTTGAGGTCGGGCACGATCACGAAGTCGTTGCCGGTGCCGTGCCCCTTGGCGAAGTCGATGGTGGTCACGTGGCAATTGTGCCCCACGGCCTCCGCGCTAGCCTTGTGCCGTGACACAGACGACCGACGCCGGGCCCCTCGCCGAGCTGAAAGCGAAGTTCCCCAACGGGGTGTGGACCACGAGGGCGAACGCGCGGCTCCAGGACGCGCTCATCGAGGGCGCCGGTCTGGGCCGCCTCCAGACGGCGGTCGGCTGGGCCGCCCGGATGCAGGCGACCGAGGCGCCCGAGCCGTTCGCCTCGCCGCGGATGCTGCTGTTCGCCGGGGCGTACCCGCAGGGCTGGGACGCCGGCGACTACGCGCCCGTCGAGGAGCAGGCCACCGAGTTGGAGGAGGGCCGCGGGCGCCTCGCCGAGCAGGCGACGCGCTCGGGATTGCCGCTGACGGTGGTGCGCACGGGCGCGAGCGGGGGCGTGGACGGCCCGCTCCTGGACGAGACCGAGGTGGAGGCGGCGCTGCGGCTGGGCCGCGAGACCGCCGACCGCGCGATCGACGAGGGCGCGGACCTGCTCCTGATCTCCGGGCTCGGCGCGGGCGCGGCGACCGCTTCGGTGGCGGTCTGCTCGTTCATCGCCAAGGACGACATCACCTCGTTCCAGCCGCAGCTGCACGCGCCCGGCGGCTCGGTCTTCGACTCCGCGTGGATGGGCCGCGTCGCGGCCCTGCGCGACCACGTCGCGTTCAACCGGGGCTTCAAGCGCAGCCCCGAGGCGCTGATCGGGCGCCTCGGCGGGGCCGCGATCGGCGCCATGGCCGCCGCGATCTTCACCGCCGCGGTGCGCTCCACCGCGATGCTCATCGACGGCCCGGCCGCCGTGGCCGCCATGATGATCGCCCGGGACTTCGGGCTGGCCGCGCCGAAGTGGTGCTACGCGCCGAACCGATCGGCGCACCCGGTCGTGGTCAAGCTCGCGAAGCAGGGCGGGCTGGCGGACGACCTCGGCCTCGAGTTCGACCTGCCGGACGCCGCCGCGCTCCCGATCGGCTGGGACCTGATCCAGCAGAGCCTGCGGATCGCGCAGGCGCTGCCGATGCCCGCGAAGGAGGAGCCCGAGCCGGAGCCGGCGGCCGAGGCCCCCGAGACCATGGCCGACGCCGAGGAGGCCGAGACGGCCACCAACGCCGAGTCCGCGGCGGAACCGGAGGTCGAGCAGGTCGACCCCGAGACCGCCGCCGAAGGCGGAGACGAGCGGGTCTGACCTGCCAGGACGATATGACGTCGAACGGCGCGACCGGGTTCCGGTCGCGCCGTTCCGTTCACCGCGGCACCGCGGCCGCCGGGGTCAGGCCTCCGCGGGGTCGCGGTCCTCGTTCGGTTCCGGCGCGTCGGCCACCGGCCTGCGGGACCAGTAGGCGGCGATGAGCGATCCGGAGATGTTGTGCCACACCGAGAACACGGCCGCGGGCAGCGCCGCCACCGGGTTGAAGTGGGTCGTGGCCAGCGCCGCGGCGAGCCCGGAGTTCTGCATCCCGACCTCGATGCTCACGGCGCGGCGTCCCGTGGCCGGCAGGCGGCACAGCCTCGCCAGCCCGTAGCCGAGGGCGAGGCCGAAGGCGTTGTGCAGCACCACGGCCACGGCGACGAGGGCGCCGACCTCGAGCAGCGTGTCGGCGCTGCCGGCGACGACCGCCATGACCACGAGGGTGATGCCGAGGACCGAGACCAGCGGCAGCGCGTCCAGGACCCTGTCGATCAGGCGCGGGGCGAAGCGGCGCAGCAGCAGCCCGACCACGACGGGCACGAGCACGATCTGGACGATCGAGACGAACAGGTCCCCCGCGTCGACCGGCAGGAACTCGCCCGCGAGCCACAGCACCAGGACCGGGGTGAGGAGCGGGGCCAGGAGGGTGGAGATCGAGGTCATCGCCACCGAGAGCGCGGTGTCGCCCTTCGAGAGGTAGACCATGACGTTCGAGGCGGTGCCGCCGGGGGCTGCGCCCACCAGGACCATGCCGACCGCGAGCATCGGCTCCATGTCGAAGGCGCGGGCGAGGCCGTACCCGGCGAGGGGCATCACGAGGAACTGGGCGACCACGCCGAGGACGACCGGCCAGGGGCGCCTGCCGATGACGGCGAAGTCGACGGGGCGCAGGGTCATGCCCATGCCGAGCATGATGACCATGAGGAGGTAGGGGACGGCGGCGCCGAGCGGGGCGAAGGTGCTCGGGGTCGCGAAGGCGACCGCCGCCGCGACGAGCACGATGGCGGGCAGCCAGGTGCCGGTGAGGTCGCTGACGCGCTTGATCATCAGGGGAACCGCTCTCTGTTCGGGCTTCCAGGGAACCGGCACCTCCGAAGAGGGGCGAAGGGGCGCGAGGCGGACTCCGGTCGGCGGCGACGTTACCCGAACCGCCGTATCCTGGGAATCAGATTCCCAGGATACGGGAGCATGGCGCGCCGCCGGCTCAGTCGTTGATCGCGCGCAGCACCGGTTTGGCCGTCAGGGCCTGCGCCAGTTCCGGCGAGGCCGCGATCGCCTCGCTGGCGACGGTGAAGACGGCCCGCTCGCCGGGCAGGAGCGTGACCAGGGCCTTGTCGACGACCGCGTCGGGGTCGAGGCGGTCGGCGAAGACGCACACGTCGCGCAGGACGGTCTCGGCCGTCACCGTCAGCGCCACGCCGCCCTCGACCACCTCGGTCGTCGCCTCGAACCGGGCCTTCGGCCAGTCCATGTCCTTGTCCTCCTTGGAGAACCAGGTCGCCCGCGGGAAGTCCTCGGGTCCGGTGACCAGGAACTCGCCGTCGGCCGGGACCGCCTCCGGGGCCAGGGCGACCGCGACCGCGTCGCGCGGGTCGACCTCGATCTCGGCGAGCACCCGGCCGATGATGCGCCCTTCGGGGCTGCACTTCCAGAACCCGACGACGCCGTTCCAGGATTCGGCGGCGTCGTTGAGCACCACCAGCTTCAGGCCCTCGCCGTCGGGCTGGAAGGTCACCGAGCGGGCGGCGTAGGCGTCCCGGAGGGCGTACCACAGCGGCTTGAGCCGCTCCTCGCCGTCGATCGCGGCCCAGGAGGTCACGGGCCAGCAGTCGTTGAGCTGCCACACGACCGACCCGGTGCAGTAGGGCTGGAGCGAGCGGAAGTGCTCGATGCCGAGCCGGATCGCGCGGGCCTGGTTGACCTGCGTGTAGTAGAGCCAGTCGTCGAAGTCGCGCGGCGCGGGCAGGTGGGCGTCGAGGCCGCGCTGGAGCTTGCCCTGGCCGTTCGCGGCCTTCTGGTGCCACAGCATCGCGGGCGAGTCGGGGCTGAGCGGCTCGTCGGTGACCATGTGCCGCACCGTGGCCCAGGTCGGCGGGGCCTGGTAGCCGAACTCGGCGACGAAGCGCGGCCGCCACTCCCGGTAGCGGGTGTAGTCCTCGTCGTTCCACACGTCCCAGATGTGGACGGAGGCGTGCGCCTGCTCGTTGGGGTGGAGCTCGCGCACGCCGGAGTAGGGGCTGCCGGGCCAGTACGGCCGGGTGCCGTCCACCTCGGCCACCAGCTTCGGCAGGAGGTCGTGGTAGTAGCCCGCGCCCCAGGTGCGGTCCTCGAGGTCGGCCTGCCAGTCCCAGTCGTGCCAGCCCCAGATGTTCTCGTTGTTGCCGGTCCAGGTGACCAGGCTCGGGTGCGGGGCGAGGCGGGCGAGGTTGTCGCGCGCCTCGGCCTCGACCTCGGACCAGAACGGCTCCTCCTCGGGGTAGGCGGCGCAGGCGAAGGGGAAGTCCTGGGCGACGAGCAGGCCGAGCTCGTCGCAGAGGCGGTAGAAGTCCTCGGACTCGTAGACGCCGCCGCCCCAGATGCGGACGTAGTTGACGCCGGCGGCGATCGCCTGGCGCAGGCGCCGCTCGATCCGGGCCGGGTCGATCCGGCTGAACAGGGCCTCGTCGGGGATCCAGTTGACGCCCTTGACCCAGACGGGCTCGCCGTTGACGCGGAGCGTGTAGGGGCGGCCTTCCTCGTCGGGGGCGGTGTCGAGCTCGGCGGTGCGGAAGCCGATCCGGCCGGTCCAGGCGTCGAGCTCCCGGTCGCCGTCGCGGACGGTCACGGCGGCGTCGTAGAGCGGCTGGGCGCCGCGGTCGTGGGGCCACCACAGGTCCGCGTCGGGGACCTCGACGCGGACGTTCGCGGTGGCGAGGCCCGCGGTCAGGCGGGCGGTCGCCTCGTGCCCGGCGACGGCGCACACGACGTCGACGTCGACGTCGGCGGCCTTGGCGAGGCGGACCGCGAAGTCGACGACGCCGGTCGCGCCGTCGAGGGCGGCGCGCGGGACGACCTCGTCGACGCGGGCGGCGTTCCAGGTCTCGAGGCGCACGGGGCGCCAGATGCCGACGCCGGCCAGGTTCGGGCCCCAGTCCCAGCCGAAGTTGCAGGCGGCCTTGCGGATGAAGTTGCCGGGCTCGGGGTAGGCGTTCGGCCGGTCGCCGAGGCGGTCGCGCTGGGCCTCGGCGTAGGCGTACGGCGAGGTGAAGGCCACTTCGAGTTCGTTGGGGCCCTCGCGGAGCGCCTGGCGGGCGTCGAAGCGGTAGCGGCGGTGCATGTTGGCGGTCTCGCCGAGCACGGTGCCGTTGAGGCTGACGCGGGCGACCGTGTCGAGGCCGTCGAAGACCAGGTCGGCGCCGTCGGATTCGAGGTCGTCGACGGTGAAGACGGTGCGGTAGGTCCAGTCGGTGCGGCCGATCCAGGCCAGTTCGCGCTCGGCCTCGTCCACGTACGGGTCGCCGATGAGTCCGGCGGCCAGCAGGTCCGTGTGGACGACGCCGGGCACCGAGGCCGGGACGCCCGCGACGGCCACCGGCGTGTCGGTATCGGCGGAGACGGTCCAGCCTTCGTGCAGGGTTCGCTTGGCGCTCAAAGAGACTCCTATGCCTTGGGGGCGGACGGCGGTCACGGTTCGGGGCGTCCGCGGGAAGCGGCGCGCGGCCGTGGGCAGCGTAGTCGGGGGCGCTGCCGGCGGGTTCATCGGCTTCGCGGGGCGGCTGGAGGCCGACTCCCGTGGGAGCGAGGTCACTTAACCGGGTAAGTTGGACTGAAGGTACACCATCGATCTAGTTTCGTCAATATTTAAGGAACCTTTGCAATCAAGTTGGAACCCTGCGACCCTCCATGGGACCCACACGACCAAGAGGTGTCGACCCTTCGAAAAGATTCGAGAAATCTCGATATTTGAGAAAAACATTTGAATTCGGGAACAGAACGTGGATGTTTCACGCTCTCCACTTGACAACCGCAGGTGCGCATGATTCAGTGCCATCACTGACCCGGTTAAGGTGCGATCGGTCACAACGTCAACCCCGTCACCGCGGCGGCGTCCGAGCCGGGTCTCGCCAATCCCTCCATCCGAAAGCGGAGCAGAAGATGATAAGACGGCGAACGATCTTCACCCTCGCCGCCGGCACCGCCGTCGCGGCCACCGCCACGGCTTGCAGCGACGACGGCAGCAGCAGTGAGGACCCCTCGGAACTCTCGATGAACGAGTTCCCGCGCAACGAGACCCTCTACTCCACCGGGACCGCCTGGGGACCGCCGGCGGACTGGAACACCGTCACGCCCGGCGAGGTCACCGGCCTCAACGGGCTCGGCTACGAGACCCTCTTCCTGTTCGACCCGCTGACCACCGAGCTCACCCCGTGGCTCGCCGAGTCCGGCGAGTGGACCGAGGAGCTCGTCTACACGCTCAAACTCCGCGACGGCATCAAGTGGTCCGACGGCGAGCAGCTGACCTCCGAGGACGTCAAGTACACCGCCGAGCTCGGCCAGATCGAGGCGGTTCCCTACGCCAACATCTGGGGCTGGCTCTCCTCGGTGGAGGCCCCCGACGACCTCACCGTGGTGTTCACCTTCACCGAGGCCCGCCACCAGGAGTGGAACAACTTCCTGTGGGCCGAGCAGATCGTGCCCCAGCACGTGCTCTCGAAGCTGTCCGAGGAGGAGCTCCTCACCGGCTCGAACGAGAACCCCGTGGTCTCCGGCCCCTACACCGTCCACAGCTACGACCAGGACCGGCTCGCGTGGGTCAAGCGCGACGACTGGTGGGCCACCGAGGCGCTCGGCCTCGAGGTCAAGCCGCGGTTCATCGTCGACATCGTCAACACCTCCAACGAGGTCACCCTCAACCTCATGGCGCAGGGCGAGCTCGACATCTCGAACAACTTCCTGCCGGGCATCCAGGACCTCATCGCGTCCAACCCCGACCTGAGCACGTACTACCCCGAGGCGCCGTACATGCTCTCGGCGAACACCGCGATGCTCATCCCCAACACCACGATCGAGCCGCTCGACGACCCCGAGTTCCGCCGCGCCATGGCCTTCGCCATCGACTCGGCGAAGATCGTCGACTCGGTGTACTCCGGTCTCGTGGCCGCCTCCAACCCCACCGGGCTGCTGCCGATCTGGGACAAGTACCTGGACCAGGCCGTCATCGGCGAGGTCGGGTTCAGCTTCGACGCGAACGAGGCCAAGTCGATCCTCGCCGCCGCCGGGTACGAGGACGCCGACGGCGACGGCTTCGTCGAGACCAAGGGCGGCGACCCGATCGAGTTCAAGCTCAACGTCCCGACCGGCTGGACCGACTGGGAGGAGGCCGCGCGCAGCATGGCCGCCGACCTGCGCGCCGCCGGCATCAACGTCACCGAGGAGTTCCTCGACGCCGGCGCCGTCGACGACGCCCGCACCACCGGCGACTTCCAGCTGATGCTCAACAACTGGAGCGGCACCAGCCACACGCCCTGGACCCACTACCGGTACCTGTTCCAGCTCCCGGTCCTCGACAACCAGTCCACGGCGAACTTCTCCCGCTGGACCAACGAGGAGGCCTGGGCCCTCACCGAGGAGCTCGCTGCCACCGCCGCCGAGGACCCGCGCTACCAGGAGATCCTCTCCGAGCTCCAGCGCCACTCGCTGGTGGACATGCCGGCCATCCCGATCTGGTACAACGGCGCCTGGTCGCAGGTGAACAACACCGTCTGGACCAACTGGCCCTCCGACGCCGAGGGCACTCCGGACGTGTTCCCGTCCATGTGGAACAGCCTGTGGAACATGGGCGCGATCTACATGCTGACCGAGCTCAAGCTCGCCGAGTAAGTAGGCCGGCGGGGCACGGGCCCGATCGCGGCCCGGCCCCGCCCCGACCCCAGGAGTCCACATGGGCCGATACTTCAGGCGCAAACTGCTCATCTACGGCCTGACCTTCATCATCGCCGTCTCGATCAACTTCGCGGTCCCCCGCCTCATGCCCGGCGACCCGGTGGCGCGGATGCTCACCCGCAACTCGGTCGCCAACCTCGAGTCCTCCGAGGCCATGCGCGGGTACTTCAACGACCTCTTCGGGCTCGACGTGCCGCTCTGGAAGCAGTACCTCAACTACTGGGCGGCCCTGTTCCAGGGCGACCTGGGCGTCAGCGTCTTCGCCTTCCCCGCCCCGGTGTCCTCGGTGGTGGCCGACGCCCTGCCGTACACGCTGGCGCTGCTGCTGCCCTCGATCCTCCTCAGCTGGGTCGTCGGCAACGCCCTGGGCGCCATGGCCGCCCGCAACAAGCTGCTCGACAACGGCGCCCTGCCGATCGGGTACGTCCTCACCGCGGTGCCCTACATGTGGCTGGCGATCCTGCTCGCCTGGGTCGGCGGCATCCTCCTCGGCTGGTTCCCGGTCGCCGGCGGCTACAGCTTCGCGCTCACCCCGGCCTTCACCTGGACCTTCATCGCGGACCTCTTCCACCACTGGTTCCTGCCGTTCCTCTCGCTCTTCGTGGTCGCCCTCGGCGGCTGGGCGATCGGCATGCGCAACCTGGTGATCTACGAGCTGGAGTCCGACTACTCGAACTACCTCCAGGCGCTCGGCGCCCCGAACCGGCTGGTCCGGCGCTACGCCTTCCGCAACGCGGTCCTGCCCCAGATCACCGGGTTGGCGCTCCAACTGGGCGTGGTGGTCGGCGGGGCCCTGGTCACCGAGGTCGTGTTCGCCTACCCGGGCCTGGGCAGCCTCCTGCTCAACGCCATCAACAACCAGGACTTCTTCCTGCTCCAGGGCATCCTGCTGTTCATCGTGATCGGCGTGCTCGTGTTCAACTTCCTGGCCGACGTCGTGTACGTCCTGGTCGACCCCCGCACCCGCCTCGGACTCGAAGGAGGCCAGTCATGAGCGCCGAAGTCGTACTCCAGACCGAGCCGGTCGGACGGCGCAACGAGCACCTGTACTTCGCGCTGCGCAACCCCAAGGTCGTCATCGGCCTGGTGGTCGTGCTCGCGCTGCTCCTGCTCGGCCTTATCGGGCCGTTCTTCCTGTCCGACTCCCCCAACGAGTACGTCGGCCCCAAGTCCGAGGCGCCCTCGGGCGAGTACTGGTTCGGCACCACCTACTTCGGGCAGGACGTGTTCACGCAGTTCGTCCACGGGCTCCGCTCGTCCTACCTGGTCGGCGCGCTCGGCGGCGGCATCGCCTTCGTCATCGGCCTGACCATCGGCTTCACCGCCGGCTACCGGGGCGGCATGGTCGACGAGGTCCTCAACATGATCACCAACGTGGTCCTGGTGCTCCCCGCGCTGGCCGTCCTCATCGTCATCAGCTCCTACCTGGAGGTGCGCGGCGTGGTGAGCCAGGCGGTCATCATCGGCGTCTTCTCCTGGCCGTGGGTGGCCAGGGCGGTCCGGGCGCAGACGTTCACGCTGCGCAACCGCGACTACGTGGACCTCGCGCGCCTCACCGGCAAGCGGTCCCCGCAGATCATCATGCGCGAGATCATGCCGAACATGGCCTCCTACCTGCTCATGTCGATGATCCTGCTCTTCGGCGGCGCGATCCTGTTCGCCGCCATGCTCGACTTCATCGGCCTGGGCCCGTCCAACGCCGTCTCGCTCGGCACGATGATGCAGCAGTCGATGGCGTGGAGCTCGCTCCACTTGGGAATGTGGTGGTGGTTCATCCCGCCCGGCCTGGCGATCACCCTGATCGTCGGGGCCCTGTACATCACCAACGTCGGCCTCGACGAGGTCTTCAACCCGAAACTGAGGGAGATGTAGCCATGGCCTTGGAAGTGGAGGGCCTGAAGGTCCACTACCGCACCGTCAAGGGCGACGTGCGCGCTCTCGACGGGGTGTCCTTCTCGCTCGAGGACGGCGAGATCGTCGGCCTCGCCGGGGAGTCCGGCTGCGGGAAGACCACCCTCGGCAAGAGCCTCATCCGGCTCGACGGGCGGATGCGGCACATGGGCGGCACGGCCGTGCTCGACGGCACCGAGCTGCCCATCGGCGACGACCGCGCGATGAACGCCCACCGGTGGAAGGAGGTGTCGATCATCCCGCAGTACTCGATGAGCGCCCTCAACCCCACCCGCAAGATCGGGAAGATGACCGCCGAGCTGCTGCGCTCGCGGGGCAAGTCGTACCGCGAGCTCAAGGACGAGCTGGTCCGGCGCCTCGAACTGGTCGGCCTCTCCGAGAAGGTGCTCGACAACTACCCGATCGAGCTGTCGGGCGGCATGAAGCAGCGCGTGGTCATGGTGCTGTCGACCCTGCTGGACCCGAGCCTGCTCATCGCCGACGAGGTCACCTCCGCGCTCGACGTCACCAACCAGAAGGCGGTGGCCGAGACGCTGGTCCGGTTCCGCGACATGGGGTTCGTCAAGTCGATGATCGTGGTCACCCACGACCTGTCGCTGGTGTACCAGATCGCCGACACCATCATGGTCATGTACGCCGGGCAGATCGTCGAGAAGGCCTCGGCCGAGACGATCATCAAGTCCCCCAAGCACCCGTACACGAAGGCGCTCATCGGGGCGCTGCCCGAGGTCGGGCTCGAGTACGGCGACGAGCGGCTCAAGAGCATCCCCGGCAAGCCCCCGCACCTGCTCAACCCGCCGACGGGCTGCCGGTTCCGCGACCGGTGCCCGCTCGCGTCCGAGGAGTGCGAAACCGAACCCCCGAAGGTGGCCGTCGAAGCGGGCCACGAGGTCTCGTGCTGGAAGGCGGTGGACTGAGATGCTCGAACTCAGGAACGTGTGGAAGTCCTACCGGGTCGGGGCGCTCGGCTCCAAGCGCCTGACGGCGGTCCGGGACGTCAGCATCGACATCGCCCCCGGCGAGGTCCTCTCGGTCGTCGGCGAGTCCGGCAGCGGGAAGACCACGATCGGGAAGATGGTCCTCCAGCTGACCTCCGTCACGCGCGGGTCGATCCTGCTGGACGGGGCCGACGTCACGGCGCGAGGCCACGCCCAGCGCAAGGCGTACTACCGGAAGGTGCAGGGGGTCTTCCAGGACCCGTTCAGCAGCTACAACCCGATCTTCAAGGCCGACAGGATCTTCGAGACCGTCCGCGAGTCCTACTTCCCCGAGGTCAAGCGCGCCGCGTGGAACGCGCGCGTCGAGGAGGTGCTCCAGGGGGTGCGGCTCGACCCGGGCTCGGTGCTGAACAAGTACCCGCACCAGCTCAGCGGCGGGCAGCTCCAGCGGATGCTCATCGCCCGCGCGCTGCTGCTGGACATCCAGGTGCTGGTGGCCGACGAGATCATCAGCATGCTGGACGCCTCGACCCGGATCGACGTGCTCAACCTGCTGGGCGAGTTGAAGGAGCGCGGCCTGGGCGTGCTGTTCATCACGCACGACCTGTCGCTGGCGAACTACATCAGCGAGCGGGTCGTCATCATGCGCCACGGCGCGGTGGTGGAGACGGGTCTGACCGGCAAGGTGTTCACCGACCCGCAGCACCCATACTCGCGAAACCTGCTGGCGTCGGTGCCGCAGCTGCACCGAAAATGGTCGGACAGTGAGACGGAGCCGGAGGAGCTGGAGCCGGACGGCGACAGGGAGGTCCCCCCGCCGCCGTTGACGGAGGTCACCGAGCACCATTGGGTCGCGGCCCGCTCCTGAGCCGTGCCCCTGGCCCCCCCGGGGCGTCGCACCACACCGAGGAGGCCCCATGGCCAGGCGCGTCACCATCGCCGACATCGCCGCTGCGGCGGGCGTGTCGAAGGGCGCGGTCTCGTACGCGCTCAACGGCAGGCCCGGCGTCTCCGAGTCGACCAGGGCGAAGATCCTGGCGATCGCGGGCGAGATGGGCTTCGTGCCCAACCGGGCGGCCCGGTCGCTGTCGGTCTCCTCGGCGCAGGCGGTGGGCATCGCGCTGCGCCGCACCGCGCGCACCCTGGGGATCGAGCCCTACTTCATGGAGCTCATCAGCGGCATCGAGGCGACGCTCTCGGCGGGGTCGTTCGGCCTGACCCTCCAGGTGGTCGACACCGTCGAGGAGGAGCTGGAGGTGTACCGGCGCTGGTGGGCCGAGCGGCGGGTCGACGGGGTCTTCCTGTGCGACATCGGCGTCGGCGACCAGCGGCTCGACTTCGTGGCGGACCTGGGCCTGCCGGCCGTGGCCGTCGGGGGGCCTGTGGAGGGGGCGCGCCTCCCGGCGGTCTGGCACGACGACGCCGAGCCGTGCCGGGAGATCATGGAGTACCTGTACGCGCTGGGGCACCGGCGGGTCGCCCGCGTCGCCGGACTCTCCCGCCTGCTGCACACCACGATCCGCGACGCCGCCTACGCGGAGACCACCGCCGTGCTCGACTTCGAGTCCATGACGACCCTCCACAGCGACTACACCGGCGAGGAGGGCGCGCGGATCACGCGCCGCCTGCTCAGCTCCGCCAAGCGCCCCACGGCGATCATCTACGACAACGACGTGATGGCGGTGGCGGGCCTGGGCGTCGCCCACGAGCTCGGCCTCGACGTGCCCGAGCAGCTGTCCATCGTGGCCTGGGACGACTCGCCGCTGTGCCGCCTGACGCATCCCGCGCTCACGTCGCTGACCCGCGACATCACGGCGTACGGCTCCAACTGCGCCGAGGTGCTGCTGACGCTCATCGGGGCGGAGGCGCCGAGCACCGAGGCCCGAACTTTCTCGGTTCAGTGCCGTCCGGCCCAGCTGTCCCCGCGGGGCTCGACCGGACCGGCCTTCGCGTAGGCCTACGGAAGCGCTTGACAACGCTCTCACAGGGTTTTCCACCTGCCCGGAAGGCCAAAATCACCGCCATGTCTTGAACCATTTCGATATTTATGCTTGTCTATCTGAAGATCGGGATTAACCGATTCACCTTCACAGAGAAGATGGGTATCGACATGGAAAACGGCACCACCGACGCCGCCCCGGCACGGCGTCGTCGGATGCGCAGGTGGCTCATGGCGGCCACCGCGGCACTGGCGATGGCCGTGGCGGGCGTCTGGCAGCTCGCCCCCGCCGGCGCGCAGCAGGGCGGCTTCTCGATCGACGGCACGCAGCTCATCGACGCGAACGGCAACCCGTTCATCATGCGCGGCACCTCCCACGCCGACGTCTGGTACCAGGGCGAGTTCGCCAGCTACGGCGAGATCAGCGACCTGGGGGCCAACACCGTCCGCGTCGTGCTCGGCTCGGGCCAGCGCGGCTGGGGCACCTCCTCGGCCGACCGCGTCGCGGACATCATCGACGAGTGCAAGGCGCACCAACTCATCTGCATGCTCGAGGTCCACGACACCACCGGCTACGGCGAGCAGAGCGGCGCGGCGACCCTCGCGCAGGCGGTCGACTACTGGCAGAGCATCCAGAGCGTCCTGGAGGGCCAGGAGGCGTACGTCCTCATCAACATCGGCAACGAGCCGTGGGGCAACCAGAACGCCTCCGGCTGGACCGCCGCCACCACCGACGCCATCCAGGAGATGCGCAGCTCGGGCTTCGACCACACCCTCGTGGTCGACGCGCCGAACTGGGGCCAGGACTGGGAGGGCATCATGCGCTCCAACGCCCCCGCGGTCGCCGCGGCCGACAGCCAGGGCAACACCCTCTTCTCGGTGCACATGTACGAGGTCTACGGCTCCGCGCAGACCGTCGTGGACTACTTCGACGCGTTCGAGGACATGAACCTGCCGCTCATCGTGGGCGAGTACGGCTACCTGCACAACGGCCAGCCGGTCGCGTGGGAGACCGTCCAGTCCGAGGCGAACGCCCGCGGCATCGGCTGGCTGGCGTGGTCCTACTCGGGCAACGGCAGCGGCGTCGAGTACCTCGACCAGGTGACCGGCTTCGACCCGAACCAGCTGACCAGCTGGGGCGAGCAGGTCTTCGACAGCCAGTACGGCATCGGGAACACCGCCGAGCGCGCGAGCATCTTCGGCGACGACCCCGGCCCGACCACCGAGGAGCCGACCACGGAGGAACCCACCACGGACGGGCCGACCGAGGAGCCCGGCGAGGGCGACTGCACGGCGACGATCAGCGTGGCCAACGACTGGGGCTCGGGCTGGCAGGGCAACGTGACGGTGACCGCCGCAGGCGAAGCGCTGGACGGCTGGCGGCTCACCTGGACCTGGCCCGGCTCGACCCGGATCACCAGCAGCTGGAACGCGACCGTGACCTCCTCGGGCGCGGGCGTGACGGCCGTCGACGTGGGCTGGAACGGGTCGGTCGCCGGCGGCCAGTCCCGCGAGGTCTTCGGGTTCATCGCCTCGACCCCGGCCACGGCTCCGACCGTGACCTGCGAGGCGGTCTAGTACCTGCTGAGGGGCAGTGAAGGCGGAGGCCGCCGGACCTTTCGGTCCGGCGGCCTCCGTCGCTCGCGGCCTCTCAGCCGTTCTTGGTGGGGAGCTGGAACTTGCCGACCCCGCCCTTCGGCATCTGCGAGCGGACGTTCGACTTCTTGTCGCCGATCGCCTGGTGACCGGACTTGCCGGTCTTCTTGCCGCGGGCCAGGGCCCGACGCTGCTCGCGGTTGAGCGGCTCGGCGCCCTCGGCGTCGTCCTGCTGCGGTTCGGGAGCTTCGGCGGTCATACGGATCCCCTTCTCGGGTAGAGCGTGAAGAGACGTGAGCGCGAAACGGAGCCGTGGCTCGACGTCTCATGGCTGTGCTTGTCGAAAGCTGCACTCAGTCGTATTGGCCGGGCCCGGCGCTCGACGGCCGGTCGAGTACGGAAGCGGGGCGGCCGAATCTCTTCTAAAGGATCATGCCGCCCACTCTAGCGTCCGCGGGGCCGCGGCACAACGGGGTTTGCGGCGCGTTCGGAGATGACTAACCTCATACCCATGGCCCGAACCCCGCAGCTCGCGCGCGTGCGCACCGTCGCGCAGGACGCCATGCGCGGCGCCCGGTGGTGGACGCTCCTGGACCTGGAGCGGACGCTGCGCGCCGACACCGAGTTCTGGCGGGACCTGTGGGCGCCCTCGCTGTCGATCGCCGCGCACAAGGTCGGGCTCGCGGGCGCGCGGGCGCGGCTCGACGAGGCGATCGCGGCGGGCTTCCACCAGACGGACCTGTTCGAGCCGGAGCTGACGGCGGCGTTCGGGAGGGACCCGGACTGGGCGCAGGTGCTCGAGCGGGCGCGGGCGAACGTGCCGGCGCCGCCGCTGCGGCTCACCGCGTGGCCCGAGCCCGGCCCGGCCGCGCCCCTGCGGCTCGACCGCGCCGAGCCCCACCGCGAGCCGCAGCTGCTGTCCCGGCTGCCGCGTCCCGCCGCGGGGGCGTGGCAGACCGCCAGGGAGCTGCTCGCCTGGACCTCGGCCCTGTGGCGGCACGCGAACGCCCGCATCAACGCGGGGGACGCGGTGGACGTGCTGGAGCAGGTCGCGAACGGCGCGCGGTACTCGTGCGTGGAGTACGCGATCGTGCTGGCGCAGGGGCTCAACGCCCTGCGGATCCCGGCGCGGCGGGTGTCGCTGCGCCGCGGGGACTACCACGACGGCGTGGGCCAGGGGCACGCCGCGGCGGAGGCGTGGATCGACGACCTGGACCGGTGGGTCCTGCTCGACGGCCAGCACGGGGCCTACTGGGTCGACGAGGAGGGTCGGGCCCTGGGGCTGCCGGAGCTCCAGGCGCGCGGGCGGCCCGCGAGACCGGTCCACGTGGGGCCGAGGGCGGGCATCCAGGACCCGGCCCTGTGGTCGGCGTACTTCGCGCACGCGTCGGTCAGCGGGGCCGCGTGGGCGCCGGAGGGGTACGTGCCGGTGTTCCAGGACGGGCAGGTGCTGCCGACCGAGCGGCTGCTGCGGGAGGCCGGGGGCGCCTACCCGCGGCTGTCGGACCTCGGGGTGGCGGTGGCGGCCCTGGACGGGGAGGCGGCGGTGCGGATCAGCCCGGCGCACCCGTACGCGGTGGGCGGGGTGTGGAACGGCGAGGCGATCGAGGCGGGCCCGGGCCCGCACGCGGCGGAGCGGCGCTTCACGCGGGCGCTCGACCGCGCCCCGGGCGAGCACCGGGCCGAGCTCGCGGCGCTGACGCCCTACGGGCCCTTGACGGCCCGGGAGCTGCGCTGGACCGCGGCGTGAGGGCCGGCGCATGAGAACCCGCCACATGCGAGCCGCGGGAGGTGCGATTCCGTCGGACCCGGCGGGAACGGTGGGTGCTATGACACCCACCCAGGGCGGGTGGAGGGCGCGCCGCCGCGACCACCACCGCCACCGGCCGCACCGGCGGCCGGGCACCTCGGCGGGCCGAAGGCGCGAGACCGTCATCGGCCGGCTCGGCGGCACCGCCACTCTGGGCGGGTGGAGGGCGCGTTCCCGCCCCGCTCCGGGGCGGATTCGCCGCGGAGCGCCTCGGCGACGACTTAATATTGACGTTTTACTATGTATTGACAGGCAAACGTTAGCACGGTAAATTTGCTGCAATTCCCTCAAATCCATCGTGCGACCAAGCCCGGCGCCCCTCCTGGAAGCACGTCTCCACCGAAGCTCGGCGGAGGCGGTCGCATCCTCCTTTGGGAGCGCTCCAGCGAACGAAGACCCTCGGCTCCCGGCTCGTCGGTGGGTCTTCGTTCTTTTGGGCCCCAAGGACATACGTGTCCGCCACATCGGCGGGCGCCGTCGGTCAGCGGAGCGCCTCGTCCAGGATGTACCGCTCGGCGTCGAGCAGGCGCAGGTCCCGCGCCGGGCGGCGCAGGTGTCCCTTCTCGACGATCCGCTCGAACGCCGGGTCCCCCGCCTGCGCCATGCGCCGGATGCCCTCGATGTGGTCCACGATGCGCTTGCGGATCACCTTGATGAACCGCTGGCGGTCGCGGTCGGAGAGCCCGTAGGCGTCGGCGAACATGCGCAGTCGCCGCGCCCGGTCGGGCTTCTTCCAGCCCAGGGTGATCGAGTCCCGGTCGGTGAAGATCGGCACCCAGGTCCAGGCCGCGTACGCCACGTCGTAGATCCGCGCCCCGGGGCTCGCCAGGTCGAAGTCGATGAGCGACAGCGTCCCGTCGGGCCGCCAGACCACGTTGTGCGGCGCGGCGTCGTGGTGGCAGATGACCTCGGTGTCCGGCGGCGGCGGCCCGAAGGACCGCCAGGTCGCGCCCGGCGGCGGCCGGAAGCCGTACTGCGCGTCGTGGTACATGCGCAGCATCTTCGCCACCGCGCTCATGGTCTCGTCGGTGGTCCAGTGCGGCGCCAGCGGGTACTTCCCGGGCTCGCCCTCGACGAAGGAGAGCACCTCCCGGGCGTGCTCGTCGATGCCGAACACCCGCGGCGCGCCCGTGAACCCGGCGCCGTCGAGGTGCCGCAGGAGCGCGTGCACCGCCGGCGTCCACGGTCCCGTGTTCCGGCGGACCGTGTCCCCCAGCCGGATGACCGTGCTCGTGTTGCCGCCGATCAGCGGAATCTCGTCTTGGCTCACCGGTCCCCGCTGTGCCCGTTCCGTATCAGTTTCAGCTCTCGGCGCCGTCGACGATCGCGTCGACGAACGCTCCGACCTCGAACGGGGCCAGGTCGTCCGGGCCTTCTCCGAGTCCGACCAGCTTAACCGGTACCCCCAACTGCCGTTGTACCGCGATCACGATCCCGCCCTTGGCGCTGCCGTCGAGCTTGGTGAGCACGATGCCGGTGACCTGGACGACCTCGCCGAACACCTTCGCCTGCTGGAGGCCGTTCTGCCCGGTGGTGGCGTCGAGCACCAGCAGCGTCTCGGCCACCGGGCCCTGCTTCTCGACGACCCGCTTGACCTTGCCGAGCTCGTCCATCAGCCCGGCCTTGTTCTGGAGGCGGCCCGCGGTGTCCACGAGGACGACGTCGGCGCCCTCGTCGGCACCGGCCTTGACCGCGTCGAAGGCCACGGAGGCGGGGTCGGCGCCCTCGCCGCGGCGCACGACCCTGGCCCCCACGCGGGCGCCCCAGGTCTCCAGCTGCTCGGCGGCGGCGGCGCGGAACGTGTCGGCCGCGCCCATGATCACGGTCTTGTCCTCGGCGATGAGCACGCGGGCGACGCGGCCGCAGGTCGTGGTCTTGCCCGAGCCGTTGACGCCGACCATGAGGATCACGGCCGGGCCCTCGCCCGAGGGTGAGGCGGTGGCGATGGAGCGGTCGAGGCCGGGGTCGAGGACGGCGCTGAGCTCGGCCTTGAGCAGGCTGCGCAGCTCCTCGGGGTCGCGGGTGCCGAGGACCTTGACGCGCTCGCGCAGGCGCTCGACGACCGCGGTCGTGTCGGCCATGCCCACGTCCGCGGTCAGGAGGGTCTCCTCGACCTCGTCCCACACGTCGTCGTCGAGCCTGTCGCTCGCCAGCAGCGCGAGGAGGCCCTTGCCGAGGGCGTTGTTGGAGCGGGCGAGGCGCGAGCGCAGACGCACCAGCCGGCCCGCGACGGGCTCGGGCGTCTCGATCGCCGGGGCGGCGGGGGCGGCCGGCTCGGCGATCTTCGGCTCGCCCTGCTTCGGGGCCTCCACCTGCGGCTCCTCGGTCGGCGCCTCCACGGGAGCCGACTTCGAGCGGCTCCGCACGGCGACCACGACGCCGACGACGAGGGCGATCGCGACGACGGCGGCGACCACCCAGATCCACAGGTTGTCCACGGCGAGTCCTCCAACAGCGGTTGTTCGTCTGCACGCAGGCAAGAGCGCACGCAAACACTGTACTGGGGCCGGTTCGGTCCGTTTCGCGGGAGAACTTCCGGCTCATGACCTGCGTGACATCGGCGGGGTTCGCCGTCTGCGCGCACGCGGGCGCGCGCGGGTCCGCCACCGGCCGGGCGGGCGCCCTCAGTCCTCCTCGCGGGAGAACTTCTGGCTGATGACCTGCGTGACGCCCGAGCGCATCGTGACGCCGTAGAGGGCGTCGCCGATCTCCATGGTGCGCTTCTGGTGGGTGATGATGAGCAGCTGCGAGTTCTCCTGGAGCTGGCGCAGCAGGTCGAGGAGGCGGCCGAGGTTCACGTCGTCGAGCGCCGCCTCGACCTCGTCCATCAGGTAGAACGGGCTGGGGCGGGCGCGGAAGATCGCGCACAGCAGCGCCAGCGCGGTCAGGGACCGCTCGCCGCCCGACAGGAGCGAGAGCCGCTTGACCTTCTTGCCGGGCGGGCGGGCCTCGACCTCGACGCCGGTGGTGAGCAGGTCCTCGGGGTCGGTCAGCAGGATGCGGCCCTCGCCGCCGGGGAAGACGGTCTGGAAGACGTGCTCGAACTCGCGGGCGGTGTCGGCGAAGGCCTCGGCGAAGACCTGCTGGATGCGGTCGTCGACCTCCTTGACGACCGTGTGGAGGTCGGCGCGGGTCTTCTTGACGTCCTCGAGCTGCTCGTTGAGGAACTTGTAGCGCTCCTCGAGCGCCGCGAACTCCTCGAGCGCGAGCGGGTTGACCTTGCCGAGGAGCTTGAGCTCGCGCTCACCGCGGGCGGCGCGCTTCTCCATGAGGGCGCGGTCGAAGTCGTGCGGGGCCGGTTCGGGCCGCCCCTGCTCGGCCGCGGCGGCGATCTCGTCGGCGCCGGGCGGCACGGGCCGGTCGGGGCCGTACTCGGCCAGGAGCGTCTCGATGTCGACGCCGAACTCGTCGCCGGCCTTCTCCTCGAGCTGCTCGATGCGCAGGCGCTGCTCGGCGCGGGCGACCTCGTCGCGGTGGGCGGCGGAGGTGATGCGCTCGAGCTCGGCGGCGGTGGCCCCGGTGCGGGTGCGGAGTTCGGCGAGGGCGGCCTCGCGGCGGGACTGCTCGGCGCTGACGCGGTCGCGTTCGATCGCGGCGGCCTCGAGGGAGTCGGTGAGCTGGACCCCGGCCTCGGAGGCGGCCTCGGCGACGAGCCCGGCGACGGCGGCGCCGCGGGCGCGGGCGGCCCGGCGGGCCTCGGCGCGGGCGCGGGAGGCGCGTTCGGACTGGGCCTGGCGGGCCAGGGCGTCGGCGCGTCCGGCGAGGGCGGAGGCGCGCTCCTCGGCGGTGCGGACGGCGAGGCGGGTCTCCATCTCGTTCTGGCGGGCGGCGTCGAGCTCGCGGGCGAGGACGTCGCGCTCGTCGGTGGAGGGCTCCTCGATCTCGGGGAGGGACTCGAGCTCCTCGAGCCGCTCCTCGAGGTCTTCGATGCCGGCGGTGTCGCTCTCGCGGGCGGTCTGGGCGCGGTCGCGGGCCTGGGCGAGGCGGGCGACCTCGGCTTCGGCGCTGCGGGCGGCGGCGCCGAGTTCGGCGAGGCGGCGCTGGACGACGCCCTGGGCGGCCTCGGCCTGGCGCCTGGCGGCGCGGACCTGCTCGGCGGCGGCCTCGGCCTCGGCGTGGGCCTCGCGGGCGGCGGCGAGCTGCTCGCCGAGCTGCGCGGCGAGGGACTCGGCGGCGATCTTGCGGTCGCGGGCCTCGTCGACGGCCGCCTGGATCTCGATGTAGGACTGGCCCTTGGCGGACCCGCCGTGGGCGGTGGCCGCGCCGAGGACGTCGCCCTCGCGGGTGACGGCGGTGAGCCCGGGGTGGGCGGCGAGGAGCGCGCGGGCGTCGTCGAGGTCGTCGGCGACGACCATGCCGGCGAGGACGGCGCGGACGGTCCCGGCCAGTTCGGCGGGGGCCGCGACGGTGTCGGCGACGGCCCTGCGGCCGGGCGGGACGTCGACGTGCGGGGCGGCGGGGCCGTACGCGTAGAGGAAGCCCGCCTGTCCCCCGTCCTCGTCGCGCAGGAGCCGGAGGGCGCGGGCGGCGCTGTCGGGGCCGGTGACGGCGACGGCGTCGGCGAGGCGGCCGAGGGCGGCGGCCAGGACGGGCTCGTAGCCGGGTTCCACGGTGAGGAGGGCGGCGACGCTGCCGAGGACCTCGTCCGGGGCGAGGGGGGCGCCGTCGGCGTCGCCGGGGCGCGCGTCGGCGACGCGGGCGAGGAGGGTGGCGGCGCCGTCCTTGCGTCGCAGGCCCACGGCGAGGGCCTCTTCGCGGGCGGCCCACTGGGAGGCCTCGCGGTCGGCCTCGCGCTCGGCGGCCTGGAGCCGGTCGGCCTCGGCCTTGGCGGCGGCGACGCGGGCCTTGGCCTCGGCGAGGGCCTCGTCGAACTCGGTGCCGGTGTCGACCGCCTCGCCTTCGGCCTCGGCTTCGGCGACGGCCTCGGCGGCGGCCTCGGCGCGCTCCCTGGCCTCGGCGAGCGCGACGGTGGCACGTTCGAGCTCCTCGGCCGCGGCGGCGGTGCGGGTCCGGAGGGCGTCGACGCGGCCGCGCAGGGTCGCGAGGGCCTCGCGGCGCTCGGCGGCGGCCTTGACGCCGGCGACGATGCGCTGCTCGGCGTCGGCGAGGGCCGCCTCGGTCTCCGCGCGGGCCTCGGCGGCCGAGGCGAGGCGCTCGGAGTCCTCCGCGATGGACTCGCGCAGCTCGATCTCCTGCTCGCGGATGCGCTGGGCCTCGGTCTCCAGGACCTCGGGGTCGCGTCCGGCGCGGTCCTCCTGCTCCTCGGAGAGGTAGCGGCGGCGCTCGGCGGCGAGCTGGGCGGTGGAGCGCAGGCGCTCGGCGACGGCCTGGAGGCGGTACCAGGTCTCCTGGAGGCGGGCCAGGCGCGGCTTGTCGGCCGCGTGGGCGGCCTCGAACTCGGCGGTCTGGGCGGCGAGGCGCTCGTGCTCCTCGGCGAGGACGGCCTTGCGCTCGTTCAGGGCCTCCTCGTCGGCGAGGTCCTTGGCGATGTTGCCGCGCAGGGAGGTGAGGTCGTCGGCGAGCAGGCGCAGGCGGGCCTCGCGCAGGTCCATCTGGATGGTCTGGGCGCGGCGGGCGAGCTCGGCCTGGCGGCCGAGGGGCTTGAGCTGGCGGCGCAGCTCGCCGGTGAGATCGGCGAGGCGGTCGAGGTTGCCCTGCATGCCCTCGAGCTTGCGGAGGGCCTTCTCCTTGCGCTTGCGGTGCTTGAGGACGCCCGCGGCCTCCTCGATGAAGGCGCGGCGGTCCTCGGGGCGGGCGTGGAGGTAGGAGTCGAGCTTGCCCTGGCCGACGAGGACGTGCATCTCGCGGCCGATGCCGGCGTCGGAGAGGAGGTCCTGGACGTCGAGGAGGCGGCAGCGGTCGCCGTTGATCTCGTACTCGCCCTCGCCGGAGCGGAACATGCGGCGGGTGATCGAGACCTCGGAGTAGTCGATGGGGATGGCGCCGTCGGAGTTGTCGATGGTGAGGGTGACCTCGGCGCGGCCGAGCGCGGGGCGACCGGTGGTGCCGGCGAAGATGACGTCCTCCATCTTGCCGCCGCGCAGGGACTTCGCGCCCTGCTCGCCGAGGACCCAGGCGATGGCGTCGACGACGTTGGACTTGCCGGAGCCGTTGGGCCCGACCACGCAGGTGATCCCCGGTTCGAAGCGCAGGGTCGTGGCCGAGGCGAAGGACTTGAATCCCTTCAGCGTGAGGCTCTTGAGGTACAACGGTCGCTCCGGGCGGGTGCGTCGGCGTGGTTCGGGACCGTCCCAGCCTACAAGGCCGGTGTGACCGAACCCGGCAGGTCAAAGCCCCGGGACGGGCCCGGCGCCCGCGTTCGGGGCCCAGACATGACGATGCGCGCCGGCTGTTGGCAGCAGGCGCGCGCGTGTTCCGTTGTCGCGAGTGACGGTTTAAGTCAACGCGGGCTCGTGCAGCCGCATCAGCTCCTCGACCTGATCGTGTTCGATCTCGGCCTCCCGTGCCCGGAGCTCGGCGAGCTCGGTCTCCAGGTTGCGTACTCGCGCACGTAGCTGGACCACTTCCTCGAGCAGGCGCTTGTTGGGAGCCTGGCCGATGTGGCCGTAGAGGGCTTTCGCCATGGTTTCTCCTTGCGATCACGTCGTCTGGTGGCGTTGGCGTACGCACCATGAAAAACGTCGCATTTCGGTGAGTGAATTTGTTAGCCGCCGGGGCCGATTGCCCCTTGACGGACCAGTGGAGCACGGCTCGTGAACACTGGCCGTCTCTCAACATCATCCGCCTGATCGGCGGTCTTCGTCAAGCTTTGCACATGCTTTGCCCTCCTGATTCGACGGGGGTCACACCTGTGGGGGGTGCGTCGCACCGATCGCGGCGGATCGAGCCGTGCAAATCCCGCCCGAACCTGGTAGGGTCCGCGGAAAATACGAACATTCCACACGTAACCCCACGTGACGAGGCCGTACCCCCATGCGAAGACTCCAGGGCGGGCGCCACCGCGACCCCGCCGAGAGCCGGCGCCGGATCCTCCTGTCGATCCTGGTGACCTTCGGCCTCGCGACCGCCGCGACCTCACTGTGGGCGCTCGACTCGCCACTCGACGGCGACGCCGCCTCCACTGAGGGCGCACCCGAGACCGAGTCCGCCGCGGCGGCCCCGACCGCGCAGGCCCTCCCCGAGCTGCTGCTCGACGAGGCCGCGATCCAGCCGCAGGAGGCCGAGGAGGCCCCGACCACCGAGGCCGCCGAGGAGACCACGGAGGCGGCCGAGGAGGACGACGACGGCGGCGGGGACACCGGCGGCAGCGGCGGCGGCGACTCGGGGGGCGGCTCCGGCGACTCGGAGCACGCCGACGCCGAGTCGGCCGTGCTCGACCTCGTCAACGACTACCGCGCCGACAACGGCTGCGGCTCCCTCGACCGCGACGGGCGGCTCGACGCCGCCGCGCTGCTCCACGCCGAGGACATGGCCGTCAACGACTACTTCAGCCACACCTCGCAGGACGGGCGCAGCCCCACCGACCGCGCGAACGAGCAGGGCTACGACGGCGGCGTCGGCGAGAACATCGCCTACGGCTACCCCGACGCCGAGGCCGTCATGGAGGGCTGGATGAACTCCGAGGGCCACCGGGCCAACATCCTGAACTGCGGCTACAGCGTCATAGGCGTCGGCGCGTACGACAGGGACGGCACCATCTACTGGGTGCAGAACTTCGGCTGAGACGGCGCCGCCGCCGGGCCCGGTCCTTCAGGGGCCCGCATTATCGCAGGTAGGCGCCGCCCATACCTCTTACTGTCGTCCATCCGACTCAACGCTGGACTGAATGATTACCAACGGTCATGCTGGGGTGGCCGCCTGAACGGGCGCGCATCTGGGGAGGCGCGAAAAACCTGAAGGATGAGGTGCCAACCGTGCGTGTCATGCTGTACGACCCGAATCAGGTCTTCTCCGCCAGCATTCGGCCCCTGCTCCACCGACGCGGTGACATCCCGATCGAGGCGAGGAGCGCGAGGGCGCTCGTGTCCGCGGACGCGCAGATCGACTGCTGCCTCGTCGCGCTCGAGGCGGTCTCCCGCAACCGGGTCCTGACCGACTGCAAACGCCCCGTCTTCCTCATCACCGACCGCGACGACGGCTCGGTGCTGCGCAAGGCCGTCTCCGTCTCCGCCGCCGGGATAGCCAACACCCACATCATGCCCGGCGAGCTGCTGCACGCCATCGACCGCGGCCTCGCCAGCCCCCCGTACTACGATCCGCAGCTGCTGCGGGCGGCGCTCCAACCGGCGCCGCTCCTGGGCGACGACGACGCGCTCGAGCTCGCGCACCACCTGACGCCGCGCGAGGACGACGTGCTGCGCCGCATCGTGCGCGGCGAGCCGACCAGCCACATGGCCGACCAGATGGGCGTCTCGGTCTCCACGGTCCGCTCCCACGTGCAGAACGTGCTCGGCAAGCTCGGCGTGAACTCGCGGCTCGCGGCGATCGCCTTCGCGATCAACTACGGCATCGACACGGTCAGGGAGAAGCACCCGCAGCTGAGCTAGGGGGCGGCCGGGCCCGGGGCATACTTGAAACGTGCCAGAGCTACCCGAAGTCGAAACGGTCCGCCGCGGGGTCGACGCGGCCTTCCGCGGCGGACAGATCAGCGCCGTCGAGGTCTACAACCCGCGGACCGTGCGCCGCCACGTCCCCGGCATCGCCGATTTCCAGCGGAGCCTCGCGGGGCTCCGGATCACCGGTTCGGGGCGCCGGGGCAAGTTCATGTGGCTCGGCCTCGACGACGGCCGCGCGCTCATCTGCCACCTGGGGATGAGCGGCCAGCTGCACGTCGTCACCGACGGGCGCGAGGCCCACAGGCACCTGCGGGGGCGGATGCGCTTCACCGACGCGCGCGAGCTGTGGTTCATCGACCAGCGGACCTTCGGGTACTGGGAGCTGGCCGACCTGGACGGGGCGGTCCCCAAGACCATGGGGCACATCGCCCCGGACGTGTTCGAGCCCGAGTTCGACGCGGAGCTGAGCGCGACGCGGCTGCTGCGGCGGCGCATCGAGGTGAAGAAGGCGCTGCTGGACCAGGGCTGGATCAGCGGGGTCGGGAACATCTACGCCGACGAGGCGCTGTGGCGCTCGCGCCTGCGGGGGCGGCGCAGCGGCGACTCGCTGTCGCGGCGCAAGGCCCTGGAGCTGCTGGGGCACGTCAGGGACGTGCTGACCGAGTCGCTCGCGGTGGGCGGGACGTCCTTCGACGAGCTGTACGTGGACGCGAGGGGCGAGGCCGGGTACTTCGCGAGGGAGCTGGCGGTCTACGGACGGGCGGGCCAGCCGTGCCGTCGCTGCGGGACCGCGATCGCGCGCGAGGTCATCGGCGACCGCTCGGCCCACTACTGCCCCAAGTGCCAGCGATAGCCTTACCCGGTGACGGTCGCAGCCATAGGGACCGTTCCAAGGCGAATCTGACAAGGCTGGTGAGGAGCCAGTACATCAGCGGAGCGTACTTGCGACGAGTCCAGCCGCAGCTCAGATTTGTTCTGGGGCGGTCCTGCCGGGCCACGGCGGACCGCCACCATCACCGCTGCTTGACGCCCAGTCGTTCGGATAGGACGGTCCAGGCGAGCTTGGCGGCGATCTGCTCGGCGTCCTTCTTGGAGCCGCCGGAGCCCTCGCCGAACTCCTCGCCGGCCACCACGGCCCAGGCCGTGAACTCCTTGGCGTGGTCGGGCCCGGACTCGGTGATCCGGTACTCGGGCACCCCCAGGCCGGAGTCGGCCGTCAGCTCCTGGAGGCTGGTCTTCCAGTCCAAGGCCGCGCCCTGCCCGGCGGCGGCCTCCATGAGCGAGTCGAAGAACGAGTGCACCACCCGCTTGGCGATCTCCACCCCGTACTGGAGGTAGACGGCGCCGAGCAGCGCCTCGACCGCGTCGGCCAGGATCGAGTTCTTGCCGCGTCCGCCCGAGGTCTCCTCGCCCTTGCCGAGCAGGAGGTGCGGGCCGATGCCGCCCGCGCCCATGCGGCGCGCCACGCCGGCCAGCGCCTTCATGTTCACCACCGACGCGCGCAGGCGCGCGAGCTGCCCCTCGGGCAGGTCCGGGTGGTTGCGGTAGAGCGCGGTGGTGATCACCAGGCTGAGCACGGAGTCCCCGAGGAACTCCAGGCGCTCGTTGGTGGGCAGTCCGCCGTGCTCGTACGCGTACGACCGGTGGGTCAGGGCGAGACGCAGCAGTTCGGGGTCGATATCCCTGACCCCGAACACCGCTTCGAAATGTTGTACAGCCTTGTCGCCCATGAGCGGGAGGGCTCAGACCTCGAGGACCTGGCGGCCCTTGTACGTGCCGCACACCTCGCAGACCTGGTGGCCGCGCTTCTTGGCGTGGCACTGCGGGCACTCGACCAGCTGGATCGGCGCAGCCTTCCACTGCGACCGACGGTGCCGGGTGTTGCTGCGCGACATACGACGCTTCGGAACAGCCACTTCAGAACTCCATACCTATACGCTGTGCTATTTCGATTCGCCATCGGTGTCGGCGAGCCGAAGCTTCTCCAAGCCCGCCCAACGGGGGTCCACGGCCTCGTGGCCGTGGTCGTCGGGCAGTTCGTCCCAGGGGACGCCGCATTCGGCGCACAACCCCGGGCAGTCAGGTCGGCACAGCGGAGTGACCGGCATGGCCAGCACCAGCGCGTCCCGAACCGCGGGCTCCAGATCGAGCAGGTCCCCCTCGAGCCGCATGATCTCATCGGCGTCGGTGGTCGCTTCGGTGACGGAGCCTTCATAAGCGTACAGCTCCTGCACCTGGACCCTGAGGGTGTCCCGCACGGGTGCGAGGCACCTCGCACACTCGCCCTCGGCGACGGCCTCGACCTCGCCGTCGACGAGGACGCCCTCGCTGACCGCGGTCAGCCGGACGTCGAGGTCGACGGTCGACGACTTGGGGACGGCGTACACGCCTTCGAGACCGAACGCCTCGGGCGCGGGGACGCCGCGCTCGATGTGCATGGTCGTGCCCGAGCTGCGCCCCAGCTCCGCGGTGTCGAACACCAGCGGCGCGGCGGGATCCAGAGCGGCTTTCGTCATGGGTGTACTGCGGTCCTCACGTCAGGGAGATGCGCCTCGATCGAGGCCGACCGACAATGTTACATCAGCGGAGGCGGCGGCTCCAACCCAGGTGGGAGCCGGGGCGGGGCCGCCGGATGCGGCGGCGCGACACGGCGGCGGCGATGTGATTCCGGCTATAGCGAGGGGGGAACCGGGCCGGAATCGTCGGTCGCGGATGCGATGTTGGCGGGGAGGACCACTTCCCCACCCTGGGTGGGTGGATACGCCACGGCCGGACCCGCGCCCCTCGTTGGAGCTGCGACCGGGCCCATGCTCCCTCCGCTAAAGCTGCGACTGGACCCACGCTCCCTCCGCTAAAGCTGCGACTGGACCCACGCTCCCTCCGCTAAAGCTGCGGGAGTGGCTTCTCCTCCTCCATCTGCTCCTGCTGCGCGGGCGCGAAGGTGCCGATCTCCCGGAGGGTGTGCATCTTGTCGCGTCCGCGCTCGACGCCCGACAGGGCCCGGTGCAGGAACTGCTCGAAGTTCGCGAGCGTGGTGTCCACGTACTCGTCCACCTCGTCGCGCAGGCGCTGGGCCTCGCCGCGGGCCTCCGCGATGATGCGGTTGCCCTCGTGCTCGGCCGACACGGTGATCTCGTGCCGCGAGACCAGGCGCGCGTGCTCGGTCTCGCCCTCGGTGATGATGCGCTCGGCCTCGCGTTCGCCGGCGTCGATGATCTTGTCGCGCTCCTGGAGCATGGCCTCCGCGCGGCGCAGGTCGCCGGGGAGTTCGTTCTGGAGCTCTTCGAGCATGGCGATCATCTCGGCCCGGTCCACTTTGCAGGCGCGGGACATGGGCACGGCCTTGGCCTGCTCCACGTAGGCGATGATCTCTTCGATCCGGTCGAGCGCACCCACCGATTTGCTCCCGTCGATGTCAGTCATGGGGACATTGTCCCGGATGAGGGTTGAAAACGTGGCTAATCCTGCCCCAATCGCTCAACCAGTCGTGATTGGACGATTTCCGGCGCATAGGGCGAGATGTCGCCGCCCCATTTCGCCACGTCCTTGACCATCGAGGACGAAAGGAAGGAGTACTGGGGGTTGGTCGGGATGAACACCGTCTCGACGCCTCCCAACCCGTAGTTCATCTGTGCCATCTGCAGTTCGTAGTCGAAGTCCGAGACCGCGCGGACGCCTTTGACGAGTACTCCGGCGCCGTGCCGCCGACAGAAGTCGACGACCAGGCCCTGGGAGGACGCTATTCGCACATTGGGCATGTCCTTGGTGGTCTCGCTGAGGAGTTCCACTCGTTCCTCGACGCTGAACAGCGGGTTCTTGGAGGCGTTGTGGAAGACCGCGACCCATACCTCATCGTACAGCTGGGCGGCGCGTCCGAGGATGTCGAGATGACCGTACGTCACCGGATCGAACGACCCGGGGCAGACGGCGATTCGGGCTTCAGGTTTCACAGGGCGTGACCGTAGCAAAGGGCCGTGGTGCCGTAGCGGCGGACGCGGTCTTCTGCGATCTGGTCGGGCCACGGCACGGCCGCGTCCCTGCCGCCGCGCTCGACCACGACGTCGGCGTCCGCGGCGAGCCAGCCGTGCGCGACCAGGGACTCGAGGAGGTCGGCGATCCCGGCGTCGGTGACCGCGTACGGCGGGTCGGCGAAGACGATGTCGAAGGGCAGGGCCGGCTCGTTCTGGAGGACCTTCTCGACGGGGGCGCAGATCACTTCGGCGCCGGTGACGCCGAGATCGGCGATGTTGCGGCGCAGGAGCTTCGCGGTCTGCGCGTGGGACTCGACGAACAGGGCGGCCGAGGCGCCCCGGGAGAGCGCCTCCAGTCCGACCGCTCCGGAGCCGGCGTAGAGGTCGGCGAAGCGGAGGCCGTCGAGGTCGCCGCCGGGCGCGAGCGAGTTGAACAGGGCTTCGCGGACCCGGTCCGACGTGGGCCGGGTGCGGTCCCCCGGCGGCGTGGCGAGGCGGCGGCCCTTGAGGCTGCCGGCGATGATCCTAGTCATTTGGCACTACTGTAATCCGCGCCCGCCGCGGCCGGGACGGCTCACGGGCGGCCTCGCGGGCCGCCGCCGCGCGGGGCCGGTCATCGGCCCCGGCGCCGAGCCCGGCGGCCCGGTCCGTGGTCGCCCTGCGGAGCCGGTCAGCCCTTCTCCAGGAACTCCCCGCGGTCGGCCGCCAGGTCGTCGACGAGGGCCGCGAACGCCGGCTCGCCGCGCAGGTCGGGGTCGGCGCCGATGAGCGCGGCGGCCTCGGCGCGGGCCTCCTCGATGATGTCGGCGTCCTTGAGCAGCGACAGGAGCTTCACGTGCGACTTCACGCCCGACTGGGCCGCGCCGAGCACGTCGCCCTCGCGGCGCTGCTCCAGGTCGAGCTCGGCCAGCGCGAACCCGTCGGTCGTGGAGGCGACCGCGTCGAGGCGCTCGCGCGAGGAGCTGCCCTCGGCGGCCTCGCTGACGAGCAGGCACAGGCCCGGGTGGGCGCCGCGGCCGACGCGTCCGCGCAGCTGGTGGAGCTGGGAGATGCCGAAGCGCTCGGCGTCGAGGACGACCATGGCGGTCGCGTTGGGGACGTTCACGCCGACCTCGATGACCGTGGTGGCGACGAGGACGTCGATCTCGCCCGCGGCGTAGGCGCGCATGACGCGGTCCTTCTCGTCCGCGTCGAGGCGCCCGTGCAGGAGGCCGAGCCGCAGGCCCTGGAGCGGGCCGCCGCGCAGCTGCTCGATGACGTCGGTGACCGCCAGCGGCGGGCGCTTGTCGCCGTCGGCGCCGCCGAGGTCGTCGTCGTTCTTCTGGTCGTCGCCGACGCGCGGGCAGACCACGTACGCCTGGCGTCCGGCGGCGACCTCTTCGCGCAGGCGGGCCCAGGTGCGCTGCATCCAGCGCTGGTCGGTGTAGGGCACGACGTGGGTGGCGATGGGGGTGCGCCCGGCGGGGAGCTCGGTGAGGCGGCTGGTCTCCAGGTCGCCGTAGACGGTCATCGCGACGGTGCGCGGGATCGGCGTGGCCGTCATGACGAGGGTGTGCGGGGGCCGCTGGGCCTTGGCGCGCAGGGCGTCCCGCTGCTCCACGCCGAAGCGGTGCTGCTCGTCGACGACGGCCAGGCCGAGGTCGGCGAAGTCCACGCCGTCGTAGAGGAGCGCGTGGGTGCCGATGACGATCCCGGCGGCGCCGGTCCTGACGGCGTCGAGGACGGGGCGGCGCTGGGCGGCGGTGGCCGAGCCGGTGAGGAGCACGACCTGGGTGGCCTCGGGCGGCGCGCCGAGCTGGCCGCCGTTCGCGAGGTCGCCGAGCATCTCGGCGATGGAGCGGTGGTGCTGGGCGGCGAGGACCTCGGTGGGGGCCAGGAGCGCGGCCTGGCCGCCGTGGGCGACGACCTGGAGCATGGCGCGGAGGGCGACGAGGGTCTTGCCGGAGCCGACGTCGCCCTGGAGGAGCCGGTGCATGGGGTGCGGCTGCGCGATCTCGGCGGCGATCTCGGCGCCGACCCGGCGCTGCCCGGCGGTGAGGTCGAAGGGCAGGCGGGCGTCGAACGCGTCGAGGATCGCCCCGCCGGCGGGGTAGGGGGTGGCGGCCTCGGCGAGGGACTCGGCCTTGCGCCGGACCAGCACGGTCTGGAGGACCAGGGCCTCCTGCCATTTGAGGCGCTTCTTGGCCGCGCCGAGGACTTCGTGCGTCTCGGGGCGGTGGATGCGGCGCAGCGCCTCGCCGTAGCCGAGGAGGCCGAGGCGGGAGCGGATCTCGCGCGGGAGCGGGTCGGCGAGGCCGGGGACGAGTCCGAGGACGGTGTGGACGGCCTTCATGATCTTCCAGGACGGCAGTTCGGCGGTGCCGGGGTAGACCGGGAGGAGGCCGCTGGTCACGTTCCACTCGTCGACCAGGAAGTGCTGCGGGGAGTTGAGCTGGAGGCGGCCGTTGAACTGGCCGACCTTGCCGACGAAGAGCCCCTGCTTCCCGGCGGTGAGGTGCTCTTTGAGCCAGGGCTGGTTGAAGTAGACGAGGGTCAGCGTCCGGCCGTCCTCGTCGGCGATGACGACTTCGAGACGCTCGGCGCGCCGGGCCTTCTTGCCCGGGCGCTTGGGCTGGTACTTCCTCGCGACGGCGGCGCGGACCTCG
Source organism: Glycomyces amatae (assembly GCF_020991375.1). Taxonomy (GTDB): domain Bacteria; phylum Actinomycetota; class Actinomycetes; order Mycobacteriales; family Micromonosporaceae; genus Glycomyces; species Glycomyces amatae. The sequence continues at coordinate 137,438 of NZ_JAJLQZ010000002.1, read as the reverse complement.
GCGAAGACGGTGACCTCCTCACCGATGGCGAGGCGGCCGAGGTCGGGGCGCTCGCCCTGTCCGATGTAGCGGAACGGGTAGTGGCCGAGCAGGTCCCCGATGGTGTCGAGGTCCAGCTCCTCCCCGAGCTTCTCCACCGACTTCTTGTCGAGGACCTCGCGCAGGCGGGTCTCCAGCCCGATGGTCATTCGGCTCCGATCAGCAGCAGCGGTTCGTCGTCTCCGGCGGGCAGTCGCTGGATCTCCACGAGCGGCCACGCCTCGCGGACATGATCGCTCAGGGCTGTGACACTTTCCGGTTCGAACGCGGCGCCGGGCAGGACGGTGAGGAGTTCGGCGCCGGTGCCGCAGAGGCGGTCGGCGAGGTCGCGGGCGGCTTCGAGCGCGGTGTCGAAGACGCCGAGGTCCGCCTCGCCGACGACGACCTCGACGCCCTCGGTCCCGGAGCGGAGCTCGCCGGTGCGGCAGGCGGCGGCGGCCTCGGACATGGCGACCACGTCGTCGTCGAAGTGGCGGTCGGGGTCGTGGACGGCGAACGCCGCGAGGCTCTGCACGACCGAGCCGGTGGGCAGCACGGTGACGCGGTAGCCGTCCTGGCGGGCCCGCTGGACGGCCCCGCGGGCGGCGCGGGCCGCGGCGGGCTCGTCGGTGACCACGACGGCGCTCGACCCGCCCGCCTCGCGGACCGCCGCGAGCTCGGCGGCGATGCGGTCGGCGGTGGCGGCGACGGCCTCGTCCTCGTCGGGGAGGCGCTCGACCCGCACGGCGCGGCAGCCCTCGCGTTCGAGGAAGTCGCGGACGCCCGCGGCGGTGACCACGACGACGGCCCGCTCGGGGGCCTGCCGGGGCTCGGGCGGGGCCTGGTGGCGGCGGTCGGCCCCGGTGTGGTGGGCGGACTCGGTGTGGTGGGCGGCCTGGGTGTGGTGGGCGTCGTCGAAGCGTGTCACCGAGATGCGGTGGACGCGGCCGCGCTCGATCCCGGCCTCGATGGCCGCGCCGATGTCGTTGACGTGCACGTGGACGTTGAACGTGGTGACGTCCTTGGCGGCGCGCGAGCCGATGATGACCACCGAGTCGCCGAGCGCGGTGAGCCGGTGCCGCAGTTCGGCGGCGGCGGCAGCGTCGGCCTCGAGCAGGTACTGGACCTCGTAGCCGAAGACCTCGGAGCCGGTCTCGCGCGGCACCTGCTCGGCCTCCTCGACCGCGCGCACGCGGTGGCGTTCGAGGAGGTCGAGCGCGCCGGTGGAGACCGAGCCGGTGAGGGTCTCGACGAGGGCCTCGAGGATGAGGGTGAGGGCCAGGCCCCCCGCGTCCACGACGCCCGCGCGGGCGAGCGCGGGGAGCTGGCCGGGGGTGGCGGCGACGGCCTGGGCGCCGGCCTCGGCGGCGGCGCGGGCGGCCGAGACGAACCCGAACGGGGCGGCCTTGGCGGCGGCGGACGCGGCCGACTCGGCGACGGTGAGGATGGTCCCCGCGGTCGGGACCGCGACGGCGGCCGTGGCCGCGTCGGTGGCCGACCGCAGGCCGGACGCGAAGCCCTTGGCGTCGATCTCGTCGCCGTTCCAGGCGTCGGCGAGGCCGCGGAGCATCTGCGCGAGGATCACCCCGGAGTTGCCGCGGGCCGACAGGAGCGCGCGCCCGGCGGCCTCGTCGAGGAGCGCTTCGAGGCCCAGGCCGGGGGTGCCGCCCTGGAAGGCGGCCTGGAGGGTCGCGAGCATGTTCGTCGCGGTGTCGGAGTCGGCGACGGGGAAGACGTTGAGCTCGTCGACGCCGCGCCGGTGGCGGGTCAACGTGTCGATGCCGCGGGCGGCCCACTCGCGCATGATGTCGGCGTCGAGGGCCTGGCGTCCGGTCTCAGGGATTTCCACCACGGGCCATGAGGATACGCCCCCGCCGCGGCGCCCGGCAGCGCGCCGCGTCGTGGGGGCGCTCCGGGTCCCGCCGCCGGACCGGGCGGCGGCGGAAAAGGCCCGGCCCGCGCTTCGGCGCGGGCCGGGCCGTGGCGGTCGATCGGTCAGGGGCCGAAGGTGAGGGTCGAGCGCAGGGAGTCGACGATCTGGGCGTTGCCGGCCACGGCGAAGCCGGCGAACCCGACGTAGCCGTCGGGCGTCTCGATGAGGGCCGTCAGGACCGTCGTCTCCCCGACCGTGAAGGTCCGGAACTCGGCGGCCCGGGCGTCGACCCGGTAGGAGGTGGCCGTGACGTCCGCCCCGACCTCGCCGCCCAGGTGCTCGGCGAGCAGCGCGTCGAAGGCGGAGCCGACCTCTCCGGTGCCCGATTCCTCGGTCACGCCGAGCACCTCCGCGTCCAGGACGCCGAAGTAGGCGGAGTTGGCGCCGTCGGCCGTGGCCAGGCCGGTCACGTCCGAGAAGACCGTGGGGGCCTCGGTGTTCTCGGCCCAATCGGCACCGGCGAGGACGCTCAGGCCGGACGCCTCGTTGACGCGGATCATGTCCGCAGGGACCTCGGCGACCCCGGGTTCGGCGCTCTCGATGGTGCCGGTCTGCTCGCCCTCGGGGTCGCCGCCGGTCGGGTTGAACAGGATGAACCCGCCGACGCCCAGGGCAGCGACGATGACCACTACGCCGACGAGCAGGAGCCACATCGGGCCCTTGCCCTTCTTCTTGTTGTTGCGCTGGATCGCGTCCGGCGCGCCCCACGGCTGGGCCCCGCCGCCCGAGACCGGGACGAGCTGGCCGCCCTGCGGACCGAACTGGCCGCCGCCGAACGGCGGCTGCCCGTACTGGCCGGGGCCGCCCGGCGCGGAGACCGGCATCCCCGAGGCGGGGATCGACGACACGGGGGGCATCCCGGACACCGGCATCCCGGAGACGGGCACGCCGCCACCGCCGCCGAACGGGTCCGAGGCGGGCATCCCCTGGGGGGGCATGCCCTGCGGGGGCTGGGGAGGCAGGTGCGGCTGCTGGGGCGGCGCGTCGAACGGCGAGACGGGGACGCCCGGAGGCGGGCCGTACTGCGGCGACTGCTGCATGCCGGGTCCGCCGACGTACTTGACGGTGCCGTCGTCTTCGACCGGCGGGGGGACCTGCTGGCTCGGCGGCGACATGCGCTGGCTCTCCGGGGACCACGGTGGCGGTTCTTCGGCCGGAGGCTGCTCGTTCGGGCGGTACACCGGGGGCTGTTGCTGCGGCTGCTGCCAGCCGTCTGCAGGCTGCTGCGGGGTGTGGCTCATGTTCGACTCACCAAAAAATATATGGGCATCGGCACAACACTTGTATGCGGCCAGCCTACGGGATTGGGTCCCATCCTAGAGTCACCCACGGTAGCCGCCCGCGGCAGCCGCCACAGTACAGAGCGGCCGCGGAGCGTCCTGGCAGGACCGAGCAGACCGCGCAATTCGGGCTCGGGACCGGTTGCGGCGCAGGCCCACCGCCTCCGGGGCCGAAAGGCCCGCCGGGTCCGCGAGCGGGCCGTGGGAGGGCTCGGACGGGGCGCTGTGGCGCAGGTCCCGCCACCTGGATGGCCGCCGGTCTCCAGGGTCCGTTAGAATTGCCGGGTTGCCCGCCGTCGGGGTGGGCCGAATGAACGTCAATGCAGGAGTTTTGGATTATGTCGAGCGTGTGTGAAGTCTGCGCCAAGCGCCCGGGCTTCGGCAACAACGTCCCGTGGTCCCACAAGAAGACCCGTCGTCGTTGGAACCCGAACCTGCAGACCATCCGCATCGCGACTGGCTCCGGTGACAACAAGCGCCGCGCCAAGGTCTGCACTTCGTGCATCAAGGCCGGCAAGGTCACCCGCTAAGGGCTGACGCCGCGAAGACTTACCGCCGCCGGGGCCGAGCCCCGGCGGCGTTTTGTCGTCCCCGCGGAGGACGGCGGCTCGCGGAGTGACGGCGCTCGGGGCGGCGCAGGCGAGTGATAATGCCGACACCGGGCGGCAAGAGGGGCCGGACCGTCGGACCCGGGCGGGAGAGTCGACGGCGCGGGTTCCTCACCTACCCACCCTGGGTGGGAGGTCCGCGCACTGCACTGCACCGCACCGCACCGCACCGCACCGCACCGCACCGCACCGCACCGCACCGCACCGATGCAGCGTGGCCCCCGCTTCGCGCTCGCCGCGGGGCCTCGCCGGCCGGCTTCGTCACTCCTCGTCGAAGTGGTCCCAGCCGGTCGGGCCCGTCCAGGCGCGGCCGTCCACCGTCACGCCCCGCCCCTCGGCGACCGCGCCGATCCGCCTCCACTGCTCCGGCAGGACCGCGTCCGGCGGGAACACCCCGGCCAGCGCGTGGTCCTCTCCCCCGGTCAGGATCCACCGCCGCGCGTCGGCGCCGAGCGCTTCGGCGGCGTTGCGCATCGTCTCGGGGACCGGCAGCGCCGCGGTGTCCACGTCGATCGCCGCACCCGAGGCCGCCGCGAGGTGGCCGAGGTCGGCGAGGAGCCCGTCGGAGACGTCGATCATGGCCCGCGCGCCCGCGAGGGCCGCGTCGCGCCCGGCCGCGTACGGCGGCTGCGGCCTGCGGTAGGCGCTCACGAGGGCGCCCGGAGAGCGGAAGCCGCGGGAGAGCACGTTGAGCCCGGCCGCGGCCCAGCCGGTCCGGCCCGCGAGGGCGAGCACGTCGCCGGGGCGGGCGCCGCCGCGCGTGACCGGCTCGCGCCCCTCGAGGTCGCCGAGGGCGGTGACGGTGACGGTGAGCCGGTCGCCGCGGGTGGTGTCCCCGCCGACGACGGCCGCGCCCACCGCGGCGGCCTCGGCGGCCAGGCCCGAGGCGAGCCCTTCGAGCCATTCGGCGGGGGTGTCCTGCGGCGCGGAGACGGCCGCGAGGAGCGCGGTGGGCCGGGCCCCCATGGCCGCGAGGTCGGCGAGGTTGGCGGCGGCGGCCTTGTGCCCGACGTCGGCCGCGGAGGACCAGTCGCGGCGGAAGTGGTTGCCCTCCACGAGCATGTCGGTGCAGGCCACGACCCGGCCGTCGGGGGCCGCGACGACCGCGGCGTCGTCGCCGGGGCCGAGCACGACGTCGGGAGTGGTCCCGAAGTGCCGGGTGAAGCGTTCGATCAGCCTGAACTCGCCGACTTCGGCGACGGTCTCGCTCACGGCCGTGTCATTTCCGGGGTGGTTGAAGATCGGTGTTCCACTCGCTAATCTTCGCTCAACCCCGATCGGGAACCGGTCAGGCCCGCCCGTGTCGAGTTCGACCGCCGATCCCCCTCCGCCCCTTTCCCTGAGGAGGCCTGGCGTGGTGCAGGCGTACATACTGGTGCAGACCGAGGTCGGCATGGCCGGCCGGGTGGCCGACGCCGTCTCCGAGATCGAGGGCGTGATCAGGGTCGACACCGTCACCGGGCCCTATGACGTGGTGGTGCTCACCGAGGCCGCCACCGTCCACGACCTGGGAACCGCCGTGGTGAGTAGAGTCCAGAGGGTGGCGGGCATTACCCGCACGCTGACCTGTTCGATTCTCAAGATCTGAGGGGTGCGGTCCGCTTGGGCTCTGTGGGCAAGTCGAGGCTTCCGGCGGTCCTGGCGACCGCCGTGGCGGTGCCGGTCGCCGTGGTGGCGGGCATCGTGGTGTTCAACGCGATCGCGCCCGAGGCCGAGGACGCGGACCTGGTGCAGGAGGACCTGTCCCCGGTGTCGGTGGAGGTCCCCGCGCTGGGCGACGAGGACGCGGTGGTGTGCCTGGCGCTGACGGCGACCGCGCCGGAGACGGCGGGCGGGCTGGAGGCGCGCCCGGTCGAGGGCGGCGAGCGCGCGGCGGAGTCCGTGATGGCCTACGGCGACCCGGCGGTCGTGGCGACCTGCGGGGCCGAGCCGGTCGCGGTCGAGGACACGGCCGCGGTCTACAAGCTCAACGGCGTGTGCTGGTTCTCCGAGGGGGACGGCGCCGAGTGGACGACGCTCGACCGGCAGGTGCCGGTGGCGGTGGGCTTCCCCGAGGAGTACGAGCAGCCGGTGGACGTGCTGAACGACCTGTCGAACGTCATCGGCGAGAAGATCCCGGTCGCGGCGGACGCCCCGACCGGTTGCGCGTGAGCGCCCCGCTGGACCGGTCCTTCTTCGCGCGGGACCCGGTCGCGGTGGCGCCGGAGCTGCTGGGCTGCACGGTGACCGCGAACGGCGTCACGGTCCGGTTGACCGAGGTCGAGGCGTACCGCCAGGACGATCCGGCCTCGCACTCCTTCCGGGGGCCGACCAATCGCACGGCGGTCATGTTCGGGCCCGCGGGGCACCTGTACGTCTACTTCACGTACGGGATGCACTACTGCGCCAACCTGGTCTGCGGCGAGGCCGGGTTCGGGGCCGGGGTGCTGCTGCGCGCCGGCGAGGTCGTGGACGGGGCCGCGGCGGCGCGGCGGCGCCGGGGCGAGCGGGTGCCGGACCGGGACCTGGCGCGCGGCCCGGCGCGGCTGGCGCAGGCCATGGGCTGGGACCGGTCCGACGACGGCGCCGACATGGTCGGTGCCGTGCGGGCGGCCGCCGAGGCGCCGGCGGTGCTCGCCGGGCCCCGGACGGGGATCACGAAGGCGGCCGACACCGCCTGGCGGTTCTGGGTCGCCGACGACCGCTACGTGTCCCCGTACAAGCGCCATCCCAAGGCCCCGAAGCCCTGACTAAGGCCATTCGAGCCGCACTTGGAAGTGCGGCGACCGCATCAGGGTCTTGAAGGCCTCCAGGACCTCCGGGTCGTGGTGGACCTCGGAGTTGCGGCCCTCGGCGTCGGGCGACTCGAAGTAGACGATCGCCTTGAGCCTCGGGTAGTGGGCCATCTGGTAGCGGGCGGCCTCGAACACCGTCGCCTGGTGGTCGGGGTACTCGTCCATCTGGAAGACGCCCCATTCGGCGAGCATCATCGGCTTGGACGGGTGCTCCCTGGCGATCCAGTGGTAGAACCCGGGCCAGGCGGTGTCGTTGGTCTGGTCGACGATCTCCCCGAAGTCGGAGTGGCCGTCGTCCTTGAGCGACTGGCCGTAGCCCGAGAGGCCGATCCAGTCGACCACGTCGTCGCCGGGGTAGAGCTCGTGGTGCCAGGGCTTCTCGACCCATTTGAGGTAGCCCATGTAGTTCATGACGGTGACGAGGTTGTCGACCCCGGCCCCGCGCAGACGCTCGACGACGTGCCGGTACATGTCGGCGTAGTCGGCGGCCTCCATGCCGGAGCCCTCCTCCTGGATCACGTCGTTCTCGGGCTCGTGGTGGACGGTGAAGAAGAACGGCTTGTCGAAGTTCTCCTTGAGGTGGGCGGCGAGCCGGTCGAGGAACGCGTCGACCTCCGGGTCCCCGGCGGCGATCTCGGCCCAGGTGGCGGCCTGCGGCTTCCAGTTGAGCAGGAGGGTCCGCGGGTGCTCGGGGTCGTTCGTGAGCGCGATCTGGTCCTCGGTGGGGAAGACCTTCTCGATCCCCCGGTGGTAGGCGTGGTGGATCTGCTGCGTCTTCTCCACCCTGGACTCGAAGACGAGGTGCTCGTCCTCCTTGTCCTTGGAGGTGTGCGAGCCGGGCGAGACGCCGATGAGGGCCCCGCAGGTGGGGATGAGCTTGGCCCCGGTCCGGCAGTCGCTCAAGCCGTCCTCGGTCGGGCCCGACTCGCCGGTGGGCGACTCGGGCGGGCCCGCCGTGGTCGGGTCCATGGCGGGCAGGCCCGGGACGGCGCCCGGGTCGGACGAGGGCGCCGGTTCGGCCGGAGCCGTCGGGGCGGACGAGGGCGTCGGGTCCGCCACGGGCAGCGGGCTCTCGGCGGCCGGCGACGGGTCCTCCGACGGGGAGGGGGCCGCGTCGGTGCCGGTCGGGTCCGGGTGCGGGTAGGGCGCGGGCGCGGTCGGCGGGACCGGCCTCGACGGGGGCGCGGGCGGTTCGGAGACGGTCCGCAGGGCGGGGCCGCCGCCGTACTCGGCGCCCTCGAACTCGACGTAGGCCTCGCGGTCGGGCGAGGTGACGGCGAAGCCGTAGCGGCCGGGCGCGTCGATCGCGCCGGTCACGTCGAAGACGACCTCGGTGGAGGAGGCGTCGACTTCGGCCACGTCCCAGACGGTCCCGTACGGCGGCGCCGAGGCGGCCGTCAGCGAGCACAGGCAGTGCACGGGGCGGACGGAGGCGACCTCGAGGGTCATGCCCTCGCTATCGGGCGGGACGGCGACGGGCAGCCGCAGCTCGGCGGTGTGGCCGGGGCGCACGGTGGACTCGTCGATCGCGAACTGGAGGTGGGTGACGGCGATGCCGAGGTCCTCGGAGTAGCCGACGGGCAGCACGGCGGGCGCGTCGGGCGCGGGGCCCGCGACGCCGGTGGCGACGAAGGAGGCCGCGAGCGGCCGGTGGTCGACCGTGCCCTCCCCGCCCTCCCAGGCCTCGTCGAGGGTCTCGCCGAGGCGGTCGCCGTCGGAGCCGACGCCGTACCCGATCACGAACCCGGCCAGGACCAGCGGCAGGACCCCCAGGACGGTCACCAGGCCGCGCCCGGCCCAGCGCCGCTGCTTGTGCTCCGGATCGCTCATCGTCCACCTGCTTCCGTCTCGTGTGCCCGCGTCCAGGAGGCACAGTCCAATGTGACCGAGCTTCAAAATGCGCGAAACAACATATTAGCGAACAAATCGGTTTTCGCCATCCCACATGCCCGAATACCACCTTTCCAGCCCCTCGGGCGCCGACGGGTCCGGCGCCCCCGTCACCTGAACGGCTCATCACTCGTTACTCAACCGAGATCCCAAGAACGAGAAAGGCTTTCGCGTTGAGGACCCCTGCCGCCCGCACGCTCGCCGATTACGGCGTCATCGTCCGCCGCTCCTGGTGGCTCGTCATCGGAACGGCGGCCGTGGCGGTCGCCGCCGGCTTCGCCTACACGACGGTGACCGAGCAGGTCTACGAGTCGACCGCCTCGGTCCTCGTGCTGCCGACCGCGAGCGACACCGACGTCGCCGGCGCGCGCACCGCCGGCCAGGTCAACCTCGACACCGAGGCCCAGCTGGTGAAGTCCACGCAGGTCGCCGAGGGCGCGGCCGAGGCGCTCGGCGCCGACCCGGACGCCGACCTGCTCTCGCAGGTCTCGGTGACGGTGCCGCCCAACACGTCCGTGCTGGAGATCGCCTTCCGGGCCGACACCGCCGAAGGCGCCAGGGCCGGGGCCGTGGCCTTCAGCGACGCCTACCTCGCGCACCGCCTCACCGGGGCCACCGCCTCGCTCGACCGCGCGATCGAGTCGACCGCGGTCGGGCTCGACGCGGTCAACGCCGACATCGCCGCCGCCGAGGACGAGCTGTCCGGCATGGACTCGGGCGACGGCGGACGGGCCTCGCTGGAGTCCGCCCTGGACGACCTGCGCGGCCAGGCGGGCGAGCTCGAAGCCGACATCGCCGCGCTGGAGGCCGAGCAGACCGCCGTCTCGCCCGGGCGGGTCATCAACCAGCCCGCGCTGCCCGAGGCGCCGGTGAGCCCCAACATGGCGTTCAACCTCGCCGCCGCGCTCGGTGTCGGCCTGCCGCTGGGCCTCATGCTCGCCTGGGCCCGGCACCGCCTGGCCCGCAAGGTGTCCTACCCGGCCGACCTGGTCGAGCGCTGCGAGCTCGACGTGCTCGCCTCCGTGCCCCCGGCCGTGAAGTTCCAGCGCCGCGAGGTCTTCGGGGCCTACAGCCCCGGCGGCCGGGTGTTCTCCCAGCTGCGCAACGTGGTGGCCTCCCAGCTCACCGGCGAGCAGCGCGTGATCGTCGTCGCCGGGGTCGCCCCCGGTCCGGCCGCCAGCGTCGTCGCCGCCAACCTCGCCACCGCCATGTCCCGCGCCGGGGACCGCGTCACCGCCGTCACCGCGAACCCGAGCACCACCGTGGGCCTGCCCGAGCTGTTCGGCACCGAGCCCGTCCCGGGCCTGGCCGACGTCTGGGCCGGGCGCGTCGGCCTCGCCGCGGCCACCCAGGCCGCCCCGCGGCAGCCGAGCCTCAACGTCATCGGCCCCGGCGCCGCGGCCCGCGCCGCCGGGCCCACCAGCGAGGCCGCCGCCGAGACGTTCGCGACGCTCGCCGAGGCCGGGCGGTTCGTCGTCGTGGACGCGCCGCCGCTGTCGTGCTCGGCCGACGCGCAGCTGCTCGCCGGGCACGCCGACGCGGTGATCCTCGCGGTCCAGTCCCAGCGAGACGCCATCACCGAGACCGCCGCCGCCGCGGTCGCCATGCGCCAGATCGACACGCCGCTCCTCGGAGCGGTCCTGCTGCCGGGCGTGCTCGGCCCGATGAACGCCGTGCCGCTGCCGACCGCCCGCCGCGAGCTCGCCTCGGGGCACGCGGTGTCGGCGGACGAGACGCCCACGGACTCGCTCGAGGCCGTCGAGGACGGCGAGGCGCCGACCGAGACGATCCCCGCGGTGGCGACCCCGGCGGCCCGCTCGGCCGAGCAGCGATGATCCTCCTCTCGGCCGCCCGCGCCGCCGGGCGCGGGCGGCTCGGCCTAGAGCGGCCCTCCTCGCGGGAGGGCGGCTCGCTGTTCTGGCTCATGGCCGCCTACCCGCTGTGGTGGGCGCTCGGCCTCGGCGTCCTGGCGATCCCGTTCGTGGCCGCCGTCGCCGCCGTCAAGCTGGTGCGGCGGCGCTCGATCGCCGTCCCGCCCGCGTTCGGCTGGTGGCTGCTGTTCCTGCTCGCGGTCACCCTGAGCCTGGCGAACCTCGGCGTCGACCCGCCCGGGGTGGTGCCCGAGACCTGGTTCTCGAGCCTGGCGGGGGCCACGTACCGGTTCGGCTTCTACTGCTGCTGCACCCTCATCGCCCTGTGGGCCTACAACCTCGTCCTCGAAGGTCGGCTGCGGCGCGAGCGCCTGGTGCGGCTGCTCGCGTGGCTGTTCGTCGTCACCGTCGCGGGCGGGCTCCTGGGGACCTTCGCCGGGGGCTTCGAGTACACCTCCCCCGTGGAGGCCCTGCTGCCCCACTCCGTCGCCAAGGACGGGTTCGTGCAGTCGCTGGTGCACCCCGCCGCGGCCCAGACCATGGACTTCCTCGGCTACGAGACGCCGCGGCCCTCGGCGCCGTGGGGGTACACGAACACCTGGGGCAACAACTTCGCGATCACCGCCGTGTGGGCCGTCGTGGCCGCCTTCTGCGTCCCGAACGCCGTGAAGTGGCGCGTCGCCGCGGTCGCACTCCTCGTCGTCTCGCTGGTGCCGGCCGTGTACTCGATGAACCGCGGCCTGTGGCTCGGCCTGGCCGCCATCGCCGTCTTCGCGGCGCTGCGGCTGCTGATCTCGGGCCGCCCCGGCGGGATGCTCGCGCTCGGCGGGGCCGGCTGCGCCGCGGTGCTCCTCATCATGCTCACGCCGCTGGGGACGGTGGTCCAGGCCCGGCTCGACAACGGCCACTCCGACGAGGGCCGGGCCTTCTCGTCCGAGCGCGCCACCGAGCTGGTCGTGGAGCACTCCCCCGTGCTCGGATTCGGCTCCACCAGGAAGACCCTCGGCTCGGGCGAGTCGATCGCCGTCGGCCCGACCCCCGAGTGCCCCCGCTGCGGCGGGCGCACCCTCGGCGGGAACGGCCAGTTCTGGCAGGTCATGTTCGCCCACGGCATCGCGGGCACGGTGACCTACCTCGGGTTCGCGCTCGCGGTCCTGTGGCGCTTCAGGAAGGACCACAGCGCGATCGGCATCGCGGGCAGCGCCGTGGTCGCGTTCTCGCTGCTGTCGATGTTCTACTACAACGCCCTCGTCACGCCCCTCCTGCTCACCCTGCTCAGCTACGTCCTCCTCGCCGCGAACGGCACCGCCGCCGCCGAGGACGCGCATTCGCCCGGTCCCGAAACCGGGACCCTTGGCCCAGAGACGGAGAAGCGATGAGCCGAGCCCTGAAGACCGCCGACGACCTGCGGAGGCGGGCGACCTACCTGGCGGAGGTGATCGACCAGCTCTACCCCGGCGGGAACGGGGCGGCGCCTCCCGAGGCGAAGGGCGCGCGCCGGCCCTACATCATCGTGCCGGGGCGGCGCAGGCCCCGCGTGCTCGTCCCGGCCGCCGACCGCAAGGTCGCCGCGGCCGCGCTCTCGCGCTACGCCAGGCCCGCCGCGCGCGGCGCCCGGCTCAAGCGCGACGCCGCCGTGCTGGCGCTGCGCCTGGGCGTCGACCGCCTGCTGCTGCCGCACCGGCTCGAGGTCGACGGCGCCCGGGGCATCGACGAGCACCTGGCGTCGGCGCTCGGCCACGAGGTCCACTTGAGCATCCACATCGGACCGGCCCGGGCGAACCGCAAGCCGGTGCTCCAGGTCCTCGACGGGAACGCCGAGACGGTCGCGTTCGCCAAGCTCGGGGTCAACCCGCTCACCCGCGAACTGGTGGACGCCGAGATCGCGGCCACCAGGCGCCTGAGCGAGCACTGCGACCTCAGGCTGCTGCGGGTCCCGCGGCTGCTCCACGCGGGCGAGTGGAACGGCTGCAACGTCATGGTGGCCTCCGCGCTCCCGGCCTGGACCGAGCCGGCGGACCTCGGCCCCGGGCGCCGCGTCGCCGCCATGCGCGAGCTCGCCGGCGCCTGCGGGGACTCCCGCTCGTCCCTGGGCGACTCGGACTACGCCGCGCGGCTGCGCTCGCGCCTGAAGACGCTCGCCGAGCGCGCCGAGCAGGACGCCGACACGCTCCAGACCGCCGGGGAGACCCTCCTCGACCGGTACGCCGCCAGCGAGATGACCTTCGGCGCCTGGCACGGCGACTGGGCCCCGTGGAACACCCGCGAGACCGACGAGGTCATCTACCTGTGGGACCTCGAGCGCTTCGAGACCGGCGTGCCCTACGGCTTCGACGCCGCCCACTACCGGCTCCAGGACGACATCGTCACCAAGGGGATGGACCCGACCACCGCCGTGCTCGGGCTCGTCGCCGACGCGCCCGCGGTGCTCGCGCCCATGGGCGTCGCGCCCGCCGAGGCCGAGGCGACCGTGCTGCTGTACCTGGTGGACCTCGCCGCGCGCTACATGGGCGACCAGGCCGAGCGGGCCGGCGCCGCGCTCGGGGCCCTCGGCCGCTGGCTGCTGCCGACCCTGCTGCGCCACATCGCCCGCCAGCGCACCGCGCCGGCGAACGGCGCCGACGGAACGCGTTGACGGAGGAGTCACCCATATGAGCCAGCGAACGCTCCGCGAGCGCATCCCGGGACGGCTGAAGGCCGTCGTCGGCCACTCGTCCCGCACCTTCGGGCGGCTGACCGCCTCCTCGCGGATCCTGCCGGGCCTGCTGATCTGCGGCGGCCAGCGCTGCGGCACCACGTCCCTGTACCGGGCCCTGGCCCAGCATCCGGCGATGCTGAAGCCGGTGTTCCACAAGGGCGTCCACTACTTCGACACCGGGTACGGGCGCGGCATGGCCTGGTACCGGGGGCACTTTCCGACGCAGGCGAGCGCGCGGCGGATCGCCGACCACACCGGGCTCGCCCCGGTGGGCTTCGAGTCGAGCCCGTACTACCTGTACCACCCGCTGGCGGCCGAGCGCTTCGCCCGGGACCTGCCGGGGGTCAAGGTGATCGTGCTGGTGCGCGACCCGGTGGAGCGGGCCTGGTCGCACCACGCGCACGAGGTGGCGCGCGGGTTCGAGCCGGTCGCGGACTTCGCCGAGGCCGTGGCGGCCGAGGAGGACCGCCTGCGCGGCGTGGAGAAGCGCCTGCGGGACGAGCCGGGGCTGTACAGCTTCGACCACCAGCACCACGCGTACACCGCGCGCGGGCGGTACACCGACTACCTCGAGCCGCTCGCCGAGCAGGTGGGGCGCGACCGGGTGCTGGTGCTGGACTCCGGGGAGTTCTTCTCCCGCCCCGAGGACGCGTTCGAGAAGGTGCTGCGGTTCCTGGGGCTGCCGTGGATCGGGGAGTTCGCGTTCGCGCGGCACAACGCGCGGGGGCGCCCCTCGCCGATGCCGGCGTCCCTGCGGGAGCGGCTGACCGAGGAGTACGGGCCGTACGACGAGCGGCTCTCGGCGTGGCTGGGGGGCGCGCCGAGTTGGCGGCGCTGACCGCCGCGGCCGCCCGCGACGAGGAGACCGGCCGGGAGGAGCTGCGCGGCACGGCCCGCGGCGGCCTGGCGAACCTCCTGGGGGCGGCCGTCTCCGGCGCCGGGGGCCTGGCGATCACGTGGCTGGCGGCCATGGCGCTCTCGCCCGCCGAGGCGGGCGCGTTCTTCGCGGCGACCTCGGTGTTCCTGCTGGCCGGCGGGCTCGCCCGCCTGGGGACGCCCACGGGGCTCGTGTACTGGGTGGCCCGGCTGCACCGGAACGGGCGCGACGGCGCGGTCGGGTCGGTGCTCAGGCTGGGGCTGTGGCCCGCCGCGATCGCGTCGATGGCGACGGCCCTGGGGCTGCTGCTGGCGGCGCCGATGTTCGAGCGCCCGGACCTGGTGCGGCTCATCGCGGTGTTCCTGCCCGCGTCGGTGGCGATGGAGGCGCTGCTGGCGGCGACGCGCGGCTACCGGCTCATGGGGCCCTCGGTGGTCATCGACAAGCTCGGGCGCACCGTGGCGCAGCTGATCGGCCTCGGCGCGATCGCCTTGGCCGGCACGGCCTCGGCGGCGACCGTCACCTTCGCGTGGGCGCTGCCGTACCTGCCCGCGGCGCTGGCGGCGGGCTGGTACCTGCTGCGGCGCCACCGGGCCTCGCGGCCCGACCAGGGCTTCCCGGACCGGGTCTCGGCCCGGGCGTTCTGGGGGTTCACGGCGCCGCGCGCGGCGGCGGGGGTGGCCCACCTGGGGCTCCAGCGGCTCGACATCATCATGGTGGCGGCGCTGGCCGGGCTGGGCCCGGCGGCGGTGTACACGGTGGCGACCCGGTTCGTGATCGTGGGGCAGCTGGCCTCGGGCGCGGTCGGGCAGTCGGTCCAGCCGCGGGCCGCGGCGGCGATGGCCGCCGGGGAGCCCGCGTCGGCGCAGGCGCTCTACCAGACGTCGACCGCGTGGATCGTGGGCCTGACGTGGCCGGTGTACCTGGCGGTGGGGCTGCTGGCGGACTGGTACCTGCGCCTGTTCGGCGGCGAGTACGCGACCGGCGACGCGCGCCTGGTGGTGTGGGTCCTGGTGCCCGCCATGATGGTCAGCTCCGCGTGCGGCGTGGTCGACTCGATGCTGTCCATGGCGGGCAAGACCTCGTGGCAGCTGATCGACGTCTCGGTCTCGCTCGTCGTCAATGTCGGACTGAACCTCGCGTTGATTCCCACGATGGGGGTGGTCGGCGCGGCGATCGCGTGGTCGGCGGCCGTCCTGGTGAATAATTTGATGCCGCTCGCGCAACTGTGGCGCACGTTCGGGCTGCACCCGTTCGGAGCGCTCACGAAGCGGACGCTGCTGGCGGCGGGCCTCGGATTCGGGGCCGTCCCGCTGGCGGCCGCCCCGTTCGGCCCCTGGTGGACGCTGGGGGCGCTCGCGGTCGCGGGCCTGGCGTGGGCGGTGGTGATGCTGCGGTACCGCGCCGCGATCTGACACTCCGAACCGAGAGGAGCCTCGTGGCCAGCGACTACACCGAGGTGTTCCAGGACCCTGCGGCCGTGGAGAAGTACGCCGACCGCATCTACGCGCCGGGGACGTTCGCCTCCGTCGTCTCCGGCCGCCAGGCCGGCTGGCTGCGCGGCTTCGTCCCGAACGCGTTCCCGGTGCCGCCGGTCCACCACGACTTCGCCTGCGGCACGGGGAGGGTCGCGCGGATGCTGGCGGGCCTGGCGGCGGTCTCGCACGGCTACGACACCTCGGAGGCCATGCTCCGCAAGGGCCGCGAGCTGGGGACGCCCGGCCACGCCCACCTGGTCCGGCCCGGCCTGGCGGTGCCCGAGGTCGACCCGCTGCGCCCGGCGCTGGTGACCGCGTTCCGCTTCGTGCTCAACGCGGACCCGCACCTGCGGGACCAGCTGATGGACTTCGCGTCGACGGCGCTGCCGGACGCCGAGGCCGGGCTGCTGCTGGTGGAGAACCACGGGAACGCCTCCTCGCTGCGGCACCTGCGCAAGACCTTCGGCCGCCTGGACACGAGCATGTGGTTCCAGGAGTTCTCGCACGAGGAGATGCGCGACCTGCTCGACCGCCACGGCTACGAGCTGCTGGGCGTGCAGGGCTTCACGCTGTTCACCCAGGGCTGCTACCGCAGGCCCTGGAGCGGGGCGGCGAAGGCGCTCGACGACGCGCTGGCCTCGCCGCTGTCCCGGTGGGCCACGGACGTGGTCTACATCGCGCGGCGCCGCTGACCGTTCAGCCCAGTCCGAGGATTCGGCGCAGGACGAGTTCGATCTTCATCATCTGCACGCCGTCGACCGCGCCGACCCGCTTCACGAATCTCCGGGTGGAAACGGTGCGCAGGTGCTCGCACTGCGCGTAACTGGTGACCGGGAGGGCCTCTTCGAGTTCGACGTGCGTCGGATAGTCCTTCCGGGTCCGCGATATCGGAACGACCACCGGAATGCCGAAACGGGCCATATCGTCTCGGGACACGATGACCGCGGGCCGGCGGTGGCCCTGCTCGTGGCCGATCGAATCGCCGAAGTCGCACAGGTAGATGTCGCCCCGGTTCACAGGATGTCGCTCCAGTCCTCGGGCTCGAGCTCGTCGCCGAGTGAACCCGCAAGCCGCTCGCTCTCGTGCTCGAGGTCCGACCTGGCGGCCGCGGTGCCCATGACGGCCCGGGCCCGTGCCCAGAACTCTTCTTCCTCGGTGACGTCGATCGCGCGTTCAACCGCGCCCGCCATGGTGAGGTGCCGCTGCTCGGCGAGCTTCGCGATGCGATCGCGAAGCTCGACGGGCACCTTGATGGTAGTCATAGAAGTCATTCTTGGAGTATACCACTTGGAATACCATTTGGCGTTACCGGCGGCGAGCCCGGTACGCCTCGGCGAGGAGCCGCAGCGCCTCGGGGGCGTCGTCCCTGAGGTAGCGCCGGGCGAGGCGGCGGGGCTCGGAGAGCATCCGGAACAGCCACTCGGTGCCGCTGCGCTGCATCCACTTCGGGGCGCGGCGGCGGTACCCGGCGATGAAGTCGATGCTCGCGCCGCAGCCGAGGAGCCAGGCCCGGGGGGCGGCCGCGCGGAGGCGGACCGCCACCTGCTCCTGCTTGGGGAAACCGAGGCCGACGTAGACGAGGTCGGGGGCGGCGGCCTCGATGCGCTCGACCAGGGCCCGCCAGTGCGAGTCGTCGCGGTCGAAGCCCATGGGCGGGCACCAGGCGCCGACGACCTTCAGGCCCGGGTAGCGCGCCTCGAGGACCTCGGCGGCCCGCTCGGTGGGGCGGGCGGCGCCGTCGGGGGTGCCGCCCAGGAGCGCGAGGCGCAGGCCGCGTTCGGCGGCGGCGGCCGAGAGGCTCCAGACCAGGTCGGAGCCGGCCACGCGCTCGGGCAGCGGCGTCCCGGCCACCCGGGAGGCCCACACGAGGGGCGCGCCGTCGGCGACGACGAGGTCGGCGGTGTCCACGACGGCGCGCAGCTCGGCGCTGCGGCGGGCGGCGGCGACGATGTCGACGTTCGGGGTGACGATGCGCCCGCCGCGCCCGGACTCGAGCGCGTCCAGCACGCGGCGCACCGCGTCCTGCTCGGTGACGGGGTCGATGCCGATGCCGCCCAGGCGGACGCGGGGGGCGGGGGGGCCGTCGGCGCGGCTCGTGCGGGAAGGACCCGAGTGCTTCATGACAAGACGCTAAGGGTCCGGGGGCGTTTTTCCGGGTTTTTTCATCACAGGGCGTGTCCCCCACCCCACCTCGAGTCGTTATACGGGGCAGCAGAGGGCAGTGCGGGACGCCGAGGAGGTCTCGGACCGCGGCCCCGGTCCCGGCGGGCCGCGCCTCACCGCACTGTCGCGGCGGCGCCGGGTCGAGAACGTCCTAGGGTGAGCGAGGGTGCAGTGAGCGTGAAGATCGCCGATACGGCCGAGCCGTCCGAGAACCGGGTGAAGGTGGTCTTCATCGGAGGACTGGGCCGCAGCGGGACCACGCTCCTGGAGCGCCTGCTCGGCCAGCTGCCGAGCGTGGTGCCGCTCGGCGAGATCACCCACCTGTGGGAGCGGGACCTGGTCGGCGACGAGATGTGCGCCTGCGGGGCGACCTTCTCGCACTGCGAGTTCTGGCAGCGGATCGGCGCGCGCGCCTTCGGGTCCTGGGAGGACGTGGACATCGAGCGCCTGAACGCCCTCAAGGCCACGGTGGACCGCACCCGGCACATCCCGGCGCTCGCGGCCAAGCGGCTCGCACCGGCCCAGCACCAGCTGGTGACCGAGTACGCCGAGTACTTCGAGAAGATCTACACCGCCGCCGCGAAGGACACGCGCGCGCAGGTCGTGGTCGACTCGTCCAAGCACGCCTCGCTGGCGTACTGCCTGCGCTGGTCGCCGCGGATCGACCTGCGGGTGATGCACGTGGTGCGCGACTCGCGGGGCGTGGCGTACTCGTGGACGAAGCAGGTGCGCCGCCCCGAGTCGCCCAGCGGCGACCAGATGACCCGCTACTCCCCCGCGAAGGCCGCGATGCTGTGGAACGCGCAGAACGCCGCGTTCAGCCTCCTGGCGCGCCGGGGCGTGCCGGTGCGCCGGGTCCGCTACGAGCGGCTCATCCAGCGCCCCGGGAAGGTGATCGCCTCGCTCGCCCGGTTCTGCGGGCTGGAGCTGGCCGAGTCGGACCTCAACTTCATCGGGGACGGCTGGGCGGACCTGGGCCCGAGCCACTCCGCGGCGGGCAACCCGATGCGGTTCACGGTGGGGCGCATACCGATCAGACCCGACGAGGCCTGGACCGAGGACCTCCCCGAGGGGACCCGGCGGATGGTCTCGACCCTGACCCGCCCCCTGCTCGGCCGCTACGGCTACCTCGACGAGGAGGAGCCCGCGGTGGACGAGCCCGTTCGCGAAGAGGTGAGCGCCCGTGACTGACTGGCCTTCCGTCGGCGTCGTGATCCCGACCCACGACCGCCCGCAGCAGGTGCGGGCCGCGCTGCGGTCGGTGCTGACGCAGTTCTACCCCGGCGAGCTCAAGGTGATCGTGGTCTTCGACCGCGCCAAGCCCGACGAGGAGCTCGCCGCGGACGGCGCGCGCCCGGTGCGGGTCGTCAAGAACGACCGCACGCCCGGCCTCGCCGGGGCCCGCAACACCGGGATCACGGCCCTGGATACGGACCTGGTGGCGTTCCTGGACGACGACGACGAGTGGCTCCCCGGGAAGCTCGCCGCGCAGGTGACGGCCCTGGGCACCGAGGCGGAGCTGTGCACCGCCGCGATCGAGGTGGACTACCGGGGGCGGCGCAACCCACGGCTGGCGCAGCGGACGATGGTGCGCCATGTGGACCTGCTCAGGTCGCGGATGATGATGCTGCACTCCTCGACGTTCCTGTTCCGCCGCTCGGCGCTGCTGGGCGGGCTGGGCCTGGTCGCCGAGGACGCGCCGGGGAGCCAGAACGAGGACTGGGACATGCTGCTGCGGGCCTCGCGGCGGCGGCCCATCGCGCACGTGGACGTGCCGTACGCGCTCGTGAACTGGGCCGGGTCGCACTTCGAGACCCGTTGGGACACCAAGATCTCCTCGCTGCGGTGGATCCTCGCGCGGCACCCGGAGATCCACGGGAGCCCCGAGGGCGCGGCGCGCGTCTACGGCCAGATCGCCTGCTGGCACGCCGCGATCGGCGACCGCAAGGCGGCGCTACGGTGGGCGGTGCGCGCCACGAAGGCGAACCCGGGCGAGCCGCGGGCGGCGGTCGCCGCCGCGGCGGCGGCGGGCATCGTCGGCGTCCCGGCGGTGATGGCGGCGCTGCACCGGCGCGGCCGCGGGATCTGAGCCGGGGCCGCGTGGAACCGCCTGCGGCGCAGGCGGTTCATCGTTTGTCCGCCCTTTATTCACGGCTTATCGGTGCCTTAACCTCCAGGGACTTACGGTTCTCCACGTGCCGCCGATCCGCGCGGCGCCACGCCCGACGAGGAGGAACCGCCTTGAGTCTCGCGCTCGCACTCGCCCTGCCCATCAACCTGTTCGCGATCACCGTGCTCGCGTGCGCGATCTACTACCGGCGGCACCACCGCACCGACCTGGCGCTGGCGTACGTCGCGCTGAACGTCGGCGTCTTCGCCGTCTCGGCGCTCATGCTGTCGCAGCAGGTGAGCCTGGGGCTGGCGTTCGGCCTCTTCGGGGTCCTGTCGATCCTGCGGCTGCGGTCGGACCAGATCTCGCAGCGGGACGTCGGCTACTACTTCACGGCCCTCGCGCTGGGCCTCATCAACGGCATCGGCTCCTCGCGGCCGGCGGTCATGATCGCGCTGTCGGCGCTGCTGGTGCTCACCATGTTCGTCGCCGACCACCCGCGCCTGGCGAACCGGTCGCGGCACCGCGTGGTCGTGCTCGACACCGTCCACCGCGACGAGGAGCGCCTCCGCGAGGACCTGGAGCGCCGCCTCGGCGCGAGGGTCCGCAAGCTCGAGGTGGTCGACACCGACTACGTGCGCGAGACGATGACCGTGGACGTGCGCTTCCAGCCGCTCCCGTCGCCGGCCGCCGCGCCCGAGCGCACCATCCCGCTGGCGAGGACCCGATGAGCGGCCTGGAGGCGTTCGCGGGCATGGGGCTCGACGAGGTGGTGGCCGCCGCGGACCTCCAGACGCGCGTCGACACGAAGTACCTGCTCGAGCCCGAGGCGTACCGGCGGTTCCGCGGGTACCTGGCGGCCGGGGGCGACTGGGCGTGCCTCGACATCGGCGGCAGGCGCCGCTTCGCGTACGAGTCGGTCTACTTCGACACCCCGGACCTGCTGACGTACCGGCAACACCAGCAGGGCCGCCGGCGGCGCTTCAAGGTCCGCACGCGGCTGTACGCCGACTCGGGCGAGTGCGCGTTCGAGGTGAAGGTGAAGGGGGCGCGGCAGGACACGGTCAAGGAGCGGCTGCCGTACGCGGCCGCCGACGCCGCCCGGATCACCCCGGAGGCCGCCGAGCACCTGGCGGCGACCCTGTGGGAGGCGTACGGCATGGCCGTCCCGGCGGGCCTGGAGGCGCGGCTGCGCACCGACTACCGGCGGCACACGCTCGTGAACCCGGCCGCGGGCGTGCGCATCACGTGCGACGAGGACCTGCGGTGCGTCTCGGCCGCGGGCTCGGTGGCCTCGCGGCCGATGTGCCTGGTGGAGGTCAAGTCGGCCCGGCCGGGCGGCGCGGCCGACCGTCTCCTGTGGGCGATGGGCGCGCGGCCGGTGGCGGTCTCGAAGTACTGCCTGGCGGTCGCGGCCCTCTCGCCGGGGACGCGCGGCAACCCGTGGGCGCGCGCGATGCGCGAGTGCTTCCCTAACCCAGTTCGAGTCTGATGAGCGCGCCGACGCCGCCCGGGCCCTGGCCGAACACCAGCTGGCCGCCCGAGGCGGCGGCGGCGCGCCGCGCGATGTCCAGGCCCAGTCCGGTCGAGCCGCCCTCGCTGCGGCCCCGGTTGAACACCGCCAGGTTCGGCAGGCCCGGGCCCTCGTCGGCGACGTCCACGGTGGCCCCGCCCCCGTAGCGCGGCGCCAACCGCACCTCGAACGCGGTGCCGTCGGGCGTGTGCGCGAAGACGTTGGCGAGCAGGGAGTCCATGGCGGCGGCGAGGTCGGCCGCCGAGAGCCGCACCGGCAGCGGGCCGGGGACGAGCCGCACCCGGCACTCGCGGGCGGTGTCCTCGGCGAGCGCGGACCAGAACTCGACGCGCTCGGCCACGACGGCCGCCGCGTCGCACGTCCCGGCCTCGGCGGGGTTGCGGGCGTCCTGGATGGCGGCGTTGACGGCCCGCTCGACCTCCGCGACCGCCTGCTCGACCGGCTCGCGCTGCGCGTGGTCGCCGAGCGCCTCGGTCTCGAGCTTGAGGACCGTCAGCGGGGTGCGGAGGCGGTGCGAGAGGTCGGCGACGCGCTCGCGCTCGGCCTCGAGGAGGTCCTTGATCCGGTCGGCGAGCGTGTTGAGCGCCGTTCCGACGTTCCGCAGCTCCGAGGGGCCGGCGGCGTCGGCGCGGGCCTCCAGGTCGCCGTTCGCGAGGCGGTGCGAGACTGCGGCGAGGTCGTTGAGCGGCACCAGCAGCCGTCCGGCGAACAGGGACGCCGCGATGAGCCCGAACGCGAGGAGCGCCACCGCGATCACGGCGATCAGCGCCCAGGAGCGCCCGACCCCCTCGGTGAGCTCGTCGTCGTCGACGTGGACGCGGACGACGGCCACGCCCTCGGCGAGCCCCACGGCGAAGAGGATCTCCCGGCCCCCTTCGACCTTCGCGGAGAACGAGTTGCCCAAGGCGGCGTACTCGACCGCGTTCGAGCGGGGCGCCTCGGCGCCGATGAGCGTGCCGTCGGGCCAGAAGACCGTCGCCGGGTAGGGCCGGTTCACGTTGAAGGTCTCGACGGCCGCCTGGGTGGCGGCCCGGTCGCCGGAGATCACGGTGGTCACGAGCGACTGGCCCTCCTCCTCGGCGCTATTGACCGCGCTTTGGGCGGCGTTGCTGTGCAGCAGGAACCCCATGGGGATCGCGAACGCCAGGAGGATCAGGCTCGCGGTCGCGGCCACGAGCAGTGTCAGGCGGGCCCTCACCGGGTGCCTCCTTCGGTCGGTCGGGGTTCTTGCGGTGCCGTGAGCTTGACGCCCACCCCGCGCACGGTGTGCAGGAAGCGCGGGGCCTGCGCGGTCTCGCCGAGCTTGCGCCGCAGCCACGCCAGGTGCACGTCCACGGTCTTGTCGGCGCCGCCGAACGGCAGGTCCCACACGTCGGTGAGCAGCTGGCGCTTCGCGACGACCTCGCCCGCGCGGGCGGCGAGGTAGTGCAGCAGGTCGAACTCCTTGGGGCTCAGCTCGAGCGCGGTGCCGTCGAGGTGCGCGGAGCGGCCCCGCGGGTCGATGCGCAGGGGACCCACGGCGACCGTCGCGTCCTGCGGCGCCGCGCCGCCGCCGACGCGGCGCAGGACCGCCTGGATGCGGGCGTCGAGCTGCTTGGCGGTGAAGGGCTTCACCACGTAGTCGTCGGCGCCCGAGCCGAGGACGCGGACGATCTCGTCCTCGTCGTCGCGGGCGGTCGCCACGATCACCGGCACGTCCGAGACGCCGCGGAGCATCCTGAGCATCTGGCTCCCGTCCAGGTCGGGCAGGCCGAGGTCGAGCACCACCAGGTCGGGCCGGTGGTCGATCGCGGCGCGCAGCCCGCTCATCGCGTCGGGCGCGGAGGCGACCTGGTGGTTCAGGTCGCGCAGGGACCGCAGCAGGGCGGAGCGGACGCGCTCGTCGTCCTCGATCAGCAGGAGTTGGGCCATGGCCGGAATGCTATGCGGCCGAAGTGCTCCGAATCCACCCCCGCAGCAGTGACCTGCATGAACTTAGAGCGGTCTTATCGCGGTCTTAACCTCGGCGCGGGCACGCTGGTGTCATGCAGAGGAAATGGGTAGTGAGCGGATGGGCCGCGGCCGCCGCGGTCGCGGTGACGGCGGGGATCGGCGCGGTGGCGCTGGCGCAGGGCGGGAGCTTCGCGGGCCCGGAGCAGCCGATGTCGGAGGACGAGGTCGTGTCGGCGCTGGCGGATGCCGACGACGGCGCGACGTCGACCGCCTCGGCGAGCGAGTCGCCCGCGTCCCCTTCTGCGGACGAGTCGCCCAGCGCGGCGGCGACGCCGACCGGCCCCCTGGAGGCCACGCCGAGCGCGGCCGCGGACGGGCACGTCCTCGGCGGCGACGGCGGCACGTTCCAGGCCGTCTGCGAGGGCGACCAGGTGCGCCTCGCCTGGTGGGTGCCCGCCCAGGGCTGGAGCACCGGCACCGTCGACCCCGGCCCGGCGGCCCTGGCGTCGATCGCGTTCACCGGCGGCGGTGACGATGACGATGACGACGACGGCCTCGTCTACGAGGTCGCCTGCGCGGGCGGCGTCCCCACCGCGTCGCTCCAGTCCGATGATGACGACGACGACGCCGACGACTGATCACCGGGGGAAGACGAACGGCCCCGGAACCGCGAGGTTCCGGGGCCGTTCGCTCGGTGCTTCGCTCGGAGGGCTAGCCCTTCTTGCGGAGCTCCTCTTCGTTCTTGTGCAGGTCGTCGAGACCGCCGCACATGAAGAACGCCTGCTCGGGGAAGTGGTCGTACTCCCCTTCGGCGATCTTCTTGAAGGCCTCGACCGTCTCCTTGACGGGGACGAACGAGCCCTCGACGCCGGTGAACTGCTTCGCCGCGAACGTGTTCTGCGACAGGAAGCGCTCGATCCGGCGCGCCCGGCCCACGACGAGCCGGTCCTCTTCGGACAGCTCGTCCATGCCGAGGATGGCGATGATGTCCTGCAGTTCGTTGTACTTCTGGAGGATCTGCTTCACCGTCGACGCGACCGCGTAGTGCTCCGAACCGACGACCTCGGGCTCCAGGATGCGGGAGTTCGAGGCCAGCGGGTCGATCGCCGGGTAGATGCCCTTGTCGGAGATCTTCCGCTCGAGGTTCGTCGTCGCGTCCAGGTGGGTGAACGCGGTGAACGGCGCCGGGTCGGTGTAGTCGTCCGCGGGGACGTACACGGCCTGCATGGAGGTGATGGCCTTGCCGCGCAGCGAGGTGATGCGCTCCTGGAGCTCACCCATCTCGTCCGCCAGGGTCGGCTGGTAGCCCACGGCCGAGGGCATGCGGCCCAGCAGCGCGGAGGTCTCCGAACCGGCCTGCGTGAACCGGAAGATGTTGTCGATGAAGAGCAGCACCTCCTGGTTCTTGACGTCGCGGAAGTACTCGGCCATCGTCAGGGCCGACAGGGCGACGCGGAGGCGCACCCCCGGCGGCTCGTCCATCTGGCCGTAGACCAGCGAGGTCTTCGGGAGCACGCCCGCCTCGTCCATCTCCGCGATGAGGTCGTTGCCCTCGCGGGTGCGCTCGCCGACACCGGCGAACACCGACGAACCGCCGAAGTTCTGGGCGACGCGGATGATCATCTCCTGGATGAGCACCGTCTTGCCCACGCCGGCGCCGCCGAACAGGCCGATCTTGCCGCCCTTGACGTACGGGGCGAGCAGGTCGATGGCCTTGATGCCGGTCTCCAGCATCTCGGTCTTCGGCTCCAGCTGCGCGAACTCCGGCGCGTGCCGGTGGATCTCCCAGTGGTCGTCGGCCTCGAGCGTCTCGCCCTCGGGGAGGTTGAGGCACTCGCCGAGGACGTTGAAGACCTTGCCCTTGATGCCGTCGCCGACGGGGACCTTGATCTGGCCGCCGGTGTCGCGCACCTCGGCGCCGCGGACCAGGCCGTCGGTCGGGGCCATGCAGATGCCGCGGATCTGGTTGTCGCCCAGGTGCTGGGCCACTTCCAGGGTCAGCGTCTTGACGTCGCCGCCGTAGGTCACGTCAACGTGCAGCGCGTTGAAGATCGCCGGGATGGCGTTGCGCGGGAACTCGACGTCGACGACCGGCCCGATGACCCGTACGACGCGCCCCACTCCTTGAGTGTCAGTCATCGTTACTCTCTTCCTGCGGCGGAAAGGGCACTCGCCCCGCCCACGATTTCGCTGATCTCCTGCGTGATCGCCGCCTGCCGCGCCGCGTTCGCGCTCCGCCGCAGGGTCTTGATCAATTCATCGGCATTGTCCGAGGCCGCCTTCATCGCCCGACGCTTCGACGCCAGCTCGCTGGCCGCGGCGTCGATCAGCGACGCGTAGATGCGAGTCGTCAGGTACTTCGGCAGCAGCGCGTCGAGCAGCGCCTCCGGGTTCGGCTCGAACTCGTAGTCCGGGAGGAGCGTGTGCTCGTCGAGCTCGTGCTCCTCCACCTCCTCGACCTCGAGGGGGGCCAGTTGCCGCGGCTCGGGGGACTGCGTCAGCAGCGAGACGAACCTGGTGTGCACGATGTGCAGCTCGTCCACTCCGAGGATACCGTCGGCACCCGCCTCGTCGCCCTCGTCGTCGGCGCCGGACATGAACGCCGCGAGCAGCGTCCGGGTGATCTCCTGCGCGTCCGAGACCTTCGGGAGCTGGGAGAACCCGGTCCACGACTGCTCGATCTTGCGGGAGCGGAACCGGTAGTAGTCGACGCCCTTGCGGCCGGCGACGTACAGGACCGGGACCTTGCCCTCCTCGGCGAGGCGCGAGATCAGCTGCTCGGCGTTGCGGATGACGTTCGCGTTGTACGCGCCGCACATCCCCTTGTCGGCGGTGATCACGAGCACGCCCGCCCGGCGCACGGCCGCCCGCGGCTGGAGCAGCGGGTGGTTGATCGACGCGTTGCTCGCGAGCGAGGTCATCACGCCGGTCATGGCCCGGGCGTACGGCAGCGAGGCCGCGACCCGTTCCTGCGCCTTGGAGATCCGGCTGGTGGCGACCAGCTCCTGCGCCTTGGTGATCTTCTTGATGGACTGGGTCGACTTCAGCCGCTTACGCAGAGTACGAAGCTGCGCTGACATGGCTAACCCCTCTTGACGCGCTTGACGGTCTCGACGTCGACGTCGCCCTCAAGGGCGTCCTCGGCGACGTCGGTCACGTTCAGGTCGTCGGCAGTGGCCTTGAACATCTGCTTGAACTTGGCGATGGCGCGCTTGAGGGTGTCCTCGATGTCGCCGGTCACCTTGTCCTTGCCCGCGTTCAGCTGGGCCACGACGTCCTTGTGGTTGGCCCGCATGTACGTGAGGAACTCGCCCTCGAAGCGGCGGACCTCCCCGACGGGGACGTCGTCGAGCTCGCCCGAGGTGCCCGCCCAGATCGAGATGGTCTCCTCGCCCATCGGGTACGGCTCGGCCACACCCTGCTTGAGGAGCTCGACCAGGCGCAGACCGCGGTCCAGCTGCGCGCGGGACGCGGCGTCCAGGTCCGACGCGAAGGCCGCGAAGGCCTCCAGGTCGCGGTACTGGGCCAGGTCCAGGCGCAGCGAGCCGGCGACCGAGCGCATGCCCTTGGTCTGGGCGGCGCCGCCGACACGGGAGACGGAGGTGCCGACGTTGATCGCCGGGCGCACGCCCGAGTTGAACAGGCCCTCTTCGAGGAAGACCTGGCCGTCGGTGATCGAGATGACGTTGGTCGGGATGAACTGCGAGATGTCGCCGGCCTTGGTCTCGATGATCGGCAGGCCGGTCATCGAGCCGCCGCCCAGCTCGTCGGACAGCTTCGCGCAGCGCTCCAGCAGGCGGGAGTGCAGGTAGAAGACGTCGCCGGGGAAGGCCTCGCGGCCCGGGGGGCGGCGCAGCAGCAGCGACACGGTGCGGTAGGCCTCGGCCTGCTTCGACAGGTCGTCGAAGACGATGAGGACGTGCTTGCCGCCGTACATCCAGTGCTGGCCGATGGCCGAGCCGGTGTAGGGCGCCAGGTACTTCAGGCCCGCCGGCTCGTCGGCGTTCGCGGCGACGATGGTGGTGTACTCCATCGCGCCGTGCTCTTCGAGCATGCCCTTGATGCCCGCGACGGTGGAGCCCTTCTGGCCGACCGCGACGTAGATGCAGCGCAGCTGCTTGTTCGGGTCGCCGGACTCCCAGTTCGCGCGCTGGTTGATGATCGTGTCGATCGCGACCTGCGTCTTGCCGGTCTTGCGGTCGCCGATGATCAGCTGGCGCTGGCCGCGGCCGATCGGGGTCATCGAGTCGATGGCCTTGATGCCGGTCTCGACCGGCTCGAACACCGACTGGCGGCTGACGACGTTCGGGGCCTGGGCCTCGAGCTCGCGCTCGCCCTCGGCCTCGATCTCGCCGAGGTCGTCGATGGGGTTGCCCAGGGCGTCCACGACGCGGCCCAGGTACTTGTCGCCGACCGGCACGGAGAGGACCTTGCCGGTGCGCTTGACGGGCTGGCCCTCGCCGACCTTGGTCGGGTCGCCCAGGAGGACGGCGCCGATCTCGCGGACGTCGAGGTTCAGGGCCAGGCCCATCACGCCGCCCTCGAACTCCAGGAGCTCGTTGGCCATGACGGAGGGCAGGCCCTCGACGACGGCGATGCCGTCGCCGGCGCTGGTGACGGTACCGACCTCTTCGCGGGTGATCTCCGGCCGGTACGACGAGACGTAGGCGTCGAGCGCACTGCGGATCTCGTCAGAGGAGATGGTCAATTCAGCCATCTGAACTTTTCCCTTTCTGTTGCTACCGGCTGGATCAGCGTCCGGCCAAGGCTTGGCGGGCTTCGTCGAGGCGGCGCGAGACGGAGCCGTCCCACAGGTCCGAGCCGACTTGCACCCGGATGCCCCCGACGATCGCGGGGTCGACGGTGACCTTGAGCGCCACCGGGCGGCCGTAGACCAGGGTGAGCTTGGCGGCGAGCTGGCGCTCACCCGCCTCGTCGAGCGGCTTCGCCACGGTCACGTAGGCCACGGCCTCGTCGCGTGCCGCCGCGGCGGACTCGACCAGGTGGGCCAGCGACGCGTGGAAGCTGCGCCCGCCGATGCCGTAGCACGCGGCGGCCGCCAGCTCCACCGTCACCGGCTCGGCCTTGCCGTCGAGCAGTCGCTCGACCAGCGCGGCCCGGCCGTTGGGGTCGGTGCCGGAGGCGCCGAGGGCCGCGGCCAGCTCGGCGTCGCCGTCGATGAGCCGCCCGAAGCGGAACAGCTCGTCCTCGACGTTGGCCAGGCTGCCGTCCTTGCCGGCGGCGAGCAGCAGCGCCTCGACGGCGAGCTGCTCGGTGCCGTCGACCAGTTCGGCGGGGCCGCCCCAGCGGCCGCGCACGAGGGCGGCGACCACGTCGGCGGCGGTGTCGCCGACTCGACCGGCGAGGAGCTGCCGGAGCAGGCCCTCCCGGTCGTCCGCCTTGCGGGCGGGGTCGGACAGGGCGCGACGCAGCCGAGGCTGGTCGACGAGGAACCGCGTCACTCCCAGCAGCTGGTCGCCGCACTCGGTGAGCTGCTCGACCGAGGCGCCGGAGGCGGCCGCCTCCAGCACGGCACGGCCGGCCTCGATGCTTTCGCGTCCAGTCGTCGACATCAGCGTGCTCCGCTCGTCTCGGCCGTGTCGTCCGCGATCTGCGCCAGGAACTGGTCGACGGTCGCGGTCGTGTCGGCGTCCCCGGCGAGGCGCTGGCCGATGATCTTCCCGGCCAGGTCCACGGCCAGGTTGCCGACCTCGCCCCGCAGCTCGCGGACGAGCTGCTGGCGGGAGGCCTCGACCTGGGCGTGGCCGGCCGCGATGATGCGGTTGGCCTCTTCGCGGGCGGAGACGAGGATCTCCTCCTTCGCGGCCACCGCGTCGGCGCGGGCCTCGTCGCGGATCGCCGCCGCCTCTTCCTGGGCGGTGGCGAGCTTGCGGCGGTACTCCTCGAGCGTCTGGTTGGCCTCTTCCTGAGCCCGCTCAGCTCGCTCGATCCCGCCTTCGATCGCGTCCACCCGTGCCTCGAAGGTCTTCTCCATCATGGGGAAGACGAACTTCATGAGCACGAAGCAGAGCAGACCGAAGGCGATGGCGCCGACGAGGATCTCTTGCCAGATGGGGAAGAGGATCCCGGCGCCTCCTTCGGCGGCGTGAATCATGTTCGCTCCGTGAGGTGGTTAGTTGATGAACGCGAGGACCAGGCCGAACAGGGCCAGGACCTCGACGAGGGCGAAGCCCATGAACAGCATCGGACGGGTGATGCCGGCGGACTCGGGCTGACGCGCGGTGGCGGTGATCCACGCGGCGAAGATCAGGGCGACACCGATGCCCGGGCCGATCGCGGCGAGACCGTAACCGATGACGTTGAGGCTGCCATCCATGGCGTTTTTCTCCTAGGTGTCAGCGTGGCGTGACCGTCACGCGCACGATGTTCTTCAATTGCGAAAACTGTGGTTTGAGGGGTGGAAGCTCGGGAGCCCTAGTGCTCGTCCGCGAGGGACCCCTGGATGTACATGCCCGTCAGCAGCGTGAACACGTAGGCCTGCAGCAGGATGACGATGAGCTCGAACATAGTCATGGCGATGCCCATGCCGAACGAGAAGATCGAGAGGCCCTGGATCAGGAAGTTCGAGGAGTTGAGCATCTCGAACCCGCCGAGGATGAACACCAGCAGGATGAGGTGGCCGGCGAACATGTTGGCGAAGAGCCGCAGGGCGAGGGTGATCGGGCGCAGGATGAGGTTCTGCAGGAACTCGATCGGGATGAGCAGCGGGTAGATGAACCACGGGGCGCCCGGGGGCACGCAGGTGAGCTTCAGGAACCCGATGAAGCCGTGCTTCTTGAAGCCCACGGCCATGTAGATCACCCACGACAGCGCGCCCATGAGCGCGGGGAAGGCGATGTGCGAGTTCGGGGAGATCTGGACGCCGGGCACGATGGCCCAGAGGTTCATGATCAGGATGAACAGGAACAGCGTGGCGAGATAGGGGGCGAACTTGACGCCGTCCTTCTTGCCCATCAGGTCGATGGCGACGGTGTTCCGGATGAATCCGTAGGCGGACTCGGCCATCCACTGCTTCTTGGTGGGGACGATCTGGGGCTTGCGGTAGGCCCACAGGAAGAAGACGATCAGAATAGCGACCGAAAGCCACACCACGAACGTGATGGTGGTGAACATGTGGGTGAGGGCGGTCCCGCTGAGTCCGGAGAACCAGTCGGCAAAGTCAAAGCTGTGGATACCGGGCGGGAAGTGGGAGTCCCCTTCGGCCAGCACGATGGCTGAGTCGGTCACGCGAGCCACGCCTCTCAGTCAGTGTCGGTCAAATTACGGCGACATCTGCTTCATCAGCAGGTACATTCCTGCTGCAGCACCGACAAGCATCCCTACCAGGAGCCCGACTTTGGGCAGTCCGAGCCACAGGTCGACGAGATATCCGGCACCACCCCAGAAGATGATTCCGGAAAGCAGATATCCCAGAGCGCGCCAGCCCATCTCCGATCCATCGGATTGGGGCTTGCGATCGGGGGGTTCCATGTCGGCCATGTCGAGCTGAACTCTAACAGCTACTACACCGGAACTGCCCAGCGGGTTCGCTGAGATGAGCGCCATCAGTGCGCGTTTGTCAACCTCAATGAAACACGGCGCGCCCGGTCGGGATGCGCGCTCAGGAGCGGTCGCCCAACTCGATGTAGGGGATTTTCGCCTTGTAAGCCCAGACAACCTGCGCCGCGAGCCAGGCGACTGCGCCCCCCGCGATCCCGTAGGCGAAGGGGGGCAGGGCCTCGGGGAAGGCGAACCGAACCGTCGCGAGCACCATGAACACGATCATCAGCTTGATGGCGTACGTGACCAAGGCCATAGGCAGGGTGAGACGTATGTCAATTTTTTCGGCCTTCATGACCGCCACGGCGGATCCGGCGAAGCCCAAGGCGGCCAAGGCTACTCCTGCCGGTGCGGCCCACGCGCCGGTGCCCCCCGCGGCGATCCAGCCGATCACCGCGGCGACGACCGCCGCCGCGCCCGCCACCGCCGAGCAGGGCTTCAGGAATCCGCTCGCGGTCGTCATGCGCGGCCTCCGAGGGCCGCGGCGACGGGCCGGAGCGCGTCCTCGAGCTGGCCGGCGATCCGGGCGTAGACCTCCCGGCTCATCCCCCACGGGTCCGCCAGGTCGATCTCGTCGTACTCGCCGCGGCGCTCCTCGGCGGCGGCCGCGAGGGCCTTGCCGCGGACGGCGGTGCCGCCGTCGGGCAGCGTCCCCGCGACGTCGGCCGCGAGCAGCCCGAACGAGCGCACCAGGAAGGTCTTGGCGGCCGCCTCGGGGAAGCGCTCGGCGAGGTACTCCAGGTGCCCGGTCGTGGCGACCAGGATCAAGTCCGAGGACTCGGCGTGCGCGCGGACGAGGTGGCGCGCGCGGTGGCCCCGGGCGTCGTAGCCGCGCTCCTGGAGCTGCTCGGCCGAGCCGGACTGCATGTCCTCGCCCTCGTGGAAGGCCGAGACGCCCGCGCCGTGGTTGAACACGTCCTCGCCGGTGAGCCCGTCGAGGATGCGCTCGGACATCGGCGACCGGCAGATGTTGCCGGTGCACACGTGCAGGACGGAGAACGGCGCGCTCACGCCTGGGCCGCCTCGTCCGGTTCCGCCTCCGCGCCCGCCTCCTGGGCGGTCTCCTCCTCGGGCTCCCGCTCCTCGGGGCGGTCGCCGGGGCCGAAGCCGTCGCGGTCGAGCGTGTCGGGCACGATCTTGCGGATCTGCTCCAGGGACAGGGCGCCTTCACGCAGGACCTGCGGCGGGTGCGCCACGCAGTCGACGATCGTCGACGGCAGGTTGTCCTCGCTGGGCCCGGCCTCCAGGTACACGGAGACGTCGGAGCCGAGCTGGGCCTTCGCGTCGGCGGCGGTCTCGGCCGGGGGCTGGCCGTGCTTGTTCGCCGAGGACACGGCCATCGGGCCGGTCTCCTTGAGCAGTTCGAGCGCCAGCGGGTGCAGCGGCATGCGGACCGCGACGGTGCCGTCGGTGTCACCGAGGTCCCAGGTCAGGGTCGGGGTGTAGGGCACGACGACCGTGAGCGGCCCGGGCCAGAACGCCTCGATGAGCTCCTTGGCGGAGTCGGGGACGTCGGAGGCGATCCCGTCGAGCGCGCGCTTGGAGCCGATGAGCACCGGCGGGGCCATGTCGCGCCCGCGGCCCTTGGCGGCCAGGAGCGCCTTCACCGCGGCGTGGTTGAACGCGTCGCAGCCGATGCCGTAGACGGTGTCGGTGGGGATGACGACCAGCCGGCCGCCGGTGACGGCCCTGGCGGCGGACTTCAGCCCGGTCGCGCGGTCCTTGATCTTCCTGCAATTGAACAGCCTCACGGCAGCAAGCCTAGCCTTCCGGTCGCGAACCTCGGTCGGCCCGCCAGGTCGTCGTGGTCCGCGACGTCGGTGAATCCGCTGACACGGAGGATCTCGGGGGCCACGGTGCCGTGCGTGTCGTCGTGCTCGAACCCGAACCAGCCGCCGGGCCTGAGCCAGCGGGCGGCGCGGACGGCGAGCGGCTGGATGACGGCGAGCCCGGCCTCGGCGGCGTAGACCGCGCCCGAGGGGTCGAAGGCGACCTCGGGCGCGACCTCGATCTCGAAGGGCACGTACGGCGGGTTGGCGGTGACCAGGTCCGCGAGCCCGTCGAGTTCGTTCAGGGTGGCGGCGGCGACCGCGTCGGCGTTGACGGGGGTCGCGCCGGTGCCCTCGAGGTTCGACTCGAGCCATTCGAACGCGTCGGGGTCGATCTCGACGGCCCACACGGTCGCGTCGGGCCGCTCGGTGGCGAGGGCGTGGGCGATCGCGCCGGAGCCGGAGCACGCGTCGATGACGGTGCCGCCCTCCGGGAGGTGCTCCAGGGCCCAGTCGACCAGGAGCTCGGTCTCGGGCCGGGGCACGAAGACGCCCGGTCCGACCGCGAGTTCGCCGTAGCGGAACGCGGCCGACCCGGTCAGGTGCTGGAGCGGCTCGCGGGTCGAGCGGCGCTCCACGAGCGCGTCGAACTCGGCGAGCTGCGGCGCGGTGGGCCCGTCGGCGATGAGCAGCTGGGCGCGCGTCAGCCCCGAGACGTGGGCCGCGAGCAGTTCGGCGTCGTTCCGCGGGGAGTGGACGCCCGCCGCCGCGAGTCGCCGCGCGGCGGCGGCGACCGCCCGGGACCAGTTCACTCGGCCCCGCGGGCCATGCGCTCGGCGCGGTCGGCGGCGGCGAGGGCGTCGAGGACCTCGTCGAGCGCGCCGTCCATGACCTGGTCGAGGTTGTAGGCGGTGAAGCCGACGCGGTGGTCGGTGAGGCGGTTCTGCGGGAAGTTGTAGGTGCGGATGCGCTCGGAGCGGTCGGCGGTGCGCACCTGCGAGAGGCGGGCGGCCCCGGCCGCCGCGGCGGCCTCCTCCTGCTGCTTGGCGAGGAGCCGCGCGCGGAGGACCTTGATCGCGGCCTCCTTGTTCTGGAGCTGGCTCTTCTCGTTCTGCGAGGTGACGACGACGCCGGTGGGCACGTGGGTGAGGCGCACCGCGGAGTCGGTGGTGTTGACGGACTGGCCGCCGGGCCCGGAGGACCGGTACACGTCGACGCGGACGTCGTTCATGTTCAGCTCGAAGTCGACCTCCTCGGCCTCGGGCATGACGACGACCGCGGCCGCGGAGGTGTGGACGCGGCCCTGCGACTCGGTCACGGGGACGCGCTGCACGCGGTGGACGCCGCCCTCGAACTTCATGCGCGACCACACGCCGTTGCCGCCCTCGGGGGTGCCCTTGGTGCGGACGGCGATCGAGGAGTCCTTGACGCCGCCGAGGTCGGTGGGCACCATCTCGAGGGTCTCGACCGCGTAGCCCTGGCGCTCGAAGTAGCGCAGGTACATGCGCAGGAGGTCCCCGGCGAACAGGCCGGACTCCTCGCCGCCCGCGCCGGCCTTGATCTCCATGATGACGTCCCTGGAGTCGTCGGGGTCGCGCGGGACCAGCAGCTCGGCGAGCTTCTCCTCCAGCGCGGGGATGCGCTCGCGCAGGCGGTCGGCCTCCTCGGCGAAGTCCGCGTCCTCCTTGGCGAGCTCCTCGGCGGTCTCCAGGTCGTCCCTGGCGGCCTCGATGTCCTCGGCGGTCTTGGCGACCGGGGACAGCTCGGCGTAGCGGCGCCCGACCCGCCGGGCCTGGGCCTGGTCGGCGTGCAGGGCGGGGTCGCCCATCTGGACCTCGAGGTCGCGGTACTCGGCGAGCAGGGACTCCAGGCGGTTGTCGGCAGCGGTCGTCATCTCATGTCCTCAAGAAGCAGGGTCTTAGGAAAGGCATACGAAAAACGCAGCGCCCGTGTCCTACGACACGAGCGCTGCGCGGCACAGCTACTTACCGGCCTGGGCGGCCTTCTCCTGGGTCTTGGCGTAGCGGGCCTTGAACTTGGCCACGCGACCGCCGGTGTCGAGGATGCGCTGCTTGCCGGTGTAGAACGGGTGGCACTTGTTGCAGGTCGCAGCCTGGATCTTGCCGCTGGCCACCGTCGAACGAGTGGTGAAGGCGTTCCCGCAGGAACAGGTCACCTCGGTGACGACGTACTCAGGGTGGATCCCGTCTTTCATGACTTCCCTTTCTGTTCGGTCGCCGGGTCGGCTGCCGGGGCAGCCGTGAACCGGTACCGGTCCGGGCCCTCACGGGCTCTCTGGTTGGGTGCGCGACCTGCGCACCAGCACTCAATGGTAAGCCGTGAGGCCGCTCTCAACCGGAGCGGCCTCGCGGCCCGCCGCCTTACTCGCCGGGCGTGCTCTTGACGATGGACATCAGGAACTCGGCGTTGGTCTGCGTCTTCTTCAACCGGTCGATGAGCAGGTCGATGGCCTGCTGCGGCTCCAGCGAGGACAGGACCCGGCGGAGCTTGAGCATGACCGCCTGCTCCTCGGGGCTCATCATGAGCTCGTCCTTGCGGGTGCTCGACTGGTGGACGTCGATCGCGGGCCAGGTGCGCTTCTCGGCGATCTTGCGGTCGAGCTTGAGCTCGGCGTTGCCGGTGCCCTTGAACTCCTCGAAGATCACCGTGTCGCCCATGGAGCCGGTCTCGACCAGCGCGGTGCCGATGATGGTCAGCGACCCGCCGTGCTCGATGTTCCGCGCCGCGCCCAGGAAGCGCTTCGGCGGGTAGAGCGCGGTGGAGTCGATGCCGCCCGACAGAATGCGGCCCGAGGCGGGCGACGAGTTGTTGTACGCGCGGCCCAGCCGGGTGATCGAGTCGAGCAGCACGACCACGTCGTGGCCGAGCTCGACGAGGCGCTTGGCGCGCTCGATCGCGAGTTCGGCGACGGTGGTGTGGTCCGACGGCGGGCGGTCGAAGGTCGAGGCGATGACCTCGCCCTTGACCGAGCGCTGCATGTCGGTGACCTCTTCGGGCCGCTCGTCCGCGAGGACCACCATGAGGTGGCACTCGGGGTTGTTCGTGGTGATCGCGTTGGCGATCGCCTGGAGCACCATCGTCTTGCCGGCCTTGGGCGGGGAGACGATGAGGGCGCGCTGGCCCTTGCCGATCGGGGCCACGAGGTCGATGACGCGCGTGGTCAGCGCGTTCGGCTCGGTCTCCAGGCGCAGGCGCTCCTGCGGGTACAGCGGCGTGAGCTTGTAGAACTCGTCGCGCTTCTTGGCGTCCTCGGGGTTCATCCCGTTGACGGTGTCGAGGCGCACGAGCGGGTTGTACTTCTCGCGGCGCTGCTGCTTGCCGTTGCCGCCGCCGGGCTCCTCGCCGCGGCCGGGCTTGACCGCGCCGGTGATGGCGTCGCCGCGGCGCAGCCGGTACTTGCGGACCTGCGACATCGAGACGTAGACGTCGTCGGGTCCGGCGAGGTAGCCGGTGGTGCGGATGAACGCGTAGTTGTCGAGGATGTCGAGGATGCCGGCCACGGGGACGAGCTGCTCGTCGTTCTGGACGCCGCCGCCGCCGCTGCCGCGCTCGGTCTCCTCGCGTCCGCCGCCGCTGCGGCGGCGGTCGGAGCGGTCGCGGCGCTTGCGGCGGCGCCCCTCGCCGTCGCCGTCGCGGGGACCGCGGTCCTCGTAGTCGTCGTCGCGGCGCTCGGAGCGCTCGGAGCGGGACTCGGTCCGGCCCTCGGGCTGCTCGTCGCGGCGGTTGTGCTCGCGGCCGCCTTCGCGTCCGCCGTCACGCCCGTTGTCGCGGGTGCGGCGGCGGCGCTGCGGACGGTCCTCATCGGACTCGGCGGCGGGGGCCTCGGCGGGCTCGGTCCGGCGCTCGTCGGCCTCGGCCGGCTCGCGGTTCTCGGACTGGCGCTGCTGGCGGCGCGGCTGCGGCGGGCCGGCCGGGCGGGTCGCCCGGCGGGCGGTGGCGCCGCCCTTGGCTTCGGCGCCCGCGGAGCCGTTGTCGCTCGGCGCGGTGTCGACAGTGGCCGGCGATTCCTCGGCGGTCGATGTGTTGTCAGAGTCAGGCACTGGCGGGGCCTCCCGTTCTGCGCTGGCACCGCCGGGCTGCGAGCCCGTGTCCTGCCGCTCCTGGATGGCGGCGATCAGCTCGCTCTTGCGCATCCGGCCAACGCCGGTGATGCCGAGCGATTGGGCCATCTGCTGGAGCTCGGGCATCAGCATAGAGGCCAGACCGGTTCCTGCCCGACGGCGCTTCTTGGCCTCCGGGAGTTCTCCCGAAGCCGACGCCGCATCGCTCATCCGGTCCGACGTCGTGCCGGTGGTGTCGCTCAATGGATTCCTTCCCTGGCGGAACTTCGAAGCGAATTCGAGGAGGTTCCGCGTCTTTCAAATAGCCGCAATGCCGATGTTCTGGTCTGCGTCCCGCCGTCGTCGCCCACGGGCCTGCCTGGCCTTTGCGGATGGGAGGCGACGGTTGACACTCGGATGCAACACCCCTGGGCCGTCCGCTGAGCAGACCGTCCTGATGGAAGTGACGCCTCTGGGCCTGCGACCGACCAGCTCGCGAT
Source organism: Glycomyces amatae (assembly GCF_020991375.1). Lineage (GTDB taxonomy): Bacteria > Actinomycetota > Actinomycetes > Mycobacteriales > Micromonosporaceae > Glycomyces > Glycomyces amatae. Next base: position 100,382 of record NZ_JAJLQZ010000002.1, on the reverse strand, counting down.
GAATGACGGTGCACGGTGGGACACGTGGTCCCGATTCCCGCTGAAGACGATCCTCGCTGGTTGCGGTCCACTCCATTGCGATCCGCTCCGAGCCTGGAACTCGGGGCTGAATGCGGACAGAGGCCGTTCCTTCGTCGAAACTGTGCCAAGTCACGCTGGAGCTACGCAAAGTCACAAATCCATGGTTGAGGGTGATGACCCAAACAAGAGATCAGGCGTGCGCTGGATGCGCCGCAGCTGTTGTGACTACAAGCATAAGCAAGGCTTCGAGCAGTCACGACACCGGGTGGTCGTCTAGTTGGAATAGTAGCGCACTCTTCCCAGTGACAACAACGGACCCGAGGATCACTCGTTCGGGGAGGTCGCGACCTGAGCGGCCCCGTCCGCGACGTCCAGTCGCATCGCCGCGAAGCCCGCAGGGGCCTCGGGGACGCCGCGGTCGTCGACGGTCAGCGCCAGCACGGTCGGTCCCGCCCCCGAGATCGCCGCGGCGACCCCGGCGGAACGCAGTTCTTTCAACAGCTGCGCGCTCTCGGGCATTCCCCGGGCGCGGTACGACTGGTGGAGGCGGTCGTCGGTGGCCTCGAAGAGCCGCGCGGGCTGGCGCGAGACCGCGGCCACCAGGAGCGCGGCGCGCGACAGGTTGAAGACGGCATCGGCGTGCGGGACCTTCTCGGGCAGGGCCGCGCGGGCGGCCGCCGTCAGGCCCTTGACCTGGGGCACGAACACCCACGGGTGGATGCGGGGCGAGGGGTCCAGGCTGACCGCCTTCGCGCCGTCCTCAGTGGAGTAGGCGATGGTGAAGCCGCCGAGCAGGCACGGGGCCACGTTGTCGGGGTGGCCCTCGATCTCGCTCGCGAGCGCGAGCTTCTCGCCGCGGGTGAGCCCCGCTCCGGCGAGCGCGTCGGCCAGCATGATCCCGGACACGATCGCCGCGGAGGAGGAACCGAGTCCGCGGGCGTGCGGGATGCGGTTGCGGCACTTGATCTTCAGGCCCGGAGCCGCCAGGCCCAGGTGCTTGAAGGTGCGCAGCATCGTGGCGGCGACGAGGTGGCGCTCGTCGAGCGGGACGGCGCCCTCGCCTTCGCCTTGGACCTCGACGGTGACGGCGGTGCCGCTGGTGGCGGCGGCGGTGACCTCGTCGCACAGGTCGAGGGCCAGGCCCAGCGAGTCGAAGCCGGGGCCGAGGTTCGCGGAGGTGGCCGGGACGCGGACGGTGGCGCGCGGCCCGGTGGGAAAGGCGATCACGTCACAAGCCCAGGGCCGTGGCGGTCTTCACCACGTCCACGGGGACGGTCTGCGGCTGCGGGGCTGTGGAGACGGCCCAGTCGGGGTCCTTGAGCCCGTTGCCGGTGACGGTGCAGACGATCGTCTGTCCTCTTTCGACCAGACCGGCCTCGGTCTGCTTGAGCAGGCCCGCGACCGACGCGGCCGAGGCGAGCTCGACGAACACGCCTTCGGACCGGGCCAGCAGCATGTAGGCGGCGTGGATCTCGCGGTCGGTGGCGGCGATGATGTCGCCGTTCGACTCCTTCCGGGCGTCGAGCGCCTTGGTCCAGGAGGCCGGGTTGCCGATGCGGATCGCGGTGGCGATGGTCTGCGGGTGCTCCACGACGTGGCCGTTCACGATCGGGGCGGCCCCGGCGGCCTGGACGCCGAGCATCCGGGGGCGCCTGGTCGCGTTGCCCTCCTCGGCGTCCTCGGTGTAGCCCATCCAGTAGGCGCTGATGTTCCCCGCGTTGCCGACGGGCAGGACGTGCAGGTCGGGGGCGTCGCCGAGGACCTGCACGATCTCGAACGCGGCGGTCTTCTGGCCCTGGAGCCGGACCGGGTTGATCGAGTTGACCAGCGCGACCGGGTAGTCCTGGGAGAGCTTGTCGGCGACCATCAGGCAGTCGTCGAAGTTGCCCTCGAGCTGGATGAGCTTCGCGCCGTGGACGAGCGCCTGGGCGAGCTTGCCGAGGGCGATCTTCCCGGCCGGCACGAGCACCGCGCAGGTGATCCCGGCCCGGGCCGCGTAGGCGGCGGCCGAGGCGGAGGTGTTGCCGGTCGAGGCGCAGATGACGGCCTTCGAGCCGTCCTCGACGGCCTTGGAGACCGCGAGCGTCATGCCGCGGTCCTTGAACGAGCCGGTCGGGTTGAGCCCCTCGACCTTGAGGTACACGTCGCAGCCGGTCCTGGCGGACAGGACGGGCGCGGGCAGGAGCGGCGTGCCGCCCTCCTGGAGCGTGACCACGGGGGTGGCGTCGGTGACCGGGAGCCGGTCGCGGAATTCCTCGATGAGGCCGCGCCACCCCGGGCGCATCGCGGATGCGCCTTGTGCAGAGTTGGACATGTCGCCCTTATTCTCCTTCGACGCGCATGACGCTGGTGACTTGGTGCACCGAGGTCAGCTGCGACAGTTCCTCTACGGTGTCCGACAACTGCTTGTCGGCGGCCGTGTGCGTGACGACCACGAGCTGGGCGTCGTCGCCCCGCCCGGACTGGTGGACGGTGGCGAGGCTGACGCCGTGGTGGGCGAAGGTGGCCGCCACGCGGGCGAGCACGCCGGGCTCGTCGACGACGTCGAGGCTGACGTGGTAGCGGGTGCGGGCCTCGCCGATGGGTTTCACCGGCAGGTCCGAGTAGGCGGCCTCGGGCGGGAAGGCGGTGATCCCGCCGCGCTTGTTGCGCGCCACGGCCACGATATCGCCGAGCACGGCCGAGGCGGTCTCGGTCCCGCCGGCTCCCGCTCCGTAGAACATGAGGCGGCCGGCGGACTCGGCCTCGACGAACACGGCGTTGTAGGCGCCGTTGACGTTGGCGAGCGGATGGGTCTTGGGGATCATCGCCGGGTGGACGCGCACGGACACGCCGTCGGCCTCCCGGGTGGCGATGCACAGCGGCTTGACGACGCGGCCCTCGGCCGCGGCGGAGGCGATGTCGGCCGCGGAGACGCCGCGCAGCGGCTCGCGGTAGACGTCCTTCAGGTCCACGTGCGTGTGGAAGGCGAGCGAGGCGATGAGCGCGGCCTTCGCGGCGGCGTCGAAGTTGTCGACGTCGGCGGTCGGGTCGGCCTCGGCGTAGCCCAGCTCCGTGGCCTCGGCCAGGGCCTCCTCGAAGGAGGTGCCGCCCGAGCTCATGGCGGTGCAGATGAAGTTCGTGGTGCCGTTGACGATGCCGAGGACCCGGTTGATCGTGTCGCCGTGGAGCGACTCGCGCAGCGGGCGCATGAGCGGGATCGCCGCGGCCGCGGCGGCCTCGTAGTACAGGTCGGCGCCGCCGGCCTTCGCGGCGGCCGACAGGGCCGGGCCGTCCTCGGCGAGGAGGGCCTTGTTCGCGGTGACGACCGACTTGCCCTGGCCGAGGGCGGTCGTGATCCAGGTGCGGGCCGGCTCGATGCCCCCGGCGACCTCCACCACGATGTCCACGTCGTCGCGCTTGACCAGGCCGAGCGCGTCCGTGGTGAACAGGGACCTCTCCACCGGCAGGTGCGAGCGGTCGCGGTCGATGCGGCGGACCGCGATCCCGGCGATCTCGACCGGCTCGCCGACCCGGGCCGCCAGCTCCTCCCTGCGCGTTCGCATGAGGCGCACGACTTCACTGCCGACGGTGCCGCATCCGAGTAGCGCGAGTCTCATCGCTGGTGTCCTCTTTCCGATGGTGTGGCCGCGTGCGGTGCCTAGCCCAGGTCGAGTCGCAGTAGATCGTCGACGGTCTCCCGGGCCAGGATCACCCGCGCCTCGCCGTCCCGGACGGCGACGACCGGCGGGCGGGGCACGTGGTTGTAGTTCGAGCCCATGGAGCGGCAGTAGGCGCCGGTTCCAGGGACCGCGATCAGGTCTCCCGGCGCGATGTCGGCCGGCAGGAACTCATCTTTAACAACAATGTCGCCGGATTCGCAATGCTTTCCCACTACTCGGGCCAGTGCGGGCGTCGCAGTGGACGATCGCGAGGCGAGCGTCGCGGAGTAGGTCGCGTCGTAGAGCGCGGTGCGGATGTTGTCGCTGATGCCGCCGTCGATCGAGACGTAGAGGCGCGAGGCGCCTACCCGTCGCCCCCCGCCACCCGGATCGGACTGAAGACTCTGCCTTGCCGCCGACAGGGTCACCGGCTTGACGGTGCCCACCTCGTAGAGGGTGAACATCGTCGGGCCGACGAGGGCGCGGCCGGGCTCGAAGGACAGGCGCGGGACGTCGATGCCCGCCGCGGCGCACTCGTGCTCGACGATGCCGCGCAGGGAGGCGGCGATCGCGGCGGGCTCCTGCGGGTCGTCCTGGCTGGTGTAGGCCATGCCGAAGCCGCCGCCGAGGTCGAGCTCGGGCAGGACCGCGTCGTGGTCGGACTGGAGCTGCGCGTGGAGGCGCACGACGCGGGCGGCGGAGACCTCGAACGCGGCGGTGTCGAAGATCTGCGAGCCGATGTGCGAGTGCAGGCCGATGAGGTCGAGGTGCTCGGCGGCGATGACGCGGCGGGCGGCCTCGTAGGCGTCGCCGCCCGCGAGGGAGAAGCCGAACTTCTGGTCCTCGTGGGCGGTGGCGATGAACTCGTGGGTGTGGGCCTCGACGCCGACGTTGACGCGGACCATCACCTGGGGCCGCCTGCCGAGCTCCTCGGCGACGGCCTCGAGGCGCTCGATCTCCTGGAAGGAGTCGGCGACGATGCGGCCGACGCCGACCTCGACGGCCTGGTGGAGCTCGGCGAGGGACTTGTTGTTGCCGTGCAGGCCCAGGCGGGCCGGGTCGAGCCCGGCGGCGAGGGCCACGGCGAGCTCCCCGGCGGTGCAGACGTCGACGAAGAGGCCCTCTTCGGCGGCGGCGCGCAGCACGGCCTTGGAGCAGAACGCCTTGGAGGCGTAGAAGACGTCGGCGCCCTCGAAGGCCTCGGTCCAGGCGCGGCAGCGCGCCCGGAAGTCGTCCTCGTCGAAGACGTACGCGGGCGTGCCGAACTCGGCGGCGAGCTTCTCGGCCGAGAGGCCGCCGATGTGGAGCACGCCGCCGGAGCGCTCCACGTTCGCCGACCACAGGCCGGGGAGGAGGGCGTTGACGTCCTCGGGCACGCCGAGCCAGGACGGGCGCAGGGAGGCGAAGTCGCCGTGCAGGGCACCGGCTTCGTGGGTCCGCATCACATGCGCTCCGGGGCCGAGACGCCGAGCAGGCCGAGGGCGTTGGCGAGGACGACGCGGGTGGCGTCGACCAGCCAGAGGCGGGCCCGGTTGACGTCGGTGGTCTCCTCGTCGGGGAAGGGCAGGACGCGGCAGTCGTGCTGGAAGCGGTGGTAGGCCGCGGCCAGCTCCTCGGCGTAGCGGGCGACCCGGTGCGGCTCGCGCAGCTCGGCGGCCGAGGCGACCACGGCCGGGAACTCGGCGAGGGCCTTGAGCAGGTCCGACTCGCGCGGGTGGCTCAGGAGCGCGGCGTCGTAGGAGTCGCCGCGGTCGACGGCGCGGTCGGCGGCGTTGCGCAGGACGCCGTGGGTCCGCGAGTGGGCGTACTGCACGTAGTAGACCGGGTTCTCGTTGCCGTGCCTGGTCCACAGGTCGATGTCGAGGTCGATCGTCGAGTCGGCGGAGTAGCGGGTGAGGGCGTAGCGGGCGGCGTCGACGCCGACGGCCTCCACCACGTCGTTCAGGGTGATGATGTTCCCGGCCCGCTTCGACAGCCGGATCGGCTCGCCGCCGCGCAGCAGGTTCACGAACTGGCCGATGAGGATCTCCATCGTGCCCGGCTCGTCGCCGAAGGCCCGGCTGATCGCCTGCATCCGGCCGACGTAGCCGTGGTGGTCGGCGCCGAGCATGAACACGAGCTTCTCGAAGCCGCGCTCGCGCTTGTCGAGGTAGTAGGCGCAGTCCGAGGCGAAGTAGGTCCAGCCGCCCTTGGAGTTCTTGAGGACCCGGTCCTTGTCGTCGCCGAAGGTGGTCGTGCGCAGCCAGGTCGCGCCGTCGGCCTCGTAGACGTGGCCGAGGTCGGTCAGCCGCTGGACGGCGGTCTCGACCTCGCCCCGGTCGTGCATGCCCTTCTCGCTGAAGAACACGTCGAAGTGGGTGCCGAAGTCGGCGAGCGTGGTCTGGATGTCCTTGAGCATGAGGTCGAGGCCGACGGTCCGGAAGACCTCGAGCGGTTCGGCGGCGTCGAGCGCGTCGGGGCGCGCCTCGAGCACGTCGGCGGCGATCTCGTCGATGTAGGCGCCGACGTAGCCGTTCTCGGGGGTCGGCTCGTCCTTGGCGCGGGCGAGGAGGGACGCGGCGAAGTGGTCGATCTGGGCGCCGGCGTCGTTGACGTAGTACTCGGCGGTGAGCTTGGCGCCGGAGGCGCGCATGACCCGGGCCAGGGCGTCGCCCATGGCGGCCCAGCGGGTGCCGCCCGCGTGGATGGGGCCGGTCGGGTTCGCGGAGACGAACTCGAGGTTGGCGTAGACGCCCTCCATGGAGTTGTTGGTGCCGTACGCGTCCCCGGCGGCGACGATCTTCCCGGCGATGCCTCCGGCGGCGGCCGCGTCCACGGTGATGTTGAGGAAGCCCGGGCCGGCGATGTCGACCTTCGCGACGCCGTCGACCGCGGCGAGGTTCCCGGCGATCTTCTCCGCGAGGGCCCGCGGGTTGGTGCCGGCCTTCTTCGCGGTCTGGAGCGCGATGTTGGAGGCGTAGTCGCCGTGCTTGGGGTCCCTGGGTCGCTCCACCGCCGTCTGGGCGGGCAGTACGGCGGCGTCGAGGCCGAGGGCCTCGAAGGCATCGCGCGTAGCGGACAGCACTTTCTCTGCGAGCGTCTCAGGAGTCACCCGACAATCGTAGACTCCCCGCTTCGGCGCCCGCGAGTGATAAACACCGTTGTGGCCAGGGCCGGTAGGTTGTCTATTGGCAACTCCGACGGAAGGCCCCGAACATGCGCCCGCTTCGCACCCGCTGGACCGCGATCGTCCCCGTTCTCGCCCTGGCCGCGGCCGCGGCCTGCTCCTCCTCCCCCGCCGAGGAGACGGCGGAGGACGGCTCGGCCGCCGCCGAGCAGTCCGCGCAGGCCCCGGCCCCGATCGAGGGGGTGGAGAGCTTCTACGGCGAGTACGGCGACTACGTCACCGTGATCGCCGCGGTCCAGGCCGGCGAGGTCACCGCCGAGGACCTGGAGCACCCGTTCGTGGCGCAGCAGGACCACGTCGACGCCGCCGCGGGGTGGGACGGCGCGAACCCGGAGTACGAGCTGAGCCCGCCGGTGGGCGGGGACCACCTGAGCGTGTGGCAGACGTGCAACGGCTCGGTCTACGACGCGCCGCTGGTGGAGGGCAACGCCGTCCACTCCATGGAGCACGGCGCGGTGTGGCTGACCTACGACCCCGAGCTGGTCGACCAGGCGCACGTGGACGCGCTGGCGCTGCTCATCGGCGGGCGCGACTACTCGCTCATGAGCCCCTACCCGGGCCAGGGCGTCGCGGTCTCGCTCCAGTCCTGGGGCAACCGCTACCAGACCGAGGACCCGGCCGATCCGGTCATCGAGGAGTACCTGAACGTGTACATCCTCAACGAGCGGTTCAACCCGGAGGCGATGGCGACCTGCTCGGGCGGGAACACCGCGACGGCGCCGTAGCGGCCCGGAAGGCCTGCTTTCTTAGAACGCTCTAAGGAATCGTCGCAGCGCGACCGGGTAAGGTGGCGTACGCGAGCGGAAATCACACCGGGCCCTCCTCGGCGCCGCGAGCACTCATCCCGACGTCGACGAATAAGGCACTCTCCGCGAAATGGCATCCAAGAAGCAAACCGCCTCCAAGAGCGCCGGCAAAGGCTCTGGAACAGGCGCAGTCAAGAGCGACGGCAAGCCCGAGGACAAGAAGGCCCAGGACACCAAGGCCGCGAAGGCCGAGGGCAAGAAGTCCGAAGGCGTGAAGACCGAGGCCAAGAAGGCCCCGGCCAAGTCCTCCAAGGCGTCCGCTCGCAAGCCGGCCGGCAAGTCTTCCGCCACGACCGCCCCCGCCCGCGGCAAGGGCCGCGCCGTCCAGGTCAAGCAGCCCAAGCCGTGGGGCCTGATCTGGACCTTCACCGGCGTCGGCGTGGTCGCGCTCGGCCTCATCGGGGCCGCGATCTTCGTCGTCTGGGACCGCAGCCAGCCGCCGGAGGGCATCACCAGCTACTACGGCGACTACGCCAACGTCACCGAGGCCAAGGCGGCGATCGCCGACGGGGACATCACCGAGGAGGACCTCGAGAACCCCTGGGTCGTGCAGCAGACCCACGTCGACGGCGAGGACCCGGCCGCGGTCCCCGAGTACGAGGTCACCCCGCCCGCGGGCGGCAACCACCTGAGCCAGTGGCAGACCTGCACCGGCTCGGTCTACGACGCGCCCATCGTCGACGGCAACGCCGTCCACTCCCTCGAGCACGGCGCCGTGTGGCTGACCTACGACCCGGCACTGGTCGACGGCGACGGCATCGACCAGCTCGCCTCCAAGATCGAGGGCCGCGACTACTCGCTCATGAGCCCCTACCAGGACCTCGGCGTGGAGGTCTCCGTGCAGGCCTGGGGCGTCCAGTACCAGACGAGCGATCTGAACGACCCGAAGATCGACGAGTTCCTGGACTTCTACATCCAGAACTCCGACAACCTCGCGGAGATGAACGCGACCTGCTCCGGCGGCATCTCCACCACCATCGCCGACCAGCAGATGCCCACGGGCTGACGGCGAACCTTTCGAGTTCACACTCGTTAGGCATACGGGACGCGCGCGGGCGCTTCGGGGAGCGCCCGCCGAGAGAGGACGACGAATGAGCCGCTTGTGGCGCAGGCCGGCCGTACTGGTCGCGATCACCGCGGTGCTGATGCTCGCGGCCGGGATCGCGGTCGGCTGGGCGGCGAGCACGGCCGCCCCCGGCAACGACTCGGCCGAGGCCGGGTTCGCGCGGGACATGCAGACGCACCACCAGCAGGCCGTCGAGATGGCCATGTACGAGTGGCGGAACGGCTCGGACGAGGCGATGACGGCGATCGCGTACGACATCGCCACGTCCCAGAGCGCCGAGATCGGCATGTACCGCTCGTGGCTGCGCGACTGGGACGTGCAGCTCTCCAGCGGGAATCCGATGGCGTGGGCGGGCGAGGAGCACGAGCACGACACCGAGGAGGCGGGCGGCCTCATGCCGGGCATGGCCACCGACGAGGAGATGGCCGAGTTCAAGACCCTCACCGGCACCGACGCGGACGTCATGTTCGCGGAGCTGATGATCGCCCACCACATCGGCGGCATCGACATGGCCAAGGCCGCGCTGGAGCGCAGCGACAACGCGCTGGTGGTCGACGCGGCCCGGCGCTCGATCACCGTGCAGCAGTCCGACATCGACAACCTCCAAGGCCACCTCGACAACATCCTCTCCGCCGTCGAGCAGTAGGTAGGGATCCGTTGTGAGCCATGACGACTGGGGTCCGCGCTACGGCGACCCGTCGCATCCGACCACCGGGGAGCTCCCCCGCGTCGGAAACGGCCAGAGCACCGACGAGCTGCGCACGGTGCAGGTCGACACGGTCGCCGAGCCGCCCCGGCAGGAGTCGCGCTCGCGGTACCGCTACAGCTGGGAGACCTCGGCGCCGCGGCACACGAGCGAGCCGCCCGGGGAGCGGTCGGCGCCGCTCGCGGGCCGCGAGGGCTCAGTGCCGCGCTTCGCCGAGTCGCCGCCGCGGCCCGCCCCGGAAGACTCGCAGCCGCAGGTCAGGCCGGACGACACCGCGCAGTTCGCGCGGGTCGGGGACGGCCTGCGCGGATCGGTCGGGCCGGTGTCGGTCCAGGTCGACCACGTCCGCGTCCACGGCGGCACGGGCGGCGACACCCAGCTGCTCCCGACGGCGGCGTTCATGCGCCCGCAGCCGGAGGAGATCCCCGACGCGGTCGAGGCGCCGCAGCCGGAGCCGGGCACCGGCTCGATGCCGGCGATGCGCCACCAGATCGGCCCGGACTGGACCCAGATGCCCCTGCGCCTGCTCGCGGCCGCCGTCGTGGCGACCGCGGTCCTCGCCGCCTCGGCGGCGAGCCTGATCTACATCGGCAACTGGATCAACCCCTGACCCGCGGCGCTCGACCGCTCCTGACGTAGATCGTTCTGACGTAGAATTTTTTTACGTAAGAGATTTCTACCTCAGGAGCGTTCATGTTTAAAAGTCCGTTTATCGGAAGGACACGGGAGCTTCGAAGCCTCTCCCGCCGGATCGAATTGATCGAACGAGGGGGCGAAGGTCTGGCCGTGGCGGTCCGGGGCCGCCGCCAGGTCGGCAAGTCGCGCCTGGTCGAGCACTTCTGCCAGACCTCCGGTCTGCCGTACGCCTTCTTCCAGGCCGACCAGGGCAGCAGCCCGGCGCAGTCCATGCTCGACCTGCTCGAAGCCGTGCGCGGTTCCGACCTTCCCGGCGCCCTCGACCTGCCGAGGGCCCGGCCGGGCGACTGGCACGAGACCTTTCAGCTGCTGTCCCTCGCCGTTCCCGACGACACGCCTTCGATCCTGGTCATCGACGAGCTGCCCTGGCTGTTCCAGCAGGACAAGCGGCTGGAAGGAGTCCTCCAGACCGAGTGGGACCGTCGATTGAAACGGAAACCGCTGCTACTGATGCTCGTGGGCAGCGACATCCACATGATGGAGGCCTTCCTGGGGTACGACCGCCCGTTCTACGGGCGGGCCGAACCGATGACGGTCCGGCCGTTGAACCCCAGGGAGACCGCCGACGTCACGGGGACGACCGGATCGGTCGCGATCGACGCCCACCTCGTCACCGGCGGCTTCCCCGGCCTGTGCAGGACTTGGCCGCAGGGTTCCACCGCCGAGGAGTATCTCGCCGATCAGGTCGAGTTCCCCGAGAGTCCACTGTTCACGGTCGGCGCGCAGATGATCGCCTCGGAGTTCCCCTCCCCCGATCAGACCAGGCGGGTCCTGACCGCCATCGGGCACGGCTCCCGGAGTTTCAGGAACATCGCCACGACCGCCGGGGCCGATCCCGCCACACCGGTCAGCTCGGGCGCGTTGACGCCGATCCTGCATCGACTCACCGAAAAAGGCGCGGTCGCCGCAGACGAACCACTGGCCACCCTGCCCGGCAACGGCGGCAAGCTCTTCCGGATCGCCGACAGCTACCTGCGGCTCTACCTCGCCGTGCTCGCCGACGCCCACGCCGACTCCAGACGCGGCCGTGCCGATCTGGCCCTCGCGCGGTTCACCAGGCAGTGGGCGAGCTGGCGTGGACGCGCCGTGGAACCGCTGGTGCGCGAGGCGCTGTCGCAGGCCGAGGCGGCCGAGGGGTTCCCCTGGCGCGGAGCGGTGGAGGTCGGAGGCTGGTGGCCGCGGAACTTCAACCCGGAGATCGACCTCGTGGGGGCCGACCGGGCCCCGCGGGCCCGGCGGGTCCACTACACCGGCTCCGTCAAATGGCTCGGCACGCCGTTCGACCGCCGCGATCTCGCCAAGCTCACCGCCGATGCGGCGCAGGTGCCCGGAGCCGCACCGGGGGAGACCGGCCTGGCCGTGGTCAGCCTCTCAGGGATCGCGCCCGGAGTGCACGCCGACCTCATGTGGGGTCCGGACGACCTGCTCGAGGCCTGGAACCTTCCGGCCGCGGGCGAGCCCTGAACCGCGTGGAGCACACTGCCGGGTCGGGGTCCGTCCCCGGCACATGTCGTGCCCGCGGGGGCGATGAGGTCGAGGAGCGGCGCGCGGCTTGAGACTGGACGACGGAGGGCCCGACCACGTGCGGTCGGGCCCTCCGTGCTGCGGCGGTCAGACGATGATGCCCGCGCCCACGGTCCGGTTGTCGGCCTCGTCGATGACGATGAAGCCGCCGGTGGCGCGGTTGCGGCGGTAGTCGTCGCACAGGAGCGGTTTGGTGGTGCGCAGCGTGACGCGGCCGATCTCGTTGAGCCTCAGCTCGGTCGCCCCCTCGTCGCGGTGGAGCGTGTTGACGTCGAGCTGGTACTGGACGTCCTTCACGATCGCGCGGACGTCGCTCGTGGTGTGCTTCACGGCGTACTTGCCGCGCACCCGCAGCGGCCGGGCCTCGTCCATCCAGCAGACCATCGCCTCGATGTCCTGCGAGACGCGCGGCTGGTTCCCCGGGCGGCACAGCATGTCGCCGCGGGAGACGTCCAGCTCGTCCTCGAGGCGGACGGTCACCGACAGAGGCGGGAAGGCCTCCTCGATCGGGCCGTCGGCCGTCTCGATCGACGCGATCCGCGAGGTGAACCCGCTGGGGAGCACCGTGACCTCGTCGCCGGGCTTCATGACGCCCGAGGCGACCTGGCCCGCGTAGCCGCGGTAGTCGTGGTTGTCGCTGGAGTGCGGCCGGATCACGTGCTGGACCGGGAATCGCGCGTCCACGAGGTTGCGGTCCGACGCGATGTGGACCTTCTCCAGGTGGTGGAGCAGGCTCGGGCCCTGGAACCACGGCATGTTCTCGGAGCGGTTGACGACGTTGTCGCCCTTGAGCGCCGAGATCGGGATGACCGTGAGGTCGGGGATGTCGAGCTTGGTCGCGAACGCGGAGAACTCGTTCTCGATCTGCTTGAACGTCGCCTCGTCGTAGTCCACGAGGTCCATCTTGTTGACGCACAGGACCATGTGCGGCACCCGCAGCAGCGAGCACAGGAACGCGTGGCGCCGCGACTGCTCCACGAGGCCCTTGCGGGCGTCGACGAGGATCAGCGCCAGGTCGGCGGTCGAGGCGCCGGTGACCATGTTGCGCGTGTACTGGATGTGCCCGGGCGTGTCGGCGATGATGAACTTGCGCTCGGGCGTGGAGAAGTACCGGTACGCGACGTCGATCGTGATGCCCTGCTCGCGCTCCGAGCGCAGGCCGTCGGTGAGCAGGGCGAGGTCGGTGTACTCGTCGCCGCGGCCCGCCGAGACGGCCTCCACGGCGTCCCACTGGTCGTCGAAGAGCGCCTTCGAGTCGAACAGGAGGCGCCCGATGAGGGTCGACTTGCCGTCGTCCACCGAGCCGGCCGTGGCGAAGCGCAGCAGCTCGTGCGTGTCCTCGCGGGAGGCCCTGCTGTCCTCGCGGGGCGACATGGTGTCCGTCATCAGAAGTAGCCTTCCCGTTTGCGGTCTTCCATCGCGGCCTCGGAGGTCTTGTCGTCGCCGCGGGTCGCGCCGCGCTCGGTGACGCGGGTGGCGGCGACCTCGGCGATGATTTCCTCGATCGTGGTCGCGTCCGAGCGGACCCCCGCGGTGAGGGTCGCGTCGCCGACGGTCCGGTAGCGGATGGTCTCCGTGAAGACCCGCTCGCCCTCGCGCGGCGAGATGAACTCGTTGACGGCGTAGAGCATCCCGCCGCGGTCGACGACCTCGCGCTCGGCGGCGAAGTACACCTCGGGCAGCGGGATCGACTCGGAGCCGATGTAGCGCCACACGTCGAGCTCGGTCCAGTTCGACAGCGGGAACACGCGGATCTGCTCGCCCGGGTGGACCCGGCCGTTGTACAGGTTCCACAGCTCGGGCCGCTGGTTCTTGGGGTCCCACTGGCCGAAGTCGTCGCGGAAGGAGAACACGCGCTCCTTGGCGCGGGCCTTCTCCTCGTCGCGGCGGGCGCCGCCGAACAGGGCGTCGAACTGGTACTTCTCGGCGGCCTCCAGGAGCACGGGCGTCTGGATGCGGTTGCGGGTGCCGTCCGGCGGCTCGGTGACCATGCCGCGGTCGATCGCGTCCTGGACGGAGGCGACGAGGAGCTGGACGCCGGTGTCGGCGACCCGGCGGTCGCGGTAGTCGATGACCTCGGCGAAGTTCTGGCCGGTGTCGACGTGCATGACCGGGAACGGGACCGGGGCGGGCGCGAAGGCCTTCTGGGCCAGGTGCAGCATGACGATGCTGTCCTTGCCGCCGGAGAAGAGGAGCACGGGTCGCTGACAGGTGGCCGCGACCTCACGGAAGATGAAGATCGCCTCGGCCTCAAGCGCGGCGATGTGGCTGATGCGGTAATCGCTCACCGGCGCAGTGCTCCTCTCAGCTCACCCCGGAAGGGGCAGTGGTCTCGTGTTCGTGGTCCGGCGCTGGACCGGGTCGGTCAGTGCGTGGCTCGGATGGCGGCGAGCAGCGGCTCGGCCAGGTCGGGGCGGCAGACCAGCAGGTCCGGCAGGTACGGGTCGGGGTTGTTGTACCGCAGGGGGGCGCCGTCGATCCGGCTGGCGTGCCAGCCGGAGGCGAGGGCCACCCCGACGGGGGCGGCGGAGTCCCACTCGAACTGCCCGCCGGCGTGCACGTAGGCGTCGACGGTGCCGGCGACGACGGCCATGACCTTGGCGCCGGCCGAGCCCATGGGGACGAGTTCGGCCCCGAGGGCGGCCTGGGCCGCGGCGGCCTCGGCGGGCGGGCGGGTGCGGGAGACCGCGATGCGCGGCGCCCCGGCGCGCGCGGAGGGCACGGGGCGGGGCCGGTCGGTGCGCAGGGTCGCGTGCTGCGCGGGGAGGGCGACGGCCGAGGCGGTGAGGCCGAGGCCCCGCTGCCACAGGGCGACGTGCACGGCCCAGTCGTCGCGGCCCTCCTCGGCGAACTCGCGGGTGCCGTCGAGCGGGTCGATGATCCAGACGCGGTCGGCGTCGAGGCGGGCGGTGCCGACGCGGCCGGTCTCGCCCTCGCCCTCCTCGGAGAGGACGGCGTCGCCGGGCCGCTCGGCGGCGAGTCGCCCGAGCAGGTAGTCGTCGGCCCGGCGGTCGCCGGTGTCCTTGAGGGCGCGCGGGTCGGCGAAGCCGAGTTCGGCCCGGAGCTTCATGAGCAGCTCCCCCGCGCCCGTCGCGAGCTCGGCCGCGAAGGCCGTGTCGGCGGGCGCGGCGGCCTCGGGCGAGGCGGTGGGAACTCCGGTCTTCGGGGCGGAGTCGGGGGAGGCGTGCATGCCGGTCAGTCTACGCTGCGGCGCAGCGCCGTCCAAATGTTGAGCGATGCGGTCCCGCGATATGGAAGTCATGGTGGTCCTTCTGTGCGGTGGGGCGTGGTTGCGGGCGGGCGCCTCAGTAGGCGCCGCTGGGCCTGAGGATCGCGGCGACGGTGCGCAGCAGGATGACGAAGTCGAGCGTGAGGTTCCAGTGCTCGACGTAGCGCAGGTCGAGGCGCACGGCCTCCTCCCACGGCAGGTCCGAGCGGCCCGAGACCTGCCACAGGCCGGTCATGCCGGGCTTGACGGCGAGGCGGCGGCGCATGTCGCTCTCGTAGGCGGCGACCTCGACCGCGAGCGGCGGGCGCGGGCCGACCAGGCTCATGTCGCCGCGCAGGACGTTCACCAGCTGCGGGAACTCGTCGATGGAGAAGCGGCGCAGGTACTTCCCCACGCCGGTGATGCGCGGGTCGTCCTTCATCTTGAACAGGACGCCGTCGCCCTCGTTGAGGTGCGCGATGGCGGCGAGGCGGCGCTCGGCGTCCACGTGCATGGTGCGGAACTTCCAGATGGTGAACGGGTGGCCGTCCTTGCCGATGCGCTCTTGCTTGAACAGGGCCGGGCCCGGGGAGGTGCAGCGGATGAGCAGGGCCGCGCCGAGCAGCAGCGGCGAGAGCGCCAGGAGGAGGGCGGCGGCGCCGACGCGGTCGACGGCGTCCTTGGCGACGCGGCGCACCCCGGTGAGGCGGGCGTGGTCGAGGTGGAGCATCGGCAGGCCGTCGACGGGGCGGACGGTGGTGCGGTCGCCGGCCACGTCCACGAGCGCGGAGGCCACGATGAGGTCGACCTCGCTGCGCTCGAGCCTCCAGGCCAGGCGCCGCAGGGCCTGCCCGTCGATCTCGGGGCAGGACAGGACGATCACGGTGTCGGCGCGCTCGGCGGCCACGGCCTCGTCGATGCGGTCGAAGCTGCCGCGCACCCGGGTGTCGAAGTCCAGGAGCGCCCCCTGGGACCGCTCGGTGGGCAGGCAGGCCGCGACGACCTTGAGGCCGTGGTAGTGCTCGCGGCGCAGCTGCACGATGAGCGCGGCCACCGAGCTCTCGTGGCCCACCAGGACCACGCGCTTCATGCAGCGGCCGCCGCGGCGCATCGCGTGCAGCCACTTGCGCCACGCGAAGCGGGCGGTGATGGAGACCGCCGCGGCGGTGGGGATCGCGATGAGGACGAACACGCGCGAGGTCGGCAGTTCGAGGCCGTAGGAGACGATCGCGACCGCGGCGGTGAGCGCGACCGCGGCGTGGACGATGCGCTGGTACTCCTCGGTGCCCACGAACAGGTACCGCTTCTCGAAGGCGCGGGAGAGGCCGAGCGCGCCGATCCACACGGCGGGCAGGGCGATGAGCGCCAGGGCGTAGACGCGGCTGTGCGGGTCCAGGTGGCCGAACCGGGCGAGGAACGCCAGGCCGGCGCCGAGGAGGCCCGCGGCGATGTCGGAGGCGATGATCCCGACGAAGTACTTGCGCTGCCAGGCCGGAGGCCCGCTGTAGGGCCGGGTTCCCGGTGGGACCACGGCGTAGACGCGGCCCTGCTCGGGCGCCTCGGCTCCGCTCGCCCGCGCTCCCGGTGCCGCCGGGGACGCCGTCTGATCTGTCTCGACCACTGTCACGACCGGTCTAACGACCGAATGAACAAGGAGTGACGGCTTTGTCACACTACGGCATACACGAGGGACGGTCCATTATCGCGGGCCGTCCCGGATCGCCTTGCGGTGCAGCAGGTTTGCAGAGGACTATTCGTTGGGCGCGTTGACGGCGTTCTGCGCCGTCACGAAGCCCTTCTCGATGATCGCCTCGACCGCGTCGGCGGCCAGCTCGATGTTCAGGTCCACTTCGGTCCGCTCGGACTTGGCGAAGTCCTTGAGGACGTAGTCGGCCGCGTCCTGGCGGCCGGGCGGGCGCCCGATGCCGAACCGGACCCGGGCGTAGTCCTTGGTGCCCAGGACCTTCGTGAGCGAGCGCAGGCCGTTGTGGCCGCCTTCGCCGCCGCCGCGCTTGATGCGGATCCGGCCGAAGGGGATGTCGAGCTCGTCGTGGACGGCGATCACCGACTCGGGGGCGATCCCGAAGTACTGGGCGAGCGGCCCGACGGACTCGCCGGAGAGGTTCATGTACGTCATGGGCTTGACGAGGACGACGCGAGGCCCGCCTACCCCCAGGCGGGCCTCGCAGACTTCGGCGCGGGCCTTGCGGGCCACGGCGAAACGACCGCCGACGCGCTTCGCGAGCGCGTCGACGACCATGAAACCGACATTGTGGCGGTTCGCGGCGTACTTCGGCCCGGGATTGCCCAGGCCGGCCACGAGCGTCGGGGTGTCGGTCATGTCGAGAATCCGATACTACTCGGCGGGCGCGGCGGCGTCCTCGGCCTCGCCCTCAGCGTCCTCGGCGGGCTCCTCGCCGCGGGGCTCGCTGACGGTGGCCAGCACCTGCTCGCCGTCGGTGAGGACGGTGATGCCCTTGGGCACCTCGATCTCGGAGACGAGTCGCTGCGAGCCGATGGCCAGGCCCTCGATGCTCACCTCGATGGACTCGGGGATGTGGGTGGCCTCGGCCTCGACCGACAGCGTGTTCAGCTCGTGCACGACCAGGCCGCCCTTCTCCACCTCGCCGGTGAAGGAGATCGGGATGTCGGTGGTGATGGTCTCGCCGCGGCGGACGATGAGCAGGTCGGCGTGGACGATCTCGTCGCGGATCGGGTCGCGCTGGATGTCCTTGGGGATCACCAGCTCGCGGGTGCCGTCGGTGACCTCGACCTGGATGAGCTGGTTGGCGCCGCCCTTGCGGATGGCGGCGGCGAGCTCGAGCCCGGGAAGGGAAATGTGGCGCGGCTTCTCGCCGTGGCCGTAGACCACCGCGGGAACCTTTCCAGCCCTGCGCGTACGGCGGGCACCGCCCTTCCCGAAGTCAGTGCGAGGCTCTGCGCTGATACGAACTTCGGACACGGAAATACTCCCCTGTTTTTCAAGCAACATTTCATGCGGCGCTCGACGCTCACGTCGGCATTCGGAAGGGCAGGCAGCCCTGAAGAGACCTACGCCTTTGCGTCGATTACGGCGCCCTCTGGAGGACACCCTCGCCGTCGGCAACCCCACCAGAGTACTACGCGCGTCAGATCCGCCTTGACACGGGCATCGCAGTGTGATTTACGAGAGGCCGCCGAACAGGGTCGTGACGGAGCCGTCGTTGAAGACCTCCCAGATGGCCTTGGCCACGAGCGGGGCGATCGACAGGACCGTGAGCTTCTCGAGGTCCGCGGCCTCCTTGGGGAGCGGGAGGGTGTTGGTGACGATGACCTCGCTGACCGGGGCGGCGGCCAGGCGCTCGGCGGCGGGGCCGGACATGATCGGGTGGGTCGAGGCGATGACGATGTCCTCGACGCCCGACTCGTGGAGCATCTCGGCGGCGGAGCAGATGGTGCCGGCGGTGTCGATCATGTCGTCGATGAGCAGGCAGGTGCGGCCCTCGACGTCGCCGACGACCTTGTGCGCGACCACCTGGTTGGGCTTGAGCGGGTCGCGGGTCTTGTGCACGAAGGCGATGGGGCAGCCGCCGAGGCGGTCGGACCAGCGCTCCGCGAGGCGCACGCGCCCGGTGTCGGGCGAGACGATCGCCATCTGGCGGTCGGCGTACTTCTCCTCGACGTAGCGGGCGAGGGTGCCCATGGCGAAGAGGTGGTCGACGGGCCCGTCGAAGAAGCCCTGGATCTGCGCGGTGTGCAGGTCGACGGTGAGGATGCGGTCGGCGCCGGCGGTCTTGAACATGTCGGCGATGAGCCGCGCCGAGATCGGCTCGCGGCCCTGGTGCTTCTTGTCCTGGCGCGCGTACGGGTAGAACGGCAGCACGACCGTGATGCGCTTGGCGGAGCCGCGCTTGAGCGCGTCGATCATGATGAGGGTCTCCATGACCCACTCGTTGATCGGCGCGGGCATGGACTGGACGACGAAGGCGTCGCAGCCGCGGACGGACTCCTGGTACCGGACGAAGAGCTCGCCGTTGGCGAACGAGTAGGCGCTCATCGGGGTCGGCGCGACCCCGAGGTGCCTGCCGATCTCCTCAGCCAGCTCCGGGTAGCCGCGCCCGGAGAACAGCATGAGCATCTTGGAGTTGACAGCGGACATGCTCGCCATGACGTGGGCTCCCCCATAGGTCGTCTCACCTGAACCTCGACGGTTCCAGTGTCCCCGACCCGGCCCGAAAGCGCGAGGGGCCCGGGCGTTTAGTGTCGCGTCACGCTTCGGCCACTCCCGCCTCACCTTTCGCTCGCCTTGCTGCTTTGTCGGAGACGGTGCCGGGGCGCTTCTTGGCGACCCAGTCCTCCAGCGAGGCCTGGCGGGCGCGGGCGACGCCGAGGTCGCCGGGGTCGACGTCCTTGACGATGGTGGAGCCGGCGGCGACGTAGGCGCCGTCGCCGATCGCGACGGGGGCGACCAGCACCGAGTCGCAGCCGATGAAGGCGCCTTCGCCGATCTCGGTGCGGTGCTTGCTGACGCCGTCGTAGTTGGCGGTGATGACGCCGCAGCCGATGTTGGCGTCGGCGCCGACGGCCGCGTCGCCGAGGTAGGCGAGGTGGTTGGCCTTGGCGCCGGGGCCGATCTCGGCGTTCTTGGTCTCCACGAACGCGCCGACCTTGGCCTTCTCGGCGAGCTTGGAGGCCGGGCGCAGGTGCGCGAAGGGGCCGACGTGGGCGTTCTCGCCGATGGTGGCCTGGTCGGCGTGGGAGCGGACGACGACCGCGCCCGCGCCGACGATGGTGTCGGTGAGGGTGGTGTCGGGGCCGATCTCGGCGCCGGAGTCGACGGCGGTGGCGCCCTTGAGCTGGACGCCGGGGCGGACGAGCACGTCGGGGGCGACCTTGGCGGTGGCGTCGATCCAGGTGGTGTCGGGGTCCTCCATGGTGACGCCGGCCTTCATCAGCTCGGTGTTGATGCGCCTCTGGAGGATGCGGCGCAGGGCGGCGAGCTGGGCGCGGTCGTTGCAGCCGAGGACCTCGGTGGGGTCGTCGACGACGACGGCGCCGACGGGGTGGCCGGCCTCGCGGGCGAGCTCGATGACGTCGGTGAGGTAGAGCTCGCCCTGGTCGTTGGCGGTGTCGAGCTTGAAGAGCTGCTCGCGCAGGACCTCGGCGTCGAAGGCGTAGGTGCCGGAGTTGATCTCGCGGATGGCGAGCTCGGCGAGGTCGGCGTCGCGGTGCTCGACGTTGCGCAGCACGTTGCCCTCGCCGTCGCGCACGATGCGGCCGAAGCCGCTGGGGTCCTCGACCTCGGCGGTGAGGACGGTGACGGCCTGGCGGGTCTTCTCGTGGACCTCGACGAGCTCGGCGAGGGTGTCGGGCCGCAGGAGGGGGGTGTCGCCGCAGGCGACGATGACGGTCCCGGCGAGGTCGGGGAAGGCCTCGACGGCGGTGCGCACGGCGTGGCCGGTGCCGAGCTGCTCGGCCTGGAGGACGGTGGCGGCGTCGGGGGCGGCCTCGTCGAGGAAGGCGGTGACCTGGTCGGCGGCGGCGCCGACGACGACGATGCGCTGGTCGGGCCCGATGGCGCGCGTGGCCTGGAGGACGTGGCCCAGGAGGGGCCGGCCCAGCATCTCGTGCAGCATCTTGGGTTTCGAGGACTTCATGCGGGTGCCCAGGCCAGCGGCCAGGATGATCGCCGAACGCTCACTGCTCATGATGGGCCATGGTAGCCGGTGGCGCCGGGGTGAACGGCCCGGGCCGCCGAAGCGGACCGGATGTCCGCCATTACCGAATCGTTACCGATGGCATGCGCTATCCACTCCCGCGAGACTTGTGCGACCTTCGTCACGCATCATATGTTGCAGTCAACAACAAATCTCGGAGGTACCTCTCATGCACCTTCTCAGAAGCCGCTCCACCCGATCCAGGGCCCGCGCCGCCCTCGGCGCGACCGCCGCCGCGGCCCTCGCCCTCACCCTCGCCGCCTGCTCCCAGGAGGACTCCGGCGGCGACGGGGACACGCCGCTCATCGGCGTCATCCTCCCCGACTCGGCCTCCTCCGACCGCTGGGAGACCGCCGACCGCAAGTACCTCCAGGAGGCCTTCGAGGCCGCCGGGGTCGACTACGACATCCAGAACGCCCAGGGCAGCCGCGAGGACTTCCAGACCATCGCCGACCAGATGCTCACCAGCGGCGTCGACGTCCTGGTCACCGTGAACCTCGACTCCGGCACCGGCAAAACCGTCATCGAGAAGGCCAAGTCCCAGGGCGTGGCCACCATCGACTACGACCGCCTCACCGAGGACGGCGGCGCCGACTACTACGTGAGCTTCGACAACGAGCAGGTCGGCGTCTTCCAGGGCGAAGGCCTCGCCGCCTGCCTCGAGGGCGTCGAGACCCCCCTCGTGGCCGAGCTCAACGGCTCCCCCACCGACAACAACGCGACCCTGTTCAAGAACGGCTACGACTCCGTGCTCGACCCGCTCTACGCCGACGGCACCTTCGAGAAGGGCCCCGACGAGTGGGTGCCCGACTGGGACAACGCCGAGGGCGGCACGCTGTTCGAGCAGATGCTCACCTCCACCGGCGACGAGATCGACGGCGTCCTCGCCGCCAACGACGACCTCGCCCACGCCGTGATCACCGTCCTCCAGCGCAAGAACCTCAACGGGACCATCCCGGTCACCGGCCAGGACGCGACCATCCAGGGCCTCCAGAACATCCTCACCGGCGACCAGTGCATGACCGTGTACAAGCCCGTCAAGCAGGAGGCCGACGCCGCCGCCGAACTGGCCATCGCCCTGGCGAACGGCGAGAAGCCAAGCACCGAGGGCAGCGTGGTCGACCCGATCAGCTCCGAGGAGGTCCCGGCCGTGCTCCTGGAGTCCATCCCCGTCACCGTCGAGAACATCCAGGCCGTCGTCGACGACGGCTACGCCGACCCGGCCGAGCTGTGCGCCGACGACTACGCGGACCTGTGCGCCCAGCACGGGATCGGTTAGGGGGCCAGACACGGTGCTGCTCGAACTCACCGGTATCTCGAAGCGCTTCGGACCGGTGGAGGTCCTCTCCGACGTCGATCTCGCGATCGACGCCGGAGAGGTCTGCGCCCTGGTCGGCGACAACGGCGCGGGAAAGTCCACCCTGGTCAAGTGCGTGGCCGGCATCCACGGCATCGACGGCGGCGAGGTCCGCGTCGACGGCGAGGCCCGCCACATCACCAGCCCGCGCGACGCCGCCGCGCTCGGCATCGAGATCGTCTACCAGGACCTCGCCCTGTGCGACAACCTCGACGTGGTCGAGAACCTCTTCCTCGGCCGCGAGCGCCGCCGCGGCCTCGTCCTCGACGACGACGCCATGGAGCAGCTCGCCGCCGAGACCCTCTCCTCGCTCGCCGTCCGCACCATCCGCAACCTCCGCCAGCCCGTCGCGAGCCTCTCGGGCGGGCAGCGCCAGACCGTCGCCATCGCCAAGGCGGTCCTGTGGAACTCCCGCCTCGTCATCCTCGACGAGCCCACCGCCGCGCTCGGCGTGGCCCAGACCAGGCAGGTGCTCGAGCTCATCCGGCGCCTGGCCGACCAGGGCCTGGCCGTCCTCTACATCTCCCACAACCTCAACGACGTGTTCGCCGTGGCCGACCGGATCGCCGCGCTCTACCTGGGGCGCATGGCCGCCGTGCTCGACGCGGCCGACGCCACCCAGTCGCAGGTCGTCGAGCTGATCACCAGCGGCCGGTCCGGCCAGCTGGGCCTCACCGACCAGAACGGAGTCCGGCCGTGACCGCAGAGACGCAGACGCCCCCCGCCGCCCCGCCCCGGCCGGGCGCGGGCCGCGCCGTGCTCGACCACGCCAGGTCCTACTGGGCCGAGGTGCGCTCGGGCGAGGTCGGGGCGCTCCCGGCCGTCGCCGGGATCATCGCGCTGTGCGTGTTCTTCGGGCTGTCCAAACCGGTGTTCCTGTCGGTCGGGAACCTCGCCAACCTCTTCGGGCAGGGCGCGGCGGTCGCGTGCATCGCCATGGGGCTCGTGTTCGTCCTCGTCATCGGGGAGATCGACCTCTCGGCGGGGTTCGCCTCGGGCGTGTGCGCCTCGATCATGGCGGTGATCCTCACCGACTGGGGCATGCCGTGGCCGCTCGCGATCGGCGCGGCCCTGGCCACGGGCGTCGTCATCGGGCTCGTGATCGGGACGCTCGTCGTCAAGCTCGGCATCCCCTCGTTCGTGGTCACGCTCGCGGCGTTCCTCGCCTTCCAGGGGATCGTGCTCATGATCCTCGACGAGGGCACCAACATCTCCATCAACGACGAGACGGTCAAGGCCCTGGCGGGCGGGAACCTCGAGCGCTGGCAGGGCTGGGCGCTGCTGGTCGTGACCGTCGCCGCCTACGCGGCCCTCCAGGTCCAGCGCTGGCGGCGCCGGGTCGCGCGCTCGCTCGTCCACGAGCCGCTCGCGGTGGTCCTGGCCCGGATCGGCGCCCTGGCGGCGCTGCTGACCGCGACGGTGTTCCTGCTGAACCTGGAGCGCTCGGCGAACCCGCAGATCATCTCGCTCACGGGCGTGCCCGTGGTGGTGGCGCTCCTCGGAGGGCTGTTCGCGGTGTGGACGTTCGTGCTGCACCGCACCAGGTTCGGGCGCCACCTCTACGCGGTGGGCGGGAACGCGGAGGCCGCGATGCGCGCGGGCGTGAACGTCGACCGGGTGCGCATCGCCGCGTTCGTCGTCTGCTCGGGCATGGCCGCCGTCGGCGGCGTCGTGGCCGCCTCGCGCGCGGCCTCGGTCGACCCGAACACGGGCGGGTCCAATGTGCTGCTGCTTTCTGTGGGGGCGGCCGTGATCGGCGGTGCTAGCCTCTTCGGTGGCAAGGGCACGGTGCGGGCCGCTTTGCTGGGAGGAGCGGTGGTGGCGATCATCAACAACGGGATGGGCCTCATGGGCCTGAGCGCGGGCGTGCGGTTCGGTGTGACCGGAGCGGTCCTGCTGCTCGCGGCGGGCGTCGACGCCATGTCGCGGGGCCGGGGCAAGCTCTTCGGCAGGCACTGACCGGTGGCCCGGCCCGGGACTGAGGAGCTGCGGCGGCGCAATCGCGCGGCACTGCTCGGACAGCTCCACCGGCACGGCCCCCAGACCAGGGCCGAACTCACCGAGGCGCTGGGCCTCAACCGGTCCACGATCGCCGCCCTCGCCTCGGACCTGGCCGAGTCGGGGCACCTCCAGGAGACGACGGGGCGGTCGACCGGGTCGGCCGGGCGGCCCTCGACGCTGGTCGAGTGCGTCCCGAAGGCGCTCGCCGTGGCCGCGGTGGAGATCCGCGCCGACCGGGTGCGGTTCGCGCTGGTCGGCCTGGGCGGCGAGGTGCTGGAGCGGTCGGAGGCGGCGCTGGCGTCGGGCGCGGAGCCGGTCTCGGCCGCGGCGGCCGCCGCCGAACTGGCCGGGTCCGCGGGCGCCGAGGCGGTGGCGGCGGTGCCCGGCCTGGTCGACGCGGGGATCGTCGCGCACTCGACCGAGCTGGGCTGGGCCGGGCGCGACGTGGCCGCCGACCTGGCGGCGGCGACCGGCCGCGAGTGGCGGGTGGTGGACACGGCGACCGCCGCGGCGGTCGGCGAGTGGTCGCGGGGCGACGCGCACGAGGCGACGACGCTGCTGTACCTGCACGGCGGGCGGGGCCTCACGGCCGGGCTCGTGGTCGAGGGCCGCGCGCAGCGCGGTGGATCGATTCAGTTGGGGCACATCGTGGTCGAACCGAACGGACGCGAGTGCGCCTGCGGGCTGCGGGGGTGCCTGGAGGCGGAGATGGAGGCGTTCGGGTACGCCGAGGACATCGAGGAGGCGACGCTGGCGGCGGGCATGGGCGACGCGGCGGCGCGGGACGCGCTGCACCGGTCGGGCGAGGACCTGGGGCGGGCGCTGGGCGCGGTGGTGACGGCGACGGGCCCGGACGAGATCCTGTTCGGCGGCTGGCTGCGGGAGCTGTACCTCTCGGCGGCGGCCCCGGTGCGGTCGGCGCTGGCCGGGGCGACGCTGCCGCACCTGCGCTCGCGCCTGCGGCTGCGGACCCCGGTGCTGGGCGACGAGGGCGCGCTGACGGGCGCGGCGGAGACGGGTTTCGCGGCCCTCATCGACCGGATGCGCTAACGCGGCACCGAACGCGACGACCGCTCGCGCCTTGTTCGAGCCGGACCATGTCGGACCCGCGAGGGAGGATTGAAGAACGGGGGCCCCCGGGCCTCGGCGGCTTTCGCGTGCCTCAGCGGTGTTCCGGCCGGGCCGCGCTCCGCGCCGCGGACGGGGGGCGTGTCAGGAAGGCCCTGCGGGGAGAGCCCTGCCGGGAGAGGGAATGGCTGGCCCGCCAGGACTCGAACCTGAAATGACTGAACCAAAATCAGTAGTGTTGCCAATTACACCACGGGCCATTGCGAGCGCGTCGGGGCGACGGGCGCGCGCGGAGCCAGTCTAACAGCCGCGCGGCGCCGGTCCGCCTCCCTCCGGGGGCCGCCACCAGGGCGCGCCCCGGCTCCCCGCACCGGACGGGGCCGGGGTGAACCCGGTGGTGAGCCTGCCGTCGAAGACCTCGGCTCCCGCACCTGACGGGGCCGGCCACGGCGGGCCCGCAAGCCCTCCGGCAAGCCTTCCGCGCCTCAGTCCTTCCACACGTGGTCGGGCACCCGGTCCAGCACCTCGTGCAGGAAGTCCGCGTAGAAGAAGACCTCGTTCAGGTTCAGCCGGCCCGAGCGGAAGGTCATCAGCCACGGCCCCTCGAAGCGCCAGTGGTACGACCACGCCCGCCAGTCGGTGAGCATCCACTCCATCGTCCGGGCGTGGATCACGTCGTAGGCGTAGCGGGGGCTCGGCGACAAGATCTTGAACCGGTCGTTGAACGCCTGGTTCTCGAACTCGATGTCCTTGTCGAACCGCTTGCTGAGGAAGTTCTCGTGGCCGATGTCCAGCAGCGGCCGGGTCGCGGGCAGGCTGATCGCCACCACCTGGAAGTAGTGGGTGCTCTGGCTGTCGCCGCTGCCGGTCTGGTACCGCAGCTCGAAGCAGTGCAGGTGCGCGCCCTTGTACTTCCCGCGGAAGACGTCCAGGGCCTGGCGGCCGTGGCCGCCCGCCAGCGGCGCCTGGGCCGAGATCGCCAGCGCCGAGGGCTCCTCGGGCCAGTAGTGGAAGCCGTGCCGGACCGCCCAGTGGTGGTAGGCGGCCATCTGGCGCCGGC
This sequence comes from Glycomyces amatae, assembly GCF_020991375.1. Taxonomy (GTDB): domain Bacteria; phylum Actinomycetota; class Actinomycetes; order Mycobacteriales; family Micromonosporaceae; genus Glycomyces; species Glycomyces amatae. The sequence continues at coordinate 74,366 of NZ_JAJLQZ010000002.1, read as the reverse complement.
GCGCCTGCCGGGTGTGGTGCACCGCGACCACGACCACCGCGACGACCGCCCCGACGCAGGTGAGGGCGCCGAGGGGCGCGACGACGAAGGGGATCAGCTCCACGGGCGCCTCCTCAGGGCGGGACGCGAACGGGCCGCGCCTCGCGGCGCGGCCCGTCCCGTTCGCTAGTTGTTGGACCAGACGTGCCGCGGCACCTGCGCGTAGATGTCGATGAGGAAGTCCGCGTAGAAGAAGACCTCCTCGAGCTTGAGCGCGCCCGACCGGAACGTCATCAGCCACGGCCCCTCGAAGCGCCACTGGTAGGAGCGGGCGCGCTGGTCGGCGAGCATCCACTCCATCGTCCGGGCGTGGATCACGTCGAACGCGAAGCGCCGGTTCGGCGACTTGATGCGGAACGTGTCGTTGAACGTCTGGTTCTCGAAGTCGATGTCCTTCGCGAACCGCTTGGTCAGGAAGTTCTCCTGGCTGATGTCCAGCAGCGGGCGGGCCGTGGGCAGGCCGATCGCGACCACCTGGTGGGTGTGCGTCTGCGACTCCTTGCCGCTGCCGGTCGTGTACTGGTACTGGAAGAACACGATGTGCGAGTTCTTGTACATGCCGCGGAAGACGTCGACGCCCTTGCGGGAGTGGCCGGCGTTGAACGGCTCCTCGCTGGAGAGCCCGACCACCGAGTTGTCGGAGGGCTCGTAGTGGAAGCCGTACTGGGCCGCCCAGGCCCGGTACATCGCGATCTTCTTCTGGCGGGCGCGCCAGCCGAAGTAGCCGATGACGATGACGGCCACGGCGCAGAGGACGTAGACCCACCACGGGTTATCGGATGAACTCACTGGGGTGGTTTCCTTCTCGAGGGCGTTCGGGCGGGGGCGCGGCTCGGCGGGCGCGGGCCGCGCGCGGGCTACCGGCCGTAGGGCTGCTGGCCGTAACCGGGCTGCTGGGGCTGCTGGGGCTGCTGCGGGTAGCCGGGGGGCGGCGGCTGCTGGCCGTAGCCGGGCTGCGGGGCGCCGTAGCCGGGCTGGGGCGCGGGCTGCCCGTAGCCGGGCTGGGGCTGCTGGCCGTAACCGGGCTGCTGGGGCTGCTGCTGGCCGTAGCCGACCTGCTGGGGCTGGCCGTAGCCGGGCGGCATCTGGCCGGGCGGGGCCTGCGGCGGCAGCTGCTGCTGGGGCGGCTGCTGCATGAAGCCGGGCTGCTGCATGTCGCGGAGCTTCGGGGCGACGCGGGCCTGCGGGGTGTCCAGCTCGAAGTACTCCTCGGGCTTGAACCCGCCCATCTTCGCGGAGATCGAACCGGGGAAGACCTGGAGCGCGGTGTTGTACTCGCGGACGTTCGCGTTGTAGAACCGGCGCGGGGCGGCGATGCGGTTCTCGGTCTCGGTGATCTCGGTCTGGAGCTGGAGGAAGTTCTGGTTCGTCTGGAGGGCGGGGTAGGACTCCTGCATGTGGATGACGCCGCGGATGGCGTTCCCGAGCTGGCCCTCGGCCGCGCCCTGGGCGCCGTGGCCCTGGTTCGGATCCTGGCGGGCCTGCATGGCCAGCGCGCGCGCCTCGGCGACCTGCCGCAGCGTGGCGTTCTCGGCCCCGGCCGCCTGCTGCACGACGTACATCAGGTTGTCCAGCAGGTCGTATCGGCGCTGGAGCTCGACATCGATCTGCGCCCACGACTCCTGGGTGATGTTGCGCAGCCGAACCAGCTTGTTGCGGCCGCCCAGGGCCGCGAACACCAGGATGAGCGCGATCAGCACCAGGACGACGAGGATGACGATGACAGTGGTCATGGAACGAGAGCCTAGTCCATCTATGCCAGTGGGAGGGCACCGCCAACGGCGCCCTCCCGACAGGAGGGAACGGGTCCGGACTAGGACATGGCCTGCTCGACCACGGCCACGAGCTCGGCCGCGACCGACTGCGCGACCGGTTCCTCGGAGGCCTCGACCATGACCCGCACGAGCGGTTCGGTGCCCGAGGGGCGCAGCAGGACCCGCCCGTCGGCGCCGAGCTTGGCCTGCCAGAGGGCGACCGCGCTGCGGACGTCCTCGTGGTCGATCACGGACTTGTCGGTCACCCGCACGTTCACCAGGACCTGCGGGGCGGGGGTGAACACCGAGGCCAGGTCGGCGAGGGTGCGGCCGGTGGCGGCCATGCGCGCGAGCAGCATGATCGCCGTCAGCGTCCCGTCGCCGGTGGTGGCGTGGTCGGCGAGGATGATGTGCCCGGACTGCTCGCCGCCGAGGGAGAGGCCGCCTTCGCCGAGCCGCTCGAGCACGTAGCGGTCGCCGACGCCGGTGACCTCGAGCTTGATGCCGGCGGCGCCCATCGCCTGGTGGAGGCCGAGGTTCGACATGACGGTGGCGACGAGCGTGTCGCCGCGCAGCGTCCCGGCCTCGTGCATGGCCAGGGCCAGGACCGCCATGATCGCGTCGCCGTCCACGACCTCGCCCGCGGCGTCGACGGCCAGGCAGCGGTCGGCGTCGCCGTCGAGCGCGATCCCGGCGTCGGCGCCGTGCGCGACGACGGCCGCGCGCAGCCCGCCCATGTGGGTCGAGCCGCAGTCGTCGTTGATGTTGAGGCCGTCGGGGGCGTCGTTGATGGTGACGACCTCGGCGCCGACCCGGCGCAGGGCCTCGGGGGCCGCGCCGGCGGCCGCGCCGTTGGCGGGGTCGAGCACGACCTTGAGGCCGGTGAGCGGGTTCGGGCACACGGCCACGAGGTGCTCGATGTAGGCCTCGACGGGGCCGGTCGAGCGCTCGATGCGCCCGACGCCCTCGGCCTGCGGGAGCGGCGCGGGGTCGCCCATGGCCGCCTCGATGGCGTCCTCGACCTCGTCGGGGAGCTTGCGCCCGCCCGCGGCGAAGAACTTGATGCCGTTGTCCGGCATGGGGTTGTGGGAGGCCGAGACCATGACGCCGAAGTCGGCGCCGGTCAGGGCCGTCAGGTGGGCGACCGCGGGCGTGGGAAGGATGCCCAGGTCGATGACTTTCGCGCCGGCGGCGGCGAGGCCGGCCGCGCTGGCGGCGGCGAGCATCTCCCCGGAGGCGCGGGGGTCGCGGCCGACGACGGCGAGGGGGCGCCGGTCCGAGGCGCCGAGGACGCGGGCCGCGGCGATGTTGAGGCGGAGGGCCAGGTCCGGCGTGAGGTCGGCGTTCGCCCGCCCCCGTACGCCGTCGGTGCCGAACAGTCGTGACACGGTGTGGCTTCCCATCTTGGCGGTGCCGGCGCGGGTCTCGCGGACCGCGCTCGGCGAGCCCGTCGGCTCGGCTGGCGAGCCCCGCGGCCGGGACCGGCCCTTTCGGTGACTGGCGGCAGTGCCGGTTGGCAGTGCCAGGGTGGCAACGAACGGGGGCCGCCGAGGATGTCCTCGGCAGCCCCGTCGTTCGTGCAGACTAGCGCGTCCCCGCGTGCGCGGGGAAGGCGTGCTAGCGCTTGGAGTACTGCGGCGCCTTGCGGGCCTTCTTGAGACCGTACTTCTTCGATTCCTTCTCGCGGGCGTCGCGGGTCAGGAACCCGGCGGCCTTGAGGGCCGGGCGGGTGTTCGGGTCGATCTCGACCAGGGCGCGGGCGATGCCGAGGCGCAGCGCCCCGGCCTGGCCGGTGGCGCCGCCGCCGTGGATGTTGACCAGGACGTCGAAGTTGTCGCCGGCCTCGACGGTCACGAAGGGCTCGGCCACGGTCTGCTGGTGGACCTTGCTCGGGAAGTAGTCCTCGAGGCTCTTGCCGTTGACGACGTACTTGCCGGTGCCCGGGACCAGGCGGACGCGGGCGATGGCGCGCTTGCGGCGGCCCACGGTCTGGATCGGGCGGTCGCTCGGGATGACCGGGATGCTCGGCACGGACGGCGCGGCGGCGACGTCGGCGGGGATCTCGACCGGGGCCTCGGCGACCTCGGCGACCTCCGCGGGAGCGTCGGCGGGGACCTCGACGGGCGCCTCGGCTTCGACGGCTTCGGTCTCGACGGCCTCGTTGGCCTGGATCTCGTCACTCATGTGAAAAATTCCTTCCGCCCGCGCCTACTGCGCGATCTTCTTGATCTCGTACGGCTTCGGCTGCTGGGCGGTGTGCGGGTGACCGGGACCCGCGTAGACCTTCAGCTTCTTGGACACGGCGCGGCCGAGCTTGTTCTTCGGCAGCATGCCGAAGACGGCCTTCTCGACCACCTTGTGGGGGGCCTTCTGCATCAGCTCGTTGTAGGACTTCTCCTTGAGACCGCCCGGGTAGCCGGAGTGGCGGTAGGCCTTCTTGGTCTGGAGCTTGTTGCGGGTCAGCACGACCTTGTCGGCGTTGACGACGATGACGTAGTCACCGGTGTCGGCGTTCGGCGCGAAGGTCGGCTTGTGCTTGCCGCGGAGCAGATCGGCAGCGTGCGTCGCGAGCCGGCCCAACACCACGTCGGTCGCGTCGATCACGAGCCACTGCGGGTCGATGTCGCCCGGCTTGGGGCTGTACGTCGGCACAGTGTTACCTAGCTTTCGTTGTCGGTGTGGAACGAATCCCGCGGATGACATGCGGGACCGCCTGAATCCCCCGGCCTGGAACGGCGCGCGCCGGCCGCGGGGCGGTCGACGTGGGATTCGTTGGACAGCGCCGCCGCGGTGGAGCGTGCGGGCCGGGGACCGGCCCTGGTGCGGAGGCACTCGAACAACAGCTGCCAAGTCTACGCGGTGGCGGCGGCGGCCCTGACGGCGGCCGCCGTGACCTCGGCTACAGCCGTTTCGGCGGGAGCCCCGCCGCCGTCCGGGCCGCCGCGGCGGCCCGGACGGCGGCCCCTTTTCAGGTCACCGGGGCTCCACCACGGGCAGGTAGACCTTGCCGCCGCCTTCGCGGAACTCCTCGCTCTTGCCGGCCATGCCCCGCTCGGCGTACTCCTTCAGCTCCTGGCTGATCTTCATGGAGCAGAACTTGGGACCGCACATGGAGCAGAAGTGCGCGGTCTTGGCGGGCTCGGCCGGGAGGGTCTCGTCGTGGTACTCGCGGGCGCGGTCGGGGTCGAGCGCGAGGTTGAACTGGTCCTGCCAGCGGAACTCGAACCGCGCTTTGGAGAGCGCGTCGTCCCATTCCTGGGCCTTGGGGTGGCCTTTGGCGAGGTCGGCGGCGTGGGCGGCGATCTTGTAGGCGATGACGCCCTCCTTGACGTCCTCGCGGTTCGGCAGGCCGAGGTGCTCCTTCGGCGTCACGTAGCAGAGCATCGCGGTGCCGAACCAGCCGATCATGGCGGCGCCGATGGCGGAGGTGATGTGGTCGTAGGCGGGCGCGACGTCGGTGGTGAGGGGGCCGAGCGTGTAGAAGGGGGCCTCGCCGCAGAGCTCCTGCTGGAGGTCGACGTTCTCCTTGATCTTGTGCATCGGGACGTGGCCGGGGCCCTCGCACATGACCTGGACGTCGTACTCCCAGGCGATGTGGGTGAGCTCGCCGAGGGTGCGCAGCTCGGCGAACTGGGCCTCGTCGTTGGCGTCGGCGATGGAGCCGGGGCGCAGGCCGTCGCCGAGGGAGAAGGCGACGTCGTACTCCGCGAAGATCTCGCAGAGTTCGCGGAAGTGCGTGTAGAGGAAGTTCTCCTCGTGGCGGGCGAGGCACCAGGCGGCCATGATCGAGCCGCCGCGGGAGACGATGCCGGTGACGCGCCGCGCGGCGAGCGGCACGTACCGCAGGAGGACGCCCGCGTGCACGGTCATGTAGTCGACGCCCTGCTCGGCCTGCTCGATGATCGTGTCGCGGTAGACCTCCCAGGTGAGCGCGACCGGGTCGCCGTTGACCTTCTCGAGGGCCTGGTAGAGGGGGACGGTGCCGATGGGGACCGGGGAGTTGCGCACGATGTGCTCGCGGGTCTCGTGGATGTGCTTGCCGGTGGAGAGGTCCATGACGGTGTCGGCGCCCCATTTGACGGCCCAGGTGAGCTTCTCGACCTCGGCGGCGATGGAGTCGGAGACGGCGGAGGTGCCGATGTTGGCGTTGATCTTGGTGAGGAAGTGCTTGCCGATGATCATCGGCTCGGACTCGGGGTGGTTGACGTTGGCGGGGAGGATGGCGCGGCCGGCGGCGATCTCGGCGCGCACGAACTCGGGGTCGAGGCCTTCGCGGACGGCGACGAACGCCATCTCGGGGGTGACGGCGCCCTGCCTGGCGTAGTGGAGCTGGGTGTGGCATTCGAGCGCGGCGCCGCCGCGGCGGAGGGTGCTCGCCTCGGTGCCGCGCCGCTCGCCGATCCACGCCGACCGGAGTCCGGGCAGCCCGGCGTCGGGGTCGGAGCCGGGGCCGGAGGTGTCGTAGAGGCGCAGGGGCGGCTCGCCGCCGGAGAGCTCGACCTGGGTGAAGGGCACGCGGACGTCGGGGCGCGGCCCCTCCACGTAGACCTTGGTTCTGGCGTTCATGCTGTCTCCTCAGTGATCTCGATCATCGGTCGCGCAGGGGCGGCGCGGATTGTCGTATCCGGGGCGCAGGGTTGAGACCGGGGGCCCGCAGGTCAAGGGCCCGAGCGCTTTCGGCGTGCGCGGGAAACGTCGCCGCGGCGGCGAACGCCTTCGCACCGCGGGCGGCACCGGCACGGACTGCCGTACCGGCCGGGCGCCGTCGCGTCGAGGGCGCTCGAATCCGTACTGCCGCGGGCCGTCGGACCGCCTGGAAACCGCACCGCGACTCGTCGGGGCGCCAGGCCCGCGGCGCGGCCCGCCGGACTCGAAATGTCGCACTCCTCGGGCGCCGTCGCGTCGAGGGCGCTCGGACTCCCGGCCCCGGAGCGCTTCGCGCCGCCCGCCGTTCGCTCCCCGCCCCGCCTCGCGGCTCATATCGCGGCGCTCTTGCGGCCGTGGTGGTGATGGACCGGGCCGCGCCCGGTCCCCAGCCGCCAGTCGGCGGCGGCCTTCAGCGCCTCGTTCACGTAGACCTTCGCCCCGGCGACCGCCTGCGGCAGCGGGTGCCCGAGCGCGAGCCGCGCCGCGATCGCCGACGCGAGGGTGCAGCCGGTGCCGTGGTCGTTGCGGGTCGCGATCCGCGGCGCGGCGAGGTCGAGCATCCGCCCGTCGCACCACAGCACGTCGACGGCCGCCGCGCCGTCCCGGTCGAGGTGCCCGCCCTTGACCAGGACCGCCCTGGGCCCGTAGGTCGCGAGCGCGCGGGCGGCCTCCCGCATCTCCCCGACCGTCTCGATCTCCCGGCCGAGCAGCTGCCGGGCCTCGATCAGGTTGGGGGTGAGCACCGTGGAGAGCGGCCCGAGCCCGCCGAGGTACCCGGCCGGGTCGCCGTCGTAGAGCGCGTCGCCGGTCGTGGTGACCATGACCGGGTCGACGACGAGGTTCGGCAGCCGGTCGGCCTGCCCGTACTCGGCCACGAGCGCGAGCAGTTCGGCGCCGCCGAGCATCCCGGTCTTCACCGCGGCGACCGGGAAGTCGCCGAGGACCGCGTCGAGCTGGGCCCGCACCAGGCCGGCGCCGATCGCCTCGGCGGCGGTCACGCCGCGCGTGTTCTGCGCGGTGATCGCGGTGACGACGCTGGTGCCGTGGACCTGGTGGGCGGCGAAGGTGTGCAGGTCGGCCTGGAGTCCTGCGCCCCCGCCGGAGTCGGATCCGGCGATGGTGAGCGCGACGGGCGGCTGGGTCCGGTTCACAGGTCGGCCATCCCCTCGAAGCTGGAGGAGGCGTTCGCCAAGTGGCGCTTGGGGATGCGCCCGGCGAGCCGGGCGGCGCGGCCGGCGTTCACGGCGTCGCGCATGGCGGCGGCCATGAGCGCGGGGTCGGCGGCGCGGGTGACGGCGGTGGCGAGGAGGACCGCCGAGCAGCCGAGCTCCATCGCGAGGGCGGCGTCGGAGGCGGTGCCGATCCCGGCGTCGCAGATGACGGGGACGGCGGCGTGCTCGCAGATGAGGGCCAGGTTGTGGGGGTTGCGGACGCCGAGGCCGGTGCCGATGGGCGCGGCGAGGGGCATCACGGCGGCGCAGCCCGCCGCTTCGAGGCGGCGGGCCAGCACGGGGTCGTCGCTGGTGTACGGCAGGACCGTGAAGCCCTTGGCGACCAGGGTCTCGGCGGCGTCGAGGAGTTCGACGGGGTCGGGCAGGAGCGTGTCCTCGTCGCCGATGACCTCGAGCTTGATCCAGTTCGTCCCGAAGGCCTCGCGGGCGAGTTCGGCGGTGCGGACGGCCTGCTCGGCGGTGAAGCACCCGGCGGTGTTGGGCAGGAGGTCGACGCCGCAGCGCTCGATGACGTCCAGGAGGGAGCCGTGGGGGTGCGGGGCGACGCGGCGGAGCGCGACCGTGACGAGCTCGGTGCCGGAGGCGGTGATGGCCTCGGCGAGCTGGGCGTGGTTGGCGGCGCCGCCGGTGCCGAGGATGAGCCGGGAGGTGAAGGTCTTGTCGGCGATGGTGAGCGGGGCGAGGGGCGGCGGCGAACCGCGGTGTTCCCCGGATTCGGCGCCGGTCCCGGCCCGTGGGGCGGTGCCGTGCGCGGCGGCCGGCGGGGCGGCGTCGCGGGCGGCCCGCGGCTCGCCGCCGGAGTCGGCGGTCGGTGCGGTGGGCGCAGCGGTGCGCTGTTCCATGTCAGCCTCCTTGGGTGGCGGTGAGGACTTCGACGGCGTCGCCGTCGGCGAGGGGGCGGTCCCATTCGGACCGGGGCACGACCTCGCCGTTGAGGGCGACGGCGATCCCGCGCCGCGCCTCGGTCACGGCTGCGACCGCGTCGGCGACGGTGGCGACGCCTTCGCGCGCTTCGCCGTTGATCTCGATGGTCATGATTCGGCCTCCTCGACGCCTTCGCCTGCCGCAGTGCCGGTCCGGTCCCCCGCGAGGCGGCCTCCGCGGGCGGCGCCTGCTCGCACTGCGCTGTTCCACTGATCGGTCACGATCCGGCCCGCCCGGCGTCGCCGCGCGCCCCGTTGTCGCCGGTGTCACTCCGGTCGTGCGCCCCATGAGCGCCCGGATCGTCGGGCCCTCCCGGCGCTATGGATTCGGGGGCGCCTGCGAACGGCGCCCCGGGGCGCCGCCCCCTGCCCTCGAACGCCGTTGAAGGCCGCTGCCCGCCGCCTTCGGGCGGCGCCGCGGACCGCCGGTCGCTTCGCGCTTCGGCGCGGCCGCCGGTCCCTCCGCTTCCGGCCGCGCCGAACCGCAGGGGGTCGAACGCCCGCGGCGCCGCCGCCGCGTCGCCGGCGAGCAGCGCGGCCACGGCCGCCGCCGTCGCCGGGATCAACGCGATCCCGTTGCGGTAGTGGCCGGTCGCGGCGACGGTGCGCTCGTCGAGGCGGCCGATGAGCGGCAGGTTGTCCGGCGTGCCGGGCCGGAAGCCGACGCTGACCTCGTCCAGGTGGTACTCGGCGATCTCGGGCACCAGCTCGATCGACCGGCGCAGCAGGTCGTGCACCGCGCCCGCGGTGCCCGTGCGCCGGTCGAAGCCGCGCTCGTCGCTCGTGGCGCCGACGACGACCTCCCCGCTCTCCCGGGTCACGATGTAGACCGCATGGCCTTTCACGTAGCCGCGCACGGTGGTGCGGGGCGCGGGCTGCTCTCCCGCGGCGCGGAGCCGCAGCACCGCGCCGCGGACCGGGCGCACCGGCATCGTCCACTGCGATGAGGCGTCCTGGCCCGCTCGGGCGGGGGCGAACCGCGCCGAGCCGCAACCGGCGGCGATCACGACCTGGTCGGCGTCGACCGCGTCGAGGTCCTCGATGCCGTTGCGCCGCAGTTCGACTCCGGCCCGCTCGGCGGCGGTCAGGAGTGCGGCGTGGACGGCGCGCGGGTCGACCGCGCGGTCTTCGGAGGCGAGGACGCCGCCGCGGACGCGATGGCCGATGAGCGGTTCGGCCTTGCGGACGGCGCGGGCCGTGAGCGTCTCGACGCTCCTTCCCGTGCGGCGGTAGAGCTCGGCCTGCCGGTCGATCTCGGCGCGGTCGCCGTCCTCGACGCCGACGACGAGGGTGGGCACGTCCCGGAACCCGACGTCCAGGCCGGAGGCGAGTTCGAGTTCGCGGGCGAAGGCGGGCCAGGCGTCGGCTGATGCGGCCATGAACGGGGCGAGGGCCTCCTCGCCGTAGTGGGACTCGGTGACGGGGGCGATCATGCCGGCGGCCACGCGCGAGGCGCCCGAGCCGGGTTCGGGGTCGTGGACGACGACCTCGGCGCCGGACTGGGCGGCCCGCCACGCGACGGCGAGCCCGATCGAGCCGGCGCCGGCGACGGCGATGCGCATCAGGCTTCGCCTTCCCCTCGCGGCCGCGCGGCAGGGGCCGTGCGGCGATCGGGGCGGGTGCGGGCGTATGCGGGACGGTCGCCGGACCGCCGTCCGGTGTTCCCGTCCGCCGTTTCAGGGTGCCCTTCGGTCCTTGCAAGGGTTTGGGCGTTCGCCTCGGCTGCGGGCCCGGGGCTTTCGCCGACGGCGGCGAGCAGTTCGGCCGTGGCGCGGCCCGGGTCGTCGGCGGCCGCGATCGCGCCGACGACCGCGACGCCGTGGGCGCCGGCGTCGCGGCATTGCGCGGCGCGCTCGGCGGTGATGCCGCCGATGGCGATCACCGGGAGGTCGACGGCCTCGCACACCGCCGCCAGGCCGTCGAGGCCGATCGGTCGCGGCAGGCCGGTCTTCGTGGCGGTGCCCCAGACGGGCCCGACGCCGAGGTAGGTCGCGCCGGCCCTGCGGGCGGCCCGCGCCGACTCGGGGTCGCGGCAGGTGCCGCCGATGATCGCGGCGGGGAGGAGGCGCCGGGCGGCGTCGAGGGGCAGGTCGTCGGCGCCGAGGTGGACGCCGTCGGCGCCCACGGCCTGTGCGATGTGGAGGCGGTCGTTGACGAGGCACAGCGCGCCGTACGCGTCGCAGAGCGCGGCGGTCGCGGCGGCGAGGTCGAAGGCGGCGCGGTCGGAGTAGTGGTCCTCGGGGCGGACCTGGACGAGGCGCGCCCCGGCGTCCAGCGCGGCGGCGACGGCCGCGAGGGGGTCGCGGGGCGCGACGGCGGCTCCGCGGGGGAGGTCCGCGTGGTGTGCGACCGGATCGCGTTGCGCCGCCGGATGGGTCGCGCGGCCGGTCGAGGCGGGGCCGCGGGTGTCGGTGATGACGTGAAGTCGGGGTAGACGAGTAGCCTGCATAGCTCCTTCTCCCTGCGCCAGCATGATCTGGATCAGGTTCGACGGTCGGGACTACCCAGTCCCCTCTCAGCCCGATGCATCGGACTCCCGTGGGTTTATTCGTTTACGGCGGTGACGCTACGCCATCGCGAGCGTACTTCGCAACCGTGGTGTCAGGAAGTGGACACCGCCGTGGTCGCGGCGGGCGCCGTACGACTTAAGGCCGTCTACCATCCCAAACCCCCACCCGCCAGGGGACCGTAGCGGCAACCTTTGCGCGGGGGTACGACAAAAACCGGCCCCCGCAGCGGTTTCGTCACCCGAAAGTGTTCGGCCGCGGCTATGCCGCCCGCTCCACCCGCAGGACCCGGTAGCCGTTGGCGCTCGCGTGCTTGTCGACCGCCCACCCCTGCCCGGCGAGCCACTTCGCCAGCGAGTCCGAGCCCAGGTGCTTGGAGACCACCAGCCAGGCCACGCCGCCGTCCTTGAGCCGCGGCAGCCACGTCTCCAGCAGCCCGTGCAGGGCCTCCTTCCCCACCTTGATCGGCGGGTTCGACCAGATCTCGTCGAACCGCACCTCGGCCGGGACCTCCTCGGGCGCGGCCGCGTGCACGGTCCCGGGGGCCTTCGCCGTGTTGCGCCGGGTCAGGTCGAGGGCCCGCCGGTTCACGTCGACGGCCCACACCTCGGCGTCCCCGCGCTGCGCGAGCACCGCACTGATCGGCCCGTACCCGCAGCCCAGGTCGAGGAAGGTCCCGGCCTCCTCGGGCGGGACCACCTTGTGGAGCAGGACGCTCGTCCCCGGGTCGAGGCGGCCGCCGGAGAAGACGCCGGTGGAGGTCGTCAGCTCGTAGGCGACGCCGTCGAGCTCGAACTCGATGGTGCGCTCGCGGTCGTCGACGGCGGGCTGCTCGCTGAAGTAGTGCTCTGGCTGGTCGGACACCTCCCCATTGTCGCGCGCCCCGGCCGGGCGGGGCGGCGGGATCCGCCGGGAGAGACGCGGGCGCGCCGGTGGGGCTCGGGGGCACCGGTGCGGCGGGCGGCGTCTCACGCACCGCGGCCGTTCACCCACGGAGATGAACGGCGCTCTCCTGAGTCCATCTCCAGGGGGAACGTTTCCCGGTTTCGCCCCTCCGCGGGTCTAAGCTGCCTCCATGGCACATGGCCCGTCCCCCTTCGGGGTCCCGCAGCAGACGCAGGGGCGCCGGAACCAGACCGAACCGGGAACCGACTGGGCGGAGTACGACGAGCGCGCGCGCATGGGCGCGCCCACCGCCCGCCTCAGCCCGGAGGAGCTGCCGCCCGCGGCGGCCCCGTTCGCCTCCGACGAGGAGATGGAGGCGCACCTGGAGCAGATCCACGCCTCCCGGCCGCTGCGCCGCGCCGCCCAGCGGGCGCGCCGCCGCACCCGCTGGTGGCTGGTGGCGCTCGCGGTCGTGAGCGCCCTCGCGGTGGCGGCCGCGTGCGCGGCGGGCGCGTTCATCGTGCTGCGCGAGGGCGAGCCGGGCCCGGCCGGGCCGAGCGCCCCGGGCGCCTCGGACCGGGCGTCGTCCGCGGACGCGGCCACGGACGCGCCCGCGGTGGTGGACCCGATCGCGAGCCGCGAGACCGACGCCGAGCCGATCACGGTGGAGGAGCTGTTCGGCGCGGGCGCGATCACGCCGGCCGGTGCGGCGGGCGCGTACGAGGTGCTGGACACCGAGGAGCTCGCCGACTGCGCCGAGGCCGCGCTGGACGAGCTGGCCGAGCTGCTCGCCGACGCGGACTGCACCCAGACGGTGCGGGCCACGCTGGTGAACCCCGACGGGGAGTACGCGGCGACCGCGGGCGTGCTGAACCTGGGCGACGCAGCCGCGGCCGAGGAGCTGCGGGCCGCGATCGACGCGGGGCTCGAGGGCGGCTTCGCGGCCCTGCGGACGGACGGCGAGGCGGAGGAGCTGGGCCGCGCCGCGACCATGGTGGGGTACAACACCTATGGGCATTACCTGATGTACGTGGTCATCGGCCGCACGGACGGCGAGGCCATCGAGGACGCCGACGAGCCGGTGCGGGCCATCGTGGGCGACATCGTGGACGTCTGGTTCGTGGACCAGCTCAAGCCGCGCCGCGACGTCCAGTAGCGGCAGTCGGGGCCGGTCGAGGGCCGGGCGCTGCCGCGCCCGGCCCTCCCATCATCCACCGCAGGCTCCACTATGGCCTATGTGTTCAACCGCCCACCTGGCGGCTCCAGTGCGTCGCGCCGACGGCCGGTGCCTCGCCGTTCCCATGTGCCGCTTGGTTCCAGCGGGGCGACTGTGTCAAGTAGAACAAGTAGCCGAGAGCCGGTCCGACGACCACCGCGGCGATGCCGACGGCCACCAGGAGCCCCTGCATCGTCGCCCGCGCCCCGGCGGCCTCGGCGATGGTCGCCTGGTCGACCAGGACCCACGGGTACTGCCCGACGCCCCACCCGGCCATCACCGCCGCGACCGCGGTCACGGCCGTGAACCGGGCCGGGCCGAACCGCCCGGTCCACAGGAGCGCCAAGGTCGCGATCCCGCCGAGCGCCGACAGCGCCATGACCGGCGCGGCCCGGCTCGTCAGGCCCTCCCACAGCGTCGGCGCGTCGTGCTCGATCGGGATGAGCGCCGCGAACACGACCGCCCCGGTGGCCGCGCCGACCACGAGCGACCGCACGCGCAGCGTCGCGGCCAGCGCCGCCTGCCCGCGCCGGGCGGCGTCGGCGGTCAGGAACGTCCCGGCGAGGAACGCGCAGGTGCCCACCGAGATCGCCCCGGTGAACAGCGGCGTCGGCGCGAGCCAGGACGACCACGGGTCGCCGCCGCCGCCCTCGGGGACCCGCCCGGAGGCGAGCGCTCCGGCGATGGTGCCCAGGAAGAACGGGGCGAGCACGGAGGAGGTCGCGAACACGATCCCGAAGAGCCGGGCCTGGGCGAGCGTCTCGGCGTACTTGCGGAACGCGAAGCTCGCGCCGCGCAGGACGATGCCGATGAGCGCGAGCACGAGCGGCACGTACAGGGTGGTCATCGCGGCGGCGAACGACTGCGGAAACCCGGTCCACCACATGACGAGCACGTAGATGAGCCACACGTGGTTGGCCTCCCAGACGGGGCCGATGCTGTGGTCGATGAGGGTCCGCAGCCGCGCGCCGCGGCGGGCGCTCCCGGCGGTGAGGTCGTGGAAGCCGGACCCGAAGTCGGCGCCGCCGAGGACGGCGTAGCACAGGACGCCCGCGAAGAGCGCTGCGGCGACGGCGAACTCGACGGTCATCATCGCGCGTCCTCCTTCGCGGCGGCCTCGTCGCCCTTCCCGGGTTCGCGTTCGTCGCCGCACTCGCGGATCTCGGCGGGGCCGTCGGCGGCGAGCGGCGACTGCGGCCCGTAGGGGCTGGGCAGGTCGGCGGCGCCCGCGCGCCAGCGCCGGGCCATGGACCGGAGCACGATGACCGCGCCGGCGGTCATGCCGCCGTAGAGGAGGACGGAGCCGCCGTAGACGCCCCAGAGCGCGGCCGAGTGGTCGGCGGCGGCGTCGGAGGTCCGCATGACGCCGTAGACGATCCAGGGCTGGCGGCCGACCTCGGTGGCGATCCACCCGGCCTCCATGGCGAGGATCGCGAGGACGCCGGAGACGGCCATGAGCCGCAGGAACCAGCGGTTGTCGAGCAGGTCTCTTCGGCGCCAGCGCAGGAACCAGTAGAGGGCGACGGCGGCCATGAGCAGGAGGCCGATGCCGATCATGGTCTGGAAGGCCAGGTGGGTGATGTTGACGGGCGGCTCGTCCTCGTCGGGGATCTGGTCGAGGCCGGGCACGGGTTCGAGCGAGCTCATGGAGATGATCGACCCGAGGTAGGGGATCTCGATGGCGCCCTTGACCTCGCCTTCGATGAGGACGCCGCCGATGCGCAGCGGGGAGGGGCCGTCGTCGGTGGTCTCGGCGAGTTCGAACGCGGCGAGCTTCGAGGACTGGCGCTCGTCGAGGCCGTCGCCGAGGAGGTGCCCGACGAAGGGCTGGGCGAGGGCCGCGACGGTGGCGAAGGCGAAGGGGACCATGAACCCGAGCCGGTGGTGGCGGTCGCGCCTGCCGCGGAGCATCCCGACGGCGTAGACGGCGGCGATGGAGAAGCCCGCGACCATGTAGGCGGCGACCCACATGTGGGCGAACTGCATGAAGGTGTGGGCGTTGAACAGGACGGCCCAGGGCTGGATGTCGACGACCTGGCCGTCGACGATGTCGAAGCCGGTGGGGACGTTCATCCAGGCGTTGACGGCGAGCACGCAGTAGGTGCCGATGACGCCGGTGATCGCCATGGGCACCACCATGAGCAGGTGGAGCCTCGGGGGCATCCTCCCCCAGCCGTAGAGGTAGATGCCGAGGAAGATCGCCTCGAGGAAGAACGCGAGGCCCTCGAAGGCGAAGGGCAGGCCCAGCACGTCGCCGTAGGTGCCCATGAGGCCGGGCCACAGCAGGCCCATCTCGAAGCTGAGGACAGTGCCGGAGACGGCGCCGATGGCGAAGAGGACCGCGGAGACCTTGCCCCAGCGCTTGGCGAGGTCGAGCGCGGTCTGGTCGTTCCGGCGGATGCCGCGCAGGTGCATCACGAAGATGATCGCGGGGAACGCGACGCCGAAGCAGGCGAGGATGATGTGCCAGCCGAGGGACAGGGCCATCTGCTGGCGGGCGGGCATGAGGCCCGCGGGGTCGGCGGCGGCGAGCGCCGTCGCGAGCGGGGAGCCCGCCGCGTCGGTCGCCTGGGCGAGGAGCTGGGTTGCGTCCATGCCTTGAAGCTAGCGGCCCGGATGTCCGGAACCACGCCCTTGTGAACGCATTCACAAGGGCGCGAAGGTGAAGTTCGAACGTGTTCAAAAACTTTCTGACCTGGCATGACGCCCCGGACCTCGGCATCCGCTCCCGCACCCCGGCGCCGGGGCCGCAGCGCTCAATTCCGCGTCCGCCGCAGCCTCGGCCGTCGCGCCTTCGGCGTCCTGGACCCCGTGGCCCGGCCTCGGCGCCCCGCCCGGGTCCGGGCGGGGCGCCGGTCTCCTACGGCCGGGCCCGGCTCTCGTCGGACTGAAGGTACGGACGCGTGGTCAGCTCCAGGCCGTGCCCGGCCGGATCGCGGAAGTAGACGCCGCAGCCGCCGTGCTCGGTGTTGGTCTCGCCTTCGCGGGTGAGCTGCGGGTCGGCCCAGTAGGCGATCCCCTGCGCCCGGAACCGGGCGACGGCCCGGTCGAAGTGCTCCTCGGTCACCAGGAACGCGTAGTGCTGCATCTGGATCTCGACGGGCGGCTCGGCGAACTGGAGCAGGACGTCGCCGTCCAGGCTGATGTTGGTGAACGGCCCCCACGAGGGCGCTTCACGCGCTTCGAGGGCCTCCCGGTAGAACGCGGCGGACGCGGCGCGGTCCTTCGCGGCGATGATGGTGTGGTTGAACAGTGCGGTCATGGTTCCTCCTCGTGATGGTCGGTCGTGCGGGTGAGGGCACGACCGAGGAGGAGCACGGGCGCCGTGCGGCGTCGGCCTCGCTGCGGGAGTCAGCGCACGACCGGGTAGCCCGTCCGTGCGTGGCGGTCAGCCGATCCGGTCATCACGCGCAGAAGGCTACCACCGGGGTGCGAGAAGGCTTGCGGAGCAGCGGACTGCGATGCGCGGGGACTCGGCCTCGCCGCGGCGGCTCGCCGCGCCTCAACGGGGCGGAGGCTCCTGCGGCCAGGCCGCGACGAAGCGCTCCAGGAGGGCGGCGAGGGTCCGGGCCTCCTCGCCGGTGAAGCCGGAGAGCGCCTCGGCGACGGCCCGGCGGCGGGAGGCGTGGACGCGGTCGACGAAGTCCTCGCCTTCGGCGGTCAGGCGGATGCGGGCGTAGCGGGAGTCGCCGGGGGCGGTCTCCCGCTCGATCAGGCCGTCGGCGAGCAGCTCGCCGGTGAGGCGGCTGGCGCGGGGCCGGTCCACGTCGATCGCGTCGGCGATCTGGGAGATGGCCAGGCCTTCGCGCGCCCCTTCGAGGGCGTCGAGGTAGCGGAAGCGGGCGGCGCTCGCCGCGGACGCCGCGGCCGGGTCGCCTCCGGCGGCGCGGCGCTGGAGCCGCCGGGACTGCTGGACGCGCCGGATGCGGACCAGGGCCCGCTCGATCACCTGGTCGGGTTCGCGCTCATCGGTCGCCATGCCCGGCACAGTACAACAGTTGCCACTTGACAACCGCCGTCGTCCCACTACGATAGTTGTATGATTACAACTAATAAGGCGCCGATCGGCCTCCTGCTGGTCACCCTCGACCGCCTCATCGACGAGCGGTTCGAGGAGGTCCTCGGCGGCCACGGCGTCAGCCGCCGCCAGTGGCAGCTGCTCAACCTCCTCGCCGAAGGCGAGGCGGCACTGGAGGAGCTGACCGAGGCGCTCGCCGCGTTCCTCGACGGCGAGGACGCGCTGCCGCACCTCGAACCGCTCGCCCGCCGAGGCCTGGTCCGCTCCGACGCAGGCCGCTGCTCGCTCACCGGCGCCGGACGCGACCGCCTCGGGGCGCTGGCCCGCGAGGTGCGGGCCGTCCGCGAGCGGACCACCGCCGGACTCGGAGCGGGCGAGTACGAGGCCGTCGTCGCCGGCCTGCGGAAGATGATCGGCAACCTGGAGGATTCGCGATGAGGCCGGGCCTCCGCCGCACCGGGCGGGCCGGTCCAGCGCTTCGGCGCCGGACCGGTCCGCCCGCCGTGAAGCGGGTGGACCCCCGGGCGTCGTTCAGAGGTAGGTGATGCCGTGGGGCTCGGTGGCGGCGTTGAGCTTCGCCGGGTCCAGGGCGCCGCCGGAGGCGAGGCCCGACCTGGCGGCGAACATGTCCTCGAGGGCCCGTTCCCAGCCTCCCGGCGCCGAGATCTGGAGGACCCGGGGCGGCGGGGCCGATCCGGGCCGCAGGGCGTGCGGGACGCCGCGCGGCAGGAGGACGAAGTCGCCGGGGCCCGCGGTGCGGGTCTCGCCCTCGATCTCGACGGTCAGTTCCCCGGCGAGGACGTAGACGCACTCGTCGGCGCGGTGGTGAATGTGGCGGGGAATGGGCAGCGCCACGGTGACCTCGAGGATCGAGAGGCGCCCTTCGGTGTCCTCGGTGGACGCCTTGACGCTGAACGCGCTCGGCATCGGCGCCCGTCCGGGACGCCGTTCTCCGGCGCTCAGCAGCAGGAATCGGTCGTGTGTCATGTGTCGGCTCCGTTCAGGGTCGCGCGGCGAGGGCGCTCGGTTTCGGCGGGTTCCAGTCGTAGATGTCTGCGACGGTCTTCATGGCGAGCGAGGCGGGCGCCATCGCGGCCGAGGCGTCGCGGATGCCGGTGGCGATCCGGTTGGAGCGCATCAGCATGCGGCCGATGCGGCCCGACTCGCCGGCGAGCGCCTGCGTGCGCGGGCGGCGGGCCGCGTCATAGGAGCGCAGCGCCGCGGGGACCGCGGCGGCGGACACCTCGGCCGCGAGCACGACCGCGTCCTCGATCGCCAGGCACGCGCCTTGGCCGATGTCCGGGGTGACGGCGTGGGCGGCGTCGCCCAGCAGCGCGACGCGGCCGTGGGCGAACGATTCGAGCGGCTCTGCCAGGTAGTGGACGTCGTTGCGCAGGAGCGCCTCGTTCGGGGTGGCGGCGAGCAGGGCCGGGATCGGATGGTGCCAGCGGGCGAACCGTGAGACGAGGGCCGCGACGCGGTGCTCGTGCGCGGCGCCCGCCTCGGCGTTCTCGAAGGCGTACCAGTAGACCCGCCCGTCGCCGATCGGGGCGCAGCCGAACCGGGCGCCCCTGCCCCAGGTCTCCGAGAGGCGCGCCGGGACGCCGATCCGGTCGGCCGCCTCGGCGGGGACCAGGCCCCGCCAGATCGTGTAGCCGGCGTAGGAGGGCCCGGGATAGGAGGGGAAGAGGCCCGCGCGCAGGCGGCTATGGACGCCGTCGGCGACCACGACCAGGTCGGCGTCGACCGAGGCCGGGCCCTGGGGCCCTTCGAAGGCGACCGAGGCGCCGGACGCGCCCGAGGCGGCGCCGGTGGCGGTGCGGCCGGTGTGGACGGCGCCGTCGCCGAGGGCGTCGCGCAGGATGCCGTGAAGCGCGGCGCGGTGCACGTTGTAGAGGCCGCCGCCGTACCGGCGCCGCAGCAGCCCGGCGTCGACGCCCGTGATGCGCTTCCCGGTCCGCGTCCGCGACTCGAGCCCGTCGAGCTCGCAGGCGGCCGCCCGCAGGGCCGGTTCGAGGCCGAGCCCGCGCAGTGCCTTGGCGGCGTTGGGGGCGATGCTCACCGCGGCGCCCACCTCGCCGAGCGCCGCGGCGCGCTCGAAGACGTCGACCTGCCATCCGACGCGCCGCAGTGCGACGGCCGCGGCCAGGCCGCCGATGCCGGCCCCGACGACGACGGCCCTGCCTCCCGGCGGGGCAGAGGTGCTGACCATGACCACTCCTTCTGTTACATAGCCTAACTTTTGTTAGAGCCTGTAACTCAGATTAGATGGTCTATCATGGCTTCGTCAACAGGGGAGGCGGCACATGGCGCAGACGGCTGCGGACTGGCGGGAGCGGCAGCGCGAGGCGACACGGGTCGAGATCCGGCGGACGGCCCGGGGGCTGCTGGTCGAATCCGGGCCGGAGGCGATGTCCGTCAGCGCGATCGCCCGGCGCATGGGGCTCAGCGGACCGGCGATCTACCGCTACTACGGCAGCCACGACCACCTCATGGACGCGGTGATCGCCGAGCTGTTCAACGAGCTGACCGAGGCGATCGAACAGGCCCGCGGCGGCCGGGCGGCGCCCGGCGAGCGGCTGCTGGCGATGTCCCGGGCCCTGCGCTCGTGGGCGACCGCTCGGACCGCCGAGTTCCGGCTCCTGTTCGCCGCGCCGGTCCCCGAGGCCAACCGCCGCCCCGACTCCGAACGGCGGCAGGCGGGCGAGCAGTTCGACCGGATCTTCCTGCGCGAGGTCGAGGCGCTCTGGGCCGAGCGGCCGTTCCCGGCGCCGGACCTGGACCGGCTCGACCCCGCCCTGCGGGCCCAGGTGCTGGCCTACACCGAGCGGAAGCGGACCGCGCTCCCGCCCGCGGCGGTGCACGTGTTCCTCACCTGCTGGACGCGGCTGTACGGACTGCTGGTCATGGAGGCGCTCGACCAGCTCGCGTTCGCCTACACCGATCTGGATCCCGTGTTCGAAGCCTGCCTCGACGACATCAGCGCGATGCTCGGCATCTCCGAACCCCGCTGAGCCGCAGGGGAACCGCGGCGCGAATACGGGCGGGCCCGGTGCCGCCGGGCCGGTCGCCCCGCGTGCGCGAGGGGGCCGTCCGCCCCTCTCGCGCACGCGGCGGCGGGCTACGCGAGGAGCTCCTCGACGAGGGCGGCGAGGCGGTCGGGCTGCTCCTGCACCATGGCGCGGCCGGCCGGGAGCCATGCGGTGCGCAGGCGCGGATTCGCCCGCGCGGCGGCGGCGCGGCGCCGCTGAGGGGTGCGGGAGACCGCCGCGGCCTGAAAGCGCACCCGACACCGGGTCCGCCGCCCGCGGACCGAACCGCGAAGGGCCCGGCGCTTCGCGCCGGGCCCCTGCCGTCCCTTGCTAGGCGCCCAGGTCCGAGGCGACGGCGATGAGTTCCGCCAGCTCCTCCACGTCCGGGTCCTCGGTCGTCTCGGCCAGCTTCTCGGCCACGGGGACCAGTGCCGCGCAGTCGAAGTCGGCGCTGCCGCGCAGCACCTCCGCGAAGGCCGCCGCGACCATGTCCACGTCGAGGCTCGGCAGCGCGTCCTCCCCCAGCGCGCCCGACCGGAGGTCCGCGGCGGCGGTCCCGATCTCCTCGGTCTCCGGGTCCTCCCAGCGCACGTCGACCTCGGCCAGCCCCCCGTCCTCGCCGGTCAGCGTGAGCGCGTACAGCGCCGTGACGCTGTGCCCGGGCCCGACCTCGCCGGCGTCGACGCCGTCGTCCTCGAAGTCCTCGTCCGCGATGGCGCGATTCTCGAACCCGATGAGCCGGTACGCCGCGACCGTGTCCGGATCGAAGGTCACCTGGATCTTCGCGTCCCGCGCGGTCACCCCGAGCGTCGAGGTCAGCCGGTCCGAGAAGACCCGCTCGGCCTCGGTCGCGGTCGCGAAGTAGACCGCCCAGCCGTCCCCGTTGTCCGCCAGCTGCTCCAGCAGCCCCTGGTTGTACGAGTCGCCGACGCCGACGGTGAGCAGCGTGGTGCCCTCGGCGATGTCCTCGCCCAGCGCCTCCAGCATCTCGTCGTGCTCGGTGAGGCCCACATTGGCCTCGCCGTCGGACAGGAGGATCACCCGGTTGTCCTTGTCCGCGTCGTACGCCTCGCCGGCCAGCTCGTAGCCGTCCTCGAGGCCCGCCTGCATGTTGGTCGAGCCGCCCGCCTCCAGGTCGTCGATCGCGTCGTGCAGCTCCTCGCCGTCCTCGACCTCGGTCATGCCTTGCAGCACATCGGATTCCGACTCGTAGACGACGATCGCGACCGAGTCGGTCGGCCGCAGCTCGGCGACGAGCGTGTGGAGCGAGTCGCGGACGATCCCGATCCGGTCGTCCTGCTCCATCGAGCCGGACACGTCGATCACGAAGGTCAGGTTCACGTCCCGGCGCTCGGTGTCCGGTTCGGAGCGGGTCTGGAGGCCCACGCGCATGATCTGCGTGGCCTCGTCCGAGGCGTACCACTCCGGCAGCGGCGCGCTGTCGACGGTCACCGAGAAGCCGTTCTCCTCGGGCTCGGGGTAGGCCTGGTCGAAGTAGTTCACGAACTCCTCGGGCCGGACCTGGTCGGCCGGAGGGAGTTCGCCGTCGCCGAGGGAGCGGCGGGCGTAGTCGTAGGAGGCGGTGTCGACGTCGACCGCGAACGTGGACTCGGGGTCGTCGGCGGGGCTGACCGGCTCGTTGAAGCCGTAGGCGTCGCCGGTCTCCGCGTCGGGGGCGGCCTCGGGCGCGGCCTCGCCCGCGTAGTCGCTCGTCGCGGCGTCGCCGCCGCTCTCACTGGAGCACGCGGTGAACGCGAGGAGCAGCAGCGCCGGGGGTATCGTGGCCTTCCATAGGCGTCTCATCGAGGGGTCCCTTCTTACTTGGCGGTAGCGGGGATTACCTCCATGAGACTGCCTTTTCCGCGCGCCGGTTCCCCTCGTGTCCGAACCGTGATGGCGCGGTGAGCAATCAGAACGCATCCGTGACCGGACCGTCACAAGGTCACGGAACGGCCGCTGCGGGCCGGGAACGCCTCAGAGGGTGCGCACGCGGCGGGTGAGGTCCACACGGGACTGCCAGTCGCCCGGGTCGTCCGAGTAGGCGACCTCCAGCAGGGTCAGCCCGTGGGGGCCGACCACGTGGACGTCGTTGGCCCGCTCCCCCAGGGTGAGGATCGCGGCGAGCCAGTCCTCGTCGCGGCGGCCGTCGCCGACCGCGAGGGCCGCGCCGACGAGGCTGCGGACCATCGAGTGGCAGAACGCGTCGGCGCGCACGGTGGCGACCGCGATGCCGTCCTCGTCGCGGGCCCAGTCGTACTGCTGGAGTTCGCGGATGGTGGTGGCGCCTTCGCGCTGCTTGCAGAAGCCGACGAAGTCGTGCTCGCCGAGGAGGCTCTGGCACGCGGCGTGCATCCGCTCCACGTCGAGGGGCCGGGGCCAGGCGAGGGTGTCCAGGCGCCGCAAGGGGTTCACGCCCCAGGTCGCGTCGGCGACCCGGTAGCGGTAGCGGCGCCACTGGGCCGCGAAGCGGGCGTTGAACGACGGGTCGACCGCTTCGGCGGCGGTCACGCGCACGTCGGGCGGGAGGATGCCGCGCAGGCGCCACAGGAGCCTGTCGCGCAGGGACTCCCACTTCGCGGTGGGGACGTCGAGGTGCACGACCTGGCCCGTGGCGTGGACGCCCGCGTCGGTGCGGCCCGCGACGGTGAAGTCGCCGATCTCGCCGAAGAGGAGCTCCAAGGCGCGGATGACCTCCGAGGCCACCGTGCGCAGTCCGGGCTGGAGCGCCCAGCCGGAGAACCCGGCGCCGTCGTAGGCGACGCCGAGGCGCAGTCTCGTCCTGTCTTCCACCCGGTCCTCCGGTCCTGTCGCCGCGGTGCGGGGCGGGCCCGCGGTCGGGCGCCGCCGTCGCGGTGCGGGGGTTCGACGCCCGCCGGGGCCGCCCGGCCCCGAATGCGAGACCGCGCGCAGGGCCGGAGCCCTGCGCGCGGTCTGGCGTTGCCTGCGAGCCGGAGACCGGCTCGGTCGGCCGTGCTAGTCGACGAGCTCGATGATCGCCATCGGCGCGTTGTCGCCCTTGCGGTTCCCGGCCTTGATGATCCGGGTGTAGCCGCCCTCGCGGGTCGCGAAGCGGGGGGCGACCTGCTCGAACAGGTCGTGCGTGGCGTCCTTGTTGCGCAGCTTGGCCAGCGCCAGGCGGCGGTGGTGCAGCGTGCCCTTCTTGCCGTACGTGATGAGACGCTCGGCGTAGGGGCGCAGGCGGCGGGCCTTGGTCAGCGTCGTGGTGATGCTGCCGTGCTCGAACAGGGAGGCCGCGAGGCCCGAGAGCATGAGCTTCTCGTGCGACGGCGAACCGCCCAGACGCGGGCCCTTGGTGGGCTTGGGCATTGCTAACTCCTCTTGGTTTGACGCGGCCGGCCGTCTCACGGAACCGACCGCCGTATTCACGCGGCTCTTAGAGCTGCTCGGTCTCGCGGAGGTCTTCGCCGTCGTCCTCGTACTCATCGGACTCGGCGACCGGCGACCCGCCGTAGGCCACGGCGGCCTCGCTCGGGTCGAACGTGCCGGGCGAGTCCTTCAGGCTCAGGCCCATGCCGGCGAGCTTCATCTTGACCTCGTCGATCGACTTCTGCCCGAAGTTGCGGATGTCGAGCAGGTCCGCCTCGGTGCGGTTGATGAGCTCGCCAACGGTGTTGACGCCCTCCCGCTTGAGGCAGTTGTAGGAGCGGACGGTCATGTCCAGGTCCTCGATCGGCAGGGCCAGGTCGGCCGCCAGCTGCTGGTCCGCCGGGCTGGGCCCGACGTCGATGCCCTCGGCCTCGGTGTCGAGCTCGCGGTACAGGCCGAACAGCTCCACCAGGGTGGAGCCCGCCGACGCCAGCGCGGTGCGCGGCGTGGTGGACGGCTTGGTCTCGACGTCGACGGTGAGCTTGTCGAAGTCGGTGCGCTGCTCGACGCGGGTCGCGTCGACCGAGTAGGCGACCTTCAGCACGGGCGAGTAGATCGAGTCGACCGGGACGCGGCCGATCTCGTTCGTGTCCGCCTTGTTCGCCGGGGCCGAGACGTAGCCCCGGCCGCGCTCCACCACGAACTCCATGTCGAGGCGGCCCTTCGAGTTGAGGGTCGCCAGCTTGAGCTCGGGGTTGTGCACCTGCACGCCCGCGGGGGGCTGGATGTCGCCGGCGAGCACGTCGCCGGGGCCCTCCTTGCGCAGGTACATGGTGGCCGGCTCGTCGTTCTCCGAGGAGACGCAGATCTGCTTGACGTTCAGCACCAGCTCCACGACGTCTTCCTTCACGCCGGGGATGGTGGAGAACTCGTGCAGGACGCCGTCGATCTTGATCGACGTGACCGCCGCGCCCGGGATGGACGACAGCAGGGTGCGCCGCAGCGAGTTGCCGAGCGTGTAGCCGAAACCGGGCTCCAGGGGTTCGATGGTGAACTTGGAGCGGGTCGGGCTGATCTGCTGCTCGGAGAGCGTGGGCCGCTGAGTGATAAGCACTGTGCGATGTTTCCTTTGTTCGGGGCGCCCGCTATTTGACGCCTAGACACTTGGATTCGGTTTGACTGCACCTTCGGCGGGGCTCGCGAGCCCCGCCTCGGCTCCGCGGGGAAGCGGACCGGCTGGGTTTAAGGCGACCTAGACGCGGCGGCGCTTCGGCGGGCGGCAGCCGTTGTGCGGCTGGGGCGTGACGTCGTTGATCGAGCCGACCTCGAGGCCGACGGCCTGGAGGGAGCGGATCGCGGTCTCGCGGCCCGAGCCCGGGCCCTTGACGTAGACGTCGACCTTGCGCATGCCGTTGTCCATCGCGCGGCGCGCGGCGGCCTCGGCGGCCATCTGCGCGGCGTACGGGGTCGACTTGCGCGAGCCCTTGAAGCCCACCTGGCCGGACGAGGCCCAGGAGATCACGGCACCGGTCGGGTCGGTGATCGACACGATGGTGTTGTTGAAGGTGCTCTTGATGTGCGCGTGCCCGTGGGGCACGTTCTTCTTCTTGGCGCGCGGGTTCTTGGAACCGCCGCGAGTCTTCGGTGGCATCAGCTGCTCTCCTAACGTGCCTTCTTCTTGCCCGCGACGGTCTTCTTCGGACCCTTGCGAGTACGGGCGTTGGTCTTGGTCCGCTGACCGTGGACCGGGAGACCGTAGCGGTGACGCAGGCCCTGGTAGCAGTTGATCTCGATCTTGCGGCGGATGTCCGCCTGCACCTCGCGGCGCAGGTCACCCTCGACCTGGTAGTGCTCCTCGATGTAGTCGCGGAGCTGCACCAGCTCTTCGTCGGTGAGGTCCTTGACCCGCTTGTCGCGGTCGAGGCCGGTCGCCGCGATCGTCTCGAGCGAGCGCGTGCGGCCGATGCCGAAAATGTAGGTGAGTGCGATCTCCAGGCGCTTGTCGCGCGGGAGGTCCACTCCGACCAGGCGTGCCATGCAGGCATACTCCTAGCGTTGTCGGAGGTCTGACCACTGCCTTCCCGCCGGGGTCTGATCCCCTGCCCTGATGGGCGATGCGAGCCCCGGCCTCCGAGCCGAGGGTTGTGCGTGGCGCACTGGCGGCGGTTTCCCCTTCTGGGGCCTTTCTGTGGCGTATGTGCTGCTTAACCCTGACGCTGCTTGTGACGCGGGTCGGACGAGCAGATAACCATCACTCGTCCGTGCCTGCGGATCACGCGGCAGTTCTTGCAGATCACTTTGACGCTCGGCTTGACTTTCACGAGTCCTACTTACGTGTAGTCGTCAGGTCAGCGGTAACGGTAGACAATCCGCCCGCGCGACAGGTCGTACGGCGAGAGCTCCACCACGACCCGGTCCTCAGGGAGGATCCGGATGTAGTTCTGGCGCATCTTGCCGCTGATGTGAGCGAGTACTTTGTGGCCGTTGGTGAGCTCCACCCGGAACATGGCGTTCGGGAGGGACTCTACGACCTTGCCTTCAATCTCGATGGCACCGTCTTTTTTCGGCATGTCCTCCGCTACCGTGACAACTCGGTCCGAAAACCCCACACCTGTGACAGGCCTGGAGCTACTGGCACGCCGACCCGCTGGGGCGGGCGGCGAAAGAACGATGCTGCGCTGTTCCGAGGCCGTCCGGGATATTTTTCATTTCACCGGACATGGGACGCACTGCACCACTGAGCGAGTCTACTCGCGTCCGTATACCGCCTACCAGGGGGATGACCGTGACAGAGGGCACTCGAACGGGAGCTGCGGGCGCCGCCCCGGTCCTCGGGGGACCGGGGCGGCGCTCGATGCTCGACGGCGTCGCCGTCGAGCAGGGCTCGCATGCTTACTTCGAGTAGTACTCGACGATGAGCTGCTCGTCGCAGATCACGGGGATCTGCTTGCGCTCGGGCACCGAGAGGAAGCGGGCGATCAGGCCTTCGAGGTGGGACTCGATGTAGGCCGGAGTCGTCTCGCCCGCCCAGGCGCCGGCGGCGGCCAGCTGGAACGGCGTGGTCTCGCGGGACTTCTTGCGGACCTGCACGAAGTCGCCGGCCTTGAGCCGGTAGGACGCGATGTCGACCTTGCGGCCGTTCACGGTGAAGTGGCCGTGGTTGACGAACTGCCGCGCCTGGTAGATGGTGCGGGCGAAGCCGGCGCGGAGCACGAAGGCGTCCAGGCGGGACTCGAGCAGGCCGACCAGGACCTCACCGGTCTTGCCGGGCTTGCGCACGGCCTCGGCGTAGGCGTTGCGCAGCTGACGCTCAGAGATGTTGTACTGAGCGCGCAGGCGCTGCTTCTCGACGAGCTGGTTCTTGTAGTCCGATTCCTTCTTGCGGCCGCGGCCGTGCTGCCCCGGAGGGTAGGGACGGCGCTCCATGTACTTGGCGGCCTTCGGCGTCAGAGCGATGCCGAGGGATCGGGAAAGCTTGACTTTCGCCTTAGCTTGCAATGATCTCTCCAGTAATTCATGCGTCGCCTCGAAGAAGATACGAGGCAGATTGCGCCCCTGACGTGCAGAAACGCGTGAGTGTAGCGCGCTCAGGAGTGCACCTGAGAGTCCTCAGGGCCTGGCGCGCACACGGTGATGCGGTCACCTCAACATGCATGTCCAAGCTTGTTCGAGCAAGAACAATCAAGCAAGTTAAAGCTCGTGACCAGGTTACGCTGCGTCTTTCCCGCCGCCCACCCGGGCCGCGGCGAGAGTGACCAGGCGCTCTACGAGCTCGCCGTACTCGATGCCCGCAGCCGCGAAGGCCTGCGGCACGCCGCTCATCGGGGTCATGCCCGGCATGGTGTTGACCTCGTTGAGGAACACCTGGCCGTCCTCGCCCAGGAAGCAGTCGACGCGGGCCAGGTCGCGGCAGTCCAGCAGCCGGAAGACCTTCCGCGCGAGGGCCTGCGCCTGCTCGGCGACGCCCTCGGGGTAGTCCGGGTGCAGGTTGAACGGCTCGGGGTTGTCGAGGTACTTCGCGTCGAAGTCGAACCAGCCGTCCTCGCCCTTGGCGAGCACCTCGAGGGGGAAGGTGACCTCGAGGCCGCCGTCGGGGGTCTCCAGGACCCCCATCTCGATCTCGCGGGCGTTCATGAAGGCCGCCTCGAAGACGACCTTGTCGTCGACCTCGCGGGCCTTCGCGACCGCCTCGGCGAGTTCGGCGGCCGACTTGGCGCGGCTGATGCCGAGGCTGGAGCCCGCGCGGGCGGGCTTGACGAAGACCGGCAGGCCGAGCCTGGCGATGACGGCCTCGGCGTCGAGCTCCTCGCCCGGCTTGAGGACCGCGAACGCGCCCTGCGGGACGCCCTCGGCGGCGAGGAGGCGCTTGCTGAACTCCTTGTCCATGCACAGGGAGCTGGAGAGCACGCCGGAGCCCACGTAGGGGATACCGGCCATCTCGAACAGGCCCTGGATGGTGCCGTCCTCGCCGAAGGGCCCGTGCAGGACCGGGAAGAGGACGTCGGCCACCGGCTGCGCGCCCGGGCCGAGGTCGATCGCGACGGACTTGCCGGCCTCGGCCGTGACCTCCGGGAGCGCGTCGGCGGACTCGATCGCGAACGCGGCGCCGTCGGGCAGCTGCACCCATTCGCCGGAGCGCGTGATGCCGATCGTGGTGACGTCGAAACCCCGCTCGCGCAGCGCCTTGGCGACACCGGAGCCGGAGGCGGCGGAGACGGGCTGTTCCACGCTGCGCCCGCCGAAGAACACGGCGACGGTCGGTTTAGTCATTGTCGGACCTCAAACTGTCGGTTTCTGGTTTGGTCTCGCGCCCCATGAGCTCGGCGACCGCGGCCCGGGGGTCGAGCCCCTCGTGGCAGACCCGCTCCACAGCGTCGCAGATCGGCATCTCGACGCCCACCTTGCGGGCGAGGTCGGTGATCGACCGGCAGCTCTTGACGCCCTCGGCGGTCTGCCTGGTCACGCGGGCGGCCTCCTCCAGGCTCGCGCCCAGGCCCAGCTGCTCGCCGAAGGTGTGGTTGCGCGACAAGGGCGAGGAGCAGGTGGCGACGAGGTCGCCGAGGCCGGCGAGGCCGGCGAACGTGGTCGGGTCGGCGCCCAGGCGCATCCCGAGGCGGCTGGTCTCGGCGAGGCCGCGGGTGATGATCGTGGCCTTCGTGTTGTCGCCCATGCCCATCCCGGCGGCCATGCCGTAGGCGAGCGCGATGACGTTCTTGACCGCGCCGCCCAGTTCGCAGCCGACCACGTCGGTGTTGGTGTACGGGCGGAAGTAGGCGGTGGTGACGGCCTTCTGGACGTCGACGGCCCGGCCGTGGTCGATGCAGGCGACGACCGAGGCGGTCGGCTGCTCCTGGGCGATCTCGAGGGCGAGGTTGGGGCCCGACAGGACCGCGATGCGCGACTCGGCCGCGCCGGTGGCCTCGGCGATGACCTCGGTCATGCGCTGGGTGGAGCCGAGCTCGATGCCCTTCATGAGGCTCAGGAGGGTCGCGTGCGGCTCGAGGCGCCCGGCCCAGGCGGCGAGGTTGCCGCGGAGGGTCTGGCTGGGGACCGACAGGACCACGAGGTCGGCGCCCTCCAGGGCCTCGGCCGGGTCGGCCGTGGCCGAGACGAGGGCGGGGATGTCGATGTCGGGGAAGTAGTCGGGGTTGCGGTGCTCGGCGTTCACCGCGTCCGCGATGGACTGCCGCCTGGCCCACAGGGTGACCGGGGTCCCGGCGTCGGCGAGGATCTTGGCGAACACGGTCCCCCAGGACCCGGCGCCCATGACGGCTGCTCTCACTCGGTCGGCTCGCTTTCTTCGGGTCGTTGCTGCCGGGGGTCGAACAAGGGGGGCGCCTCCTGGCCGCGGATCTCGGCGAGGCCGGCGCGGAGGGACTCCATGATGCGGTCGGTGACCTGGGCGAGGTCCTCGCGGCTCGCCTCCCGGCCCAGCCACGGGGAGAGGTCGACGGGCGGCAGGGCCCGGACCGTGACCGGCTTGCGGCCGAGCTTGAACTTGGGGCTGCGCCTGCGGTCGTGGATGCCGAGGGCGCCCCACTGGACGATGGGGACGACGGGGGCGCCGGACTCGAGGGCAAGGCGGGCGACGCCGGTCTTGCCCTTCATGGGCCAGCGGTCGGGCTCCTTGGTGACGGTGCCCTCCGGGGACATGATGACCACGTGCCCTTCGGCGAGTTCGCGCCGGAGGACGCGGAGGGAGTCGGCGGCCTCGGCGCTGCCGCGCTTGACGGGGATCTGGCCGGTGCTGCGGACGAGCGGGCCGGCCACGGGGATGCGCAGGATCGACTCCTTGAGGAGGAACCGGGGGTGGCGGCCGGCGTTGTACACGTAGTGGACGATGACGAGCGGGTCGATGTCGGAGTAGTGGTTCCAGACCAGGATCGCGGGGCCCTTGAGGGGCACGTGCTCCATGCCCGCCCAGTCGCGCCTGGTGAGCGTGAGCATCGCGCCCTTGACGATGTTGGCGTAGAGGCGGATGTCGGGCCGGAAGGAGTCGCCGCCGGCGCGGCGGAAGGTGTACTGCGCCTCGGGCGTCGGCTCGGTCACCTGGTGGCTCGCTTTCTCGGCGGGCTCACGGGGGCTCGGGCCCCCGTGGCGGTGGTCGCGAGTCGCGGGTCGACTCAGCCGGTGCCGTCGTGTACGGGATCGTCAGTGCACTGCACTCTAACGCCCGGCCCGCTCCGGTGCTGCGACGGGAAGCAAAGGGTGGGGTTCGACTCCCGGTCGCGGGGCTTCAGCTCACGCCGCGTGAACCCCCAGGTACGCGCCGCGCGGGGAGTCGGCGGGCGGCAGGCGGCGCGGGGTGCCGCGGCTTGCGCCGGATCGACTATGATGTCATCATAGAGTCACAATGACATCTAACTTGCCGACCGGACGGGTCGGCTGGAATACGACCTGACTCGGAGTGAGTGACATGAACTGGCGTCTCTTCGGCTGGCTCGCGGCCCTGTTCGGCGGCGCGATCGTCGCGATCTGGCTCGTGGCGACCGTCATCGGCTGGGTCCTGGCCGGCCTCGGCGTGCTCATCAAGATCGCCCTCGTGGCCGCGGTCGTCGGCGGCCTGGTCTTCCTCGGTTTCAAGGCCAAGCAGGCCCTCGGCGGCGGCCCCGGCCGCACCCAGATCCGCAAGTAGCCCATCGCCCGAAGGTGCGCGCTGGCGTTCGGGGGCCGCTTGGTCCATGCTGAACCCATGCAGGGCACCGTCTCGAACTTCAACGAGGACGCCTCCGGCGAGGTCGTCCTCGACAGTCCTCCAGAGCTGGCGGGCCGCCGCGTCGCCTTCGACGCGGCGGCCTTCGCCGTCTCCGGGCACCGCTTCCTGCGGCCCGGGCAGCGCGTCGCGATCGAGTGGGGCGCGGACGGCGACGGCGCCGAGAAGGTCGTCGCCGTCCGCATCGTCACCATGCGGCCGTAGCTCCTCCGCACGGGTGGCGCACTACCCGCGACTGGGCGGTTCCCAGTACCGTATGAGTCGTGAGCGGGACCCTTCGCGAACAGGGCGCTGTCATGAACGGAGCACTGTCTTGAACGAGGAGCAGAGGCGGGTGGCCGCCGCGGGCGGCCTGCTGTGGCGCAACGGCGAGCGCGGCCTGGCCGAGGTGGTCGCGGTGTGGCGGCCCAAGGTCGGCAACTGGTCGCTGCCGAAGGGCAAGCTGGACCCCGGCGAGCACGCCCTCACCGCGGCGTGCCGCGAGGTCGAGGAGGAGACCGGCATCCCGGTCATCCCGCAGCTGTGGCTGTGCCGCTCCTCGTACGTGCTCCCGAACCCGCAGGGGGACGTGCTCAAGCACGTGGACTACTGGTCGATGCGCACCGAGAAGCCCGACGCGGTCTTCACCGCCGACGACGAGATCGGCGAGCGGCGCTGGATGACCCTCGCCGAGGCCCGGCTGGAGCTGACGCGCCCGAGGGACCAGGAGGTGCTCAAGGCGTTCTCGGCGCTGCCGCCGGTGACCGCCACGGTCCTGCTGGTGGCCCCCGCGGAGGTCGAGCGGGACTGGGACGGGCCCGAGGTGACCCGGCCGCTGAGCGCGCGCGGGCGGGACCAGGCGGTGCGCCTGGCGGCGCTGGCGTCGCTGTACCAGCCGGACCGGGCCTTCAGCGCCACGGGCCGGGCGAGCGTGCAGACCGTGGAGCCGATCGCGCAGGCGGTGCGATGCCGCCTGGGCGGGGACGCGGTGTTCGACACCGGGGCGCACGGGCGCAGCCCGGGGCGCTCGGCGGCGCGGGTGCGGGAGCTGGCGGGCGGCGGCGGTGCCGCGATCGTCTGCGCCGAGCCCGAAGTCGTGTGCGACACGGTCGCGATCCTGGCCGACGAGGACGGCGTGGAGACCCCCGACGTGTCCACCAGGCCCGGCGAGGCGTGGGTGCTGTCCCTGTCGGGGCAGCGGCTGGTCGGCGTCGAGCGGCTGTAGCGGCCCGGAGGGGCCGGGCTGGCGGTCCGCGTTCCCGCTCGCCGCGGCCCTCTGGGGTCCGTGCCACTCCCCGTCCCGACCGCCGGTCACCGCGCCGACCGGGTCCCCGCCGCGCGCTAGGGTTGCGTCCGCCATCGGATTCGAGCGCCGCCGCGCGCACAAGGAGGTAGACGCCAGTGCCGGACAGCGCCCCCACCGACCTGCACAACTGGGCCGGGAACATCCGCTTCTCCCCCAGCCGCTTCGAGCGGCCCGCCACGCTCGACGAGGCCCGCGAGATCGTCGCGGCCGCCCCGCGCCTGCGGGTGCTCGGCTCGGGTCACTCGTTCAACGCGATCGCGGACACCGACGCGGTGATGCTCTCGCTCGCCGGCATCGAGCCCGAGGCGAACATCAACATCCTCAACGACACGGTGCGCGTCTCCGGCTGGATCACCTACGCGGCGCTCAGCGCGGCCGTCCACCGGGCCGGGTTCGCCCTCCACAACATGGCGTCCCTGCCGCACATCTCGGTCGCCGGGTCGATCGCCACCGGCACGCACGGCTCGGGCGACCGCAGCGGCAACCTGGCCACGGCGGTGGCCGCGATCGAGTTCATCGGCCCGGACGGCGAGCTGCGGACCGTCAGGCGCGGCGACGCCGACTTCGCCGGCTCGGTGGTCCACCTGGGGTCCCTGGGCGTGGTCCACACCGTGACGCTGGACCTCGTGCCGGCGTTCGAGATGCGCCAGTACGTCTACGACGACCTGCCGTTCGACGCGGCGGTGGCGAACTTCGACGAGCTGACCGCCTCCGCCTACAGCACCAGCATGTTCACCTCCTGGGGGGCGGCGCCGACGTTCCAGTTCTGGGTCAAGCAGCGCACCGCCGACCAGACCCACCCGTTCCCGCGGGCGAACTGGTTCGGGGCGCCGCTGGCCCCCGGGCCGCGGCACCCGATCCCGGGCGTCGACCCGGCCGCGTGCACGGTGCAGCAGGGCCAGACCGGGCCCTGGCACGAGCGGCTGCCGCACTTCAAGTTCGAGTTCACGCCCTCGGTGGGCGAGGAGCTCCAGTCGGAGTACCTGATCGACCGGATCGACGCGCCCGCGGCGCTCGAGGCGCTCGCGCGGCTCGGGGACCGGCTCGCCGCGGTCACGCAGATCAACGAGGTCCGCACGATGGCCTCGGACGACCTGTGGCTCTCGCCGGCGTACGGGCGCGACACCGTGGGCCTGCATTTCACATGGGTGCGGGAGTACGACGCGGTGCGTCCGGTGATGGCCGCGGTCGAGGCGGCACTGGAACCGTTCTCTGCGCGCCCGCATTGGGGCAAATTGTTTTCAATGCCGATTGAAGAGGTCCGTTCGCGTTATGCGCGAATGGGCGACTTCGAGAAACTCCGCGAACGCATCGATCCAGAGGAGAAGTTCGCGAATGGATTCACCGCCGAGGTCTTCGGCGGCGGCGCGCGCTAGTCCGGGACCCGGAAAGCGTGGAGGGCACTCAGGTGGATCCCGAATGCCCTCTTCCCCGTGCGCGTCGGACGGGTGCTCCACCGTGCCCCGAACCGGTTCGGGGCCGCGGCATCAGCTGCGTCCGCGCTTCGTGGTCTTCTTCGCCGCGGTCTTCTTGGCCGCGGGCTTCGCGGCGGTCTTGCGCACGGCCTTCTTGGCGGTGGACGCCTTCTTGGCCGTGGTCTTCTTCGCCGCGGTCTTCTTGGCGGCCACGCGGCTCGTGGCCGTGGAGCGGCCCGTCGCGGAGGCGGCGCGCGTGGTCTTCTTCGCGGCCGTCTTCTTGGTGGTGGCCTTCTTGGCGGGCGCGGTCTTCGCGGTCTTCGCGGTCTTCTTCGCGGCCGTCTTCTTGGCCGCGGACTTGGCCGCCTTGCGCTTGCCGGTCACGAGTTCCTTGAAGCCCGTGCCCGGTCGGAACGCCGGGACCACGGTCTTCTTGACCTTGACCGCCTCGCCGGTGCGCGGATTGCGCGCCATGCGAGCGGCCCGCGCGCGCTTCTCGAAGACACCGAAACCGGCGAAGGAGACTTTCTCCCCTTTCACCACCGCGCGCTGTATCTCGTCGATCGCCACATCCACGACTTCTTTCGCAGCGGCCCGGTCGCCAGTGCGAGCGGCGATCCGATCGACGAACTCTGCCTTGTTCACGAGTCCTACCCTCCCGATAAGGTTCTGGAGCCATACCAGCTTGTTAAGCGCACGTTATGACGTTTCGAAAGCGAACGCAACTGTTTCCGCGAAAATCGACCTGTTGTGTCGCAAGGAATTTTTATTCGGCCGCCCGAAATCGACGCTCGCAACCCCGTTGGGAGGGACCCGAACACGCCTGGAGCCGGTGGCGACGCCACCGGCTCCGTACGTGAGGGCTAACTGGATCGGACTCCCGAACCTATGCAGCAGCGGGGAGAGTCCTAGGCCGCCAAGCGTCCCGGTTCGACTCGTACGCGGCGATCCTGCCCTCGTCGCGGAGGGTCAGGGCCACGTCGTCGAGGCCCTCCATCATGCGCCAGCGCAGGAACTCGTCGAATTCGAAGCCCCAGGTGCGGTCCCCCGCACGGACTTCGCACTCGACCAGGTCCACGGTGACCTCGGCCTCCGGGTGGACCTCGGCGCGGTGCCAGAGCTCCTCGACGGCGGCCTCGGGCAGTTCCACAGTCAACAGACCGTTCTTGAGCGAGTTGCCGCGGAAGATGTCGCCGAAACGGGGGGCGATGACCGCCTTGAACCCGTAGTCCTTCAGGGCCCAGACGGCGTGCTCCCGGGAGGAGCCGGTGCCGAACTCGGTCCCTGTGACCAGGATCGTGGCGTCCCGGTACTCGGGCTGGTTGAGCAGGAACTTCTCGTCCTCGCGCCACTCGGCGAACAGGCCGTCCTCGAAGCCGGTCTTGGTGACCCGCTTGAGGTACACGGCCGGGATGATCTGGTCGGTGTCGACGTTGGAGCGGCGCAGCGGCGCCGCGGTCCCGGTGTGGGTCGTGAACTTGTCCATGGTTCCTCCCTCTACAGGTCCGCGGGGCTGGCGAGGCGCCCCGTGACGGCGGTGGCCGCGGCGACGGCCGGGCTGACCAGGTGGGTGCGCCCGCCCTTGCCCTGGCGGCCCTCGAAGTTGCGGTTCGAGGTGGAGGCGGCCCGCTGGCCCGGGGTCAGCTGGTCCGGGTTCATGCCCAGGCACATCGAGCAGCCCGCGAAGCGCCAGTCGGCGCCGGCCTCGATGAAGACCCGGTCCAGGCCCTCCTCGATCGCCTGCTCGCGGACCTTCGCGGAGCCGGGCACGACCATCATGTTGACGCCGTCGGCGACCTTGCGGCCCTTGATGACGTCGGCGGCGGTGCGCAGGTCCTCGATGCGGCCGTTGGTGCACGAGCCGAGGAAGACCACGTCGACCGCGACCTCGCGCATCGGCGTGCCCGCCTCCAGGCCCATGTACTCCAGGGCGCTCGCGGCGGTGGTGCGCGCGATCGGGTCCGCGAAGTCGGCCGGGTCGGGGACGCTGCCGGCGAGCTCGACGCCCTGGCCGGGGTTGGTGCCCCAGGTGACGAACGGGCTCAGGGAGGCCGCGTCGATGACGATCTCCTTGTCGAAGACGGCGCCCTCGTCGGTCCTGAGCGTGTCCCAGTACGCGACGGCGGCGTCCCAGTCCTCGCCCTGGGGCGCGTGCGGGCGGCCCTGGACGTAGGCGGCGGTCTTCGCGTCGGGCGCGATGAGGCCGGCCTTGGCGCCCCACTCGATCGACATGTTGCACACCGTCATGCGGCCCTCCATCGAGAGCTCCTCGACGGCCTGGCCGCGGTACTCGACGATGTGGCCCTTGCCGCCGCCGGTGCCGGTCACGGAGATGATCTTGAGGATCAGGTCCTTGGCGGAGACGCCCTCGGGCAGGGAGCCGTTGACGGTGACGGCCATGTACTTCGGCTTGGCCTGCGGCAGGGTCTGCGTGGCGAGCACGTGCTCGACCTCGCTGGTGCCGATGCCGAACGCGATCGACCCGAAGGCGCCGTGCGTGGAGGTGTGCGAGTCGCCGCAGACGACCGTCATGCCCGGCTGGGTGAGTCCCAGCTGGGGTCCCACGACGTGGACCACGCCCTGCTGGGCGTCGCCCAGGGAGTGGATGCGGACCCCGAACTCCTCGCAGTTGGTGCGGAGCGTCTCGATCTGCTTGCGGCTGGTCGGGTCCGCGATGGTGAAGAGGTTGTCGGTGGGCGTGTTGTGGTCCTCGGTCGCGATCGTCAGATCGGTGCGGCGGACCTTGCGCCCGGCCTGCCGCAGGCCGTCGAAGGCCTGGGGGCTGGTCACCTCGTGCAGGAGGTGGAGGTCGATGTAGAGCAGGTCAGGCTGCTGGCCGCCCGTGCGTACCACGTGGGCGTCCCAGACCTTTTCGGCGAGGGTGCGCGGTCGCGTTTCCTCAGCTTCATGTGGTGTACGTGACATCTCTGTTCCCAGTCATTGGACTTCTCGAAATATGGGAGGTAGTGTTCAGCTCGTGAGAACGAATACTATCAGCGGAGTCGGCGTACTCGACAAGGCGGTGCTCATCCTCACGGCTTGCACCAACGGCGCCAGCCTGGCTGAGCTCGTGCACGAGACGGGACTCCCCCGGGCCACGGCCCACCGCCTCGCGCAGGCCCTGGAGGCCCACGAGATGCTGCAACGCGACCACGAGGGGCGCTGGCGTCCCGGCCCGAAGCTCGGCGAGCTCGCCGGGTCGACGGCCGACGTCCTCCTCAGCGCCGCCGAACCGGTCCTGAACCTCCTGCGGGATCAGACCGGCGAATCCACGCAGCTGTACCGCAGGCGCGCCGACGAGCGCGTGTGCGTCTCAGCCGCCGAGCGCGCCTCCGGGCTGCGCGACACCGTCCCGATCGGCGCGGCCCTGCCCATGACCGCCGGTTCGGGAGCGCAGGTGCTGCTGGCGTGGGAGCCCCCCGAGGGCATCCTGCCGCTGCTGCCCAAGTGCCGCTTCTCCTCCAAGACCCTCGCCGAGGTCCGCCGCCGCGGCTTCGCGCAGTCGGTCGCCGAGCGCGAGGCCGGCGTCGTGAGCGTCTCGGCCCCCGTGCGCGACAAGACCGGGCGCGTCGTCGCCGCGATCTCGGTGTCCGGCCCCATAGAGCGCCTCGGACGGCGCCCCGGCGACCGGCTCGGCATGGCGGTCATCCGCGCCGGGCAGAAGCTCTCGGGACTCTGAACGGTTCAGGGCGCAACGGCCGTCATCGGCGCCGGCCGGACGCGCCCCGCAGGTTCAGGCCGACTCCAGCATCGCCTCGACGCGGGCCAAGTGCTTGGCGTGGCGGCGGCGCTCGTCCTCGAGCAGTGCGCTGCCGGGCGCGTGGGCCTCGAGGTACCTGATGGCGACGATGTCGTCCTGGCAGCGCCCGAAGCGGTTCTGGATGCGCTTCGCCTCGTCCGCGATCGCCTCGGCGGGCTCGCCGAGGACCGCCGCGGCCTCGGCCGCGTAGCGGGTCCGCTTGGCGGCGTTGCGCGCCCGGTGGCGCGCCTCGTCGGGGTCGGCGGCGCCGGGGATCGACGCCAGCGCCCGCAGCATGTCCCGACGGGCGGCCTCCACGACCGGGGCGAGGACCTCCTCGGCCGGCCGCGCCGCGGCGGGCGTGAAGACCGGCGACTCGGCGAGCGTGGCGGCGGCCGCGAGCAGCTTCGTCGTGCGCTCCCGCTCGCACGCCAGCACCAGCGGCCCGTACGCGAGCCGCTCCTGCTCGACCAGCGCCGCGAACCAGTCGGGGCGCTCGTCCCCCAGGCGCTTGGCGAAGCGCGTCCGCAGCACCTCGAGGTCGCGGACCTTCCCGAGTTCGTCGGCGAGCCAGCGCAGGCGCCGGCGCGTGAGCGGCAGCTCGGCGTACAGGCCCGCGTAGGCCGTCAGGAGCGAGCGCAGGCGCCGCGTGGCGACGCGCATCCGGTGCACGGCGTCGGGTTCGCGGTCGACGACCGGCCCCCGGTGACGGTGCAGCGCCTCGACCTGCACGGCGAGGTACGCGTGCACGCCGTCTGCGGCACTCGGTGTCGCGGTCATCGGCCCTCCAGATCGCTCGGCCCCCAATTAGAGCATCGCCGCAGCGGCGCGGCGCAACGGAGGCTTCCGATGTGGCGCAACCCGAGGCGGGGTCCTCGGCGTCCTGTCGTCATGCGACGCGATCTCCTGCCCCTCGTCTGCGCGGCGGCCCTGGCGCTCGCCGGATGCTCCGGCGAGGCGGCCTCCTCGGACCCGATCCAAGACCAGGTCGACCTCGGGATGGAGGCCGACGGCACCGACGAGGAGCGCCTGCTGGCCGCGCTCGCCGAGGCGGGCGAGGTCGGCCACGAACTCGAGGAGATCACCTCGCGGCTCCTGCGCCGGTGCATGGAGGACAAGGGGTTCACCGTCCACGACGAGGCCGAGCTGTTCGTGTGGCCCCAGGCCGAGGCCGACCAGGCGCTCGACTTCGCGGCCCCGGTCGACCACGTCCCGACCGCCGAGGAGGCCGCCGAGAACGGCTTCATGGTCTGGGCCCAGACCTACGACGGGAGCGACCTCGCCCCGGAGGAGGAGACCCCGGAGTACATGGAGGAGTACTACGAGACCATGGAAGGGGCCTTCTACGACCTCTCGGCCGAGGAGCGGAAGGCCTGGGAGCGGGCCTACTACGGCGTCGAGGTCGTCGAGTGGCGGGGCGCCGACACCGATGCGGAGCAGCTCCAGCGGCCCGAGCCCGGCGGGTGCGACGGGGAGGTCCACCGCGCGGTCTACGGCGAGCCGGAGCGGTGGGTCAGCCCCGACGAGGGCGACCACTACGTCGTCTGGGAGTGGGGCACGGCCAATCCGCTGTACGAGGGCTGGGCCCCCGAGGACGACGTGCGGACCTGGCGGGACCTGGTGCGCGCGGAGGAGACGGCGTTCCTGACCTGCCTCGACGAGGGCGGGAACCCCGGTTGGGACTTCAACGACGAGGGTTACGTCGACACGTCCTTCTACCTGCACGCGCTCTACCCGCAGGACCCGGCGAACGCCGGGATCGAGTTCGACCCCCTGCCGGACTGGCAGCTGGCGCTCATGCCGGAGGTGCCGGGCGACGCGCCGTACGACTACGACACCGCGTTCGCAACGGAGGTCGCCCTGGCGGAGGACTTCGCGGCGTGCGCGGACGAGACGGGCTACCGCGAGGCGGGTCAGGAGCAGTGGCGGGCGATGCGGATCGGCCGGATGCTCGAGAACGAGCCGGAGGTCTTCGCCTGGCAGGAGGAGATGAACGGCTACCTGGCGACGGCGCAGGACCTCCTCCAGGCCTGACCGCGGTCCTCAGGAGAGCAACTCGCGCACCAGGAACTCGGTTTTCGGGCTGAGCAGGTGCGGCGGGTAGAACTCCTCGACACCGCTGAGCGCCTCTTCGACCGAGGCGAAGCCCGCGAGCCGGTAGAGCTGCTGGAGGTCTTCGGAGTCCCGCCCGACCCTGGCGGCGACAGCCTTCATCGCGAACAGGTAGCGGGGCGAGGCCACCCGCACCGCGATGCCCGGCTTCTCGAAGAGCAGTGTGGCGTTCGGGTCGTCACCGGGCAGGAAGCCTTTGACCGCGTCGTTGAGCCAGTCCTCTGCGAGGCCGTGGCGCTCGGCGACCTTGCGCGCGGCCGAGTAGACGACCTGTTTCGGCTCGAACACGGCATCGAGATCGCGGGTCGCGCGCCTGGTGTTGTAAGCCAACGCCATCGCCGCGCCTCCTACCAGGAAGAGGTCCGCTCGTTCCCCCGCGGCGTCCAGTTCGGCGCCGACTTCGGTGAGCAGTTCGATGATCGCTTCGCGGTCCAGCAGGCTCATACGCTCTCCAACGAGGATCGGTCGAGGAAGACGCCGCGATTCGCCAGCTCAGGCGGCGAGTCGGCGAACGACAGGGTGGCGAGGCCCGGAGCGGGGCGGCCCAGCAGGTCCTCGATGACGAACCAGAAACGCTTGAGGAACCGCCCCGGTGCAGTCGCCCACCCGGGGACCGGGATCCGGGCCCGGAGGCTTGCGTACTCGGCGATGCCCGCGAGCAGCGCGTCCCATCGCTTGTCGCCGGTGGTGTCGGGTTCGACTCGCATCGACCGGCGGACCGCCGCGGGATCGACGCTTCGGACGTCGTCGAGGAACTGGATCACATGCCGAAGCGCCTCGTTCGGATCGCCGTTCGAGAGCGACCGCCGGATTGCGACTGCGGTCGACTCCATTGAAGGACCGCTGTCAGCCGCAGGCCGGATCGCCAGAGTCACGCCTACGACTTCCGCGAAACGCTCAAGCGTGCTGAGGCGCGGATCGGTGTCGCCGGACTCCAGTCTGGCAATGGCGGACTGCGTCGTGCCGATGCGAGCGGCGACAGCCGCTTGGGACAGCCCGAGAGCGAGTCGGGCCGTCCGCAGGCGGTCGACGGAGTTCACGTCCTTCACAAGCCGAGTATAGCGTATTCGCTATATCAGGCGAGGGGGCCGACGGCCGCCTCGATCTCGGCCCGCAGGTGCGGGCCCTCGACGAGGGCCTTGACCTGCTCGATCACCGGGGCCAGGAACTGGTCCGGGCCCGGCTTGCCCGCGATCGGGGCCACCGCCGCGATCGCCGCCCGCGCGGCCGGGCTCGGGATGAGCGGCTGCCGCAGCTGCAACCCCTGCACGCCCGCGAGGAGCTCCACCGCCAGCAGCGCCCCGAGGTTGTCGACGATCGTCCGCAGCTTGCAGCCCGCGGCCCAGCCCATCGACACGTGGTCCTCCTGCATCCCCGAGGTCGGGACCGAGTCGACCGACGCCGGGGCCGCCAGCCGCCGGTTCTCGGCCACGATCCCCGCCGCCGTGTACTGCGCGATCATCAGCCCCGAGTTCACCCCCGGGTCGGGGCTGAGGAACGCGGGCAGCCCGCGGGAGCGGGTGACGTCCAGGAGGCGGTCCACGCGGCGCTCGGAGATCGAGCCGACGTCGGCCGCCGCGATCCCCAGGAAGTCGGCCGCGTAGCCGAGCGGGGCGCCGTGGAAGTTCCCGGTGGACTCGACCCTGCCGTCGGGCAGGACCACCGGGTTGTCGACCACCGACAGGAGCTCCCGGGCCGCCACCGCCGCCGCGTGGTCGAGCACGTCCCGCGCCGCGCCCGCCACCTGCGGGGCGCAGCGCATCGAGTACGCGTCCTGCACCGCGTGCGCCGTGTCGTTGCGGTGCGAGTCCATGACCTCGGAGTCCTGGAGCAGCCGGTGGATGTTCGCCGCGCTCTTCGCCTGCCCCGGCTGCGGGCGGATCTCGTGGAGCTCGGGCTGGAACGGGCGGTCCGAGCCCAGCATCGCCTCGTTCGACAGCGCCGCGCACACGTCGGCCATCACCAGCAGGTGCCGCAGGTCCTCCACGGCCAGCAGCAGCATCCCCAGCATCCCGTCGGTGCCGTTGATGAGCGCCAGGCCCTCCTTGGACGACAGCGTGATCGGCGTCAGGCCCGCCCGCTCGAGGACCGGCGCCGCGTCGGTCCGGGTCCCGTCCTCGGCCCGCACCCAGCCCTCGCCGAGCAGCACCATCGCGCAGTGCGCGAGCGGCGCGAGGTCCCCCGAGGCGCCGAGGGAGCCGTGGCGCGGCACCCACGGGGTGACGTCGGCGTTGAGCAGCGCCGCGAGCGCGTCCGCCACCTCGGGGCGGACCCCGGAGCGGCCCATGGCGAGCGAGCGCACGCGCAGCAGCATCATCGCGCGCACGACCTCGACGGGCATCGGGTCGCCGACCCCGGCCGCGTGGGAGCGGATGAGGGCGTGCTGGAGCTCGGCTCGGCGCTCGGGCTCGACGAAGGTGTTGGCGAGGGCCCCGAAACCGGTCGAGACGCCGTAGACGGGGCGCCCTTCGCGCTCGATCGCGTCGACCAGCTCCCGGCTGCGGGCCATGGCCTCCCGGGCCTCGGCGCCGATCACGACGCGGGCCCGGGAGCGGGCGACCGCGAGCACCTCGTCAGGGGAGACCGGGACCGGCTTGATGTGGACGGTGGACATCACTGCTCCTCACTCGGACGCGACACGAGGGGTTCGCCCCGCCTGACGACGTTCCGGACCATCGGGACGCCCGGCCGGTAGGCCAGGTGGACATGGGAGGGGGCGTCGAGCACGACCAGGTCGGCGCTCGCGCCGACGGCGAGGCGGCCGACATCGGTGCGGCGCAGCGCCGCCGCGCCCCCGGCGGTGGCGGCGGTGAGCGCCTCGGCGGGCGTCATGCCCATCTCGCGCACCGCGAGCGCCATGCAGAAGGCCATGCTGCTGGTGTACGAGGAGCCGGGGTTGCAGTCGGTGGCGAGCGCGACGCGCGCGCCCGCGTCGAGGAGCCGCCGCGCGTCCGGGTACGGCGAGCGGGTGGAGAACTCGGCGCCCGGCAGGAGCGTCGCGACGGTGGACCCGGACGCGAGGGCGTCCACGTCGGCGTCGGCCAGGTGCGTGCAGTGGTCGGCCGAGGCCGCGCCGAGCTCGACGGCGAGCCGCACGCCGGGCCCGGCGGTGAGCTGGTTGGCGTGCACCCGGAGCCCGAGCCCGGCCGCGGCGCCCGCGGTGAGGACCGCGCGGGCCTGGTCGCCGTCGAACGCGCCGCGCTCGCAGAACACGTCGATCCACTTCGCGTGGGGCGCGCAGGCGTCGAGCATCTCGCCGCAGACGAGCGCGGTGTACTCGTCCGCGTCGTTCAGGACGCCGTCGGCGCCTGAGGGAACGGTGTGGGCGCCGAGGAACGTGGTCTCGGGCGTGAGCCGGCGGGCGATGCGCAGCGCGCGGGCCTCCTGGGCGGTGTCGAGGCCGTACCCGGACTTGATCTCGACGGTGGTCGTGCCCTGGCGGGCCATCTCGACCAGGCGGGACTCGGCCCCGGCGCGGAGTTCGGCGTCGGTGGCGGCGCGGGTGGCGGCGACGGTGGTGCGGATGCCGCCGCCGGTGTAGGGCTCGCCGGCCATGCGCGCGGCGAACTCGGCGGTGCGGTCCCCCGCGAAGACGATGTGGGTGTGGCTGTCGACGAAGCCGGGGACGACGGCCCGGCCGCCCGCGTCGAGGCGCTCGTCGGCCTCGGGCGCCAGGGACCGGGGGCCGATCCAGGAGATCCGGCCGCCGTCGGCCACGAGCGCGGCGTCGTGGAGGACGCCGAGCTCGGGATCGGCCGTGAAGAGCTCGCCGATGCGGTCGATGAGGAGGCTCATGACGACCACCTGAGGCACGAGACCGGGTGTCGCGGGACGCTGAGCGAACGGAGTTCTTGCAGCGCAACGTATCCGCATCGCCTTGCGTGATGCCGACTCGGGGTCGAGCGCCGGAGACCGGCGGATGCGCGGAACGCCTGCGGCTCACCGCGTCCGGCCTGCTTCATGCGCCTCCTGTTCAAGGCCGGGCACCACCGGGCGCCGCGTGGGCGGCATGCCTGCGCCGCAACACGTCCGCACTGCCTTGTCCTCATGTCCACAGTCCTCCGATCGCGGCGGTCAGCTCGGCGGCCGCGTCGATCGCGGTGTGCCTGCCGTCCTTGACGATGCGGCGTCCGTCCGCGACCACGTCCGTGACGTCGGCGGCCGTCGCGGCGTAGACCACGCCGGACGGGTCGATCCCGGCGGTGCGCGGCGTCGAGAGCGACACGGTCGCGAAGTCGGCGCGGGCGCCGGCCTCGATGGCGCCCGCGTCCCTCCAGCCGAGGCTCCCGTGCGCGGTCATCATCGCCAGCAAGGATTCGACGGCGAAGCGGCCGCGCTCCTCGCTGACGAGCCGCTCGTGCATCTCCACGGCGCGGGCCTCCTCGAACATGTCCACAATGGCGTTGCTGTCGGTGCCGAGGGAGAGCCGCACGCCGACCTCGGCGAGGGCGTGCGCGGGGCCGAGCCCGTCGGCGAGGTCCCGTTCGGTGGTGGGGCACAGGCTCACCGTGGTGCGCGAACCGCGCAGCAGCTCGATGTCGTGGCCCGCCAGGTGGGTCGCGTGGACGGCGGTCAGGTCGGGGCCGAGGAGCCCGCAGCGCTCCAGCAGCTCGGTGGGCGTGCACCCGTGCGCCGCACGGCAGGCCGCGTTCTCGGCCCGCTGCTCCGAGAGGTGCGCGTGGACGGGACGGCCCTCGGTCGAGCAGGCGAACGCGGCGATGGTCTCCTCGGGCACCGCCCGCACCGAGTGCACCGCGCCGCCGATCACCGCGTGCGGCCCCGGGTCCAGCTTCTCGACGCGGCCGAGCCAGGCCTCCAGGGTCCCGTCGC
Source organism: Glycomyces amatae (assembly GCF_020991375.1). Taxonomy (GTDB): domain Bacteria; phylum Actinomycetota; class Actinomycetes; order Mycobacteriales; family Micromonosporaceae; genus Glycomyces; species Glycomyces amatae. The sequence goes on along the minus strand of NZ_JAJLQZ010000002.1, from coordinate 30,192 downwards.
CGAAGCGGCGCTGGGACTCCTCGAGCGGCCGGTCGAAACCGCCCGCGAGGTAGAGGGCGTCGAGGAGGGTGATGCGGATACCGGCGTCGGCGGCGGCCTGGATCAGGGCCTCCCCCATGGCGTTCGGGTCGGCGTACGGGCGCCCGCCGGGCGCGTGGTGGAGGTAGTGGAACTCGCCGACGCAGGTGATCCCGGCGAGGGCCATCTCGGCGTAGACGCCGCGGGCGAGCCGGTAGTAGGCGTCGGGGTCCAGGCGCGCGGCGAGCCGGTACATGCCTTCGCGCCAGGTCCAGAACGTGCCGGTGCCGCCGTGGGTGCGCCCGCGCAGGGCCCGGTGGAACGCGTGGGAGTGGGTGTTCGCGAAGCCCGGCAGGGTGATGCCGCCGAGGATCTCGCCGCGGCGCTCGGCGCCGGGCCTGACGGCGGCGATGCGCCCGTCGGCGACGTCGAGGCCGACCGCCGCGGCCGGGCCGCCGGGCAGCCAGGCGTGCTCGGCCCAGTAGGTCAGCACGCCAGGTCCCGCAGGACCGCGGCGAGGGCCTCGACGCCCGCGGCGCAGTCCTCGTCGGTCGCCGACTCGCGCGGGGCGTGGGAGACGCCGGTGGGGTTGCGCACGAACAGCATCGCGGTGGGCACATGGGCGGCGAGCACGCCCGCGTCGTGGCCCGCCCCGGTGGGGAGGACCGGCGCGCCGCCGAGGAGCGCGGCGATCCGGTCGCGCAGCGCGCCGTCGAACTCGACGATCGGCGTCTCGGACTCGGGGGCGATCGCGAAGCCGGTGCCGTCGCGGCCCGCCCGTTCGGACACTTTGGACTCGAAGCCGCGGAGGATCTCGTCGAGGACCGCCTCGTCGGGGGCGCGGGCGTCGAGCCAGGCGGTGACGCGCGCGGCGATCGCGTTGGTGGCGTTCGGTTCGGCCTCCACCCGGCCCACCGTCGCGAGGCCTCCGGCGAGGCGGGCCTCCTTGCGGGCGGCGAGGACCGCGAACGCGAAGGTGAGCATCGGGTCGCGCCGGTCGGGCAGGCGCGTCGTCCCGGCGTGGTCGGCCTCGCCGGTGAAGTCGAGGCGCCAGCGCCCGTGCGGCCAGATCGCGCTCGCGACGCCGACCGGCGCGTCCTCCTCGTCGAGGTGCCGGCCCTGCTCGATGTGGAGCTCCACGAACGCGGCCGTGCCCGCGAGCCGGTCGGGGTCGGGGCCCAGCAGGTCGGGGTCGGCCCCGGCGGCGCGCATGGCCTCGGCGAGGGTGGTGCCGCCCGGGTCGGTGAGGCGGCGGGCCCGCTCGGGGTCGACGACGCCCGCCATGAGGCGCGAGCCGAGGCAGGGGACGCCGAAGCGGCCGCCCTCTTCCTCGGTGAACGCGGCGACGACGATGGGGCGCTTGGGTTCGGCGCCTTCGGCGCGGAGGCGGTCGACGGCGAGGAAGGCCGAGACGATGCCCAGCGGGCCGTCGTAGGCCCCGCCGTGCGGGACCGAGTCGAAGTGGCTGCCGGTGAGCACGGCCCGGCCGTCGTTCGGCTCCCCGGGCGGCGGCGAGGCGTCCCAGCGGGCGTAGAGGTTGCCGTTGCGGTCGGTCTCCAGCCGCAGGTCGCGCGCCGCGGCCTGGGCGCGGAACCAGTCGCGGCAGGCCAGGTCGGCGTCGCTCCAGGAGAATCGCAGGTAGCCGCCGGTGTCGGCCGGACCGATGTTCGCCAGCTCGTCCCACAGCCGCCTGAAGTCGGCGCCGTCCATGTCGTCCCCGTTCACTCGTCGATCCGCGGGCGGCAGCGCCCCGGTCCCCTCGCCGGGCCGCCCGGGGCGGCCCCTCGTTCTCAGGATTCCCTGACCGGGATGCGGATGCCGTGGGTTTCGGCGATCTCCTCGGCTTCGGCGTACCCGGCGTCGACGTGGCGGACGACGCCCATGGCGGGGTCGTTCGCCAGGACCCGCTCGAGCTTCTCGGCCGCGAGCGGCGTCCCGTCCGCGACGGTGACCTGCCCGGCGTGGATCGAGCGGCCGATGCCGACGCCCCCGCCGTGGTGGATCGAGACCCAGCTGGCGCCCGACGCGGTGTTCACGAGGGCGTTTAGCAGCGGCCAGTCCGCGATCGCGTCCGATCCGTCCTTCATGGACTCGGTCTCGCGGTACGGGCTCGCGACCGAGCCGCAGTCGAGATGGTCGCGGCCGATCACGATGGGGGCCTTCAAGGTCCCATCGGCGACCATCTCGTTGAAGCGGACGCCCGCGCGGTCCCGCTCGCCGTGCCCGAGCCAGCAGATCCGGGCCGGGAGGCCCTGGAAGGCGACCCGGTCGCGGGCGAGGGAGATCCAGCGGTGCAGCGACCGGTTCTCGGGGAAGAGGTCGAGCACCGCCCGGTCGGTGGCCTCGATGTCCGCCGGGTCGCCCGAGAGCGCCGCCCACCTGAAGGGGCCCTTGCCTTCGCAGAACAGGGGCCGGATGTAGGCGGGCACGAAGCCGGGGAAGGCGAAGGCGCGCTCGAAGCCGCCCTCGAGGGCCTCCCCGCGGATCGAGTTGCCGTAGTCGAAGACCTCGGCCCCGGCGTCGAGGAAGCCGACCATGGCCTCCACGTGGCGGGCCATGGACTCGCGGGCACGGTCGGTGTAGGCGCTCGGGTCGGCCTTGGCGGCCTCGGCGGCGTCCCGGTAGTAGACGTCGGCGGGCACATAGGACAGAGGGTCGTGCGCGGAGGTCTGGTCGGTGACGATGTCGACCTCCACGCCGCGGGCGAGGATCTCGGGCAGGACCTCGGCGGCGTTGCCGACCAGGCCGATCGACCTGGCCTCGCCGGAGCGCTTGGCGGCCAGGGCCTGCGCGATCGCGTCGTCCAGGTCGGCCGCCACGGTGTCGAGGTAGCGGGTGCGCAGGCGCCGCTCCAGCCGCTCGGGGTCGACCTCGACGATGAGGCACACCCCGTCGTTCATGGTCACCGCGAGCGGCTGGGCCCCGCCCATGCCGCCGCACCCGGCCGTCAGCGTCAGCGTCCCCCTCAGGGTGCCCTTGAAGCGCTTCGCGGCGACGGCCGCGAACGTCTCGTAGGTGCCCTGGAGGATGCCCTGCGTGCCGATGTAGATCCACGAGCCGGCCGTCATCTGCCCGTACATGGTCAGGCCGAGCGACTCGAGGCGCCGGAACTCGGGCCAGGTGGCCCAGTCGGGCACCAGGTTCGAGTTCGCGATGAGCACGCGCGGGGCCCACTCGTGGGTGCGCATGACGCCGACCGCCCGCCCCGACTGGACGAGCATCGTCTCGTCGGGGGCGAGCGTCTCCAGCGTCCGCAGGATCGCGGCCAGGTCCTCGCGGCTCCGCGCGGCCTTCCCGGTGCCGCCGTAGACGACCAGGTCGTCGGGGCGCTCGGCCACCTCGGGGTCGAGGTTGTTCTGGAGCATCCGGTAGGCCGCCTCGGCCTCCCAGGTGCGGCAGTGCAGGTCGGTGCCGCGTGGTGCTTGCATGGTCCGCTCCGTTACAGGTTGCCGCGCTTGGCCTGCTCCTTCTCCAAGGCCTCGAACAGGGCCTTGAAGTTGCCCTTGCCGAAGCTGAGCGAGCCGTGGCGCTCGATGATCTCGTAGAACACCGTAGGCCGGTCCTGCTGCGGCTTGGTGAAGATCTGGAGCATATAGCCGTCCTCGTCGCGGTCGACCAGGACGCGCCGCTTCTGGAGCTCCTCGATCGGGACGCGGACCTCGCCGATGCGCTCGCGCATCTCGGGGTCCTCGTAGTAGGCGTCGGGGGCCTCCAGGAACTCGACGCCGCGCTCGCGCATCGCGTCGACGGCGGCGAGGATGTCGTTCGTGGCCAGCGCGATGTGCTGGACGCCGGGGCCGCCGTAGAACTCGAGGTACTCGTCGATCTGGGACTTCTTCTTGCCCTCGGCGGGCTCGTTGATCGGGAACTTGATCTTGCGGTTGCCGTTGGCGACGACCTTGCTCATGAGCGCCGAGTACTCGGTGGCGATCGCGTCCTCGACGAACTCGACGATGTTGGTGAAGCCCATGACGCGCTCGTAGTACTGGACCCACTCGCGCATCCGGCCGAGCTCGACGTTGCCGACGATGTGGTCGATCGCCTGGAAGAAGCGCTTCTCCGGCGGCTTCACCATGGGCTCGGCGGCGACGAAGCCGGGCAGGAACGGGCCGGTGTACCTCGACCGGTCGATGAGGACGTTCCGGGTCTCGCCGTAGGTGCCGATCACCGCGCGGCGGATGGTGCCGTGCTCGTCGGTGACGTCGTGCGGCTCCTCGACGGCGATGGCGCCCTGGCCGACCGCGTGCTCGTAGTTCTTGTCCACATCGGGCACTTCGAGGGCGACCTCGATGACGCCGTCGCCGTGGCGGGCGTAGTGCCTCGAGGCCTCGGACTCGGCGGTGACGCCGCCGGCGAGGACGAACGTGACGCCGCCGGACTTGAGGGCGTACTCGGCGTGCTCGCGGTGGCCCTGCTCGGGGCCGCGGTAGGCGAAGAGGGTCATGCCGAAGGCGGTCGAGTAGTAGTGGGCGGCCTGGCGGGCGTTGCCGACGTAGAAGCGGACGTGGTCCCAGCCCTTGATGGGGAAGGCGTCCTCGCGGATGTCGTGCTCGACGGCCCCGACCAGGCCGGGGTCGGCCTCGGGGGTCTCGTTGCGGTGGGCGGTGTCGACCATGACGGCCTCCTCGGGTCGCTGACCAGTGCGGGACCGGCGGGTCTCGCCGGGCCTGTGGCCCCGATCATGGTGCAGATCCGGTTACTGGGCAAGTCGCGCCGTTTTCGATGCGCAACTTGCGCAGAAGTACCAGTGGAACTGGTCGTAGACTGGACGATATGACCAGTCAGACGGGTATCGACGGGCTCGACGCGCGGCTCATCGCGCTGCTGGAGGCCGAGCCGCGCATCGGGGTGCTGGAGTGCTCGCGGCGGCTCGGGGTGGCGCGCGGGACGGTGCAGGCGCGGCTCGACAAGCTGGCGTCGCGGGGGGTGGTGCGGGACTTCGGGCCGCGGGTGGACCCGGCGGCGCTGGGCTACCCGGTGACGGCGTTCGTGACGCTGGAGCTGCGGCAGGCGGTGGGGCACGAGCACATGGCGGGGCGGCTGGCGCGGATCCCGGAGGTGCTGGAGGCGCACACGGTGACGGGGGTGGGCGACATGGTGTGCAGGATCGTGGCGCGCACGAACGCGGAGCTGCAAGGGGTCATCGACCGGGTCCTCGCGAGCGAGGGCGTCGAGCGCGCCACGACGGTAATCGCCCTGGTGGAGCAGATCCCGTACCGGACGCTCCCGCTGGTGGCGCAGGCGTCCGGTACGGACTTACGGCAGGGCCGGCAGGATCGTGCCGGACACCTCCGCGAGGCCGATCGTGCCGCCGTCCGCGCTCCGCGCGGTCGCGGTGATCTGGACGGTGTCGCCGTCCTCGAGGAAGGTGCGCGTCCCGCCCTCGCCGAGGTCGACCGGGTCCCTGCCGCCCCAGGTCAGCTCGATGAAGGACCCGCGCTGGTCGGGCTCGGGCCCCGAGACCGTGCCGGAGGCGTACAGGTCGCCGGTCCGCAGCGAGGCGCCGTTCACCGTCATGTGCGCCAGCATCTGCGCCGGGGTCCAGTACATCCCCGCGTACGGCGGCCGCGAGACCTCGGTCCCGTTCCAGCGCACCGACATCGTCAGGTCGTAGGCGAACCTGTTCGACTCCGCGAGATAGCCGAACGGCACCGGGTCCTGCACCGGTGCGGCGACCTTCGCGTCCGCCAGCGCGTCCAGCGGGGTCACCCAGTGGCCGATCGAGGTCGCGAAGGACTTCCCGAGGAACGGCCCGAGCGGCACGTACTCCCAGGCCTGGATGTCGCGCGCCGACCAGTCGTTGACGAGCACGACGCCGAACACGTGCTCGGCGAAGGCGTCGGGGCTCACCGGCTTCCCCAGCTCAGTGTCGACGCCGACCACGAAGCCGACCTCGGTCTCGATGTCGAGCCGGGCGCTGGGTGCGAACTCGAGCGGCCCGTCCTTGGACTTGCGCTGGCCCCGGGGACGCGTGATCGGCGTGCCTGAGGGCACCACCGTCCCGGCCCGGCCGTGGTAGCCGACCGGCAAGTGCTTCCAGTTGGGCAGCAGTGGGTCCGAGTCGGGCCGGAAGAGGCGGCCGAGGTTGGTCGCGTGCTCCTCGGAGGCGTAGAAGTCCACATAGTCCGCGACGGCGAAGGGCAGGTGCATGCGGACCTTGGACACCGGAGTGAGGAGGGTAGCCGACTGGTCGGCGTGGCGGCGGTCGGCGAGGAGTTCGGTGAGCTGGTGGCGGACCAGGTGCCACGCGAGCGGGCCCATGGCCATGAAGCCGTTCAGGCGCTGCTCGTGGAAGGCGGGCCTGATCCACGGCAGGAAGAACGTGCCGGTGGCGAGCGCGCGGAGGTCGAGCACCTGGTCGCCGATGCGCACGCCGATGCGCGGCGCGGGGTCCTTGGCCGTGGAGAAGACCCCGTACGGGAGGTGGGCGAGGCCGAAGGGCCCGGGGTCGGCGCCGTCGACCCAGCTGGTGGCGGTCATGCGGTGTCCCCTCGCGTCAGGAGTCCGAGTCTCAGGAGGTCGTCGAGCGGCTCGTCGACGCTGCACGAGCCGAAGCCGGTCCACAGGGCGCGCGGGCGGTGCAGCACGCGGCGGGCCCGGGCGGCGAGGTCCTCGGCGTCGGTGGAGGCCAAGGTGGCGGTGAGGTGGTCCGTGTCGGCGCCGTCGGCGGCGTCGGCGGCGGCGACCAGCACGTTCAGGAAGCCGTGATGGTCGAAACCGGTCTCGGGGTCGCGGTGGCGGACGGCCTCGTGGAGGCCGGCGGTGAGCTTGAACCGCAGGCCGCGGTCCCGGCAGCCGCCGATCGCGGCCGCGAGGACCTCGGGCGGGGGGAAGAACTCGGCGGCGAGGCCGCCGGTGCGGAACTTCGGGGTGAACCCGGTGGGCCCGATCGCGTCGAGGGCCTCGTCGCCGAAGGGGATCTCGGCGTAGACGGGCCCGCCCCAGGCGGGCGCGGCCGCGGCGAGGCGGTCGAGCGGGTGGCGCGACTCGTAGTGGGCGACGGCGACGCCGGGGCCGAGGGCGGCGACGTCCTCGGGGACGCGTTCGAGGTCGCCGTCGACGACGACGCCGATGCGCAGCTCGCCGCGGCCCGCGGGGAGGTCGCCGAGGCGGGTCTGCGGGACGAGGAACGGGCCGATCATGGGCTCGTACCAGGACTGGCGGTGCCCGCGGTGGGCGGGGACGGCCGTGTCGAAGGGCGCGTTTCCTGGTGGGAAGAGCGCCGCGTCGTCGATCAGGTCCCGCAGCATGGCGGGGATGGGTCCGGACATGCCCAGAGCCTAGGTGAGGCCGGCGGCCCGGGTCCAGGGGTCCGCGCAGCCGGTGCGCGAATCGGGCCGGGCGTGCGCGGAGTGGTCGAGATCGAACGGCGGGACGGTTATCCTCGGGGCATAGCCACCGTGCCGGCGGCCACACCCTCGGCCGCCGCGCGAACCGACGAAGGAGTCGACGTGCCGTTCTACCGTTCGCTCGGGCAGATCCCCGACAAGCGACACACGCAGTTCCGCCAGGCCGACGGAAGCCTCTACCACGAGGAGCTGATGGGGCAGGAGGGCTTCTCCTCGGACTCCTCGCTGCTCTACCACCGGTTCCGGCCCACGGCGATCAGCTCCAGCACCGAGCACCGGCCCGAGCGGGCCGAGCCGGCGCCGAACCACCCGCTCAAGCCGCGGCACTTCCGCACCCACAAGCTGGACGCCGCGGGCGACGCGGTCCTCGGGCGCGAGCACCTGCTGTCCAATGCGGACGTGCGGATCTCCTACTCAGTCGCCGACCGGCCGTCGCCGCTGTACCGCAACGCGATCGGCGACGAGTGCCTCTACGTCGAATCGGGGAGCGCCCGCGTCGAGACGACCTTCGGGGCCCTCGACATCGGCCAGGGCGACTACCTGATCATGCCGATGTCGACGATCTACCGGATCGTGCCCACCGGGGACGAGCCGCTGCGGACCCTCGCCATCGAGTCGACCGGGCACATCACCCCCGCGAAGCGGTACCTGTCGGTGCGCGGCCAGTTCCTGGAGCACGCGCCGTACTGCGAGCGGGACCTGCGCGGCCCGGAGGAGACGCTCCAGGTCGATGGCGAGGACGTGGACGTGTACGTCCAGCACCGCGGCCGCGGCGGCTCGACGCTGTGGACGAAGTTCACGTACGCGCACCACCCGTTCGACGTGGTCGGCTGGGACGGGTGCCTGTACCCGTGGGTGTTCTCGATCCACGACTTCGAGCCGATCACCGGGCGCATCCACCAGCCGCCGCCCGCGCACCAGGTCTTCCAGGGCCCGAACTTCGTCATCTGCAACTTCGTGCCGCGCAAGGTGGACTACCACCCGGACGCGATCCCGGTGCCGTACAACCACCACAACGTCGACTCCGACGAGGTGATGTTCTACTGCGGCGGGAACTACGAGGCCCGCCGGGGCTCGGGGATCGAGCAGGGCTCGATCTCGCTGCACCCGTCGGGGTTCACGCACGGCCCGCAGCCGGGTGCGCCGGAGCGCTCGATCGGCGCCGAGTTCTTCGACGAGCTGGCGGTCATGGTCGACACGTTCCGGCCCTTGGAGCTGTGCGAACCGGCCCTGGACGTGGAGGACACGAACTACGCCTGGACCTGGAACAGGGACCCGGGCCTGTAGCCTCCGGCGACGGGGCCGCCCGGGGGCGGTCCCGTTTTCCGTTCGCGCGCATGGCCACGGACCGCTACATTGGACGGGCCGGCCGCGGGACTCAGGTGCGATTACCGGATTCGTTTTGTGAGCGTTCTTTCGCCATCGCGCCGCCCGCTCCCCGGTCGGCACCCCCGCTCCCCCGACTCTTGAAGGCCCCCATGGAATCCGTCGCCGACCTCGTCGCCGCCGAGGACGTGCTGCTGTTCGTGAACGCCGCCGTCGCCGCCACCGGGCAGGACGAGTTCCACACGGGCAGGGCGCGCCAGGAGTGGTCGGTGGACTTCCTCCACGAGTACATGCTCGTGAACTACCGGGACCTGTACGCGGCGGCGCTCGCGCTCGGGATCAACGACCGCAACAAGGCGCAGATCGTCCTGCGGCTGCTGCGGACCGGCGCCGACGCGGCCCCCGCGCAGCGGCGGACCGAGGGCCGCCTGATCCGGCGCGCGCTCCGCGACCTGCCGGCCTCGCGCGTGTACCGGCTGTTCACGGCCTTGCAGAAGGCGAAGGTCAACAACCGGCGCACGCGCGCGGTCATGCGCGAGTGGCTGTCGGCCCGCCCGGACCTCGGCTTCGAGGCCGTCAAGTACCGCGGCGCGTTCAAGCGCGCGGCCGTCCACGCCCACCTCGACCTCGACCGGCTCCCCGGGGACGCCGGTGAGGAACTGGCGGCGTTCCTGTTCGCGCCCATGAAGGCCGGCCGCTACCGGACGCCGCTGTTCGAGACCTGGCGCCGCGCCCACCACGAGCGCGCCGCGGTCTTCGCGCTGCCGTACACCGTCGCCGAGGGCTTCGCGGCCGCGCACCGCATCCCGCGGAGCGCCTTCCTGGAGCAGATCGCGCCGCGGCTCACCCGGAACGAGCGCCTGCGGCTCCAGCGCAGCGGCGGCGCGGCGGTCGCGCTCGACGCGGCCGCGCTCGGGCGGATGCCGCTGACCCGCCTCGCCGCCTACGTGCTCGCGATCCCCGAAGAGGAGCGTGAAGCGCGCCGCGGGGAGCTGACCGGGGCGCTGCGGGCGGCGGCCCGGAAGGCCGCCGGGGACCGGGCGGGGACCTGGGGCGCCGTCGCCGCCGTCCTCGACGACTCCTACTCGTCGAGCGGGTCGGGCGAGAAGCGCCGCCGCCCGCTCGCCGTGGCGCTCGCCGCGCATTTCCTGCTCGAGGCCCTCGCGGGCGAGTACCGGCCGCTGTGGCTGTCGGGCGGCGAGGACGCGCTGCTCGCGAAGCCCCGCGGCGTCACCGCGCTCGGCGAGCGGATCCTCGACGCCCTCGAGGGCGCTCCCGCCGTGCTCGTGGTCGTCTCGGACGGCTGGGACAACGCCCCCGCCGGGCTCGCCGCCGAGGTGCTGCGGGTGTGGACCACCCGCCTCGACCCGGGGCGGCGCACCGCGATCGTGCACCTGAACCCGGTGTTCGACGCGGACGGCATCGGCGTGCGCCGCCTCGCCCCGAGCGTCCCCACCGCGGGCGTCCGCGACGCCGAGGACCTGCCCGAGCTCGTGGCGTTCGCGCGCTTCGGCGACGGCCGGGCCGGCATCGAGGAGCTGCGGGCGGCCGTCGACGCCCGCGTCGAGCGGTGGCTCGCCGAGGAGGAGCCATGGGGCGCTTGACGTTCGCGGGCCTGGAGACCCGCCCGGGCCAGGTCTGGGGCGGCGTGCGGCTCGTGCCGCTCGTGCGGGAGGCGCCCGTCGAGGGCCTGCGCATGCACCCCGGAGCCCTCCCCGAGGCCGAGCGGGGCCGGGGCGACTGCTGGTACGTGCCGCACGGCCTCACCGCCGAGTGGACCGGGGACGGCTCCGGCGTGCCCGAGTTCGGGACCGCGCTGCGGATGCGCGCCTCCACCGTGCGCGGGTCGCGGCGGCCGAAGTCCGGGTTCGGGGAGCGGCGCACCCGCGTGCGGTTCCTGCCGCGCCGCAGCGCCCTGGAGGCCTACCTGCCGCTCGCCTTCCAGGCCCCGGTCGTCGCGTGGCCGGAGTGGTCCCGGCGGGCGTTCACGCGGCTGCCGCCGCAACCGGACCGCGCCTACCGCGGGAGCCTCGTCGACGGCCTCGCGGACGCGTTGCGGGTCTTCGAGATCCACCCCGGCCAGTGCGGCGTGCTCGTGTACGTCGCCGACGCCCTCGCCGGGGTGCTCGTCACGCCCTGCCCCGACGACTACCGGGCCCTGCACCCGACGCTGATCGAGGACGCCTACGGCGAGCTGATCTGGCGCTACGCGATGCTGCACGCCTCGGTGCCCGAGTTCGCGCCCCGGCTCGACGCGTCCGCCGTGGCGTCGCTCGCCGACCTGCGGGCCCAGGTCGACGCGGCCCGGCGCGGGTGGGCCGAGTTCCACGGCGGCACCCTCGCCGCCGGCCTGCTCGACTCCGAGTACCACTTCACCGAGACCTACGCGATGGCCGGCTTCCGGGTGGTGCGGTACCGCCCCGCGTTCGCGGCCGGCGGTGAAGCCCATGTGGGCGAGGCGATCCTCGACGCGCGGGACCGCCCGGCGTTCCTCCAGTCGTTCCGCCTCTCCGAGACCCAGGTCCGCCGGGCGCGGCTCCTGGAGGTCCTCGCCGCGCGCGAGTGGCGGCTCGACGCGGCCGCGGACGCGCTCGGCCTGGGCGTGCCGGCGTTCGTCGCGCTGCTGCGCAACTCCGATCTGGACTGGATGCTCCGCCGCGACGTCGCCGACCACCACCTGGCCGTGCACCGGGGTCAGTAGGACGCGAGGCGCTCCACGAGGTCCGCGTTGTCGAGGTCCCCGGCGGGGCGCCACGCGGCGGCGTGGACCTCCTCGGTCCGCGGCCGCAGCCCGCCCCTGGTGCACCGGAACAGGTACCGCACGTCGTAGTGGTCGTGCGCGCCCTCGCCCCGGCTCGGATTGGCCGGTATCGGGTGCACGTCGACGTGGATGGGCGCCGGCTCCGCCAGTTCGAGCCCGTCCGGGTCGAGGCCGGTCTCCTCCACCGCCTCGCGGAGCGCCGCCGCCGGGAGCGATTCGTCCCCGGGTTCGAGGTGGCCGCCGGGCTGGAACCACCGGTCGTAGAGGCGGTGGTGAATGAGCAGGACCGCGCCGGACTCGTCGAGCACGATCGCCGAGGCCGTCACGTGCCCGGGCGTCGTCGAGCGGTCGAAGCCGGCCTCGGAGTCGAGGGCGAGGAGCGGGCGGACCTCGTCCGCGGACTCGGGCCAGCGGTCGAGGTAGGCGTGGAGCTGGTCGCGCAGGTGGGCGATGGTGATGGGCACCGGCATATTCTGCCAGCGCGGGCCGAGGGGCGGTCCGCTGCGGGTCGCTCGGTTCGCCGATTTATATAAGTAGTGTATATACTTGTTCTATGATTTCGCGGAGCCCCGAGGGCATCGACCAGTTGGCCGCCCGCCTCATCTCCCAGGGGAGCCGGTTCGCGCGGACCGCGTCGCGCAGGGCCGGGACGCAGCGGTCCCTCATCGCCCTCCGCGTGCTCGCCAACCTCCGGCAGGAGGGCGACCTCCGGGTCGGCGAGCTGGCCCTGCGGGAGGCGATCACGCAGCCCGCGATGACCGCCACCGTGAACCGCCTCGAAGCGGACGGCCTGGTCGCCCGCAGCGCGGACCCGTCCGACGCGCGCGCCTCGGTCGTGAGCCTCACCGAGGCCGGGGCCCGCGAGCTCCACGAGTTCCGGATGCGCGCCGCCGCGGAGGTCCGGCCCGCCATCGCCGGGCTCGGCGAGGACGACCTGGCGGTGCTCGCCAGGGCGGCCGACCTGCTCGAGGAGCTGGCCGACCGGCTGAACAGGGAGTAGCCCCGGGACCGCGAAGGCCCTGCATCGCGTCTAGGAGGAAGTGCCCGAATGGAACAGAAGCCGTCGATCCTGCGCCAGCCCACCGCCGTGTGGGCGATCGCGTTCGCCTGCGCGGTCTCCTTCATGGGGATCGGCCTGGTCGACCCGATCCTCCCGGCCATCAGCCACGACCTCGACGCGTCGCCCTCGCAGACGATGCTGCTGTTCACCAGCTACCTGCTCATCACCGCGGTCGCGATGTTCTTCAGCGGCTTCATCTCCAGCCGCCTCGGCGTCAAGCGCACCCTCCTGGCGGGCCTGACGCTGATCGTGGTCTTCGCGGCCCTCGCGGGCGCCTCGCAGACCGTGGACCAGATCATCGGCTTCCGCGCGGGCTGGGGCCTGGGGAACGCCCTGTTCATCTCGACGGCGCTCGCCGCGATCGTCGGCGCGGCCAGCGGCGGGAGCCGCCAGGCCGTGATCCTGTACGAGGCGGCGCTGGGCATCGGCATGGCCGTCGGCCCGCTGCTGGGCGGCGCGCTCGGCGAGGTGGCGTGGCAGGGGCCGTTCTTCGGCACCGCCGCGCTCATGGCCGTGGCCCTGATCGCGATCGTCGTGCTCCTGCGGGGCCCGGCCGCCGCGCCCGCCCCGGTCTCGATCACCGCCGGCTTCACCGCGCTGCGCAACCCGGCCCTGCTGACGCTCGCGGTCACCGCGCTGTTCTACAACTACGGGTTCTTCACGCTGCTCGCCTACTCGCCCTACCCGATCGAGGCGGCCGCGGCGGACGCCGGGATGCACTTCGGTGCGCACGAGCTGGGCCTGGTCTTCTTCGGCTGGGGCACCGCCCTCGCGATCACCTCGGTCTTCGCCGCCCCGCTCCTGACCCGCAGGTTCGGTCTGCTCCCGGTGCTCTACTCGATGTTCGCGCTCCTGGCCGCGAGCCTGGCGACGATGGCCGCGGGGGTGGGCTCCGCGCCGGTGCTCATCACCGTGGTGATCGTCGCGGGGCTGTTCCTGGGTGTGCTGAACACCGCGCTCACCGAGACCGTGATGGAGGCGACCGACCTGCCGCGGAACGTGGCCTCGTCCACCTACTCGGGCGTGCGGTTCCTCGGCGGCGCGATCGCCCCGGCGGTCTCGGGCGGCATCGCCGAGGCCATGGGCGAGGGCGCGCCCTACTGGTTCGGGTTCGCCGCGCTGCTGGTGTCGATCCTGGTGCTGGCCGTGGGGAAGGGCACGCTCGCGCACCTGGGCCGCCCGCACGGCACCGCGCAGGAGGAGGCCCAGCTGATCACGGCGGGCGACGAGGTCTGAGGCCGGAGCCCCTCGCGGGGGGCTCCGGCTCCCCTCACTTGCCGGGCTGGATCTGGAGCTTGCGGCCGGTGCCCTGCCGGAAGAGGTCCACCGCGGCCGCGTACTCGTCGAGGCCGAAGCGGTGGCTGATCATGACGTCCGGGTCGATCACGCGCTTGGCCATGAGGTCGACGGCGCGGCCGAAGCTGTGCAGGACGGCCATGGAGCCGACGATGTGGATCTCGTCCTTGTAGACCCGGAACGGGGAGAACGAGGCCGCGGCGGCCTCGGGGGCGACCCCGAAGACCTGGAACGTCCCTCCCTTGCGGACCCTGGTGAGGCCGTCCTCGATCGCGGGCACGGCCCCGGTGCAGTCGATGACGACCTCCCAGCCCTCGGGGCGGTCGAGCTCGTCGGCGCTCGCGGCGACCCGGTCGGCGCCGAGCGCGGCGGCGACCGGCAGGCGCTCGGTGTTGATGTCCACGACGGACACCTCGGCGGCCCCGGCGAAGCGGGCGAGCTGGGCCATCATGAGGCCCATCGTCCCGGCCCCGTACACGAGGTAGCGCTCGCCGATGCGGCCGGGCAGCAGGTCGAAGCCGTGCACGGCGCACGACAGCGGCTCGATGAGCGGGGCGTGGTCGAGCGAGACGGGCTCGGGCAGCAGGTAGCAGTTGCCCGCGGGGGCCGTGCAGTACTCGGCGGCCGCGCCGGCGTCGGCGATGACGCCGAGGGCGTTGTAGCGTTCGCAGAGGTTCCCGCGCCCGATCTTGCAGTAGTGGCATTCGCCGCAGAACAGGTTGGGGTCCACCGCGACCCGGTCGCCGACGGCGAACTCGGTGACGGCGCTGCCGACCTCGGCGACGGTGCCGGCGAACTCGTGGCCGGGCACGATCGGGTAGATCGTGCCCTCCAGGTCGCCGTCGATCACGTGGAGGTCGGTGCCGCAGATCCCGGCCCCGGCCACGGCGATGACGACATCGCGCGGCCCGGGCGTCGGATCGTCCACTGTGGTGGTGGTGATCCGGTGCGGGCCTTCGACGACTACGGCTCTCATTACTTCACTGCTCCCATGGTCAGGCCGCGCACCAGCCACTTCTGGGCGATCCAGCCCGCGAGGATCACGGGGAGGGCGGCCATCGTGGCGGCGGCGGACAGGCGGGCGAGGAACAGGCCCTCGCTGGTGATGAAGCCGGTGAGGAACACCGGCACGGTCGCGGCCCGGGTCGAGGTCAGGCTCACGGCGAAGAAGAACTCGTTCCAGGCGAAGATGAAGCAGATCAGCGCCGTGGCCGCGAGTCCGGGCGCGATCATCGGCAGGATGATCTTGCGCAGCTCGGTGAGGAACCCGGCGCCGTCGACCTTCGCGGCCTCCAGCACGGCGGTGGGCACCTCCAGCAGGAACGAGCGGATCATCCACACCGCGATCGGCAGGTTCATGGCCGTGTAGACCAGCGAGAGCATCGTGATGTTGTCGAGCACGTTCGCGTTGTTGGCGATGATGTACAGCGGCAGGATGATCGCGGCCGGGGGCATGAACCGGGTCGAGATGAAGAAGAACAGCGAGTCCTTCCACTTCGGGATCGGCGCCAGCGACAGCGCGTAGGCCGCGGGCGTGGCGAGGACGATCACCAGGAGCGTCGAGCCGACCGAGGCCATGAGCGAGTTGAGCAGGAACGGCGTGAAGTCCCGGCCCAGGATCGCCTCGAACTGGTCGAGCGTGGGCTGGAAGAGGAACGTCGGCGGGTCGGTGGCGGCCTGGGCCTCCTGCTTGAACCCCGAGACGAACATCCACAGGACCGGGAAGAAGAACACCAGGGCCGCGGCCCAGGCCAGCACCGCGATGCCGGCGGACTTCAGGGACGGGCCGACGCGGCGTCGGCGTACGCGGGTCGCGTCCATCACCGCTCCTCTCGGAACATGTCGGCGAACAGGCGCAGCGCGAACGTGGCGATGACGATGGTCGCGACGACCACGACGACGCCCGCCGCGGCGGCCTCGCCCACCTCGAAGGCGCGGAAGGTCCGCTGGTAGATGAAGTACGGCAGGTTCGTCGTCGCCTGCCCGGGACCGCCCTGGGTGACCAGGTAGATCGGGTCGAAGGTCTGCACGATGAAGATCGAGCCGAGCAGCACCGCGAGTTCTATGAACCGGCGCAGCTGCGGGAAGGTGATGCGCCAGAAGATCGCGCCCGGTCCGGCGCCGTCCATCCTGGCCGCTTCGAGGATCTCGGTGTCCTGGCTCTGGAGTCCGGCCAGGACGATGAGCATCATGAACGGCGTCCACTGCCACACGAGCATGACGACCAGGGAGAACATGGGGTGCTCGGAGACCCAGTCGACCCGCTCCACCCCGAACGGGGAGAGGACCCAGTTGAGGGTCCCGAACAGCGGGTTGAAGATCGCGTGCTTCCAGATCAGGGCCGCGGCGGCGGGCATGACCAGGAACGGCGTGATCAGCAGTGTGCGGACCACGTTGCGGCCCAGGAACTTCTGGTCCAGGAGCACGGCGAGCGCGGTCGCCAGGGCGATCGAGCACAGGACCACGGTGACGGTGAGGAGCACCGTGTTGAGCACGGCCCCGCGGAACTGCGCGTCGCCGAGCACCTCGGCGTAGTTGCCGAACCCGGCGAACGCGGTCTCGTCGGGGCGCAGGAGGTTGCGGTCCTGGAAGCTGTAGTAGACGGTGGCGAGGAACGGCAGCTGCGTCAGCACGACCACGACGATCAGCGCGGGCAGCAGGGGGATGCGGCGGCGCCAGCGCTCGCCGGCGGTGAGCCCGGGGGCCGCCCGCCCGCGGCGCTCGCGCGCCGCGGACGGGGCTTCGGTTGCGGTCATCGGTCTCACGCGTCCTTGTAGCCGCCGCTCTCGGCGACCTCTTCGGCGTACCCCTGGGCCTTCTCCAGGGCCTCGTCGACGGTCTGGTTCCCGGCGATGGCCGCGGAGATCTCCTGGGCCACACGGGTGCCGAGGTCCTGGAACTCGGGGATGGTGATGTACTGGACGCCCTTCCAGTTCTGCTCGTACAGGCCCGGCATCGTCACGTCGACGCCCTCGATCGCGGCGAGGGTCTGCGGCGCGAACGCCCCGGCGGCCTCCTGGTACTCGGGGATCTCGTAGGTGGAGGCGCGGCTGCCGGGCGGCACGCGGGTCCAGCCCAGCTCCTCGCCGACCAGGCGCATGTAGTCCTTGCCGGTGGCCCAGGCCATGAACTCCCAGGCGGCGTCCTTGTGCTGCGAGGTCTGCGGGACGGCGAGGGACCAGGCCCACAGCCAGCCGGAGGCGTCGGTCTCGACCACTGGGGCCGGGACGTAGGCCATCTTGCCGGCGGCGTCGGAGGAGTTGGGGTCCTCCAGGACGCTGGCGGCGACGGTGGCGTCGAGCCACATGGCGGCGTTGCCCTGGCTGGTGGCGGTGAGGCACTCGGAGAAGCCGGCGTTGGCGGCGCCGGGCTCGCCGTACCGGCTCACCAGGTCCACGTAGAACTGGACGGCCTCCCGGGTCTCGGGGCTGGTCAGCTGCGCGTTCCAATCCTCGTCGTACCAGCGGCCGCCGAAGGTGTGGATCACGGTGTTGAGCGGGGCGAGGACCTCGCCCCAGCCGGCCAGGCCGCGCAGGCAGATCCCGGCCACGTCGTTCTCGGGGTCGTGGAGCTGCTCGGCGAGGTCGGCGACCTGGTCCCAGGTGGGGTTGTCGGGCATGGTGACGCCCGCGGCCTCGAAGAGGTCGGTGCGGTACATCAGGAACGAGGACTCGCCGTAGAACGGCACCGCGTACAGGCCGTCCTCGTAGGTCAGCGCCTCGCGGACCGGCGGGAGCAGGTCGTCCACGTCGTAGTCGGGGTCGCTCGCGTAGTCGTCGAGCGCGGTCAGCCAGCCGTTCTCGGCCCAGATCGGCGTCTCGTAGGTGCCGATGGTGACGATGTCGTACTGGCCCGACTCGGTGGCGATGTCCTGCGTGACCTTGTCGCGCAGCTCGTTCTCGGGCAGGACCACGAACTGCACGTCGATCCCGGTCTCCTCCTCGAAGACCTCGGAGAGCTGCTCGATGTCCTGCATCTGGGGGTTGGCGACGGTGGCGATGGTGATCGAGTCGCCGTCGCCGTCGGCGTTCCCGCCGCCGGCGCCGGCGCATCCGCTGGCGAGCAGCACCGCCGCCAATGAGGCCGCGAGGGCGGCGCGCGGGATCGTAGGGGTAGACATCAGGACCTCCCTGTCCTCGACGCTCTCGTGAAGCGCCACTTGTCGAAATGCGAATATCTGGATGTTTTTTCGAGGTGTCTGCGGGACCGCGCGGGGTCAGTGGCCCGGCGCGGGGATGGCCCCGGACGACCGCACCTCGAACCGGACCGGGACGCGGGTCCGGCGGTACGGCGCGGCGGGGTCGGCCAGGCGTTCGAACAGATGGCGGGCGGCCGCCTCGCCGAGGGCCGCGGTGTCCTGCGCGACGACGGTGAGGGCGGGGCGCAGCAGGTCGGCCAGCTCCAGGTCGTCGAAGGCGACGAACGCGGTCCGGTCGCGGATGCCGAGGTCCTGGAGGGCGTGCACCGCGCCGACGGTGATGAGGTTGTTGCCGGCGATGAGCGCGGTCGGGGCCGGGTCGAGCGCGAACAGCTCGGCGGCCGCGCGGTGGGCCTGCTCGGGATCGTGCAGGCCGGTGCGGATGTGGCGGGGGTCCGCGCCGCCGAAGGCGGCCATGGCGTCGCGGAAGCCCTGGAGGCGCTCCGCGGACGTGTAGATGCTCTCGAAGTCGCCGAGGTAGGCGATGCGGGTGTGGCCCGCGAGGGCGAGGTGGCGCACGGCCTCGGCGACGCCGGCGGCGTTCTCGGAGACCACGGTGTCGGCCTCGATCCCCCGGCCGGGGCGGTCCACGAACACCACGGCGGTGCCGCGCCGCCGCTCCTCCTCCAGGTAGGACTGGTCGGGGCCGTTGGGCACCAGGATCATGCCGTCCACGCGGCGGGTGCCGAACTCGCCGACGAGCTCGGCCTCCTGGCCGGGGTCGCCGTCGCTGGAGCCGACCAGGACGAGGTGCCCGCGCTCGCGGGCGTAGTCCTGGACGACGCGCGTCAGGCTCGACGCGAACGGGTTCGCCAGGTCCTCCACGATGAGCCCGATCGAGGAGGTGCGCTGGTCGCTGCGGCGGATGCTGCTCGCGATCGAGTTGCGCCGGTACCCGAGCTCCGCGACGGCGGCCAGCACCCGGTCGCGGGTCTCGGGGCGCACGTTGGGCTCGTCGTTGAGGACGCGGGAGACGGTCTTGAACCCCAGGCCCGCGCGCTCGGCCACGTCCTTGATAGTGGGCGCGCGCCTCGGGCTCTCGGGCGGGTTCGGAACCGCGGCCATGGCGTCCTCTCTGATCGGCGAACATGATGACCACGTTGTCGACAACGTTGTCAGTATGGAGGTGAGTATGACATGCTTCACTGACGCGGTCAAACCCCCTATGCGTTCTTTGGAGGAACCCGGTGATCACCGTTGTCGGCGAAGCCCTGCTCGACCTGGTCGCGAACGGCGACGCGACGCAGTTCGCGGCCCGTCCCGGCGGCAGTCCGGCCAACGTGGCCGTCGGCCTGGCCCGGCTCGGCGACGCCGTCGCCCTCGCCACCTGCCTCGCCGACGACCTGCCCGGGCGGATCGTCGGCGACCACCTGCGCCGCAACGGCGTCGACCTCCAGCGCCTCCCGGCCGCCACCGACCGCACCAGCCTGGCACTGGCCGCGATCGGCGCGGACGGGGGCGCCGACTACAGCTTCCACCTCGCCTGGGACCCCACGGGCGCGCCCGAGCTGGCCCCCGACTGCCGCTGCGTCCACACCGGATCGCTCGCCGCGGCGGTCGGACCGGGCGCCGCGCTCGTCGACGGCCTCATCGACCGGGCCGCCGCGCTCGGGGCCGCGGTCTCCTACGACCCCAACATCAGGCCGATGCTCCTGGGCGACCGCGGCGCCGAGCGCGACCGCGTCGAGCGCCACGCGGCCCGCGCGGACCTCGTCAAGGTCAGCGACGAGGACCTGGCCTGGCTCTACCCGGGCGAGGACCCCCGCGCGGTCGCCCGCCGATGGGCCGGCGCCGGCCCGGACCTGGTGGTCCTCACGCTCGGCGCGGACGGCGCCTATGCGGTCAACGCAGACGGCGAGGCCGAGGTCGCGGCCCGCCCGGCCCGCGTCGAGGACACCGTGGGCGCGGGCGACGCCTTCACCGCGGGCCTCCTGGACGCGCTCCTGCGCGCCGGGCTCCTCGGGCCCGGGACCCGCCTCGCGGACCTGCCCGCGGCGGACCTGCCGGCCCACCTCGGCTTCGCCGCCGAGGTCGCCGCCGCCACCTGCGAGCGGACCGGGGCCGAACCGCCCACCCGGGCCGAGCTCGCCGGGCGCCGGGCCGGACGGTTACGGCCCCGCAGGCCGGGTAGCCCCCGCTCCACGCGTCTCAGGGGGGAGGCCCGCCATGGCCATGACAGTAGGCGACCACGTGCTCCGGCGGCTGCGCGAATGGGGGGTGGAGCAGGTCTTCGGCTACCCGGGGGACGGGATCAACGGGCTCATCGCCGCCTTCGGGAGGGCCGACGACCGGCCCCGGTTCGTGCAGTCGCGCCACGAGGAGATGTCGGCGTTCGAGGCCGTCGGCTACGCGAAGTTCTCCGGCCGCACCGGGGTGTGCGCCGCGACCTCCGGTCCCGGAGCGATCCACCTGCTCAACGGCTTGTACGACGCCAAGCTCGACCACGTGCCGGTCGTGGCGATCGTCGGGCAGACCGCCCGCAGCGCCATGGGCGGCGCCTACCAGCAGGAGGTGGACCTCCAGGCGCTGTTCAAGGACGTCGCCTCCGAGTACCTCGCGGAGGTCAACGTCGCCGCGCAGCTGCCGTTCGCCCTCGACCGGGCGTTCCGCACCGCCGAGGCCCGCCGGGCCCCGACCGCGGTCATCATCCCCGCCGACGTCCAGGAGGAGCGGTACACGCCGCCCGCGCAGGCGTTCAGGCAGGTGCCGTCCTCGCCGCCGTCCCACGGCACCGCCCGCGCCGTCCCGGACGAGGGCGACCTCGAACGCGCCGCGGCGATCCTCAACGCGGGCGAGAAGGTCGCGATCCTGGCCGGGCAGGGCGCCCGCGGGGCCGCCGAGGAGCTGCGGCAGGTCGCGGACGCGACCGGCGCGGGCATCGCGAAGGCCCTGCTCGGCAAGGACGTCCTGCCCGACGGGCTGCCGTACGTCACCGGGTCGATCGGCCTGCTCGGGACCCGCCCGAGCTACGAGCTCATGCGCGACTGCGACACGCTCCTCATCGTCGGCTCCAACATGCCCTACAGCCAGTTCCTGCCCGAGTTCGGGCAGGCCAGGGCCGTCCAGATCGACCGCGACGGGGCGATGATCGGCCTGCGCTACCCGACCGAGGCCAACCTCGTCGGCGACGCCGGGGCCACCCTCGCCGCGCTCCTGCCCCGCCTCGAGCGCCGCGGCCGCACCGAGTGGCGCGACACCGTCGAGCGCAACGTCTCCTCGTGGTGGGAGACCCTCGAGCGGCAGGCGATGGTCGGGGCCCGCCCGGTCAACCCCATGCGGGTGGTCCACGAGCTGTCCGAGCGCGTCCCCGACGACGCGATCGTCACCGCCGACTCCGGGTCCTCCACGAACTGGTACGCGCGCCTGCTCAAGGTCCGCGGCACGATGCGCTGCTCCCTGTCGGGCACGCTCGCGACCATGGGCTGCGGCGTCCCGTACGCCATCGGCGCCAAGTTCGCCCACCCCGACCGGCCCGTCGTGGCGCTCGTGGGCGACGGCGCGATGCAGATGAACGGGCTCGCCGAGCTCATGACCGCCGTGCGCTACCGCGACCGGTGGCAGGACCCGTGCTTCGTGGTGTGCGTGTTCGACAACGGCGACCTCAACCAGGTCACCTGGGAGCTGCGGGCGATGGGCGGGGCGCCCAAGTTCGAGCCGTCGCAGAGCCTGCCGTCGGTCTCGTACGCCGACCTCGCCCGGCAGCTGGGGTTCCAGGCCGTCACCGTGACCGAGCCGGACGAGCTGGGGAGCGCCTGGGACTTCGCGTTCGCGGCGGGGCAGCCGGTCCTGCTCGACGTCCACTGCGACCCCGACGTGCCGCCGATCCCGCCGCACGCGACCCTCGACCAGCTCAAGTCGACGACCGAGGCGCTGCTCAAGGGCGACCCCGACGCCTGGAACGTCCTCGTCCGCGGCGTCAAGACCAAGGCGCAGGAGGTCCTCCCCCACCGCCGCTGACCCGGCGTGCCATAACAGGAAGTGCCCGGGAGGGGTCCCGGACCGGGCGTTGCGGGGCGCGGGAGGCGTCTGCTTTCATGGAATCGGCCTCGGGGGAAGCGGTTTCGACCGACTTGCGCCGCCCGTGACCGCCGCCCCTCACCGCGAAGGTGCTTCCGATGGACGAGACGACCGACCCGTTCGCACGCGTCCGGGAGCGGCTCGCCGAGCTGCTCCCGGACTACCGCATCGATCCGGCGCCGGTGAGCACCACCGGCCTGAGCCAGGTGTTCCTCGCCGAGGACGCCCGGCTGCACGGGCGCAAGGTCGCGGTGAAGGCCATGGCCGGGTACCTGTCGCTGCACCAGGCCTACCGGCGGCGGTTCCTGCGCGAGATCCAGCTGATGGCCGCGCTGGAGCACCCGAACATCATGTACCTGATCCGGGCGTCCTCGCCCGAGGACGACCTGCTGTACCTGGTCATGCCGTGCGCCGAGGACGACCTGCGCAGGCGCCTGGAGCGGGGGCGGCTGGACCTGGCGGCGACCGTGGACGTCGTCGCCCAGGTCGCGAAGGCCCTCGACCACGCGCACGACCACGGCGTGGTGCACCGGGACGTCAAGCCCGGGAACATCCTCTTCGGACACGGCGGGCACGTGTACCTGAGCGACTTCGGGGTCGCCCGGGACCGCCTGGGCCCGGACCTGACCGCCGTGGGCGAGAGCATCGGGACGCGCCGCTACACCGCGCCGGAGGTGTACGACGCGGGCGCGGACCGCCCCGGACCGGAGGTGCGGGAGGGGCCGGCGTCCCCGTCGGAGCGGGCCGGGGACGTGTACTCGCTCGGCGCCGTGCTCTACCACTGCCTGACGGGGCGGCGGCCGCCCGTCGACGGGGAGCAGACCGACGCCGCACCGGCGGCCGAGCCGGAGCCGAAGCTGCCGCCGGCATTGGAGTCGTTGGTGGCCAAGGCGATGCACGTCGACCCGGCCCGGCGGTACCGCACCTGCGGGGAGCTGGCGCACGCGCTCGCGCAGGCGGCGGGGGTCGAGGAGGCGGGTTCGGCGCTGCCGATCCTGCGGGACATCCAGGAGCGCCTGCGCGCGGAGCCGACCGATCGGACGGCGCCCGGCAGACCGTGGTTCCAACTGCTCACGCCGGTGATCGCCCTGGTCCTGCTCGCGGCGGTGCTGGTGTACACGGCCGCCGACCGGAACACCGACCGCGCGGACGCGGCCGGAGGGGAGGCGACCGCCGAACCGGCGGAGAGCCCGACCCCGGAGGAGGACGCGGGGGCCGAGCCGATCGTCCCCGCGCCGGTGACGGGCGACGAGCAGGCCGAGCGCCGCCCGGTCGAGGGCGAGTGCACGACCGACTCGGAGGACTGGGTGGTCGTCGCCTGCGACTCGGAGCTGGCCGCGGAGTACTTCTACCGGATCGTCGCGAACCCCGAGGACCCGAACCCGTCGCAGCCGGACCACGACGACGCCGCCTGGCTGGCCTGCGGGGCCGACGGCGTGACCGACTTCGAGTACTACTGGCGCGACTCCACCGACGAGACGGAGCAGCCCTGGGACCCCGAGACGGGGATCATCTACTACATCATGTGCTATCAGGAGGTCTGAGGCTCGGCGTCGAGCCGCTCCAGATCACTCGGGTCCAGAGTGGTGCTTTGCAGCAGGGCCCGGATCAGGTTGTCGTTCAGGGCGTTCCCGAGCGGTTCGCCGAACACCTCCTCGCGCAGGAGCCCGGCGACGCGGGGCCGGTAGTCGGCGTGGGAGAGCCGCTCGCGCACACCGGCGACGACCCGGGCCGCGGTGCCCTCGTTCCAGTTCCGGTCGGCGGCGAAGCGGGAGCGGCGCATGTCGTCGGCGACCTGCCGCCACGCGACGGGCTGCGGGCGCGGCAGGCCGCGCAGGTAGCGCTGCGCGAGCGAGGTGAGGACGAGCCGCTCGACGTCGCTGAGGAAGTGTCTGCCGGGCACGGCGGTCTCGTCGTCGGCGGCGCCGTCCTCGGCGGTGCGCCTGCCGCCGATGAGGCGGATCTCCAGGCAGTGGACGGCTTCGGACAGGTCGCCGATGTAGACGGGCGTGTAGGAGTCCTCGATGAGGCGCTCCTGGCCGGAGAGCAGCAGGGTGTCGCCGGGCAGGAGCATCGGGAGGCGGCCCTCGTTGCGCATCGTCCACTCGGCGCCGTGGCAGACGAGCCGGCCGTGGACGCGGCTGACGCGCTTGTCCTTGACGCCCAGGGGGATGTTGACGTTCTGCTCGTCGCGGCCGAACAGGAGCTCGAAGGGACGCGGGGGCACGACCCAGCCGACGTCCTCGCCGAGCGCGTAGACCGTCCCCGGCGTCGCGGCCGGAAGCGGTTCGGCGCCTTCGGGGGCGTCGGGCACTCCGGCGGCGAGGCTGCGGACCCACGGCGGCAGGATCCGCGGCGGGAGAGCGGGCGTGTTCATCCTGGTGCTCCTCTCAGGGGACCTCGGACGATTATGTCCGGGCCCGCGCGAGAGGGGTCCCGCGCGGGCCCGGGGCCGCTTTCGCGGCGAAGCGGGCGCCCGGCCCTCCTGCGGCCGGGCGCCCCGTCTGCGGCGGGTCAGGCGGCGACGGGCCTGGGGGCCCGCTCGGCGAAGTAGCGGTTGGCGGGCGCGGAGAACATCAGGGCGGTCGCGGCCAGGACGGCGGCGATGTGGGCGAGGCGGACGACGACGAACGCGGTGGCGAACGAACCGTCGCCGCCCACGGCGCTCATGAACGGCTCGCCGTTCGCCAGCTCCATCGCGGCGGGCACGACCATCGCGGCGAGGCCGATCACCGAGAGCAGGACGACCAGGCTCACGCGGGCCCAGCGGCGGCCCTTGGCGAAGTTCGCGATGAGGATCAGCGCTCCGACGTAGACGACCGAGCGCATCCCGAGGTTCATCCAGACGCCGGCGTCGAGCCCGGACTCGCGGGCGATGTCGGTGACGGCGAGCGCGGTCTCGACGACGCCCGCGGCGACGGCCACGATCCACAGGAGAGCGGTGTACTTGACGTGGGTGGGTTGCTGCATGGGGACAACGCTATTGACGCGGCAGCGCCGAGACCATCCTGCAAGCGCGCCTCCCCGAGGTAAGGCCATCCCTACCGCCCGCGCGGGCGCGGTCGCCGCCGGAGGAGTGACGTCGTAAAGCCTTGTGGGAGCTCAGGGCAGTCGCGACCGGAGCTTCGCGAGCGCGCGGAGCAGGTCCTCGCGGTTCTTGCCCGACTTGATCCAGGCGGGGAGCCTGCTCGCGATGGTGCTGTTGGAGGAGCCGGTCTCGCGGACCCCGGCGGCGACGTACTCCTCCAGGAAGCGCAGGTGCTGCTCGTTCTCCGCCCAGAGCCGCTCCCCTCGGAACGTCGTCTCGAGCCAGAGGCGGGGCAGGCGCTCCCGCTTCGGCGCCACCCACGGACGCCGGAGCACCGGTTCCCTGGTCCAGTCGCAACCGCGGCAGTGCAGCCGCTGCAACCGCAGGTCCTCTCGGTACGTGCCGACATAGCGGTTGCACTCGGGGCACATGACGATCTGGGGAGGCTCCACGCGTTCGACCTTCGGCTCGCGTTTCAGATCGCTCGTATACGCGCACGACCCGCAGGTCACCCGCGCGACGCGGCGGACCGCCATGCCGTCGCACCTGGGGCAGTGCACCAGCGTGTGGTCGAAGCCGCCCATGTACTTGACGGGCTGGTCCGCTTCGACGAACCTCGCCAGTTTCCGTCCCACAGCTCGCCTCCCGCTCGATCCGACAGAGCGAGCGTAGCGGCTGGGACGAGTTCCCGTCGCCTTCGTTTCACACGCATCGGACGCCCCGAGAGTCGAAGGACCCGAACCGGCTTGTTCCGACGAGGTGCGTCAGGCGTACGCTGCGAAGCGTTCGACCGCTTGACCGGCCGGCGCATCGGCGAGGTCGAGAGCGTCGGCCGTGTCGAACTCATCGCCGTCTACTTCGGAGGGTTCGGTGTCGTCCGCCGGGAACGCCTCGAATTCGGCGAGGTCGAAGTCCTCGCAGGCATCGCTGGAGAAGTCGGCTTCGATGTCGGGAGTGTCGTCGCGGACGACCAGGTAGACGGCGGCCAAGGCGACGAGGGCCGGTCCGGCGGCCAGGAGGACGAGGAGGCGCTTCCGGAATCGGGCAGGACGGTCGAGGTGAGCTCCTGGAGATGGCGCAGAGAACAGGTCCAGTGCGGCCTGCCGCGATCGAGGGATCCGCAGCGGCGGCCTTGATCGGAGTGGGAGTCGCGTTAGGATCAGTCGCGATCGCTCCTCTACATGAAAGCGCCTTGTGGGAACCCCTCGCCTGCTCATACCCATGTGGGCCGCCGCCCTCATGCTCCACGCCGTGGTCGGCCTCTACTGGTACGCCTTTCTCTTCGGCGGCTACCGCTTCCCGATGCCGGCCGGTGCGCTGCTGTTCGCCGGGGGCATCGGCGCGATCGCGTGGTGGTGGGTGCGCGCGCGAAGTGTCGGCAGGACTCGGGCCTCGACCAGGGCCCAGGTGCGGCATCGGCGGGCGGCATTGCTCGTCGCCTATGGGCTGGGGTGCGCCGCGGCGGCGCTGCCGGCCGGGATCAGCGGGAACCACCAGGCGTGGCATCGGTTCGTCGACGCGGACCCGCAGATCACCTCGGCCCGGGCGGACACCGTTCTCGACGTCGAGTTCGGCTACAGAGGGGGTCCTGACACGGTCTACCTCAGCGGCTTCGCCGAGCTCGGCGGTGTCCGCTACCCGTTCGACGGCTCCCCGGTCCGCTTCGACGACTGGGACGGTCCGGCGAACCTGGAGGGCGCCGATCTGTGGGCGGTGTTCGATCCGGCGGATCTCGACGCGGGCTTCGTCGTCGCGAACGGCCGCTCGGACGCCGAAGCGGTGCTGGAGTACCCGGTCGCGCCGCTGCTGCCGTTCGGACTGGTGATCGCGGGATGCTGCTGGGCGGTGCAGCGTCTGCTCCTGCGGCCGCGGAGGTTCCCCGAACGGATGCTCAAACCGATCGACGAGGTGCCCGCCGCGGTATGGGCGCTGTTCGCGATTCCATGCGCGATGTGGATCACCGGCTTGGCCCTGCTAGCGGTCCTGGCCGGTGGCGATACGCCGCTCCAGGCCAGCCCGGTCGACTCCGACCAGACCATGCCGATCGTCATCTGGATGGTGCTCTTGGCGTCCGGCATCGTCTGCTTCCCCGCGCTCTTCCACTCCACGGCGGCCAACCGCGTCCGGGCGCGGTGACAGGCGCGGGCAGAGCAAAAGGCCCGCCCGGCATCGGCCTCCCGGACGGCCGCGCCTTCCACCCGCCTCGGACGGTCATCACCGAGCGCGATCGGCGCCGTAAGGAATTCGCCGAGAGAAGGCAGCAGGGCCGGGGGCCGTTCGGCTCCTGACCCTGCCGCTGCGAGAGGCGTTGCGCAGCAGCGCGACGCGATTACCTGCTCTGCACCTTGCCCAGCGGGTGACGGCCTTCCTCCAGCTCGGAGGACACGGCCTTCCACTCGGCGTCCGCCGGGTCGAGGGCGCTGCGCAGGTACGCGGAGGTGAGCCGCTGCACCAGCGCGACCCGTTCGGGGCTCGCGTCCGTCGTTTCCGCGGCGTCGTACCCGGACACGCCGCCGAGCGAGTGCTCCGCCCCGGCGAGGGTGAGCAGGCTCTTGCTTCCCGGGCTGAGGAAGTAGGCGTCGGTGAACCAGTCCGGTCCGCGAGTGGACAGTGCGGACTGGTCATCGTTCCCGGCGACGACGAGGGCGGGCGGGGTCATGCCGTCGAAGGAGGGGTTCATGAAGGCGAAGTTCTCGGCCGCGAACGGCGTGAGGTCGTCACCGCCCTTGCCGGGCAGGGCGAGCAGCACGCCCGCCTTGGCGCGCTCGTCCGACATGTCCTCCCCGGGGACGCCGTCGGCGTCGAGGACCCGCGCGCCGAGCAGCGTGCTCGCCGTCTGGGCTCCCCAGGAGTGCCCGGCCACGGCTATGCGGGCGCGGTCGAGGCGCCCGGCGAGGCCCGGCACGGCGGCCTCCAAGACGTCGAGCCCGTCGATGGCGCGTTTGAGATCCTCCACCCGGATACGCCAGATCCGCGGCGTACGAGGGTCGCCCGCAGGAAGGCCGAGCGTCCTGGAGTCCAGGTGGGTGGGTTGCAGGACCGCGAAGCCTCGGGCGGCCCAGAAGTCCGCCAGTGGGGCGTATCCGTCCATCGAGGATCCGAAGCCGTGCGAGAAGACGATGACCGGCAGGTCGACGCCGGTCGCGGGCGCGGAGACGCGGACCTGGAGATCGTCGCCGCGGCCGGGAGCGGGCAGGACGACGGGTTTCGCGGACACGATCGCAGTCGGCGCGCTCGCGGTGTTCGGGTCGGGCATGGCAGTGGTTTCCGTTCGGTCAGGTGTGCCTGGTCGGTGCGGCGGGTCCCGGTTCTGACACAATGATCAAAACGGAACGTCGCTCCATTAACAATACGGAACGATGTTCCGGTTTGCAAGTCCGGATCACGGAAGGACACGGCGGTGGATGACGGCACCCAGAGTTCGGGAAGCTCAGGCGGGTCGAAGCGCAAGGACGCACGTCGGAACCAGCAGGCCCTGCTGGACGCGGCGACCGAGGTCTTCGTCGCCTCGGGCGTGGAGGCACCGGTTCGCGACATCGCAGCCAGGGCCGGGGTCGGGATGGGCACCATCTACCGCCACTTTCCGACGCGCGCGGACCTCGTCATCGCGGTCTACCGCCACCAGGTCGACGCTTGCGCCGAGGCCGGCCCGGCCCTGCTGGAGCGTGAAACGACTCCCTATGCCGCGCTTCGACAATGGATCGACCTCTTCGTGGACTTCCTGGTCACCAAGCACGGGCTTGCCGCCGCGATGCAGACGGACAACGCCGGCTTCGAAACACTGCACGCCTACTTCCTCGACCGCCTCGTGCCGGTGTGCGCCGAGATCCTCGACGCGGCAGCGGAGTCCGGTGAGATTCGCTCCGACCTCGATGCCTACCAACTCATGCGAGGCATCGGCAACCTCTGCATCGGCGACGACAGCGACCCGCGCTACAACGCCCGCAGGATAATCGAACTGCTGATCGCAGGACTGCGCCGACCGGACTGACATACGGTTTCAGCCCGCGACGAGAGGCCGAACACTCACGAGGCATGCGGGAAACGCCGCCCACCGGACCGTGGATCGCCGCCGAAGGCGACTGACCTATGTGGCCTGTCGCTCGGGCATCGGTCGAGCCGAAGGCCACGGCACCCCGGCCGAGACCTGAGCAGGGGCTTCAGGACGCAATTGAGCGGTCATCAACTTGATGACCGCTCGGTTGCTCAATGTCTGAACTTGCTGGCCTGTTGGAGACGTACGCGCACGCGTACCCGCAGCTAGAGGCCCTGCACAAGCGCCTCACCGAGCCCCTCACCGCCCAAACCGACTCCCCCGTCAAAGGGAGCCGGTGAGAAGAGCATGTGCGCGAAGCGGATCCCAGGCACCGACACAGGCGACTTCAACGAGATAACCAACCGCCTGACCAGGCGAGACTTCGACATCCTCGAAGCCCTCGAGAAGCACAAGATCATGACCGCCGGCATGATCGAGGCGATGTTCTTCCCCTCCCGCCACCAAGCGGGAGCACGCCTCCTGACACTCCACGAGCTAGGAGTGGTCGAACGCTGGCGAAGCCCCGAGAGCAAGGCGTACCGCTACGTCCTGGCTTGGAGAGGTCAGTGCATCCTCGCCTTGATCAAGGGAGACAAGCTGCCGACGAAGCAAGCAGGGACCTTCCAGGCCCAACACCAGTTCCTCTCGAGGAACCGGCCGCATACCGAGGGCGTCAACGCCTTCTTCAGCCGTCTCTACTACTCCGCGAGGAACAACTCCGGCATCCGGGTTCGCTGGCTCGCCAAGGACCCCTGGATGCTGGGCATCGACCCGGACGGCAACGGCGAGATCAGCTGGCAGAACGGCCCCGTGCTGCCCTTCTGGCTCGAACACGACCGAGGAACAGAGACCCTCGGATACCTCGCCCGCAAGATCAAGAGCTACAAAGAGCACACCCGCCGAGACTCGGATGCACGAAAGTCAGTTCTTCTGATCGAGCTGCCGAGCGAGCGCCGCCTCCGAAACTTCCTGCCAGTCGCCACAGAGGCATGGAAGGCAGACCGCCCCGAATGGGAGAACCCGAAGCTGGTGGTTGCCGCGTGCACCTCAAACCAGAACGAGCGCACCTTCACCCACCCAGAGGAATTCCCAAATGCTTTCAA
>NZ_JAJLQZ010000019.1 GCF_020991375.1 Glycomyces amatae | reverse complement strand
TGACACACCGGTCTGAGCACTGTGTTCTTGCAGTTCACCGTAGTGCGGCGAACTTTTTTGCCGCAGGATCTGCGCAACGATAGTGTTTCCGGTGCTGGCCTGAACTGTGCCCACAATCGAATATCGCCATGGAGGTCCACCATGAACCGTGGCCTCCCCGCAGTGAAGCGGCAAGCGATCCTCGAAGACCTGCGCGAACGCGCCCTGTCACGGAACCAGATTGCAAAGCGGCACGGCGTCGCCCCCTCCACCGTCTCCAACGTCGCCCGCCGCGCCGGCATCACCCTCCTCACTGCCGCCGAAGCGGCCGCACCCGGGTCCGCGCGCGGCCGCGCCGCCGACATCGCCCTGGAAACGGCCACGGCAGCGCTCACCACCGTGCGCACCCGCTTGGACGACCTCGATCCTGCCGACCTGATCCGCTTGTATGCGACCACGGTCGACCGGTACCTGGCGCTCGTCGGCGGTGACGGTCCTGGCCTCGAACACGCCACGTCCCTCCTGGAGGGCCTGGCGGCACAACTCCATAGCTCCACCCCTACTGATCTTGCTGCTGTCGCCGAAGCAACTCGAAGCGATCCGTGAATCCGGCAAACGGCGCATAACCGTGCTCGACGGCGCGGTCAGGTCAGGTAAGACCATCGCGTCGCTCGTTGCGTTCATCCTCGCAGTGCAGGCAGCACCCGACACCGGGTTGATCGTCTGCGCAGGCCGCACTCTCGCAGCCATCGAACGCAACATCATTGCGCCATTGCAGGACAGGGCACTGTTCGGGCCGGTCGCCGACACCGTCAAGCACACCACGGGTTCAAGCAGGGCCGTCATTCTCGGCCGGACCGTGCATTTGGTCGGCGCGAACGACGCGAGAGCCGAAGAAAAAATCCGCGGCATGACCGCGTACCTCGCGTACGTGGACGAAGCCACGCTCGTGCCCGAGGCGTTCTTCCGGCAGCTCCTCGCCCGCCTGTCCGTCCCCGGCGCGAGGCTCCTAGCGACGACGAACCCGGACGGGCCCCGGCACTGGCTTAAGGTCGGCTTCCTCGACCGTGCCAGTGAACTCTCGCTCGCCCGGTTCCGGTTCACCCTCGCCGACAACCCCGGGCTCGGCGCCGATTACGTCCAGAACCTCAAAGCCGAGTACACCGGCTTGTGGTACCAGCGGTTCATTGAAGGCCTGTGGGTCATGGCCGACGGCGTCATTTTCGACGCCTGGAACCCCGAGGCCCATGTCGAGAAGACGGTGCCGGAGATCCTCGAATGGATCAGCGTCGGCATCGACTACGGCACCGTGAACGACTTCGTTGCGCTCGCGATCGGCCTTGGCATCGACCGCCGGCTCCATGTGGCCTCGGAGTGGCGGTGGGCGTCGCGCAAACGCCATCAGCAGCGGCAGCTGACCGACGTCGAATATTCACGACACGTCCGCGACTGGATGGCCGCGCAGCAGCTCGGCGACCCGTACGTGGTCATCGACCCGTCGGCGGCGTCATTCATTGAGCAGGCGCACCGCGACGGTCTCAACCCGGTCCGTGCGAACAACGCGGTCGCCGACGGCATCCGGACCGTTTCCGGTTTGATCGCCACGGATCGACTCCGCGTCCACGAGTCCTGCGAAGGCCTCATCGACGAGATCGCGTCGTACGCGTGGGACCCGAAGAAAGCCAAGCTCGGTATCGATGCGCCCGTGAAAGTCGACGACCACGGTTGCTTTGTCACGGGCACGCCGGTAGTGACCGGCGCCGGGCTGCGGCCGATCGAGACCGTTGCTCCGGGGGACCGGGTACTGACCCGCAAAGGCATGAAGCCTGTCATCGCCTCAGGGATGACCAGCGCCAGCGCCACGGTGTATCAGGTGGAGACTTCGGACGGCCGCATGCTCACAGGGACAGGAAACCATCCAGTTTGGGTTGTGGGCCACGGCTGGAAACGATTGGACACACTGCGATACGCGGATAAACTTCATGTGTGGCAAAACGAGTCGATACCGTTGTCTTCCAAGGGATCAAGTTCCGCCGGTACCTCGATGCCAAGCAGTGGGCCGAGCGCGCCTACTACGTTCCAGGGATCGCCGACCGGCAACGCGGCGTCAAGCGTCTTCACGAAGAAATCTGGATGGCCGAGCACGATCGCGCCATCCCCGAAGGCCACCACATCCATCACAGCGACGGTGACCCGCTCAACAACAACCCAAGTAATCTCGAATGCATCACCGCTGCAGCGCACCAGTTGCACCACAGCGACGATCGCGCCGGTGAATGCGCACCCGAACGGCTCGCCCACCTCGAACGCATCCGACCTTTGGCCAGCGCGTGGCACCAATCCGAAGCTGGACGGGCCTGGCACACCAGGCACGGTGCCCGCACCTGGGCAAACCGTCAACCGCATGAACGCCGATGCGACCAGTGCGGGGCACACTACGACACGCTCTCGAAGCACGGTAGTGAACGGTTCTGCACCAACGCCTGCAAGTCGGCGTGGCGGCGCGCCTCTGGCATTGACGACGTCACCCGCTCATGTGAGCACTGCGGTGCCGCCTTCCGCACCAACAAGTACAGCAGAAGCCGCTTCTGCGGACGTTCATGTGCTGCGAGTAACCGCCATGCCCGAGAAGCAGGCCGTCTGGAACCTCACGGTCGCTGACTGCCCTGAGTACTTCGCTTCAGGCATACTCGTGCACAACTGCGACGCTCTCAGGTACGGGCTCCACACCACGCGTGGGACGTGGAATGGACGATTGCTCAGCACCTAAACGATCAGCTCGCGTCACCTTCGATCAGTTCGGGCGCAGTGGTCAACGACGGCGCCACCTGCATCATCTCCAGAAGGGTCGCTGGTTTCGACAAGAGATCGTGGTTTTCCATGAGGAACTTCCGCTCGGCCTCAGTGATCGGTTTCGCGACAGTGCATTCGCCGGACTTCACAAGAAGCAACTTCTCAGTCATGATGGCAGCGTCAGGAGTCGCCGCGACCGCTGACGACATTGCCATGAGTGTCTGCGCTTCCAAGGCAGCAAGTTGGGCACGCTCCTTTTCTACTGCTTTGGTCTCCAACGATCGAGCGAGCGCTGCCATATATGCGTCGAACTTTTCAGATGCGGCTTTCCTCTGGAATCGAGCCACCACCCACTGCCTAAGCGACCCGTAGATCGGCTCAGTGTGTTTCGTTTCCTCAGCGTCACATTGCTCGGCAAGTTCTTCGATCGCTTTGACTAGTGCCTCACCAGCTTCGGTGTCGCTGGTGTAGACGTGCACCAAGCGAAGGTCTTCGTGCTTTCTTGCCAGTAGCCAGCGTTCCACCGCCTGCGCTGTGGTACGGGCCAGGGCCGGGACCATGCTGGCGAGTACTGGGATGAGGGGTTCAATCATGGAACGACGCTAGCAGTTCTCGGGCCCCACCGCAGCCCCCCAACCTGTTGAAACAGCACGTTTGAGGCGCCGAAACGAGCGCACTCACCTCACAACTGCATAGGACCCATGACCGCCTCGTTCCAGCTGCACTGCGGCGACGCCCTCGACGTGCTCCCTCGTCTCGCGCCAGGCTCAGTGGACTGCGTTGTCACGTCGCCGCCGTACGCGCAGCAACGCCGCCGCGAATACGGCGGCGTCGACGAAGCGCACTATCCGGTGTGGTTCGCCGACCGGCTGGAGGCGGCACGTCCGGCCCTGACCGTCCGTGGATCGGTCGCGATCGTGATCCGGCCGCATGTGCGCCGCGGTGAACTGTCCGACTATGTCCTACGCACCCGTTTGGAGCTGCGCGAACGCGGCTGGATCGAATGCGACGAGTGGATCTGGGACAAGGGCTCCGGGCCGCCGATCGGGTCGAAACTGTGGCCGCGCCGATCATGGGAGCACATCCTGTGGTTCGCGCCCCGCAAGCATCCGTGGTGCGACCCGCGAGCGAACGGCCGCGCCACCGAACGCATGTTCACCGGCCACGGCGGCCGCATGTTTCGGCACCAGTACGGCGGCGTCACCGCGGACTCCGCGCCCTATGCGGGTATCGCCCGCGGCACTGACGTCGCGCGCGTGCCGTGCGCGCACAACACGAAAGGTGATGACGTCGCACACCCGGCGCCGTTCCCGCCGAAGCTCGCAGCGTGGATCATCCGTTATCTCGCGCCTCCTGGTGGGACGGTGCTTGATCCGTTCGCCGGTTCGGGTTCGACCGGTGTCGCCGCGATCGCGGAAGGCCGCTCGTTCGTCGGTGTCGACCGCGACGGCGACTACGTGGCCATGATGGGCCGCCGCCTCGCGAGCGCCGCGGCAACCGCCGCTGCCGCCGTCAGCGACCCGGGCCCTACCCCACTCCTGTCGCAGGAGCTGTCATGACCGCTTCCTTCGACCTACACTGCGGCGACGCCCTTGACGTGCTGCCGCGCTTGACGCCGCGATCCGTTGACTGCATTGTGACCTCGCCGCCGTATGCTGAGCAGCGCAAAGCCGACTACGGCGGTGTGCACGAACGCATCTACCCGACCTGGCTGGCCGACCGCCTCGACGCCGCCAAACCCGCCCTCACCGACCGAGCCTCCGTCGCCATCGTGATCCGGCCCCACATTCGCGGCGGCCAACTCTCCGACTACGTCCTGCGGACCCGGCTTGAGCTTCGCGAACGCGGCTGGGTCGAAGTGGATGAGTGGATTTGGGACAAAGGCTCCGGCATGCCGACCGCGCCAAACGACCGGCCCCGGCGATCCTGGGAGCACATTCTCTGGTTCGCTCCCAGCAGGACCCGCCCGTGGTGCGACCCGCGCGCGAACGGGCGGCCGCAAACGCAGCCGTTCAAAGTAGAAGGCCGACTCTTCCGCAACGGCTACGGCCGGCACAAGCTCCGTACGGCACCATACGTCCCGCATCCCATCGCACGCGGCATCGACCTTGCCCGCATCCGCCTGGGCCAGAACATTACCGGTGACGAGGTCGCGCACCCAGCCCCGTTCCCTCCCGCGCTCGCGGCGTGGATCATCCGCTACGTCTGCCCGCCTGGCGGCCGTGTCCTGGACCCGTTCGCAGGGTCCGGTTCGACCGGTTTGGCGGCTCTCGCTGAAGATCGTGCCTTTCACGGGCATCGACATACACCCGGAGTACGTCGACCTCATGCGCCGCCGGTTGATGCCGCCCCCGCAGGCCGGACCTGTACACGTCCGCTGACGTTCTGCCGCACACAACTGCATATGGAGACCTTCGCTCATGCCACTGCCTACTACCGATCAACCGTGGCTGCCGAAAGCGCTCGAACCCGTTCGCGTCAAACACGCCGAATGGGGCGCTTGGTGGTCCGGTGACGCTGAGGCCCTGGCTGCGATTTACGGTGGGCAGGCGTCCCCGGCGCTGCACAATCACCCGGCACAGTACCGCGGGGGTGTTCAGGGAACGCTCGCGCGCATGTGGTGGGGGCAGCCCCTTCCCGTGGGCGAGCAGCGCACGAAACTGCATGTGCCGCTCGCGGCCGACATCGCCGCGAAGTCCGCTGAGCTCCTGTTCGCGAAGCCGCCGACGCTCACCGTCGCCGGGAACACTGAAGCGACTGCATGGCTGAGCGAGCGTATGGCGGGCGGCCTCGCCGCGACGCTCATGGAAGCTGGCGAGGCAAAGTCCGCGCTCGGCGGCGTGTTCTTGCGGATCTGCTGGGACCGGAATGTCGCCGGTGAAGCTTGGCTTGACACCGTTGAGGCCGACCGTGTGTACCCCGAATGGCGGTGGGGTCGCCTTGCGGCGGTCACCGTCAGTACCGTCCTCGAACACGACGGCGCCACGGTCATCCGCCATCTTGAACGGTACGAACCTGGCGTCATCCTTCACGGCCTGTACCAGGGCACGGGGACGCGGCTGGGCCGTCCGCTCGCGCTCGCCGCGCACCCCATGACGGCAGGCCTAGCGACCGGTTCGGAACGTGAAGCGGCCGTAGCGACCGGGACGACCGGTCTCGCGATCGCGTACCTCCCGAACGTGCGCCCCGCACCCCTGTGGCGGCATGTGCCTGCAGCGGCCGGACTCGGCCGCGCCGACATTGCCGGGTCGGAACCGCTCCTGGACGCGTTCGACGAAACGTGGTCGTCGTGGATGCGGGACCTCCGGCTCGGTAAAGCCCGCCTCGTGGTCCCGCAGGATTACCTGCGTCCCGGTGCACCTGGTGACGGTGCGACGTGGCACGCGGACCAGGAAGTGTTCGTGCCGCTGCGCATGCTGCCCTCCAGTGACGGCGGCCCACAGATCACCGCAACCCAGTTCGCCATTCGCGTCGAGGAACACTCCAGGACCGCGCGTGAACTCATGCATCAGATCCTCCGTAAAGCCGGGTACTCCCCCGCGTCATTCGGGCACGAATCCGAAGGGCCCGCGGCGGTCACCGCGACCGAGTTCCGTGCCCGGCAGTCCGCGTCCCTCGCAACGCGAGCGAAAATGACGCGGTACGTCGCGCCGCCGCTCGCGCAGATCACGCAGGCGCTCATGGACGTCACCCGGGCCGTGTTCGGTACCGATGCGGCACCGGAGGCGGGCCCGGTCCTGGTTGACTTCGGCGACCCGGTTCCGGCGTCGGCGTTGGAGGACGCGCAGACGCTGCAGGCGCTCAACATCGCCGAAGCCACGTCCATTCGTACGCGTGTGGCGCTCCTGCACCCGGACTGGTCGACCGAGCAGATCGACGCGGAAGCGACCCAGATCGCCACGGAGCGCGGCCTGGGTCCGCTCGCTGATCCTGCCGCCGTCCCCGGGGTGTAAATGCCGGTTTCCCGGGTCCTTGCGGCCGGGCTGGGCGACGCGTTGAGGGCGCCGTTCGCGCCGTTCACTGCTGACGTGCTCGCGTGGGCGACCGCGCAGTTGCGGGCGGATGCGCCGGGCGGGAACCCGGCGGCGTTGACACGACAGCTCACGCGAGCGTACGCGCGGGCGCAGCAAGCACACCTCGCGAACGTGTCGACGGCGGCACGGGACGCGTTGCTGCGTGCGTGGCTCGCCGGGGCACAAGCGGCTGCCGTCGACCTCAATGGCACGGGATTCGACCCGGACGCGGCAGGTGACCTGGACGCGGTGGCCGCGTTCGTGACCGGTCACGGTTCACGGTCGTTCATGCAGCTGCGGGAGATCGTCCCGGGCTTGGAAGTGGTGCGTGAACGCGTCCGTGACCTCACCCGGTCGCTCGAGGACGCCGCTATGGCCACGCGCTCGACTGTGGAACATGCGCTCGGGGAAGTGGGCGCGGCAGCAAGGAGCGGTCCTGAACGTGCCCGTGCGGGCGCGACAACTTGGGATGCGTACCTCGCCCGGGGATTGCGGACGCCTGGTGACGAGTTCGGCCGGACGTGGAACCTGGCCGATTACGCCGCGTCGACCGTTGACGCCATGGTCGGTGCGACCGTCCTCGACGCGTACGTGCACGTGCTCGAGACCGCTGGCGCCGCTTATGTGACCGTGTCCCGGTCGGTGGCGGACTGTCCGAGGTGTGACCCGTGGGAAGGCGCCAGGCTCGCACTCGCCGATCCCGGCACTGACCCGGGCGGTGCACCGGCGGTAGTGGGAACGTTGGTGGAGGCGCGCGCGAAGGGCCTGTTCCATCCGCATTGCCGCCACCGCGCGCACGTGTGGACACCGGATCGACCGCTCATACCGGCAGGTGACGGCCGTACTCCTGCGGCCGCGGCTGCCGAACGGGACGAGCGTGCACTGACGCGTCGCCTCACCAGTTTCGAACGGCGCAAAACTTACGCGCTCGACCCTGCATTGGGCGACCGGGTGGCTGCCGCGGCCGCGGCGGCCCGCGCCGAACTGGCGGCCCTGCGCACGTCCGCCGTGGGGGCCGGATCTGCACCAGGAGCGCCAGCGCCGGTGTCCGGCTCGCTCCAGGGCCAGGTGCTTCCTGACGGGCCCGGTCACTGGACGGTGTCAGCCGCTGACCTTGCACAGCCGTACCCCGACGACGCCCGTCGCGACGCCGTCCGTGCCCTGTTCGAAGCGACACCGCTGGACGTGCCGGGGTTCGGGCGCCTCACCTGCGACTTGGTCAATGTGACCGTCAGGGGTGACGGTGTCGCCGTTGAAGGTCGACTTTATGACCGTGACGGCGCCGTTGTGGCCCGGTTCGACCGCAGCATCTTCGTCGAAGACCACCTGCTGCAAGCAGGCCACAACAGTTTGACGGTCGCTGACGCCTTCCGCGGCAACGGTGTCGCCGCCGCGTTCAACGGTCGCCTGTTCAACTGGTATCGCGACTCGGGTGTTGACGCGGTGACGGTGTCGACTACGGACATCGGCGGGTACGCGTGGGCGCGCGCCGGGTTTGACTTCCTCACCGAGGATGACGCCGACAAGATCATCGGGCGCCTGAACGAGCAGCGGCGGGCATGGAACCGGTATGCGGCGCCGCTGCGGCGTGCCGCCCGGGAAGGGACCCTGACCGATATCGAAGCGGCCGGGCTCGCCTGGATCGAAGCGCAACTGGACGACGCCGATGTGGTCCTCGACCGCGCCGAAGCGCATACGTTCGGCACCCCTGGATTCCCGACCGCTTACGACATTGCGTCCATCGGCCGGGCCCGTCCTGCGCCCGAGGGTCGCACTGACGCGATCTTCGAACAGCACCTGGGGAAAGCCGCCATGGTCGGTGCGAACTGGGACGGCATCAAATATCTCAATTCGGGTTCAGCAACCGCGGCGGACACGACCGATTCCGACGCGGCACCGGCCACCGACGCCGACACGGAAACCCGTGACTCGAACGAACACGGCCGCGAGGCCCCTGACCGCATCACCGTGCCGCTCGGGCAGATGCTGACCGGCCCTGGCGGTGCGACCGCCGACCGGGAACGCACGGCCGCCGCCGCCAGGGCCGCACGTGACTTCGCCGCCGTGCACCCCGACGCCGTCCACCGGTTCACGCCCGCGTTCACCCGGGCGGACACTGACGCCACCTGGGTGTCCTTTCACATGTTGGACCCGACAGGTGACCGTGTCGGGTATGCCATCTTCACGGTTCGGGGCACCCCGGACGCTCCGGTCCTGGAAGTGTCGTCGGCGTCAGGTCCGGCGGCCGTGTGGGACACCGCGACCGAGTTCGCCAGCATGTGGCGGGCCACGGTCGACACCGAACCCGTGTTGGCGGCGCATCCGAGTGCGGCTGTTGCTGGCGGGCAGCTGGACCGTGCTGTGCTGCGGCGCGTCCGGCAGGCGGTCACGGATGCCGTGGACGCGTTCAACGACAACGAGTCGTTCACCGCTGACCACCAGGTGACCTTGTTTCGTTCGACGCTGGCAGTGTCACCATCGCGCACGGTCATGGACATCGACGTCACCGACACCAACGATGACGATGACGATCTTGGTACGTTCACCGTCAACGTTGACGCTGACGGCGTCACCGTCACCGACGTTGCACCGGCGCACCCGTTCAACGATGCGGTCGCCGACGCTGCCGTGGCGTTCGCGGCCGCGTGGAACCGTGCACCGGTGGTGACGGTCGACGTCACCGAACCTGACCGCGCCCGCCTCCTCGTTGACCTGGCTGCGTTCACGAACGCGTCCGGCGACCAGTCGCATGCGGCCGCCAACGAAGCGGCGACGCAGATGGCGCGAGCGTTCAACACCGCTGATGCGGCGCCGTTCACGGTCGTATACCAGTTCACCAGCGAAGGCGAACCCGGTGTGTTGGCGCATTTCACGGTCACACCGGAGCACGAAACGGGCACGCTCGCGACGTTCGCGATATCGATTGCCGGCAGCGAACGGTGGGGACACCAGGTCGGCCTTGACTACCTTGACGTCCGTGACACAGCCGACCCGGCAGCAGTTGATGCCGCGGTGCACCGGTTCGCCGACGCCTGGCGTGCCAGCGCTGCCGCGCCCACGGCCGGCGTCGAACCGGTCGACGTCGGCAGCCACCTGCTCGCTCCGGGCGTGCCACTGTCGGTGATCCGTGCGGGTGTCGCCGACGTGTTCGAACGCGGCGCCTGGAACGGATTCAACGTTGAGGTGGCTAGCATCAACCGTGTCGGTGACACCGTGACCGTTCGCGGCGACATAGTGGTCGACGGGGCCACGGCGGGGACGTTCACACGGTCGTTCCGGGCCCGCGGTGACCGTGTCGACGTCGGCCATGACTACTTGTATCTGCTGCCTGAATATCACGGCCGCGGTATCGCTACCGGTTTCAACCGGCACCTGTTCGGCTGGTACCGCCGGTCGGGGTTCCGCAGCGTCACGGTGTTGGCTGCGTTGGAAGCAGGCGGGTATGCGTGGGCGCGAGCCGGCTATGACTGGGTGGCGGAACGGGACGCCTTGCCCATGTGGGAGTTGCTGCGCGAGACCGCGCCTCGCTACCAGGCTTTGGCTGACGACTTGCGGACACGAGCCGCAGGGCATGCGAATCCGGGTACTGCCGCGCAGTTGCGCACAGCGGCGGACACGATTGCGGCGCAGGCGCGGGACGCGTTCGCGCTCCTGGAACGCGTTGACGCCACCGTTTGGGGTGCACCGGACTATCCGACGCCGAAGGACCTTTCGGAAGTGGGCATGCCACCTGACCGTGCCCGCACGGGCCGGTGGCTGGGGAAAGACGTCTTGCTCAGTCACCAGTGGTACGGCGTGCAATGGCTTGACGGTGAGGGTGACGTGTAGGCCGCGTCCGGACCGGACCGGCAACAGTCGCAACGGTACTGCCGTGCACACCGGAGCGGTCACTCCCTGGCGTGACTGGCACCCCGTCAATTCTGTCGCGGTCGACGGGCACGGTCTGCTCCTCAACCTGATCGCCCTGCTCGGCATCGGTGCCGCACTGTAGGCCGGCACCGGTCGCCGCCGCGGACACGGCATCACCTGATGCCACGACCGCATCACTGCCACCTGATCCACGCATCGCACTGACGCCGGTGCTGCCCTGTTGCCGGTCCAGTCTTGGTTTTTTCGCCACCACAACTGAATCGAGGCACCGCAGTGAGCCCCTGCATGGCCGAGATGCCTTCGGGCCCGCGCACCGGACGGCCCTGATGCCAGTCGGACGCGACAGCGTCACCGACGCCTCCGGGCTGCTCGCTGACACGGTCACGGACGCCACGGCACCGCTGGTGCGTCTCGCGGGGCGTCTCCTCGGCGCGGGAGCGTTCGATGACGACGCCGATCGAGCCTGGCATGAGGTGCGTACCGCGACTGAGCGGGCCCGCAGTCGCCTGCGGGAAGCGCTGCGTGCCGCTGTCCCTGCCACTGCTCAGGCCTACATCGCTGGCGTCGCGGCGCTCCTGGAGGATGCCCAAGCAGCCGGGCTTGACGTCACTGACCTCGGGGCGCCGCTCGGGCCGCTGTTCCTGTACACGACGGGTCAGCCGGTCACGTTCGCTCAAGCGGTCGAACACCTGCCTGACGTGGACACGGTGGTGCGGGAGACCGCCGCCGGCCTCATGACCGGTCTTGACGGCGCGTTCACGGCCGCTGCGGCACGTCTGGAACAGGCCGTGCGTGACGCGTCCCCGCAGGCCGGGTTCACCGGGCTCGCCCGTGAGACGCTGCGAAACGCTGCCTGGAACCGGTTCCTGGACCGGGGCCTGACGGTGCCCGACCAGCACGGCCGTATGCATGCGGTCGGGTCATGGACGCAGACGCTTTGTCAGACGCGTCTGCGTCGCACCGCTACGGACGCCTACCTCGAGTACGCCGGCAGCGCTGGTATCGCGTGCGTGTCCGTGTCCGTGTCGGCGCAGCGGTGCGTCACGTGCCGCCCGTGGGAGGGCCGCGTGCTCGCCCGCGACGATGACGCGTTGGCCGCCTACGTCGGCAGTGGCGCCCGCCCGGTCCCGAAAGGCACCCTGGCGACAGCTATCGCCGCAGGTTTGCTGCATCCGCATTGCCGTCACACGCTCACCGCATGGATACCGGGCGTCTCGACGCTGCCTGACCGCGGCCCTGACCATCCCGGTGGTGACGCAGCGGTACAGCGCGAACGTGAGATCGAACGGCACATCGACGTTTGGGACCGCAAAGCCGACTTGGCGCTCACGCGCCTGGACCGGCTCGCCGCCGCCCGGCACGCGAACACGTGGCGCACGAAACTGACGGAGCATCGCACGGTCACCGCCGGTTTCCTTGACACAGCACACCACGAGCAGGACCGGCCCGACCTGGCGGCGGGGCTGGCCGCGATCTTCCAAGCGCCCGCCACCTCCGATACCGACACCGACCCGGCGGCACCGCCGTCGCTTGGGGTTGACCCGGGGGCACTCCTCGTCGGTGGCCACGAGACCGGAGACGTGCGCGTGCAGCGCCGGCTGCGACAGGCCGCTTCCGATGCCGCGGATGCGTTCACGGCCGACGCGTTCCTCAATCCTGAGGAGTACTTGGTGCGCCTCGCTGGTCTGCACGCCGAGCCTGCACGGACCTTGGTGACGTTCGACGTGCTCGATGAGCACGATGACGACTTCGGTGTCCTGACCGTGGTCGTCACCGACGCAGGTCGAGGGCCCGAAGTGGTCCTGTCGTCTGCTGACGCGGTCACTGGTGCCCCCGATGACCGTGCGTTCGTTGCCGACCTTGGTGCCGCGTTCGTTGACGCGTGGAACCGGTCAGATACGGCAGTACCGGATGCGGCAGCGTCACTGGGTGTCGACCCGGCCGGGGTCCTGTTTGCGGGCACCGGTCGCGACGCCCGCGCCATGAACTATGCGCGCGGGGCCGCTGAACAGGCCGCTGCGGCGTACACCGACCAGTTCGGCGACTACGTCGAATTTGACGACCTCACCACGGTTGGCTCGGTCACGTACGTTGACGTTTTGTATTTCGCTGACCCTGGCGACGAGACACCCGCGGGGCGGTTCCGCATCGCCGTCGACGGGACGAGCAAGCAAGCGAACCGGGTCGAGGTCATGTGGGCGCGCGGCACCGACGATGACGTGATCGGTGCGATCGCGGCATCGTTCGCGGACGCGTGGCGCGGCGAACGTTCCGCCGTGGACTTCGGCAGCGGCACCTACCCGCTGCTGGTTCGTGACATGTTCGCCACCGGGAACCGCTCAGCCGTTCGCGACGCCGTGTTCGCGGTGTTTGAAGAGCACGACTATGGCCCGTTCACTGTCGAAGTCGCCAGCGCGATCCAGTCGGGCGACCAATGGTTCATCAAGGGCGACCTGCTCGTGAACGGGACCTCCGTCGGCCATTTCGAACGCTCGCTCCACGCGGACGGGCACCGGCTCACCGCGCACCACAATTTCCTCAGCATTGATGCGGACTTCCACGGTCAAGGGATCGCGCAAGCGTTCAACGACCATTTGATGGGCTGGTACCAGGCTTCAAGGGTCGAATCCATTCGCGTGTACGCGGCGCTGGAAGCAGGCGGGTATGCGTGGGCGCGGGCCGGATACGAGTGGGCGTGGGAGTCCCAGGCGAACACGATGTGGCAGGCGTTGACGAGAACGGCGCGCATCTATCAGACGGCCGCCGAACGATGCCGCACCGACGCCGCTGCACCAGGCACCGGTCCTGCGTTGGCGGCGGATCTGCGTGCCCGTGCCGCATGGCTCGCCGCGCAAGCGCAAGCAGCATTTGACTTGCTGGAACGGGTCGACCAAACGGTGTGGGGCGCACCGGACTATCCGCAACCGTTCGACGTTTCCGAAGTCGGCAGGCCCGCGAAGGCGTCTCGTGACCAGGAATGGATCGGGAAGGAAACCCTGGTCATCACCCGTTGGCACGGCGTAAAATGGATCAATGAGGACTAATTCCCAGGCGCATGGCACCGAACCGGCCCACCGGCCGTCCCCTGAACGCGTCCAGATGCTGCGCGACCAGGAGGCCGCCCGCCGGGCATGGCGTGAGCGGTACGCGGGCGCATACCCACCCGACCCTGACAGTATCGCTGACGGTGAAGCCACTGACCTCATCGTGCCCGACGAGGTCCGGGCGGAACTCGACCAAGAACTGGACGCCATCCGCATCACGTACACGAACGCGTACCACGACCGCATCAAAGCCATGTAACACCGATACGGCATCACGTCAGCCGGGTCCACGCCACCATGCCGGGCCCGGCTGACGTGTACCCCTGAACAACTGCATAGAGGACCCGGTCGTGACCTGCATCTTGTCCGCTGCCCCGACCGTGCGGCATGCCGGTCGGCCCTAACCGCGTCACGGACGCGGCAGCACCGGTCA
The DNA here is from genome assembly GCF_020991375.1 of Glycomyces amatae. Taxonomy (GTDB): domain Bacteria; phylum Actinomycetota; class Actinomycetes; order Mycobacteriales; family Micromonosporaceae; genus Glycomyces; species Glycomyces amatae. The sequence continues at coordinate 83,901 of NZ_JAJLQZ010000019.1, read as the reverse complement.
CTACCGCGGTCGCCGACGCGGCCTGGAGCCTGTACCGGGCCGGCAGTGACTTCCTGACCACCGGGCATTACCGGGACGACCTTGACGGCGCCCGCGACGTCCTCGAGAAAACGATCCGGGAAGCACGCCGGGACTTCCATGACCAGCTCCGCGCGGCCCTGATACCCGCGGCGGCACGCGCATGGCTGACCGGCGCGCAGGCGCTCAACAGTGACGTGCACGCCGCCGGTGTCGATGCGGACGGCGTCCTCGACGAAGCCCTGGCGGGCCTGCGCGCCTACCTGGCCGGTACCGCTTCGTTCGGCACTGCGGTCGAGCGGCTCCCGGACGCTGACGGTGACCTCCGGTCGGCAGCAGCCCAGCTCGGGGCCGATCTTGATCAGGCGTTCACGGCAGCGGCACGGTCGCTGGAGCAGACGTTGCAGGACGCGTCTGCGACGACCGGTGCTGACGACGCCGATCGTTTGGCGGCTGCGGCGTCGATCTGGAACCGGTTCCTGGACCGCGGTCTCACGGTCCCCTTTGGTGAGCGCCGCATGAGCGTTAACGCCTACACCCGGGCGCTCACCGTAACCCGGTTGACCGCCGCGGGCATGTCCGGGTATTGCAACCGGGCGACGGCAGCCGGTACCGGTTTCGTCGCCGTGTCGGTCTCGGCCCGTGAATGCGCCATGTGCGGGCCGTGGGAAGGCCGCCTGCTCGCCCGGTCCCGGGCCGTACTCGCCCGAGCGAGCGCATCGGACGACCGCCAGGTGCGTCAGGTGACGCACACGTTCGACCAAGCGCTCGCCGGCGGCTTGTTTCACCCTGGTTGCCGTCACGACGTCACCGCATGGATCGAAGGTGTCTCGGTCCTGCCGGTACACCGCGGCCCGGCCGCTACCGCCGACTCTGGGGCGGCGCGGCTGCGTGAACTGGAGCGCACGGTCGCGGCCTGGGATCGACGGGCCGCGTTCGCGCTCACCGGCGCCGACCAAGCCAGAGCGCGAACGAAAGCGGCCGCGTGGCGGACCGAACTGATCGAGCACGACCGGCGTATTCAGGCCCGGCACGACAACACGCCACCGGCGCCGGCGCCGGTGATGCAAGCGCCACAAGCCGACCCGGGCAGGCCCATGATCGCCGAACCCAAAGGCGTACTCCTCCCTGAAGGCGCCGACCCGGGCAACTTCACCGCGACCATGGCGTTGAAAGCGTTCGCGGTCGGAGCCGCCCTCGAGTTCACCGACGATGCCGCGCGCAACCCCGGCGGGCACCGGTTCACGCTCGCCGACCTGCAGGCCACACCAGGACACACCAGTCTGCGGTTCCGTGTCCGAGACCGGGCCGACAACGACGTCGGCGGATTCAGCGTCACCGTCGTCGGACCCCCGCGGCACCCCGCCGTGAAAGCCACGCTCGCCGGTGCCGATGACGACCTCGCGCGCGGCCTCGGCGGCGCGTTCGTCACCGCATGGGGCGGGCCCGCAAAACCTGCCACATTGCCGCGCCGCGACCCGAAACCCGTCACCGGCCCGTACTTGCACGACTGGCCCCGCGATATGAGCGGCCTTGCGATCACCGACTGGGTGGACAACTCAACCGGTATCAACCGCAGCATCGAAGTGACGTTCGCCGACGGTTCAAAAGGCCTTTACAAGCCCCTGCACGGCGACAACAGTCAACTGGGACTCCTTGGCGTGGCACCGGACGCGGCCTCGTCCTCGTCGCTGCGCGAAGTGGCCGCGTACCGCATCGACCGGGCCCTCGGCATCAACTTGACGCCAGCGACACGGTGGTGGAACGGCCCTGAAGGCCCCGGTTCATTGCAACGATGGGCCGCCCCCGTCTTCCCCGGGCTCCCCGCAGTGCGATACACCGATGATGAACGGCAGCGGCTCGCCGTGTTCGACTTCATCCTCGGCAACTACGACCGTCACAGCGACAACTACTTGACCACGCATGACGGCCGACTCATCACCATTGACCACGGTCTGTCGCTGCGACACCGCAACGGCATGGACGCCGTCATGCGGACGACACTGCAACGATGGTGGCCCATGGGAAAACCCATAGGTGCGGACTTCCTGCGGCAGTTGCGCGGCGCCGACACGAACGCGCTAGGACAGGCGCTGACGGCACTGGGACTACCGATCGCCGAAATCAACGCCATGTTCGCCAGCCTCGCGAACGTCCACGCTTTCGGCGCCATCATGCCTGAATACCAGCTATGATGGCCTGCCGCGCCACCAGAAAGAGGACTGCGACCCATGGCTGTTCCCGTGAGCGTTGACCTGTACTTCCGCGGCTCAGGCACGTGGGAGCGGGTCGCGCAGTTCCGGCTCGTTGACGGCCAGATCGGTGTCGTGCACGAACCCGAAGCCGCTGACCTCATCACGGCGATGCTCACCGAAGGATACCGGCCGACCGGGTCAGACCAGACCGAACCGGTCACGATCGAAACCCCGGCAGCGTTCATGACCGCGCTCATGGCGCCACATGAGGCGAGCTACTACCGGTTCGTTGACACCACCGAGCCGCAGGCCGCCCCCGGGCCGCCCGTGCCCTAACACTCAGTCCCCCGAGCCTTCCCCCCCCAACAGGCCAGCACCGGACCGGTGCTGGCCTTTCGTATACCCCGAGAACAGGAGCCGTGTTGACTGACACTCCGCCCGCCCCCCAGGCCCCGCCGCCCGCGATTGCTGACCAGCTCGCCGAAGCCCAGTCGGCCCTGCGAGCCCGGGATGTCGAACTCGCCGTGTACAAAACCGCCGGCAACACGGGCGCTGACGCGGCGGCACTGCTGGACTCGCGGTCGTTCATGGCGCGTGTGGACGGCCTTGACCCCGCCGCCGAGTCGTACGCGACCGACCTTGCCACGCTCATCACCGAAGCCGGTGCCGACCCGCGTTTCACCGCCCCGGCGGTGCCAGCGGCGCCTGCGCAGTCGGGCCCGGACGTGACCGGTACGGCCGAACCGGCGAAGCGTCCCGACCAGATGAGCGTCGACGAGCTCCGTGAAGCCCGCACCGCCCGCCGCAAGCTCTAACCCTTCGCACAACCTCACGTCGACCTGAATACCAGCGCTCCGTATGCAGGAAACATCCCGGTTCCCTGAACATGCACTGCCACAACGCAATAAGGACAACTTCATATGGCTAACACCCTGCTCACCGCGCAGACCATCGCGCGTCAGGCCCTCGCGAACCTGTACGAGACCACTGTGGCCGCCCAGCTCGTCCACCGCGACTTCGAGGACGACTTCGTCTCCGGTACTGGCGCGACCGTGCGCGTCCGCAAGCCCGCCATGTTCGTCGCGAACGAGTTCGACCGCGAGACCGGCGTCCAGATGCAGGACGCGAACGAAGGCTTCGTTGAAGTCACCCTCGACCACCTCGCCGACGTATCCTTCGCCGTCACCGCCGAGGAGATGGCCCTGTCGATCACCGACTTCGACGAGCAGTTCCTCACCCCGGCGATGGAAGCGATCCAGCAGAAGGTCGACCGTGACGTCATCGCCGCCCTGAACACCGCCGTCACCGCCACGGTCGGCGGCGTCGCTGCGAACGAAGCCGGCGAGGACTACAACGGCTACAACGGCGCCTACCCCGCCTCCGACTCCCGTGTGCTCGTGCAGGCCGCGGCCGCGCTCGACGGCGCGAACGTGCCCTTCACCGACCGGCGCGTCATTGCCGGACGCACCATCAAGGCCGCGTGGGCCGCCGAACGCACCTGGCGGTCCGCTGACCGAGCCGGGTCCACCGAGGGCCTGCGCGAGGCCTCCATCGGCCGCGCCTCCGGCTTCGACACGTTCATGTCGCAGAACGAGATCGCGGACCAGGCGCTCGCGCTTCACCGCACGGCTGCGGCCCTGGTGTGCAGGCCCCTGGACCTGCCGCGCGGTGCTGCGAACGCCGCGGTGGAGAACTACGAGAGCCTGTCGATTCGTGTCGTGTACGGCTACGACATGGACCGCAAGGAGGACCGGATCTCGATCGACTGCCTGTACGGCGTCAAGGTCCTCGACGCCGCGCGTGCGGTCAAGATCGTCCCGGCTGCCGCCTGATGATCACCTGGGCGACCCCAGCGGACTACCTGGCGTGGGCGGAGCTGGATGCCGCCCCGCCGGGTCTGGCCCGCGCCGTACGCGCCGCAAACCGGGCTGTGCGCGCCGCGACGCTCACGGCCCGGTACGACACCGGCGCCGACCGGCTCCCGCTCGACCCGGAGGTAACCGCCGCGTTCCGGGAGGCCGTGTGCGCGCACACGGCGTACCTCCTCGACATCGGCGACCTCACCGGCGCGGCCGCGAACACGGACCTCACCGTGGGATCAGTCAAGGTCAAACGTGGTGACACCACCGACCTTGCCGCTGCGGCGTACCGGATCCTGCATGAGGCCGGGCTCGCGGGCGACCAGCCGCACATCATCGGATAGGGGCCGCGTCGATGCTGTTCCCTTCCACGCTCCTGCGGCACACGGTCGCGTTCCAGCCGTACTTGGGTGCGGGCGGGTCCGGGCCCGTGTATGGGCATGCGGTGACCGTGCACGCCTTCATCGATCGCGGCACCCGTCTCGTCCGCCGTGACGACGGCTCCGAAGTCACCCTCACCGCGACCGTAGTCGTCCCGATCGAAGCGATCGACGGCCTCCGCGTCGCCTCCAAGGTCACGTTCGGCGACGGGTCAACCGGGACAGTGCAAACGGTCCTGCGGCGCGACACCGGCGGGCTCGCCGACGGCCTCGACCACTGGGAAATCGGGTGCACCTGATGGCCTCCCACGTGAAGAAAACCTGGAACGGCCGCGCCGTCATCCGCCGCGTCCATCAAGCAGCCGGGGACGGCAACACCGCATCCGCCGACGTCCTCCTGGCCGCCGCACTCGACCGCGTCCCGAGGGACACGAACGACCTCGCAAACACCGGGGCCGTCTCAACCGAGGACGACGGCCGCACGGCTGCGGTCTCGTTCGGCACCGACCATGCCGCCGTCCAGCACGAGGACTTGACGCTCGAGCACCCCGGCGGCGGCGAAGCGAAATTCCTCGAAGGTCCCTCGGCCAGCGAACGTCCCGCGATGGCCAAGGCCGCAGCAGGCCGCATGCGCGCCCTCCTGCGACGATAACTCCCCCAATCTGGAGGTTCCTTGTTCCCTGCCCTCATCGCCGGTCTCGCCGACGACCTCGCCGCGAACACCGACTGCGTCTGGCGGCCACACGGCGTCTACCAGGAGGACGAGGTCGGCATCGCCGTCGGCGACCTACCGGCCGAGCCGCACCGGGCGGTCGCGTTGCGCGTGTATGGGTTCGTCAGCGACGGTCAGGGTGACGAGACGGTCCGCGTCCAGGTGCGAGTCCGGGGCTTCCCGCATGACCTCGCCTCGTGCGAGACGATCGCCGACAGGATCCGGGACCGGCTCTCATTCCTGGAGCGGGTCACGATCGGTGGGTATGCCGTTTCCGGGATCTTCCACGACTCCGGTCCGTTGCCGCTGGGCGCCGATGAGAACTGGCGATACCAGGTTAGCGAGAATTATCAGATTAACTTGGTGAGGGACATACTTCCTACGGTTGACCGGTAGTTTCCCTGGGTTGGAAATGCACATCCACCAATCGCAACGTCGCGTTAAGCTTTCGAGGGCCTGTTAGTGCCGTAGGGTTCTTCTTTAACCCCTCCCGCATACAAAGCAGCTCCGTACCATGCAAGCGGCATAATCGTCACTGTGGAAATCAACAGAAAGATCGCAATCACTCCGGGCCCTCCCGACTCAGAAATACGCGATCCGAGCAAGGTTACAGCTCCAACCGCTATCTGGAACCCATAAGATATCCACAAGCTCTTCCTACTGCGCCGACTCAATTCATACTTGCTAGTGGCCCATCGCCTGTTCAGGCACCCAAATATTAGTCCGCCCGATAGGCCAATCGCAGCAGTTCTCCAGAAGACGACGTTTGCGACTTCCATCCAGTTCCCCTCGGCACCAATGGAATACCACGCACAGCAGGCCAGTGATTCAGAGCTGGACTGGGTCTCAATGTTGCCCGTATTAGCATCCTTCACCGATGCGGACTGATGGGGGCTCTCAGTATCGCCAGATGATGCTGCCTCAGCGGTTGCCAATGCTTTTGAATTGTCGTCATCGCGGGAATTATCCAGAATTGTCCATCCAATGCTGAACACACTCAGCACCAGGCCCGCAACTGTCAACCACATGCCGCGTCGCGCAATTCGAAGCGACTCCCTGTTGTAATCCTGCGTTCGCATCATCCCACCAGCTTCCCCATCTTCACGGCTTAATCTTTCCAGCTTCACCACGGTTAGCCGCAAGCACCCTCTGTAACTAATGATGTCGAAGTAGACCCTTGCCCTAACTGTTGCCACAACTGCATACAACTGAATAAGGAGCCCCACTGATGAGTGAGGTCACCGCGCTCGCGCGCCGGTACGCCATCGACATCCAGACCGGCGTCGACGAGACCACGTCCGAGCCGACCTGGGAGCGCCTCCTGGGCGTCCGCGAGTTCTCGCCCCAGATCGAACCCACGCACGAGGACGACTCGCTCTACGAGCACGACGGCTGGGTGGGCAACGTCCGCACCGCCCTCGCCTGGTCGGCTGAAGTCGTCATCTCCCACCGCGTGAACACCACCACCGGCGCTTACAACGCGGTCCACCGCCACCTGCGGAACTCCGCGATGGCGTTCGGTGCCGGTTCGCTCGTCCCGGTCCGTTACTTCGACCGGGCCGGTGCCGTCGACGACGCCTGGCAGGGCGACGCGCTCGTCACCTGGGAGCCTGAAGGCGGCGAGCACACCAACCCCGACCGGGTCACCGTGACGCTCACCGGGAACGGCCCGCTCGTAGCGATCACGAACCCGGCCGCTCCTGAGGGGGCGTGATGGGCGCGTTCAAGGACTGGGCCGACCTCGACAAGGGCGCGGCCCTGCCGCTGCCCATCAGCGGCACCGTCTACACGGTGCCCTCGCCCCCTGCGGGTGTGGGCCTTAGGGTCCAGGCGTTCATGCAGGAGCTCCTCGCCGCGCAGGCGCAGGCGATCAAGGACAACGGCGAGATCGACTTCGACCAGGAGGTCCTAGACGACGCCGCCGAGCTCGACCTGTACCGCGACGTCCTCGGGACCGCTCTGGAGGCCATGGAGGCTGACGGCGTGCCGATCGAAGCGGTCAAGCACGCGGCGTTGACTGCGATCGTGTGGGTGGCGTTCGACGAGGCCGCGGCGAAGCGCGTGTGGGAGGGAAAAGCGCTGGCCGCGCCCGCCTCGAACCCGCAGGGCGTGGCGTCTTCGACCCCGAAACCGGGCTCTGGGAGTACTACGACGAGCCCGAACCGGAAGCGCCGCAGGCGTCGTCCCGCGGGCGGGGGTCAGGGCGGGCCGTCTCATGGGCCGACCTCCTCCGGCACTGGGCGCTGATCGAAGCGGATCTCGCTGACGCGTACGGCCTTGACTTGGAGGCCGCACCGTCCGTGCTCGAGGTCCGGTCGTGGCGGTGGCTGCGGGTGCGGATCACGGGGCTGCTCGCCTCCGAGCACTCCCGGATCAACACGGTCCTGTCGGCCGAGTTCGAAGCCGCCAAACGCGGCCGCCGCACCTTCCGGACCCCAGCGGAAGCGAAAGCCGTCCCACTGGCGCGCACCCCATGACCACTGCCACTGCGGCACGCCCACAACTGCATAGAAGAACCTGGTGATGCTCTATGGCCCTCAAAGTCGCTGACCTGTTCACCAATGTCGACATGGACACACGCGGCTTCGACAAGGGCGCGGTAGCGGTCGAGAAGTCCTTCGACCGCATGTCGAAGCAAGCGACCGCGTTCGCAAACGTTGGTGCGAAGCTCGGCATGGCCGTGCTGGCGACGTCGGCGGTCTCGCTCGGGTCCGCGCTGGTTCCGGCCGCGGGGATCCTCACGGCCGTACCGGCGCTCGCGGGCGGCGCGAGTGCGGCGCTCATATCGCTGTCGCTCGCTGTTGACGGCGTCGGCGAAGCGCTCTCCTCGGCTGCCGCCGGGGACATGGCGGCCTTCGAGGAGTCCCTCCAGGACCTGCCGCCAGCGGCGCGCACCGTGGTTCGCGAGCTCGGCGGCAGCCTCGTGGGTTTGCAGGAGACGGCGCAGTCGAGCTTCTTCACGCCTATGACCGCGTCCGCTGACGGTCTCGCCGACCGCCTCTCAGGGCCGTTGAACGCAGGTATCGAGTCGGTGTCGCTCGCGCTCGGTGGCCTCGGCGCGGAGTTCCTGGAGACGGCAACGTCGGCGCAGGCGGTCGCCGGTATCGCGGACTTGTTCGACGAGACCGCCGAAGGCATCGACAATGCCCGTGCCGGGTTCGGCGTGTTCCTCCAGGGCCTGGGCGACCTCACCAGCGTGTTCATTCCCGGTATGTCTGACATGGGTGCCGTTGTCGGTGACGGCCTGACTCGGTGGGGTCAGTGGATGTCCGAGATCGCCGCGTCCGGGCAGGCCCTGGCGTGGTTCGACACCGCGAAAGACGCCATGGGCACCCTGTGGTCCATCGCCGGCAACCTCGTGACCGCGCTCTATGGGATCTTCACCGCCGCTGACGGTTCGGGACTGTTGGGCAACATCGAGGCGCTGACGGCGCAGTTCGCTGAGTGGGCAAACTCCGCTGAAGGTCAGCGGGACATTGCCGCCATCATGTCGCTGCTCGGGTCGATCGCGCAGGCGCTCATGCAGGTCATTCCCGTTGTCGCGTCGGCGTTCGCGGACGTTGCGGGGGCGATCGGGCTCCTGCCCGGGCCCGCGCAGCATGCGATCGCGATCCTGGGTGCTGCGGCAATTGCTATGCAGTTCCTCGGTGGTCTCGCGATCGTGCAGGGCGCGATTGTGGCGGCCCGGTGGGGTCTGGCGTTCGGGTCGATCGTGGTAGGTGCGGCGAGGGCGTCGGCGTCGTTCTTCACCGCTGCGGGGCAGATCTTGCTTGCGGCCGGCCGAATCACGCTGACGTTTGCAACGGTCGCTGCTCGTGTGGTGGCCGGGTGGCTGCTCATGGGTGTCCAGTCGCTGTTGCAGGCCGGTCGCATGGCGGCAGCGTGGGTGCTCGCGATGGGGCCGGTGGGCTGGGTGATCGCGGCGATCGTGGGCCTGGCCGCGCTCATTGTCGCGAACTGGGATGCGATCGTCGCGTTCACGAAGTCGGCATTCGCGAAGGTCGGTCAGTGGCTGCAGGTGCCGTTCCAGTGGGTCAAGCAGCATTGGCCGCAGGTCAAGGCGTTCTTGACCAATCCGATCGGCACTGCCGTGAACTTCATTCGCGGCAAAAAGGACGAAATTCTCAAATTTTTCCGTGACTTGCCAGGCAACATCAAGTCCAAACTGTCCGCGCTGTCCTCGTTCCTGTTGTCGCCCTTCAAGTCAGCGTTCAACGCTGTCGCCAGCCTCTGGAACAACTCGCTCGGGTCGATCCGCTGGGAAGTGCCCTCGTGGGTCCCCGGCGTCGGCGGGAACTCCATCGGGTTCCCGCAAATGCCCTACCTCGCCGACGGCGGCCTCGTCCGCCAAGCAGGCCTGGCCATGGTCGGCGAACGGGGCCCCGAAGTCCTCCACCTCCCCAAAGGCGCCGCCGTCTCCCCCCTCGACCGGCTCACTGGCGGCAGTAGCGCGCAGGTCAACAACCAGATCGACGTCACCGTTCGCCTCGGCGACCGCGAAATCCGCGACATCGTCGGCGTCGAAATCAACGAACGGAACCGAGCCGTGCGCCGCCGTGCCCTCGCTGGAGCCACCGCATGAACCTCACCGCCGTCTTCTCCCCCGCTGATGCTGCCGTCACCGTGACCGCAACGGGCCTGACCGACCACGGCACCGGACACGTCCGCATCGAACGTCACGCCGACAACCAGGCCTCATGGACGCCGGTGCGCGGCGCGACCGTGCTCGCCGTACCCGCAGACGGCACCCTCACCGTCATCGACCGCGAGTACACGCCCGGTCGAATCAACCGGTACCGCGTGGTCGCCGCCGTCTGGCGCGACCAGGTCACGCCCTCCGCCGACCCGACGTGGGGCGAGTCATGGCAAGTCCCTGCCGGAATCACCTCGGCTACCGTCGAATGCACGGGGCCCGGCGGGTCCGCTGCGCCCGGAATGGTCGCCGCCGCCGGTGGTGGCGGCGGCGCGGTGGCGTCCTCGACCGTGCCCCTCGTTCCCGGCGACACCGTCAACATTGTTGTCGGCCGTGCCGGAGCCGCGGGACAAACGGGGAACAGCTCAGCGTTCCTTCACAGCGGCGAACAGGTCGTGCTTGCCGCTCCGGGCGAGTCCGTCACCGACCCCGGCCGTCCCGGCGCCGGTGGTTCCGGAATCTTCCCCCAGTCGATCGGGGACCGCACCGCCCAGGGCGGGCCCGGCGGTCTGCGTGAGTCGGCGGCCGGCGCCGGCGGCGGCGGCGGCGCCCCCGGTACCGCGACCGGGCACGGTGGCCCTGGCGGGTCCGGCACGGCAGGGACCGGTGGACCTGGCGGCCGGGCTGCCTGGCCGGTCGCGGCGGCGGCGCGGTCGGTCACGACCGCGGCGACCGCGCACGTCGCCGACGCGGTCACCGCGACCGGGCCAGGGCTGCTCTTGGCCGCGTGGATTTCCTGGGAGCGCACCGGTGTCTACACGCTCCCGACGTCGATGACGGCCATGCGGAACCAGTCGGGAACGTGGGCGACGTTCGCCGCGGCCGTCGAATCGGTCACGGCGGCCGGTTCAACGGGCACGCGAACGGCCACGGTCCCCACGGCCGACCGGTACACGTCCGCGTCCGTGTTCGTTCACGGCGCGAACGTCCAGGTCGGCCTGGCTGCGCATACGCTGGCCACGTCGGCGCCTGCCACGGTCACGCTCGCGGACGTCACCGCTGGCACGTGGCTCGTGGCCGTGACCGCGCACGACGACGGCGACGCGGTCGCGCTCGATACGGCGCCGTCCGGTGGTCCCTGGTACCAGCTGACCGCGACTGCGGTGAGTGCGGCAACGTCACGGATCGCCGTATGGGCCCGGCAGGTCACGGCCGCTGGTCCGCAAACGGTCACGGTCGCGGCCGACACGGCAACGGACAACTTCCTGTCGGTGTTCACCATGACCGGTGTGACCTCCTTCGGGCCCGTTCAAGGCGCCGCCGGGGGTGCGACGGGCGCTGCCGGGCAGCACGGATCGGTCCCCGGCGCGGGCGGCGGCGGGCAGGGCGCGGGCGGGACGGCGGGTCTGGGTGGACACGGGCGTGTCCTCGTGCGCTCCTGGGAGATCGCGACCGGTCCGGTCACCACCGAGGTTGCGGCCCCTGCCGTCGCCGCGGTCTGGTTGAAGTGGCCGCGGTACCCGTCACTGAACCGAACCGTGCACATCGCTGACATCTCTGAGACGACCCGGGCGCCACGCAAAGGCCTGTTCGACGTCGCCGGGCGGTCCGTGCCTGTGGTCGTCGCTGACGTGCACGCCTCGCGGGCGTTCACGGTCACGTTCCGGCTCGCGTCCATGGCGGAAGCGGACGCGTTGGAGACCGTGCTCACGCACGCCGGGACCGTCCTTGTGGAGACGCCACCGGGCAGCAACCTGCCTTCGGGATGGGTGGAGCCGCTGGAGGTGCGCCAGGTCGGGCGCGGCCCGGCCGAGGCCTCCCGGCTCCTGCAGGTCGCGTGCCGTATCGCCGCCGCACCCGACCCGGCCATTACCGCAGCGGAGCCGTCATGGGCGGCGATCGCCCACCAGTGGGGCACGTGGGCCGACGCCGGGCCGCTCACATGGCCCGAACTCGCCGCGGCCACGGTCACGGTCGCCGACAGCCTGGTGGTGCCCTAAATGGCCGTCCCCGATGTCTTGTTTCAGGACGTGACCGCAGGATCGCATACGGCTCGCATCGAAGCGCGCCTGCTCACCCGCTACCAGACCGGGCCCGACCCGGACGGCCACGAAACGCTCGTGCTTGGCGGTGACGTCGCCTTCGATGCGGGCGCCGACATTTACGCCACCGCAGAACTGACCGCCAAGGGGGCGTGGCCGCGCACTGCCGCCAGTGCGCTTGCGCCGTACGGGAACGAGATTTTCCTGCGCCGCGGCATCGACCTCGGTGGCGTGGGCGGCACCATTTGGTCCGAACTGGGGTATTTCCGCATCACCGAACCCACCGGGGAAGGCGACGGTGTTATTCGCGTCGGCCTTGAGGACCGCATGGCGGGCCTCATTGACGCTCGGTTCTTGACCCCTCGTGTCATCGCCAAAGGCCGCACGATCGGGAACGTCGCCCGCGATCTCGTCGAAGCGGTTTACCCGCTCGCTGAGGTCGTCTTCGATGACGCCGCCGAGTTCGCCACGCTCAAACGCGACGTGATCGTGGAGAAAGACCGCTACCAGTTCCTCGCCGACCTCGCCGCGTCCCTGGGGAAGGTCATGTTCTGGGACGGCACCGGTCGGCTCCAGTTCCGCACTCCGGCCCCGGCCACGGCGCCGCGGTGGCGGATCGGCGCCGGCCCCGGCGGCATCCTCATCCGCGCCGAGCAGCGGCTCTCCCGCCAGGGCGTGTACAACGCCGTGGTCGCCCGCGGTGAAGGCGCCGGTGAGGAAACCGCGGCGCTCGGCATCGCCATTGACGACAATCCGGCGAGCCCCACGTATTTCTCGGGCCGGTTCGGGCAGGTCCCCAAGTTCTACTCATCCCCGCTCTTGGCCGATGACGCCGGGGCACGAGCAGCCGCGGCCACGATGCTCGCGAACCAGCTCGGTGTGCCCTACACGGCGAACCTCACCGCCGTGTGCAACCCTGCGGTTCGCCCGTGGGATCCCGTGCTCGTGACCACGAAAGACGGCGACCGTGAACGGCACGTCCTGACGAAGGTCACGGTGCCGCTCACCGTTGACAGTGCCCTCACAGCGAACACCAGCGAGCAAACCCATGTGACCGTGCGCACCTACACGCCCTAACCGGCACTCGGTTGCACCAGCCGTGACGCTCTCGACAACTGCATATTGGAGCCCACCGTTCATGACTGACGCCGTCAGCGACCTCGCTGGCCTCATCGCCCCGCACTGGTCCGCAGAAGCCGGGCCCCGGCCCGGCATCAGCGCCGCCGCCGGTCTCGAACTCGGGCAAGGCACCGTCGAGGTATGGGATCCGCTCGTGCCCGGCGGCACCCGTGTCCGCTACCGCGGCATCGAACTAATCGACCCGCCCGTGTTCTCGTCCACGGACATGCTCGTCATCCGCCCCGGCGACCAGGTCGCGATCTTGTCCTCGACACCCGGGGGCGGCTCGGGCGCATTCTTCGTGCTCGGGCGCATCACGATCCCCGGGACCGCCGGTGTCGGTGCCGCCCTGGACTTCCTGCGCGGGGACCTCGCCCGGTCCCTGTCCGGTGAAGTGTTCGCCGACCGGATCTACACCGCGGCCGCGCCCGGCATCGCCAGCCACAACGGTACAACGTTCGGCGACCCGGACACCTCAGGCGACCCCGGCCCCGTCATTGCGGACATCCCCATCACCACCGGCAAAGCCATCGTGATGATCTCGGCGAACTTGAAAGCATCGTCCGATGACACCGCGTCGAACGACCAGGCCTCCGGCGGCGTCATCTCCTACGCCATCACCGGCGCCACCACGGTCGCACCCAGCCGCACCGACAAATCACTCGGCGCGCTCGTGCAGAAGTACAACAACAACGGTCAGGTCGACATGGTCGCCGGCATTAACACGGCCGCGACCCTGTCGAAAATCGTCGTCGAAACCGGCCTGAACCCCGGCCTGCACACCTTCACCATGCAGTACTCACGGCATCCGACCTCGACGGAACCGATGCTGATGGACGACCGCACGATGCTCGTCATCGCGTTCTAAGGGCCGCCATATGCGCTACACCCGACATCGCGGCTACCGGGTCGGTTGACGAAGCCGGTTCCTCCCTTCACGGCGGCGCCACCGGGAACGCGCCCCTGCTCTCCGAAGCAGTCGACGTCGACGTGCAACACCTTGCCGACCGCGACGCCGCACATGACAGCCACTTCGACGAACACGCGACCCGACTCACCGCGTTAGAGGCCTTCCAAGCGGCCTTGCCGAACCTTGACCTTCAAGTCGGCAGGCAGGCCGTCTCGTTCACCAACCAGAGCTTGCACACGCGTGTGCTCACCTCTCCCCGACCATTCCCGACGGCCCCGTCCGTGTTCTGCAGCTTGGAGTCAGGATCGGGCGTGACCGGCCGCTGGGATGCTCGCGCGTTCAACATCACCGCCCAAGGGTTCCCACTGTTCTGCTACCCGAACAACATCGGCGACACCTCCAGCTGGTCCAACATCCCTGTGTCGCGGCTGGCACTCACCATCGGTTAACCCGCGCAGCCGCCAATGACGTGCAGGCCACCGATGCCTGTGCACCGGCATCCGGCGAGCAGCAACACGTCGAGGACTCGAATAGCACCGGACACCACGCTGCTCGCGCACGCCCACGCTGCCCCAACACAGGCATCGCCGCATCAACGCTGGACACCGCAAGGGCACGCGTCCGTATGTCGCTCCTCCCGTCACCTGAACGGCCGTGCTCGCGCCCTGACCTCCTGGAGGCCTTCCTGTGCGTTACACCCAACACCGGCATTACCCCGCCGAAGAACGACACGTTGACGAAGCCGGTGCGAGCCTCCACGGCGGCCACGACGGCACCCAACCCGTACTCGCTGACGCGGTCGACGCCGACCTGCACACCATCGCGGGCCACCTCGGCAGTCTCAGTACCCGCGTCGCCGAGCACACCGCCCACCTCACTGCCGTCCAGGCGTTCATCGACCAGTTCCCGAACCTGCGCCTCCAGACCGGACGAACCACGATCACGTTCGCCTCCGCTGACGCCCACTCCCATCGCATTACGTTCCCGACGCCGTTCGCGGCCGTGCCCGTCATCGTGCCGAACATCGACGTCGCCCCCGCCGCTACCGCTCGATGGGACGTCCGCGCCATCAACGCCGCCACGACCGGGTTCACGTTCTTCGTCTACAGCAACGCCACCGGCGCCGACACCGCATGGAACAACATCCAAGTGTCATGGCTGGCCCTGTCGCTCACCGGCTGACCCCGGCCGTTCAACTGCACCAAGGATCCCTATGCGCCTAACCCGCCACCGTCAATACCCCATCGAAGACCGCACGGTCGACGAGGCCGGCATGAGCTTGCACGGCGGCGCCACCGGCGCCGGACTCATTCTCGCCGACCTGCTCGACACCGACATGCACACCGTCCTGTCGCGTTTGCACGAACTCGATGCCGAACTGGGCAACCTTGCTGCTCGCCTTGACGCCATCATGGCCCGTACCCCCGGCTACGCCTATATTGCGGCCGCCGAGGACGCCGTCAACACCGGGTCCACGTGGACAGACTTGAGCACCGTCGGCCCGCAGGTCACCATGACCACCGGTGACACGGCGATCGTGTGCCTGGCGGCGCAAGCGAGCGTTTCAGCCGACAACGTCTCCGCGCAAGCCGCCATAGCAATATCGGGCGCGACCCAGGTCGCCCCCGGTGCCGGCCGACGCCTGGTGTGGGACGGACACCCGGCGAACAACGGCAACACCGCCGCGACGTTCTTCATGCCTGCGTTGCAGCCCGGCACGAATCACTTCACGGTCAAGTACCTGTCCGGAACCTCGCACACGGTGACGTTCGCTGAACGGAAACTGCTCGTCCTGCCTCTATAACACCGGCGCCAGTGCACTGCCCTTGGCGTGGCCTGGCACCACCACAACTGCATACGGAGACCCCCTGTGACGTACGAACCTGCAACGCTGTCCGCCCTCCAGGAGTACCTGCACGACCAGACCGGCCTGTCACATGCCGCGCTCGGCGTCGTCGGCGACCGCACCCACCGCGGCGGCTACCACTGCGGCTGGGACCGCCGCAGTAAAAACAGTCGCGGCGACCTGGCCGACTACTCATGGGAGGACTCCTCCCGGGACTCGCGTCGCAAAACGAACGCCGCGTCCGCGATCGACATCGGCTCGTTCGACGACCTGCGCGCGTTCTCGCTGTGGCTGGTCAAGCAGTGCCGTGAAGGCACTGCGGACACCCGCGACATTCGCGAGGTCATCTACTCCCCCGATGGCCGCAAGGTCAAGCGTTGGGACCGTCTCGACCAGTCTTCGACGGGCGATGCGTCGCACCGGTGGCACACCCACGTGTCGTTCTTCCGCGACGCAGAAAACCGGGACAAGCTCGCGGTCTTCCGCCGCTGGTTCGAAGGCGGCAAGGCCCCCGCGGCACCTCCGGCCGGGAACCGGCCCGCGCCGGGCCCGAACGTCGCCTTCCCGCTCCCGTCGAGCTCCTTTTATTTCGGGCCGAAGTCGGGCGACCGGTACTCCGTGTCCGGATTCTACGGCCGCCGCTTCAACGGCAAGACAGACTCGGAGTGGCTCCAGCTGTGGGTCCGGCAGCTTGACCGGCGCGGCTGGTCAGTCGGCAAAGGCAAGACCTACCTGCGCCGGTTCGGCAACGACGGCCGTTACGGCGATGAGTACCGGCGACTCATCAAGGCGTTCCAGGCCGATCAGGGCCTGAAACAGGACGGCCTCCTCGGGCCGGTCACGTGGGCCGCGGCCTTCACCAACCCGGTCACGGGGTGACCGTGCGCGACCTTGCTCTGACCATTTCCGCGGTCCTCGCCGCTGCCACCGCGATCGGAATGACGCTCCGGTGGGTCGTCAAGCGACTCAAAGGCTTCGACGACTTCCTCGAGGACTGGCATGGCCAACCACCTCGACCAGGCGTACCGGCCCGCCTCGGCGTCCTCGCCCGGCTCGAACGCCTCGACGCCCAGGTGCATCCCAATCATGGCGGGTCGCTGCGCGACGTCGCCGACCGGATCGAACGCCAGCTCACCGACCACATCAACGACCCCGATGCCCACCAGGGACCCGACGTGAAGGAGACCGACCATGACTAATGCAGGCCTGGGCCGGATCGTCCACTACCGCGGCCGCGAAGGCCTCCAGACACTCCGGGCCGCGATCATTACCGCCACCTCCCGCACCCTCGATCCGCGCGGCGTCGACGCGGGCACGGTCGAAGCGCTCGACTCGCCGCAGCACGTCCACTTGCAGGTGTTCACGCCCGGTCGGGACGGCTTCGCAGAAACGAACGTGCCCTACGGGCCCGGCTCTGACGGCGCCCCGGGGCCGGGTTGTTGGGCGTGGCCGCGCCTCACCCGCGCCAGCGCGTGAAGCACCAGGCCGTGTGAGGCGTGGTCTTCCTCGGCCTCACCGGCGTCGTCCTCGGCATGGAGATCGGGGCCGCCGACCAGAACCCCGCGACCGTGCCGTGGACCGACTCCATCACCGACCACGTCCCCGGTGAAGCCACGGCGGCTGCCATCGGCGCCCGGACGCTGTGGCTCGTCGCCCACTTCGCCCGCCGCTACCGGCGTCACCACGCAACCTCCACTGACCAGGAGTAACCGGCATTGCTGTCAAACACCATTGTGTCCCTCATCCGCACCTATGTCCCCCTCGGCGTCGGCATCACCGTCACCTGGGCCGCCACCGAATACGGCATCATCCTCGACCAGGACACCTCGACCGCGCTCGCAGTCGGCGCGACCGGTGCTGTTGCCGCCATTTACGCCGCGATCGTCCGCGGCCTTGAAGCGAGGTGGCCGAAGCTTGGTGTGCTCCTCGGCATGATCGGCGCGCCCGTCTACGGCGACCAGGCCTTGACTGCATCGAAGCCCATCTACGACGAGAACGGCCGCGTCGTGGAGGTGCAAACCATCACCCGCTGGCCGCGTCCCTGACCGCATCCGCACTGGCCCCGCGCACGAGCGCGGGGCCCTTTTTGGCGTGTCACGTGGTGGGTCGCGGCCATGATTCGTTACCGGACGGGCTGTTATCGTTGCGGCACAACGCGCGGCAGCCAATTCCAGTCGTGGTGCCTTTCTCCCATCCCGGGGGCCACACTGTTTGGGGATCGTCGAAGCTTGCGTCCGCAGCGGCAGCACCCGACAGGTCAACCGCCGCCGGGTCGCCGATGGTCAGGAAGCTGAAACGCGCTTGCTGGTGGAACATGGCCTCCTGCAATCCGGTGACGCCGTCAAACTGGACCTCATCGAACCGTGCCACACCCTTGAACTCGACACCGCGAAAGCTCACGTCCTCGGCAAACACCGCTCCGTGGAACGACACGATTTCCGCGAACTGCGCGTCCTCGAAACTCGCCGGTTCGTGAAACCTGGCCTCCTGCAAGAACGAGGGCGCCGTGAACCTCGCACGATCGAACCTTGCACGCCGGAAGCACTGCAATCCTCGAGCCTCCATCAATGGCAGGACGCAATCCCTGAAATCAGGGTTTACCAAGGCCGCGCCGGTCAAGTCGATGCGCTCCAGCTGCCAATGCTCATCCGCTCCCGTACTCGGGTTCGGCCGGGGACGAAGGTGCCGTGCCAGAAGACGTTGCGTGGTCGCGCGCACTTGGAACTCTTCGAACGCCGCCGTCACCACATCAGCAGACGTGCGATCGCCAATAGGTTCGACAAGGACTTGGTAGGGATCAAACCGCCGCCGCAGGTACGCGCACCACACCTCCGCAACCACCTGCCGCTGATCCGGGTGATTCCTGCCAAGCCGGTCCAAGGCGTACAAGCCGCCGAGTCGGACCGAGGAACTGTCGTGCCCGAGCTGCTCAATTGCTTGAATGTACTGGTCGGTGATGCGCTTCTGCTCAGCGTCGTACCGGCCGTCAGCGGCGACCTGCCGCTCATGCTCATGCACTCGTTCCTGATGCCATTGCCGCCGTGCGAACAGCGCGAGCGTGGCCACGCCGCCGAATCCAAACGCCAGGGTGAACGTCGCTTGCACCGCGCCTGCACGGTCAGCTGTTGTCGCGGCCGACAGCGGATCAACCAGCCACCAAGCGCCAGCTCCCGCGCCGATGATGACGACGCCGGCGACGACCACTACCCAGATCCACCGACCACGGCCGGACCGTTCGCGTGTCTCGCTCATGTAGCGAGTGTGCCGTGGATCGGCTTTCGGCGTAGTCCCCACCATCGTGCACTGATGCGGGTTGACGCGACGTATGCGCCGGTCTAGCGTGCGACTCATGACTGACTTGCGCTTCATCGCCCTCGACGACGCCGTTGCAGCCAGGGATCGCGACTGGCCTGATGCTGAACCGTTGCTGGGGCTGTCGGCGTGGCTCGGTTCGGATGTCCGCTGCGACCGTGCAACTGGCACGCTCGTCATCCTCAACGATATGTCGGATCCTCAGGACACGCGGTCCGTCGCTGAGCCACACGTCTACCTGAACGCGTTCCCAGCTCGGGAGTGGACCGGCGACGCGGACTTCACCGATCTCATGTCTGATCGGGCCAGTGACTGGGGCACTGACCCCACCGAGATCGCGACCCTGCAAACGGCGCTGAACGAGCTCGCTAACAGCTATGCCGCGTCGCTGCATGCTGACCGCCCCAGTAGTGGCACGCGGGAGGCGGTCGCTTCCGCTCTGGCGTCGCAGGAGCATGACCTTCGCGCCCAGTTGGCACTCACGCGCATGCTTCGTGCCCATGTGGTGCGCGACCTTGTCACCGATGCACCGCCGACCGCGGACATGGAACGGGTCGACGTCGCCTTGCAGTACCCCGTTGACAGTTTCGAAGAGCTGGTCGCGCTCGTGAACGACCACCGTCGGCTCATGGGCGAAGTGATCTGACTTAAACCAGTAGCGGCGGGCCACCCATGTGGGTGGCCCGCCGCTGTTCATGTTCACTGCAGGTGCTCGTTCGCGTTCTGCTCGGACTGTCGTGGCCGTAGCAGGCCGGGTCCTTGGTGCTCACCATCAAATACACAACCCAGCGATGCTTGCAAAGGGCGCGTACTCGGGAGCTCATTCGTCCTGACCGGTGTTCGGTTCCGCGCGTGTCTCCTTCAAGCGGTACCCTTCATCGATCACGGCACCCGCCCGTGAAGCCGTGTGAGAAGAGAACCGCTATGGCAGATCAAGGTGCAAGCAGGCAGGCCATGACCACGCGCACGAACGATCGCGTCGTGTTCCCTGATGGCAGCGGCAAGACCGTTAAAGAGGAGTTCGGTCAACGTCCGGTGGTCGATGCTCCGGTGGCATCGACGTCGGTGCCCCGTCCGAAGCCGCAGCAGATGAAATCTGATTGACGACCGCTGCTGCCGACGATGTCGCCTCGGCCTGCCGGTCCAGGTACGTGACGTACAAGACCCGAATGTTCCGCGCTGACACGCACACTGCCGAAAAGTCCGTCAGCGGCTTCAAGGTCATCTGCTCAGGTTCGATGGCATGCAACGGTTGCACGAGGATCACGTCACGGTCGGCGTGCTCAGTTATGTCCGTGTTCGCCGACCCAAGATCGCCTTCCAGCCACGACCCGTCATCGAGTTCACAGCCAACCCGCATCGGTCGTCCTTGGAGCCATCCATGGCACAGCAAGTCCCATGACGACCCCGACGACGGATGTGTCGGTACGCGCCAGTTCACGAGCCGCCCTAGGCTGTAGGCGATCGCGGCGGCGGTGAGCAGCACCACCAGGAGCCACAGGCCTGCCCGCGTGTAGTGGTGTGCGAGATATGCGGGTGCGTTCGCGATGAGTGCCCCCACGTCCAACGCCACTGCAGGCCACCAGGTGGCGATCAGCCATGCGGGGAAGATCGCGATCACGTCCGCGATGAATCCGGCAGCAACCACATTCACGGTTTCGCGAAGGACTGACCGGTCCAGGTCGGATCGTTCACGGCGGCGCACGGCCAGATACGGTAGGCCCGGCAGGGCCAGGAGCACGAACAAGGCAAGTTGAGTGAACGTCGTCGGCACTCGTTGATTCTCTCGCAGGAGCGCTGTTCACTCCGCATCGCACCAAGTGTCGGTTGACGGTTCGGGGCGCACGCTTTAGCGTGCGGAGCATGACTGACGCGACCTTCACTGTCCTCACCGACGCCGTTGCCGCCCGCAACGAACGTTGGCCCGACGCCGAGCCGCTTCCCGCGCTCTCGACCTACCTCGGCATTGATGCCCGCCTGGACCGTGCCACGGGCACGCTCGTCACCCTCAACGACATGTCCCACGGCGCGCAACAAAGCGATCGCGAACCTGACATTTACCTGACGGGCATCGCCGGGCACGAATGGATGACCGACCCCAATTTCACCGACTTGCTCGCCGACCGCGCCGAAACGTGGGGGATCGACCCTGCGGAGACGCAGTCACTTCGGACAGCTTTGGACGAGCTCACGAACGTCCATGCAGCGTCCCTGCGTGCCATCGGCCGCGCCATCGAGACCCAGGAGGCTACCGCACGGCATCTCGGCCAGCATGAACGGAAGTTGCAGGCCGAGCTCGCGGTCACCCGTATGCTCCGCGGTCATCTGATGCGGGCCATGGTCGACGCCACGCCGGTCACTGCCGACATTGATCTGCTCGAGTTGGTGAAGCTGTTCCCTGTGGAAAGCTTCGATGAACTGGTGACGCTTGTGAACGAGCACCGCCGGCTCATGGGAGAGGTCGCTTGACTGCCGGCCGCGTTCTCCTGCTTCCACCTGCCCGCACTGCCTTGGAGCGATCGTGACTGCTGGTATTTTCGGGCTGGTTGGTGCACTGCTCGGTGCATTGGTCTCGTACTTCACCACTATGCATTCCGCTCGTACGCAGCTGGCGTCGAGCCAAGCGCAACTGAAACTCTCCCGCGATCAACATAAGATTGAGCAGGACCGATGGGTTCGCGACGATTTCGCGCACACCTTTGACGGTACAGTGCGAGCCCTTGCTGTACTGCAAGTGGCGACACGGAAAGAAACCAGCGAAGCAGATTTCAGCGCTGCCCTTGCAGAAGCGGTCGCTTTCATGAGAATGCTGTCGACACGAGGCGGAGGCACGTATGCTGACTCAATTCTCAATCTTTCGAGCGAGCTGGCAAAACTTCCAGTCCAAATGATCTCGGAAATTGAAATGTACGACTTTTCAATCATTGATAAGTGCGTCGACGCCGTCAACGAGTGCGGACGGCATGAACTTGGCATCCCAGACTCGATCTTGCTGTAGGAACTGCATCTTGGGACAGCATGGGGCTTACTGAGTCACTAATGCTGCTCAGACCGGGACCGTAGTGGTTGTGGCGGCCACAGCGATACTGGCTCTGACGCGTCATGCTCAGGGGCGAACACGGTCATGGTGAGTACTGCATCCATGGGCGTCACTGTCTTGTTGCTGCCCGCACGGCCATACCATGAGTGCATTGGAGGGAGCCCCCTGGCGGACTCGCCCTGTAGTGCCGTCCGGGTTTCACTGTGAGTGCTGGTCTTGATGCTTTGAGCTGCTTGGCGCCTTGTCAGATGGGGACGCGGTGATGTTGCGGGGCAACGAGAAGACGACTACTCATCCTTCGTTGTGTGAGCAATAAAGAAGAAGTGGTCGCTGCTGCCAGCGTAGCGATTGATGATGACGGTCTACGCAGGGTCTTCACCGAGACCATCGACTCGATCAGTGGAGTGTTCGCGCAGGCCAGGACTGCTGCATGCGGGGCCGACTATGTCCGGGCGCTGGTGTGCGCGCCGGAGGCGGGATCGACGTGGGGTCTGGCCGAGGCATCAGGGCACCGAACGCCGGGCCGGTTCCAGGCGCTGCTGCGTGAGGCGGTTTGGGGCCACGCCGGTCTGATCGAACAGGTCAACCTGCGAGTGGTGCAGGATCTGTCGGTCGGCGAGGAGGGTGTGTTCATCGTGGACGAGACGGCGATGCTCAAGCATGGTTCGGCGTCGGTAGGAGTGGCTACCCAGCATGCAGGGGTGACCGGCCGACTTGAGAACTGTCAGACCATCGTGAACGCCGTCTTCGACAACGGGACCGTGGAGACATGGGTGGACTTCCGGCTCTACTTGCCCGAATGCTGGGCCAGTGACACCGCGCAACTCCAGGGTGCCGGGGTCGACGACCAGGCCGTCTTTACGACTAAGCCCTGGCCGCCCAGATGCTCACCGGCGCCCTTCAGCGGGGCCTTCTGGTGCGGTGGCTGGCCGGCGACGAGGTCTACGGCGCCTCTAGCGAACTGCGCGGTGTCGCCGCGGCCGTAGGACTCGGCTTCGTCATGGCTGTCCGGTCCAACCACTGGATCGACCTTGACTCGGGCGAGCACTTGCGGGCCGCCGAAGCCCTGGCCTCGGTCGCACCATCATTGATCTGGGAAACCCGCTCGTGCGGGACCGGATCGAAAGGTATGCGGCTCTACCAGTGGGCACACCTGGGCTTGGCTGACGGTACGACGCTGCTGATGCGCCGCCGCACGCCTGAGAGAGACTGCGAGAAGATCGGCTTCTACCTGTGCGCCGCACCAGAAGGAGCCCGCTGTCCGCCGTCAGTGTTTCTGCGGATCGTCGGTCGCCGTTAGCCGATCGAGGAGATTCACCGCAATGCCAAGCAACTGGCCTGCATGGATGCCTACCAGGTCCGATGCTGGGCTGCGCTCCACCGGCACCTGGCTCTGGCCATCATGGCGATGCTCGTCTACACCCTCGTCGAGGCCGCTGAGAACAAACGATCTACATGGGACGATGCGCTCCACTTGCCGAAACAACCAGGCCAGCAGATCCCAGCCGACCTGCCTCCGCTCCCGCCCAGCCGCTACGAGATCCGCGCCCGCCTTGCCGTTCTCATCGCGCACTCCCCGCCAGATTCCGAAGCGCGCCAGGCGCAATGGTCGATCTGGCGACGGCGATACCAGGCCCACGCCCGCTGGCACCACCACCAAGCCCGGCTTCGACTTGTGCTCGCCGCATGACTCAACGCGAAACCCGAACGGTACTACACAGCAAGAGGGGTATCGATCTGCGAGATTCGAATCCAGGATTGCCTGGTGAACACCTGGTAGAAAGCACGCAGGACGCAGCCGTTCGGTTCGACGCGAATATGTATGGTTTGGTCGGGTTCAGCGTTGATGGTCAGTGAACGGCTGCCGCTCCAATCAAGCCGAGCTTGAACCGTGTGGGCCCCGGAAGGAACCTGGAGGAAAAACTCTCCGCCAGCCTTGATGAAACCGCGCTCGACTCCGTCGATCTCCAGGCGGTAGGAGCGAATCGCATCCCGATATCTCCATGACGGGCGAGAGAAGCGAAGGAGGGAAACTGAGGGCATGCTGTCGATGATTTCATACGCATCATCAGTTGCGGCTTGCGTTCTCTTGCAACTTCGCTCGCAATCCAGACGCCGAGACGCCAGATAGCAGAACGTAACAGCATCATCACTTAGAGAGATACCCGGACAGTACTACTCTGGTGGACTTCACGTTCGCGTAAGGCGGACAGCAGGTACCGGACCACGTTCGCCTGCTGCGCAGCGGGGCAATCTCCCGGGCATCGGGGTCATCACCCCGGCGCACAGGTCCGAGAGCCCGAAGATCACGTCCCCTCATGGAGTGTCAACGTTCAGCAAGCAGACAGCCCATAGCCATGTCGCGCAACGCGGTTCAGCATGATTTACTCACCGCGACGGGCACACTACGCGATCTGACGTAGGAACAACTACGCCGCTCAACGGATGACCGTGATACGCCATTCGCTCCATAATGCAACGAAGTCATCCAACATATGCGGGTCT
Organism: Glycomyces amatae; assembly: GCF_020991375.1. Classification (GTDB taxonomy): domain Bacteria; phylum Actinomycetota; class Actinomycetes; order Mycobacteriales; family Micromonosporaceae; genus Glycomyces; species Glycomyces amatae. The sequence continues at coordinate 59,330 of NZ_JAJLQZ010000019.1, read as the reverse complement.
GTCATCTGGTCACAGGCGCGACGTACCGGACGGTCAGGGCACACCTTGGTCCGGCAATGCCGCCGCTTGACTCGGGGTCGTGTTGACCTCCCTGAGCGAGCACCGACCTGTCACGGTCAGCGGCAGCCTTGCACCTTCACGAGAGGACACCGCCATGAAACGGATCTTTCCAGCGCTCGCCGTAGCGGCCGCGCTCATCCTGTCCATCCCGGCGGCGGCTGCAGCCGCCGTACCGACGACCGCGGCCGGTGACGTCGCTGTGCAGCAAACCTGTTTCGGCGTGAGCGGCGGAGCCGAAGGGAACTCGCTCATCACCGGGAAGCACACCGTCCGCAGCCTCACCACCTCCAGAGGCACCATCCAACTCCGTGCCGGCTATCGGAACGGGCAGCTCGTGGGGTGGGCGCGCGTCCTGAACGCGGACGTGGTCTCGGGCGTGGTCATGAAGGTCGACTTGAACGGCGACCGCATCGTCGACGTCTCCTGCGGCGCGGACGGCGCGTGGGACGGTGTCTCCCGGTTGTTCTATGCGTCGTCGTCGAGCGACCGGGCGTTTAAGGCCTGCGCCAGGCTCGACTATCACGAGGAGCGGCCGTGCCACCCCGATCACCAGACCGGGTGGTGGTAGCTCGGACCGTATGACCGATCCGATCTCGTTCCAAGTCGAGGGGACCGGTGCTCAGAACGGGAACTGCCTGCCGCTTCGCAACACAACCTGGCGAAGCGGCGGGCGGCCTCATTCGAGGGTCACATAAAGCGTTGAGACAGATGCGGACTGGCGCAGGGTTGGGTGTGTGGCTGCTCCGGGCGGAGCCCGGATCGTCATTATCGGAGGCGTCAACGCGGTGGGCCATGACGATGTGCATACATCGTTGACGATATAACAACATTGCGTTGGTTTATGTACGGCAAGGACACGGTAGTCGCCTCGTTGTCCTGAATCCGCATCCGCGCTCGCGAGGCGTTCACGCGACCCGGTGGGCTCTGGAACGTGGATGAGCAACGGACCGAGCTGGCGCGAACGCCCCCAGGTGCCGCCACGGCATCCACGTTGCCGCCACAGAGTTAGCGGGCGTGCCGCAAGCGCCCCAACGCGTCGAATACCGCGATGACGTGGCCGAGCTGTCGTTGGTCATGCATGCGCAGCTCACAGAACTCGCGGTCAGCATCGCCGCCGCGCAGCTGCGTTACCCACGCGATCAGTGCAGCGGTGCCGTGAGGCGTCGCCACGAACGCGGTCCCACCGAAGGTCGGGTCGGCAAGCTGCTCAGTGTCCCCGGTGAGGATCTCGGCGAGCGCCAACGCGGTCACGTCATACAAGTACTCGTCAACAGTCGGGTCGTCACCGAGCAGACCCGCCGCGCGGGCCGCGTCCACCAGTTCGTCAGCCGTGACCCGGTCCCTGCCGGCGGCTAGCTCCTCGACCAAGGCCAGTACGTCAAGGCCTTCGTCACTCTCCAGCGCCTTGACGCCCCATGCACCCATGCACCGCATCGTAGCGACCCCCGCTCGACGTATCGGAGCGTCACGCGTGCAACGGAACGGGGTGCGCATGCCGCTGGTCGCGAATCCGGCTGGTCGGCCGGGCGTCGACCGCGACACCGTCAAGTGCGGTGTGTATGACGAGACTGCCGGTGCCATGCATTTGTTTGGCTTCGTACATGGCGCAGTCAGCGGCGTGTTTGAGCATGCTCCACGGCGCCCATGGGTGGAATGCGGCAACACCGATGGACATGGTGACGGTGACCGGCTGGTCCAGGAGGCCGTTGCAGGTCGCGGGCTCGGCGGTCACCGTGAGCATGTGGGCGTAGTGCGCGATGTTGAGCGCGTCAAGTCCGGTGCCGTTGGTGAGGAAGCCGAACTCGTCGCCGCCGAGGCGCGCGACGATGGTGCGGTCGCTTGAGTGCGCAAACAGGTTGAGCAGCGTGCCACTGGTGGCTTGGATAACGCAGTCGCCGACGGCGTGCCCGAAGCGGTCGTTCACGTCTTTGAAGTCGTCGAGGTCGACGATGCCCACCCAGTAGTCGGTGGTGTCGTTGTCTTGCGTACGGGCGGCAAGGTCGGCGGCGGCAAGGTCGAAGCCACGCCGGTTGCGGATGGCGGGGCACAACTGGTCGCGGGTGCGCTCGTATTCGAGCGCGGCGATGCGTTCACGCAAGACCGTGTTCTGGTCGGCCAGGCGCTGGTTTTCACGTCGGAGGACACGGGAGCGGCGGCGCCCGGTGAGGCGGGCGGTGACGTTCATGCGGTCCCGCCACGGCGTGGGGTCGCGCTGGCAGTGGCGGCGCAGTGTTGGCGGCAGGTGGTGTCCATGCGGTGCTCCTCGCTGTTCGGTAACGGCGGTGTCCTGCCACGTCACGCTGTTAAAGGTCAGTGTTCGGTCCTCGTGGCGGCTTTGGCAGGGCCAGCGCCGTGCACGAACGGTGGTCTGCTCATGGTCGTACGTGCAAGCAGGTGCATCGCAGGCGCAAGCGTCACCAGGAGCGCGGGAGGACTGCCAGGGGTGCGTGCCGGTTGCGGTCGCTGACGTCGGCGGTGCGCTCAGTCTGGGCGAGGACCCGAGGGCGCGGGCGTGGCATGTGCCCGCGCGGGTGATACATGGTGATGAACGCGGCGGTCCCGTCGCCGAGATAGCGGCCTCATTGTTCACCGCGTGAACATGTGACGGGCCTGGCGACGTGGGCTTGCGATGCACACTGTGCTGTTGTTCGACATCGATCGCGTCCGCTGCGGTACGGACACTGGTCACACCATACGACCGGTCACGGTCCGCTACCGGGCCAATTTGGCCCGGCTTGTGCCATCACGGTTTGGCAGACTCGTCACCATGGACGTTCGAGACGGCACGCTCACGATCGGCGAACGCCTCCGGCACGTGCGCCAGCGCCGCGGCATGACGCAGGAGGCCCTGTGTGCGCTGGTGGGTAAAGGTGACACGCGCTGGCTGCGTCGCATCGAAACCGGTGAGCGGCCCTTGAACGACATCAACACCATTCGTGCGTTCGCACGGGCGCTTGACGTGTCGCTCGCCTATCTGCTGGGAGAGCCGTTTCCGGCGGAGTGGGTCGTGTCTGGTAAACGCCAGGACACGATCCCGGCACTGCGAGCGGCACTCACTGACTGGCGGGGCCTCATTCCCGGTCTGACTCCTGAACCCGCTCCTGACCTGTCGCGGCTCGCGACCGTGGTCGACGCCGTATGGGCCGACTATCAAGAATCGCGGTACGCGCGGGTGCATGACCGGTTGCCGGCGCTGCTGCGTGAAACCGGCAGTGCGGTGCGCGCGACCTCGGGGCCCGAGCGGCGCGACGCGAAACGGCTCGCGGCGCTCACCCATCAGTTGGCGGCCGTGTTCCTCACGAAGTTCGGCGAAGGGGATCTCGCGTGGTCGGCCGCATGCCGGGGTTTGGATCTCGCTCGCGACGTCGACGATTCGGCGCTTTTGGGGGCGCTCTACCGGTCTGCGGGGCACACGCTCGTGGCCACGGGTGATTTCGAAGGGGCGGCGTCATTGTGTGAACAGGCCGCGACGACGCTCGCGCCGGTGCTGGAGCGCAGTGACGCGGACGGGCATGCGTTGTCGATGAGCGGCATGCTGTGGCTCGTCGGCGGGCTCGCGGCCGCGAAAGCCGGTGACCGACGCTCAGCTGAGGACTTCATCGGTGAGGCCGGGCGTTTGGCGGTCCGGCTCGGCGTTGATGCGAACTTCGGGTACTCGGCGTTCGGGCCGACGAACACGGCCATGCACACGATCGCGGTCGAAGCTGAACTTGACAACCCGCAGCGGGCCCTGGTGCTCGGTGAGCGCTTGGACGTGACCGCGATGCCGGTGGAACGGCATGTGCGCCACCGGCTGGAACTCGCCCGAGCAAGGTTCGCAACCGGTGACCTTGCGGGCGCGATCAGTGAGATCCGGTCCGCTGAGCAGGTCGCGCCCGAGCAGGCCCGAGCGCACCGCATGGGTCGTGAAATCATTCGCCATGCGCTGCGCGCCCGGGTCCCCGGACGCGAGACGCTTGACTTGGCCGCGAGAATGCGACTGCTGCCGAACTAGGAAGGAAGACCTTGTGACGATCTTCATCAACCGGACCATGTCCGGTCGTACCGAACGTGCCGACCAGCGGGGCGTCTACGCTGACGCGCCCGATGTCGCGGTCACCACGGACCTGTCGACGACAGCGATGCCCGGCGGCACGCTCGGCGGTGACGCCGCTGCCGTGTTCGGGGCCGTGAACTGGTTGACGAACCCCGGGGTGGTCCGCCGGCGCGTGGCCGCTAGTGACGGCGTGCCGTTCCAGGTGTCGACGAGCGTGTTTCCTCCGGAAGTCATCGCGGCCGCGCCGCAGATCGCCGAGCAGGACACTGGCGCTGGCGGGTTCCTCTCGCGCCTGGAGGATGCCGGGTTCGACCTGGACATGTCGGCGAGCCTCACGCACGCCGAAGCGGGCGACCGCGGCAGGAGCGACGTGTCGACGAAGCTGGACGTCGACCGGGGCGAGGCCTTGTGGCGTGAGGTGTGGACGGTCAAGGACGCGACGTCGGGGCAGGTCCTGGCGGTGACCGAGTCGTTCTACCCGGCGCACCGGGTCGGGTTCACGTTCGCGTAGGTGACGTTGCGGGTGCTGTGGACACTGTGGACAAGTACGCGGACGTGACCTGGCTGCGGCAGCGAACGCATGCGGGGCTACCCGTCATGCGTATGGAAGCGTGGCAGGCAGCTCGTGACGCGACAGTAGTGCGGCAGCAGCACAGGTCACGGTCGCAGCGGTGTCGCCGTGCCAGCCCTGTTCGGAAGGTGATGCCGCGGAGCGCTCTGACGCGAAACCGGTTGCGGTAGCACGAACTGGCCGGGTCCGGAAGGTTCTGCCGTGGAATCCGGACTCGGCCCGTGGAAAAGGATCATAGCTGTGTAAGATCAGCTGACCAGAGGAAGACAAAAGTTAATCCCGCTAGGTCGTCCTGTTTTGGCGAACGTCGACCTGCGGGATTGGAACACGAACCTCGGAAGGAGGTCCCTGTTGTCTGTCAGCGTACACGACGCTGCCCACGTGAGCACTTCCATCCCCAGGTTTTCGATGCGGCAGTCGAACTCGGGCCTTCGTGCACGGCCGGGCCGGGGCCTCGCCCCGGCCGGTGCAGCGCCGTCAACGGCGGGTGTTCCCCGGCTGCACGCTGGGATTCCTTGCAGGAACGGGCAGATGCGTACGGCCTTCAGAATCGGACACAGGGACCTTGACTGGCAGGGTACTGTGTATGATCACCTAACCGAGAGCAAAAGAAAAGAGCGAGGCTGGTTTGGCGGCCGTTCCTCGCTCGATTCTTCGAGATCCTTCGCAAGAAGGTTGTTCAACCCCCGCGAAGGGAGGTCTTGTGTCTGCCAGAGTACATGACGCTGCCCTGCCGCGTCGATCCAACCTGACAGTTCACTCCCTGTCGCGTACCTCACGATCAGCCACGATATGCGGTCCTGAGGTTGTTTTCCCTGGTCAAAGTTATCGCTCCCCGATGTGGTGCAGCGCTGACCAGGGCATGTGCAGCGTCTGCGCTGCTCAAAGCCCCGCCGGGTCGAACATGGTTTGTTCCTGGCGTCTGTTCCCAGTTCACGCTGCGCATGGAGAGGCCGACTGCGGCCGTCTCGCGGGCGCGTGGACTGCAACTGCCCAAGAAAGCACTGAGGGCCGGTGCGTCAACACCGGCCCTCGGAGTGAAGTTGCGGACCGAGCATCCGCGAACTCCGTTACGTTCGAGTCGCCATGCTACAGGGTCGGCAACTTCCGCGTCAACCGATGTGGAGAAAGCCATGACCGACACGACCGAAACCAGTGGCGACACGCTGCTGGACACCGCGTTCTTCCGTGAGGAGCTGTTCCCACCCACGGCAAGCGCCCGCGCGGCCGATGCCGCCTCCAAGGCCGCGGTAGCGCCTGCGGCTAAGAAGTCCGCGCCAGCTCGCTCCAGTAAAGCCAAGAAGGGGACCGGGTCGCGGCCCTCGCGTCCGAGTCGCACCTATGACGGTGAGAAGAAGTCCCTCACCTACGGCAGCGGTGAGCGGGTGCCCTCCCGCTTGGGCGCGGTCGAGTGGGCTCGGGACGCCGTCGACTGGCCGCGGGCCACGACAGCGGTCGCCGTGGCGATGGCGTTGGCGCTGCGCCTTGACGAGACGCTGGTGTGCTGGCCGGGACAGGAGCGGTTGGCGGCGGATGTGTGCTCGACGAGCCGGTCGGTGCGGACGGCGCTTCGCGATCTTGAGGACAAGCACGTGGTCGGCGTGCTGTACCTGTGGCGGGGCAAGGAGCCCTCAGGGTGCGTGTATGTGCTCAACGTCGACGGGTGGCTTGATGACGTGTTGGAGGACCGGCCGGCGCTCCTGCGGCGGGTGGTTGAGGTGCGTGAGCGTGCGTTTGCGATGGAGTTGAGTATTCGGGACCTGCCGAAGGAGACGGAGCTGTCGACTGAGGCGCCGAGGAACCAGCACAGCAAGAAGTTACGGCATCGGCACGTCAGGGCCCGGGTCTGTTGACCCGGGCCCTGACGTTTGCGCTGGTTAGGGGTCCGGAAGAGTTTTCCGGTGGGGGTGCGGAAGATTTTTCCGGAGGTAGAGGTCCGGAAAATACTGCCGGAGGGTCCGGAAACCACTTCCGGACCCTTCGGCAAAATTTTCCGGACCCGTCCGGAAGTGGTTTCCGGAGGGTCCGGTAAATACTTCCGGACCTGTCCGGCAAATTTTTCCGGCGGGGTCCGGCAGGTTTTTCCGGAGGGTGCGGAAGCGGCTTCCGGTGGGGTCCGGAAGTGTTTTCCGGGCAGGTCCGGTAAAGGTTTCCGGGCGGGTCCGGAAGATTCTTCCGCTAGAACCTCTACATCTAACCTCTGCAGTTGAACCTGCCCGATCGGAACGCATGCAGGGAACCTTCGCCTTTGAACCGTTGCATCTGATCTTCGGCAGTGAATCGCTGCACGGAACCACGGCAATGTGAACCTGTGTAGGTTTCGGTCGGTGTCCGTCCTCAGGTAGGCGGGTATCGGTGTGGAGTGCTGCACCTGTGTTTCCTGACCTGTTCGGTGGTAGGGGTGACCTCCCGGGCCACCGTCCCGGGCCACCGACCGCGCGCGAAGCGATGGTGCAGCCCGGCTTGAGCAGGAAGTTTGCAGGTCAAGGGGCATGTCGGCAACGGAGGCGAAGCGGCCGGGCCGCGGAATGGCCCAGTGCTGCCACAGCGGCCAGGCCCGGGCGCGACTGACGCGAAGACCGAGCGTCACTGCCGCTGGCGGCATTGGTGTTTGCGGGCCCTAGCGAGCCTCCTCGCATACGAAACTGCCGTGGCCCCTGTCCCTCTTCGATGTTGCCGATGGCGATCGTGAGCGGGGCGTTCAGCGGCCCATGGCACGCTGTTGCAAGGCCAGGAGGTCTAGGCGATGGTCAGCGGGTCGATCCGGACTTGGAGGTGGCCGGGGTCGAGCTGGCGTTGGATCCGCAGTGCCGACAGTTCCCGTGCCAGCTTGGCAGCGTGCTGGCGGTCGACGCGCACCAGGATCTGTTCGGTGTCGTCGTCGACAGGGAAGGGGCCGAAGTGCTCGGCGTTCAGGCTCGACGGTAGGGCGGTGGCGGCCTGCTCGGGTGCACCGGCCGGGCCGGTGATCGCCGCGAACCGCTTCAGCGGAGGGAATCCGAGTGCGGCACGGTCGGTCAGTTCCCGTGCGGCGAACCAGGTCGCGTCCCATCGCAGGAGCGCTTGGACTTGCGGGAGGGCGTGGTCGGCGACGACGGCTACGGTGCCGTCCGGGGCGGCGAGCGCGGCAGCGTTCATCCAGTAGCGGACGGCCTCTTCGCTGGCGTTCCACTCGGGCCGGGTGAGGAGGGTCCAGGTGTCCAGGAGGAGGACTGCGCCGTAGCCGCCGGCGGTGGGCGGTTCAGCGCCGGGGGTGGCGACGACGATGGCGGGCCCGGCAGGGGCTGTGTGCAAGCGGTGGGCGCCGGTGGACTCGGTGACGGTGGTGCTGGGGAAGCTTTGGGTGAGTTCCCATGCGGTGCGTTCGGTGCCGATGGCGCGGGCGGTGATGTGCCGGGAGCCGCAGGTGCCGCATCGGCTGTCGTCGACGGTGTGCTGGCATCGGGTACAGGTGGGTGGCGAGTGCGGTCCGGTGCGGGCGAGGGTGGCGCCGCATTGGGGGCAGGTGGCGCGGGTGCGGCATTGCTGGCAGGCGAGTGCGGGCAGGTAGCCGGCGCGGGGTACTTGGACGAGGACGTTGTGGTCGTTTGCGAGGGCGGCTTTGGCGGCTTTCCATGCGAACGTGGGGATGCGGGCGTTCGTGCCGTCGCTGGCGAGGTGGGTTTCGGTGCCGGTCGCCAGGACCCGCAGTTCGTGCCGTCCTTGTTTGGTGGGGGTGAGGGAGGCGGCCCAGTCGGTGTCGACGAGGAGTTGCGCCTGGGGGGTGCGGGCGTTGCCGGCGATGAGGACGGCGGCGCCGGTGTGGTGGGCGCGGGTGAGGATGACGTCGCGGGCGTGCGGGTAGGGGGCGCGCTGTTCGACGTGGGCGGGGTGGCCGTCGTCCCAGATGGCGACGAGGCCGAGGTTGGTGACGGGAGTGTAGGCGGCGCTGCGGGTGCCGGCGACGATGCGGACGTCGCCGCGGAGGGCCTGGAGGTAGGCGCGGTAGCGGGGGGTGGCGCCCATGTTGGCAGTGAGGGTGACGTGGCGACCGGGGCCGAGCAGTGTCGTGAGGGCGGTGTCGAGGAGCTCGAGGTGGATTTGGTCAGGGACGATGAGGACGGCGCTGCGGCCGCCGGCGGCAGTAGCGGCGGCGGCTTCGGCGAGGCGGGTGGCCCAGTCCTCGCCGGGCCGGGTGTTCCATACGGCGCGGGCCTGTTTGCCGGTGTGGAGGGCGCGGAGGTAGGCGGTGCCGTGCGTGTAGGGGGCCCAGGCGTCGAGGGGCGGCGCGGTGATGGGTAGCGGTGTTGTTGCGGGTTGGTGTTCGGCGCTGGCGCGGCGTTCGGGGACGGCCAGGCGCAGGACGTCGGCGTGGGTGCCGGCGTACCGGTCGGCGATGGCTTTGGTGAGGTGGAGGGTTTCGGCGGTGAGGACCGGTTGCGCCGAGATGAGTCCGGTGAGGGTTTTGAGGGCAGTGTCGTTGGGTGTGGCGGGCCGGAGGGCGGTGACGTAGCCGGTGCGGGAGCGTCGGGCGAGGTGGGCTTTGATGCGGCAGCCGATGCGGACGTCGGCGGTGAGTGCGGCGGGGATGCGGTATTCCCAGGTGCGGGTGAGGTGGGCGGGGAGGTCGTTGAGGACGACGGCGGCGATCATCGTGACCGGTTCGGGACTGGAGGTGGTGGTGTCGGTGGCGGGCGCTGCCATGGGTTCAGGATCCCATAGGGGGGTGTGCGCGTGCCGGAGGCGGGTTCGGTGGCACGTGCTGGTGGTGGCGGTGATGGTGTCCAGTGGACGTCATGCCGGGGTGTTGGTGCTGGTGAGGGTGCTGCCGCGGAGTGGTTTCCATCGTGATCGGTGGCGCGAGCGTGGTGGTGCTGGTGAGGGGCGCGTGATGGTGTCCACTGGTCGTGTCCGCGGTGGCGCGCATGAGGGTGGGCGTGGGTGATCGTATCGTCGTGTCGGTGTGCGTGGCAACGACGTTGACGGCGGGCGGGTGTGCCTACGCCGGTGCGGATGCGGGGGTTCGCGGTTGCGTTATGGTGGTCGGCGTCCCGGTCTGCGCGTTGGCGGTCAGATGCCGCTCTCCGTTCACACCTTGTCCGTGTAGCGGACCGGGACTCCACTCCCCCACTGCGTCAGGGGGTTAATGCCGCGGTGGCGGGGTTTCGTCGCCGAGCATCCACCGCAGCAGCCGCGTCAGGGTCGCGGGCGCGGTCCGGCCGCCTGCGCAACAGGTGTCCCGGAAGGTGTTCCAGAGGCCTGCGGGGAGTGTGAAGCTCGTGTGGAGCGTTGGTGCGGGTCCGGTCGGGCGCGGCCGCGGCGGGTCGGCGAGCGCGGGTGCGGGCCCGGTGTCGAGGTGCCATGCGATGAGTGCGGCTGCCAGGTCGGAGCGTGTGCAGCGCCGCCATGCGGCTTCGCTGGTGAGTACGGCGGACACGTGGGTGTCAAGGCGGACGTTGACGCGTTCGGTGCGGACCGTGGTGGTGTTCATGGCGCGGGTTCCTGGAGGTCTTGGATGCAGGGTGCGGGTTCATTGTGGCGGGACACGGTCGTCGACGGCTACGGTGTTGCCGATGCCGAACCCAGTGGACCGGTTCGTGCGCGTCCACGGCAGTCCAGTCTGTGGCGAGCATGTCATGGAACCGGTCGTCATCGCACACCCCGGTGGACCCGAACCCGATGAGGATGATGCGGTGGCCGCGGTAGGTGTCGTCAGGGTGGGCCGGCGGTCACGACAGGAGCAGGTGCCGGTCGTGGTTCGCGGCGGTGAGCGTAGCGGCCGCGTTGGCGTGGGCCATGGTGCACCAGGTGGCCGGAGCCGTGCGAGTGGCTCCGGTGGTGGTGTCGCGGTCGGCCGCGATGATGTCGACGCGGGTTGGCGCGAGGACATACACCCAGGAGCCGGGGGCGGCCATGGCCTGCAGCGCGGGGCCTGAGATGGGCGGCGACAGAGCCGATCGTGCCCGGGTCGGTGACGGTCTATGCGTATCGGCCGCAGATCATGGACCGGTCGGCGGGATACAGCAGGGCGTGAACGGGTCGCTGATCATGCCGGCGCGGACGCGGCTGTGGACGGCGTTGTACGGGTGGTGCATGTGGTGAGGTGCCTGGCGTGATGGCGGGGCCGCACGGGCACCGGTGCCGTGCGGCCCCGCTGGGGTTCAGCAGTCGTAGGGATCGTTCCAGGTCTCGTCGGAGCTGGTGTCCCACCACCACGGCGGCGTGTCCGTATCGGGCGAGTCGGCCAGGATGGGTGCGAGGCGTGCGGCGTAGGCGTCGTAGTGGCGGTCGCAGCGGGCATAGGTGAACCCGGAACCGGACAGGGCCGGGCGGTCGTAGGCCGGGCCGGTGCACGGCTCGGAGGCCGTGTCGGCGTCGATGCATTCGGGTGTGATCGTGTCGGTCATGTGGGTGCGCTTGCTCCAGTGGTGACGGGAACGGTGTGCCGAGCTCGGCGTTAGCGGCCTGCGTGGCGCCAGGCCCATGCGTCGTCGGCGTCATCGGCGGCGAGGGCGGGGCATGCGCTGGCGTGCGCGGCGATCACCCGCTCCCAGGGTTCGGGCGCGGCTTCCTGCGCGATGATGTCGGCTTCGCACGCGACGATCAGGCGCATGACGAGTGCGGCCTGGTATTGGCGGGGTCGTGCGGTCACGTCCGGGTCCGTGCACGCCGCATGGGTGGCTTCGTCCAAGCACGCGGTCATGGCGCCGTGGACGATGCGGTCGGCGGCCGCGTCGTTGTCGAAGGTGCGGCAGTCAGGGCACAGTCCGTTCGAGTGGTACTGATCGAGGTAGTCGGTGACCCAGGCGCGCGGGAAACCGGTGAGGTCGCTCAAGTCGGGGGTCGGCATGGTGCCGTACCGCCAGGTGCTGTGCGCCCAGTGGTACCCCCGGAGCGCCTGGGGCCGGCGAGCGCGGCGGTGTCGCATATGGGGGCTCCTTTCCGGTGAGCGGTGTGCTGGCATTGCGGGCCTGGCGGTGCGATCTGCCGCTATGGCGCTGTGCATGGCGTCGTTGCCCTATGGCGTTTGATAACAACATTTCCCGCGTTGCCGCGATAGGTCAATACTGTCGTTGTACACCCACAAATGCAAGCTTCTGTACGGCGCATCAACGAGTTGTAGTCGAGTCGTTATCGCGGTGTCCGTGTGCGGCGCCATTGCATGGTCCTGTCAAGGTCTGACCGTTCCTACCTGCAAAGACGTGCGTGATGGGGCGATAGGCATTGACGGTGCGATCGCGTTGGGGAAATGCACAACAAGTTGACTACGGCTTGCATAAAGTGAAGACAATTGTCTTCATATTGGTTACGATTGCGGTACACGGACAAGCATTGAACGGAGCATTCCAGTGCCAAAACCATCCGCCGCAGTCGCCATTACCGCCGCCGTACTCGCCCTCTGCCCACGGGCAGCGCACGCCGCCGACATCACCGGCAATGCCGACCTGACCATCGCGGGCACAGCCGCCACCGCCACCGTGACCGCACCGGCCCCCCTCAAATCCACAGTCACCATCACGGTGCACCTCACCGGCATGGAGGACTACGCGACCGCCGCCACCGACGCGCCCGAGTGCACTGCCCCTGCCGCGAACACCCTCGTGTGCACCTACGCCGACTCCAAACAGGACATCACCATTCCAGTCCAGATCACGCCCGCACCGGACGCGCACTTGTACGAGTCCGAGACCATCACCGGCACGCTCACCGCGACCGACGCCACCGGAACCGCGACGCTCCCGGTCACCGTCACCGGGAACCGGCCCGACCCGGCCGACGACCTGCCGACGCCCGACGAGCCGTCCGGGCCGCTGGAGCCGACGCCGCTGCCCTCACCGGTACCGACCGAGGCCCCTACCGAGCCTGCGGTCACGGCGACCGAGACTGCAACGGTCTACCTCCCCGACCCCGCTGCCCCGACTGCCGACCAGGGCTCAGGTAGTGCGCTTCCCGCTGCCGGTACACCGCTGCCGTCCGAGACACCCACCGTGACCGAGAGCGATCCTGTGACCTGGACCTTGCCGAGCGCGCCTGCGTCCACCGCTGAACCGGTGGCGCTAGTACACGCCTCGGCACCGGGCGGGGTCAACTGGTGGATCGTGGCCGGGGTCCTCGGCGCGGCCGCCGCCACGGCGGTCGGCGCAGGCATCGTCCAACGGCGGCGCACGGCCCGCGAGGCGGCAGCGGCAGACCATGCGCGCGATGACACGGCTACGGAAGTGACGCCCACAGTGGATGCTGAGCAGCAGGACGCAACTACCGCCTAGCGAGCAATGCGGGGCGGGGACGCATGTCCTCGCCCCTGGCATGATGTATGCCTTCACCTGCGAGAACACTGTCCGAATTCGATGGCAACAAGTGGACTACAACGCCCCCGATCGCTTGCGTTTGTGGGTGTGGCACGACAGGATTGGTATATCGCAAGCAAGCGAGATGCGTTGTTAGACAACGCAACAGAGTGAATGAGACCCCGGAGCATCGACGCCGAACGGCCGCGTTTCGCGGCCGCATCGCCCCGGGCCCCCTGAAGGCCATCCGACACGCCGCGCGGCCGACCGACTCCCGCTGCGCGACCTCCCCGACCGCAGGCCTGACGCCACGCCGTGAAAGGAACCCACATGCACGACCCGGTGACCATCGCCCGGACACTCCGCGACCTGATCGCCGCTGACGCCCCACTCATCCCCTTCGGCGAACTCACGCCGCAGGAAACCTACGACCGGTACGGCAACGACGGCTGCCCGTGCTGCACGTTCCGGTTCAACCTGGCACAAGCGAACGCCGCCTACGACCACTTCCGGCAGGTCAAAGCCGCACTTGCCGACCAGATCGGCGTGAACCCCGACTGGTGGCGCGGCGACATCCGCCGAGCCGCACGGGCCTGGCGCGCTGGCGGCCTCCACACGGTCCGGCTCGCCAACCTCGCCGCCGCCATGGTCGTGTACGGCCCCGTCGCCGGTGACGTCTACGGCGAAGTGCGCCCCGCGACCAGCGCCGAAAACGACGCCTACCGCCACATGGCGCTCGCCCTCACCATCGCACTCATCAACACCCGACGTTGACACCGAACGGGACGGCCCGACACGGGACCGCCCCGCCTACGAAAGTCGCACCTGCATGGACGACTTTGAAGACCTCGACGGCGACGACACCGCGCTCGCGCTGTTGGACATCACCGCCACGGTCAACATGGAACTCACCCGGCCCGCGCTGCTGCTCGGCCAGTGCGTCGGCGTCGCCTTCTGCGACCTTCCCGAGGACACGGCCGCGTTCACACGCGAACACCTCGACTGCCGCGTCTTCGCAGCCGTAGCACTCAAAGACAACCTCGACCTGTGGTACGACGAGGAATACGACGACTCAGGGAAACCTACGAACCCGGCCCGCCGCCCGCCACACCCGCGCATCCGATAGACAACCTCGCCGTTGACTCCGCACTGGTCGCTGTCGCGTCTCTCAACGCATGCAGCGGCCCCATCCAACACGACAACATTGACCCTTGTACACGATCCACCTGAACGGAACAACAACGGCATGACCTGTGAACACGTGCAATTCCTTGACGCCCTTTACATCGAACCGCCGCTCGAGCGAACTGACTTCCAACCGCAACTCGATAGCGGCGCATGGAGCGCCGTCCCCGCCACCGTGTTCCACCGCACCGGAGAAGGACACGTGATCCGCATCGGCAATCTCGCCTTGCACGTCCTCGACAACACGATCGCGTTCGTGTGCGGCTGGCCCGGACCCGATGCCACCGGCGAGGGCGTCACCGAGGCCCTTGACGCGCTCCTGGCCGACTGTCACACGACCCAGGCGGGCGTCGCTCGTGTATGGTCCGGCGCGATCACCATCGAGTACCACACCGACGCCCCCCGCCCGGTCCGATGCGACGAGCTGACCGTGCAAGGCGGCCGCGCGGTCCTGACGCCAGTGCCCACACCAATCCCGGTGTAACCGAACTCATCGATACCCCGCTGCGATCATGACCGCGCTGGCGACCGGCCGCAGGCCACACCACCGGTCGACGCCCGCTGCGATGCACCACCACACCGGTCGGGTCCTTCGCTGGAACCGACCGGCGCCACCGCTACTCCCCCGCATGCAAGATCTCAAGGAAAGGCATACTCGTGGGTTTCACCACACACGTGACCGAAGCCATCCGGCTCGACCCGCCCGCCACGTGGCCTGAAATCCTGGCCGCGTTCGGCAGACCTGCCACGCGGCCGCATTAGGCGGTCACCACTGCCACCGGATTCGTGCACGACCCGGGAACCCCGGACTCCCTCATCGCCCGACCGTGCGCGCTCCGCCTCGACGAACACCGCGAACACACACCGAACGGCCGCGAGATCATCACGCGTCACGTCGTCGCCATCACCGGTATTCCCGGCGATGAGCCTTATAAAGCCTACGACCTTGAGGACGATGTACAAGCGGTCGTTCGCGTGCTGGCCCGCACGCCTGCCGTCGACGCGCGCCGGTTCCTCGGCTACCTGGCATGCGAATCCCACAGTGACACGGTCGACCAGTGGCGCCTGTACGTTCGCACCGGGTACACGGTCCCGGTCAGGCCGGTACTGCACTGGAGCGACCCTGCCGGGCCGCCCGTGGGGTACTGACCCCGGGACGCTGTTCACGCGGTGAACGTGTTCACCGCGGCTCACGCCTCGGATCGGATGATGCGACGTGGTACAACGATCGCACTACAACCCTGTTGAACAGGGAAAACAGGTGGTGCGGCGGGCTGAGACACGACAATATTGCACCGTCCCAAGGGAAACCGCATCACGAGTAGTGCTCCGAGTGGTGCGAGGCAGCAGGGAATACGGTAGGTGCCCCTGCCGACGGGAGCCCTGCCGCTCCCTGGGGACGCGGGTGCTTGCGCCCGTTCGTTCGCGTGGCCGGGTCTGTTGAGGGGCAGGCCCGGCCACGGTTCGTGTCCGTGGAACGGCCCGAAGACTCGATGCGGGGTCTGCGGGCCGTTCGCATGCCCGGTCCCGTCGATCGAGTCGGCCACGACAACGCCGCACCACGGTCCGGCTCGCGTGAGCGCGAGAGCCGCTGATGGGAACGGCGTCACGCGCCCACAAGACGAGGCCACCGATAGGTCCGGAAAAGATTGCCGGACCCCCTCCCCCGGCGATCAACCAGGCACCACGACCGCGCAACAGCTGCGCTACAAGCGGCCGTTTCGCTGGTCCATACCTATAGCGGACGACAATATTGCAGTGTCCCCAGGCAAGCCGCACGATCGATGCGGCTGTCGCGGCGGCGAGTCGCACCATGACGAAGGCCATCCCTGCCGCATGGACCGCTGCGGGACCGGCACGCCACCAGCGGCGCCGCAGCGGCCGGGACCGCAACGGGGCCCCGGCCGCTCCTCCCCCGCTCATTCGATCCGTTGACGCCCTCGTCCGCCGTCGTCGCGTGCCACCGAGCCGCTGCACCTCGCGGTCGGCCGCTTCCCCGACGCGCTCGGCAGCACTGTCGATGCGGCCACCTGCCGGTGCCTACCGCTTGCAAAGGAATACCTCGTGGACCCGTTCGCACAGAACATGATGGATGCGCTCACGCAGAAGATCGACCACCGGACCGCTGAAGGCCGCGCCACGATCCACCTCGTGTGCGCACGAGGCTGCAACCAATGCGCACTCACCGGCCTCAACCTGGATCCGCACCTGGACGTGTGGATTGAAGTGGTCATGACCGAACACCCGAACGAGACGAAACGCGAATACGTCGGTGTGCGCTCCGGCGTGTTCGACGCGCCGGGATTCCAGGAGACCCTGACCGAGTGGCGTGCCCGGCCCGGTTGGGCCGTCGAGGTGTGGGACGGGCGGGTCCTGTGGCCGCAGTGTTCACCCGGTGAACAACCTCCCGCATAGGAACGAGTGCGGCCCCGGAGGAGTCATCCCCCGGGGCCGCACTCGTTGCAGACGCGAAGCGACCGTGGTTGTCGGGTCTAAGCGGCGCTGACGCGTTCGTACAGGACCTCAGCGAGCCGTGAGACGTCATCAGGGTCGCATTCGGCGATGAGCATGGTCGCGATCGTCTCCGCGTCGTACCGTTTCAGCACCGACACGGCAGCGCGCACGGCAGTGTCGTCCTTCGCCGAGGGCGCCGCTGCCACTGGTGTGGTTTGCTCGGGCACATTCGGGACCGGTGCCGCAGCGGTGTCCTCGGCGGTACGGCGCGGCGGTGCCGAGGGAACAGCCAGGCCAGCAGCTGGTGCGTGTGCCGCTGGCGGCTCGGCGGCCGCAGGAACGGGCGCGGCCGACACCTCGGGTGGCGTTGCGCCGTCGGCGCTGGGCGTTGCCGGTGTGGGTTCGGGCGCTGCGGGTGCGGCCGGTGCTGAACGAGCGGGCTCAATGTTGTTCACGTCGTGAACAGGTTCAGGCGCTGCCGGCGCTGGTGCGACCGTGGACGCGTCTCGCGACGACGCCGCCCACATTTTCCATGCCGCGTACTGCTCCTCGGCGGGGAGCGCCAGGATCGGCTTCGCCACCGTTTCCTGCTCGGCAGCGTCGAGCTGCGCGAGCGTGACCGCGGTCGACAGCGGCACGAGCTCTTTGTAGTCCGAGCGGTCCAGGATCGCCTGCATGGGGTCGATGAGTTTCAGCAACTTGATCCGCTGCGACACGTACGCTTTGGACAAGATGAACATCTCGGCGACTTTGGTTTGCCCGCCGTAGCCAATAACGTCGGCGATCTCGATGAACGCCCGGCCTTCTTCCATGGGCGTCAGGTCCGCGCGGTTCTGGTTCTCCTCGACGGCCGCTTTGTGGAACCTGAGCGCGGACTCGGCCAACCGGTCGTCCACGACCGCGTTCACGGTGGTGAGGTCGGGTGCTTGCTGGATGGCGTTGATGCGACGCGACCCCATGCACGCCACCCATTCGGCTTTCGCGATGGCGGCCGCATCGTCGGGGAACAGCGCGAGATACGCGGCGCGGGTGACGACGGTGACCGGTTGCAGTTGCCCGTCGGTGCGGATCGAGTTCGCCAGGCCGTCCAGGCCGCGGAAGACCTTCCGTGGGTTTCGCGGGTTCGCGGCGACTTTCTTGATCGGCAGTGCCCCGTACTCGCCGGGTCCGTCAGGGACGTCCGCGGGCGGCACCGTGCCGCCGCCGCTGTCACTGACGCCCAGGTCCATGGGCGGTTTCGGGTGTGCCGGCGGTGGCGCTCCCCGACCGCGCTTCGCCGCTTCCTTTTTCGCTTTCAGTTTCTCTACTGCGTTGCCAGACACCGGACGGCGACCTCCTTGGCGATGGTGTTCAACGATGCGACGAGCGGGGCGGCTTTCTTCACGGGGGCGTGGTCGACCGAGCTGTTGACCATGCGCAGGGCGCGGCTGGGCAGCCACGCGTAGTTGCGGATGAAGTCGTCAGCGATCGGGACCTGGTAGGTCTCGGAGAGGCGGACGGCCCAGGTGAGGAACCGGTCGGGCGGGGAGGCCGAGGTCATGTTGGGGACCATGAGGAGCGGGTAGTCGCCGACTTCTTTCAGCATGCCTTCGAGCGCTTGCATTTCGCGTTCTTTGAACACGGTCGGGATGATCGTGAGGTTCGCGGCGCTGATCGCTCCCAAGGTGGAGGGGGACCCGCCGGGGTGGGTGTCGAGGACGATGGGGCGGCCGTACTTGGTACCGAGTTCGGCGGCCCACGCGTTGAGGAGCTTCGCGGTCGCGGCCGCGGAAGGCTGGCGGTCTTCGAAGTCGGAGTGTCCGGGGATGAGCGCGGGCCGTCCGGGTTGCTCATGGTCACCGGCCCAGATGGGACGGGGGGTGCGCTCGTTGTTGATCGCGTCGATGATGATGGACCGCTGCCGGTCCTCAGGGTGGTAGCCCAAGGCGATGGACGCGGAGCCTTCATCCCATTCGAAGTCGATGAGGATCGCGCCGAGGAGGTACGCGAGTTCGGTGGCGAGGAAGGTCTTGCCCACGCCTCCCTTGTAGGCGGCAACGGTGAAGATCTTCCCGGCGAGGTCGGAGGGGGCGATGCCGTGTCGGATCATCCATTGCTGGCGGAGAGGGACGGTCATGGCTGATGCACCTTCACAGGTTGGGACGTGGTCACGAGGTCGAGCATAACCATCGGCGGAAAGCACGCACACCCCTGACACGCGTATTTTTTGAGTTGTAGGGCTCTTTCCCGTTGGCGGCGTTACACAAGAGGCCATATTTCGGGTATTTCGAAAGCTGCTGGGTGTCGCTGTTGTTCACGGGGTGAACGCGCGGCTTCGCGTCGGCGTACACGGGTCGCACCTGTGGTTGTTCACCGCGTGAACAACACGCCAGCGGCGTATGCGCAGCTCTCCGCGAACGCTCCCGTTGGCGGCAGCATTGGCGGACTGCCTCCATGTGGCTGCTCCGAGCCTAGACGGTGCACCCTGGAGACGGGTGATGGCATGCGCGAATGGCGCCCGGTTGTTCATCGCGTGAACAACCATGGCTGCTGACGTCCCCCGCCTTCCAGCGACCATCGCACGGACGGCATGTTCACGCGGTGAACGATCACGGCACTCCCACGGTGCAAAGTTCGCCGTGACGACGGCATACCCGTGGGCACTACCAGATCGAGCATTTCTCCTGCCCCATCGCTCCTCACGGCACGGCCGAAGCAAGCGTCACGAAGTGAGCCGCACTGGCCCCATGCCGTGCAGGTGTCACGACGGCGGTGTACGTCATCGGGTACGGCGCCGTGCCTGTAGCGTCAGTCTCAGTGACGATAGCAGCGAACGGGAACCAGGAGGCCGAGTGGAGAAAGCCCGCGGACGCACCCCGGGGCGACCGGCGACGCGTGTGCATCCGGTTGACCGCGATGCGGCACAGGCCGCCCTTGACGCCATTGCCGACCGGCGGCGCGCACTTGACGACCCGTTGGAAGCCCGCCTGAGTCGCGACCTTGACGATGCCGCCGCCGTCTGCTCACTAGTGATCGCACACGTCGACCGGTTCGCTGAAGAGGACCTGTTCGACGCGGGCGTGCTCGCGGCATGGCTGGAATGGCGACTGTTCGTCGACGAGCGGCGCGCGCACCAGCGACGTCTGGCGCTCGCCGAAGCGGTACGGCGGAAGAAACGCACCGGCGTCGGCCAAATCGACTTGGGGACGTTCGCGTACCACTGCTTCGGCCGGTTGTCGAAGCAAGCGTTCAACGGCCGCCTCAAGGTTGCGGAACGGTTCCTGCGCCGCAGCGAAGCACGTCCGAACGAGTATGCGGAGTCCGCTGCGGCCCGACCGACGCTGCCAGCGCAGCCCGCGTCACCTGATGCCCGGCCGGTGGCCCGCGACGACGGCGCGGCCTGGTTCGCGCAAGTGCGGGCATTGGTGTTGCGACGTCGCGCACTTCGGTTCAGTGAAGCGGGGGGTGTCGCGGAACTGGCGGCACTGTTCGAGGTCGCCGCTGAGGATCGGTCGGACCTCGGCGCCATGGAGGACTTGCGGCAGCATGTGCGGTACTTGCTCAGCAGTGTCGACTTCACCGATGACGGCCAGGTTCTACCCGCGTTGACCACCGATGACAGTGACGTGCAAGCGTTGATCGACGATGCTAAACGCGCCCTTGGATTCACGAGCATTCGCAGTAAAACATTATTTTACCGGCCGAGGTCGGTGTCGATGCGCGCCAAGCTCATGCAACCGGGGCCTGCACAGAGCGGCTTCCACCTGCACCAATACTACGGCGTGGCGCTTCTGGCGTTGCCGTGGCGGCAGCCGCTCCTGATAGGAACGCCGTGCGGCGCCACCGGACGCCACTGGACCCACCGTTGTTCACGCCGTGAACAACACCTCGACTATCGAGGCAGCGGCAACCTTGGCGGCCCTGCTGTTGTTCACCCGGTGAACAACAGCCATGTACGGGTAGGTTCAGCGGCCGCGGCACACGGACCGGTGGCCGCGGCCCGGTCCCCGGCCCGGCCGGCCCCGATGCCACGTGATGACCGGCCACGGCTCAAACCACCGGCGGCCGTCCTCCATAGTCAGTGTCGGCACCGGCCCGCGATACATCACGTCCGGTTGCGTCGCCCGGTTGAGCGCACGGTACAGCGCCGTGTGCCGCACCCCGATCACGGACGCCAACTCCTCCAGCGACATGACCGGCTGCTCGAGACCGGCCGCTTCCTGCCACGCCGCGCGAGCCGAGGCTGCCGTGGGAAAGAACGCCGTATGGCCGCCGCGGTCCACCCCGAGCCCCTGGACCCCATACCGGACGGCGAACGACGAACGCAACTGCCAAGCCGACACCGGTGCGCCAGAGAGAACGCCGACGTCATGGCGGAGGAGCGTCAGCGTCCGCTCGGCAACCTTGTCCGGCGCGACCGCGATCGACCGCGAGTGCACGACCGTGTCGATGATGACACTGCGGAAACCCGACGCGTTAATCCATTGCGTCCACAAGCCCGCCGCGTCAAGCTCGGTCAGGTTCTCGCTCGCGCACACCATGTCCATGAGCGCGGTGACACCTTGCAGCGCCTTCGGCCGCTCGCTTGCTGCCGGCTGCCACAACGGCCCGAACAAGCCATCTGACCACGCTGACCAGTCATCGCTGTCATGGATGAGTTGCACTGCCGGATCGGTGTCGATCACGAGGGGACGGAACCACCAGGAGGGATTCTCGGCCAAGACGGCGGTCGCACTGGCGGCGTCCGCGAACACGGCGGCGAGACCGGCGCGGCGCAACCGTGACAGCCACCCGACCTGTTCAACGACGACTCGCGTCGCTGCCTCCGGCACGGCTGGCGCTTCCAGTGCCGCAATGGCGTCCACGTCCGTGAGGCCCGCACCGAAGGCCGCGATGGCGACGTCGGCGCGGACGCCCCGGTCGACCAGTGCCGTCAGGTGCCGTGCGGGAGGCGGTTCGGAGTCACCGGGCGCCGTGTCAAGGTCGAGCCAGCCGTGGTCGGCCCACCATGTACGGGGGCGCGCGAGGAGCGCGTCCGCGTCGGCGTCAGTGGCGACGGTCCACGGCACATGCAGCGCGGCATCGTCGGTGTCGGCGCTGATCCAACCGGCGTTGGCGAACCGGTACAGGTAGACCGGGTTGCACCAGTCGGGGACTTCGTTGTGGAACACCGGACGCGGCCATGGCTGGAAGTCGTCGAGGTTGGTGTTGTCATCGTTGGTGAGCGGTCGTCGAAGGAGCCGTATGAGGCCGCCGCGACCGAATCGGTGGACGGGTGCTTCGGGAAAGTGCGCACGCAGCGCGCGATCGGTGTCGCCGTTGTCGGCGGGGTAGGCGACCCAGAGCCAACCGTGGTCGTCGTCGACGTAGGCGATGCCGGTGCCGATCTCGCCGACGTAGGCCCAGTGCCGCATCGCAGTGACCGTTGGAACGTCGTCGCCGGTGGCATCGGCCCAGTAGTCACCCACGGCTGCAACGGTGGGGGACTCGAAGCGCGCGGGAGCGCCAACATGAGGTGGGTTCTGGGCGTCCATCACGACTTCCAAAAGATGTCTAAGGTATGACATCTTTTCTGGTGAGCGTTGACACCGGCAGCCATGTTCACCCCGTGAACAACGACACCGCGCCATGGCATGACACCGTCGCGCACTGCCGCTCTGCGCCGCTCACACGGTCGCTCACCCGTATCATGACGGCATGAATGCTGCCCCTGGCCCGACGTACCACCTCTTCGCGGACCAAGTGGACGCCGTGATCGCACTCCAGGAAAGGCCCGGCATGTACGCGGCACGACGCAAACTCGCTGCGATCGCCGCCGCACACTGCCGCGACACTGCCGGCGACGCCGCGACACACACCATCACCATCGCCGGCGCCGGCACGACCGCGCGACGACACGCCCTCGACCTCACCACCCGCATCACCGGGGTGACCGCCACGCAGGAGGCACCGCCGCAACCGGACACGCTTGCCTTCGCACTGCACGGCACGACCGCAGCCGTGTTCATCGCCGCTGAATGCATGCGCCTGCTGCAAACACAACTCGACTGGTCCATTGCGGCGCTCGGGATGCAAACGGCCGAGTTCACCGAAGCGATGGCGACCGGATGGATGAACATCACCGCCGAGCAATTGGACGGCGTCGCGTTGTAAGCACGTCAGCGGACCGCGCCTCCTGCGTTGGGGCATGTTACGGACGCTCGTCGACGCTCCGGCCAAGTACGGGGGAGCACCACCAGGTCTTGATGGAGGACCGGTAACGAGCATTGCGAGCGGTGACGTGTGCTCCGTTGGCTGCCGCCAGGGTCAGGGCGCCAATGGTGCCCACGTCATTACCGTGGGTGTCTCCTACAGGAGACACCCCTTTCGTGCAAGGAACACTGCTCCACTGGTGCCACCGGCCCCTCCCATGCTGACACGACCACGTCAAGCGGCGCGCCCTGTTGTTCACCCGGTGAACAACAGATCCGGTGCCCGGGTGCCCCGTCGT
The DNA here is from genome assembly GCF_020991375.1 of Glycomyces amatae. Lineage (GTDB taxonomy): Bacteria > Actinomycetota > Actinomycetes > Mycobacteriales > Micromonosporaceae > Glycomyces > Glycomyces amatae. Next base: position 36,288 of record NZ_JAJLQZ010000019.1, on the reverse strand, counting down.
GTATACGCCGCGCGAACACGTCAAAGCACACCTCCGTCTTTCGCGAACACCGCGCCGTCTGACAGTGGTCGTGCAAGGTTTCATGCCGCGCTCAACCGCGGCAGTGCACTGCGACTGCCTGACGCGCACCGCCGCGCCTCCCACGCTACGGCCCGGACCTTAGTTACGGTCACGCCATGATGGCGCCGCAGCGAAACCTTGGGCAACTGACCTTCGACCGTCACGAGCACCCGTGGGCGCATTGGCTGTCCCCGAGAGAAGTGCACTCCTTCGCCGCCAAACTGCCCCAGCCGCTCATCGGCTCGCTGGAAATCCAACGCGTCTGCCGCCACCGCACGCGTGCCGCCGCACGCACGTGCCCCGATCATGACCTTGCGACGATCCCCGCAGCGAAACCGCACCTCGAGCTGCCGCTGCGAGCCAGTCTCACCGACCGTCAGCAAAGTGACTGGTACCCGTGGATGCGGCCCGACACATGGCTGGCACCCCGCTGGATGGTTGTCGTGGTCGTCAGTGTTGTCATTGCTATGCCGTCGGCAATGTCGTGACCGGCAGCGTCGGCGAACGCCGCAGCGCCGCAACGTTCACGCGGTGAACGTTCGCGACAACGAACCTTACCGGGATCCGGATCTGAGTCACCGCCCGCGCCTGATCAGCTGGGCGACGACGCCGACGGTCGAGAAGGTGCTCAGGGAGGATGCCTGCCACGGTAAGGCCGTCGCCAGTGCAGCGCTGAGGTGCATCGATACCCCGTTGAATGGCGGGCCGGCAGCCAAGCGCCTACGCATCGACGATGCCCCTCGGCGAACGCCACTTGTCACGCCGGAGGGAGAATTGGGACTGCACTGACGGGGCCTGATAGGTTCTCGCCGTGTCTCTCATGCGAATCTCCCTCACTGCCGCTGCGGCAATAGTTCTCCTGTCCGCTTGCGGCACGGCTGAACGGGAATCGACCCCAAGCCCGACTGCTGCCGCGCAGGAGCCGACCACTGTTGCAGCCTCTGACTTGACTTCACCGGCCCCGCTCACCGGCGCTGACCCGGCACTGATCGACCAGGAAGCCTGGTGGACGTGGGCAGGCAGCGAACTGCACGGGCAAGGCCCGGTAGAGGACGCCACCGGCGCCAACTGCGCTGCGAACCAACCCGAGGATGTCTGGTTCCTTGCGGGAACGTTCGGCGGCCATGCCGACCGTGCCTGCGACATTCCCGCTGACGTCCCGATCGTGTTCCCGCTCATGAACATGGCAGGCGGCCCGGACGACTGCGACGGTTTCCTGTCCGCAGCGGCAGGCGCCGCGAGTGTCGGCGGGGCGTCGGTCCAAGCCCATGAGTTCCCGGGAACCACGGCCATCATCGATGTGGTCGACGGCAACGCCATGTTCGGTGACGGCGGCACCTTCGAAGTGACCATGTGTGGACTTTGGGTGGCGCTCGAACCGCTGCCGGCCGGGGAGCACACGGTGGCGTTCGAAGGCGAATCCGGCGGATTCAGCGTCTCGGCGTCATACATCCTCACCGTCGCCTCGTGAACCGGTGCCGGGTGTCCCGCGGGAAACACTGTCGTTGCATCGAGTGCCGCTCGGCCCGAATGTTCACGCGGTGAACGTCCGGGCCCGACTCCCCACGAATGCCCCGCTGCAACGCACAGCGTGAACGTTCAGCCTGCGTCGGCTACCGCTGCTCTCGACACGCGCGCATGTCAATGCGCACTGGACGGTGGAAGTTCCGCCAACGGCTCGGAAGCCAGCAACGCTTCAAGGCCGCGCAGCAGCCCTGCCGGATCCAGCAGCAGTGCCTGGTGCCGTTCAAGCCATGCCAGTTGATACTGCGTCAGGTTGTTCACCACGATCTGCCTGTCTACTTTGATGACGAGCAACGTCCCGACCCGGATGCAAGCGCGATCCTCGCCCTGGAGTGCAGCGATGAGCGCGGCGGCGCCGGTGGCTTCCTGGTTGTCAATGGCTGCTTGGTCCTTGTCGAAAACCTCCATGCGGACCTTGCGTTCGATTTCAGCGGTGATCTGCTCCAGGCTCAGGTGCGACGTCTGCTTGCGTGTCCGAACCCAGAGCTTGCGGTACCAGGAGCCGCGACGGGGTGGTGCATGCCAGGACCCTTCGAGGCCCGCCTCGTCAAGCAGCCGCACCAGTGCCCGCTGCGCTGCTGCGGCGTTGTCGCCGCGGCCGAGATAGATCGAAGTCTCAGCGACGTCATCATCTCGCCTCACCCAGACGTTCCGACTGGCATCGGTCGTGCCGTACACCGCTGATGTGATGAGCGTAGTGCCGGGGTTGCCGACGGCGCTACACCAGTGGTCGACGAACACGTTCGGTTCGAGCTTGGGAGCGTGCCTCCTCCACACCCTTGCCAGCGAGGTTTCCCCAGATTCACGCATGTCCTCGAGAAGGTCAATGAGGAGTGCCTGTGCTGCTTCGAGTTGGACGCGCAGGTTCCCAAAGTAGGGGCCGGTCAGTCCGATCAGCGGTTCACCGACGATGGAAAACGCGGCGGCCTCGACGATTCGCGATGCCTTGTTGCTGCGCAGCGTGAGAAACGCGCTGTCGAGAAGCGACTTGCACCGGTCGAGGTCGACGTCCGCGTCGCCGACAAGTGCAAACCCTTCCTCGCGTCGGTGGTGCCCGTCGCGGTTGACCGTGTACCGGGTGATATCAACGCCACTGCCGTTCAAAGCGGTGCGGAGTGCAGCAAAGCTGTTTTCGGCGATCTGGGTGCCATTCCCTCCAGGGGCGGCCACCACTGCCGCGAACAATGATGCTGGAACCGTGCGCTCCGGATTGATCAGGAGGAGCGCCATCAGTTCACGCGGGCCGCCGGTAGGCAAGTCAACGGGGCGCCCTTCTCTGATGAGCGTCGCCGGCCCGAACATGTGGAAGTCCGTCTCACGCTGGTCGGTGGTTGCTTCAGTGCGTGTGCCCATAGTGCAGTCTGACCGGGGTCTGCAACAGCGTCAACCGCTAGTCGGTGCGGGGGAGTGCGGCAGCGTGTCAATGCCGAGCCACCACCGGCACGCCCGGTCGATCACGGCAGCGCGTGTGTACCCGGCGTCCTCGGTCACGTCTGCGAACGCGCTCCACCAGTCGGGGTCGACGGTGACCGTGACGTTGCGGCCGCGGCCCCATGCGATGGCGATTGGTGGGGGTGTCGGCCGGTGGGGGAGCGGGGCGGCCTCCGCCCATGCGGTGAGGACGGCGACGAGGACCCCGGTCGGGTCGCGTTCGGCACTGGCGGCAGCGTCCCTGTAGGCCTGCCACAGGGCGCGGTCGATGCGGAAGGTGACACGGAATGCGGTGGTGGACATGCCGGGTGGTCTCCATTGCGGTAAGGACAGCGGGACGGTGCAGGGCCGGGCGGTCATGGGGCGGCGTTCGCAAGCGCCGCCCCATCCGTACGCGGTAGCGGCGGTTAGCGGTCGACGTGTTCAGGCAGTGTCGCTTCATACTCCCAGGCCCAGTCCCGCAGTATTTTGGACGCGTCGTGTCCCCATCCCATGAACGGCTGTTTGCGGTGTTCGATGAACCATGCTTCGGCGGCGTGGAACGCGGTTGCGGCCACGTGGCCGAAGACCCCTTCGACGATCGTTGCCGCGAGCGGGGCGTACATGCTGGCGTTGTTGTGGCCGGCGTTGTCGGCGAGGAGGGCGGCGACGTCGCGGACGGCGGCGGAAAGGTCAGCGGGCCAGGTCGGGTTGCCGGGGACCGTGGGCAGGTCGAGCCGGTAGGTGTCGCCTGCCTTGGCGGGGAGCGCGTGGGCGCGGGTGGGGCTGGGGCTAGGTGCGCAGGAGGCGCAGACAGGCCGGAGGGGCAGGTGTCCGCCGAGGACGGGGCGCATGACGCGGGTACCGCACGCGCACGTGCCGTGTGCCGCGGCGGTGCCGTCATTCGCGTACCGGACGGTAGCGGTGGTGATGATGTCGTCAGCGCAGGTGGGGCAGTGCGCGATGAGCGTCATGATGCGGCCGTTGTGCACGGGTGTGCCTTCCTTACTGAGCGGCGGTGTCGGCGATGGTGTAGCTGTCGTCGGTGAGCGCCAGGAGCGCGGGTGCGAGGGCGTCGGTGTCGGGAGACGGTGGATGCATGTGCGAGCCCGGGGGATTGCTGAGGGTCGGCGCCCGGGGTAGTGCGGCCGCGGTGGTTGGTGTCGGCGTGAAGGTTCGCGGCCGGAGTGCGAGTGTCGCATCGGGGCAGGTGTGTGTTATGGCGCGTCCTGTGCGTTGGAGGCCCCCGTCGGGAGCCGGGCCCGGCGGGGGAGCAGTGGTGGTCAGCGCGGCGCGGCGTTCAGTGCGTGGACGATGGCGCCTGAGGTGAGCGCGCGAGTCATCAGATAGTCGAAGTCGTGTTCGATATGGAACCCGACCATGCCGCGCTTGCGGACGAGGCGACCAGGCGGCCCGGGGTGGAGCATGTTTACCGCGAGCGCGGCGATCTCACTGGTGGTGAGGACGCCGCAGTGATGGCGGAGCGCGAGGGTTCTGATGTCTTCACGCCAGGCGCGGCGGAGCCGGTCGTGACCGGCGAGCGCGGCGAGGTTCATGCGGGTGTCGCGAAAGCGGTCGGCGGCATCGTTCACGCAGGTTTCGCCCCAGGTGTGGCCTTGGCGGTAGAGCGAGACCAGTGCGGCGTCAAGTTCGATGGCACGGCGCGTGGTGTGTCCGACGAGGATGGCGTGAGCCGTGGTGACGGATGCGGTCATACTGGGTCGCTTTCAGTGAGTGCGGTTGACGGCGGGGCGGACACCGCCGAGCGGTGCCCGCCCGGTGGTTAGCGTGCGGCGGTGTCGGCCGATCGGGGCGTGAGTGTGAAGCGGGTGCCGAGCGCGTCGACGGCGGCGGCCGCGAGCGCGCGATACGCCTTGATCGTGCCGAGGTCGCCGGTGTGGCCGTTGCGGGTCTCGTCGCCGCCGAGTGCGGTGATGACTGCGTCGATTGCGCGGTCGCGAACGGCAGCGTCAGTGTCCGGGGCGGCCTGCGCTGGGGCGTCGGTCGGGATGCCGTCGCCGGTGACGCATTGGCGGTCGGTGCCGAGCAGGCATCGGCCTTGATAGACGGTGACGGTCGGTGTGGTGCCGGTAAGGCGGTGCGCAAGGTTGGCCGTTTCGGCCGCGAGTGCGGTAAGCCGGTGTTCGATGTCGGCACAGTCGCGGGCGGGATCGGCGGCGTAGCCGAGCGCAGCGTGTCGGCAGTGGGTGGCGTGCGCTTCGATCACGGTCCGGTTGCCCGGGTAGGGGATCGCGAGGTGTGTCCATTCAAGAGCCATGTTTCGCTCCCTTACAATGGTGTTGAGGCGTGCTTTCGGGGCGGTTCGCGTGGCAGCGCGAGCGGTCCCGTTGTCGTTGTGATGTCCCTGTTGAGTTGTCTAACAACACTTTTTGCTTGCTTGCGATATACCAATCCTGTCGTGGCGCACCCACAAACGCAAGCATCCGGGTGCGTTGTAGTCGACTTGTTGTCGTCGCTTATAGACAGTTGATTACCAGCTCAAAGCTGTCTCGATCGGGAGAGCGGAGCTGGTGCCCCGCTCTCCCGTACGGTCTACTTCGCGGGTGCCGCCGCGCGCTCAGCCTCTACTGTGGGCATTTTCTTCGTGGTGTCCTCGGCATCGTCCGCAACGGTGTCCCCGGCGTCGGCGCCGCGCTTCGCGCGGCGGCGCTTGAGCACGGCGACGGCAGTCGCTGCGCCGACCGCAGCGGCAGCGATGCCGCCGGTGATCCACCAGTTGATGCCGCCGCCGTCGTCACCGGTGGCGGCGGCGGGCATGACGAACGTGTCCGCGCTCGGCGCTTCGGGGGAGTACGAGGGCCACTCGGTGACCGCCGGGGACGCATCGGCAACCGAGGGAGCCGCGTATTCGCTGCCCGTGCCCGGGTCCGTCCTGCCGGTCGGGTAGTGGTAGCCGGTCCCGGGGTCGGCGGGGTCGGGGAGGAACACCGTTTCGGTGTCGGTGGCGGTGTTCGTCTCGGGTGTGTCGGTCGGCTCGTCGTTCGGGCTCGGCGTCGGGTCGATCGGGTGGGGCGAGTCCGAGGGGTCGGGCGAGGGGGACGGGGAGACGTCCGGGTCGGGGAGGCTCCCCGTCACGGTGACCGGGAGCGTCGCCGTTCCAGTGGCGTCGGTCGCGGTGAGCGCGCCGGTGACGGTCTCGGACTCATACAGGCCTGCGTCCGGGGCGGGGGTGATCTGGACGGGAATGGTGATGTCCTGCTTGGAGTCGGTGAATGTGCAGGTGATGACGGCCGGTGCGGTGGGTGTGCATCCGGCGGTGTCGGTGGTTGCGGTGGCGTAGGCGTCGAGGCCGGTCACGGCGACGGTGACGGTGACGGCCTGCTTGAGGGGCGCGGGTGCGGTGACGGTGACGGTGGCGGGCGTGCCGCCGATGACGAGGGCGGCGTCGCCGGTGAGGGTGGCGGCGTGCGCGGCCTGGGGGCAGATCGCGAATGCGGCGGCGGCGGCGGTGAGTGCGGCGGCTGCGGTTGGCTTGATCACGGTGGCTCCGTTCGGTTGGTTGTCCGTGTACCGCAAGCCTACTCGATATGAAGACAATCGTCTTCATCTGATGGGGGTTGTAGTCGACTTGTAGTCGTGCTGCGATCCGTTCGTTTCCTCGAAAATTACGGACGATCGCGGTGCAACAACTCCGCAACGTCCGATCGCAATACGACAACAAGTGAAGACAATTGTCTTAGATCAAATTAGACTTGGCGGTACACGGACCAGCAACGAACGGAGCGACACCATGTACCGCAGCACCACCCGCACCGCCGCCGAGCGCGGCGCTACCGCCCTCCTCAAAGCGGCCGAGGCTCACGAGGCCGAACAGGACGCCTCCGTCGCGCTCGCCGACTCGAACCGCGCCGCCCAGCAGGCGATCCTCGGATTCGTCGCCGCCTCCCCGGCCGTGACCGGCTACTCGGCCCGCAACCTCCACTTCGTCTACCGCCAGTTCACCCGCCGGGCCATCGCGCCGACTGCGCTCGACACGTGGGCCGGATGGGTCCAGCGCGGCCGCGTCGTGATCCACGGCGAAAAAGCCGCGAAAGTGTTCGTGCCCAAGACCGTCCAGGGCCAGCGGTGCTTCCGCCCGGTCGGGTCGGTGTTCGACATCTCGCAGACCCGCGCGATGGGACCGGCCGAATGGGCCGACATGCTCGCCGCGAAGCGACTGGAGCGCGTCGAACTGCCCGACGCGCGCACCCTTGGCGCGGCCTGCCTGGAGGCGTTCGCCGACGCCATGCGGACGCAGGCGCGCGAACGCTTCGGCGTCGAGATCACCGGATGCCCGGCCGAACTGCTCGCCGTCGTGACCGCACTTGCCGACGCTGCCGCCAGTGCGAAAGCGGCCGCCGCCGCCGCGCCGCTGGCGACCGACGCCGAGGCGGCCCTCGACCGGTTCTGACGCGCAGACGGCCCGGCCTGCTCGGCCGGGCCGCCCCGACTTCCGCTGATCTGATCAAGGAGCTTGCTTTGACCCGCGACAAGACCGTTATCCACCGCCCCCGCCGGACCTCGGGCGACTGGGTCGCGCACTGCGAGGAGTGCGACCACCGCATGTACGGCGCCGACTTCGCCGCCGTTGGTGTCAACGTCGCCTTGCATCGCGTCGCCGCCCACCGCCCCGCGCGGCCGCTGCCGCGCCGGTGCCCAGGCGCGACACTGTGGCTCGAGATGCCGTTCGCGGCCATAGGGGCGCTTATGGAACATGCACCCGCCCCGCTGCTTACCGGCAGGCCCCGCGTGAACCTCGCGCCCGCGTTCGGCCACCGGCAGCAGTGAACGACGGGGCCGCCCGCGTGTGCGGGCGGCCCCGTGCCGCCACTGGGCCCGGGTCCCGGTGCTGCGGGGGCCGGCGCCCCCTGCCGGCGCGCCCGGGAGCGCGCTCGCCCCGAATCCGCTACCATTGAAGACGATCGTCTTGAATTGGGAGGGGCCACGCATGACCGACCACCTGAAAGGCACCCGCGCCGTCGTCAAACTGCCGCCAGCGCTCGCGGCGGACTTCACCGCCGCCGCCGCCTCGGTCGAAGCCCGCGCACCCGAACTCATCGGTGCGTTCATCGCATGGTGGTGCGGGGAGGGACGCCCCCCGGTGCGCCCCGAATGGAGCGGTCGCAGCGCCAGTCGCGACGAGCGGCTCTCGGTCACGGTGCCCTTGCCGACGGGCGTGTGGGAACAGTTCGGGGCACTGGCCGACCACGACGGTTTCACCCGGGGCGAGCTGGTGACGCGGTTTGCCCGGTGGTATGTGGGGCGGGATTCGCTGCCACCGCGCCATTGACAACGAAACGGTCGCAACTGACCACAACACCGCAACGACTGAAGACAATTGTCTTCACTTCGGTTATGCTTGACCTACACGGACAAGCACTGAACGGAGCACCACCCCATGACCCTCAACCGCACCGCCTTCGCCGCGCTCATCGCCAGCACCGGCCTCGCGCTCGCCACCGGCACTGAAGGCGGCACCCCCGCCGTCACCGGCACACCGCTCGCCTGCGACCAATTCCGCGCCATGTTCGCCGCCGCTGCCGCCGCAGGCGACCGCGCCGGGGCCGCCCTCGGCCGCGCCGCCAACGGCACCTCCGCAACCGTCCTCACCTTCCCCGGATGCACCTGGGCGTAACCCACTGGTCCGGCCGGACCCGCCGCACCGCACACCACGGAAGGACCCTCCGACATGGCACGCACACCCGCCGCCCCCCGCTACACCCTCACTCACTACCCGCACCCGCTCACCGGCACCGCGAACGGCGCCGACACGTGGGGTCCCGACTCCGGCACCTGGACCGTGACCGGCATCGACCCCGCCGCCGACCGTTACCGAGCCGAAATCGTCGCCTGCCGCTGCGACCGCCCTAAGTGCAAAGGCTGGCACGCCGCCAACATCCGGAAAGTCGCCGCCACCGTCGACCCCCGCCACCGCGAGACGCGCGGCCCCGCCACACCCTGGGGCGGCCTGCTACTCCCGGCCGCCGGACAGTGGACACCCACCGGGCCCGCCTGGGCGCACGACCCGAACCTGCCGCTGCCGGGCCCCGACAAGTTCCACGCCGCCACCATCGAGGCCCGCGCCGACACCGCGCTCTGGCTCGCCGACCCCGACATTGACCCCGCCCAACGCGCGGCCTTGGCCACGATCTGGCACGTCGACGACCTCGACGCGATCCTTGACAAAGCAGCCGCTGCGCTCGCCGCACGCGAAACCGACGCCATCGACGGGCTCCGCCACGCGCGCCAACAGGTCCGCAACGCGAAAGCATCAATTACCAAGGCCGCCCGCGACCTGTGGGACGCCGAACACGGCACCACCGCACCGAACACGATCACCCGCCTGGTCACCGCCAAAGCGAACGCGGAAGCCGACGTCGCCCGCTGGGAACACCTCGCAAACGGACGCGAAGCAACGCTCACCGCGGCCCGCGAGGTCCACCGCAGCTTCATCGAACGCCGCCGCCGTCACGCTGCCCGCACGCTCGCCACTGCCGCGTAATTCACCGCCGCGCTGGCGGCCCGCGCACCCGGGCCGCCAGGCGCCCGCGCCCCGCCACCGCCGCGCACCGAACCGCACGGAGCCGCCATGTACCGCACCGACCGATGCCGCATCGTCGGACACTACGCCCGCGACCTCGCCACGCTCACCGCCGAACAGCACGCCACCATCGAGTACGGCCGCACCTGGTACACCGTCAACGGCACCGTCGACGCGCTCTGGTACCGCCGCAAACACGGCTACACGCCCGCCTGCCTCGGGCCCCTGCGCCTGTGGAGCCACACACGCACCGAACCGGTCGACGTATCCAGCCCGCGCTCGGTGCTCACCGCAGGCCTCGACGGCCGCTGCGGCGCTAAGCGCACCGGCCGCTGGGACGGCCACACCTACTGGGGTGCCGACGAACCGGTAACCATGGCTGCGCACCTGGCGATCCTGCGGCCGATGCTCGCGGCGTTCCCGACCGTGCCGGACGGCTACGACCGCTGGTGGCATTTCTGAGACCAGTGCGGTCCAGGCGCCGCAGACGCACCCCACCGCCCGCGCTGGCCCGCACACCGCCCCGCGCATCAGGAAGAATGAACGGACGCCCGACAGCGCCCCCCGCACCGAACCATGTGAAGGACCGCATCGCCATGACCGAACCCGAATGGGTCTGTGAAGACCCCGCAGGCGAATGGGGCGTCGTCCGCACAGACAACGTCGCCGGATACCGCCGAAGCCCGTGCGCGACGTGCCCATGGCGCAAAGACGCCCCCCTGGGTGCCTTCCCCGACTCGGTATTCGACTCCAGCAGACACACGAGCGTGCAACCCGAGCACTGGGACGGGCAGGCGCAAGCCCAGTTCGGATGCCATGCCAGCGCGCCCTCCACAGGTGCACCCGCGTCCCTGACATGCGCTGGGTTCCTGGCCGTCGCCGGCCGTGACAACCTCAGCGTGCGCATGGCGGTACTGCAAGGCACGATTGCTCCCGACGCGCTCGAACCCGGGGAGGACTGGCCCGAACTGTATGACTCCTACGATGCGATGGCCGCAGCGAACCGGGCCGCCAACGCCAGAAAGCAGCGCTAACCGATGAATGACAAGCGTGAACTGCCCCGTCAGAAGCGGCCCTGCACCGAATGCCCGTGGCAGACCGCCGCTGAACCGGGCAAGTTCCCACCCGAGCGGTTCGAAGCGCTCAAGAACACCAGCGAGCAGCCCGAGAACTGGGACGGTGCCCCGCAAGCACTGTTCGCATGCCACATGGTTCCCGAACGGCCGGAGCAAGACGCTGTTGCTTGCGCTGGCTGGCTCGCGACGTGCGGCGGCCAGAACTTCTCCGTTCGCCTGGCCGTCGCTTTCGACCAGCTGCCCGCCGAAGCGCTCCAGCCCGGCGCCGACTGGCCCGAACTGTACGAGTCGTATGACGCCATGGCCGAGGCGAACGAGGCCACCGACGCTGAAGGGATGCGGCGGCCGTGAGCCCCGTCGACCCGGGCAAATGGCCGCGGCTGGTCGTCACCGGAACCGACGTCACCCCAACGCAGGCCGACGAGATCATCATCCGAACCACTGACCTGAACTGGTTGACGTGCAACGATCCCGAATGGGAGAACGCCGTCAACGTTGCGTTCGGGATCGTGAACGACCGTATCGGCGACGCGTTGCAACGTACCCGGAACCTCCGCGTCCGGTACCTCGCGAACAAACGCATCGCTACGTCGTGGATCGGTGGCCCGCACGGCTGGTGCGACTGGACGGGCGCGGTCGGCACGAACACGTACAACCTCGGCAAGTGGCCTGCACCGGAAGTCGTTGTTGCCGAATGGGCCACGATCGCCGCCGCGTTTCCCTACCTTGAGCTCGAATCGTGGCTGGTCGCCGACGAAGGAGCAGGCTCGGTAGCCGCGCACTGGGGCGTTCGCGCTGGCAAGGTCGAGGCGCTGCCGCTGGGGGAGCCGCCGCCGCTGCCGGACGAGTTCGACACGCACACGATGATCTACGCCGGGATACTTGACCACGGGAGCCGGCACGGCGTCACCCTTGAACGGTTGTATTCGGCGATCGCACGGACCGAACGCGGCGCCGAGGGCTTAGAACGATGCCCGAAAACGACCAGTTGAAATAGCTCTCCGCAGTTGATGCCACACCGTATGCATACATAAACCCCGTGTTTTCGGAGACCAGCCGTTGCCGTGTCGACCGCAGTCCCGGCCGGAGCCGGGGACACCAGTGGCACGCGTGCGACACTCTCGCTCGTGCACTGAATGCAAAACCCCTTCTGGAGCCGATCGATGCAGCACCAACCCCGAACCGACGAGCGAGCACTCAAGAACGCCAAAACGATCCCCATGACACTCCAAGCTCGCATTGTCCCGCCGCAGCCCGACCTGGTGGCACTCGCGGCTGCGATCGGCCCCGCCGGGGAAGCGCTCGCACTCTGGGGCCCAGCCTCGCTCAACCCACGGCTGCACGCCCGAACCGGAGGGGAACACCAGCCGAGCTTCCCTGCAACCGCCACCGACGCGCCATGGACCGCGAGCCTGGTCGTCACCCACCCTGACGGTCGCACCCACGTGCTCTACATCGGCGGCTTGACGATCACGTTCCCGATGATCCAGCCGCTGCCAGACGGCGCCTTCCTGATGGTCGGTCCGCGCTGCGAATACACCGCTGCAGGCCCCCAGCACAACGCTGTGGTGATAGGCCCGGACGGGTCGACCTTGCGGACCGGTGTGCTCGGCGACGGCATCGAGGACGTCCGGACCACCACCAGCGGGCGCGTCATCGTCGGCTACTTCGACGAGGGTGTATTCGGGAACCTCGGGTGGGGCGGCCCGAACGGACCCGACCCAATCGGCGCGCCCGGTCTCGTCGAATTCGACGCCGACCTGCAGCAGGTCTGGACGTACCCGGTGGGGGAGGAGTCACCGCCGCCGACCATCGACTGCTACACGCTCAACATTGTCGGTGAGACCGTTTGGGCCTGCCCCTACACCGATTTCCCGGTGCTGCGCATCGAAGATGACGAGATTGCCGTCTGGCGCAACGAACTCGCCGCTGGAGCTCACCACCTTCTCGTTCACCATGCGACCGTTGCTTTCGTCGGCGGCTACGGCTTCGGCGGCGACGTCCTCACCGTGGCCGCGCTCGAGGACGGCAGGACGACAACGTTGGACACCCGTCGAATCGAGGTCGCATGGGCCAGCCCCGTCCACGACCTGCTCCACACCTGCGCCCAAGGGGCCCAGCTTCACCGGATCACGACCGACGGACACTGGTACACCCTCGACCTCGCCGACGATGAAGGACGGCATGCTTCCTTACCGCTATCGCCTCACCAAGTACGATCCTGCCGACCGTGACGACTCAGGCCACTACATCGGTGCCGAAGACACCGACAGCGACCACGGCCCGGTCGAAGCGGCGTATCTCCGCGCGGTGGCCGCCTTCGCCGACGACGCCGGCATCGACCGCCTCACCATCCGGGAGCCGAGCGTCACCAGCGTGCACCGATGCAGTGCCACACCGAAGGTGTCCGGTCATGGCCTGGCCGGGATCTTCCCGCCTGACCTGACCGGCTACCACGACGGAGCGACAGTCACGCTCGAGGTCGGTTTGGAACTGGTCCGGGCGATGCTGCGCGACACCGGGGCCTGGTGCCGCCTGGAAGCCGAGGGCGCGTTCGCCGTGCACGTCGGAGGGGACCAGTACGTCTACCTCGGCACGCACGCCGCCAGCGACGCCGCTCTGACCCGAACCCGCGCGCTCGGGTTGTTCCCCGAACCCGTGGACGCCTCCCCCTACGATCCCTCCGGTGACGACCACGAGGTCGCTCAGCGACCCGCCGACGACGACTTCTGGGCCCGGCTCCAGTGGTCGGTGGCCGTGGGCCAGGCGGCGATCCTCGAGGAGACCGCCGTAGCGGGCGCTGCGCGCTGGCACCGGCTCACACGCGACACCGTAGACGACGTGCGAGCCCGCCTCGCCCCGCGCGCGATGCTGACCGTGTGGCCCGACCTTTCCACCGACCCCGCAGCGGTCATCACCGAGCTTCCCGAAGCAGGCGTGGCCGAACTCGTCTGGGAAGACCACCACGGGCGGCTCACGAGCGCCTTCGCCGACGACACCGCATTCCCCGAGCTCGCCGCGACCATTCGCAACGCCCGGGCCGCAGCCGTCTGGTTCGACGGCAGCGAACGCCGGCCGCTCTTCACTGCGGTTCTCCCCGATCGGGACGGGGTGCTACGGGCCAGGTGGCGAACCGAACCCACTGCGAGCGACCGACGCTGGGCCGTCTTGACGACACTGCGCAAGGGCCAGATCTGCACCGGAACCGTCACCGCCATCCCTCCGTTCCATGTCACGTTCGTCGACATCGGCGGCGTCACCGGGCAGATCAACGTTCCCGAACTGTCCTGGCGGCACATCGACCACCCCACCGACGTCGTCTCGGTTGGTCAGGAGATCACCGTCAAGATTCTCGACGTCGACATGGTGCGCGAACGGGTGGCGCTCTCACTGCGGGCCGCCCACCGCAACCCGCTGGAGGTTCTTGTAGATCGGGTCGGCCAGACCGTCAGCGGCCCCATTACGAAGGTGGTGCCGTTCGGAGTGTTCGTGCGCATCGAGGACCGCGACGACGGCTTCGAAGGTCTGGTGCTCAACGAGCCCGATGGGGGACCGGACTATGTCACCGGTGACATGATCGCGGTGAGGATCGTCGAGGTTGACCCGTCACAGCGCCAGGTTTGCCTTGCTCACGCGGATCGGCCTCAAAACGAGCCTTCCAATGACGATCCGCGGTGAGCTGACCTCGTTCCGGGGCGGAAAGGAAGCGTGACATGAAACCCCCGATGAGAGCGGAGGTGGAACGCCAGTGGGTCGACCTGATCCGCGGCGAGATCACACGCGAGCAAGCGCACGCCTGGGCGAAGCCATGGGTTGAAGAATTCTTCGAGCAGGTTGATCCGACGATCGAGAACGTGCTCCAATCCCTGCATGGATTCGACATGGTTTACACCGATCCTGAGCGTACCTGGATCGCACATGGCGGGCCGGGCGTCTACGTTCACGATGCGGCATGGATCCGCGAGTCTTTCGAGCGGTGGAAAACGAGGTGAGCGCCAGGCCATCCGTTTATCGTCCCGACGTTGGCAGACTCGACTTGGCTTCTGGAGCAAACCATTGGACTGGATGCCGAGCCTGGGAAGCGATCGCGGCTGGAGCGGCGCTTCGCCACCGTTTCCGGCACCACTGCACCATGGCGCGTTGGGAACGTCATCGTCAAGCAGGCCACCAGCAAACCGGATGTGGGCCAACGTCAGAGTGCTCCGGCCCGGTGGTGGCGCCGTTATGATTGAAGCTCTCCCTGTAGGTGTGTAAGGACTCGACCGCCCCATGCGCATTGCCATCTCCGGACATCGCGACCTCTACGGCGCCACCGTCGATCTGGTCAACGTCGGCCTCAGTGACGCTCTCGCCGCACTCGACGACGGCCGCGCACTGGTCGGCATCACCTGCCTCGCCGCAGGCGCCGACCAAATGTTCGCCGACGCGGTCCTGCACGCCGGTGGCACCATCGAAGCGATCGTGCCCGCATCAGCGACCCGTGACGACTTCAACGCGGTCGCCGTCGTCGACTACGACCGCCTCCTAGCCAACGCCAGCACCGTGACCGCATTGGACTACCGCACGTCCGATGCGACCGCACACATGGCCGCCTCCCTGGTCATGCTTGAGGCCGCCGACCACCTAATCGCCGTATGGGACGGCCAAGCCCCCCGCGGCCCCGGCGGCACCGCCGACGTTGTCAACGCCGCCCGTCAACGCAGCATGAACGTCACCATCGTCTGGCCTGACGGTGCACAACGAGGCCGAGCCACGCCCGACCGGCCGCGGCTCCTGTACGCCTCCAACGGCGATGCAGACCAGGTTGAACACGCCGCCGTTCGCACCGCCGCCGCCCGCACTGGGGCCCTGGTTACCTTCCGGCCCGCACCGGCGGAGCGACCAGACGTCGTGCTGGAACTGCGGCGATACACCGACCCGGTCGACGACACCGAACGGTGGGCAGTGATCACCGTTTTCGGGTCGACGACCGTGATCGATGCTGCAACCGAAGCCGCCGCTAGGGACGCGTACGAGGAAACAGGCGACGCGATCGGAGCGGCCCTCTACATGGGCCGTGCAACGCTCGCTTGAGGCCACCCGTTCACCACATCAGCTGGCACAACGCACCCGCGTCCCGTTGCTGCCGTAAGGGCAGCGTGCACGCACGGGTTGCTGCTTCGGCCCTTAGTGCAGTTCAATTAGGGGTCATGACACGCTCACGCCAGCAACTCCGTGCGTACTATCAGGGACGACTTGACCGGGTGGCCGCCGACCGGCTCGCCGACGTCATCGTTGCACTCGTATTGACCGAACGCGGCTACCTTGATGTCAACGGCTGGGTATACCTCCACGAGGACGCGATCCGGGGCGCGTTGGATGCCATCAACGGCAGCCTGGTCACCCGGCGCACCATCACGCTCGCGATCCAGGATCTCCTGCACCGGAACGTGATCGAGGACGTCACGGGGTCCCGTCGACCCGACGGCACGGTGACCTTTCCACCGGTGGCGGGCATGCCCGAGGTGCCGCTGCTGCGGTTCCAAGCAGATCGGTACCGTGCCTGGTCTGACGGTCATGCAAGCGACGGCTACGACAATGAAGCGGGCGTTTACGGGCATACGCGAAAGCTCAAGCCAGGGCAGCGAGCGAGCGACGACGCCAAACGAGCCCACCAGGAAGCGCAAGAGCACGGGCAGATCGCCAACCATGGTCCCCTCCCGGACGGCTACACGTTCGTGACCGCGCACCATCGTCGCTACCGTGACCAATCGGGTGGACCTGCGCTGCGATCTTATGCGCCTGGTGACGATGCCGGTGATGACTTTGACGAGGATGACGCCGACGCCTACCACCGTTACACGTGACGACCAACACGGCATATTGCCGTAACACCACGTTGCGACACAACGCTAGACCGGGCACGATGGACACTCCACATGTATCAAACTAGGGAGCCGTGTTGTGACCCCTGATTCCTTGCGTCCCAATGCCGCTACCGGCGTCGCGGCCTACCGCAACGGCGCCATGACCGTGCACGCCGTCCGTGTGAACGCGGGCAACTTGACGGTAGGTGAACAGTTCGTCGGCGGCAGCTGCAGCACTCTACCCGGCGGCGGCCTGGTATTCGCCACCGAGCACGGACCGTTGCGCGCCCGCGTCGGCGACTGGATCGTGCGCAACGCCCACGGCGACTACTACACCTGCCGCGACGAACAGTTCCAAGCGACCTATGAGCGCATTGAGGAGTAGCTGGCGGCACTCAGCAGGAAAGAACCGCTGGTAGGTCCTGTATCGAGCGCTTCGTCAGCATCCGAGGGGACATCCTTCCGGAGGCATGACCACGACAGGGCGCCCTGACGTGGTCGAAGATAACCGTTGAGCGGATGACACCCACATATCAACCACATTCGCTGCATCCGTTGCGCGACGTTGCCGCCGCCACCTCGATGAGATGAACGGTCACTTCATGATGGGGATCGCGGCGGCGCTGGAGCGTCCGTTGCCTTACCGGGGAGCAAGAGCCCGGCAGGAACCCCGTTGGGGAAGGCATCAAAGTTCGGCGGCACCGACCAGTCGGCGACCTCACGGAGGTCGACAATGCCGCCTGCAAACTGTGCCCCTTGAAAGTCGACGACGGCGCCCGAGAAGCACGCGCCCTCGAACAAGGCCGATCCTTCGCTGAACCGAGCACCGTTAAGGTTGCCGTTCGGCGAGAAGTGCAGGCTGCCGCCTGACAGGTTGGCTTGTGAAAAGTTGAAGAGGTCGGCCGTGATCTGTGCGTGCCGGAAACTGATGATGCCATCAGTGAACTTCGCGCTGTAGAACGTGCATACTTCGCCAGCGAATTTGGTGTCGATGAACTTGACGGTAGCGCCGCTGAACTCAGCTTGGAAGAACCCGACACCGGTAGGGAACTCCGTTCCAACGAAGCCGATGAAACCCGTTGGAAACTGCGCCTGGTTGAAGGACACATGGCCCTTGAACGACGCTCCGTGCAAGCTACCGCCGTCAAAGGTGACCCGTTCGAAATCGAACGTGCACCAATGCCACGTTTTTCCGCGAACCGGTTCGAAGCGGAGTCGTTCGCCGATGATGTTTACAATCGTGTGCCGCACTTGCCGTTCTTGAGCGGTCAGTTTGTACGCTGCCTGCTGTTCGGCAGTGGGATCCTCCGGTAGTGTCGGCGGCTCATAGGGCAACTGTAGATAGGCGCACAGCACGTTGACGCACTGCTGTCTGCCTCGGTTCCAGTCGTCGGCGAGGCTGGCCATGGCGTACACGCCAGCGAGCCGGTTCGCGGCCTGGTCGGAGGAGAGCTGGTCAGCTGCGGCCGCAAACTGCTCAGTGAACAGCTTTGCGTCTTCCCTGGCTTCAGCGGCTTCCCCGAGGCGCTGCTTACGGTAGGCGATGGTCAGTGCCACGACACCGCCGATGCCGGCGATGGCGTAGAAGATCAACCGTAGGATCTCCAGCAGCAGTGCGTCGGTCGGCGGGGCCGCCAGCGGCGTGGTTGGCTTGCTTGTGAACAGCACCCACATGCCGATGAGGACTGCGACCGCGACCGCCATGACGAGCAGGACATGAAGCCACAAGGGAAGACGGGAAGGGCTTGACCGGAGCGGGGAGGGCATGGAACGGTTCTATCAGAGAACAGCCCGACCTGGGGTTCGGCACGGGGCGCCTCCTGCTACTGACGGTCGCGCTCAAAGCGCTCAAGGAACGCGGTTGCAAGCTCATGCCATCCGCTCGCCGGGACATCACCGTCGATCAGCTCCGCGATCTCGTCGGCGTCAACATCACTTGTTGCTACGATCGGGCGAGCGTGAATGGCGAGCTCCCGTCCCGGTTCGCCCCAGTACAGCCTGAGGACATGTTTCTGCTCGTCGGTGTGGGTGATTACCCAGACTGGGTCTGTGCCCTTCCGAAGATCGGTGTCCACCTGCGGGAACTGACCGGTGAAGAGCCAACGCCGCCAGGCGCTCTCGAAAGCGAGGTCGACTGCGAGCTTGTCGAACGGCAGTGACCAGCGGCCGTGCATCACCAACCCGAGCGCCATACCTTCAGATACCGCGTTGCGCTGTCGTGCACTCGATATCGTCATGGTGCCGACGCTATCGTGTTGCACTCATGACGACGATCAGCCAATCGGTTATCTACCAGCTGCGAAAGTCTCCAGCTCCGCAATCGAGTTCACGAGCATGGTGTGCAGGCACTTGCGATGCAACCGTTCGAGCCCGGCCGCGAGTTCGGCACGTGCGTGCTTGTGCAAGGACAGGAGCGCTGATCCGCAGACGGTGACGATGCTGACGCAGGATTGCAGCGTGGACTCGTCGGTGCTGGTGTGCAGCAATTCGCAGTAGCGGTCGAACGCCACCGCGACTTCCTCGACGCATCGTAGGGACAACAGTGGTCCGTGACGGGGGTGCCGGTCGTCGGATGCTTCGCGGCTGGCGATCCCAAGCGTTGTCCCGTAAGCGGTGGGTGGACCATGGTCAGTTCGCTTCGGGGGCGCTTCCGGTGGCGCCAGCATCGCGCAGCGACTTCCCCAGCGGCCCGGTGAGGATGCGGGGATACCGGCGCCACCACCACCAGTCAGGCTCACGAAGCTTATGGAACTGGGAGAGCGCTGCGCCGTCGTCGGCGATGGTCGCTGCCGTGAAGCGGTTGTCCAAGGCCATCAGCCTCGGCATCCAATCCTGGACGACGAAATCATGAAGCAGCCCGGATGCCTCCCGGAGCCAGTTCCGGCTGTAGAGGTCGTTGGTGTACTCGTAGATGGTGTGGCTATAGCCCTGTTCGACCTCGCCCGCCAGCCGCTCCCACTTGTCGACCATCTCAGCAACGGTGAACGCCTTCCGCCAGCCGTCCTGATGCAGCCGCTCGCCCACCTCAACCTCGCTATACGTACTCATCGCGACAGATTCTCACAGACATCCTGCAGATCGAACGGGTATCTCGCCTGGTGAGCGTGCGACCGCTCGCTCATCTCCAGCCTTCCGAATCGGACGCCGTTGGAACGCAATAGATCATGATGTTGTGTCAGGAATGATCGCGGCGAAGGCGAATCGATGGTGCTCCTGTTCAGCGGGCTGAGTCCTGGCCGGTTCGCCAAGCTGGTCCGCCAGCTTCGCCGCGAAGGTCGCCGATCCTGCGCTCCGGGGCCGACCTTGGAAACTCGCCTCCGAAGACCGGGTGCTGCCGGTCGCGGCTTACTGGCGTACCAACCTGGCGAACCGGCCAGGACTCAGCCCGCTGAACAACAGCACCAAATTCTCGTCCTTCGCCGTGATCACTTCTGCCACCACACCGTGATCCGTTGCGCTTCAGATCCGGCGGGTCCGAGATGAGCGAGTGGTCAGCGCCCACCGGGCAGGAACCTGGAGGCGTTAGTAGACCTCGCTGCGAACGGATTCGAGTTCACTGGAATCGAATCCCTGCATCTCGGCGGCCTGCCGGAGCCATTGCGCAGCACGCTCCCTCCAGTACGGCGACCAAGATCGTCGCGCCGAACCGATGACCGTTGACAGCAAATGCGACGGGGAACGAAACTCCTCCGGACACAAGTCAGTCCAGTGCTGGGAGAACTCACCGAGGCAATCGGCCAGCGGGCGTTCCATGAACGGCCACATGGGGACCATGTTCGCCTGCACCAGGCTCACCCGCTCCTCGCCGAGAACGCCGACACCAAGGCGTCCGTCGACCATCCGACCGATCCACGCTCCGTCACCGCGTTCGATGACCGGTCTCCATTGATGCATACCCAGATCCTCTGTTCACTCCGGCACATCCGCTATTGCCCTGTGGTCGTTGCTGGCCGTCACGCCCCCGAACGCGGCGAACCCAGCGGCCATCCCTTCCCCGGAGCCACCGCCTCGATCGGATAGGCCCACCGAGCGCGGATTCGAGCCGGACGCTCATATTGTCCCCCAGCATCCCGCCACGCCTGCACGACATCGGCAACTCCGGACGCCAACTGACCGGCTCCGCTGAACGCTTACAGGACAACGCTTAGTGAGCAGATTGAGTGCGTGGGGGCGCGCGGTGGGGGAGAAGACCTCGAGGGAGTGGGCGAGTACGGAAGCGACCGTAGTCGCGGCCGGGAAGCGGAACCCGTCGGCGAACACGATCTGATCGACGCGATCGACGACGGTGCGGGCGGCCGCAAGCGCACGAAGCGCTTCCGGTAGATCAGCGGCATCACCGTAGCTGTCGAGAGCGGGCCAGTCGTGCCGGGCGAGCTCGGCCTCGAAGCGATCGCTGACACGGATGAGTTCGTCCAAACGCCGGATCGGCTCGGGCGCATCCAGCTCCTCGGCGGCCGCCACGAGGCGGCCGTAGTACGCCTGGGTGATCGCAAGGTCGTCTTCGAAGAGCCATGAGCACAGTAACTCGAACCCGAGGACCTCTTCGCCGGCGTGCACGAGGTCGCGTACGTCATCGATGATGGCCTCGCGCACGATCGAGGAGTCAGCGAGGAGATCGAGCAGGAGGCGCTTCAGCGCTCCGACGTGCAGCATGGCACCTTTCCTGCAATGTGCCCCGGGGACATCGGCATCAGCGGCGAACCGGCTCGACAAAGCACACCACCCTGTCATGAGTAGGGGAGTACCCGAGTACGGAGTGTTTGCCGTCGCCGCCTTCGGCGTCCATGAGCACCGGTTTCCCCAGCCGCTGCCCGAGTACGGTGAGGAACTCGCAGAAGACGTCGAGGTCGGCTTGCCCTCGGAACACCCGCAGGTCGATATCGAAGTCAATCCGGTCCTCTGCGTAAAAGCGGAAGATCGCCACCATCACCGGCGTCAACCAGACACGCAACTGCGCGCACTCGGCATCAGCGGGTCGCGACAGCACTGTCTGCGCTGAGGGCACGGACAGTACCGAGCGTCCTTCGGTGTACTCGTGCGTCCACTCTCGTTCCCGGACCAGGTCGAGCACCGCCTGCCAGTCAGCGGTTGACGTGCTCGGCACATGAAGATCGGGCAGTGCGCCCATCAACTCGGGGTCGAAGCAGTACCGCATCTTCTCCCAACGCAGGTCGGCCATGTTTATGTTCGCTTTCGGTGATCGTCGACAGGGTTGCTCAGGTGGCTTTGGAGTGCATCGTGCCCGAACTTGCAGGCAGTGTGGCCTGTCGAACGACGCGTCGAGTTCAGCGATCGACGGCGATCGCTTCGACCTTGGCAACAGTGAAGGTGTCGAGGCGGTCGGCGGTGGTGATCACGGGCCAGCGAAGCTCCCTGGCTTCGAACGTGGTCTGCCCGAGGACCAGGTCCGCCGTCATGTCCTGCTGCTGCATGGACTCACCGATGGCGAGGGCGTTCTCGGCGACCGGTGCGACGTACATGCGCTGGTCGGGTACCTCCAAGCACAGCCGGAGGGCATGTACGGCGAGGTCGGCGGTAGGGGAGTCCGAGGCGAGGTGCACCAAAGCCAAGGCGGGGACGCAGATGTGGAGCTCCCCGCGAGCGGCCGCGGCGATGAAGGCCGAGACGCGCTTGTTGGCGCCCAGGTGGATCAGTGCGGCGGTGTCGAACACGACGCCGATCACGCGTTGCCGGCCTTCTTGGTGAGGTCGGCGATGACGTCGGCGACGAACGCATCCGATTCCTCATCGGGAGCGGTCAAGTACTTGGCGAGATAGTCATCGACACGGGCACGCCCCCGTGCGGCATCGGCCTCACGTTGAAGGCGCTCGGCGATGGCGTCCGCGGCGTAGGACGACACCGACCGGATCTCACCGTTGTCGGCTTTCTCGCGCAGCATCTGGGCGAGTTCGGAGGGAAGGGTCATGGAGATGGGAACCGTAGCCATAGCTATACGATAACATATTATAGCTGAGAGCAGCCATCGTCGCTGCTTACGCCGGAGCCCGACGAAAAGCAGACGCCAAGACGCCCGCCGAGACTACGGCCTCGGACCTCCCTCAGATCCTCTCCGGAGCCTGACACATCGGACACCTGGCAAGATGCTCGTCGTCCAGTTGACCAGCCTCGCTCAGGGTGTCCCGAGCCAGGGCCCGCACGGCAACGGTCACCGCACGGATCGACACCACATACTGCTTCTTGACGGTCTTGCCGTTATCCAGTTCGGTGCTCTGGAACGTGATGGTGTGTCCTTCAGAGCCGCCGCCATACGCGCTGTGGAAATCCAATCCGGCGGCCCCTCCCAAGTCCACCGCGAGACCTTGGGCACCTCTGGTCGTCTGGAAGCGGCCCGTGCCGCGAATGTACTCGTCGAAGTGCTCAATCCTGTCGCGCAGGACCTTGAGCGAGGGATGCGCCTGGGCGAAACCCTTGACGGGCGCACTGTGTTCGCCGATCAGTTCTGCGGCGCCACGTTCAACGTTCCGTGCGGCGCTGACCAGCAACAGCGCCAACACATCGCGTCGACCGATCGCTGTGAAGTCGCCAGGTTCAAAGCCCGCCATCACGTTGTAGAGTTCGGTAGCTGCGGCTGCCCAACCGTGGGTCCAGCCACCTAGTCGCTGGTCAACCGCTGAAGGCGCGGAGGCAGCGTTGGCCCCGGGTTGAGGGGTGCTGGCACTGTTCAATGTCACGGGTGCAGCGTCCCAGACGTGAAGGACGTACGCAAGCCTGTAGCTTCCGTCGGCGCCAGGACCAACTTGTCAAGAGCAGTCGGCGGTCGAGGCCGCCGGGGAGGACCCGGTCGCCCCGGAACCTGAGGAGCTGATCGAGGACCCGGGGTACGAGGGGCCGGCTGAGCCGGTGCCGGTGCCGCCGACCGATGAGCGGGTTCTCGAGGCGGTCAAGGCGTACTTCGCGGAGCATCCGGTCGAGGACGCCACTACGCCGCAGCCTTGCTGCTCCAGTGGAAGCGGCCGGTCTTCGGTGTCCTGCTGGGACCGACCATGCAGCCGAACTACCGCAAGACGCAGGCGCTCACCGTGAAGGTGGACAGCAACGCGGTGGCCGAGGAGGTTCTGCGGAGGATGTCCGCTGAAGACTGGACGCGTTTCCGCTAGCCTCCGGCCTCACCCGTTCAGGCGATGGCTTGACGGCTGCCGCGGGTGGAGGTTTGGGGGTACTGACTCCCAGGCCGCCGTCTCCGGTGGGGACGGCGGCTCAACCAGCGGCAGATGGGCCCGGCTTCGGCTGGGGCCTTTCGTCGTGCCCGCGGTCCGGTATTTCACCACCGAGGAGTTCACTCGAGGGGTGCTCCTGGCACTATCCGTAGACGACCGCTGCCCTCAAGACCTGCCTCTACCGGGTCACCGACCACTTCATCCTATTCGCTGACCTCTCCTTCCTCACCAGACCTGGTGACGGCCGGACCGCCGTGGACGCCCTGTTCACGCGTAGAAGACGGGGTCTTCGCTCTGCTCGTAGCGGTTTCCGGGGTCGGGCCGTCGTGGATCTGACGGTCGGACGGCTGAACCTGTCACGTCCAGCGCCTACGCTTGAGGGAGTACTGCAACCCCGCGCGGAGGGCTCAACTTGCCCAGGAGGCATCTTCGGAGCATGGATTCGGATTATTTTATCGCCGCATACTTCCGCATGTCGTTATACGGCCTTGCACTGACACGTACAGACAAGCGCCTACATCTGCCTATTCCAGTTTACGAAAATCTATTTCTGTCTACTGATTCCGATGCTCCCGATGGAACCGCTCAGTCTGATCAGTCCGCTCAGTCCGTAGGATGAGCGGAGCACGTTACGTTCTATTTACACGCAGGCGAGAGGATAGAGCAGAACATGTTTGCGCAGCTTACGAAGATGGCCCAGATCACACAGGTTGCGTGGCTTGGACCTGCCGGGTCACTGCGGGACACCACGGGATACGTAGGGAAACTCTTAAGGCTTTCTGTAGGGGATCTCCTAGAGCGACGGTTCCCGGCGGACGCCCGGGCGCTTTCCGGAGTCGGTCGGGAATGGTAGTGTGATTCTCGACGACCGCGATTCGTATCGCCGCCGTCGGACCGCCCGGGTAGCTTCCGGGCGAGGCTCCGGCCCGCCACACTTCCCCGGCGGGCCGAAGAAATCTACCCCCGGGGGAAGGGCTAGGGGAAGACCACGACGCATGCCAGCCAGCGAACCGCTGGTCTCCGGACATGGAGAAGCCCGACGCGAGCGGCAACTCGACGCCGGGCAGAAATCTCCGCTTAAGGTCATATCTAAATCATGGAGATGAGTTGAACTCTATCACCGTTT
This sequence comes from Glycomyces amatae, assembly GCF_020991375.1. Lineage (GTDB taxonomy): Bacteria > Actinomycetota > Actinomycetes > Mycobacteriales > Micromonosporaceae > Glycomyces > Glycomyces amatae. The sequence goes on along the minus strand of NZ_JAJLQZ010000019.1, from coordinate 11,527 downwards.
CCGCAGGCGGGAACCCCCAAGGGGGCTTTAACACGCCGAGCGACATCGTTCACGTGCCCTTTCACGGACGCGTCATTCACACCACCCTGGGGATCGACGGCGAGCCCGCCATCGTCCTCAAGCCGACCATCGAGGCGATGGGGCTGGACTACTCGACGCAGCTCCGGAAGCTCAAGTCGAGGTCCTGGGCAGTTATGGGCGAGACGCCCACAACTGGAACTGACGGCAAGACCTACATGATGGTCACCATCGACCTCGAAACCTGGTCGATGCTCCTGGCGAACATCGACGAGAACAAGGTCAGCCTCGCTGCCCGTTCGCTCGTGATCGCCTACCAGCGCGAGAGCGCCAAGGCCCTCCGGGACTACTGGACTCAAGGGATCGCCATCAACCCCCGGGTGTCCGTGGAGCAGGCCGCGAAGGTCATCGCCGTGTTCGCCCAGGCGGGCATCGGCGACGCCGGGTTCTGGGACACTAAAGCGCGGCAGCTGACCGGGCGCGTGCTGGGCGAGAGCCCGGAGTACGACGAGCGGATCAAGCCGCTGACGGTGTCGATCTACCTCGATGGTCTCAACCTCAAGTCCGCTGAGGTGAAGAAGGTGCGTGGCGTCTTCGGGAAGCGCCTGAAGGCGAAGTACATCGACGTGTACGGGACCAACCCGCCGCAGATCGAAGACCTCGTGGACAGGCACATGGTCAAGGTCGCGCAATACCAGGAGCAGCACCGCCCGCTGTTCGATGACGTGTGGCGGTCGCTCAACCGGAACGAGGGCGGGGCGAGTCGGCCCCGGAACCGACGCAACTAGACCGTGCGCCTGCGGCTCCGGTAGCCAGACAAGACCCCCGCTCCGCATGGAGCGGGGGTCTTTGCCGTGTCCGGGTTCTACGGGTCGATCCCCACCGATCACCGGAGGCCCGGACGAGGCGCCAGGTTAGCGCCGGGCGGACTGCCCGAGCGGCAGGCACGCCGGGCTAGTCCTTGCCTTGCCCCCGGGAATCAGGTCGGTCGCCATCACTCCCACCGCCGGTCGGTGTCGTCGCCGGCCTCGAACTCGTCCATGGGCGAGCCCGGCGCGGTCGTGGGCTCGGCGGTCGCGTTGTCGGTGCCGCCGACGAGCCACTTCTCTCGGTAGTCCGGATGGTCTGAGTACACGGTAGCGAGGACCTCCAGAACCGGCCCCAGCGCGGCATGGTGCTTGTTGCCTACCTTCTTCCCGCCGGGGTGCGACCTCAGTATCACGGCCCGCCTGAACCGATCCAGAAGCTTCCGCTTAGCATCGATGTCCCGCAGGGCGCGCCGGGGTTCGCCGAGTGCAAGCATCTTCTGGGCCTGGCTGATTTGTTGCCGCTGCTGGTCGAGGTAGCGCTCCTCGGTACCGTCCGGTTCCTGCATCATCTCCTTGGCGTCCAGAGCCGCGGCCCAGATGCGCCCGAGGATGACCCCGACTCCTTCGTCGGCGGCTTCCGTTGCCAGTTTCTCGTCCTCGTCGAGCCGGTCGCGGAGGAATGCGATGAGGTCCAGGTCTGTCATCTGCTTATCCTTCCATCACGGCGGTGAATCCGGAAGTCTCGTGAGTGCCGTCGACTTCCGCACGGACCATGCGCGCGAGTACAGTGCTCAACCCGAGGACTGCGACCGGCAGGCACGCAACCCCGATAGCGGCTATGGCGGGAGACGCTCCCTGTCCCAGGGGCCGGGCGCGAGGGCGGCTACAGCGGAACGCCGCACGTACGAGCCAGTGGTTCGAAATGCGTGCAGCGAATGCATGCCTGTTCACGACTGCTTCCGGTTTGTGTGAGGGCGTTCCTGCGGTGCCGCAAACGGGATGTCGTGCGCGGCTTGACTTGTGCGTGCCCTGCTGCCCATGGCCAGATGGTGCGAGCGTTGATGGGTCGCCTTGCGAACCGTGCGGCCCAGGACCGCTGCGCACCGGGATGCAGCTGTGGTGACCGGGATGGCGGCAGCGCCGGCCCCGAGCGTGAGCGCGAGAGCGAGCACGTCGAACCAGTGGTGCATTGTCCTCCTGAACCTGGAGTGGACTCGATGGCCGTTGGTGCGTCGAACAGCAGCTCGACCGCTGCAGTTGGTATCGAGAGCTATTGCACACCATGGTGTTTCGTTATTTTGAGCGTTACTTCATTATGTCATAATGGACAGAACATGACGCAACTGAACTGGAGCGATATGACCGCCGCCGCATCCCCCGTGAAACCACGGGCCGTTATCGTCGACATTGACGGCACCCTCGCCCTCCATGCGCACCGCAGCCCCTACGACGAGTCCCGAGTCATCACTGACGAACCGCACGAACTTGTCATCAGTAACGTGCGTGCCCTCGCCGCGCAAGGCCTCCAGATCGTCATCACTTCTGGCCGCACCGACGCCTGCCGCGCTGACACTGAGACGTGGCTGAAGCAGCACCTCGACGTCGACTACGCCGCGCTCCACATGCGGGCCGTCGGCGACAGCCAGCACGACGGCGACCTCAAAGAAGGCTTCTACCGAGAGCACATCGAACCGCAGTACACCGTCGTTCTCGTCCTCGACGACCGCGACCGCGTCGTCGACCGGTGGCGCACACTCGGTCTCCTCGTCTACCAGGTCGCCTTCGGCGACTTCTGACCCAGCGCAGAAAGCAGACCCTCGATGCACCCTGTCCCGCCCGCGGGCCTGGCCGCGCACGTCGCCGCGCCCTTGCGTATGGAAGTCCTCATCGGCCCGCCCGGATCCGGCAAATCCACCTGGTGTGCTGAGCACCGGTCCGAGAGAGACCTGTTCAACCTCGACACGTACCGGCTCTGGCTGACCGGTGACGCCACCGACCAGACCCGGAACCCCGAAGCGGTCGCATGGCAGCAGCGAGACCTCCACGCACACCTCCTGGCGGGCCGCCTCGCCGTCATCGACGCCACGTGCACCGTCGCATGGCAGCGCGCCGTACACCTTGAGACCGCCGCCCGGTTCGGCGTGCGCGCCCGCGCAATCGTGTTCCGCACCCCGCTGCATCTCTGCTTGCAGCGCAACGCGGCCCAAGACCGCGTCGTCCCCATCGATGTCATCGAGGGGACATGGGCAGAAACGACCATGCTTACGCGAGCGGGCCTGCTCGCCGAAGGGTTCGCTGACGTCATCGACGTCAGCCCACGAGGCCCGGCACAGCCGTGAGAGGGGATGCGCTGCCGCCACATGTGGAGACGTTGACTGGCCGGGCGTCGTGACCGGCTACCGGCAACCGGCCCTGCTGGAGCCGCACTCCCCAGCGTGTCGCACCGTCGACCTGTTCGCGGGCCCCGGCGGCTGGGACGAAGGCGCCCGCCTCCTCGGCCTCGACCTCGGGATCGAAGGGATCGAGATCAACAAGGACGCGTGCGCGACTGCTCGCGCCGCCGGGCACAGGCGCCGGCACACTGACGTCCGGGCTGTGGCCCCCGCGGACTACCTCCACTGCGGCGGCTATTTGGCCTCGCCACCATGCCCGACCTTCAGTGTCTCCGGGAAACGCACCGGCCTGGGGAAGGATTACCAGGCAGTGCTTGACTCGTGGACCAGTGTCGGTTGGGGAGCGACTGCGGCAGAGGCCATGCGGTGCGTTGCGGATGTCCAAGACGAACGCACTGCGCTCCTGACGGTCGCGGGTATTTGGGCCCTGACCCTGCTGACGGCAGGACAGTGCGAATTCGTTGCCATGGAACAAGTTCCAGCCGTCGAGTTCGCATGGGAAGACCTCGCCGCTGAACTCACTGCGATCGGCTGCGCGAGCGTGAACGTCGGCGTGCTCGACGCCGTCAACTTCGGCCTGCCGTCGCGGCGCAAACGGGCGTACCTGGTCGCCTCCCGGCACGGGCAGACCCGCACCGCTCGCCGCTTCGCCCCTGAATACACACCCTTCGGGCCCGGCTGTCTACCGACGCCAACCGAAGGAACACCGCGGTCGATGGCGTCGGCGCTTAGTTGGGGACCGGGACATCACGTGGTAACGCGCGGCAACCGCAGGCCAACGGGAGGTGGGACGTTCCGAGCGGACCGACCTGCCTGGTGCCTCACCGGAAAAGCCCGCGGCTGGCACCGCGACGACGGCCTCCGGCTCACCCCCGGTGAAGCGGGGTACTTGAACGGATTCGGCCTCGACTATCCCTGGCAGGGAAGTCGCTCCGCGCAGTTCCAACAGGCCGCTGACGTCGTCGCGCCACCCATGGCGGCACACGTCATCGCCGCAGCGCTCGGCATCGAAGCTAGTGCCGTGATCGACGGTTATGTTGAGGACCTGTACGAGCGGGCGCCAGTTCTCGCTGCATGATCGCTGACCGTTCCCACCGGCGGCCTTCCGGCTGAGAGCATGTCCCTATGCCACCCTTCACCACCCTCGCTGCCGGAGACCCGACCGCGCAGTCTCTGCTGCTAACCGCGATCATCTCTGCAGTCACCGCCGCGGTCGTTGCCCTCGGCCTCGAATGGTTCGCTAAACCCACCCTTGAAGCGCGCAAGGAACGGATTCTCAAGCGACACGAGGTTTTTCGTGAGCTTGTCGCTGCTGCGCGTGAAGAATCTTGGCGGCTGGAAGTCACGGTGCTGGAGTATGAGGACGTAGAGCTTCCCGAGCTTCGCCGGAACTTTCTGTCGTTGCGGGCTCGGATGCCTCGGCTTCGGAACGCGAACAACCAGCGAGCGCTCAAGGAGATAACGGAAATCATGATGCGGCAGGTAGCGAGACTTGAGCACGGAGAGACACGTCGCGAGAGCCGCGCGCTTCAAGAGGCAGAAATCTTGAGTGTGGCAGCAGCGCTGTTGGAGACTCCTGTTTGGCGCATGCGTCGACGCTGGAAGATCCTTTACGATTTTCAGGTTGCCGCGAGGATCGGCTCGTGCGACGACCAAGTCTCCTTCTGGCGATGGCCGTGGTGGAGATGACGGTGGAGAGCTGCGTGTCCCACCGTGGTATTTCGTCCCCTCATGCACATGCATCGGCGGCTCAATCCTCGTAACGGTTGTCGAAAGTGTCGGGCATTGGCGATAGTCTCAATAAGCGCCACAGGGCGTGCCTGCCGGCTTGTTCTCCACGGATGTGGACTTTGCGGCATCCGAACCTGACGCGCTCGCGGCCATCACCGGACGGTTCTTGGCGCCTACCGATCTTCACGAGCTGAACATGCTCAGCGCCAACGGCCGGGTGCACTTCATCGACCGGGCGTGGGCCAGGCCTGTCGCGGTCTGGGTCGACGCTGAGATGGTCACGATGCGTCTGGTCGCCGCTGGCCATACCTGCGAGAAGGCCAATCAATGGCGCCTTGACCAGATCCCCGACCTTGTACCTGCCTAGGACGAACGCCGCGGCTTCGCCGTCCAGATGCTCGGGACATGGACTTACCTGGCGCATCTTCGCCTCCGGGCGAGCGAACTTGCGCGACATGGCCGCGCACGCCCGCGCATGGGCGCAGTACCTCATGTGAGCAACACTGGAGGACCCCGGCGTGAGGGAGCAGGTGCGCGAGGCTCAGGCGGGGGCACCGCGGAGGCCGCCGGTGAGCGTGGCTTTCAGCAGGTCTCGGCATGCCTCCAACGCACCGGTTTCGACTTCGCCGACCAGTTGCGCGAGTGCTCCCAATGGCAGGTGCAGGGCGAGGCCGTGTGCCAGGTATCCCGGGGACGCCGACAGGGTGTGGAACCGTTCGGGAGGCGGCATCGTGCCGACCTGCTCGGTCAACACGAGGGGGCACACGAAGACGCGTTCGGCCGCAGTGTTGTACGAGGAGTGGGAGAGCACCACGACTCGGTGGTCTCCGGGTAGGTCGCCGCGCGTAGACCTCTCCGGGCCTTGGGCTCACCGAAGGTTCCGCGGGTCGTTCGCGGCGGAGGCGGCGGTGTCCAGTTCGGCCATGAGTACCGCGTCAGCGCCGCCCGTTGCGGACACCGGGGTGATGTCCGCGAAGCGTAGGCGAACCGCTTCGGCGTCGAGCGGGCCGCGGGCCAGGTCAGATACGGAACGGCCGAGGCGGGACGCTGCTTCCTTGAGACTGTTGTAGGTCTCATCAGAGACACTCAAGCTCAGGGTTTTCATGTTCAAAATGCTAACAAGCATGTTGTTAACGAACGGCCAGACTTCATGCACCATTGCGACCCCGGCATGGCGCCAGCTATACCGGGCGTCGGGTGACGATGCATGCGACATCGAGGCCCACGCCTGTGTGCGTGAGCCTCGGCAAGGTGGATGATCAGGCCTTGGCTGCGTGCAGCAAGCTGATGAGGTCGGCGTCGGTCATGTTGAGCACCGGCGACCGCTCCTCCAGCTTGCTGTCGCGGATCTGGAAGCCCTCAGCGGTGCTGCGGAGCTCCACGCAGTTCATCTCACCGGCACTTCGGGTTGATGTGCGCCATGCGGACATGATGCGCTCCTCTCCGATGACACGACAATTATTCGTATCGCTGTGAACACTCATGGTAATCACTGTGTGGTGTGGTCGGCGCTGATTCGCGGTTCCGACAGGACATGAACGGACAACATCGTCTTGGCGTCGCGATCACCCGACCGGATCTACACCATGGGCATCGCACTACCAGCGTGCGTTACCCGTGGGCGCTCCCATTTGCGGCGCGCGGCGGGTCCTGCCGCAACAGTTCCCACGCGAGCGGGTCGGCCTCCAGCACTTCCTGCGCGAGCCCCCGTGCGGTTGCGGACTCCAACGCGTTGAAGCTGGTGTCGATCCACCGCTGAACGGTCGCCACACCCTGATGGCGGTACTCGACGGCTTGGATGAGGCATTCGAGGCGGTCCGCGTCCCGTGCGCAGGTGGCTTCAGGTGTCTCGCCGGTCTCGAACTCGGTGATGGCCTCCTGGATGGTCGCCGTGACGCGTTCAGGGCACGCGGCCGTCTGGTCGGCGACGACCGTCGCCGAGTCCGCAGCGGTCAAGTAGTCCCGTCCGAGCTTCGGGATGTCACCGATGCGGGTCTCGGGAGTGTCATGGAGGACGCACAGCAGGGCCGTCCTGGCCGGGTCGGCACCTTCGAGGCTCGCCAGAACCATGCCGGTGACAGCGGCCCGCCACGAATGCTCGGCGATACTCTCAGGGTCCTTGACCCCGGTGACCCACCAACCGGTGCGCTTGGCGCGTTTCAGCAATCCAGCTTCAAAGAGGTACCCGGCGGTACCAGCAAGCTCAGTCATGAATAGGTCACTCCTGTTCGGTCATGCCGCCGGTGACAGCGACGCACACCGAGCGTAGAGCGTCAGAGCCGGGAGCAGCACCACCGTTGGCAGGCACTGGCCCCCAGTCGCCCCAGCGGCATGCGCCCCACGCGATGCTGCCGCCGGCGACCCGCACGGTCGCGGCGAGCACCATGGAGGCCCTCGTTCCCGAACGCCGACAACGCCGTATCGACGCCAAGCACCAGTCGGCACCGGTGCGTCCAGTCGACCGTTCGCGTTGCTCGTTCGAAGCGTGCGACCTGCGCGCAGTGAGGCAGCAGCACGGCCTGACACTCGCTCGCGTCCCCACCCACCGCCGCACCTGCCACCCGCGCTGCAGCAAGCGTCGCTGAAAACCCACGGATCGGACATGCGCATCGATCAGACCTACGCAACATCGAACGCCAGAGCGAAGAACAACTCGGCCGACCTTCGATACAGTGTTGCCGCTACAGCGCCCACTGCACAGGACAGGACCTGCCCACCATGTCTGCAACCACTACGACCGCACTCGGCGAAGGCCTCATCGGGATCGAGTTCCCTCAGGACCTCCTTGACCCTGGACAGTACGTGTGGACCGACGTCGTAGCGCTGACACCCAGCACCGGATACGACCAACCCGACGTCGCCTTTCCCGCTGAACTTGCAGGCATTGAAGGCACACTCGTTGCCGTGGTCACCGCTGCGCCCAGACGGCAGGCAAAGGCGCAAGGCCAAACCCGACGGTTGAGCTGGATTGACGAGCACGCACGTCGCGGCGCCGACATTCCCGACGAAGGGGCGGCGATCGTCCTCGGTCATGGACCTGTCCGGCTGCGCGAACGGTTCGCTGGCGGCCGGCCGACCCGGCGGGAACGAACCGCGATCGGTGTCGGCGCGACTTTGGAAGCGGGCGAGGTCCGCTCGGTGCACGGCTTGTGGGTACGTCTTGAGCTGCGCCAATGAAACGGCTGGGTCTTGGACAAGGACACCCTGCCGCTGATGTGCTGCTCAGGCGTCGGCGGTTGTCCGGTGACACCGATCCCTGCTGCCCCCGCGGCCCCACCAGTACCGTGGGACACGCCTTCGGCAATCAGTATCAGGGCGACGGCCCCGTTCCGCATACGTGCGAGGGGTACTTTTGTTGCCGTGACCGCCGTAGCGGGTTGCGGTCATGACCGTTGAGGGCGTCGGCAGGCTTCACCGCAAGCACGGTATTGTCCTCGCCCCGGAAGCGACCGAAGCACTGCCACAACGTGCGCTGAACAGCGGACGCTCCGCAGTGACCGTGCCCAAGGACCGTCATGTCCGTCATCTGGATCTGGAGAGGCCACCGCGATGACCATGGACTACCGCTACTACCGTCCCGTCGCACCTGCAGCGGCACTTTCGACCTACTTCACGGCCCGGCTCGACCTCACTTGGAGCGACCCGGTGTCGCCCTTCCCGATCACCGGTGAACGCTGGTGGGGCAGCTGCATGATCGACACGGCTGCGGAGTTCGACGAGGAAGCCGCACGGCTCGGCATTGACCCGGCCGGCGACATCGCGGTCGTCACCTTCGAACTCCGCAAATTCCTTTCCACTGAGGGGTACTACCGCGCCCACATTGACCTTTACGGCGCCGTCGTCGACGATCTCAATGCGACACCCGATCTGACCGGGCTGCTCGTGATCGGCGACGTTGATGTGGTGATCGAACGGCCCCCCGGCGGCTCGACTCTGCTTGACACCAGTCTCGCCGACCCCACTGACGGCAACCATGACCACCACCTCGACCCGGTCCTTGCCCGTGGCACCGTCACCGATCTGGTGAACCTGAGTTAAAGCACCCGGGGCGAACCCGGTCAACGGTAGGCGACCGGATCGCAATGCCATCGCAGCGGGGAATCCCAGGCTCAGGCCGAGTTGAGTCGGTTCGGGTACGGTTTACCCCCGCACGGCGGGGAATCCGGCGTACCCCAGCGGGGCTCGCGACAGTGGTGGTCCATCCCCGCGTAGGCGGGAACCCTGCTCATGGCCCTCGACCAGCCCGCCCTGTTCCGGTCCACCCCCGCGTAGGCGGGGAACCCGACCCACGTGGGGCACCTGCTCACCAAGCTGGGGGTCCACCCCCGCGTAGGCGGGGAACCCCCCGCGGCGTTATCTTCGCGCTGGAGAAGCGCCGGTCCACCCCCGCGTAGGCGGGGAACCCAACGACATGACCATCTACAACGTCCACCTCGTCGGTCCACCCCCGCGTAGGCGGGGAACCCAACGACATGACCATCTACAACGTCCACCTCGTCGGTCCACCCCCGCGTAGGCGGGGAACCCGACGAGCCTGAGGGGGTCGTGAATCCGGCTGCCGGTCCACCCCCGCGTAGGCGGGGAACCCCCCGCGGCGTTATCTTCGCGCTGGAGAAGCGCCGGTCCACCCCCGCGTAGGCGGGGAACCCTCCTTCAGCTCCTCGCAGAGGTCGATCCAGTCCGGTCCACCCCCGCGTAGGCGGGGAACCCTCGGCGGTGATGACCTCGAGGTAGGAGGCCGTCGGTCCACCCCCGCGTAGGCGGGGAACCCGGCGCGTCCGCGTCGAAGTCGGACGAGATGACCGGTCCACCCCCGCGTAGGCGGGGAACCCGGCTCGAACGGCGAGATGCCGAGGCGGTCTTCCGGTCCACCCCCGCGTAGGCGGGGAACCCGGCTCGAACGGCGAGATGCCGAGGCGGTCTTCCGGTCCACCCCCGCGTAGGCGGGGAACCCACCGACGACACCTCGAAGTTCGCCACCGGCGGCGGTCCACCCCCGCGTAGGCGGGGAACCCTTCGTTGCCGACCACCAGGAGGAGAACTTGCGCGTTCCACCCCCGCGTAGGCGGGGAACCCCGGCTCGGTGTGGTTATCGGTCACGGGGATGCCGGTCCACCCCCGCGTAGGCGGGGAACCCTTCTGCGCGGCGATGGCGGTGTCGATGGTCTGCGGTCCACCCCCGCGTAGGCGGGGAACCCACCACGGGCCGCCCGTCTCGGATCACGATCACCGGTCCACCCCCGCGTAGGCGGGGAACCCACCTGGACCTACCTGCCGGGGCAGGTCACCCGCGGTCCACCCCCGCGTAGGCGGGGAACCCGGCGAGCACGGCGAAGCCGAAGGGCGCAGCGGCGGTCCACCCCCGCGTAGGCGGGGAACCCCCCGGTGGCCATGCGCTGCGAGGCGGGACCGGCGGTCCACCCCCGCGTAGGCGGGGAACCCGCCGAGGTCCAGAACAGCCTGTACCGGAGCCTCGGTCCACCCCCGCGTAGGCGGGGAACCCGATCCACTCGTGGAGGTCGGCGGTGGTGGTGGCGGTCCACCCCCGCGTAGGCGGGGAACCCTCCCCGTCACTCTCGGCGCGGTCGGACAGCATCGGTCCACCCCCGCGTAGGCGGGGAACCCGGCGTGAGCCTCCAGGACGCCTTCCCCGACGCCGGTCCACCCCCGCGTAGGCGGGGAACCCGGAAGCAGCGTGACACAGCAGGAGAAGAAGGACCGGTCCACCCCCGCGTAGGCGGGGAACCCCAGGCCGCCGCGCACATCGAATGGGCCGACCACGGTCCACCCCCGCGTAGGCGGGGAACCCGGCGATCGGGGCGGCCAGGGCTGGGGCCGCGGCGGTCCACCCCCGCGTAGGCGGGGAACCCTGATCATCGAGGGACCCTCGGGCCCGGTGCGGCGGTCCACCCCCGCGTAGGCGGGGAACCCGTCGACCCGGTGGTCGACGTTGTAGCCCACGGCGGTCCACCCCCGCGTAGGCGGGGAACCCCCGGCCCCGTGCGCGTTCTCGCACATCGCCGTCGGTCCACCCCCGCGTAGGCGGGGAACCCCCCCGGCCGTGAGGGCGGTCAGGTGACGATCGGCGGTCCACCCCCGCGTAGGCGGGGAACCCGGCCCGCGCCGGCCACTTTCTGACCGTTCTGGCGGTCCACCCCCGCGTAGGCGGGGAACCCGAAATCCCTGAAGGAGAAATCGTCGTGAAGGACGGTCCACCCCCGCGTAGGCGGGGAACCCTCGGCACGGGCGGCCTCCAGCTCGTCCAGCAGCGGTCCACCCCCGCGTAGGCGGGGAACCCCCGCACTCGATGCAGCGCTCGAAGAGGAACCGCGGTCCACCCCCGCGTAGGCGGGGAACCCACCTGGCACGTCACGCACGACGGGGAGTCGAACGGTCCACCCCCGCGTAGGCGGGGAACCCCCTGCCAGACGAGCCGGAACCCCGCAAGGGACCGGTCCACCCCCGCGTAGGCGGGGAACCCCGTACGCTGTTACGTGCCATCGGAAGCCCAATCGGTCCACCCCCGCGTAGGCGGGGAACCCAGCTTGGCTTGCTTCTTGTCCCATACCGGCGTCG
>NZ_JAJLQZ010000018.1 GCF_020991375.1 Glycomyces amatae | reverse complement strand
CTGAAGGCTCCAGTACGGTATGGGCCGCATCGGGCGCGACACGAGTGATCGGCCTCGTGTTCGGGCCCTTGACCGTGGTTGGTGGGGTATGGGCGGCCGCCTTGCTATACCGCTACGCTGGGCCCGACCAGTAGGCTCGCATTCCACGCTGGCGCAGTGCTGCTCTTAGTTGCTGTGGCAGCGTGGGGTAGGAGTACGGTGCGGCGTGTCCAGGTTGCGCCATGGCCCAGTGTGAAGGAGACGTTGGTGCGCGTGTTGACGGCGACATCGCGAACGCAAGGTCAACGCGACAATGACTACCACTGGTGCGTGGAAGGCGAGCTGGTCTTCGCCGCCCCGTTCGTGTGCGACGCGGACGCGGCCGATCCTAACGGTGGATGCGGCTGTGGCCGCGGCTTCGCAGGATTGTCGTCGATGAAGGCGACAACGACCGCGCAGGTTCGCGACCTTGACGTCACCGAAGCTGGTGTTGACGTGGCGGTCCGTTCGTACCTTGCGCAGGCGGGCTGGGCCGCGCAGATGACCGAAGGCGACCTCGCGGCTTCGGTTACGGTCACGATCGCGGCGGCGGGATGGTTTCCTGCCGGCACGGTGGTGGAGCGGCGCCTTGACGACGTGCGGGTGCGCATGTGAGCGTCGACGCTGACACATCCGTTATCACCGGGCTGCTCCGCAAACGTGGTAAGCGCTTGCGTCACTCGTCCCCGCCGTTGACGAGTGCGAAGTCGACAACGGTCCAACGGTCGTCCCAGTCCACCGGGGCTCCTGTGGCAGCGGCGAGCGCGAACATGTCTCTGAGGTTTCGCGTCCACCCGGTGCGGCCTGGCGAGATAGCTTCCGGGTCGTGCCCAGCGACGCAGTCCGGGATGGAGGAAAGGCCCTCGTGCGTGCAGACGCGGGTGACAGCCACGGTCGCCTGCGGCGCGTGCGTGCCGGGCCCGGTCACAGTGAACGTCGAGCCTGGCGCCAGGTCCGCGACCCACGGCAGGGCGCCAGTGTGGAGCACGAGCGCGGTGGCGCGGCCGTGCAGGACACGGTTTGCACGGCCGGTGCGGAGCGTCAGCGCCGGGCCAGACGTATCCATGGCGCCTCCTCTCCAGAACGACGTATGGTCGCAGTTCTTCCCTGTGAAACTAGCGGATCAGCGTGCGGTTCTTCGACCGGTAGGCCGGTACTGGGCGTCGTATCGGTCCTCGAAGTACCCGGGCGGGAACGGGTCCGGTTCCCGTTCGGCGGGGACCGGCTCGTACTGGGCGGGGACGGACGGGCTCTACGCCATGACAGCTCGCTTGATGACGGCTCCGGGAAGGTCATCGACGTGCTGGGGCACGAACGTGGGCGCGCCGTATCGCCAGCCGACGGGTCGCAAATGGCCGCGTTTGACGAGCAAGCCCACATGCACGGGGAAGCCGACGCCGAGCCGTTCCCAGAAAGCATCCCGGTCAAGCGCTTCAATGAGCGCTGCTGTCCCTTCCCGGCGGTCCGCAGTGAAGCTCCACGGCGGCAGGTGCCCGAGCCTCATGCGGCGTCGGTCTGCTATGTGCGGCACTGACGGCGCCGCTGCATGGTGGCGACGTTGATGCTGACGCGATCGCGTGCGCTCCGTTTGCGGCGAACGCGCACCGCATGCTCGTGCCGGACGTCATGACCGGCGGTTTCGTCGTCGGTCAGGTCGGCAATGCGGTTGTTCCAGGTTTTGTCGACGGAGGGGCGTCGCGTCCAGGTTCGGCAGGTGCGGTCGTCGTCAGGTGTGCGATCGGGCCAGGCCGCAGCAAAGCGCGGAGGGCATTGAGTGACAGCGGCGATCACGGCGGCCGGGTCATGCGGCAACGGTGGGAGCAGCGGCGTGAGGCCAACGCGACGGCGCGTGGCAGGGAGCGGCAACGACTGGCCGGCGGCGCGGTGCCGTGCCGGATGAAGGACTACTGGGAGGCCTGGCATAGCGGTGTCGTTTGAAGGGCCGCAAGAGAACGCTGCGGCGTCCATGCCTTGACCATACTCGTTGGCGCACTCAGGTACAGGACCGTGTGCTGCTGTGACAGCCACACTGACTTCGAAGGTTGCGCTGCGTTGAGCGCGCACCGGGCGCCGGGGCGTTCACGCGGTACCCGCCTTCGCGCGGCGGCGATCCGCTCGATCGGCGGTGCGCGACGGTGTTCACCAGTAGCCTTCGATCATCTGGTCGCGAGACTCCTGGGCGAAGGGTTGGGGCCGCTCGTGGCGGGTACGCAGGCCTGGGCGCAGCGATCGGCCATCGCCGCGCTCGAACTGAAGCGATGAGCGGCTCGGACCGGCGCCACCGCACGATGACGACGAGGCAACGATGATCAAGCAGCTACGGGACGTTCCGAGGATCGAGCACGAGACGACCGGTCGGGGATCTGCATCGGGCCGTGTTCGCGCTGGACAGCGCCCCGGGGTGATGCGATGACAACCACTGGGCCCGGCACCGATCCGTGCCTGCACTCGCCGAACCGGTCCGAGACGGTGTCACTCCGCGCGCCCCGGTCATCCGAGGACGCGCCGATGACGGAGGCCCCGGCTGCGCTTCGCCGGGTCGTTCCCGGCACGGTCGGAACACCGATGGCGCCGATACGGCCACGGGGGCCGTTGAGCGCGTCCCTGTGCGCGGTGCTGGAGCGCCCGTGCCCGCCGCCGGATGAAACGCCGCCGACCGGGCATCTGCACCGTGTGGCGACGGCGGCCCTCGCAACTACGGAAGATATGGCCGAGGACGAGGACCTCCAGTTGTCCCTGTTCCTGCTGTATGGGCTCGCGTACGGGTCCCTGCCCTGGCTGGACGCCGCATGGGAGTGGCACCCGGACCTGATCGCGACCCGCGCGCTGCTGGAGCGCGCGTTCGAGGCGCAGATGCGGTCGGCGGTGACCGTCGAGGACCCGCCGCGAGCGGAGCGGGAAGCGGTCGCGGCGTGGCTGTTCGCGGCGACCGCCCCGGGGCCGGGGCCCGACCTGGCGCGGTTCGTCGCCAAGTCCGCGTCACGTGAGCAGGCCCGTGAGTTCCTGATCCAGCGCAGCATCTACACGCTGCGCGAGGCCGACCCGTACTCGTGGGCGATCCCGCGCCTGACCGGCAGGGCCAAGGCCGCGCTGGTCGAGATCCAGTCGGACGAGTACGGCGGCGGTGACCCGACCCGGGTGCACGCGACGATGTACGCGCAGGCCATGCGCGGCGCCGAGCTCGACGACCGCTACGGCGCCTATCTCGACGACGTCCCCGCGCTCACGCTGGCCTCGCAGAACCTGGCGTCGATGTTCGGGCTCAACCGGCGAATGCAAGGCGCGCTGGCGGGGCATCTGGCCGTCACCGAGATGACCTCCTCGATCCCGAACCGGCGCTACGGCGACGGGTTCCGGCGGCTGGGCTTCGGCGCCGAGGTCACCGCGTACTTCGACGAGCACGTCGAAGCCGATGCCGTCCACGAGCAGATCGCCGGCCGCGACCTGGCCGGGGCCCTCGCCGAGGACGAGCCGGCCCTGCTGGAGGACGTCCTCTTCGGCGCCCTCGCCTGCCTGCGCATGGACGGCTGGGTGGGCGACCATCTCCTGAGCGCCTGGCAGGACGGCCGCACGTCCCTGCGGTCGGCCCCGCAGGAGGCGATCCGGCCCTGACACCCCGGCATCCCGACAGCGGCACTGGACAGACGGCACCACACCCGACAGGAGGCCACCCATGCGAGGCGACGACCCCGTGACCCTCACCGCCTGCCCGGACGGTCCGCTCATCGTCCGCGGCCCCGCGACGTTCCAGGGCGAGGACGGCGAGCCGGTCGACCAGCCCCGACGAACGGTCGCGCTGTGCCGCTGCGGCGCCTCGGCGATCAAACCCTGGTGCGACGGCACCCACAAGCTCACCGGCTTCACCACCGGCCACGACGACCCCCGGTAACGCCGCGGCCGCACCGTCGACACCACGCCAGTGCGTGTCCAGGTTGCGAGCCGCAGGGAGCGCGCCATGCCTGAACCGCGTCCTCGTCCCGGGCGTCGTCGGCGCCGATGGGGAACCTCATAGGCACAAGAGCTCGCTACTGATACGACGCACACGACCACATTCACAGGGGACCCATGGAAATCACAGAGAACACAGGCACCAGAAGCGTGCGAGAGGCGAAACCGATGATGCCTATCGGCGCAGGGCCGATCGGAAACCCAAGTGCTGCAAGCAGGGTAAGTTCGTACGAATGGAGGACCATGAATCCGCTTCATGGTGGAGATTGCCGTCCGGGACCACGCGACCGCGTCCGCAGCGGCTTTCACTCGTTGAACATGTTGTCCCAGTAGCTCTCAACGAGGCAATAAGTCATGCTTGCAAACGGCCCCGTGCCGCATCAGCGCGGGTATCGATACCCCGCGGAGCGTCGTAGCGCATTATGACCGATTTGCGCCTATGCTGGTGTTCGGTCTTGATCCCGGCCAGAAGCTTGTCGAGTGACGTCCGTAGACCGCGGTATGCATTCGGCAATGTGGGGAGTCCCTAGGGCTGCAACCTGGAAGGGGACTCCCCACCCTTGCCCCCGTCATGTCTGGCATACAGCACCATACAACGGAAGAGCGAGTCCGGCTTTCAACGAGTGCTGCAGTGTCGTCGAACGATGCAGGGCCATCAAGTGCAAGGTCCGAACTGCACGGCGGCCGAGGGCAGGCGCGCCGCTGCTCGACGATCTACGCAACCGACACTGACGGCCAGCTCGTGCGCAACGAATGTGATGCACCGCTCGGGCACGCTTGCACGTTCCTTCCAGCTCCTGCGCTGGCCGACTATATTCTTCCAACGACCGGCAATGAGCTCACGACACGGCCTTGTCGTAGTTTCTTGACACGGTCTGGTGAGAACTTCGCCATAGCCGCTAATGCTGTCACCATGTCGGTGCGGCGGAACGGGTTTCTCTGGCGGGGCGAGAGTGCCGGTGCCTCCCGCCCTGCGACCCTTACGGTGTGTGACGAAATTGGAGCATCGCGGCGGCTACCGTGGCGGCAAAAAGCATTAGCACCGCTGTGGTTGCCTCAACGCCGAGATAGGCGAGGCCGAACGTGGAGGCGAACACCACCGTTGTCGAACTCGCCTGACCGGTGATGTTCACCTGTCGACCGAGAGCAGGAAGGATCGTGTTCGCTCCGGCATCGTCATCGCCGGAGGACGCGCCTGGACTGCTCGCGCTGCCGGACAAGTCGATGGAATATGAGAATTCGCATTGTGGATCGGTTGTCACGTGACGTCCTTGGGTTATGCGCTGTGCGCAAACGGACCGCGGTATGAGTTTGACGATCGACCACCACTTCATGGCAGGTCGCTCCCCAGTCGGCGCGGGCTGCAAGGAACACGCGACTGGTAAACCACAGCGTACGGCTCACATCGACAATGACCGCGTATCCGAGAACCGTCGGCGTGTCGCATTCCTGTTTGCCGGAGTGATGCGTCTGCGCTGCATGGCATGTGCGGCATTCCATGCGGGCCCTCAACACGCTGCAGCGCAAGGTCTCGCCGACGCATCCTGGCGATCGAGGGGGCGAGGATAGTGGGCGCCTGGCATGCAGCGGCTGTATAACCCTCGGAGGAACAACGAGCCCTGCGCCTGCTCTTTGGACCGAAGCGAACCGTCGGCGGCTCCGGTCAGTGATACACTACGGGGGTCTTGTGCCGCTGTCACCAGGGCACTCACTGGTGCGATGCCGTCAGGCTCCCTCAAGCGCCTTGCGACGGTGGTATCGATGGAGGGATCGCCCCCGGCACGGCCGTGACCGGTGATCTACCTGGCCGGGCCCGTCAGCGGCAGCATGACCCCCGCCTGCTGATCGAGGCGTCGTCGGCGTTGAGCGAGCAGGATGCGTGTTGCGGTCAGGTTCGACCTGGGCACGCCGGTTTCGTGGCCCCCAGGTAGGACCCGGCGGCCACCAGCAGCCCGATGCCCCACAGTGTATATCCCGGGACGACCGTCAGGACCCACCAGGGCGGGAATGCGCCGAACTCGCCACGGACCAGGTATGTGCCACCCACGAGTCCGAAGTAGGCGACTAGCCCGCCGCCCACCATGAACGCCGGTATCAGCACGATCCAACGGGGCACGTCGCGTCCGGCGAGCGGCGCGACCCACCGGGGCCAGATCCGGCCCCACCGGTGCGCGAGGGCAAGCGGGAGGAGCGATCCGGCGGCGGCGTACAGGAGCAGAAAGACCAGGCCCACCGGTGCCGTCGGCGACCACGGCAGTCCCGCGGCCAGTTCGGCGGCGAGCCGGGCGACGGCTCCGGCCAGCGCGCTGTACGCGCCGGCGTACGCCCACCACGGGGCGGGATCGGTCCGCGGCGCGCCGGGATGGGCGGCAGACAACCGTCCGCACCGCGGACAGGCGCCGCGGGCGCGGCGCAGGGCCGCGATGGCGCCGAGGAGGGTGAGGACGCCGCAGGCGACCCCGAGGCCGCGGATGAGGAAGCCAGTCCAGTCGGCGGCGGTGAACTCGCCGAACAGCATCGACACGAGATCCAGGGCGAACATGAACGAGTAGAGGACCATGCCGGCCCCGGCCACCCAGCCGAGCACGGCGACGGCCCAGCGGTGGCGGGTCCGGTCGAACAGCAGGTTCGCGGCCAGGGCGGCCGCGGCGAGGGCGACGGGGGTCCAGGCCCCGGGGATGAACGATTCGCCGAAGGAGTCGAAGCGCGGCGCCCCCGCGACGGCCCACCGCACGTGGATCACGGCGTACACGGCGAGCAGGAACGGCGTCAGGCGTCTCCATGGCATGAAGCCAGTCTCATAGGGGCCGGGCGGACCGCGCCTCACCCGCCGGAGGGACCGGCGTCCCCCATCGAGGTGACGGCTGCAGCCGGGTGCGCATCCATGGCGGGCGATGCGGTCCGCAATGTCCCGCTCGCGCCGCGCGCGATGACAGTCGTGGATCACACGTAGGTCTGCCGGTCCCCGTAGTCGGCGTTGGCGCAAGGGGCCCGTTCCGTTGACGGTAGGCGTTGGAGCGTGCGTCAGTCCTTAACGAACGGGCCTGCTACCGCGTCGAACCAGTCGAGGAACTCGTCGACGGTGCCGATCTGTTTGACACGCTGGTGCAGTGCGGTCTGGTCGTGTCCGGCCGCAAAGCGACCCGAGGCGAGCAGCTGGCCGCAGCCGCAGCCGCAGGGCTTGTGCCCGATCGGCGAGTCGAAGTAGCGGATCGGGTTCTGAGTCGAGGGGACCGGCGAGGGCTTGTTGACATACTCGTCATAGACCGGGTGGCCGGGGTTGAGCACGTTTCCTTCGATCGCGCTGCGTCCGTTGACGGTTGCAACCAGGCGACGGATCTCGACGGCTTGGCGGACGAGGTTGTCGAAGGTAATGAGTGCGTAGTGCTCGCCTGCGGCGCGCTCGCCGAGTTTCCAGCTGCCGCGGGCGACTTCGTAGAGTTCGCCCGAGCCCATGCCCTCGCGGTAACCGGTGCGGGTGCGGCCCAGCTCATCAGGTTGATCGAGGGCGTGGTCGTGCTGGATGGTGATGATGATCAAGACCCCTCCAAAAACTCGATACTTTAGGATCCTAGGATCCTAAAGTATCGAGCACGTGGTCGTCAAGTCCGCCTCTGCGCCTCATTCGGCGAGAGCGATCATGAGCCGGCAGGACTTGTGGCCGGTTTCGCTAACGTGGCCTTTGAAGATCAGCCGGAGTGGCGGGTCGTGCGGTGCGCGGGGGCGGTCACGGGCTGGTGGCGGCGTGGAGGACGCGGACAATATCGCGCAGCTGCTCGTCGGTGGCTTGGCCGACAACCGCTTTGATCACTGAAACCGGGACGGTATGGACCGCTACGGGGATGGCCAACAGGTGCTCATCGGCGGCATCCACACCGATGGCGTGCGGGAAGTGGGCGGCCATGGTCGTCGATCGCACTACGGTGCAGAGGATGACGACGTCGGAGGCCTGGTGCAGCATCGAATTGGAGATGAGGACGGCGTAGCCCTGCGTGTCGCCGCGTTGGATGACGGCGCCGCGTTCGGGCGTCACTGCGGCAGCTCACCCTCGGTGGTTTCCAGGGAGGCGCGGTAGTCAGCGCCCACGGCGGCCGCCACATCGGGGTGGGCCAGGACGTCGCCCAGGCCGGCGAAGGGGTTGTACGCGGCGGCCAGACGCTCGACGACGTCACCCAGCGATTCGCCGTCCTGTTTCAGGGTCTCCAGGCGGTCACGGACCGCGGCATCCACACGAATGGCCGTTTGCATGTATACACGTATACGTCACCTCGGGGCTCGTGTGCGGTGAACCAGCCGGACATGCAGCAGTCGAACGCACCGCACCACCGGCCGACACCATGAACTACCGCGCAGCACCCACACCGCTGCATACCCACGAGATCACCCCTGATGACACCGCCCTGTGCGAGACCTTAACCGGCTTGGAAGCCGCCGACGACCGCACGGTGGCCCTGTCCTCAGCGAAGACGATCACCGGCGCTGCAATGCGCCGCTGAATCCGCGGCAACGAGCATTGACTCACGCTGGTCGCACGCTACTGAACGATACGGTTGTCCCGCTGCCCGCAACCGTGCCCGACATATAGTGACCAGTGGACGCCATCACGAGGCCCTGACCAGCGCCAACACTCCAATGACCGGGCCTTACATGGAAACTGCCCTCATACACCTCCGCTGAGCTGCACTGCAACAGGCGTACGGTGTCCAGTGGGCACCATCAACCAAGTGATCGCGCACCAGGGGATGTCGGTGCCGGTCCGTAGACTCAGGCCCGCATTGCCCGACCGAGCGAAAGACCACGATGAGCAGCGAACGCGTCTACCAGGCCGACCGGATTATTCAGGACCGCACCGGCACCAGCGTGCTCGCTTTTCTCGACCGGTTGGAGCCCGTGTCCGGGCAGGCTGCCCGAGTGCTGACACAATCGATCATGGACACGTACAAGTTCACGGTGCGCACCGAATATGAGCTGCTTGAAGCGGCCGCGGGCGACCCCAACCAGCTCATCGCCATCGAAGCGCACCTGCGGCGCGAACCAGCTAAGAGCTTCCCGGCCTTGTTTAAAGGCGCGTACGACGTCGCACCGTCAAAGACGGGTGTGCTTCGTGCCGCGCACGAAACTGCACTCGCGGGCCTGGTGAACCTCCTCGACGCGGCCCTGGCGCTCATGACCGACCACGAGTAGGCCGCGCCTCGACCGTGGTGGCCCCCGCGCCTGAGCGGTTTACGCAGTGTGAAGCAGTTGCTCGACTTCGCTCATGCGATGCGCCACGCGCGCTGAGCCTGCGGCAGGTCCAATGGCGGCGAGCACCGCGCGGGCCGCATCACGGTCACCGGTGCGTGCGTACCCTTCGGCGAGCCACGTCCGATACAGGCCCACTTCGCGGACGTGCTCGACAGGGTAGGTGGCGATCGCGGCCTCCAGCAGCGGCGCAGCCCGATCCGGGGCGCCGAGGGCAAGGTGGACGCGAGCAGCCATGACGTTGATCTCGGTGCGGTCGAGCCAGTACGTCCACGCGGGCGCCGGATACCCGGCACGGCTCTCGTAGGCGTCGTCGACAGCATCGAGCGCCCGGTGCGCGGCGTCGCGTTCACCGTTGCGGGCCGCGGCCCATGCGACCCGTTCGCCCAGGAGGGCACGCACCAGCGGCGGTGACTCGGCCGCGCCCATGAGTGCCGTCTGCGCCAGCAGGAGGCCGTCGCCGCCGGCGGAGGTCACCATGTACGCGAGGCATGAGTACAACTGGGCGGCGAGCCCACGGTTGCCAGCGGCACTGGCTGCGGCCGCGCCGTCGAGGTAGTACTGTTCGGCGCGGTTTCGCACCCCGAGGTCGGCAGCGAGCCATCCTGCCATTTGGCTGAACTCGCCGTAGAGTCGCAGCAGGTCGCGCCCGGTCGCTTCGGTGTACGCGGCGTCGTCCAGGAGGGCACGGAGGTCCCGTGTCTCGGCGGCGACCACGGGAGCGAGACGGCGTGCGGGCACGGTGTCGTCAGCGCGGCGCAAGTCGCTGATGCGCCGGTCGAGCACCTCCACGGTTGACCGGCCGACGCGGCGGCCGCTGGCACGATGCACCGGCAGCGGTGCGGTGTCGAGGCCGACGAGCCAGCGGTGGGCATCCCGCAGGACCGTCTCGGCAATGACAGGCGGCCCGGTCAGCCACGCCGTGAACGCGGCCGTGCCGCAGAGACGGTCGAGCCCGGCGGCGAGGTTCACTGACAGGGGTTTGCGGCCGCGGCGTACCGCTGAGAGGTTCCCCAGGTCCCAGGGGATCTGCCGGGCCGCTTCAGACAGGGAGTACCCGCACCGGTGCAGGTGCGCATCGAACACGCTCATCAGGTCGCGCATGGACAGGGGTTCCTTGTGCGGGTGCAGGTTCGGCAAGGGTCGACAAGTGGTGCGTGACGATAGGTCTCGTCCAGGATAGACCGGTGCGGCGTCCACAGGCTCGGCTCCGTGTGTGCGGCAGCGGCCAACGGGCGCCCATGTGGGCCGCCGTACGCGGATCGGACGGCGGCCCGTTTCAACAAATACACTGCACCACCATGGCAACGGCCGAGCGGGAATGTCCGTAGGATGCGACATGACGCCCTGTATGCCGCACCTGATGAAAGGACCCTCCTCATGGGCCGCACCACCCCTCTGTTTCGCGCCCTGAACGTCATGCTCAAGCCGACGATGGGCAGCCGCCGTCACCCGATTCGTGCATGGCACGACGCCGTCGCCAAAGCCGAGCAAACGTCCGGTATCCCCGTCAGCGCCAGCGAGCAGCAATGGATTGACGACTACCAGTTCCTCATCAACTGTGTCGCCGAACTGCCGCACTTGAGCCCCATTGGATGGCAGGCGACCCTCACCGAAGGCACCGCCCGCCTCGCGAACCGGTTGCGCATCCGTGCACTCCACGACGCCGACCCGGCGATCGGCGCGGCCCCGATCGAACAGCCGATCTTCGTTGTCGGCCTGCCACGCACGGCAACGACGCTCGCGCACCAGCTGCTGGCGGCCGCCACCGGCTGCCGCGGCCCGCTCGCGTGGGAAATGCAGCACACCGACCTCGAACAGGACGCCGCCACCACACGCGCGCGCATCAAGGCAACGGAGCGGCAGTTCGCGGTCACGAAATGGGCGCCCGACGTCGCGCACGTCCACCCGGTCCACGCCACCAGACCCGAAGAATCCCTCCTCCTGCTCCCCCAGGGCCTGTACCACACGATCCTGCGCGGCCCCATGAGCAACTACCGGGACTGGTTCCTCGCCCGGGATGCCACCAGCGACTACCAGTACCTGCGGGCCGCCCTCCAAGTCCTGCAGTACGAGCGCCCACCGGCACGGTGGGTCCTCAAATACCCCATGGACGTGCAGCAGATCCCGGTCATCCGGCGCGTCTTCCCCGGCGCCGTGTTCGTGTGGACGCATCGGGCACCGGTGACCGTCATGGGGTCGCTGTGTTCGCTCGCGGACCTCATGCAGTCGATCTACCAGTGGAAAACAGACCGGGACGCCATTGGTGCGTTCTGCCTCGATCTGATGGTGCGCGCGGTGAACGCGGGACGGGACGCCCGGCAGGCGCACCCGGCTGACATCGTCGACGTGCCCTACTACCGGCTGGTGTCAGCGCCCGAGCGGTACATTCCAGAGCTGTACGCGCAGTTGGATCTGCCGTGGACGCACAATGACGGCGAACGTCTGGTGCACGTCATGGAGCGTACGGACAGTGTCCGCGACCGGAAACACGAATACAGCCTGTCCGCGTACGGTCTTGACAGCGACACGGTCGAGCGTGCCTTCGGCGACTACTCCCGGTGGACAGCGGCACTGGACGCCTAGCCGCCACTGGGGACGTCTCGCGGCCCGGTGCAAGCCAGTGCGTCGTGGCACGTTGCGGCGGACGGTGCCTTCTCCCACCACGGCCGCCGTACGCGCCAACGCGGACGCGTTGGCGGCGGCCGCATGGAAGGCACCGTCATACCACTCTCACAGCGCCCGATCGGCTATGGCCCCACACCGTCAGCCAGGGGGTGTCCGGAACTGCTGCGTTCAGGTTGTGCCTCCGGGGTCACGCCGCGTGCGCAGCGTCGAACTTCGCGACGACGGCCTCAGCGATGCGACCGCGAGGGCTGACATCGATCTTTTGCTGCGCTGCCCAGGCGCGGATCGCGGCGTTCCGGTCGCGGTTGGTGCCGGGGGTTTTGCGAACGGGTGCAGCGGCGGGACCGCGGGTTTTACCAAGGTGGATCTTGCCGAGCCGGGTGCCTGCTTCACGGAATTTCTCCAAGTTCGCATACAGCTCGCTGGAGTGCTTGACCGACAGGTCGATGCTGTACAGCTGACCGTCGATACCGAACTCGATCGTGCCGTCCGCCGGACTGCCGTCGATGTCGTCGAGAAGGAGGACCTGCGTTTTCTTTGCCATGGTGGGCCTTTCATAGTCAACGGTGAAGGGTCTTTCCCATTCAGGTATGGAAAGCATCGTAGCGGCCACACTGCTTCATGTCATCTCCAGTAGGTCACGCAGCGGGCATTTGTGATCGTTACCTCGCAATGCAACCAAATATAATCCCTTTTCGTTGCCGCAGGATCGTGTTCGCCACGCGCGCAACAACATCCGCACCCCGCAGCGCCCGATCGAATAGCACACCACACGTCAGCACGCCACTTTACGGCGCTCGGACCTATTACCACCACCGTTCACATCCAGCCCCACCTGACCGATACGATGCCGGTCCCGGCACCAGTCCACGACGCCCCTGCCCACACGGATCACCGCCACCTACGACACCGCCGCACTCATGGCAGCACCGCATTGCCCACATCAGGTCAACACCGGCCATCCCCCAGCGACAAGCGGGACGCACCGATCAGCAACACCCACACCGAGGCCGCCAACGGCACGGCATCGCCGCACACGACCACTGTCGACGGTGACCGCGCCAACGAACACCACTCGTACAAGGACCACACATGCACGACCCCCACACGCCACCCTCCAACACACCCCACCCCGCGTGGCCGGCACCAGCGCCGCAACCCCGCTACACCGCCATCGACAAAGTCACCGCCTGCTTGTTCGCGGTGGCGATCACCGGCGCCCTCATCGGCGTCGCCGAAAGCCTCCGGCGACCTGAACACGGCATCATCACCGCACTCACCTACAGCAGTAGCAACGGGCCCGCATGCACGTACATCGGCCGGATCATGACCTGCACCAATCATCTCGACGACCTCGGCGCCGACGATGCCCTCGGCAACGAATTCGCCAACGAGTACGACCTCGACAGCCACGGATGCCACCAGGTCGCATTCCGCTCCCCCACCCACTGGTTCACCGGCTACGACTGTGTCAGCGAAGAGCAATGGGACCAGCTCGACATCGGCGACACCTACACGCGGCAATGACACCCGCCCCCTGCCGGTGATACAGCGGTTGCGGTGGACGGCATCACCCCAGCGCTCTACCGTGCAGGCATGAAGCGACGACTACTATTCGGCGCCGGTGCAGCCACGGCCACCGCCTTGATATGGCCCACCGCTACACGGGCGCATGCAGCACCTACACCCACCGACCTCGACACGTTCGCGGCCGCCGTAGCCCGGGCTCGCCAACGCTTGGAGGCGTCCCGGCTCAACGACCTAACCACAGCCATGCCAGGACTCCTGGAGATGGCGCAAGCAGCGATGGCCACCAGCCGCGGTGCGGATCGGCCAGTCGCAGCCGGACTCACCGCACGACTGCTCACGGTCGCCGGTCACGTCGCCTACCGGACGTCGGACGAAGCCGCCGCAGGCGGTTACGCCCGCCAAGCCAGGGCGTTCGCGGAGGAAGCCGCAGACCCGGTAGCGCAAGCCGAGGCTGACCGAGTCGCCGCCGTGGTCGTGCGCCGCAGCGGCAACCCCGCAGCAACCGGACTCATGACGGCAGCTGCGGACCAGCTCGAACACGCCGCCGGCCTCGTGACCCCCTTGGCGATGGCGGCATGGGCGGAAACGATCTGTTCGGCCGCGTACACCGCAGCTGGGTTCGGTGCGCTTGATGACGCCGATGCGCTGCTGCACGCCGCACAGGCACGCCTGGAGGCGGCCGACCCGGCCCCGTTCACGGTGAACGATGTCAGCGTGTTCGCCATGTCCGCGGCCATGAACGCCGGCACTTACGATCGTGTCCTTGAGCGTGCCGCACGCGTCAACCCCGAACGGTTGGGAAGCCGACATCAGTGGGCGCACTTCCACAAGAGTGTGGCGATCGCCGCTGAGGCGTCCGGTGACCATGACCAGGCCGTGGCCGCGCTCGCAGCGATCGATCGGGTCGCGCCTGACTTCCTGATGTATCGGCCGTGGACGAGCACGCTCGCGCAACGTCTCGGGGTAACCCGATCCGGCGGCACGTCACCGCTGGTCCAGCGGCTCGCGGTGTGAGTTGAGGGGGAACGGTTCGGGCGAGTGGCTGCTGCGCCCTGGGGCTGGCAGATGCCACGCCCGCAGCATGCGCGCTTCAGCACGTCCGACAAGCACGCCTGCGCCGCGGTCTCACACGAGCAGCGGCGAACCGGGCGTTCCCGCTGACGTGATGGCGGCCTCGGGGTGACAATGAGCCTGGAAGTACCCGAGTACGAGCAGGGAGCACCGTATGAGCTGGGCACCGGTCCTGGTCGGCGGCGACCGTCGCATGTATGTCAGCGCCACCGGCGACCTCGTCGAACTGCCACGAGAAGCCGCGCAGTGCCACACCCGGGAGGAGGCCGTGCAACATGCGATCGACGCCCGCGACCGGGAGCGGTCACGGCCTGCGGCCGACCAGTGGATCCTTGACGTTGACGCCGAGGAGATCGCATGATTGGTCAGCAAGCACGCCAACGCCGGGGGTGATCGCGCCCGACTGAGGGTCGCGTGCGCACGGGCGCCGACAAGGCGAACCGCATCGGCACCTGCAGCACGGTCGGCGTCAGCTCAGGCACGCCGACCGCGGTGACCGCCCGCGCCGTCGACACCGGCTCACGGCCGACCGCCGCCACGGACACCGTGCCCAAGGCTGCGACGGCACCGGTCGCCTCGACCGGGCCGGCATGGCCCGGTCGAGGCGTCCATTCCCGTCACGGCAGTCGCGCCGAACCCTCGCTACGATGTGGCCCCCGACGCGAAGAGGTGTCATGACCGCCCCAACCCCGCCCGATCGCAACGGCGACCTCCAGTCGCACGCCACCGGCCCGGACGGCAATCAGGCCGTATACGCCACCGCCGACGTCCTCGTCGGCGTCGACCGCTCCGGGAAGGAACGGTGGCGGTACGACTTCGGGCCGCGCGGCAAGACCATGGGGAACACGCGGACTAGTTGCGTCTATAGCGGTGATGGCGCGGTGGTGTGGCTGTACCGCCCCGACATGTATGTCGGCCGCAGCGAGACCGACCGGTGGATCGCGCTCGATGCCGCCACCGGCACCGTCCTCGGCGAGGCGGCACTGCCGGTTCCCGGCGGGCACGGCGCGATCCACTACCCGCATCCCGATGGCGTCCACATGCTGCTGGACGTCGGTTGCGGCCAGGACGGGACCTACACGTTCCTCGGCCGGATCAATCGCGGCCACCTTGACTGGTCGGCGTGGCCGACCGCTGCGGCGCCGATGTTCGGCAATCTGAGCATCACCGATCTCTCGGCGGACGGCCGACACGTTCTGGCCGTCAGCTTCGACGACGGCGCGGTCACCGTCATCGATTTTCCCTCCGGCACGGTCGCGTGGCGACTCGACCTGGCGGATTTCGGGTTCGACCTGGAGCGCGACCGGCTCGAGACCGTCTTCGTGTGGGATGCACGATTCTTGGACGAGCGGACCGCGTTGATCGCGTGCAACGGCGAGACTGGCGGCCTTGACGAGGATGACGACGAGCCGGACTGGGCGGCATCGGGTGTGGGCGAGTGCGCCGATTACGTCGCGTTCCACGTCGTCGATGTGGCCTCGCGGCGTCTCCTGGGGCCCGCGGACGCGACCGGTGCCCGTGACGGTGACCGGCCTCGGTTCCTGCCCGGCAGCTGATCGGTAGTCGAGTCCAGGACCGAGACGCAGCGGTGGTGTTCGCGTCGCCGTCCGCGGTCGGGCCCTCCCCACGCACCGGTGGTACTGACGCGACGGGTTGCCTAGCGCCCCTGGTGGCCCCGATGGCCGGTCGCTGCCGCGGTGATGATGCCCGCGAACGGTAACAGGTGGGCACCCGGTCGGGCCGGGCTGCGATGATCGGCATCGTTCACCGGCGCTCAAGCGTTGCGTACGTGGACCGTATCACGGGCGAGGTCGGCGGCAAGTTCGCTGATCGGACGTGCTTCAGTGGCGGCAACCTGCTCGACGCAGGCACGGTACAGGTCGGCGAAGGTGCCCGCGTCGGCTGTTGCCGGTACGGCGGCAGCGGCGTCGTTCACCCGATGGTGCCACATGTGGACGGCGGCCGCGGACTCGTGGTGGGCCGTGACGCTGGGGGTCCATTCGTGCGCGGCGAGGTAGGCGGTGAGCCGGTGGAGGGCGGCCGCGGTGTCGGCGGGGGTGACGGCGTGCTGGGTGATGCCCGACCGGATGAGGGCGCGTAGGACGGCGGCGGGGTGGCGTCCGTGTTCGGTGCTGATGCGGGTGACGTCGGTCCTGGTTGCTTCGTCGAGGACGCGAAGGTCGTCGGCCGGGAAGGTGCGCTGCATGCGGGTCCTTGTCGGTCGGGTGGCGGTGCGGCGTCAGCCTACCGCCGGGTCTGGGCGGCGGTGGTCATGGTGTGCGCCTGGCGTTCACGGTGGTCGCTGCTGTGGGCAGGTGCGGGCAGGTTCCTTGTCGTGCGCGCGGGTGCGCGTTACGGTCCGAGCACTGATGTTCCATAGGGGAGGCGACGTGGATCAAGCGCGGATCGATGCGGCGCTCGCGCGGTTGTGCGATCCGACGCCGTTGGTGGCGGACGGGCCTGCAGTCGTGGTGGGGCTCCTTGATCAGCTGGCGGCGGCGATCGGGAATTCGGGAGAGCGTGGGGACGGGCTGCGGTCGTATGCGCATTCGTCGCCGCCGATTGACTTGGGCGCGTTCGAGCTGTGGCGTCAGGTTGACGCGGGTGTGCGTGATCTGGCGGCGTGGTGCGATGTGGATGCGGGTGCGGTGTGTGCGGGGCTGGACCGTGTCGCGGCGCTGCGGGCGTTGCTGCGTGCGGCTGCGGCGCGTCTGGGAGGGAAGGGGCCGGAGGGGGTGCGGTGGTTTGGTGCGTCGGTGGACGCGTGGGCGGAGCGGATTCAGCATCTGTTGAATCCGGCGCGGTCCGTGCGGCGGATCTGGGGGGCGGTGTGTCCGCATTGCGAGCAGTCGATGATGACGAGTTGGGTTGATGACCAGCAGTTGCGTGTGCCGGCGATTGCGTTGGTGCCGGAGAGTGCGGGTCGGGCGGCGGCGTTGGTGTGCGGGGCGTGCGGGTGGGCGCGGCGGGTGCCGGTGTCGGGCGGCGGGTGAGCGAGCGGGGTGGTGTGTCCCGGTGCCGGCGGGACCGTTCGGGTGCGGGCTCAGTTGGTGTGGTGGGTGTGGTTCGGGGTGGTGGCGTCGTGTGCGGGTTCGTCGGTGAGGTGGGCGGCGAGGATGCGGCGCATGCGGCCGGTGACGTCGTCGAGGTGGTCGAGCCGCTGGCGGGTCTGGTCGTCGAGGTGGGATCGGCCGGCGAGGTCGGCGATGGTGGCGTTGACGGCGTGGAGGGCTTCGGTGGTGCGGTCGAGGTGGGTGTGGAGGGTTTTGGATTGGTTGGTGAGGTCGTGGAGGAACACGTGGTGTGCGAGGACGAGGATGACGGCGACGATGGAGCAGGCGAACAGTCCGCAGAAGATGGCGACGAATTTCTGTTGCTGGGCGGCGAGGGCGCACACGAGGAAGATGATCGAGGCGGCGCTGGGGAGGGTGATGAGCCAGAGTCTGCGGGGTGGTGGAGTGTGTCCTGTGATTGTCACTCATCGAACACGTCATACCATATGGGAACGTTTGCACATGTGATTGAACTCTCAAGCATGTGGTGGTCGGTGGCGGAACGCCCAGTCCAGCAACGACAGTGCTTGACGCTCGTACTCCTGTCGTTCCGCAAGAGACAGGCCGGGTTCGGCGAGCACGTCCTCGAACGCGGCGATGGCGGCGCGGACCTTCCGGGAACGGCGGTGCAGCGGGGTCTCGACATAGCCGAAGTGGATCAGGACCGGCCCCGCGTCGAGGCCCAAGCCGCAGCAGAACGCTTCAACGCTGCGGTCCCGGGGCCGCGGGCCGCCAGCCTGGCGCCATTTGGAGATCACCGGACGCAGGATGCCGGTCAGGTCGGCGAGGTCGCTCAGGGTGCGGCCGTGCGCGGTGCGCTCGCGGTCGCAGACGGCGGCGATCCAGGCGTTGATGTCCGGGCATCGGCGCAGAAACGCTGGGCCCGTAGGCGATTCGGGCTCGTACTGGGTTGCCCCCTGCGTCATGATCTCGTATCCTCGTTACCCTTGTAACTCTTCCGGCTTCGAGAAACGCTACGCCTTGATGGCGGTTCGCCGTGCCCGCAGTCGGGTGACAGCGTCGATGAAGTGGAGTGATTCATACTTTCGGCCGATACTTAACGACGAACCGGGTCATGCATACTCGCCCGATAAGCGGTAGCTTTGTAACCCTTGAACATCTCCCTTGTGGCCCACCAGGTCCGGCAAGACCGGACCACAAGGGAGACGTTCACTTGATGATCGGGCGCGCCTGGACAGCCATCCGCTGCGCGCCCGGCACCACCTCGAGACGACGAGAGGATGCCGTGACCGTTTACTTTAGCCGACCCCAAGGGGTCACTGGACTGTCACATTCGCGACAGCAACCTGTCACTGCTGCACAACGGGGAGGCCACGCGTGAGCCTGACCCGTCACGACCGCATCTCCAGCACCGGGAAACCTTGGCATTCCTACTACCTGGACGGACGCCACGTCCCCGGTGTGACCACCATTCTCGACAAGACCTTCGCCAAACCGGGCCTGGTCGACTGGGCCGCCGCAAAAGTCGCGGATGCCGCCTTCGACGCCTACGACACCACCGGGGACCTGCGGGACCTGTTCGCCACCGCGGACGAACTCGCAGCGGTCCCCGAGCAGTACAAGCGGACGGCCGCCGCGCGCGGCACCCGCGTCCACCGCGCCGCCGAGCGGTTCCTACGCGGGGGCACCGGCGGCATCGGCGCACCCGACATCGCCGGGTACATGCGCGCATTCCTGGACTGGCACAACGAAACCAGTCCAGTGCCGGTCCTAATCGAGCAGCCGTTGGCGAACCGGACGTGGCAGTACGCCGGCACCGTTGACCTCATCGCCGACATCGGCGGCGTCCGCACGCTCCTGGACATCAAAACCGGGCGTTCACTGTACGTCGAGACCGCGCTCCAGTTGCACGGCTACCGCGACTGCGAGGTCTACGTTGACGCTGGCGGCAGCGAAGCTGCCGTTGCCGACCTGGGCATCGCGGCCGTGAGCGTCCTGCATTTGCAAGACCACGGCGGCTGGCACGTGTACGACATCACGACCGGTCCTGAGGTCACCGAGGTCATGCATGCGCTCGTGTGGCTGTATCACACGCTCAAGGGCGTCACGAGAACGGATTGGGTCGGAGTGCCGGTCCTGTCCGGGTTCGCTGCGGAGGTGGACGCGTGAGTGATGACGTCATGACCACCGCCGATCCGGCGCTTGAGTCTGCGACCGGTGAGCACCCGGTCGACGAGGCGCGCACTGCCGACCGTGCGGAGACGGTCGTGGCCGTCCTCGACCGGCCCGAGGCGCAGGCAGTCCCCGAGGCGGCGTCGTTCGCGGGGCCGTTGTCGCCGATGGCCCGATGGGTCGCCGACGCCTCCGACATCTACCGGATGGCCGTCAAACTCGCGGCCACGTCCTTCGTTCCCGACGCGTACCGGAACAAGCCGTACGAGGTGACGGCGGCGATGCTGACCGGCCTTGAACTGGGTATGCAGCCCATGGCGTCGATCAGGGCGATTGTCCCCATCCAGGGCACGCCGACGCTCAAGGCCGAGTCGATGCGTGCGCTCCTGCAAGCCGCAGGCCACCGCATCCAGGTCGTTGAGGCGAGTCCGAAACGTGTGGTCGTGCACGGGTGGCGCCAAGGCGAGTTCGACGTGCCGCCGCATGTGTCGGTGTGGACGATCGAGCGTGCCGCGCAGCTGCGGTTGACGGGGAAGTCGAACTGGCAGAACATGCCGCAGAACATGCTGGTTGCTCGGGGCACGAGCGAGTGCTGTCGTTTGACGGCAGCGGATGCGCTCGGTGGCATTCACTACTCCACGGAGGAGATGGAGGATGTCGCGTTCGCGGAGAAGCCGAAACGCAAGTCCCGGGCGAAGGCGTCGGCGCCGACGGTGCCGCGTCTGGCGCTCGCGCCTCCTGGTGCTGGCGTGACCGGTCCCGGCGAACCGGACCCGGGCACGCCACCGGACCCCGAGTAGCGACCGGGCGGGCCTCCCTCAGCCCGCCCCCCGCAGCCGCTTGGTCTGACGCCCGGCACCCTCACGCCGTGCACGCCCTTCCCGCTTTGCGGGGCTACCTGTGTCCCTTGACGTATCGGAGCACCCTCATGTCCCACACACTTGCACATGCAACCCGAATCCGCACATCGATCAAGCAAGCATTCATGCCTTGCCCTGCCCGCCAGCACGCGACCCACACCGCATGAGCCGCGGACCCGCTCACCTTGCCCATCTTGTTCCCGGAGTACCCATGAACCCCGCACGCATCAAGGTCTACCCCCAGATCGGGCACTGGTTCGCCGAGTGCCCCTGCAACGCCTACTGCAAAACCACGAGCATGTCCGGTGCCTACGGCTGGGCGTGCGACCACCGCGACGAGCACCGCGCTGCCAGTGCGCGGGCCGCCGCGCCCGGACCGGCGGACTTCGACGCCACCGCCCACATCGTCTACGACGCCGACGGCGTCCCCATCGAGGCCCACGCCGCTCCCCCGCCCCGATTCGTCGACATCGCCCTCGGCCGCCCCATGGACACGCTGTCGAGCATGCCCGCGAACCTCGATACGGTAGCGGCGTTGGCGGTGGGCGCGTGAACGATGACCTGCCGCAGCTGCGTCGGTTCCTGTTCCCCGTCGCTGTGGACCTGCCGCTGTCGCGGGCGCAGACGCGGGCGCGTGACCTGCTGGCGTTCGCGTGCGCTGATGCCGGCCTCGCGCTTGAGTGCGAACCGCGGTGGGAGGTGACCGAGTCCGGATCGTCGCGTGAAGGGCTCGCGATTGCTACCGCTGTGGTCGGGCCGGTCACTGCGGATGAGGCCGGGTTGTCGGAGGCGGCGCTGCGGGAACGCGGCCGGGCCCGGAAAATCTGGTCGAAGTCGCGGGCGGGCGGCCGGAAGGCGTTGATCCAGGACGCGTTCGACGCGGACTGGACGGCCGCCGAAACGGCTCGCTGGTTCGGCGTCAGTGTGTGGGAGGTGTGCCGGTACTCCTGGCCTGCCACAGTGGAAGCCGGAGGCCTCCATGTCCTGAACTGACCTGCGACAACAGGTGACCGGTACGCCTGGCGTTGCCCAATTGTTGTTGCCGCGCAGCCGTATCCGGCGATGTCGCGGCGGTGGTGAAATGTAGACTGGGAGACCAAGCGAGGGCCAGGTGCTCCAACACCTGACCCTCAATGATCGCGGAGACCAGAGCATCCGAGCACTACCCCGCGAGACGTTGACCGACCGTCACGGCCTTGGGCCGAGACGTTCGTATAGCTCTATGCTACCGCTTCGCGCTGCGCCCGTGCAGGCGCCGCCGATGCTGTGCGCTAGCGCGCAATGTCGCTGTGGTCTCCCCAAATGTTGAGGAGGCCTATCATCATGCAGTTGTACCTGACCCTGTGGAGCGAAGCAGTCACCCTGTCTGCTGCCGCTGGCGACGACGACATTGTCGTACCCGCTCCCGTATCGGCAGCGTTGACGCTCACGGGGAACGCGACCGCGCTCGGCGTGTACGCACTGCTCGTACACCGAGTCGCCGCCGGCGAACCCGTCACGTTGGACGCGCTCATGCACGTCGTCAGCGCGCCACCAGAGGCTCGCGAGCGTGTCCATGCAATCGTGCAGTTCCTGTTCGACCTCGCGATGATCCCGGCGGTCGTCGCAGCTGAAGCGGGCGCGTCGGTTGCGGGACGCGAAGCGGTGCACCCCCAATGAGGCGCGGTGAACTGAGGAGGCATGGAGGCCACCCCGCAGGGGCCCCGTTGCTCCTTCCCCAAGCGGCGCGGTCCCGAGTCAATATGAGGGGAGGCAGCCAGTGACCAGCATGGACACCACTCCCCCCGGCTTGGACGCCAACGCGCTCGAAGCGTGGGCACTGGACCTGTTCCACCAGATCATGGACCTTGAGGCCGAGCGAGTGTACCTGCGCGAGGAGGCCCGCCTGTACCTCGCGGACCGTCCCGGGCACACACTCGCCGCCGTCCCAGGTGTGCTCGCGCTTCAGTACGCCGTCACCGCGCTCATTGACGAAGTTGACGAGTTGCACGCTGCCGCAGACGGAGGTTCGCAGTGACCACCGGATCAGCCATCGATGTGCACGCGGCAGGCACGCTCCGACAGGGCCGCAACGGGAACCCATTCGGAAAAATGTTCCTGTGGCTCGCCCTGCACCCGGCCGTTGACGCGCCAGCGGCCGCTATTCACGGGCTGCTGTGCTCACTCGCGCGCGATGACGGCGAGACCACGATGCCGTCCATGGAGCAAATCGGCAAGGCGTTCAACATCAAGTCCCGCACCACCGTCCGCAAGTACCTGCAGCAGCTTCGTGATGCCGGCGGACTCGATTACCACCAGCGCCGGACGGCGGACAACTGGAAGACGCGAAACATCTACACGGTTCACTTCGACCCGCCAGAGGACTTCGAAGGGTTCCGAACGTGGAAACGGTGGCGTGAGCACCACTTCCCCAAACCTGCTCGCCCTGCCGATGTTGAGGGTAAAACTCCTGGTAGTGGCAACGGTCAAACATTGACCGACCATGGTCACGAAATACTCGACCATGAGCAGGAATCGCATCACATCACTAGAGCCCATGACGTAGAGACCACTTCCAGCGATGGTGTGTGTGTCGACGACTCCGCTGCCGCTGCTGGCACGTTCCCGACATCTGGCGCCGATACGGACCGTGTGGCAGCGATCCGCGCCGTCGTCCGCGGCGTGTACAGCGCGCCGCAACGGGCGAGGCTCACCAAACCGGAAGAGGTCGCCGAGATTCGCGCCGTCACGGGTGCTCTCCTCGACCGCGGCTGGACGGTGGACGCGCTTGTTGCGCAGCTGCGGCAGCGGGTGACGTGGAATTCGCGAACGGTCGCGTTCGGGAAGAACCTCATCCGCGCGCTCAAGGACATGGGACCGCTCGAGCCGAACAGTGCCGTTGTGGACGAGTTCGCTGATCCTGATGAGCCATCAGGCGACGATGACGACCGTCCGGGAAGTGCGGCACCCGTTCCGTACGACGCGCCGTTCCTGGCGTTCTGGGCGGCGTATCCACGACGCCGTGACAAGCAGGCAGCGTGGGACAAATGGACGCAGCGTATCGCAGAAGGAGTCGACGCCGAGGTTATCATTGCGGGCGCGGCACGGTACCGGGCTGAGCGCGACGGCGAGGACCCGAAGTTCACGAAGCATCCGAAGACGTGGCTGCACAACCACTGTTGGCAGGACGAACCCGAACGGCCTGCCCGAACCGGCCTCCCGGTCCGCGAATCGCTCTCGGCCCGGCGGAACCGAGAGATTGACGAGGCCGTAGCGGCCGTCGCCGCTGAACTCGCCGGGCAGCCGTTCACCGACACGGGGCCGGGCTGGGACGGCACCGTGATCGACACTGACGGTCGACCCACATGATCAGCCTTGACGACGTCGGGAACCTCCTGCGCCTCCTTGCACACATTGACGCACGCACCGTCGACCGCGACGACCTCAAGTTGTGGCTCGCGGCCCTCCAACGCGACCGGGTCACATTCGATGAAGCCCACGAAGCAATCATCGAGCAAGTCACCGTCGAGCCGAACGTGCGCGTCAACGTCGGCCATGTGGTCTCCCGGGTGCGTGACCGCAGGCGCCTGCGGCGTCGCCCCAGCGGCGCCGGCATGGCCTTGCAAGACGCCCTCAGGGCCGTCCCTGCCGACGCACCCGACTACCAAGCCCGCGTCATCGCGTTGCTGCGCCACCCCGGCCCGCCCCCTGCCCGCGCCGCCGCGCGGGCTCCTGTCGTCCGGACCGGACCCGAGGCCGCCGCCGCACGCGCACACCGCGGACGCGCCCTGGTTGACGCTGCGCTCGCCGAACACCGCAAGGCCGCCACGGCGAACACCACCGATGCACCCAGTCGCCACCAACACGCTCGCCAAACAACAGCGGCCCAACATCGGATGCAGCAGGCCTACAGCGGCGACCCGCAACCGCTGACACGCACGGTTGCCAAAGCAGCAGCGCTCCTCCAGGCCCGACGACTTCGCACACCCGACGAGACCACCGACGCAGCAGCCGTGCACACCACTGCGACCGCCTCCTGACCGTGCACACCCCGACATGAAGGACACCACCGCATGCGCCCCGACCCCGCCGACATCAACAGCACGACGCTCTGGACGCGGTCTTTGCACCGCACCGACACCGAGCTGGTCACCATTGATCGCGTCTGCCGAGACCTCGACGAAGCCGAACCAGCGGGCGCCACTGTCACCATCGTCGCCGACTTGGGGTTCAGCATCGACTACGCCGACCTGGTTGCACCCGTCACGTACACGCCCGTATATGTGCTCGCTCGCCCGCTGCCGTGGCAGTGGGAACTGCTCGAACACATCGCCGACACACCCAGGCTCAGCGGCGAGTTCGACAAGCTCAGACAGATCCGGTTGCGCCTCGCCGGGGCACTCCAGGACGCCGTCAGCTCGGCCATGATGGTCGACCGCGGCTGGGTCACCGTCACCCGCGGCCGCGGGACCATGACCACGATCGGGCACCGCATGCTCGCGCACCACCGCACCGACGTGACGACCCCTGATCCCTGACTGCCCAAGCGCACGGACCTGCACAAACATGTCGGCAACAATCGCGCACCGAACCTACTACAACCCGCTGTGAACTGTAGAAACACCTCCAGTTTCGATTACATTTGTTGCAGCGCAAGGAAACTGAAACGAAAGGACGCCGCCGTTGCAACGCAGCCGGTACACGACCGCGGACAATCCCGCGCGGATCGCACATGAAGCGATCCGCGACGAGTCCCGCAAGCTCACCTACGCGGAGGAAGCCGCAAACACCGCAATCACCGAAGCGATCGAACAGGCAGGCGCCAGCGCGTGCCTCGCCGACGGCATCCTCGCTCGCGCTGGCGTCGCAGCCGCGACCCCGTACATTGCTGCCGCCACCCTCCAGGCCGCTCACGCCGCAGTCATCAAGCATTCGAAAGCTGCTGCGATGGCGCTGTTGCACCTGTCCAACGAGTTCGACCCAGGTTCGGTGGCGTCCCAGCGAGTGTGGGACCCCGAACGTTGGGACCTCAAGCACGACCATGCGCGAACGGGAGGACACGCATGATCGGCCAGTGCGTGCGCACGACCTGGACAGCACACTCGTCGCTCACTGGCTCCGTGAAACAACCGCTCGCAACGATCGACGTCGCGGCGGTGCTCACTGCGGTCCACCAGGCTGACTGCACCATCACGATCGACCAGTGGCGCACGTTCTGGACGTACGGGAACGGTGCAGCATCGATCCGGTGCTGGCCGCGACGGGTCCGGTCAGCGCCAACGGTGGGCACGTGGGCCGCGCTACGACACGTTGCCTACCGGCCGCGAATCCACGTCCGCCGCGGCCGCGGCGAGAGCCTACACGTCGGACACGGCACGTACTGGACGACGCCCGCCACAACGTGGGCCATGATCGAACGCGGCTGGATCGACGTCGACAGGGCCACGGCCGCGCCCACCGCAATCGGATGGCAAATGCTCACCGCATACGGCTTCGCTGCGGCCATGACCGCCGCGCAACGCGCAGCCTGGCGCGCCCGGACCACCCACCGCACTGGGTCAGCCGCGTGACCTTCGACGACGACCACTGCGGCGACCACGAGACGAACCTCGCCAACGAGGAAGCCATCCGGGAACTGCTGTGGGACCACGGGTTCGGACTTATCCCCGTCGTCCACGAGCACACCGACGGGACCGTGATCCGGCTCCTGACCGACGAGACCGGCGCCGTCATGGCGTCCTTCCCCGACGTGCCCGGCATGGCAGCCATGTTCACTGCACTCACGGACGCACCCCGGCTCCTGACCTGGCTGTACGGCCAAAACATACGGAGCCAGAATCAGTGGGCGGCCCTGATGCACGAGCGGGACGACCTCGGCGCCGACAACGCCCGCCTGCGGACCTCCATCAACCAATGCCCGCACGACCACAGCGATCTTGACCATGACATCCCAACAGAACAGGAAACCCACACATGACCACCACCGCGATCCCCCCGACCGACCTCGCCGCCATGCGCGCCCGCACCGAAGCGGCCTCACCCGGCCCCTGGACCGTTCTCTCCGGCGGCCACGGCCGCTACGTCGACCATGAACTCACCGGCCCCCCACGATCCGCGCACGGCGGATTCTTCAAACGCGACGCCGACTTCATCGCCCACGCCCGCCGCGACCTCCCCGCAGCGCTCAACGAAATCAACCGGCTGCGCACCCGCGTCACCGAACTTGAGCTCGAAGCGACCCTCGTCGGATGACCGCCTCCACTCCCGGCCTCGCTCCCCCAACTGTCATGCAACCTGCGGCCTTCGGGTCGCTCACCGTACGCGACCTCGCCTTGTGGGCGTACCATCGCGGATTCGCCCGCTGCCGGTACACCGCGAACGCGCAGAGACGCCGTTGGACATTCGCTTCCCACACCGCATACGGCCGCATCATCATCACGCACCAACCGCACCTGCCCTACCCGTGGACGGTCGAACTCGAAGCAGGCCTCGAACGGATCGAACTGGTTGACCCCGATCCCTCCAGGGTCCTCATCGCCACGCACCTGCTCGGCGTCGGCGACCCGAAGCCGATCTTCTAGCCAGCGTCACCGTCTGCTCTGGCGGCCTCGTACTCGAAAGCTCCTTGAAAGGCCCCGATGACTGCCGCTACCGTCCACGACCTGCCGCGCAACCCCGGCGATGCAACCATCATGAAGCATGGACTCCCCGCCGCTCATCTGCCGTCAGCACCGGGCCGAACCCACACGCACCGGGTGACACGGCGGCCAAGCGGCCGCAGTGCACTGTCGAACAGCAGCCCGGGAACGAGCAAACCGAGGCTACTGCGGTGCTCTGCCAACCGGAACGATCAGGAACTGCTGGTGGGCCATCCCGCGCCGGTCATACATCCACAGGTTCTGGCCGGGTGCCGCCGCTTCACCGACGTCAAGGACGCGGCGGTCGCCATGCACCGTAGCGATCATCCACCCGATCCCGTCAGGGACCGGCAGGACCTCCCAGCGCTGGCAAGGGCCACCGTGGGACTCCCACAACACCAAGGGCGACCCGTTGTCGGCCTCCACCGTCGCATCGAGCGCCATACCGTTCACCGCAGAGAGAATCGTGAACTCCTCAACCTTCAACTTCGGCCGACGAAACCCCCACTGCTGGCCAAGGCCGCCGTGAACGGTGGCAAGCCAGGGCTTCCAGAACGGTTGCGCGCGGGCGTCGGTTTCCAGCGCGAGTCCATGGGACCGTTCGATGAGCAGGAACGGCCCTGCGATGGGAGCATCCTTCCGCAACGCGGCATACCCGGCAATGTTGGGCACGTCAATTTCAACGAAACCGAGCTTGAACTTGACGTTGACGCTGGGCCGGGCACCAGCTTCGAATTTGGCAGGCATCGCTACAGCAGCTCCGAACGTGAGGGATGAGGTGATGTCACGCCAGAGCCTATCGAGGCGCCCACGCCTGCCGGTAGTCCTTGTGCTTCCGGTAGGGCAGTGCCAGCAGCCGCATGACCTGGTTCCACTGGGGGGAGTTCTGGCCGCCGTTCACGTTCTGATCCGCGAGGACCATTTCCAGCAGCGCAAGCTTGGCCTGGGCCTCCAGAAGGACCCGCGCCGGATGGTGCCGAGCGATGTGCGCAGCGGCCGCAGCATCCATCAGGTGGATGCCTTCGGCGTAGGCGCCGGATGCCTCGTACGTGCCGTCCTCATCCTCGCGGGGCCATTTTTCCTTCGTGGAAAGCCACACCAGCGTGCCGGGAGCCTTCAGCGACGCGCCGACATCGTCAAACGGCAGCGTCGGAAGGCGTACCGCAGTGCCTTCAGGTGCGGTCGTCCACTCCCAGTGCACACCAGCAGGGATCTCAGCGTCATCTTCCGCGGGCGGCACCGAGCACGCTCGCGCCCACGCCGCGTCCTCCTCAATGCGGGCCCGTACAAACGCCTCAATGTCCATCCGACTATTTTCCGCACCGATCGTGCCGAGCGGACTCCTCCAAGTCGGCTGGCGCTGCAACCGAACGGACGAAAGTTGCTCGGCGCGGCCACGTGAGGCCGGTATTGTCAACAACCCGCCACGGCCGCGCGCCATCATCCACTTTCCGAATGGACCAGGACCTTGACCAAGGACATGCACCATGCCGCGATCGCCCACGCGAACACGATCTTGCGAACCTTGGACGGCTCCGGTGTCCACGGCCTCGCCGTCCCCGGCGTCAGCGACCGGGACGAAATTGGCGTGTTCATCGAACCGGCCCAGCACGTCATCGGCCTCGCTGGGGCAATCGACCACTATGTGTGGCGCGGGCAGCCTGAAGGCCACCGGTCGAAAGCCGACGACGCCGAAGGGACGCTGTACTCACTGCGGAAATTCCTGCATCTGGTGGTCGCCGGCAACCCGAACCTGCTCGTCCCCTTGTACGCGCCCGAGTCCTCGGTGTACGCGTCGACGGCGCTCGGCGTCGAATTGCGCGGCCTCGCTGCCGTCATCGTGTCCCAGCAGGCCGTACGCCGGTTCCTGGGGTTCCTCGACAGCCAGGTCGACCAGCTCCGCGGCGAAGGCCGCAAGCACCGCATACCGGTGCGGACCGAACTGATCGAACAGTGGGGGTTCGACACGAAAGCCGCCAGTCACGCGTACCGCCTCGGCGCCGAAGCGGTCGAACTGGCCGAAGACGGAACGCTGACACTCCCAATGCGGTCCCCGGACCGGGATCGGGCGTTGGCGATCAAAACCGGTGGCGTCAGTCTCGCGGACGTGCTCGCTGCCGTGGCCGACCTCCGGGCGCGCGCCGCTGCGGCACTGGATGCCGGCCGGACGCCATTGCGTCCCTCCGCGGAGGTAGCAGCGGTAACGACCTGGTCGGTCGAGGCACACCTGCGGCACTGGCGTTCGTGACAGCGGCACTATAGGAAACGAGACCCGGACGCACACCAACGTGACCGTATCCAACGAGCTGACCCCCACGTCGAGGGCGTGCCAGACCGAACTTGCAGCGGCCCTGGCGGTCAGCGACACCTGCAACCGGGCTTGACATAGCGGAGGCGTTGCAACGCCA
The DNA here is from genome assembly GCF_020991375.1 of Glycomyces amatae. Lineage (GTDB taxonomy): Bacteria > Actinomycetota > Actinomycetes > Mycobacteriales > Micromonosporaceae > Glycomyces > Glycomyces amatae. Next base: position 74,025 of record NZ_JAJLQZ010000018.1, on the reverse strand, counting down.
GCAGTCGACAGCGAGTACATTGACCGCATGATGTGCAACGAAACGAGCACCACAGGTTCATGACGGGGCCCGGCGAGCGCAGTGCGCTCGATCCCGACCTCGTTCCCCTTCACCAGCGCATTCGCGCACTGCAACGCCAATATCCCAGCGGTCCCCTCCCTGAGGATGCAGTCAAAGCACTGCAGGACAATGCGGCACAGCCCCGACCCGGCAGCCGACAACTCATACCGGACCGCCCCGGCCGCGGCCGGGACCGGATTACCGCCAGTCGCGACGACCGCCGTGCGGCACGCGCGACGGTGAAAAGCATGATCCGCGCTGCAGCGCCCGGATCCGCAGCAGACCTGCACCGGCTCTGCGAACGAATGCGTCGTATCCAGTACCACTGGGGTCTGCGACTCACATATGACAACGACGCCGACCTCGGGCTGCAGCCCGAGGCGACACGAACCATCGCACGCCACCTCCTCCACCAGGGCGTCACCCAACTCGAAGTCATGATCGGGCTTGAGCTCCTGGCACCGGTCGTCCGCGATGAAGACATCGACCTGCTCTGCACCATCGCGCTCCTGCAAGGCGACTACGGGTACGCCGTGACCGGCATGCTCAGCGCCTGCGCGAACCCGGGACGGTCCCTGCACTGGTTGGCCGTGCACTCCTTGCCGCGGGACCAGACCACGTACACCGACGCGCTTGGGACGCTCACGGCCGAGGACGCCGCAGCGCTCCTGGAAGCACTGGACACCCAGGCGCTCGTGGAGCTCCTTCGGATGATGAGCCACCGCAGCCACACCCCGAACTGGATCAAGGGCAACAAGCGGCTCGCCGTCGCGCTGGCCCTCGCCGCGAAACGGCCGGCGCTGTTCGGTACGGACCTGCCCGGTCTTGTGGGCCTCACACAGGTCCGCGACGACCTCCTCTACGGACACAGTGCCTTCCTCGACTTCACGGCGGGCCTGCGGGCCGCCATCGCACGCGATCTCCTCGCCGCTTTGGGGACGCCGGGCGCCCGTGCGCTCATCGCGGCGGCGTTGACGCGCGATCCTCACGACGGTGAGGCGATCTGGCTGCACCGCTACCCTGAACGAGCCGACACCGACGACGGTGACTTCCCACCCGGTCTGGCCATCCGCATCGCCGTGCCGGCGCCCAGCACCGGTCAGGAACCGCGAACGCATCTGCTCGCCGACGGCGTCCCGATCGTCACCCGCTTGTTCAACATCGGGGTGCCGGGCATGCCCGGCAGGCTGCTGCACCCCGAACGGGGCCTGCGGGCCGGGACCGAACCGCATGAGGTCTGGCTCGCCGAAGCAGACTGCGCCGAAGGATGCTGCGGTGTGCTGTCGGCGCGCGTCAGCAGCGACGAGGCGACCGGACGCGTGCACTGGGAGGTCAAGGCCACGCGTGGGCGCACTAAGAGCACGCGGTTCGCCTTTGACGCGGGTGAATACGCTGCCGAGGTCGAGCGGGCCGCGGCCGACCATTCATGGGAATGGCCCGCGCTTCGCGCCGCGCGACTGCTGGACCAGCGCCTGCGGGACGATCCCGGTCTCTTGGCCCGCTGGGACTGCCGCCTCGCCGGTGCAGCCTCGTGGAGTGCCGACCGGGCCGTGGTCCGGTTGCTGCTGTGGCACCCTGAACCACCGAACCGTGACCGGCCCTGGCTCCAGTTCGAGCACCGGATCACGCTGCCTGATGCGGTCGTCGTGGACGACGACGTTGTGGAGGTCGCGGTAGCGGGGCTGCTCGATCGACTCCGTACCACTGACCCGACCTCGTTCGCCACCGTCTGCGGCGGGTCGCCAGCGCACGCCGCGGCCTTGGGCATCCCGTGGCCGTCGCGGCGTTAACGGTCCCGCCGATACCAGTGCCGTCCGGCCGTCACCATGGCGGCGGCCGGACGGTCGGCGATAAGAGAGAACGGGCCGCTGCGGGGCACCAAGGGCCTGTGCGCACGCCCTGCCAAGCCTCAGAGGTGTCGCAAACCAGTACGTTGTCGTCGTTGGATCGGGAGCGCTTGGATCGTAACGAAGGATCGGCACCAGGTTCAGGTGTGCGCGCCGGGGCGCACTGCTGGTGCTGCTGGCGCCAGGCCAGGAGCAGGCGCGCGTGGTGGACGCTGACGAGCGCGGCAAGGCCAAGCAGGAGCGCCGTGACGGTAATGAGTGCGGTCAGGGCGAGGAGTATCGCTGGCGCGTCCCCTTCGACCATGGTGGCCACGGCGGCGAGGCCGAACAGGAGGACCGTTGCTGCCGCTGCGGACAGGCCGAACACGGTGTTGCCCGCTCGGTTGACGGCTCGCTGTACTTGCACGTCCACATGCTCCATGGCCCCATCGTAAAGCGAGGTGCTGTCATGCCGCCGGACCGTGCCGGGCCGTTGGCGCCCCTGACGCGAGGCCGCTGGCGCGCGCTGCGACTGGAAACACGTGCCCGGGCGACGGCGGCACTGGTGTGCGAGCCTCGACAGTCGGCGCGCACTCGGGCTGGGACGCGGCGTGTGGGTGCTTGCGATGCTACAACGAGCCTCCCGCCAGTGCTATCGCTCCCGCTGACGAGTACACAATGTAGTCGTAACTACAGTTGCCGTGAACTTTTGTGCCGCAACAGGTTCGCCGCGATACACTTGGAGACGCCCCTCCCGGTGCGACGCCTACGGTTACTTCATCAATTGCTGATATTGACTAGGAACCCCCGTGGGCACTTTATTCTCGGGAGGCCCACTTTACAGAGTGGCACCAAAGGTGCAGTTCAGCGCTAACTCGATCGCCTGAGCGAGCGCTGACTTGCACCTCGTTCGGCGAACGGTTGCGCAAACTGACGCCCTCACGTCTTCCATTCGAATGCGACGCGTAACTCCACTATGTCTCAAACTGGGTCTCCGCTGGCGTGAAAGGAGCCGTTTTTCTTCATGGCGAAGTTCAACAAGCAGGCCACCCGTGCGGCCGTCACCTCACCGGTCCGGACCGAGCAGGTCCCGACCCGAGCCACGTTCGAAGGCGGACCCGGGTTTGCCCGCGACGCTAAGTCCGAGCTGTTCCTGCTCGCCGTCGCAAACATGGTCAGCGAAGCCACTTTTTATGAGGCCGCGGGCAGCCGCGACACCCGCTTCGCCGAGCTCGTCCGCACCGTCGCCTTGGCCGACCGCGAATGGATCGCCCGGTTCATACCGTGGCTGCGCACCGAAGCAAACATGCGCTCAGCCTCCCTCGTCGCCGCCGCCGAAACCGCACACGCCCTCATCGCGAACCCCGAGGCCTACCAGGAGCAGCGCCTCGCCTTCGACAACGAATACGGATTCGGCGCCACTGTCGAGCCTGCAACGCCGCGGCAGATAGTCGCCGCTGCGCTCGGGCGCGCTGACGAGCCCGGGGAATTCCTCGCCTACTGGCACACCCGGTTCGGCCGGAACGAACCCAAAGCCGTCAAGCGCGGCATCACTGACGCGGTCCGCCGGTTGTACACCGAGTACGCGGCCCTCAAGTACGACACGGACTCGAAGCCGTACCGGTTCGCTGACGTCCTCAACCGCGTCCACACACTGCCGGGTGACCAGGACCAAGACGATCTGTTCGCCTTTCTCCAAGACCGCCGGTTCGAGAATGACGTGCCCCCACCGGCGTCCTTGGCGATGGTTGCCGCGAACCGGGAACTTCGCGTCGACGCCGCCGGTGATCCTCGGGCGCTGCTGGATGCTGACCGGTTGCGGTCGGCCGGGTTCACGTGGGAGGACGCTCTGTCGCTCGCGGGCGACCGAGTTGACCAGGCCCGATTGTGGGAAGCGCTCATGCCGTCTATGGGGTACATGGCCGCAATCAGGAACCTCAGGGCCATGGACGAAGCCAGTGTCACCGACGCTGCGGCGGCCAAGCTCGCGCAACGCATCGCCGACCCCTGGGAGGTGCGCCAGTCCCGGCAGTTCCCCTACCGGTTCCTGTCCGCGTATCTGGCCGCGCCCTCGGACCGGTGGAAGCACGCGCTGGAACAGGCGCTGGATACCGCGTGCGAGAACATTCCGGCGCTGCCGGGCCGGACGCTTGTCCTGGTGGACACGTCGGCGTCCATGAAGCAGCAGCTGTCGAACCGGTCGCAAGTGACGGCCGTGCAGGCCGCCGCTCTGTTCGGTGTCGCGCTCGCGCACCGGGGCGCGAACGTGAACCTGGTCGGGTTCGCTGACCGCACGTTCCGCCATGACATTCGCAAGGACGGGTCCGTGCTCACGGAAGTGCACCGGTTCTGCAAGCGCGTCGGCGACGTCGGCCACGGCACCCGGATCGCCGAGTCCATGCGTGCGGCGTTCAACGGTCACGACCGGGTAGTGCTGTTCTCGGACATGCAGACCATGGACGGCTTCCACGACCGCAGCGTCGACATGGCGATTCCCGCGGATGTGCTGGTGTACGCGTGGAACCTCGCCGGGTACGCGAACGCGGCCATGCCGACCGGGACGGGGAACCGTCACGAGTTCGGCGGGTTTTCCGACGCCGCTTTTCGCCTGATCAGCTTGCTCGAGGCCGGAAAGAACGCGAACTGGCCGTTCTAGCCGCAACACGAGCGCGGGCCGACACAGCTCCATGGAGGTGTCGGCCCGCTGTGTTCGTGAGCGGGCGCGCAGATTGCGACCTTGTACTGTCCCGGGTGCCTGGTCACACTGCGCTTTGCCCGCCGCTCATGCGCGAGCGGATGCGTTGGTTTCGCTCCTCCTCGGCCGCAAGGTGCGCCTCATAGGCGGCCTCATCGGTCACCGGGAGGTAGCACCGCAACGTAGAGCCTGCGTGGTGTCGCCCCTCCCCCTTGCGATCATCGCCCCATGAGCTGACGAGTTCCGCGGCTTCCTTCGCGACGCTGTAGGACGGCATGAGCCAGAAGCCGAGCGGACCGGCGAGCCAGTCTCGCTGCGTCTGGAACACGAGCTTGGAGCTCATGTCGTCCCATTCAGCCCAGTCCAGCTCGTCGAGCGGCGTCGTCGATGGCATGTTCTCATGGAGATACATGCCGTCCCAGGCAAAGCAGTTACCGGTGCGTCCTTCTACGACCCCATAGCCGTAGCCGTCCCCGTCCGTAAAAAGGATCACGGCAAGGCGGTGACTGACCTCCCGGTCGAGCTTCTTGTGAAGGGACGGGACAGAGGGATGAATGAAGTTCGTGACCATGTCGACGACCCTACTGAGTGCGTCTGCGGTTCGGTTGCCACCCCAATGCTGAGCAGAGGGTCGTTCTACTACTCTTCGGATGATTGGCCCGTTTGATCCCGTTGTACCACATATCATCACGTCGGCAGGCAGCAGCGTCGCTGTTTCCCGCTTTCGACGGGCGCGCGCTCATGCGGCCTCGAGCGAACGCTTGTCCGTACCGCCGCAGCCGCCGAGGTCGGCGGGCCCGTTCACAGGCGCGGGTCGACCGGTTCGGACTCGAGCGCGAGGATCGCGAACACGTACTGGTGCACCTGCCACAGCGGTGCGCCCTTCGCGGCCAGGTCCAGTGCCTCGAGGCCGAGCGCGTGCTCACGCAGCGCCTGCGACCGCTTGTGGTGGAGGCGACGTTGCCGCAGCCGGTCCAGATGGGCCGGGTCGGTGTAGTCGGCGCCGTAGATGATGCGCAGGTACTCGCGACCGCGGACCTTCAAACCCGGTTGGAGCTTCGGACGCGTGTCGAGGACTGGTTTGACGACCATGCCCTCACCGCCGGCCGCGCACAGCCCGGTCCACCATTCGGTCGCTTCGGCCTCCTGGTCGGTGCCGAGCGCGACGAACCGTCGCCGCGTCGTCTGGAGCAGCCCCGTGGCGTCTTCGGCCACGAGCGCGTCGATCACCTCCAGGTGCCGGTCGTGCCGGTGATCGGCCAGGTTCCGGCCTTCGGCGGCGAGCACCTGGAACGGCGCGAGCCGCACTCCGTCGAGGCCCGAGGTGGGCCAGCAGTACCGCTGGTACACGTCGGCGAACGCCCGGAGGTTCGCCTCGCGGGAGGCGGTCCGCCCGGCGAGCGCGGCCACGTCTAGGCCCCGCCCGGCCGCCGCTTCCAGCAGTGCCGACGCGGCCGGGAGCGCGCTGAGTCCCGCGGCCGCGACACTCGCGAACTGGTCCTCGATCAACTCCCCGGCCTTGGCCGACCAAGGGAGCAGTTCGCAGTCGAGCAGCATCCAGTCGGTCTCCAGCCGCTCCCACAGGTCCGCCGCCTCGGCAGCGGACGCGACCCGGTCGAGGAGCGCTCCGGTGAGCGCCGCGTCCTGGAAGAAGGCCCGGCCGGTGCGCGTCACCAGCGCGCCCCACGGGGCCGCGTCGAGGCCGAAGCGGCGCTCGGCGGTCTCGGGGTCGCGGCACACGAGCGCGACGGCCCGTGATCCCATGTGCTTCTCCTGGCACACCACGGTCGCGGTGTGCTTGCGGTACTGGTCGAAGGCCTGCGCCGGGTGCTCCAGATAGCCGTCGAGCGAGGACGCGTCCACGGGCGCCATCGTCGGCGGCAGGTACAGGACGCGCCGCGGGTCCTCGGCGAAGCGGGACATGACCTCCAGTGCGGCGGCGGCGTTCTCGGCCCGCACCTTCACCGTCCCGGTCAGGCCGGCGTGCAGGTGCCGGTCGCCGGCGACGTCCTCGAAGTCGAGGGTCGCCGCCTCACGGGCGGGCGCTTCGGGCTGGAGCGGCCTGACCGGCTCGTACCACTCGCGTTCGGCGTCAACGGCGACGAGTTCCCGTTCGGGGTAGCGCAGCGCGGTGAGCTTCCCGCCGAAGCAGCAGCCGGTGTCGAGGCAGATCGTGTTGTTGACCCATTCGGGTTCGGCGGTGGGCGTGTGGCCGTACACGACCATGGCCGCGCCGCGGTATTCCTCGGCCCACGGCAGCCTGACGGGCAGGCCGAACTCGTCGGTCTCACCGGTGGTGTCGCCGTAGAGCGCGAACGACCGGACCTTCCCCGAGGCCCGCCCGTGGTAGGCCTCTTTGAGGCCCGCGTGGGCGACGACGAGGCTCCCGCCGTCGAGCAGGTAGTGGGCGCGCAACCCGTCCATGAACGCGACCGCTTCGTCGCGGAAGGCCGCGTCCTCGCGTTCGAACTGCTCCAGTGACTCGGCGAGGCCGTGTGCGACGCGGACTTTCCGGCCGCGCATGGCCCGCACGAGCTTCTGCTCGTGGTTGCCGCACACGCACAGCGCGTTCCCAGACTCGACCATGCCCATGACCAGGCGCAGCACGCCGGGCGTGTCGGGGCCGCGGTCGACCAGGTCGCCGACGAACACGGCCTTGCGGCCCTCGGGGTGCGCGGCGCCGACGGCGCGGCCCTCGCCGTCGCGCTCGATCGCCCAGCCCAGTTCGGCGAGGAGCGCTTCGAGTTCGGATCGGCAGCCGTGCACGTCGCCGATGAGGTCGAACGGGCCGGTCTCCTCCTTGCGGTCGTTCCAGGACCGCTCGGTGACGACGCGCGCGTTCAGGACCGCGTCGGTGCCGCCCAGCCGGTGGACACGCCGGAACCCCTCCTTGCTCAAGCCCTTGAGGCTCCGCTTGAGGTCGCGGTGGTGGCGGCGCACGACCGCTTCGCCGAACGTCCGGTCGGGGCGGGCGGCGTTCCGCGCGGCCGCCACGGCGGGGTCGACGTCGAGGACGATCGCTTCGGCGAGGACGTGGTGCTCCTTCGCGAGCCGCACGAGCGAGGCGCGGGCGTGCGGCTGGACGTTCGTGGCGTCGACGACCGTGAGCAGCCCGAGCCGCAGCCGCACCCCCACGATGTGGTGCAGCAGCGCGAACGCCTCGCCGGTCGCGGTCTGGTCGGCCTCGTCGTCGGCGACCAGGCCGCGACAGTAGTCCGAGGAGATCACCTGCGTGGGTTTGAAATGCGTCGCGGCGAACGTGGACTTACCCGATCCGGACACGCCGATGAGGACGACGAGCGAGAGTTCGGGGACGCTCACGGTCACCGGAGCCGAGTCGTCGCGGGACTCGGTCCCCTCCGCAATGTTAGTCACGGTCGAACACTCCCATCTGCGTCGGCGTCCCCGCTTCGGGATCGGTCGCGCCGACCCCCTCGAAACGGACGCGGTAGCCGTATCGTGCGGCGACCGCCGCGGCCCATTCGCCGAAGCGGGCCCGGTCCCATTCGAAGCGGTGGTCGGCGTGGCGCACCTGGTGCGCCTCCATGCCGTAGCGGGCGTTGTACTCGGCGTTTGGGGTCGTCACGACCACCGTGCGCGGCCGGGCCCCGCCGAAGACGACGCGTTCCATCGCGGGCAGCCGCCCGGGGTCGAGATGCTCGATCACCTCCATGAGGACGGCCGCGTCGTAGCCGGCGAAGCGTTTGTCACGGTAGACGACCGAGCCTTGGAGCAGTTGGAGCCGCTGCGCTCGGCGCTCGGGCATCCGGTCGAGTTTCAGCGAGCGCTCGGCCATGTCGAGCGCCCTGGAGGAAACGTCCACGCCGGTGACCCGCGTGAACTTGGGCTCCTTCAGCAGTTCGGCCAGGAGTTTCCCCGAGCCGCATCCGAGGTCGAGCACCGAGCACGCTCCGGTGGCGCGCACCGCGTCGAGCACGGCCGCGATCCGGATGCGGTGCAGCGGCAGCGCCCGTTCCCCCTCCTCCGGGGCCTCCTCCTCAACCGGGGTCGCTTCCTCGGATTCGGAGGCCTCGGCGAGTTCGGCCAGGCGGGCGTGCGCGGCGCGCTCGTAGGCCTTGCGGTGCGCGAGGTACCGGCGGGTGATCAGACCGCGCCGCGGGTGACCGGCGAGCCAGTCGCTCCCTGAGCGCACGAGTTTGTCGACTTCGCCGATGTCGACCCAGTAGTGCTTGGCGTCGTCGAGGACCGGCAGCAGCACGTACAGGTGGCTCAGCGCGTCCGAGAGTCGGACCTCGCCGGTCAGGCGCACCCGCACGTGCCGGGAGTCGGTGTCAAAGCCCGGCAGCGGCACCGCCTCGGCCTCGACCTGCCATCCCAAGGGCCCGAACAGGTCCCGCACCAGTTCCGGGCCGCCTTTGCAGGGCACCGCGGGTATGGCGATCTCCAACGGCATCGCGGCGGCGGCCAGTTCCGGCCGCTCGGCGCTGAGGCCGGTGCGCGCGGTCGAGAACACCTTGCCGAGCGCGACGGCCAGCAGTGACGAGGCCGCGTACGGCCGGTCGTTCACGTACTGCTTGAGCGAGGCGTCTGCGGAAGCGCGCGAGTGCGCCCGCGCGAGCCGCGCGGTGTCGACCTCGAGCATGAGCGCGGCGGTGCACCGCTCCTCGGTCGCCTCGGGGTACAACACCCACGCGGTGCCGAAGGACTGCTCGAAGGGCTGGACGCGGTCGGGGTGCTTGCGCAGCAGTCGGCCCAGGTCGGTCGCGGGACGAGCGGTGGTCGTGATGGTCAGCAGCACCCGCTGATCATGCCACCCGGTCCACACCGGTTGCGAGTCGGTTTCGACAGTCCCGTGAAGGCCCGGCTGCGTCAGCTGGCGTTGGATTCGTCGAAGTTGGCGACGGCATCGCGTACGTCCCACACCCGTGACGTGCCGTCGATGCTGCTCGTGACCACAGCAGGATGGCCGTCGAGTTCACCCCAGGTCAGGTCCGAGATTTTCGACTCGTGTCCTTCAAGCGTGAGCAGTACCTTTCCTGAAAGTGGATCCCAAATTCGCGCCACTCCCAGACTGTCGCCCGTTATCAGCACTGGGTGATCCCCCATGGTGGTCCATTCAATGGCGCAAACACCAACGCCGAGACTGGAGTCACCGACAAGGGTACGCACAGGCTCCCCTGACACTGCATCCCACAGCTGGACTGCCCCGTCATCGCTAGTAGTCACTGCGATCTGCTGATCGGGAAGCGCACCCCACGCTACGTCGCACACGCCTTCATGGTGTCCATCGAGGGCAGCGACTTCGGCACCGGTGACCGCATTGGAAATGAACGCCAGGCCGCCGTCGCTGTGCAGAATCATGGACTCCTCGCCCACCTCTCCCAATGCCAGGTCCGGACAATCGGAACGGTAGTTCGACTGCTTCGCGAACATATGCAGCAGCTCGCCAGAGTCGGCATCCCATACGCGCGTGGGAACAGCGTCATCGAGGCTGCCGGTCACCGCTATCGAACCGGTACTGGCCTCGCCCAACACCACATTGCACACTTTGCCGTCGTGGCCGTCGAGCACCGCGAGGCTGTCACCGGTCTCCAAGTCCCAGATACGTGCCGTGTCGTCGTCACTGCCCGTTATCGCCGCAGGAGTGTCGTTGACCATGCCCACGTCGAGCGATTCTATATAGGCGTCATGTCCCGACAGCGTGGCGCGAACGTCACCGGATTCCAAGTCCCACACGGTAGCGTCCGCACCATCGCCGGCGCTCACCACGACCGGCTCATCGTTGACTGCGCCGACTTCGAGCACCCACACGGAGGATCCTGTTGTCATGGCACGCATGTGCTCGCCGGAGTCGGCGCTCCACACGTCCACATCCCCGCCCTTGCCGCCGGAGATCACTACGGGGATGCCCCACGTTTCGCTCCAGGCAACCGATTGAACATATTGTTCGTCGCCGTCCAATTCAGTACTTGGAACCGCGGTACTCTGCTGGATTGCATAGGCGATACCGAACGGCACTGCAATCGCCAGCACGAGGACAGCAGCAGCCCAACCCACCCATTGCCGCTGCACACGGCTGGAGCGCGAGTCCGACCTTGGCCGCGTCACTTGCCGGCTTCGTGAGCCGGTGATGACCGCTGATCCGCCGTATCGAGGTGGTTCAGGAGCACGTGGCGGTTGCGAGGCGGTGGGGGTCCTTTGAGCGCCCTCATGAAGATTGGAGCTGAGATGAGTACTCACTCCAGCGCACACTCCGGCCACGACAATACCAACGATCACGCCAGGCACCGTTCCTGCACAAAGTGCCGCTACCGTGCCCGACAACACGGTGAGCGCACCTGAAGCGACCGCCATTTTCATTTTTTGCGTCACAAAAGCACCGCCACATCAAGGGGGTTGCTTGCTCACGAAGCTGTCATAGCAGCAGTGCGGGGCGCAGGCAACAGAATCACTGCGGCACATCTTAGAACACGCGCCCGGCCGTTACGGTCCCGTAGTCCCTCTGATACGTCAAATCCTTGCATCCCCGGCAGGAATGATCCGACGATGGTGCATAGCGGCGAACGGCAGGGCGTACCGATGTCATCAGTACGGTGCACATGCCTCTGCCGGCGCATCCGTCCCAGGGCGCATCGCGATCTTGAACAGCCGAGCGAATCGATCGGCTTCCCTCGCAGAGCCCCGAACGCGATGCCGACACGGTCGCAGGCCACAATTGCAGTTCCACGTTGCCCCTTCAGGACTCCGTTGGCAGACGCCCACGGATCGTGTCGAGCTTTGCGGTGGCGGCAAGCTCGCGGTACCGGCAGGACCGCCTGCTCACCAAACGCCGCCGAAGTCGCGTGTGACATAGCCGGAATGAAATAGTTTCAGGCTGCGCCCGTTTGTTTTTGATACCAGAAAACACGGCGTTTATGTGCGCATACAGTCACGAGATCACTACTTGTTTCTCTGGTTAGCGTCGCCGTTGACGATCTCGTGCCCCTACCACACGAACACAATGATCACTGCGCCCCCACGCACCCCCTCAGCGCCGAGTAGGCGCGCATAGATCATTGATGATGACGCCGGACCCGAACGTGGCCGTCCCCAGGTTCGCCGGGGTCAGCTGCACCCAGAGCCGTTCGCGACGCAGCCATGACATGGACAGGTCGAACTGTTCAGTCTCGGGAAGGTCATTGTCTGCTGTTGGTATCGGGGTCAAGGAGACCTGCCATCTCCGCGAACACACGGACCGCATCCACCCGAGTGCGGCTATCCACCCGCGGCAACGCGTAGAAGCGGTGCCCATTGGCCTGGTCACCGCAGGACACCCACCAGAGGCCCTTCGCCACAACCGCGGTTCGTCCGACCGGGAAGCGCGTCAAGTCCCGCACTTGAGCGAACGTTGCCCAGAACTTCGCCCCGTCCTCCAAACTGAGCACTCGCAGATCCGCCAGTTTCAATCCCGCGCGAGGCCGAGGCCAAACCCGTACTGCGTCTCCTGTTTCTTCATCGGGGTGGATCACGAGAGCATCCGGCTGCCACACCACCTGCAATACCAGAGTGAACCCGTCTACAGCGTGACGGGCAGCAAGGCCCAAGGTGCTGGGGACACCGGCGTTGCCGCCAACAGTCACAAGCGGCACCCGTGGCGCTGCGACAACAGGCTCCGTGAGCGATTGATCGGCAGTGGCGGCAATCCAGGCATGGCAGCCACGGGGGACGTTGCCAGCGAAGAGGTCGGCGTAGACCGCCTCGGGCAGGTGCGCGCGCTGGGAGTCCACCGGCTCCGTCAGCCGCTCGAACCCGCTCATCTCCCAGACTGCCTGCGGATGGTGCATGAGCAGCAGCGTCTTCACGATCCAGCGCCCGAACTCACATGCATCCTCCGAGGTCAGAGGTGGGGCGGAGGCGAGCGGGACAGCGGCGTAGGCAGTGGTTCCGTTGGGCTGGTGCGTTGAGGTGATCCCGAGGAACTGCTTGGCGGCCTTCTGGCCGCGCTCTTCGAAATGCTTGCTGAGGACGCTGTTGTGGTGTGCACAGCACGGCAGCTTGATGTACAAGGGCTGGTCAGTTTCGGCTTCGGCTCCGCCGCTGGTCGACGCTGCGATGTACGTGCCTGATGCCCAGACCGCCTTGGTCAACGCCCGGACGAGAGCATTCGGAATGACGTGCTCGCCACGTCGAGTACTGAGGTTCTCGCACCCAGGTGCGGCGCAGCGTTCTTCCGTCAGAGCCATGCGTTCATGATCGCAGTCACCTCGTGCTTCGCAACGTCCTACGTTCGGCCCGCAGGCCTTCGTTACCTGTCTCGGCAGCGAACGGCTTCCAGTGGGAGATGTTGCGTCCTTTAGCAAATCCCGGCGCCGGCCACCGTCTGGGGGAGGCCGGCGCCCTTTCTGGCCGTTAGAGTGCACCCATGCACGAGGCAGAGACTCCTCCCTGGATCATCCACTCCGAACGGGTCGTCGACGACACGCGCCGTGCCGTCCTGTCGATCGCCGAGGTCGAGCTGCCGGACGGGACACGGTTCGAACAGTGGGTGCACCGCTCCCCTGCCGCAGCAATGGCGGCGCTCGTGGTCGACGATGCGGTGCTCATGCTGCATCGGCACCGGTTTGTCATCGACCGGTGGATCTTCGAACTGCCGGGCGGGTACTGCGAACCGGGTGAAACGCTCATCGACTGCGCGGCGAGGGAAGCGGAGGAGGAGACCGGCTGGCGGCCAGTCCGCCTCGAGCTGCTGGCGTCGTTTCAGCCGTGGGTGGCGACCGCTGACGCCGAGCAGCACGTGTTCGTGTCCTACGGGGCCGAGCAGATCACCGTCGACGTTGACGTCAACGAGGCTGCGACCTTGCACTGGGTGCCGCTGAAGGGCATTCCGTCGCTGATCGCTTCGGGAGCGGTGACGGGGTCGGCGTCCATGGTCGGCCTGCAGGCGGTCTTGCTGCAGCGAGCCGCTGGACAGCAGCAGCCGGAGCGCACCGCATGAGCTGGACTGACCTGGTCCATGAGACCGCCGGGCTCCTCGCCGTCTTCCAAGGCCAGACGCCCAGTCTCGAAGGGGTGACGATTCACCATGTCGGCGTGAACGCGGACGGCTGGGAAGTCCGCGTCCGCTTCGACCTGAGCGGCTTCCCTGCGGGCCCTCCGGCAAAGTGGGTCGCACGTGGGAGCAACACAGCCCAGCTCGATATCGGCCTGGGCAACCTCTCGCACCTCGCCATCACCGGCTTCCTTGGACCAGTCGATACCGGTCGGATCACGATCGGCGGCGATCGCATCAATAAGGTCGAACTCACCGTCACCGCTGGTGACTTCCGCGTCGAGGCTATCGGCGAGGTCGCGATGGTTCGAAGCCTCTCTGCTTATCTACGGGGTACGAGCTGCTTCGATTAAGGCATGAACCCCTGACTCGCGATCGAGTCAAGCGCGCGCAGGTCGCGACTTGCACCCGGCAGGGCGATTGCGGCGTCAAACGCTTGCGTCGACAAGGAAGCGGTTGGGTGCCGGATGCCTTGTAGCGCTGGTAGCTGGTAGCTGGTGAGACTCGGTCATGCAAATCGTATCGGGCAGGGCGTGGATGCTGAAGGCGGCGGCGTCGAGTTTCAGTGCTGGTTCACCGGCCAGACCGCGGCCGGGTCGCAGTGGGCCGGGCAAGCCAGCAGGTAGACCTCGTTGCCGAGAAACAGGTTATAGGTATCGCCGATGCTGTAGGGCTGCTCCGGGCTGCCCGGGTACACCTCAAACTCCCAGTTCTCCGGCACCTGGCACAGGTACACCAGCTCGGCACCGCACGCGCACCGGTAGCACTCGGGGTCCTGCGCCCAGGACGGCACTCCGCCAATTTTGCAACCCTGCGCGCCAAGCCCGTACGCGTCCGGCTCATCCGCGAACGGCTCCAGCTTCAGCGGAAGGGCGCGAATCCTCGGATCGGGATCCGGTGCCGGCAGCGCTGCTTCGCGCTGGAGCAGCACCCTCGCGAACGAACCCGGGTAGGGGCCCTGGGGCGCCTCCCAGTACTCGCCTGCGAGCTGGCCCTCCACCAATGGAGGGAACACGGCGTCGTTGTGCGCACGGCAGTGAAAGACCGCGAGGTGGTCGCCGCTGAACGGACCCATCCCCTGAGGGACATCAAGTTGGAAGAACAGCGCCATGCGCTCGCCGCAGAAGCACTCGGGCCACGCCTGGCCTTCCGCGAGGAACGGCCAGCCGCCTACCGAGTCCCGCCCTGGCCCGGTCAAGGCCTCGGCGCCGACCTCGATCGCGTAGGCCGGCATTGCGGCATGCTTGACCTGCGTCTCGGGTTCGCTCTCAAGGTTCACTTCACTGCCCTCCTGCTCGGTTGACGCCCATCATGCCGCCGACCTCCGACAACGGCGACGTCGCTGAGGGCCAAGTGCCAACCGGTCCGGTCGCTACGCTGACGCGGCCATCGCCGCAGCGGTCTCGAACGCCCGCACCCAGGGAAACACGGCGACATGCGCCGCGCCTTCGCGGGGCCGGTGCTCGGGCACGTCCAGGACGCGCACGCCCTCGGCCGCGAGCGATGCGACCGCGCGGTGGTAGGGTGCCCGCCCGGTGAGTGCCGTGTTCGCGAACGGGACGACGACGAGGGGCACGCCGAGGCCGATGCATTCGGACGCTATAGCGAGGGCATACGTGTCGGCGATCCCGGCCGCGAGTTTGCCGATGGTGTTCGCGGTAGCCGGGGCGATCACTACTACGTCCGCTGCAGGCCGATCCCGGCGGGGTGTTCCCGGCTCCCGATGCGACGTGATCACCGGGTGGCTGGTGGCGGTCTCAAGTCGTTCACGGTCGATGAAACGTGCACCGGCGTCGGTGGCGATCACATGGCAGTCCCATCCCCGGACGCGGGCGTGGTCGACGAACTCGTAGGCTCGCGTGGCCGGGCCAGCGCCGCAGACGATGAGATAGACAGTGCTCAACGCGATGTCACTCCGATCGGATTGCATCGTCCGTGCCGGTGCGGTCCACGGCCGCTCACGGCTGTCCCCCTCGTACGGGACGCACCGCGAGCGTGCACCACGCTCACCGGAAGTCTCGCGGGAGCCACGCGAGCGGAACGACGTACGTCTGGTTAAGGTGCTCATATTCGCCTCTGACCGTTGCATAGATCAGCCCGACAACGCGTCCGGATCCAGGTTCGACCGCTGGCCCACCACCGAATCCACTCGGCAGCAGGGGGCCAGTCAAGATGATCTTGCCATCATTCGTCGTGCCATCTGCGGCGAGACTCAAGGTGTTCAGGTGCCCTTCATCGCTGCCCTGTCGGACCCATCCCATCGCCCTGATCGTCTCCCCACGGTCAACCGCACGGGCGAGGGCGCTGGCGCGCCAGGCCCAATCTTGCTCCGCGATGATGACCGCCAAGTTGCTGCTCGTATCGTGGTAGACGACGTAACCTGCAATGATGTTGCCACTTGTTCGGATCTTCACCTGCTGATCAGGGTCGACCACGTAGGCCGCAGTCACCCACCGGCGCCGTCCCAGATGCACTGCCGATCCGGCCCCGTGGGCGCCGTTCAACGCTCCTGTCGCGTTCTCGACAGCTGCAATGCGGACGGGTACCAGCAGCTCCATGCGAAGCGCACGGGCACCGCCAAGGACTGCGGCCACTGCGGCACCGATCGATACCCACAGAGCAAGGTCAAACAGTGCGGCCACGGCACCGAGCGTTCCGGCGAGTATCACGATGGTGCCAGTCCACCGTCGCGTCATTCGGCGGACGGCCAGGCCGACAAGGGCTTTCGATGCCACCGTGTCTCCTCTGCAAGCGGCGCTCACGGCCCGCGCCAATGACGTAGGTGAACCACACCTGCGGTTGACGCTCGGTCGCTACCGCTTGATGAGTTTCGGTTCCAGTGTGCCCCAGTGCTCTCGCCGATGAGCACGGCAGGTCTGGTGCGGTGCCTACTCTCGGTGCAGAATCAGTGCATGCGCATGCTTGTGTTGGGTGGCACCAGGTTCCTCGGTCGGGCTGTCGTGGCGTCGGCCCTGGCACGCGGGTGGCAGGCCACGGTGTTCAACCGGGGCCGTTCGGGCTCACTTGCCGGAGGCGTCACCGAGGTCCACGGCGACCGCCGCAAGATCGAAAATCTCGAGCAGCTCGCCAGCCGTGGCCCCTGGGACATCGTGGTTGACGTACCCGGCGTGATCCCCGCCGAGGTCCGCGACGCTGCCCGTGTGCTCGCCCCGCATGCGGGGCGGTACGTGTTCGTCTCCTCGGTGTCGGCCTACCGGGACTGGCCCGCGCACCCGGTCGACGAAGGCTCACCGCGGCACGACGGTGACCCGGACCTGGACGTGGATACGTGGGATTGGGGTGCGGGCGTCTACGGGCCTTACAAGGCCGGGGCCGAGGTTGCCGTCGAGCGCGAAGCCGGCGGCCAGCGCCTCATCGTCCGGCCGGGGGTGATTCTCGGCCCCTGGGAGTACTCGGGGCGTCTGACCTGGTGGCTTGAGCGCATCAGTCGCGGCGGCCGCTTCATCGCCCCCGGTCACCCTGCGCAGGCCATCCAGCCCGTTGACGTTCGCGATGTCGCCCGGTTCGTCATCGACCAAGCTGCGGCCGGTGGCACGGGCGTGTACAACCTTGCGGCGCCGATCGGCCGCGACACGTTCGCTGGCCTCCTGGCCGCCTGTATAGCGGCCACCGGTGCGAACGCAACACCAGTGTGGACTGATGATGCGACACTGGAGGCAGCGGGTTTGTGGGAGTGGACGCAGCCACCACTGTGGCGACGTGCGGCCGGGACCTGGCGCGTCGACGCCACACGAGCGTTCGCCGCGAGGTTCGTGCCACGACCGTTGCGCGCGACCGTCGCCGACACGTGGGCGTGGATGCGCACCGGCCAGCGGCCGTTCAATGATCCTCGCGCGGCCCTGCACGGCATCCCCACCGATATTGAGGAGCGGCTGCTCGCTGCGGCAGCGAACGGTCGAGCATCATGAAACTGCGTCGGGTCACGGTGCCGCGACGTTGGGTCTGGGTTGGTGCCGTCGTGATGATCGGCACCGCCACCGTAACGGCGCTCGCTTCCGTCGCGCGCACACCGTGGGAGCAAATGCCGCTGCACGTGGTGACGGTGTGGCTGGGGCCAGTGCTGCCCTGGCTGCTGCAATGGGTGTGGTCCAGGCCGCGACGGTTGCGCCGGCGGCCCTCGGTCGTCAACACCGTCCCGGCAATTCCACACGTTGCCGCTACCTGGACGGTACGGCAGACACCAAAGGACCTGGTGGTGCCAGCGGTGGGCACGTTGTTGTGCCTGCTGTTGTGCGTGGACTTGTGGGCGCCGCCGTTCACACCGATCACTGACGTCGTGCAGCGCACCATCGGCGTCATGTGGTCCTCCGGTTCGGCGCCGTTGCCGCCGCCGCTGTCGGGACCTCGCATGTTGGGGGTCAGCACGGCCGCCAGTGCCCTCCTCCAGTTGGGGTACGAAATCTGGAAGTACGCTCGCAGGTCACATGATGCCGCGCTGCGAGTGGACGAGACAGGTTTCACGCTGTCGGCTGCGGGCGCCACGGTGTCACTGCCGTGGGGTGCGGTCGCAGCGTTCACGATCGTGCGTGACTGCCTGGTGATCGACTCGTTGGCGTTGCGAGGCACCGCGTTCAAAGCAGTGAACGATGCGGCGGCGTACACGACGGGATACCTGGTCGGTGTTGAGCTGCATGCACCGCAGCGTCCCCGGCTGCTCCTGTGCCCGTTTGCAGCGGTCAGTAACGTGCAGCCGCTACTGGATCAGATCGAACGGTATTGGGGCCAGTCATTGCCCCGACCGGTCATTCCCGCACAGCGTTCCAGTGGTGCTGAGCTCGGCAGCACCGTCGCCGATCCGGAGACGGCCGGGGGTGAGCGCGTTTAGTAAAGTCGTCAAGGCGGTCCAGGTGTGGTGCGGCTGCAAGCGGCGATGACGTTCCTGGTAGTCGACGATGCAGCGCTGATGATGCCTCAGCACCGGTTCGTGATCGCCTGGTGGGTGTGGGAGCTACCCGGCGGGTCCACTGAGCCTGGTAACGATCTGGCGGTGTGCGCGGCACGCGAATGCGTGGAAGGGACGGGGGTGGCGTCGGACGGCGTCGACGCCGCTGGTGTCGTTTCGATCGTGGGTGGCGACCGCAGGCGCCTTCAATGCCTTGTTCGTCTCGTATGGAGCCGAACAGGTCAGCGAACGCGCGGCAGGCGTCGGCGCGGCCATGGGTGCCGCTTGACGAGGTGCCCGACGTGATCGCGGCGGCGCCCGATCGTCGCGTCAGCGTCGGTGTGCAGGCGGTCATTTTGGATCGGCGATAACCGGACGGCGGGCCATCGTGTGCGACGTCGTCATGCCGGAAGCGGTATGAACGGAGGGGCGAGCGGCCCCCAGCACACGTCAGCGCGGTCGAATCAGCAACCGGCTCCCTCGATGTCCACGGTGCGGTGGACGACTACTGCGGGTGCCTTCAGCGTTCGTGCAGACACGAGTGGTGTCAGGATCAGCATGGCGGCGTTGCAGAGCCGTCTGCGGTTGCGCAACGTTGATGTCGCCGCCTTACGTGCGTGACGCGCCAGGTGGCCAGAAGCGAATAACAGGGACACCGCGGGCCTTAGCGGCAGCGACGGCGTCGGCCGTGCCGCCGCGTTTCCATGACGGTGACGACTGCCCGTCCCACACCGCCCACAGGACCTCCACCGACTCAAGCATGCGATCGTTCGCTTGCTCATATGCTCCCATTGACGAGGCTGCGGCAACGTACTGGACCTCGACGGCAGCCGCTGCGAGCGCATCGAACACGTCCAGATGCGCAGGTGAGACGCGCGTGTCCCGGTAGTCCGGGGCTGGCAAGAGCACTTCAAGTCGTCCCCCAGCATCCAGGACTGCTTGGGCGAACACGGCGTCGGCACCTTCGGCCAGGCAGGACACACCGACGAGTGTCGCATTGTCGGTATGGGCGAGCGCTGCCGCGAAAGCGTCCTTGACGAGGTCGATCGTGGCCGGTGTCAAGTTCATGTGGCCCGTAATGCCGATGCGCACGTGGGGGTCCTCCTCAATGGTGCATAGTCTCACGCAGGGCCGCGACCGCGTCGATGCCGGCGAACCGGTCGGCGGCCCGGCCGATTCGCCACCAGTAGTCGTCCAGTCGCGCCGACTGCACGCTGCGGCCCGCGGTCCACGCGTCGCCAGCGTAGCGGGCCCCCTCGTCGGGGCGGTCGGCAGCGAACATGACCAGGGCCGTGTGTGCCAAGTTCAGTGCGGTGCCGCGCGAGGGCGCTTTCGTGCGTTCGGCGGTGCGTGCGGCGGCTGCGGCAGCGTTCGCGCGGTCGCCGGCGAGGTGCAGGCATTGGGCGATCCGGCCGTCAAACCATGCGGGGCCCACGTGTCCGATCCACGCGGGCGCACCGGGGGCATCGGCGCGGTCCATGTCGCGGGCGGCGGCGTTCATCGCTGCGGCCGCCGCGCGGGTGTCGCCGGCGAGCGCGTGGGCGTGGGCGAGCGCCATGCGGGCTTCACCGGCGAGCGCGCGGTCACCAGTGCCGGTCGCTGCCGCGATGGCCGCTTCGGCGTGCCGGGCCGCCCCGGTCGCGTCACCGCCGATCGCAGCCTGGTTCGAAGCGGCAATGACCGCTTCGCACGCGAGGAGCGGCATGGCGGCGGCTGCGGCAAGCGAGGTGGCTTCGTCGAAGTAGGTGCGGGCGCTCGCGTGATGCCCGGCGTCGAACGCCGACCATCCGGCAAGGAGCGCCAGTTCCGCGGCGGCAGCGGCCGCAGCAGTCCGTGCCGTCTCGGTTGCGGCATGGCGGACCGCTGGATGTGCGACGTTGGTGAAGTAGGCGACGATGGGGTGGTGGGCGTGTCCGCCGCCGTGCTGGTTGTCCAAGACCCGCAGGGACGCGGTCACGGCCGCGACAGCGGCACTCTGGTCGCCGTCCACGTCTGGGCCGCTCGCTTCAGTACCGGGCAGGAACACGCCCATGAGCGCGAGGCTGCGCAGGACCGAGCGGCGCCGTACCGCACTGCCGGCTGCCGCAGCAAGCTCCGCGAGCAGGCCGTTGGTGCCCAGTTCGGTTTCGATCGCGGCAAGGAGTTGCGGCGAGGGCCGCTTGTGGCCGTTCTCGATGTTCTTCACGTGGGACTCGGACGTGTGGCACGCCCGCGCGAACTCGATACGCGAGAACCGTCCTGCCTGTTCACGCAATGCTCGAACGGCACGGCCGACCGTCAAAGCGTGCTCGTCGACGACCACCGGACCTCCCTGCACGGAATCGAACGGAATCGCTTCGCCTGTGGCGTTCGGCCTTTCCAGGCGCTCACACTACAAGGACCGCTGCACGCCAACGCCAACGGCTCCGTTGACGTGCACGGCATGCACTATGGGCCGCCTGGCTGGTTGCACAACCTGGCGGCCCCGACCACGAGAGAGGAAGCCTCCAGTGGCTCACACCAGCGTAGAAGGCGACCCTGCGACAGGGCAAGACCTGACGCAGATTCCGGACCGGATGTGGTCCATTCACGAATGGGACGACGGCGGCATCAACTTCGAGTTGTACGTCGACCCGAACAACTATGACCCGGAACGTGACGACGGCCGCTTGCTCGCCATTGCCCGCGGCGGATGTGTGTGCGCGGCAACGATCAGCAACGCGAACACGTCGTTCACCATGTCGTGGACCGATGCACTTGATCAGCCGGAAGCGTTCTTGAAGACGCAGGAAACCAAGGCGGCAACTGCCTACCGGAACCGACCGCGATGAACAGCGTCGGCGACTTCACCAGCAGCAGCGACGCACTGCGGGCGGCCGCAGCAGGCCCGTTCGAAGCATGCCTCGTCGAATGCCACCCGGGGGCCTCCCGCACCGTCCGCTTGACACTGCATCCGAGTACACCAGGAGCAGCCGTGACCCGCCGGCACCGCCGCTGTGACCGCGGCACCGACGTTGCCGCGGCGCTCACGCACGCCGAGGGGCACGTGACCGGTTTCGCGTGGGAACGGTGGCACCGGAAGCATCACGAACCGTGGACGGGCGTCGCCGAAACGTGGGCCGCTGCGGTCCTGGCCGCAGACCAAGCCAAACCGGGCAAGCAGTCGCCGTGACAGTCCTGGGCACGTTCGCGTTCGACAACTGGGTGGTCGAGGTCGAGTCCATACCGACCCCGTGGGGGACGGTCCTGTACTGCCGCCGTATCGACCCTTCGCCTGCCATTCCCGTTGCCGAACGCCGACGGGGCGGGCTGCTCGTGACGTCCTGGGCGCATCTTGAGCGCGACCGGTTCGAGCAGGCCCTGCATCGTCTCCTGACCGTGCCCGCCGCACCGCACCGCGGCACTTGACGTTCCTCCTGGTGGGCCGCCGCCACCCGAGCCTCGACGGCGGCGGCCCACCCCCTTTGAACTTCTGCCAATACCGCAGGCAGAAGCGCCCGTATTCGGTATGTGCGCGGGTGAAGGCCCGGCGGTCCTGCCCACCAGGCCCCCGCCGGGCCACCACGGTCAACCGGGTCCGACACATGCGCCATGGCAGGTGTGCGGCCCGGGGTGCCGCTCCGCTTACTCTCGTGACATCGCCGCGGCGGCGAGCATGAGCAGCAGAACGAACATGGCGGTACCGATGGCGATGCCAGCGGCGATCATCACCGGCAACGCCAAACGTGAGGGCACGCCTCGTTTCCATGGTGCTGCGGCGAACAGCAGACTCCAGGCACCGATTACGGTCAACAGCAGCAAGAGCGCGACGTCGAGCATCGGCGCGAACCCGTTGAAAGCGGGGCGTAGGAACGCTTCAGCAGAGCCTGGGATGAGGAACCCGTAGATCCCCGTGGGCGCAAGCAGATACTCAAACACGGGTGTGGTCTCCCAAGTGGCGGTGAACCACGCGTTGAACGTCGGCTCGAGCACGGTCGCAGTCAGCAGCAGGGAGCCTGCAACGCCCGCACCGGCGGCAAAGTCCGCACATTTGCCGTGGGCAGCACCGGCTTTGACGGCAGCAGGGAACGGCAGGCACACGGTGCGGCCCATTTGCCCGAACGAGGCGGTGAGGGCACCGACGATAAGCAGAACGGTCAAGATCACGACAATGGCGCGGCCTATGAACCCGAAAACGGCGGCGAGCACGGGCGCGACCAAGGCGACGAGCCATTCGATACCGGCTACCAAGCCTGCCCAGGCGATAGCGATCGCATTGATGATGCCGTCGAGCCAGCCAGCGACCGCGGCGCCAGCCACGGCCGCGACAGCCAGGGCGACTACGAGCACGCGGACCCATTGGCGGTTGTGCGTGAGTGCCATGGCCAGCTGGTAACAACCCCAGATAGCGAAACCAACAACGAGGGCGGCACCGATCCAGAAAAATACGCGCGCGACCCAGGGCATGATCCACACGATGAAGTCCCAGACGTGCACGCTGATGCGCCAGGCCTGGTACAGCAGCCATCCGATCCAGGTCGCGATGGGAATGCCGATGAGCCCGACGAGACTGGCGAGCACGGTGATCTGCGCGGGCCGCCAAGTGCGGGCGCGCGCGGACCGGACCAGCGCGGCGAGCCACAACGTAGGCAGTGCGAACAGTGCGAGTTGGAGGCAGGTGCGGCCGGCATTGCTGAAGGACGCAACGGTGAAGGCCCGCGCCCAGTCTTGGGCGATGTCGCGGACAAACGCGAGACTGACAGCGAGGGCGTGGGGTCCGATGTCGATGCGGGCGAGCGCGGTGAAGAGGTTCGGGACGGACGCCATCGTGTAGACGATGCCGGCCAGGACGTAGACGGCGCCGATGAGGATGAGGATGCGGGCAGGTGGGCGCTGGTAGACGGGCCGGGCGGGGGCTGCGGGGGTGGACATGTGTTCCTCCAGGGAGGGCCTGGTGGCAAGGTCGGGCATGGGGTGAGTGGCACGCGGGCGGGTGCTTCTGCTGACGGTATAAGTTGGACTGTTGCCAGCGGGAACATGCTGGTGTACAGATCAGGGCAAGGTGGCCGTGACCGGGTGCGGAATCAGCCGTTCGGGTGAGGCTGATGCCACTTCCATCGTTGAGTAATGGTCCGGCGGGGCATCATGCCTCCAGGCCAGCCGAGTCAGGTGTCGTCCTCCTGCCCTGACGGCGCTCGTTCACAGCGTCCAGCGATTCATGAAGTCAGCCCAAGTGCCGTCTCCAGTCACCGCCGCCACGAGTGCCCATGCAGTGGCCGCAATCGCCATGAGCAGCGCGACGCGTTTCCAGCCGTGCTCAATGCTGGCAACTGCCCTCGCGAACCTCGTGGGCCGCGTGGGTACCCGGTCGACGCGGACGACGCTTTCATGGGGGTCCACCACGCCGATCGGAGTCGCGAACGCCATGATGGCTTTGGTGTCATGGTGCGAGGCAAGGATCGCCCCGGCACGCTCAAGCAAGTCGATGGCATTCGCATCCAGCTGCCGATCGTTGCTTCCGGGCCGGGAGTGGCGGTACACGTCGATGCGGTCTGCGACGGCTTCGAGCACACTGGCAATCCATCCATACCCGTGAGCCAGCCGGTAGGCGAGCCGGTCAATTCCGCGTTGGATCCGCTTGAGTGGTGGTCCGATCTGGGGTTTCTTCACTGGTCGTTTCGGCGGGTTCGGTAGTGCCTCGGGGTGGTGTGCTGCGAGCAGCACGTCAATCTGTTCGAAAATCACCACGCGCAGCAGCATCGTGTGCAGCAGCTTGATCGTGGCGTACGCCAGCACGAGGGCAACACTCACATAGACGGCGGCCGCAACAGCATAAGCGTCATTGTCGACAAAGTCGGCGAGGTTTGCGAGTGAGCTGGCCTCTGGCAAGCACAGGACGAGGAAGGCAATGACCAAGATCCGTGAGAGCCGCAGGAGGTTGATCAGCGAGGCCATGGTGTAGCGCTCCAACAAGGGAAGCTTGAACCCCGGCTCGGCCGCAAGGTAGCTCGTCGTCGGATGTCGCTCCGAAAGCGGATACGGAAGGGTGCGCAGACCACGCTTGAGTTCCAACGGCCCGGCGACCACAACGATGACCAGCCCCACAAGAATCGGCAGGTACGCCGCATATTCGGTCTCAGGCACTACGGCGGCAGTTCGTTCAGCGGTCAGCCGGTACAGCATCAGCAGGCTGAAGCACCAGACGACAACAGCGAAGCAGGCGCCGCCGACGCGACGACGCAGCGCCATCGCGTCCCCCACGGCGCCGGTGCGCCAGAGGCGCCACCGCTTCTCAGCCCAGTCGAGGAAACCGCGAATCAGTCCATGCGGGGGCTGTCGCTTCAGCAGCGGCACCAGGACGAGGTCGTCGAAAATGAAGCGGCTGAACCAGATGAGTGCGGCGAGAACGAGTGCGATAAGGGTGATACCAGCGGATTCGAGGGCGAGAAGAATACCGCGCCAGATAGCGTCTTGAGGCTGCATGGGTTCTTCTTAACACGACCGAAAATCAGATTGAACCCCGAATAGGCAGCGCCTGCTGCGCTTTTCGGACATTGCTGAGAATCTAACACTGTCGCCACTTCCGCCAGCAGACTGTGGCCGAATCGAAACGTGAACGACTACGGCACTCGCCGATACGGTCAATCCGCTGATGCGGCATTTTGCTTTGTTGCTCGTGGGTGCGCTTGGGGTACTTTGTCAGCGTTCCCGAGAATCCAGGTCCCCTCCTCTTCGAGGTCTTCGAAGCGAAGTGTCTCGTGCGTGCGCTCCTGCATCTCGGCCAGGTGTCGGTCAAAGCTCCTGCGATACCGTTCAAGCGGTGCAAGTTCGCGGTCGCTGATCTCCTGAGCCAACCGGGTCAGCATCCCGCCTATCGGTCGTATCACCTTTATGAGGTACTCGCAATACGCTTGCTCGACATCTGCCATTTCCTTGGCTTCAGATGACCTCGAAGGGAGGGGATCTCCACGCAGGCATGCTTCGACTGCTCTGATCGCCTCCCGAGTCAGGACCTGACGCACCTGTCGCTCTGAGAAGCCAAGCGCACGTTCAATGGTTCCGTAGTGAGCAAGTGCGTCGTCTCGCAAAAGCAAGTCAAGGTCTCCCAAACGCGCTCGTAGCTTTTTCTTGGAAACTCGGTTGCGCAAGAGCTCAACTCGGCGGACCATTTGTCGTCGTTCATTGAGCCAACCGCCAAGACCTTCACCGTCATCGTCCCCACGTGGTTGACTGCTCAGATCTCGTATTTTGAGCAACATCTCTTGCAACTCTTCTAGGACGTTCCGCTGCGTTTGAGCAGTGTGGGAGCGGCGGCCAAACCGGTAGGAAAGCCAGGAGGTGACCGGAAGTAGCACGAGAGCGCCCACCCACGTCCACACTTCGGGGGGCATAAGTTCGCCGAAGAAATTCCACATATCCCAGAGTTTAAGGGCTAGCGGTCACGCCAGTCTGCAAGTTGTGCACTGGATTCATGCCAACCAGGTCGTCAAGTAGTGCACGAATATGACGATGTTCTCCCTCGCGAGAGCAGTCCCTACACGTGACCGTCAAGCGCCTCATTCAGAATGTGCATGTGTCACGGCATTGCCGATGCAGGTCCGGCACACGCCCACACAGCACAACAAGACCGCAACAACGCACAACAAGGCTGCATCTACCTGCTGAAACGTTCGTTTTATTCAGTATTCTTGTTGCAGGACAAGGTAAAACGAACGGAGATGCCATGACCATGCCCCTTTTCGCAGCTGACCTCGCCCCCGAGTTCTACGACGCGCTCGGCTCAGGCACCCGCCCGATCTGGCTGCTCGACATTGACGGTGTCCTCCGGCCTGACGGCACCCCCGACTGGCCTGAACTGCCGCGCACCCGCACGATCGACCGCCTGCGCGTGACGTTCGCGCCGAGTCTGATCGACTGGGTGCGCGAACTCGTGTACGAAGGCGCGATCGACGTTGTGTGGTCGACGACGTGGTGCGGCCGCATCGACCGGATGCTGGAAGCGTTCGACCTTCCCGGCTACCACGTCGACCCGGCGCGCCCGCGCACGGTGGAGGCGTGGAACTGGTACTGCAACGGCGAACCGGCGATGCTGCTCAAGCTCGCCGCCCTCCAAGCGGCCATCGATTCGGGCCGTCCGGTCATCCACACCGACGATCATGTGGCGGTGAACGTTGACAGTCCGCGGTATTGCGCAATCCGGCCTGATACTGAGCACGGCCTGTCGCAGGAGCACATGATCCGTATCGCTGCGTTCGTCAAGGCACACCAGTGAACGACCGGGCCGGGACGCATGGTGCGTCCCGGCCACCTACCCAGCCCTGCTGTTTCGCTGATGTTGGAGGCCGCCCATGGAACTAGTGATCACACACCTCGCGAACTTCGGCACCGACACCGAACCGTCCGGGTACGTAACGTTCAACGACCAGGCACGCCTCCAGTTCCTGCATGTGGACGGCGTCGGCCTGGCCGTCCTCCCGCCCTTTGACGGCCCCGGTGGACCTGCGCATGTCCGGGCCGTGCAGGCAGCGCTGGCAGCGGCGTTTCCGGCCGCTGGTGCGTAAACCGCCGCGCGTGCACGGCAGCGGCCCGGCACCACCGTGACCGGGCCGCTGCCGTGTCCACCGCCCGCATCCGTCATCGGCGCCGCGAACACACCACGACCGCGTGCCCCGCTAAGGTCATGGCATGCCCGCCCCTCGCGTCCTGCTCGCCGTCGTGCTCGCTGCGGCCTTGAACGCCACCAGCGGTTGCATGCTCAACGACATGGACACCGGACCGCCGACCATGAGCGAGCAGTACACCGACCTCGCTGCCCTGTATCCGGTCATGGAAGGCCTCGTTACTGAAGCGATCGCACCGCTCGAGCACTTCCCTGGGTTCCATTCCCGCATGATCACCACCAGTACGTGCACGGGCGGGAAACATGACTTGGAGGCGTTCCCGGGCACTGCGACAGCGAAACTGGATTACGAGTTCGCTGAAGCGTACTGGGACGACCCTGCCGTTCGCGTGGACCTGCTCGAAGCAGTGAAAGCCCGGTGGGTGGCGCTGGGGTACGACATTGACGATGACGTGTCCGGAACGGGCAAGTACCGCACCGTCACGGCGACAGCGGACGGCGAAGTGTTCATCCGGTTCCGGTCCCTTGGCGTGGTCCTCATGGACGTGTACCACACGGCATGCGTGGAGTCGGGCACGTTCAATGTGCCTGCACCGGTCGGGGGCGTGCTGCCGAAGCAGGATCGCGCTGATATCGAGACTGGCACCGCAATACGCTGACGGCCCCTCCGGATACGGCGACGGGTGTTGGGCCCGCAGGTGCCCCCTGCGGACCCACCATCACGCTGCACCGGAGGGATCAGGCGAGGTACCCGTTGATTCGTTGCGCGAACGCGTCCGGCGTGATGACCTCCACCCCGAAGCTTTCTGCTTTGGCGAGTTTGCTGCCGGCTTTCGCTCCCGCAACGACCAAGTTCGTTTTCGCGGACACACCAGAGGAGGCTTTCCCTCCGGCGCGGGCAATCAGCTCGTTCATTTCGGTGCGGGAGTACGCCGCCAGCGGCCCGGTCATCGCGCCGGTGACGACAACGGCCATCCCATCCAACGGCAGGTCATCGTCCGCTTCACCGGCCTCTTGACCCGGTTCGGCATCAGCGGGAGCGGGCGGGACCCAACCGGGCTGGTTCAGGTTCACCCCTGCGGCCCGGAGTTTCGCGATCACCGGTGCGAGCTCGACGAGTTCAGCGACGATCACGGGTGCCTTCTCACCACCGATGCCGTCGACCTGCTCTAGGGCCGCGGCGTCGGCGTCCTGAATCGCCTGCACCGATCCGAAGTAGGTGGCAATCCGAAGGGACATGGAGCGTCCAGTGCCGAGAATGCCGAGAGCGCAAAAGACTCGGTTCAGGGGCTTGTTCCTGGCGGCGGCGATGGCAGACATGAGGTTGTCGGCACTCTTCTCCCCCATGCGGTCCAGGGTCAGGAGCTGGTCGCGGGTGAGCGTGAAGAGGTCGGCGAAGTCCTCGATCAGGTCGCGTTCAACGAGTTGAACCACGATTTTCTCACCGAGGCCGTCAATGTCGAGGGCGTCGCGGGCGACCGCGTACCGGATCGATTCGACCTGTCCGCAGGCGCGGCCGCGGGCGCACCGCCACCGCTCCTGGCTTCGGTCGATGTCGCCGCCGCAGCGTGGGCAGAACTCAGGGAAGACAATGGGCTGCTCCTCACCGGTGCGCAAGGTAGTGACGGCGCCTTCGACGCGGGGGATGACCTCGCCCGCCCGGTGCACGGTCACGTGGTCACCGATCTTCAGGTCGCGGCGGGTGACGTCGGCCGGGTTGTGCAAGGTCGCGTACGTGATGGTGGTGCCGCCGACCGAGACGGGCTCCAGGATCGCGCGCGGGGCGATGACACCGGTCCGGCCCACGTTCCAGTCCACGTCGCGCAGGACCGTGATTTTCTGGGCGGCGGGGAACTTGAACGCCGTCGCCCAATGTGGGGTGCGCGAGCCCACTCCCGCTTCACGTTGGTCGGCCCGGTTGTCGGCCTTGATGACGGCGCCGTCAAGTTCGAAGTCCAGGTTGGCCCGGAGTTCACCGATGTGGTGAATGCGCGCCAGAACCTCGTCGAGGGTGGCGCACGCGAGCGTGGCCACCGGGGTGCCGGCAGTGGTGCCGAGGCCGAGCGCGGCGAGGTGGTCGATGAGTTGGGTGTGGGTGAGGTCGGCCAGTCCGGGGTCGCTGGTGTGCTCGGCAGCGGTGAGAGCGTCGTAGGCGAGGAACGTCTGCTTCACCTGGTAGGCGCGGTCCTTGGCGCGCAGCGACCCTGAGGAGGCGTTGCGGCGGTTGGCGAACACCGCGCCGCCATGTGCGGTGCGGGCCTCGTTCGCGGCAGCGAACTGGGCCTCAGTCATCAGGACCTCGCCGCGAACCTCGATGGTGACCGGTTCGGTGAGCGCCTTCGGCAGACCGGTGATGTGCCCGATCGCGTGGGACACGTCCTCACCGGTAGTGCCGTCGCCGCGAGTCACGAGCTGAACGAGTGTGCCGTCCTCGTACCGGGCGGCGAGCGCGACGCCGTCAAGTTTGGGTTCCACCGCCCATGCGGTCACGGCGCGGCCGCCGAGGCGCCGCTGGAGCGACGCGGCCCAGGCGGTCAGCTCTTCGTCGGTGAACACGTTGCCCAGGCTGAGCATCCGCTGGGCGTGTTCGACTTCGCCGGTGGTGATGCCGCCGCCGACCTGCCGTGACGGGGAGTCCGCCGCGACCTGGTTGGGATGCTCGACCTCCCATGCGGTGATGCCGCGCAGCAGCCGGTCATAGGTCTCGTCATCCAGGGTGGATTCGCCCAATCCGTAGTAGGCGTCCGCGGCGGCGCGCGCTTGCACGACCGCTTCCAGATATGCGGCTTCATCGACTAGAGCGGCAGTGGATGGTGTGGGAGTCGTCGTCATACATCTATGTTGTCACCTGGGTCCGACAATAAATGATGCGTTGACCAGTGCGAACACGTGATCTGCGACCATATTGGCGCGCCGGGTGTCGGTCCCGGCCGGTAGGGTAAGCCATGCCTGAACAGCAGAAACCGGCGCGCCGCCACCACGTGGTCTCCAAGTTCTACCTGCGCCGGTTCACTAACCCTCGCCAACAGCTCATGCGTCACCCGCTCGACGGGAAAGCGCACCTGCAATCAGTGAACGACGCGACCGTGCGAAAAGACTTCTACACCTTGCATCTGCCTGGCGTCGATCAAGACACGCTCGAAGCGCACTTGGGTGAACTCGAAACTGAAGCAGGGAAGGCATTCACCGCGATCCTGCGCGATGGATCCTGGCCGCCAACGCCAGAAGACCGGCTGGCAGTGTCAGCATGGATCGGACTGCAATTCCTGCGGGGAGAAAACAACCGCCGTTCGGTCGAGGAGATACACCGGACGCTTTCCAAACTCGAAGTCGGCATTGCCACGACTGACCAGCTCCGCAAAGACCTGGGCATGCTGGAGGACACGCCCGATGACGAGGTCGAGGCTGCACGGGCCCGCATGCTCGCAACCGCTGACACTCGCCCGATCGACCATCACCTCCACCTCGCGGCGATGGCCGACATGTTGGAATCGGCAGTGCAGCTCGTGTTCGACCGTCGACCATGGCTCCTGATCGATTTTTCCTGGGACGCATTGGGAACCTCAGACACGCCCGTTGCCCTTGTTCCGGACGCGGCAGCACGGGCAGGTCATCGAGGCGTCGGAATCGGCACTGCTGAAGAGCTGTACGTGCCCCTCAGTACGCGAACGGCTCTGTGCGTCGGCAACGTCGGCGGCACCAAGCCCGACCGTCGAGGGCCAGGGAATCAGTACATGGCCCAGAAGCTCAATCAATACACGCTGCACACAGCGAGACGTGCGATCTACTATCACCCAGAGACCGACCCATTCGCGGCATTTGCGATGCCAACGGTGCGCCAGCGGGAACTGAACACGTCGCTCCGACAGATCAATGGCATGATCGAGGAGACGGCACGAGCGCAAGGTCGTCCCTCGGGGCTTCCAACGTCGACTGATCAGGCCCTGCAACCAGGGTTCGGCAGTTAGGTCGCGGGCGCAAGGCCTGCGTCTGGTCCGCTTGGATCCTGCGGGTCCACGGTGTCACGCGATGCTTGACTGTTACCCCAGTACCGCTCCATGAGCATCACTAGCCGTTCACGTTTCTCTTTGGGCCGGTCCGGGTCATACATGGAGACCAGTGCAACGTCATCCAACCCCATGCGGTTACGCACACGGTCCTGACGGCCGCCTCGGTGAACGAACCCATTGAGCCGGTGTACTACCGCAGCGTTCCCGTGTCCCGCGGGAACGGTCGCGACCAGCCATCCTTCAACAATGTGGAGGCGATCGACCGATGCCCAAGGAACACTGGCTTTACGTCGCCGACGGTTGACAGTGAACCCTCCACGTCAAGGCGAACACGGTACTGCCACATTGACAGGCCGAGGACAGCGATCGGAACGAACAGGTACGCGAACAGGACCGCGGCGTTGGCGTAGCCGAGGTACACCCAGTCGCTGAGCGGCTGACCGGTTTCAGTCCCGGCGGTGCGCAGTTCAGGGTTGAAGAGCTGGGCCACGGTGCCGACCACGCAAAACAGAGAAAGGAACACGAGCCCCCAGTATGCGGCCTTGTCGTGGTTGCAGTTGAAGGTGACCGTGTCGGGAAATCCGTGCTCGCCAGTTCCGGCAATGCGCGCTGGCGCGAGCGGCGTCAGGTCGCCATGGGCCGCTGCCGCGACCTGTGACGTGCCGCTGGCAGTGCCGCTGGTGCTGCGCTGTTTCGGTAGGCGGTCGGCGTAGCGTTTGACCGCAGCGAGGGACGCGGCAAGCAGGGCGCCTACGATCATCGTCGCGAGGTTGATCGACAGGTCGCCCCAGGGTGTCTTGCTGAACGCGCCGACGACCACGACAGCGGCTGCGGCGACGGTGATGACGGCGCCGCTCAACATGAGCCACAGCCAGGTCCGATTAGGCATCTCCGCATTGTGGCACTGACATGAGCGTGTAAGGGGACAGCGGAACATCGCGGCCCTGAGTCTCGGGCGAGTTTCATTGGCGGTTGCGGCTGACCGCAGCGGCGAACTCCTTCGAACCGACGATAGACACGCTGCGCATCATCAGTCATTATGAGCGTTTCGACAGCGGGTAGGGAGACATCACTGAGCGTCAGTCTCCGCGGGCCGGGCACCAGTGGAACGTCGTCGCGTCTATGGCAAGCATTCCGCTAGTGGGCGTCTTCGTAGATCGCGAGGAGGTGTGCCGCGTTGGCGGCTCTCACAGGGTCATTCTCTACATTGCCGGTCACTGCGGTGACCATCCGGGACAGGTCAGCGCGGGCGATGCCCCAGTCGCGCAGTCGAGAGGCCAAACTAAACTGCGTAAGGAGGCTGTCGACACCGCCAGCGAAGCTCGCGAATCCAACGGCTTCGCTCAACGCGGCGAACCGCTCCCGTGGGTGCGGTTCCGTGTTCCCTTCGAGAGGCTACTGTGTAGCGAACCGGGGGGTGTCGGGCCGGAGGTTTCACCGTAGGGGCGGACCGGGACCGGGCACCAGCAGTCGTTGCGGGCCGTCCCGGTAAGGCGTCGTTGCGGGGACGGGCCACGGTGGGAGCCCACTGTGGGCGCCCATGCCCGGTTGCGAGTGAGGGTTCGTGGGGTCCCGTAGGATCCGTGCGATGGACGGTCTCGTATACACCGGTGACGCGGGCACGGACGGGCCGCTCGACCACGGTTGGTTGATCGGTCATTTCAAACCCGCAGGCAGCGTGCGTCACAGCGACGCGTTCGAGGTGAAGTGGGGGCAGCATCCGGCGGGCGACCGGCGCACCGAATGGGTGCGTAGCGACCAGCGGTTGACGACGATGATTCTCATCTCGGGCCGGTTCGTGCTCGACTTCGCACACGGCGGCGACACCCACAGGGTTATCTTGGACCGGCCGGGGGCGTACGTGGTGTGGGAAGGCGTCGACCACACGTGGCATGCGCCCGAGGCCACGGTCATTCTCACGGTCCGGGCGCCGTCAATCCCGGGTTATCAAGCGGCCGCGGTCCAGTCGGTGCCGTAACGCGTCCACGATTTAGCGATTGTCACTGCCTCCGGTGAGGCCCGGTAGTGCCGCGGTCCAGTCCGGGCCGATACTGGCGGCGGCGAAGGCGCTGACAGACACCGACCGGGCCAGACTGTCATGCAGGCTGCGGCGCAAGGCCCGTGCACGGTCGCCTGCCGGGTCAAGATACGCCGAGCTAACACCGGCGAGCATCATGAGCGGGTCGGTGCCGTCAGCGAATTCGAGCATGCCGTATTCAAGGCCGAGGAGTGGGTACGGTCCGGTCGCGAACGACACCACATACACGTCCGTGTTGTCGAGCGCGTCAAGGGCGACCAGGTGGCGCCATTGTGCGGCGGCCGCGGCCGCACCGATGTCGAGCCGTAGGGCCGCTTCACCAATAAGGCACGTGAGCCGCTGCGGTGAAGCGGCCCGGTCAGCGAGCGGGTCGCTGCCGGGCACGGGGCCGGTCATGCGGGTTGTGCCGACGTTGCTGAGCGCGGCCGCGTATGCGTGGCATTGCACGAGGTCGGGGATGATGAGGCTGTCGTGCACGGTCACGTGCGCGGCCTGTTCGACGTGGTGACGCCAGAGCCAGCACGCTTCGGCGGGCCGGTAGTGCGTCCACCAGTCCGGTTCCATGGTCGCTTCAGCAAGTTCGGTGACCCGTTTGATGAGATCGGGTGGGGACTCGTACACGTTGAACATGAGCGACGTCGTCATCGCCGGGCTCACTCTCGCGTGCGTGCCTGCTTCCAACCGGTCGATGCTGGAGGCGCCAGCGGCGCGGCGGCGGGTGACGGCGGCGACGGTGATCCCGGAGGGCCATCCGGGTCGCGGTCGTGCCCGCTCGGCGTACAGCACTTGTGCGATGGTCTCGTGAATTTTCGACAGTGGCCGGCGGGTGGTATGTGGTTTCGTCACGTGCAGGGCGCTCCGGGGGTGCAGTTCGACTGCGGTAGTCGCGTGTGCGAACAGGTTCGACGGGCACCGTGAAAAGGGTGCGAAAGTGCGGCTGCGGGGCACCGCGGGGTGTGCGTCGTGGTCGCGGTGGAGGCGCCGACGACGACGCGATGGGCTTTACGACACCGCGTGGCCACGGTTCACGGCGTTTGTTATGGCCGTGCGCGCCGGGGCCCACTGCTGGTCCTGGGCGGCGTTCCGTTCATGCATCGCCTGCTGGTAGTCGGTGTTGTAGCCCTGGCACGGCCACGCGTTCGCACACCGGCCGCAGTAGGGGCCGTCCTCATAGTGGACGCTGTCGATACTGGTCACCGGTGCACGCTCCAGATCGCTGCCGCGACCTCTGCCACTACCGCCGCGGTCGGCGCATCGGGGTCGAACACGACTTCGGCGCCGACGGTCACCGGGTGGAATGCGGCGTGTTGTTCGCCAGTGACAAGATGGCGTATCGCACCCACCGGTTGGCGTTCGTTCGCGCTCCGCCAGGCCTGCATGGTGACCCACACGCCACGTTCACCGCTGCGGTACACGAAGTACCGGTGCGTGCCGTAGTCGAACGCGCCGAGCAAGTCCGTTTCGAAGGGGACGACAACGATGACGGGCTCGGGATAGTTCACTGGTGCGCTCGGGGGCGGCGTGCGCTCCAGGAGCGCGTCAGTGCTGGTGTACAGAGTCACGATGAGGCTCCGATCGGGAGGGCGCACGCGAACACGAGGTCCGCGAGCGACCATGCGGGGTCGAACACGGTGGCGGCGCCATGAAGGACGCGAACTTGAAATTGGCGTTGCGTACCGGCCGGGGTCAGGTGAACGGTCACGGCTCCCGGCAGGTGCTGGTGGGTGGTGACGGTCAGGTCAGTGCACGTGAACGACCCGAGACAGCGCCTAGGCGGCAGTGCCAAATCGGGGCGCTTCGTGGCGCTGACGGGTGTCACGGCCGGGCCCGCAGTGATCGCAAGTAGTCGCGGCTAGAGGTGGTCAGACGGGCCCGGTTGCGGCCGCGGGCCGCCCACGCGTCAGCGTCGGGAACGACATGCGCGGTTGCCTCAGGCGTGTCGGCGGCGATGACGACACCAATGCGATGCCACGTGTGGCCGTCGCCGACGTACAGGAGCACTTGCCCGCACCAGGGTTCGGCTTCCATGCGAACGAGTTCGCCGTCCAGGTAGACCACGTCGCAGCGCAGGTCCGGTATTGCTTCTGCCACGCCCATTCCCACCTCCGGGTGTGTCACGGTCAGCGTCGCGCCTGCGGTGTTGAGTGGCGCGTTGGCGTTGATGTCGTGGTGCGGCGCGGCTCCCCACCGAAGCCGCGCCGCAAGTCAGGACGGCGAATGCTCGGGTGCCGTCCTGGTCCGCCAGTCTGCGAGTCGCAACGGCACAACGCCGTTGTGCACTGGCGGGGTTCCCGCTGCGGGTACGGCGTAGCCGGCGAGGCCGTGCCGAGCGGGTGTGCTGGGTCGACGTCGGTGTGGAACGGCTGGGGCGGGCAACAGAGAACCCGCCCCAGCCGGGCCCGGTGGCGTCAATGGTCGTGACCGCCGCACCGGGGTGCGGCCTGTGGTCGTATCGGCGCACCCCTCAGGCGCCGATGCGAGCACAGGCCGGAACGTGTGCCGCCGGGCAGCGTCAGCTGCCAGCGGTGACACGTCAGCCAGCGCCACTCCCAGGCAGGCGGACAGGTCAATACGCAACGATGCCGCGTGCATGGTCCACCTCCCTCAGGTGTGGGCGACAACTCCTCAGGTGAGGATTGTCATGGCATCATCGTAACATGCGACGTCTGATTTTACGACGCCGCACTCTGAAACTTCCTACTATTGGATGACCAGGGGCGCACTGCCAGGAGCGCTGCTCGTGGTTCACACTCAGGGGATGACGATGACCTCACCAACGGTGCTGCGGCGCATCGCTGCCGCCGAGCTGATCCGACACCGAGAAGCCAAAGGCATCAGCCAGAAGGACCTCGATCGCACCTGCGACTTCAATCTGGGGACGATCTCGAGGTACGAGACCTGCTACTCCTCCATGAGCGCCGCCAACGCCAGGCTTATCTTCTCCAAGCTCGATGTCACGGGCGAAGCGCTGGAGAACCTGGTCGAAATCGCACGCGGGTCGCGAAAGCACTCACACGGGCCGATCTCCCCCGACGCACCGGAATGGCTACAGCCGCTCTTTACCCTGGAGCGCGACGCCACCCAAGTGTTCGATCTCAATCTCAACGTGGTCAGCGGACTCCTGCAAACGCCTGCGTACGCGCGAGCGATCTTCAAGGTCGGCCACCATGAGTCTTCGCTCGACGAGATGGTCGAAGGCCGCATGAGTCGCAAGGACGTGTTCAAACGCGAGCCTCCGATGAAGCTCTGGGCCGTCACCCACGAGAGCGTGTTCAGCAAGGTTGTCGGCAGTAAGCAGGTTATGGCCGACCAGCTGGACTACCTCACTGAGGTCGCTCAAACCGATCACGTAACGTTGCAAGTCATTCCGAACGCGATCGGAGCACACGTCGCAGTCAACAACAGCTTCCTGCTGCTGCGGTTCAACATCGCGCCGCAGTACGGCGTGGTGTACGTCGAGCAGGTCCGCAAATCGTTCTTCTACGATGATCCAGCCACCGTGCACGACTATGACGATGTCTTCAAGCAAGTCATAATGAGCGCGCTGGACAAGCAGCCGTCAATCGATCTGCTCAGGAAAATTCGGAAGGAACAGTACTCGTGAAAGATCACGCAACATCGTCTGACCAGGTCATCTGGCGGAAATCGTCGCGCAGCGGAGAGCAAGGCGAGTGTGTCGAGATCGGCAAGACGTCGACCGACGCGCGGGTTCGCGACACCAAACTGGGCCAGGGAAGCCCCGTCCTCCAGGTTTCCTGGAGCGACTTGGCCTCCCTGACCAGGTCAGTCTCACGCTAGATGTGTTTGGTGGGAGATGAACCGCTTCGCTCGACACGTACGGTTCGATCCTTAGAGCAAGACAACCTGTAACGACCATAGCGGAATCCAGTGACATGTGGAGACACCGCTGGTTTCCATGGTAAACATCCCAGGACAGCAGGAGGGGCGTGCGCTCGGGCACGCCCCTTCGTCATGTCCACGTCCCGCTGTTGCGGTTGACGGCACGTGGGCCAACCGTCACACTGGCGCTCCAGCAACCTGTTTCGAGCTTCGGGAGTGTGCGGACATGGCAGTAACAAGGGATTTCGGTGACGGCCGTACCTGGCGCAAGTCTTCTCGCAGCTCGGACCAAGGCGGCGAGTATGTCTTCGTCGCGGTCGACGCAGCCCGTGTCGGCGTCCGCGACTCGAAGGAAGGCGCTACCGGCCCCACGCTTTGGGTCGGCCACGGCGACTGGAAGCTCCTCACCCGCCACTTGAACGGCTGATGGTGAGGCGCACCGGCAAGAACCGCTCAGGCTCGCCTTGCAGTATCGATTTCGGTGACGGTCGCTCCTGGCGGAAGGCGTCCCGAAGCGGCGGGAACGGCGGCGCCTGTGTAGCCATCACGGCCTGCGCCGCATGTGTCGGTGTTCGGGACACGAAGTCGGGTTCAAGTGGGCCGGTGCTGTGGTTCAGCCGCAGGGACTGGGCGCAGTTCATTCGGCTCGTGTGCAAGGCAGCATGAACGTGCGCGACCGTAAGCAGGAGATCCGTGAACGTGTCTGGGCTCTGCTCGCCACGACCGGCTCGGTCGTGAGCGATCCGCATGGGCGCATCCCGAATTTTGCAAGCGCGGCAGCGGCCGCTGCACGTCTCGCCGTCACGTCGCAGTGGCGGGCCGCTCGCGTCATCAAGTGCAATCCGGACCAGGCGCAGGAGCCGGTGCGCGCCCAGACACTTCGTGACGGGAAACAGCTCTACATGGCCGTTCCCGCGCTCACCGAGACACGACCGTTCTTCCATGTCAACCCGATCCTCGGCAATCACGCGCCCGAGGATGCCGCCACGAGTGCCGTCGCCGCCGCTCACGCGCCACTGGTAGACCTGGAAGCCATGGGTCACATCGACTTGGTCGTCTCCGGCTGCACCGCCGTGAACGGTGCAGGAGCCCGGCTCGGGAAAGGCGCCGGCTACGCCGACATTGAAATGGGCCTCCTCGTCGAAGCGGGACTCGTCGACGACGCCACGGTGCTCGCTACCACGGTCCACGACTTGCAAGTGCTCGACATCGTCGACCTTCCCGAGGAGCCTCACGACTTCCGCTTGGACCTCATCGTGACACCGAGCCAGGTCATCGCATGCCCGCGCGCACAGCGACCTGGAGGGATCAACTGGGCGCTGCTCCCTCCCGAGAAAGTCGCAGCGATACCCGCGCTTGCCGCACGACAACCTCAAGCGGGTTCGTAAGCAAGGCTCCGTCGTATGCCCTTCGTGGAGGAGGCCCCTGTCAGCACCTGCCGCTACGGTGACACCATGACGCGACGCAAGCCCAAAGTGCACCAACCCGTTCCCGCGAGTGCCTACGGCCGCAAGCATGCCAACCCCGAAGCCACCAAGCTCGTGCTCACTGACGCCGGTGTCGAACGGCGGATGCGGTACACGCCAGGCCGCATCCACACCGATGTCGCCGTGCTCTTCCAGGGAGCGCAGGATGCCAGCATCGAGTTCGCGTTGACCATCGTTCCGGCCGCCGTGTTGCTCTCGCACTACCAGGGGAAACGAGCGACGGTGTGCGCGCAGGTGTGCATACAGCTTGCTGACGTGCTGGCGCTCCTTGGCATCACGTCATATGCGACACCGGTTACCGTTGCTCTCCGCGAGAGCGGGCAAGTCGCGTTCTACGGCGCTGAGGCGCCGCGGTGGGAAGGCAACGCGTACGTCGGACACTGTGTGCTCTACATTCCTTCGTGCGAGCGGTTCATTGACGCGACCGTGCAGCAGTTCGACGGGTTCCAGCAGCGAATGGGGCCGTACACCGGGCCGATCGGGGCGACCCGGGACGGCGGTCCGCTTGCCGCCGGGCATGAGACGACCGCCATGATTGATGGACGGGTGGTGTCATACACGGTGGTCCCCGGTGGGGACGCGCTCGTCCGTTACGACGAACTGCTGGCAGTATTGGGTGAGCAGCGCCCACGCAGCGCAGCATACATGGCGGGGCAAGTTATCGACGCGCTTCGCCAACTCGATCTTGCCTCGCGAATCCCTGAACAGTTCTCCCGCGTCAGGGCCCTATTGGAGACCGTTGGGGATGCACCGGTCGTCGACAGTGCGGAGGAGTTCCGGTTCGTGATCAACGGTGAGCCTCGCTGGATTGATGAGCTTGCCGGACATGCGGGTTAGCGTCTCGTTGCTCCTGGAGGACCGACCGTTCCCGCCACGAAGCTACCGTGCCGCTGCGACCAGGAAGTATTCGATCGAGGTCGCGATCCCGAATGCGGTGCCGGCGTCGATCGTGCCGTTCGCGACGGTCCCGAACGCGCTAAGGTGGGCGCACGCGACCGTGCGTGCGATCGCGGCGACGTCGTCCGCGGTCCTGCCGCGCAGTGACCTGGCGACGTTGGGGCGATATTTGACGACTGAGGACGGCTGCTCTGACACCCCTGCGGGGTTCGTCAGCAGCAGGAGCGCGAACACCGGGCAGGTGCCGGCGCCTGCTGCGTGAGCTTTCTCCAGGTCGTCGGCGACCCATTGTGTGTACTTGTGGCCCGCCAGCATGTGCTCGTGCGCGAAATCGAACGTGTACGAAGCCTTCAACTCGACCAAGCCCAGTGGCGCGTGGGTGGCCGCATCCAGCACCGCAAGGTCAGTTCGGGCGCGCCGCAGCGGCGACGCCCATTCGCGAGCGGCGATGACACCGGGGACACTGGTGTGCAGCACCCATGCGAGCCGGTCACGGATGGGACCTTCCGGTTTCGACGTCAACGCCAGATAGGCGAGCTCGTCGGGTGCGAATGACGCGCAACCTTTCAGCAGGGCTGCTTCCAGGGTGGGTGCCGTGAGTTGGTCCATGCAGTGATTATCCAGGGACCACCACCGAGCGCTGATCAGGGCACGTTTACCAGCGGTTTGGGCACCAGCGCCGTCGGCGGCTGCGGCTTCGCACAAGTTTCCTTCAGCCCAGCCGTCGTTCTCGACCCCAGGGACCGGACGACGCTCGATGGAGCGGCCCCACCATCACGCGGACGGTGGCGGGCAGAAACCGTAGCCAATCCCTCATTCGAGTGAACCGTTCGGGCGCCTGTCGGCTTTCGGTCCTGCTCAACGACCGTGCTGCTCTTGGACAAGGCAAACGTATGTTGTGTCCGGCTGGTCGGGTCCGTATCCTGGCCTCCCCTCATTCGCTCGGAGGCATCTTGTCGAACCTGGACGACACGGCCGGCAAGGCCGGCAGTGCCGCGTCGCATGCCCGCGAGTCGACCGAGCGCCTCGGCACCATCCAAGCCGACCCCGACGAAGCGGCCAGGTCCCTGACGGCAGTTGGCAACGCGGCGAACGCTTGCGTTGCCGAATCGCTCCAGGAGGACTTCGATCCGCGCCCGTACTTCGCCGACATGCCGCGGTGGAAGTCGAACCGTGAGTTTCGCCGTGGTGAACCCAGAAATCAGCGAACACACGGCCGCCGGGTGGGATCCGACCAAGACCGCGAATGGGTGAGCGGTGAAGACGACCGCTACGCGCGGCGGGCCCAGGAACGCTGGGAACGAGAGGAACCCGGTGGACCGGACCAGATGCAGACGTTCCCCGTGGCCGGTCACGTCGAGATCAAGTTTGCTGAGTACATGCGCGAGCGCGAGTTGACCGAGGAGCGCATCGTGATCAACAACCCGAACGGCCCATGCCCGGTCCCGCTGGGATGTGAACGCTTCCTCCCCTGGATTCTCGGCCCGGGACGGACGCTCACGGTCGATTATCCTGGTGGAACGCGCACCTTCATCGGAACGGGGACCATCGAATGACCACGGTCGAGATGACGTACCCGGGCGCTTCGCACACGCCGATCGTGTGCCGGTCCGCGCAGGCGTGTGTTGATGTGACCAAGGTGTTCCAAGGCGACGACCACTACGGTGACATCCTGCAAATGAGCGTCCAAGGCAGCATGTCCTTCATGATGGAGGTCGTTGCCGACGAGCGTGATGGTGACGGCGCGTTGAAGTACTTCGGGCCGGACGGCACCTGGGCGTCGAAGGGCACACCAACAACGTATGAGGTGCTGGAGTTCAACTACTTCGGTACACCGCATGCGTACCCGACTGACGCGCTCATTCCGTTGGATCGCGTGCATGCTGCGGTCCGTGAGTTCTTCGACGGCGCTGGTGCCCGGCCGCCGTCGGTCGAGTGGCAGCAGGTAGGCCCCGTTGTCGACGAGGCAACGCCGCTCGACGGCGTCGCTGACGTGTCCGATGCACCGGCTTCGGATCTAATGCAGCGGCTTCGGGCCGCGTGGGGCCGCCCGCTGCGGCACTGGCGCGACACTGGGGACGATCGTAGCGATGACGTCAGGCTGTGGCAGTTGCTGTTGCACGAGCGGGTTCCCTCGCCGGCGGTGACCTTTCCCAACGTCGATCATACGCGGCACTGGTCCCCTGATGTGAACTTCGTGGCCCCGCAGAGTGCAGTGCTCCTGCAGTACCGCACACGTGCTGAGAATGTCGTGGTGGTCTGCGAAAGCCATCACGATGCGTTCAATACGCTGCGGTCATTTGAACGGGACGCTGATCCGCTCAGGGTCTTGGAAGTGGCGTGGCCTCGCCCGAACAGT
The DNA here is from genome assembly GCF_020991375.1 of Glycomyces amatae. Taxonomy (GTDB): domain Bacteria; phylum Actinomycetota; class Actinomycetes; order Mycobacteriales; family Micromonosporaceae; genus Glycomyces; species Glycomyces amatae. Next base: position 32,343 of record NZ_JAJLQZ010000018.1, on the reverse strand, counting down.
CCACGGTTGAGCGTGCTGGGGTTGGATCGGTGGGGAGCGTTGCAGCATGTCCGGCCCGGGGGTTCCTGGGCGTCCTGGACGCGTGTGTCCCCCCGCACTGATGTCGATGTGGCTGCGGTTCTCCCCGCGGAGGTTCCCGTTGATGCGGTGGTGTCGTGGGAGCTGATCGAGACTGCGTTCACTGAGTTTCTCAACTCTTCGGGTGCGCTGCCGACCGCCGTCAATTGGCAGCCCGCACAGTCCACTTAGCCGCACCCTACGCCGTCGTTGTTGACGGTTGACACGCGCCTGGGGTGGTCACTACGGTCCCGGTATGGCAACGACGACGTACCCGACCATGGAGGCCGCGCTGGCGGCCGTCCGTCAGGACTACCCGGGCGCGAGGTCCGAACCTGACCTTGCGGCCTTCCACGCCGGGGACACGCATGTGTTCTACGATCCTGGGACGCACCTGGTGGTCCTGGTCGGCCCGGATGAGCACGCTGACGGGCACGTGGAAGGGATCGTGGAGACCTGCCCGGGTCATGAGTTGGCGGCGCATCCGTCGTTCTTCGAGACGATGGAAGGCAGCGTCGCCACCGGATGGGGCGCCGACAACGCGCGGGCGCGCAAGGCTCTGGAGGCGATGACGCGGATCTATGTGGCGGCGCAGCGCAGCCGCGGGCTCGGCAGTATCGGTCCGACGGGTGATGTGGTGACCGATGTGCATCTTCCGCTCGATCTGGCCATCACTCGGCTTCGTGAGCAGATGTTCGTCCTTGAGGCGGTGCAGGTGCGGTTCCTGCGGGACGTGTTCGCGGAGGCGGCCTCGGACAAGGACCGGGAAGCACTTGCTGACCGGCTCGGGTTGGATCACGGGACATGGTTGCGCATGCTCGCCAAGGATCATCGCCGGTTCGGCACGCTGACCTGAAACGCCGCCGCTGCCGGCACCGGTCGACGCGGGGACCAGACATGGGTAGAGCGTGACCGAGCGCGGCAAGGCGGAAGAGGTCGACGTGGTGGTAACGCACCAACCGAACGAGGTCAGAGGATTCCCGTCCGCCGCCCGATGGGCGGTCGAGCGGACCTTCCGGTGGCTGATGCAGTATCGCCCGCTTGCAACTATGGTGCCCTCCCGGATCGGGCTGCGACCCAGGCCCGCTGGGCCATGATCGCTGTGCTGAGGAAGGGCCTGAGGGGACTGACAGCATCGCCCTGGACGTGACCTACTAAAAGGGGCATATAAACCTAACTAGGATCAACGATGCTCTCAGGATTGCGGGGTCATTTGGTATCACCATGCGATTCGTCGCGTAGCTTCATCCAGAGCTTGCCCAGCATGTTGTGACCTGTTCCGTCCGCCCCTTCGCCCCAGAAGTAGTCGGTCGGCGAATCCTCGACGATCTCCTCATCGCCGCTCTCCTGTAGGGCTTTCCGGGCCTCTGGGTGCTGCTCAAGTTTGGCGCGCAGGATCGCTTCAAGGACGGCCACCTTCTTGCAGGCCCAATCGGCGTCCTTCGCCGTCCTATAGGTCTCATTGGCCAGGTTCTTAGCGTGGAGGGGACTACGGGCCTTGCGGATGACCTCCTGACCGGCCGGATCGGTGCATTTCGCAGCTTGGTAAGCATGCTCCGACGTCGGGTAACGCTTCCCTCGGTACTCGATGGAATGCGCCGAAAAGTTGTTGAACACGTAGTATTTCGGTGTGTAGAAGTTTATTACCACCAGTTTGCCAATCTAATCAGTGAGCATGCGGGCGCCAGAGAAGCGGCCATCAGAGGGCCACCTCGAGATAGAGTGGGCTTCGCTGTCATCGTTCGCTATTCCATCAGTTCGTCAACGGTGACGAGCAGGTCGCTCACGGCAGATGAGTCACATGCAGCCGCAATCAATTTGGTGACAGCGATGGCGTCGTTGAGCATTCGAGTCGATCCGGAGCCGCACGCAATGTGAAGCGCGGAGGCGGCTCGGGCAGCGGCGGCGTCATGCTGCCCAACGCCTGCATACGCCTTGGCCAGCAAAACTTGCACTTGGCCGCGGTCGCGGTGGTACACGTCTGACACTTGAGCCACAGTGCGCTCGAAGATCGGGACTGCCAACTCCGGTCGCCCCAAGGTGAGCCAGCATTTTGCCCGCTGGACCTCAATGTAGGTGGACGTGCAAAAATCTCCATGCCCAGTACGGCCATCCCTTTTCGTGTCCGGTGAAGCAGCGAATTCGTGAGCGTCGTCGAGCCGCCTATGGCATTCCCGTTCGCTTCTTTCCAGTGCGTACCCCTGCGCTTCCTGTTGTCGTATCGCAGCGCGCGCAGGTCCTGCAAGGTGTCGTTCATTTCTTTGGGCTGCCTGAGCGAGGCTGATCGTTTGCGCGGCATGCCGTCGCGTCGTGGCCTGTTGGCTTCTGCGGAACATCGCCCAGGAAACCATGGCGTGATCTCCCGCTTCGGTAGCCCATTCCAGCGCTTGCCGTGTCCAGTTTTCGGCGCTTTGCATATCGGCGGTATCTTCATGAAGCCAGGCTGCGGATTCGGCGTACCTCGCGCCGAGCCTCAATACTTCATGCCGCTGCTCTCCCCCGGCATGCTCGAGGAGAGCATCGAGAATAGACAGCTGCTGATGGACTGACTGAAGGGCGTGGCGAGGGCCGAAAAGATTGTCGGTTCGGACCAGAGTGTGCCACAGGTCTGCCAGGTGCTCAATGGCAGCGTCCAACTGGGCGCTCTGCAAACGGTGGGGCCGCCGCAGGCTCTCCAACTCCAGCTGGTTGTGCGATGGTTGATGCCACGACGCCCCTGGTGCGATCGGGCCTGTGGCAGCTGTGACCTGGTCTGGAACGGAGCCACCGCTGAGGTCGAGGCTGATGGCGGGTCTGGTGGCTTCGCTCCACGACCGCCGTTGCTCCTCAAGCCGTTGACGGGCCGCGATAGTTTCGGCTCGCTTCTGTGCTTGCACCGCCTCCGCCACCTGGCGGTACGCGGCGAGAAGGGCGCCCTCGGCGTCCAGAGCGTTGTCGCATTCGGCCCAGAACTGCTTGTCGGGGAACTGGCGACCGGTCTCAGTGTTGGCGACCGTGGACCGCGAGGTGCGCACCTGGCCGTCGGCGATGAGCTGCTGCTGGGTCCAACGCTTCGACTCCCGGAGGTCGGCCAGCATGCGACCAAGGTCGGTTTTCATACACGCGATGTCGCTGGGTTCCAAGACGATCCTCCAGGAATCCGGTCCTGTCGCGCTCGACTATCGAGCCGCTGTCAATGGTGTGTCAATCATCGCTGCCAGTGCTTGCCGACACCGACCGACACCAGTGGAATAGGTATCACACAGCGCGAGAACACGATGCCAAGGAGGTGCGCGGCCTGATGATGACACTGCCACCGCCCGGCACCGCACTCGGCACGATCACCGGATACGGGTACGAGTTCGCCGCCACGGCCAAGGTCGATGCGATGGCACGCACCAGGATGAGCACGCGCGGCCTCACGCACACGACCGGTCAGCTAGCCGAAGACGCGGCCCAGCATACGTTCATCGCCGAAGGGCATGCCGAAGCGTATCCGCGGATCGAGCCGGACTCACTGCTGTCGATGCAGCTGCTGGACAGCGCCCGTCAACGCCGCATGGCAGTCGCAACAGCGGCGTCCGCTCCACGGTCGGCATCATCCGCTGGGATTTCGGCAAAAGCCCGCAACTGCTGCTCGACCCGAACGATGCTCGTTTCGACCACCCGGACTCGAGTGCAGTGCTCGCTATGGTCGGCCAGGCGATGGCGGTGTGGTGGTGCGTCGTGGATCAGCAGGTCCTCACCCCTAGGTTGAAAGTGGCGATCCACCCGGATGTCGCCCCGTTCGCCGCTCGGGGCAGCGGCGATCGCCCGCCGATACCGACCCCCAGCAATGCACCGGGTGCTTCGCGCTGCGGGGAGCTGGGCAGGAACACCGTGAATGAGGAGGAACAGGTGACCCGAGAAACCACATTGACCGACGAGGATGCCACTGCCGCACGGCTTCGTCTCGACCTCGCCGAGGCGATCGTGAAGAACCGCGCCGACATCGGCACAACCGTTGACGAAACGATTCTGGAAGCCGTGCGCACAGTGCCCCGGCACCTGTTCACGCCGGGTATAAGCCTGGAGGAGGCGTACGCCGACGCGGTCCCGATCATGAAGCGCGACGGCGACGGGGTGGCGATCAGTTCGGTCTCGGCGCCGTGGCTGCAGGCGACCATGCTCCAGCAGGCCCAAATCACGCCGGGCATGAACGTGCTCGAGATCGGCAGCGGCGGTTACAACGCGGCGCTCATCGCCGAACTCGTCGGCCCGAAGGGCACGGTCGTGAGCCTCGATATCGACCCCGAGGTCTGCGAACGAGCCGAGCGTGGCCTCACCGACGCCGGCTATGACGATGTGGTCACCGTCGTCTGCGCCGACGGTGAATACGGCGCTGAGCAGTTCGCTCCGTTCGACCGCATCCTCGTCACGGTCTCCGCCCCCGACATCCCGCCCGCCTGGACTGAGCAACTCGCCGACGACGGCCGCCTCATCGTCCCGCTGCGCGTCCGCGGCCTGGAACGCTCCTTCGTGTTCCAGCCCGAGGCAGGCCGCCTCGTCTGCACCGAGTTCGAACTGGCCGGGTTCGTCCCGATGCAAGGGGCCGCCGAGAATCGCCAGCGGGAGGTCAGCCTCCACGGTGACGGCATCGTGCTCCGCGTCGACGACCGCCAGCCGGTCGAGGCCGAACCGCTCGGGCTCGCTCTGGAAGGGCCCCGGTGCGAAGCCTGGTCGGGCGTCCTGGTCGGCGGCATGGAACCGTGGGACGACCTCGACATGTGGCTTGCGACCGTCGCACCCACCTACGGTTACCTCACTGCCACCGACCAGGGCCTGTCCACCGGGCTCGTGACGCTCACGCTGCGCTGGGGCATGTCCGCGGTCTGGGACCAGGATTCCTTCGCCTACCTGACGCTGCGGCCGGTCACCGAGGACCGCACCGAGTTCGAGTTCGGCGCCTACGCCCATGGGCCCAACGCTGCCGAACTCGCCGATCAGATGGTCGCGCACCTCCGCAGCTGGGACCGCGACCAGCGCCGCGGCACCGGACCGCACGTCGAAGTCCATCCCAAGACGGCGCTTGACGGCGACGTGCCGCACGGCCTGGTCGTCGAGAAACGCCACAGCCGCGTCACCGTCTCCTGGCCCCAGACCCCCGGTCGCACCGGCCAGGTGAATTGAACCAAACCGAGAATCACAAGGAGTGATTGACATGGACACGCAGCAGCTCGACACGGTCGACGAGGACGCCTTCGAACTCGACATTCAGTTCGTCGAGTCGGGCCCCGACCTCGGCACGATCCTCTACGACACCAGCGACGGCTGCGGTACCACCTGCGCGAGCGCGTGCACCAGCTGCCGGTAGCGGCTGCGTCCCTTTCGCCGGTGCCGGCCCCCAGGCCGGTACCGGCCCCCTGCCCCTGAACACTCCGTCCAAGGAGCGAATCCGGTATGTTCCGAGCCGTCGAAGCAGGACTGGTCCGCCTGAGTGCCCACACACCGGTCGCATCGCCGCCCCGCCTCCCCGACCCCGAACGCACCGGCCCCGAAGCCGCCATCGCGCAACGCGAATGGATCCGGACGATCTGGGACCACAGCGACCTGGCCGCCGCCATCGCGGCCGCCGCGCCCGCGCTGGCAGGCCGCATCGCGGCGATCGGCGCGGGCGCAGTCACCGAACCCAAACAGATTCGCCGTGCCGCGCTCGCCCTCCTGCGCTACCGGCTCCGCAGCGAATCACGCGCCACCCCGTTCGGACTCTTCGCCGGTATCGCTCCGGTCCATTTTGCTTCGCACCCGATCGCGAACATTGGCACCGCCCACCAGGTGATCGTCCGTCCCGACGCGATACTGCTCCACCGGATCATCACCGAACTTGAACACGACCTGCTTCCCGACCTGACGGTCATGGCCAACAATCTCGCCGCAGTGCAAGGAGAGCGACTGGTGCTGCTGTCGCACGCCGACAGCGACGAGTCCGGCCCTGTGGCGGTCTCATTTCGATGGACCCGAGCAGTGGAGAGTGCCCTGCGGTGGGCCGAGGACCCGATCCGGTTCGCCGACCTGGCCGCCAAGCTCACCGCCGAGTTCCCGCGAACCCCACCGGACACGATCACCGCAATGCTCCGGACCATGGTCGTCCAAGGGGCACTGATCACCGCGCTCAGGGCACCAATGACCGAAGCGGACCCACTCGAACGCCTCCTGAACGAGTTGAAGGCGACCACCATGGCGAGCCAGCACCCGTTGGCAGCAGCAACAAGGACGGCGCACCAGTTGCTTTCCTCAATACAGGACTTTCAGAGCTCCGGTCCGTCTCGGCCGCTGCTGCGGGAGGCCGGCGAACTCCTCGGCGCCGCACCCCACCGGCCCGCGTTCGCCATCGACCTTCGCATCGACGCCCAGCTCAGCTTGCCGCCGACCGTGGTAGCCGAAGCCGAGCATGCCGCAACCGAACTACAGCGCCTGACCCGCTTCCCTGAAGGGTTCCCGTCCTGGACGGCATACCACCACCAGTTCCTCGAACGCTACGGCCTCGGCCAAGTCGTGCGTGTGCGTGAGCTGACTGACCCGGTTGCCGGGCTCGGGTTCCCCGCAGGGTTTCGCGATTCCCTGTTCGCGGGGTCCGAGCCGCCAGCAACCAACCGAGACCGGGCGCTCCTGAGGCTCGCGCACGAGGCGGTCGCCGGGGGACGCATAGAGATCGACCTCGCCGCCACCGCCACCGAGATCGAAGGCATCGCCGTCGCTTCGCCCACCGCGCCGCCGCACGTCGGCATCGCCTTCCACCTGCGCGCCGCCGACCTTGACGCGCTCGCCGCCGACCGTTTCACGCTCGTCGTCGAAGGCGCCGGACGCGCGGTCGGCACGACCGAAGGCAGGTTCCTCCACCTGCTCGATCAGGCCGATCGCGACCGGATCGCGCAGCGCTGGGGCGAACTCCCGACCGCCACGCTCGGGGCCTCGCACGTGCAGCTTTCGGGTCCGCCCCTGTGGGCCTCGACGGCGAACGTCGGCCGCGTCCCACCGGTGCTCCCCGACCTCCTTGCGCTTGGCGAATACCCGACTGAGCAGCGTGGCGCCCTCAGTCTCGAGGACCTGGCGGTCACAGCCGACGCCGAACGGCTCTACCTGGTCAACCTGGCCACCGGCGGCATTGTCGAGCCGATGGTCCCCAACGCCGTCGAACCGGCGATCCGGCTGCACCCGATGCAGCGGTTCCTCGCCGAACTCCCACGTGCTGCGTCCTCGGTTTACGCCATGTTCGACTGGGGTGCCGCGGCGGCCCTGCCGGTGCTTCCGCGGGTGCGCTCCGGCCGCAGCATCCTCACCGTCGCCCGGTGGAAGATCACCACTCGGCAGCTCCCCGCCAAAGACCGCTCCTGGAGCGCATGGACGGCAGCATGGCAACAGCTGCAACACGGCCTCCAGATCCCTCGTATCCTGTTCCTCGGCGACAGCGACATTCGCATCCGCATCGACACCGCCGACAACGCCCACCTGGCCCTGATGCGCCACGAACTGGACCGGCACCAGGCGGTGGTCCTGCGGGAAGCCCCAACCGACGCCGAGCTCGGCTGGATCGGCGGCCGAGCCCACGAGATCACCCTGCCGCTCGCCCGGGTCGCACCGCCGAAACCACGACCCCGCCACCTCGAACTCGAGGCTCCGCTGCGGCCAGCCACGGTGGCGGACGAGCAGCTCCCCGGTGCGGGATCGTGGCTCTACGCCAAGGTCTACACCCATCCGGGGCGCTTCAACGACCTGCTCGACCAGCACCTGAACGCACTCCACGCCACCTGGCCCGAAGCGCCCGAATGGTGGTTCATCCGCTACAAGGACCCCCTCCCGCACCTGCGGTTGCGGTATCGACTGACCGACAACACGGGGTACGGCGCCGCCGTTGAACGGCTCGGCGCCTGGGCCGCGAACCTGCGCCGACGAGGCCTCATCAGCCGCCTCCAGCTCGACACCTATATGCCCGAGACCGGCCGGTACGGCCACGGCAAGGCGATGCGAGCGGCCGAGACGGTCTTCGCCGCCGACACGGCCGCCGCACTCGCCCAAATCCGCCACGCCGCCACGGCCCCGGCGATCACGCAAGCGCTGTGCGCGGCGAGCCTCATCGACCTCGTCATCGCCTTCACCGGCTCGGTCGATGCGGGCATGGACTGGCTCGTCGACCACGTCGACCGTTCCGGCCCACCGCTGGACCGCGACGCCGCCGCCACCCTCGCCGGCTTTTTGGACCCCGGATCCGGCAGCCCCACCCGCCTGGCCGCAGCGGCCTCGGCCAGCGGTGTGCTCGACGCCTGGCAGGACCGGCGCCGAGCGGTCGCCGCCTACCGGCGCGAACTGCTCATCAACGGTCGCGGCGACCTGGACGCGGTGCTGTCGTCCTTGCTGCACCTGCACTACATCAGGGCGATCGATATCGACCCGGAGTCCGAGCGGGCCTGTCTCAGGCTCGCTCGCGCCGCCGCCCTCGCCTGGCGATCCCGCAACCGAAGGAGCCGAACCTGATGACCACGAGCACCGCCTCGACCGGCACCGCAGCGGCCGACCGCATCGCCGCCGAACTGGCCGACCCGGGAACTGTGCCGCTTCGGGAGGGCGCGGCCGCGCAGTCGATGGGCGCCGGACGTCTCGGCGTCGCGCTGCTGCACTTCGAACGCGTCCGCACCGGCCACGGCGACCCCGGCACGGCCCGAGCTTGGCTGCGCGCCACCGCCTACCCCCGCACGAACTGCGCCACCGCCACCAACCTCTTCAACGGCGCCCCCGCCATCAGCTTCATCCTGCACACCACCGACACGCAGGGCTCCTACCGTGAGCTACGGAACCGCCTCCATGAACGCGTCACGATCATCATCACCGATCGGCTCGCCCTGGCCCGTGAGCGGATCCGCCGGCAGCTGCCAACCGGATTCGCCGAATACAGCCAGCTCTCAGGGCTTTCGGGCCTGGGCACGTACCTCCTGGCCACCGAACCCGGCAGCGACCTCACCGGCGACGTCCTCGCCTACCTGGTGGACCTGACCAAACCCCTCCGCGTCGGCGATACCTGGCTGCCCGGATGGTGGTCCGCCCATGACCCCTTCCTCAAGCAATCCAGTGACTTCCCCGGCGGCCATGTCAATCTTGGTGCCGCGCACGGCATCGTCGGACCGCTCGTCGTTCTCGCCACCGCTTACAACGCCGGTCTCAAGGTTCCCGGCCAGCGGGACGCGATCGAGTGGATCTGGTCCTGCTACGACACCTGGCAGCACGAACACGGCTGGTGGCCCCAGTGGCTCACCCGGGCCGAACTTGAGCGCGGCCGCAGTACCCAACCCGGCCCGGGGCGACCGAGCTGGTGTTACGGCGCCCCGGGCATCGCCCGAGCCTTGCAGCTGGCGGCGATCGCGCTCGACGACCCGGTCCGCCAGCGCCGGGCCGAAGACGCCCTCCTGCGCTGCCTTGCCGACACCGATCAGCAGTCCCGGCTGGTCGAAGGCGGTCTGTGCCACGGGACCGCCGGGCTGTACCGGATCGTCCAGCGCTGCGCCGAAGACGCCCACGACGACCGGCTCGCCGCAGCGCTCCCCGACCTCGAAGCACGCCTGCGCTCCAGCGCCGTCCCCGAGAACGGATTCCTCGACGGCGAAGCCGGCCTTGCACTGACCCTGCACGGCCTCGGCCCGCGCATCACCGACGACGCCACCTGGGATGCCGCCCTGGGCCTGGCCGCACCGAAAGCGCTGCGCTGATGAAGATCATCTACCCACCGACCTCGTGGCTGCAGACCAGCATCCAGTTGGCCGAACCCGACCGCGCCGAGCACGTCCTCACCGAGGTCCTGTGGCCCCAGATGTGGTCGGCAATGGAAGACGGCGTCCTCGACGGCTGGTTTTTCATCCGCAAGAGCCCCGAGTGGCGGCTGCGATACCTGCCCGGCCGTAACGTGTCACCGCTCCGGGCGCGCACACTCCTCAGCGACATCCTCACCAGCAGACAGGCCAAGCCGCATATCGCCGAGTTCGCTCACCAGATCTACGAGCCTGAAACCGTCGCGTTCGGCGGACCTGCCGGGATGGACGTCGCGCACCGGTTCTTCCACAGCGACGCCAATTTCGTCGCCGAATACCTCACCCATGCCAGGCGCCATCCTGGAGCCGACAAACGCCGCGAGGTCTCGCTGCTGCTGTGCACGGCCTTGGCGCGCACGGCCGGCCTGGAATGGTACGAGCAGGGCGACCTCTGGGCCCGGCTCGCAGCCATCCGCGGAGCCGACCCGACCCTGTCTGCTCGCCCGGACATGGCAGCCGACCAGGCCCGGCACCTTCTGGCCGCGGACATCGACGCCAGCATTGCCCGGTTGGACACTGGTTCGGCCACGGCCGCCGCTGACGCGCTCGGTCAGTACCGCACCGCCGGGAGGCAGTTGCGACAGCTCACCGATGACGGACGGCTCGAACGCGGCCTTCGCGACGTCCTTGCCCACCATGTCCTGTTCTGCTGGAACCGGTTCGGGTTGCGAGTGACCAGCCAACGGGACCTTGCTCGTGCCGCCCGTGACGCCGTTTTCACCGGCCACCGAACCGCATCCGCCAACCGAGGCACCAACGCCGAAGGGAACGAATGCCATGACTGAACTGCGAGTGTTCGCATGCTGGTTCCCCCTCGTGCCCAGGGCCAGGCCGCACTGCGCGCCCCTCGACCGGCGCGTCGAAGCGGTCACCACCATGGCCCATCAGGCCACGACCGCAACCGAGGCGGCGGCCGCGCTGAACCTGACCGCGCTCTTCGCCAGCGACATCAGCGCCCACGATCTCGCCGCTGAACTTTGCGAGCGCCAGCTCCACACCTTCGTCAACCATGCACCGCTGCACGCAGGGCACGCTGGCCTCGCGATGGAGCCGGTCATCAACCTCGCCCGCCTCGCCATCCGAGCAGGCGACGGCGACCGCGCCCACCAGATCCTCGACCAGGCACTCGCTGCCGCTGCCGACGGCAGCACCACCAGCTTTAACGGATACCCGATCGACTTCACGGCACTGGCGGACTCCGTGGCGAGCCGACGCGCCGCGCACGAGCGGCTGTGGACCGCGTTCCACTCCGACGGGACCCGAGCGCTGGCCCGCGCCGGCCGCTGGAACGAAGCGCTCCTCGCCACCGAACGCCGCGGCGGCATCGGCGACCGGCTCTTGGACGGACGCCAGACCGCGATCATCGCGAACTTCATGGCTGGCAATCTCGATGACGCGACTGCCTTGATCGCCGACACCGAGGCACTCGACCCGTGGGAAAAGGCGCTCGCCGCCTACTTTGCAGCCTGTCTCGCCTATGCGAACGATCGCGCGAACACAGCGACCTGCGTCCGCCTCACCGACATGATCCAGCGATTGCAACTGCCCCCCGAACAGCAGCTCTTCCAGGTTCGCCTGGGCCTGAGCATCCTGGAGCTCACGTGCCTACTGCACCATGACGCGTCCGCGCTGACGGCGTTCCTCACCGAGATCGCCGTCAAGACCGGTGACGCCTATGCCGCTCGCGATCTGCTCACTAACCCGGTCTTCCCGACGCTGGTAGACGAGCAGGCCGCCGCAGGCCTTGCCGCGACGCTGCAGTCGGGTGGACTCGATCCACGTGAAGGTCCGGCCCTGCAACACCACCGTCTCCAGGTTGTTGCCGATGGCGCGCTTACTCGCCTGAGCGATCTGTTGAAACTCGAAGGTGCACCGCACCGCCTCGGTGCTCCATAAGTCCCAGCCGCTGCAGTGCGGTTCGAAAGCAGATGGGCGTTGTCGCGCGGATGGCCGGGATGCAGTCGACATCGCGACGCGTGTCGACAGCGCCCCAACCGGACACGCTCTGGTACTGTCCTTCGCCGCCTACCTCGCTGCCGCCGTACCAGTAGCGCTCGACGCCATAGCCGACGTTGAGGACGGTCGAAGTGGCAGGCGCGCCGCGATCCTCGTGCCCTGGGGCGTCGGCGTCTGGTGCAAGCACCCGACCCGGTCCGGAGGCGCTCGTGCGTAGCCCGACACTGCCCCGGCCCACGGTCGGGGCCACCAGCCAGATTCAGCTTGCCCACCAGCGCGGGACCGCGTACGTGGCGGAACGGCCACGCTGCATCCTTACGCGACGTGGTTGGGCATGCTCGGCCTGGATCAGCGTCGTATCGGCACCCTGCGGTGACTTTCTCGCGGCAGCGGCGCCTGCCAGGGCCAGCGTCGATGCGACCGTATGCCGCGGACGGCCGGTGCGACACTGTGGGCGCCGTAGGACCGCATCGACATGATGAAAGGAATAACTGTTGGTAACCATCGAGGATCGAACACGCCCGTTTCCGGGCAGTGCGGTGTGGGATGCTGCGGAAATCCTGTGGGCGTTCCTGCAGTTGGAGCATGCGCCAGCGGCCGCTGACGTGATCGTGGCGCTGGGCTGTCACGACATTGGTGTGGCTGAGACGGCCGCGCGCCTGTACCACGAGGGTCGTGCGCCGCTTATCGTCGCGTCCGGGGGTGTGCGTCCGGGCACTCGTGACGTGCTCGGCGGCGGTGAAGCGGTCGTGTTCCGTGACCGCATGATCAACGTTGGTGTTCCTGCGGCGGTGATCATGACCGAGGAGCGCGCCCGGCACACGGGGGAGAATTTCACGCTCACGCGCGACCTGCTCGCCGCCGCGGGGATACGGCCAGCGTCGGTTGCGGTGGCGTGCATGCCGTATATGGAGCGGCGAGCGTGGGCGATCTGCCGTGCGCAGTGGCCTGAGGTCACCGTCTGGTGCGCCTCGTCCCGCGCGGGTTTGGCCGACTATGTCGACCGCATGTGGGTCCGTGACGCCCTTCCTGCTGCGGCGATCATAGCGAACCTGGTGGGCGACCTCGACCGGATCTGGGCGTACCCGGCGATGGGGCTCGCGGTCGAGCAGCCCGCGCCAGCAACGGTCCGGGCCGCGTTCGACATGCTGGTGAACGCCGGCTACGGCACGAAACGCGCGCCCACGACGTTGCTGGCGCCGTTGCCGACACCGCTCACGAAGTGAAGGGGTGCGCGATGCGGCGTGGACCGTCGCCATTTGCTGCTGGCGGTGTGTCCGTATCTCCTGCGATGGAACGCTGACGTGATCAACAGTGCAGTGAACAGATTCGTTGCAGGGCAAGCGAACTGCGTTCGTTATGCTGCACCGGTGATGACTTTTGCCCATGGCAGTGCCGCCACGAACGGGACGGGCACTATCGCATGCGAGGGTGCCCGTGAACCGGCGACGCGGCCGCACGTGACAGCTCCCGTGATGGCCGGGGGCATGCAGTGACGTCGCGTCAGTGGCCGGTCCGGGTAGCAGGGACCCGCCGTGACACGATCGACGTCGAACGGGTCGCGGCGTTGGTGTTGCAGGTCGCCGGGCACGAACCAGCGGCACCGCCGCGGCGACGTGCTCGAGGAGCTGGCGCGGTGCGACCGGTGTTGCGGCTCGATGACGAACGCACGTCCGCATGACGGTGTTCGCACGGTCGCCGCGTCGGCGAGCGGTGCTTTACCTGCGCGTGTCCACGCGTGCGCAGGTCGACACTGACTTCGACCCTGAAGGCAATTCGATTCCTGCGCAGCGGAAAGCATGCCAGTACTTGGCGGAGCGGCTGGATTTGACGATCGTCGCCGAGTATGTTGACCCGGGGAAGTCCGGTCGTTCCGTAGACGGACGGCCCGCGTTCCGCGCGATGATGGGCCGCATCCGCAACGAAGGCGACGTTGACGTCATTGTGACGTACATGCGTTCGCGCTTGTTTCGCGACACCACTGACGCGGCCTTGACGAAACAGGACTTGCGGGACCGCGGTGTGGCGATCCTGTCGGTGAAGGACCCCACGGACGACTCCCCCACGGGTGAACTGCTCGCGCACATGGTCGACGGCTTCAACGAATACCAGTCCCGCATTGCCGGTCAAGACGTCGCCTACAAAATGGAAGCCAAAGCGGCCCGCGGCGGGACACCGGGACGCGCGCCCTTGGGGTACGTGAACGTTCGTGAAATCGTGGACGGTCGTCAGGTGCGCACGATCGCGGTCGATAAGGTGCGCGGCCCGATCATCCGGGCCCTGTTCGAACGGTACGCGACCGGGCAAGCATCGTATCACCAGCTGCGGAACCTCTCGATTGCGTTGGGGTTGCGCACACGTCCGACGCGTCGGTACCCATCGGGAACGTTCCTGTCCGTCAACAAAATCGGTCATCTCCTGTGCGACCCGTACTACGTCGGCACGGTCACGTTCAACGGGACGGCATACGCCGGGAGGCACACGCCGCTCATTGACCAGGACCTGTTCGACCGGGTGCAGCGTGTGCTGACCGAGCAGCGCGGTGGGGGCGTTCGGAACCGGCGCTGGCATCACTACTTGAAAGGGTGGATCTGGTGCCGGCGGTCCGGGCATCGGATCACGCTTGAGGGCGCGAAGTCGCACAGCGGCCGGTACCATTTCTATTTCCTGTGCTTGGGCCGGATCAACGCTGGCGATTGCGACCTGCCGCGCATCCTGGTCGAACATGCCGAGGCTGCCGTTGCCGCCCACATGGCGTCGTTCACGTGGTCTCCTGGTGAAACGGCGGACGTCAGCGCCGCGCTGGCGAACCTCACCAGGTCGTGGCAGGAATCGACCGCGCATGTGCAGACCACGTTGAAAAGGGAACGGACGCGGCTTCGCCGTTTGGAACGGGACCTGCTGGAACTGGTCGGGCATCCGGACTGGCCGGTGGACGCCATCAACGGGAAGCTCACGGAAGCACGGGATCGGCAGGTACTGCTTGACCACCAGTTGGCGGCAGTTGCCGGCGGGTCGGCGGACGGGTTGGCGCGGGTCGGCGACTTGCTGACGTTGCTGGAACATCCGCGTCAGTTCTATACGTCGCTGACTGATGACGACCGGCGCACGTTCGGCCAGTTGTGCTTCGAGCGGTTGTACCTCGACGTTGACGAGGGCCACGGCACGACCGGTGTCACGCCAGTGTCCGTGCACGGTACTGCGGCAGCGGCGTGAACCAAGCGGTGCCGTTACCCGAGAAACGGTGCGGCCGCGTTCGCGAAGCCGTGTTCGATGCGCAACCGCATGGACGGGTTGATTGACAAGTCCGCGAGGTCGGCGGCGCTGACCCACGCGACCTGCATCGATTCGTCGCTTGCGGCCAGGCGCCCTCCGATGGGCGTGGCGCGGCAGGCAATGGAGAACTGTTGGCGCACTTCGCCGTCGCTGTACTCGATCAGGTGCCTGGGGTCGGTGTAGATCCCGATGAGGCCGGTGACTTCGACGTCAAGACCGGTTTCTTCTTTCGTTTCGCGTACGGCCGTTTCGGCGATGTGTTCGCCGAGGTCGTGTCCGCCGCCGGGGAGTGCCCAGTCGCCGTTGTCGGATCGTTGGATCAGCAGCACCCGCTCTTGGTCGTCAAGGATGAACGCGACCGCTGAAGGGACGACGCTGTTGGGTGCGGGCGCGTCAGGGTTGTTGATGTGGTCGATGCGGCTCATGCAGGAACGATCGCACAGTCACCGCCGGCAGTGAAACCCTCTGGGTGCCCGGCCGCGGCAGCGAACGATGTTGTCCACGGTGCGCTGGCAGCTAACCTGCCTGGCCAGTGGTGTCGGCTGGTCCTGCCATGATGGCTTCCATGTTTCAAGGACTGAACGATGTCCGCTGGTCCAGCCTCGACCATGCGTACGGTCCGGCGACGACGGTGCCCACGATGCTGGCGCTGTTGCGGTGCCGCGACCCGGAGCTGCGCCAGCGCGGTTTCAGTGACTTGTGGAGCAAGGTCCATCATCAAGGCAGCGTGTACGCCAGTACGGTCGCGGCGATTCCGTTCCTGGTCGCGATCGCGGCGCATCCGATGACACCGGATCGTGTGCAAACGGTGCGTCTGGTGGCGAGCATTGGTGTCAGCGCTGCCGAACGATGCGGCGACAGCGGGGTGGACGAGGTCGCCGACAAGGCCGTGGCGACACTTCGCGACCACATCGAACCGGTGCGTGGATTCGCTGCCGATGCGGATCCGGCCGTGCGCGAGGCCGCCGTTCCCGCGCTCGCGATCGTCATCAACGATCCCGGAGAGGCCGCTGCGGCGCTGCGGGACCGGTTCTCTGTGGAAATGGACCGGTGGGTGCAGGTCGCACTGGTCGCAGCCATGGCCGCCCTAGCGGTGCGGGCGCCCACGATAGCGGACACGACGACACGGTGGCTGGAGACCGTTGCCGATGATGCGACTGCGGCTCCGGTCGTGCGATTGGCAGCAGTGGCGCACCGTGCGCACAGCTTCCCGGAAACGGTCGACGACGATACGGTGCCTGCCGCCATCACCTTGTTGGACAGGCTCGCTTTCGCGCCACCGACCCCTGAGTCGACCGCGGCAGCAGCGCCGCCCACGTCATCGGCGGCGGTGCCGCCGCAAGTGACTGCCGCGTTCGCGGACATGGACCGCGCCGGTGCCGAAACAACCCCGGTGTCCGACCTGCTGGGCGTCCTGCACACGGCCCTGGGCAACCGTGTCGCCGACCGGGCGGCACTCGTCGGCGCGCAACTGGGTCACGCGGATGCCAGACTCCAGCTCGACGGCATTCATGACGCCCGGACGCTTATGACCGGTTGGCGCGGCGACCACACCGTCACCATCACGGCGCTCGCCGGCCTGCTGCCGCAGGAGGGCCCGGTGGCGGCGGCTGCGGCGGCGGCACTCCAAGCGTGTCATGTGCTCGCCGAACCGGCCCGCGAGGCCTTGGCGGCCGTGGTCGCCGTGCACGAACCGGCAACATGGCAGTCCAAGGACCGGGCTACGCGGACCCTGTATCAGGAGGCGGTGCGGGCTCTGGCGCGTCTCGGCGACGTCCGGGCCGTGCCCGCACTCGCCGCCGTGTTCGACACCGGGGTCGAGGTGTGGCGGGCCGTCCCGGTCACCGGGTGCCTCCCTGACGCGGCGGCCGTACTGGCGCCGCGCATGGTCGCCTACACAGCCGGGCTTGACGTCGCCGCGGGACGTGATTCTATGAGCGTCAACGCGGCCATGACCGCGCTCGCGAACCTCGGCGACCCTGTCGCGATCCCGGTGATCGTCAACGCTCTCGCGGCGGCACCACGCGGCAACGACGCCGGGCCGTCCGTGATCCCGGGGATGCTGAACGCACTTGGATCGTTCGGACTCGCCGCTAACGATGCCGCCGGGGCCATCCAGGCATTCACCGCCTCGAACGATCCCCACGTACAGACCGCGGCGATCAAAGCGTGGTGGCAGATCACCGGCGACCGCTCCAGCACCTACACGATGGCGCTCACGCTCCTGGACGCCCCCGCATGGTTCGCGCTCAGTGACGGCGCCGACCTGCTCGCGCAGCTCGGGCCTGAAGCCGTCCCGGCAGTACCGCGCTTGCGGACGCTCTTGGGTCACCGGTACGAGTGGGTGCGCGTCGCCGCGGCCACCGCCCTGTGGGACATCACGGGCGCCGACGAAGCCCCACAGGTGCTCGACGTGCTGATGGCGGCATGGGAACGGAACAGCGCCACTGCTCGCGTCACTGCACCCTGCCTGGCCCGCATGGGGACCGCGGCACGCCCGGCCCTGGCCTTGGTCGAAGCGGAACTCGCACGTCCCCGCCGGGACTCGTACGGCAGCATCGCCAAAGACGACGCCGTCGTGGCGGCCTGCCGGGCCGTCCGCGACCAGTTCACCGAGCCGTAGGCAGCGGTAGCGCTGTCGGTGCGCTCGCGCCGTGTACCTGTCCTGACGTCCCCACCGCTCGAAAGGCCCTCGCGTGTCCACACTCAGCGACTTGGTCGCGCGACTGCGTGGCCTCATCGAAGGAACCAAGGAAGCCTCGACAGCCCTCAAGACCGCACACGACCAAGTTGAGCGTGCTACCGCAGCGCTACAAGCGACCACGGTCGGTTCGTCGAACCCGCTGGTCGCCGAGGGTCTCGGACAGTTGCAGACCGTGCGGCAGCAAATCGAAGAAGCCCAAATGCTGCTCAACGCCGGCAATGGCACCATGGAACAGTACGTCCAGGGCCGCTTGGGCAACGGCGGTAGTGACGGTACACCGACCGGGAAACCGCCGGACACGGCTGCTCCCGCTGTAACGCCGCATGGTCGACGCGAGCTTGGCTCGATCGGCCCCTCCGAAGGTATGGCGGGGCTCCGGCCGTTCGACGAGGCCAAAACCGCCTTGGGAAACCTGTTCTTCAGTTCAGGGAAGCAAAACGTCCAGCCGCTCAAGGCCACACCAGGCACGACAAAGTTCGAGCCTGGGGAGGTCAAACCAGGATGGCAGGGCACCAAGCCTGCACAGGGGCACATCGAGGGCAACGTTGCCGCTGACATGCTTCACACTGGCGAAATGAAAGGCGTCTTGTTCCTGAACGTTGAACCGTGTGATCATGGGGGCACCGGTTGCAAGTCCAACACGGCGCACTACTTGAAACCAGGGGTAGAGCTTCAGGTGAAGGTGTACGAGGGGACGAGATTGAAGTACCGTAAGCGGATCACGGGGACAGGAGAGGCGCTGACCGGTGAGTGACCACCCGACAGTAACCGGAGATAGTGCCCGGAACGCCGAGCTGATTACAGCGTACGACGCTGCCCCTGACCCTGGTCCAGGGTTTGCCGCTTACGTGCAAAGCCTTGGTTTCGATCCGCCTGAGCGCCCTGGTGTCCTGCGGTGGGGGTTGTGTGTGATCGGTGATGACGAGGGTCGCGAATGGCTGGCCTGGGATGCCGAGGAGTTCGAGCCTCCCGAACTTGATGAACACACCGATGAGCGACTGGGGTGACACCGTCTACCTCGTGCACTACGACACCTCCTTCGAACCTGTTGCCGGGCCCGAAGATGTCGCCGAGCTGTTCGATGACGATGCCGACATGATCAATCCTCAAAGCACACAAGGGATGCGGTATTTCTTCGGCGTGCAAGACTCGGCAAGCGATGACCATCCGATGCAAGTCCCCCTCCTGCGGGTCGACCTGGATCCGGCGATTGGCGCAGGAGCGTTGCGATGGCTTGCCGATGGCCTTGTCGGTGTCGAGGACGGCTACGAACCGCAGACACTGCATGTGTGTGCATCGTCCGCGACCGACCTCGTGTTCGTACCCGCAGTGGAAGCTCGCGTCAGTTACCGAACCGCGAGAACGGCAGCATCGCGGTACATTGCCACGGGGGCACGACCTGACAACGTGGTGTGGGCGGTGTCGGGGCGCTGAATGCCCCAAGGCATGATGGACCACGGCCGCGATCAAGCGCAGGCACGTTCGCGGTTACGTGAAGCGTTCTCCGTTATAGACGAAGCCGCCGCTTCGTTGCATGGGAATCGTGACAGGCACGAGCCGGTCTCCTGACGACTCAAGGATGCCGAACCCGGCCTGTGGGCGCGCGTACCCGGGTGAGGGCTGGAGCTGTTTCTCGTCAACCATGTGTCCGACTTCGACGCCCATGAGTGTCCGCGCTCGCGGTCCCGTGTCGGTAGTTTCAAAGCAGATCCCCAGGCGGTGCGTGTGCGCACACAACGTATGGCGATCACTTCGACGGGCAAGTGCGATGGCGGTACCGCCCGCTACCAGGCGGTTCTTCATATCACGATGAGTGTGCGTCACTGACCATTCTGGAGTGAGGATGCTGTCTGGTCCAACTCGGTGCACGCCGAACCCGTCGAAGTCGAACAGGGAGGGGCCGGCAGGCCCGGGGCCGCATCGGCACACATGCTGGTCATCTTGGTTCGTATCGCAGTCGTAGACCCAGAAGTCACCATCGAATCCCGACCGGACCGCTGCGAAGTAGTCCCGTTTCACCGCGTCGGCTCGTTCGACCATGATCTCGGTTTGGTCGCTGTCGTCGCAGCCCGGTGGGAGGGCAAGGTCGCAGAGACCGCCAAGGTTCAACACCAGGTCAGGCTGGATAGCCTTAATGAATCGTACGTGCGCAGCCAGCATCGCCGGGTGGTGATGCGGGAAGTGCAAGTGGGGCGTGAGCACGATCGTGCGTGCTGCCGCGAATGCATGTCGCAGCGGTGAGCCTAGTGCATGCGTGTCGCTCATGTTGAGGAAACGAGTGAGGCGTGCAGCGGTTACGGCCCCAGCGCCCTGTCCATGTCGTTGCGGTCGCGTTGTTCCAAAGCCCGTTCCAGGTCGAACGCCGCCGTGACCTCGTGCGGTGGCTGTCGGTTCGCCGGCAGGTCGATGCCGCGGACCGCGGCCCAGTCACGGATGGCCGCCCAGTATGCGCGTCGGGAAACGAACTCGACCTCTGGCAGCATCACCTCGGGTTCGGCAAGGTGGACCAAGCCCATCTGCCGGGCATGGTCGCGCAGCGGTCCGAGGAGGTCGCCCAAGTCGGCGGCATGCTCCACGGACAGGCGGATGCGGTAGAGGACACCGTCGATGCCGAACGTGATGGCGAGGTCGGCTTCACGTCCGTCGAGGTCGTCTTTGAACGGGGACATCTGACCGATCGTAAGACCCGACCGGGCCCGGGCGCACGTATTTGTGCGACATGATCGCGTTCGCTACAACACCGAGCGGAAGGGAGGGGCCGCTAGGTCGAAGCGGCGACCGTTTCCTGATGGGCAGCTGCGGTGATGAGGTCGCGGGCGCCTTGCTCGATCAGGTCGACGGCGACGTCGTCACCGAGTGTGGACGGGTCCAGAGGCGAGCCGATGCCGTGCGATGCGATCACGGCGGTCCCGTCGACGGCGTACACGGCGGCGCGCAGCACGAGCTTGCCGCGGACGTGAGTGGCGTGTGCGGCGATGGGCGAATTGCAGTGCCCCTGAAGTGTGGCGAGGCAGGCGCGTTCAGCGAGCGCGGCCGCGCGAGTGCGGGCGTGGTCGAGGCGACGCAGCAGGTCCCATGTCTGTTGGTCGCGGTCGCGGCAAGTGACGGCGATGATGCCGGCGCCAGCCGCGGGTGGAAACTGGTCGGGTGGGAGCACGGCGGTGACGGCGTCGGCGCGGCCGATGCGTTCGAGTCCGGCGGCTGCGAGGACCAGCGCATCCCATTCCCCGGAGGCGAGGCGTGCGAGCCGGGAGTTGACGTTGCCGCGGGAGGCGAGCAGTTCCAGGTCGGGTCTGGCAACATGCAGTTGAGCGCGGCGGCGGACCGCTGACGTACCGACGCGTGCACCGGTGGGCAGTGTCGCGAGCACGTCGGCAGGGACCGGGCCGTTCAGGTCGACGGGTGGCTGGCCGGGTTGCACGAGGACGTCGCGGGCGTCGTCGCGTTCGAGGAACGCGGCGATGGTGAGACCGCCGGGGACGGCGCGGTCGGATTCCATGTCCTTGACGCAGTGTGCGACGGCGTCCACGGCACCGGTGGTCAGCATCTGGTCGAGTTGACGGACGAAGTGGCCTTTGCCGCCGAGTGCCGCCAGGTCACCGGTCCACTGGTCGGCGCGCGTGGTTACCGGGATGACTTCAACGGTCAGGAACGGGTTCGTGCGAGTCAGCAGTGCACGGACGCGTTCGGCTTGCGCGAGCGCCATGGGTGAGGATCGTGTGCCGAGGCGGAGCAGATGGGTCATACGGTCACGGTAGCGGCCGGGGTTGACATTCTTGGAACGACACGAATGCGTTGTGCTCGTGGCCAGGTGCCGCCGAGAGGGCGGTGCACCGCACTGGTTGGTGGTGGCACGTCAGCGGCGCGAGTTCGCGGCGGTCATGGCGGCTAGCGGCGGGAAAATACGCCTGGGTTCTCAAGCACGAACGTGTGCGCTTCAACCGGTTGCAAGTTGATGTGCGGGAGTGTGTCGGGCGGCACGAGCTCGATGTCGTAGCGGCCGCGGCCAGGCTGGGTGAACTCGCTGCCGGTGCGGGCGCCGATGTCCATGCTGACGAGTTTCGCGGTGAACAACACCATCGCCTGACTGGGGAAGTGTGCGGTGACCACCAAGTCGATCGATGCGATGTGGGCGCCGAGTTCTTCGAATGCTTCGCGGCGTACCGCCGCTTCGGGTGTCTCGCCCGGGTCGATCCCGCCGCCGGGAAGCACCCAGTACGGGTCTTCGCCGGGCCGGGTCCGTTTGATCAGTACGAGACGCCCTTGGTCATCGAAGAGGAACACTCTGGCGGTCCGGCGGGTGGTGTCCATGGCGGGCTCCATGACGGTTGCGGTGTCTGCTGCGGCCGTTAGGCTTACTGCAACAGAATCGCACTTTCGAGGAGTTGCACTGTGACAACATCCCGCCCTTACGTGATCGCTTCGGTGGCCATGAGTCTCGACGGCAGGATCGACGACGATTCATGGGAGCGGTTGATCCTCTCCAACGCTGACGACTTCGACCGTGTTGACGAGGTCCGTGCCAGCGTCGATGCCATCCTCGTCGGTGCCGAGACCCTGCGCCGGGACGACCCGCGCCTGCTCGTGCGGTCCGAGCAGCGACGAGCAGCGCGTCTCGCCGCCGGTAAAACGTTCTCACCGGTGAAAGTGACCGTCACCCGGTCGGGGCGGATAGCGCCCGACGCGCAGTTCTTCACTGCGGGCGACGTGGACAAGATCGTGTACGCGTCCACCGAGGCGGCGAAACGACTCACGGCCGACCTCGGCGCCACCGCAACAGTGGTGGACTCGGGCCTCACGGTGCTGCCGTGGAACCTGCTCGCTGATCTGGGTGAGCGCGGCATCGAACGGGTCATGGTTGAGGGCGGCTCGTGGATGCACACCATGTTCTTGAAGCGCGACCTCGTGGACGAGTTGCATGTGGCGGTCGCACCGTTCCTCGTCGGACAGGCGGGGGCGCCCAGGTTCGTGCAGGACGCGCCGTTTCCTCAGGGCCCGGACCGGCCGTTCCGGCTCGCCGAGACGCGAGCGATCGGCGAAGTCGTGTTCGCTCGGTACCTGCGTTCCTGAGCCCAGAGGAGAAGCCGCGGGCGCAGCATGCCTGTCAGCACTTGGTCATCCACAACGCAGGTCCCCGCAACAGCAGCATACGAAGCGCCGACATCGTTGCCCGCGTGGTCTAAGCGGGATCGCGTTCATGTCGGAACCCTGACCAGCCGTCCGGAATCACCTGTCAGCGAAATCATGTCCTAGCGTCCGATACGCAGTAGGTTACCGATAGCCTGTGATGATTCTCTGTATGGACCTCGAACCGGTTGCCGAAGGCGACAAGAAAGCAATCGCTCGACCGGGTCGGATACTCGGTCGAGCGCTGAAGAGATTTTTGGCATGGTCGCTTCTCAATGCCGTGTATATAACGTTGCTGCTGCTGCCATGGCCGAGTCTTCTGGCGGGCGAACTGGATGCATCGTTGATGCAGGACACGTTGGTACTTGGTGGAGTCGATGTCCTTGTCAGCGTCGTTTTCATGGTGCTGCCGTGCGCACTTGTCTCGGAGCTCCGGTTTCTTCGTGGCGCCAAGAGCAAAATGCATTTTGTGCCTTATGTAGGGATGATTCCGTACGCAATCGTGATTATGGCGCTCACCGGAATTCTCTCCTTTGCACTGATCCCCTGGCAGCTCATAGTCCTGCTGATGCTGCACTTCCTTATGGCACGTCACTACCGCAAGGCAACGAGGTCATCGGGCGACCTGGGCAGGTGAGCGCTACCGCGCGCACTGAGGGAGGGCGTGCTTACACCGCAACATCCCTGGCCCCCGGCATTCGACCGCAAGGGTGACAAGCAACGCAACACCGTTGGGCGGGCCATCGGCCGCCTCAAGCGCTGCTGCACCATCTCCGCCAGGTTCGACAAGCTCGCCGTCCACTACGAAGCGACCCTCCAGGTCGTGATCATCTTCGATTGGAAACCGAGTTCGTAAACGGGCCTTGTTCTAGTGCTGGCCAAGTCGCAGCAACGGCACATTATACAAGTCTGGGTTCGCTATGCGCCGCATGTCGGGCGCTGCCACTTCCTGGATGACCATTTCGGTCAAGAACACTACGGTCGCTTCCAGCAGGTGCCCGGTGTAGCCGTTCGCGGCGCGGGCCTTCTCCCCACGGTGACATGCAGATGCGGTGACACGGTATCGGTCTCGGGCTCGTAGGCGAGCGTGCCGGCGCCGAGCACTTCCACGTTCGTGAAGTGAGCGCCCGACCAAACGGGCGCGTTCGGGTCCTCGAGCCGGTCGCAGGCACCGACAACGCGGACGTCTGCGAAACCTGCGATGAACATGGGGACGTAGCCTTGCCGGATGCCGTTGTCACGGCAGACCGCGTGGAGCGCAGGGAAGAAGCCATCGCCGTGATCGAAAGTGACGACGAAGGTTCGACCGAGCGTCACTGCGGTAGCTGCCATGACATGATGCTATCCCAAACGTATTGATGCTTTTCGTCATCGACCTGCGGATCCGATTGAAGGAGCACGTCGTGCGTGTTGTCGCGATCGACCTTGAAGGCACCGGTGCCCAAGACGGCGAACATGAGGACCTTCTGGAGATCGCGCTCGTCCCGTTGCACGCTGACGGCACACCTGGCGTGACGCAAGCGTGGAGCTCCCTGCTGCATCCGCAGCGGCCGATTCCGCACAAACCGTGGATTTCACCGGGTATCACTGATGCTGCCGTCCGCAACGCACCGTTCTTGGAGCAAGTCAGCGGTGATATCAGGAGGCTGGTTGACGGTGCGCACTTGGTCGGCCATAACGTTCGCGTCGACTGGGGACTGCTTTCCCGCAAAGTTCCCGAGCTTCGACCGGCGGGGCTGCTGGACACTCTTCGTTTGGCCCGCACCCATCGCGGCAATAGCGGCAACAGCCTCAACGCGTTGGTTGACCACTACGGCCTGGGCGCCAGCATCGTTGCGCACGTCCCGAACGGGCGACCGCATCGGGCCCTGTGGGATGCGGTCGCCTGCGCCCTGCTGCTAGCCCGCCTTGCAGCCGATATGGGCCTCGACAGTTTCAAGCGTGTGCGGCACGCTGCCGCGATCACCGCTCCGGGGGTGACCTCCGGGTCGGCAGTCATGGACCAACCCGGCCTGTTCGACTGAGGCCTGGCGCGACGGTGGTCAGGGGTGAAGGTTTCACGTACTAGTAGCTGGCTCGCATCAGTGGGGTGTGTCTGTCAAGCCCAGCATGGTGCACCACTTGGCGATCGCGACTTTGTACGGCTCGGGCATGGGCAGCGCTGGCACGTCGGCGGGCGCGAACAGGCCGATGCGGTCGTGTTCGTCGCTGACTTGCGGCGGGTGTGTGCTGCGCACATGGACGCCGTAGATGACGACGAACACTTCGACGTTCTCGCGGATGCGGTAGAGCCAACTGTGCACGATCGCGTCAACGTCGACATGCCATCCGGTCTCTTCGAAGATTTCGCGGGTGAGGCAGTCGGCGGGGTCTTCACCGGAGGCGAGTTTGCCGCCGCCGAGTTCCCATTCGTCGCGTTCGTTGTGCAGGAGGAGCACGTTGCCGTGTTGTACGGCGACGCCTTTGATGGAGACGGGGAACCGGGCGGGCTGCGAAGGCGGTGGGGTCATCTGGTTGTCCCTGCTGCAAGTACGGTGCGGATCAACGGGCACTGTCGACATGATCGCAGCGGCCCGTGTGGTTTGGTACCTTAGTTCGGGCCCCATCTGTTGGGCGTGAGGCGCGATCGAGGAGCGGGCGGTCTGGTGCGCAAACGAACCTGACCCGGACTCCGGGGTTCAAGCGGCTGCGCATCCTGCGTCGCCGCTCTTATATGCCTCCAGCGTGTCCCGGGCGGTACCGAATTCCTCAGTGCCCGTGAAGTCGTGCACGTCGTCGAGTGCACCGCCCGCTGCGAGGTGCTCGCCATATCCGGTCACCGCGTCCGAGATGACGCCCACTTCATCCAGGAGATCGGAGGGCAATTCCATGGCCGCGAGCCCTCCGAACGTGGCAACGGCGTCAACGCTGTCAAGCGCACGACTCACGGCGGTATCGGCAGGCAGGTCTTCCAGAACGTTGAGCATCGTGCCGTCGGTCATCTGGTCCACAACGGTCAAGTAATCCTCCAGGACGCCGCAGGTCGGGGCGACCGGGTCGTCAGTCGGTGCAGCTGACTCCGAGGGCGGGCCCGTCGTCGGCGATGCGCGTGTTGGTGCTTCGCCACCGCAGGCCGCGAGGAACTCGGTTCCGGCACTGGCGAGCGCCAGGGCGACTCGTCGCCGAGGGCCGACATAGGTCATGGCTGCTCCAATCGTCGACTGCTCGATTCCTGCGAGAGCGGTGTGCGTGACCGGACTTTACCGACGCAGCACCGGGACTGGTCCCAGGCCCTGTCGGATCTGTCGATCGGGCGAGGTCCCCTGCGTCGGCGTGGTCTCCCCTGCCAGGGTCTCTCGTTCGCAAGCGAACGCCACGGCGCCGCGGCCATGATCGCCGCCGTGCACCGCGCCGACCGGGAACGTCCCTTTGCGGGCCTGCACGGCAAGGCCAGCGACGACGCGCGACCGGCGTGTTCCTCTCGCTCACCTCAAGCCCATGCCGCTCGCGGCGCGGACGTCAGGACTGCCGCCGCAGCGTGCGATCGAGATAGGCGGCCACCGGTGCGAAGACACCGTCCGGGATCCGGGCGGCCAGAGCTTCGCGGTCGCACCAGGCGGCCGCGGCGATCTCCCGCGGCGCGGCCGCGGCCGCCGCGCCCGCGACAGACCGGCAGGCGACGTAGTGCATCTGCCTGCCAGTGACCGGGTGCAGGCGCTGCCCCAGCTCGGCGACCGCCTCGACGACAAGGCCGGTCTCCTCGCGGGCTTCGCGCACCGCCGCTTCGGCAGGAATCTCGCCGGGCTCGGTCTTGCCAGCGGGAAACTGCCACACCAGCGGGCCTTCAGGGACGCGGCGTTGCACGAGCAGGACAGTGCCGGCGTCGACGATGACCGCGGCCGCGATGTCAGGCCGCGGCTCGCGGTCGGATGGGATTGGATGCTGCGGCGTCGGCACCGGATCATCATGTACGAATGCTCCGGGAACACGAAGATCGAGGCTCAGGTCATCACGGCGACCGGTTGATGCCGCGGGTCGCGACCACAGTGGAAGACCTGGAGGTCGTAGCTGCGCCCGATCCTCACTCCGACCGGATCGAAAGTGCGTGAACGGCGCTCCGCATCGTCATGCTCGCGGTCCTCGACCGGCATCCAATGCGAGGTCGAGGAGTCCCACTCGCTGTCAGCGATGGTCAGCAGCGGCACCGCCTCAGCGCCGCAATCGCACGTGAGCACCATAGCGTCGGCGACCGCCCAGGCGGCACCGTATCCTCCGGTCTTCCACCCCGGGGCTATCGCGCTGCACCGATACTCGCAGGAGTCCTCGTCGCCCTCCCACTCCTCGATTGCCTCGAGTAGTTCGGGAGGTAGGACGTCATAGTCGGGGTACTCGGTCACCGGCTCCGGATCGACCATGCACGGCTTCGGCACGTAGTGCTCGGCACCTGCCACGGCGCCTTCCGGCGGCACGCGAGGCTGGAGGTTCGATGAGTTGAACCTGCGCCATCGAAGTTCCACCGTCGGCCGATACCGGTGTATCTGCGGGTGGTCGAACGGGCACCAGAGCACCTGCAGCAGATCGGCATCCTCCCCGAACGGCAGCTCGGGCACATCGCGTGCGAAAAGCTGGGCGACCGGTATGAGGGCCATCGGCGATGCATCAGGATCGGTGCCCCATACAGTAGGTCGCGAGGCGTACCCGAACTGCTTGAGGAAATCCCGCTCCTCAAGTGTGTACCGATCCTCCTCCTTCTGCACAACCCGGCTCTGAGCCGCCTCCCGAATCCGGTCAGCCTCCGCGATCTCCTCAAGTGTCACCAGATGAGACCACCCATGCGTGGCTGAGCATGTCGGCCAGGCCTCGTCCGCCGGCCAGAGCAGCGGTCCCCCGATCGAGGACTGATAGGCCGTAGGTTGGCCTCGCCGAGGATGCAGCCGCACCGCCGTCCGGGCCAACGGCGCCAGTTCCGGCCAGAGAGCAGCCACATCATGCGGACGATCAGGGGTGGTGAAGGGCATCGGGACTCCCGGAGGGGATCGAGCAAACGAGGGCAGGCTCGAAGCTACCAATGCGGTCCGACAATGGATGCCACGCCCGATCCTGAGCTGGCCGTCCGTCTCCGAGAGCAACCGGTCGGGCCGCTCGGGTCCCGGCGGGGGCGCGACGCATCGGTCTGGCACACTGCTGCGGCAGCAGCGTCGAGCGCTGCTGGAAGGAGCCGCGATGCGACGGGTCGTGGTGGTCGGTTCCGCAGGGGCCGGGAAGACGCATGTGGCGAGGGCGGTCAGTGCGCGGCACGGCCTGCCGCTCGTCCACTTGGACGCGATCTACTACGACGCGAACTGGAACCCCACGCCGCCAGCGGCGTTCGCGGCCGCTCAGGAGCGACAATGCGCGGCGGAGGCGTGGGTGATCGACGGGAACCACGTCTCGATCCTGTCGATCCGGCTGGCGCGTGCCGATGCGGTCGTGGTCGTGGACGTCCCGACGGTGGCGGCCTTGTGGGGTGCCGTGTCGCGGCCGGTCCGCCACGGGCCCGGGCAGCACGAGGCAGGCGTCTACAACCGCTTGAACTGGGGGGGTGCTGCGGTACGTGGCGACGTACCGGAGGCGCATGCGTCCCCGGGTGCTCGCCGCCATCGACGCCGACGCCAAACTGGGAACCCACATCGTGATGCTGCGCAGTCGGCGGGCCGTGCGCCAATGGCTGGCGACGCTGGGAGCGGACCGCTGGCACGGCTGTAGCGGGAGGCGGCAACCGTTCGGTTCCGCCTCCCGCCAGGCGGTTACGCGGCGGTGCCTTGCGCGGCCTCATACAGTTTGACGATCGCGTTGGGGATGCGTCCTTGCGGTTGGACGCGGTAGTCGTGCTGGGCCGCCCAGGCGCGGATGCGGGCGTTTCTGCTGCGGTCGGCGGGCTTGCGGCGTGGGCCGGGCCGCTCGCCGGGAGCCAGGAGGCGGACGCGGCCGATGCGGCGGCCGTGCTCGCGGTACCGGTCGAAGACCGCACGCAGTTCGGTGGCGTGCATGTGGGAGAGGTCGATTTCGTAGACCTGTTCGTCAATGGCGAACCGAATGGTTTCGTCCGCTGGGCCTTGGTCAAGGTCGTCAATGAGTTGAATGACGCGTTGTTTCGCCATGGTGAGTGCTCCTAGCTGGTGTTGCGGGCCTGATTGCTGTTCTCTCCATGTTGTCGAATCAGGACTACAACGCGGCAACAACCTTGCAGCACAACGGAATTAGGACGAGCAGTTTGCGTTCGCGAGACGTATGATGGTGTTACAGCAAATGGACAGCTTGTTCATTCACTTCACACATTCCGCTACACCCGGTCGGAAGGCAACCATGGATTTCTCGCTCCCCGCGCTCGATACCGCCACGAAGTACCCGTCGATCCCGACCTACCACGTCATCGGTGAACGCGGCATGCTCGGCGAGGACACGAACGTCGTCTTCGAAGCCGGTGAGGACGTCTACCTGACTGAGAAAGTCGACGGCACCAACTGCCGGATCGTCGTCCTCCCCGGTGGCGGCGACTTCCTCATCGGCACCCGGGACCTGTTCCTGTATGCGCAAGGCGACCGCGTCCCCAACCAGGTGCCGGTCAACCTCGAGATCCTCCGGACGCTCATGGAGCCCGCTGCGGCGGCCGCGGACGCCTGGACGGGCAAGGCGATTCTGGTCGTGTTCTGCGAGGTGTACGGCGCGGCCGGAATCGCCCGAGGATGGGCCGACTACACCGGTACGAAAACCGGTGCGGGAGCGCGCATGTTCGACACCGCGACCGTTGACCCCGCGGTTCTCGGCTGGGAGCTCGACCGGATCGCCGGCTGGCGCGAGCGGGGCGGGCAGGGGTTCGCTCCCGCGTGCTTCAATCCGATCGCGCAGTTCGGTCTCGAACCGGTGCCGCACGTCAAGATCGCGGAGGGGCACACGATCCCGACCGGTCGTGAGGCGGCCGAGGCGTGGATGGAGGCGCTGCTGCCGGGCACGCTCGCGGGCCTTGGTGACGGCGGCACCGGGAACGCGGAAGGAATCGTGGCGCGCACGGCAGACCGGTCGAAGATCGTGAAGCTCCGCAAAGCCGAGTACGCCAAGACGCGGCGGCAACTGGCGAACCGCCGCTGATCGCCCCCAGTACCGGGCAAACCGTAGTACGGCTTGCCCGGTACCATGCCGCCCTCCCCAGTGGCGGCGCCTGGTGGCCGTATGGTCGTCACCAACGCTGTCCCCGCACTGGTCCGCACCGACCCCATGCAGCAAGGAGCCCACCATGAACGATTCGCTGATCGACACGCTCACGGCCGAAGCCGACCGCGATGGCATCCACCAGCTCGCGGTCGGCGCCGTCATCACCAACGGCACCGGCAAAGTCCTGTTGCTGCGGCGGGCCGCTGACGATTTCATGGGCGGCCTGTGGGAACTGCCGAGCGGGAAAGTCGACCCGGGGGAACGCCTTGACGCAGCGCTCGCGCGCGAAGTTGCCGAAGAAACCGGACTTGACCTCGCGTCGATCACCGGCTATCTCGGTCACTTCGACTACGTCAACCGGCGCGGTGACCGGCGCAGCCGGCAGTGCAACTTCGCCATCACCACGGCTGCGGTCGCTCCGGTCGTGCTCACTGAGCATGACGCCTACCAGTGGTGCGACCTCAATGGCAGCCTGCCCGTGAGCGCGGCGGTCCGTGCCATCCTCGACGCCGTCGAATCTCAGGTGTCACCTGTCTGAATCCTGCTGGGCCAAGGCCCCGTCGGGTACCACGTTTCAGCCGGGCTCCCGTTGTCTGCTCGCAACCTCTGGTCAATGCCGCCAGTGACCGGCGCAGCGGTCCTCGGGCGCCTGTTCACACCGTTCCCTTGCCGCCGGTCAGGATCACGATCTCACCGCAGGTGAGCGCGTCAGCAGGGGAAGCGAAGGTGTCGTCGACGGTCGCTACCGCAATCATCGCGGCCGCCAGTGCCGCAACGGCGGCTTCAGCCATGCCGCTCGCCATGGCGTCCCCCTCTTCGACGGTGGTCGGATCGAATCCGAAGGTCATACGGACGCCTTTCGGGGAACGGAAGCGGTCACCGCCGTCGTCACGGTAGGACACGCCGAAGTAGTCGCCGCCGGGGAGGTCGCGAAGGAGGGCAGCGGCTTTGTCGCGCAGGCGTACTGAGCGGAGGTGGTCGAGGACGAGGGGGTGGCTCACCGCTCCAGCGGCGTCGCGCGCGATCGCCGTCACGGATCGACCCTGGCGCATCTCGATGACCATGGTGGTGAACAGGCTGGCGCGTGCGCCTAGGAAGTTGTCACGTTCGAGGCGTGTGGCGCTCATGCCACCAACCTACATCACTAAAATTGTTTAGTAAAATTCTTTAGTGGCGAGGCGTCGCAATGCATGCAACAATCCACTGGACCAGCGCACCCGACCTGTTCCAGCAACGCGCCCCAAGGCCCGTCCTCGATATATGACCATGCACCCCACACTATGGCGGTCCATCCCTCCAGGAGAGAAACGATGATCGGTTCAGCCGAAGAGTTCGTGGCGCTTCGGTCGAGCAGTGATCCCGCCGAATACCAGCGGGCTGCGCACGAGGAAGCACCGCTCGAGGTCTGGATGACGGTGATCGCCGACCATCCGGCTTTTCGGCAGTGGGTGGCCCACAACAAGACGGTGCCGCTCGAAATTCTCGACCTGCTGGCCGGAGACGAAGACGTGACGGTCCGCCTGTTCGTCGCCGGTAAACGGAAGATGCCGGACCGGATCCTTCGCCGTCTGGCTGTTGATCCAGACGCATCAGTTCGGCTACGGGTCGCGCGCCATCGCAATGCGACTGGGACGACACTACGCATGCTGCAGTCAGATTCCTGGGATGAAGTCCGCAACATCGCGCAAGACAGGCTCGCTGGCTAGCGGCGCTCAACAGTCTGCGCCCCTGCGATGGCACGCGCGCCAACGTAAATGTCAACCGACACCGGGATCCACGATGTTGGTTGTCATTTAAGTTGTCACAGCGCTTGGCTGCTGACCTGCGGTGCGACAGATAGGCGATCGTCGATGCAGACTGGCTGCTGCCATTGAACTTGTAGCGAAGCTGCGTGAAGTCAGGCCCAGCGTCGGGGACCTGGGGCGCGGCGACCCAGGGTTGAGCTGCGATGCGACAGGTGCGGTGACGATCTGCGCCAACTGTAATGGCAAGTGCGTCAACTTAAATGACAACCGACACACGACCGTTCGCCTCCTCTGTGCGGTCACTGAGGCGGCCTCAGCGTCGGTGGTTGTTCACGCGGTGAACGTCGCCGCGGTAGGCCGCACGAGCGGCACGGGCCAGAGCATGGTGTACCGCTACCAGTGAGGACTGGTGAACACGTCCTTTACGCTGCGGCGTATGGACTTCACGCGCCCCCTGGTCAACGTCGTCGACGTCGAGGCGACCTGCTGGGAG
>NZ_JAJLQZ010000017.1 GCF_020991375.1 Glycomyces amatae | reverse complement strand
ATGAGACCCGACCCTGCTTGCCGCTCGCGGCCGCACTGTCGCGGTCGGCGTGCGACTGCGAACGCTCGCCGAGGTCGTTGACCACCTCGGGGAGACCGGGCAGGCCGGCACCGTCGACGGCACCGAAATCCGAGTCCGCAGGCCAGCCGAGGGCAGCCCGAACCGGGACCGTCTCATCTCCGGCAAGACCAAGGGATCAAGCCCCGTCGTATGCGGGCGATTTCGGCAGGGCGTTGTCGACGGCGAGCTGAGCGATGCGGGTGCCGTCGATGAGAAACCGCAGCACGTGCAGCGCCTGGGAGTACGGGGTCAGCCGACGGGTGCCCTTCCGTGTGCCGATACGGCGCGGCGGTGAGCTGCGAGTCCCCTGGAGAACCAGTCGCATGCGGCACGGTCGACAGGCAGGTATGCGGTGTATGCGACACTCAAAGACACGAACCCCAGGGCGAGAACTGAAGCTGTAGCAACTCCAGTCTCTACCAAGGGGTTTTCCTCTGCCCCAACGGATCACCGTTACACTCCGCGCACATCACCTTGCCCGGAAAGGCTCCTTAAGTTCTTTGGATTTGAGAGCGGAGGCAGTGGTTCTTCGCCTCGAGAGGCGAGCCACATCGTGTGCTCACGGCTGATCGCTTCCTCTGCATCCGCGACCGCTTGGGGCCAATCTGCTTCCTCGACACTGACCAAGATGTCGGCTTGCAGCGTAAGCTCTGATGCTGCCACCCGATAAGCAGATGTAATCTGTGAGTATTGCTTTAGGGCGAGCCATGCAGCACCACCCGCAATGAGCGCGGCGACAATTCCGGCGTAATCGAGAGGTTCCGCCCGCCCAAACATCATCGCTGCGATCACTACGGCGGCAATCTCCCCAAAAAGCAGTCCATAGCGCCATAGAGTGGCGCGGCTTTGATTGAATGTCGCCTTTGAGGAGTACCAGGCTTGTTGTTCTTCAGTCCGATACGTCACGTACGAGCTTCGCCGCATCTCGAACGACTGCTTACGGAGATTCATCATAGACTCGGTTACTACAGCTGAGCCCTGACTGATCGGAATGCGATCCCTTCCGCGACCTAGAATTTCGGCGACTCGGCTTCGGAACAGCACTTTGGCTTCAGAAAGGTCGAGATTCGGCCCAAATGGGTCTCCCTGTACCGAGAAACGCCAGGCGAGTGTCTTTGTCGATTCGGCAATTGCGCGTCCCGCATACCAGTCACGTTCAGGCTGAAAGTATATTAGAGCGATCTCTGCTATGGCCGCGGAACTAAAGGCTAGTACCAGAACGAGCCCAGAAAGATCGAAGCTACCGACTGTCAGGCCAACAGCTCCTGCGATCGCAGCTACAAAGAGCGAAATCAGACGGATTGCGCTGAGCTTAAGATAGTGCTTTTGGCCACGGCGCGATAGGTCACTTGCGTGGTCATGAATTCCGGGCAATTCCATACCGTCGCTAGTAGGAGACCCATTGTTTTTGCTCATCGGCTGCATGTGCTCACTGTGTTCGTAGGCATCGACCGGCCACGTGAGGATGCTTTGATCGCTCGCTCGATAGCACCATCGAACTGTTTAACATCTTCTGGCTCATACCAGTTAAGAATCTCGGAGCCGTATTCAGTGAGGCTTTCGGGGATCGCAGCATCGGGATCAATTTGAATTCCGATTATGCCATTTCCCTTTTCTTTACTCCATTCAATCTCTTTGCTCACCCAATCGCTTTCAGAAGTATTTTTCCCGATGAGAACGATGGTGGCCGAGCTACCCTTGATCTGCTCGCGGATCTTCCTGCTGATGTAGTCAGGGTCATGACTATTAACAGGATTCAGTAGGTGGCGACCGATGAAATTGACATCAACATGCTTGTTGTAAGTCATCAAGTTCAGGCCATGCGCCTTCATTTGATCTGCGTGCTGATAGCTGATGAATACCCGCCGCTTCATTTCTGTGCCTCCAACGGCGTAAGAGATGCCGTTTTGTTGCAAAGCGGACATTGCTTTAGCAACGCTCCGCTCGTGATGACGTAATCGCAATTGCTGCAGTGCCACTTCTTGGTCCTTGAGCTGTTCGGCACCTTCCTGACCTCATCACCGTGTTGATAGAAGTCGGCTGCGTCGTCCCAGCTGAAGCCCTGCCTTCGGCCCCACGAGGGATAAGAAAATCCGGACCGTGCGCGAGCAAAGCGCTCAATACGCCTTACTTCATCTACGTATTCATTGGTTCGGTCAGGATGACGATCGCACAGTTCGCGCAAGGCCCGAACAATATCTTCACCAATCGGTTTCACTGTGCGGAACGGAGAGGTGCAGGGCGTAGCCAAAGGTTCTGGAAGCTCTACAGCTGCGATCGGGTCGATGAGGCGTATCGCATCTGCGGCTAGGGCAAAGTCTCGGTTCACCACGCCCTGTGTCCCGTGAGTCCACCAGCCGATGTGGTAGTACCCGGTCAGTACGCGTCCTTGGCCGCCCTTGCGAGTGGTCAGGAAGAAGATTGTACTGGCGTTGTCCTGGACGATCCGATTACGCATGCCTGGTTCGCAGGTAGAAAACAACCCGAAGGTGCCAGTTTCGATGTTCGGGTCGCTCTTATTGTCACGCGGTCGAGTGATCTCACGAACAGGCCAGCGGGCCAGTGGGTCGCAAAAGTAGACAGCCAGGTAGCCGCGGCCTGCATCCATGAGGGGATGCCAGGGGGCACCAAGGCTGGGCTGTGCCGTGTTCTGGTCGGTCTTAGGATCTTCCATGAGCACATACTAGCCCTCTTTGAGCAACCATGGGTCGCGCGCAAGTTCCCCTATACGGATCAGATTTTGAAAGGGAAGGCGCTGTACTCAACGTTCGACTGGTAGTCAGTCGGCTTGTCATAACCAACGGGTCGTGTCTAATCGGAGCGCAGCAGGCTATCTCGGGCCAAACGCACAACTAGTTGCTCGCAAACCAGGCGAGGTCAATGTACGAGAAGTTAGAAGAGCGTATCTTGAGCTGTCTCGCGAGCCGCTTCCGAATTACCGAGAACATACCCTAGGGGAAGTTTGTCATTGATGCCCCATTTGGGCGGGAAGAAGAGTTGCATCGGTCGCGAGTTTGCAGAGAATCTCGCCTTGATCCGTTTCCGAGCGCTTGCAAGCTCCGGCCGTGCCTCACGGCAGTACTTGTCGGTCTCGCAGAAGAGTCCTTGACAATCTATGGCGTGCAGCGGGCGCCCCCAGAGACCATCAAAGGTGAGGTCGAGCTTCTTGAATTCGAGCTCCTGATTGTCGACCATCCATTTAATCACATCTGCTGGCCTGTAATCGCCGAGATCCTCGAAGACCTTCTTGATGCCACGCAAGGCCCCGGGGCCGGCCTGGGTGAATTCATCCTCGCTGAAGTTGATTAGCGCAGAGTAGTTCAGATCGATGCTTACCTGGTAGGACATAAAATCACCCATCAATGGGTAAGTATGAAGCAACTCATAAATCTCGCGCAGCGATTTAGCCTCAAGCATGCGAGCAGCTAGATCTTCGCGGAGAAACATGTGTCGGAATAGCTCGACGTGGTTGAGGTGCTTTGATCTTTGGCCGTAAGCGTCAGACGCGCAGAGTATGAAGGCGCCAGTATATAGGCCACCATTATCCGTTTTAGCTTGTTCGAGCGCCTTTGTAAACGTACCGTTCGCTAGATCATCGAGCGTTGGGTAGTGACCCAGGAAAGATCTGACGCTTTGCCACGTTTCGATTTTGCTAAACGTGCGGAACGCCACAATCTGAAAGAGGCGATCTTCGGGGGTGCAGGGCTCTTCGTGATAGCAGACATCCCTGATCATGTACTGACTTACGCGATCAGAGGCCCGAAAGACGTTGCAGAATTTGTACTCCTGGAGAATCGGATCATTCGTCCACGGCCAGGGAGCATCGTCCACTCGCCGCATGAACGCCTGTTGACGCTCGGCAGCAAAACGCCAATATAGCTCGTATGTCCCGTCGCGAGGTGTCGGAGGCTTCATCATGACCATATTCTAATACACTATCGTTGTCGATAAAAGACGCCCGTCCCATGCAAATGAAAGTAGCGGTCATCATCGAGTAGAACGCGGCCTGCGATCCGCTCTCCTAGTGTGTATCGGAACCTGTCAACCCCAGTGAAATGGTCGAAGACGATCGAACCTCCGACGACTGTTCGATCTTGCACGACTTCTAGTGCGGCGCGAGCTGAACTGTAGTTATCTGTGTCGATAAATGAAAGTACTAGATCCTCGTTCTTTAGGCGGATGCTTGTTTCTACTATATTGCCAGCTACGATCTCGACCTGTCGGCCTTCTAGGTATCTGCGAACTGCGTCCAGGTCCGTGAATACACACTCAGGGTGATCATACATGTCGAGCGGGCTTCTTCTTGCGGGAAATCCACCGAACGTATCAAATCCAATTACGTGCCATGGCTGCTCAAGGCGCTCGATGATTCTCGAAAGAAACATCGTAGTCCCTCCTTTGAACATACCGAATTCAGCCACAGTTCCTTCGATACCGAGTCGCGCACTATTGACCAGGCATTGGTAGAGGTGAACGAGTGTGTTAGGGTAGCCGTTCGCGAGCGATGGCACAAGCAGTTGGTGCAGTTCTTCCGAGAACGTCGAATCGACAAATTCAAGATGGCTGTAACCTGCCACGATTACCTTGGGAGTATTCGAAATATATGGGAGCGCTTCAAGAAGAAGCTCCTCCTTCTCGCGGTCAGCAGCAACTACTAGGACGTCATGCTCAGTAGTCCCAAGCGCCTGTATTGGCTGAACTATAACCTCTGCGAATGGTTGATACCCTACATGGGCTCCTGTCTGGTAGATTGCATTCACACGGGAGTGCAGCCCTTTTATCTTGAGCTCACCAAACAACCTAGCGGCAGTATGATTTAGCCCGAGGATTCCGACTGAAACGGGTCGTGAGAGGAGTTCATCCTCGGTGTCGGATAGAAGTTTGAGGAAGTCTGTGTCTAGCATCTGCTCTCCGACCTGCTAGTTAAGTTGTTGATCGAGGTATCTGCGGAATTCTGTAGGATCTTGAATCCAGACGGCCTCGATCAATCTGGTGCACGACCTTGAGAGATCGGATGCGGAGTCAGCTCGGTCCTGGATTGGCGCTAGATCGCCCGTGCATCTTTGCTCGAGTTCTGAGAAATCCGCGAGAACATCATCTATCGCGTCACCAACACTTCTTTCGATTCGGCTATTATGACTTGGTACGCGCTTCGAGGCTATAAGTGCCTCGAAGCCACGTGTATCGTCGCTGTACGGTGGACTCATCCGACTATTCGCAAACAGTGACTGCGCCACCGACTCGCTTTGATCAGCGAGAAACGTCTGGTACTTCAGAACATATACAAAAAGATCGACCGTGGTATCTAGCAGGGACTCTCTACCTGGATCCGCTCCCCCGCGTATCACCTCGAGCCGGTCGATCTTGCGAGCGATGTTTGGAATGATACTGAGCTGTTCGCCGCGTTTTTTCCACGCGTTCCGGTATCCCTGGCTTTTTTCCTCGTGTAGTGCAATAATTGCTCGACGAAAGAGGGTCGAGTCGTCTTCTTCTTCAAACGAATGCTGAGTTCGAGGGTCTCCGAAGATGTTGGCATTTGCTGCGAATGCCAGATCTGTGCGACCCATCGCTTCTATCAGTCTTTTGATCTCCGATTGGGGGGCGCCTGAATTTCGCAACCCATTGATGTTCATCATCGCAATGAACTGGCCAAGGAGCGGATCGGGGAAGTTTGAGATTTCCGCGGTTACATCATCACCTGCCCGAATCCTGCCTTCAATTTCGAACCACAGATCAAGAATTGAATGGAAGTTCTCCCAGCTGGTCTTGAAGAGTCTTGGAGTCCAGCCATCGGCGTATTCCGAACGAACTGGAGCTTGCGTAATAATTCGCTCTGCTCGCGTGTAATGCTTTTGGTAGAGGTGAAGTGACGAGATAAAATACGTTGTGTACCCTGTTTTTGCACCGAGCCAGTGAGCCATCATTTCCTGGAGAACGCTCCATTCGAACGTGTTGATCCCGGAGAATCCCCAGATAATGTCGTTGCTTCGGATGGCGATACTCATGTCAAGGCGGCCGTCCCTGAGCATGAAATGTATCCAGTTATTGCATGGAATATCCTTGCTATCAATAAAATCTCTGTCTGGGTCATAAAGAGTAATCACAGCGCGCCTCGAATCTGGGTCGCTGCGTAGAATACTAAGCACCTCAGATACTTGATCGACTCCATTCCAGTCTCTCAGGCGAGGTCCGTAACCGGCACGCCAGGTCTCTCCATCATCTGAGAAGTCAGATGCCCTCGGTAGATAATGTGAAAGAAATTGGAGATCGTTTCGTCCGGCGAGTACCCACATCGTTTCGGCGATGGTCGCAAAAATATTGTTGTTACGAGCGGGCAGGGTAATGCAACGCTGTCCAGAATGCTTTATCCTAATTGTCCGGTCTAGCACTTCTTTGGTGGAGTTCCCTCGGACCGATACCGTGTGGCCGTCACTCAAGATTGTACGTAGTTCGGATATGAAAGCATGTGCGACGTTTGGATATTCCACGAATTCACCTCCTTGGTTGTCACAACAGTTTTGCCTGAGCGTCTGTTAGCGCAATAGTTTATCAGCTATTGCGTGGTAGCTCAAGCAAATGATCTTGATGAAGCTGTCTTAATTAATAGCTGTGAGAGGCTGGATACTTGAAACGCCGGACTTCCTTGATCTGATACCAACTGTTTCATGTGCGTGAATTGTGCATATATGGGATGCCCGGTCGCTCCACCCAGCGACCGGGCATCCCCGCCAGCACCAGAGGCGCGGCGAACTATCCAAGGCCAGAGGGCTGTCCCACCAACAGCGCCAGAACTCTGCCTCGGAGATTTGGGCAACGGGGCCGGACCACTCTCGGCAGGCGTCGCCCGCGAAGAGAGATCAGGGATCGGGGTCAGGCTCTTGGAGCTGCTTGATCAGCAGCTGCTGAACCCTCCCGATCAGCTGGATGCGGATGTTCGGAGCCCACATCCGCTGCCAGTACTCGACCCAGCGAACCTCTCGGATTCGCCCCCGTTCGTGGATCATCCAGAGCACGGTGTCGGCCTCGCTCGCCCATAGCTTCGCGCGGTAGCGCACCACCGCGCTTGTCTCGTCCAGCTCCACCGAGAACGGAAGCTTCCGCTCGGGCTGTTGGCTCACCAGGATCTCGAACTGGACGACAGTGATCGTCACGAGTCCGACCGCGCCGCGTGCCAGTCCGCGAGGATGGCCGCAGCCTTGTCACGCTGGACTACTTTCCAGCCGGCCGTCTGCTCACGCCACAGTTCCTCCCAGCGGATTGAGCGGAGGACACCTCCCGCGTGTTCGACCCGTCCAATCTTCCGCGGCATGCCGCCATCGCGCTGCATCCAGATGGAGGCGTACTGTCCGCTGGCTTTCCCGACCAGGGACAAGGTGGTGCCGCTCTCAAGGGTCCACTCGCCCAGGACCTCAGGCACCTCGCGTTGATCTTGCTCGGCTGGTGGCACTGCTCGTAGGCTGGTATTTGGCATCAGAGGTTCGCCCTTCTGGTGTCGCTGCAATGGCGGGCCGCTGCGCAGTCGCTCTCACACACCTGGGCAGCGGCCCGTATGAAGTTGTGAAGGAGTCGTCCTGGACGTCTCGGCGTCGGTCGGTCCGATCTCTGGGTAGATCGGATCGAACAACGGCCGGATCAGTTGAGACACCCGGACGACCGTCCCGCCGCACGGGCGGCGAGACACGGCAGAACCGGCCCGTTTTCCCACGTCAGTGGGCTTTCGGGACGGCGGCCGTATCTGTAGTGTGGGACACGGCAAGATCACGATCAAGAATCTCAATGGGACAAGACCGGCCCGGACCGCTTGTCCAATTCGACCGGTCGAGGAGGCGTCGGTGCCCAAGCCGCTGAAGACCTTGGAGCCGTGGAGGAGCGTCGATCATTGGGTCGGTGCCGAGCTTCGTCATCGGCGAACTGCGGCGGGGTTGGATCAACCCGAGCTTGCAGCTCGGGCCAACGTCTCGACGTCGCTCATCAGCAAGCTCGAACTCGGCCAGCGCTCGCTCCAGTTGGACATCGCCAGGAAGCTCGACGAGGTGCTCCACGCGGACGGCTTCTTCGTTCGGGCCATGCCGCTGGTGGAAGGGCAAAGAGACAAGTCATCCTCGGAACTGGACAACCCGCTGAACGCGGGCACGCTTCTTGGCAAACATGCCGGGCTGCGAGGCATGCTGGGGCAAGCCGACCAGTCCATGACCGAGGAGCCCGAGGTGAACCGCAGAGAGTTCTTGGCGAGTACCGGCGCGTGGGCTGCGCTGCTCGCCACGGGAACCGCCCGTATGCCAGGCCTCGCAAACCTGATCGCCGTCGTGCTCGACACGGCACCGACCTACTCCGGTGACCTCGC
The DNA here is from genome assembly GCF_020991375.1 of Glycomyces amatae. GTDB lineage: Bacteria > Actinomycetota > Actinomycetes > Mycobacteriales > Micromonosporaceae > Glycomyces > Glycomyces amatae. The sequence goes on along the minus strand of NZ_JAJLQZ010000017.1, from coordinate 102,848 downwards.
GAGCTTGGATGCGCTCGAAGGCGGATTTGCTCTCGCCAAGCGGGAGTACCAAGCATGCAAGTACCGCGAGGTGCTTGAGCGGCTTCCCGGTCTCGTGCAGCAACTACACCTGGCGGAGGGCGAGACGACGGATGTGGATCGATTGGCGGCACTACGAGCCAACGCGTATCAGGTCGTTGCGGGCGTCATGTTGAAGCACTCCGAGCAGACCCTTGCGACACTGGCCGCCGACCGCTCTATGACCTCGGCGAACCTCTTGGGCGACCCGATCGCCGTGGCCTCCAGCGCCCGGGCTGTTACCCACGTGCTGCTGCGCACCGGATACGCCGACGTCGCAGCCGACTTCGCTGCGAAGCAGGCGAGCCTGCTCGAATCTGAGCCTCGAACTCCGGTGAATCTCTCCGTCCAAGGCGCGCTGCTGCTGCGCGGAGCCGTCGCCGCCGCGGACGCCGGCAGGCGGGCGAAGTCCTCGGAGCTGCTCGACGCTGCCGACGCCGCGAGCGCGCAGTTCGAGAACGCGGATAACTTGCGCGGCACGGGATTCAACCGGGTGAACGTCTCCCTGCACCGTGTCCGTATCGCCATTGCTCTTGGCGACGCGGGCCGGGCGATCGAGATCGCCCGGGACATCGACATGACATCGATCAGCCTGGTTGAACGCCAGGTGAGCTTGGCGATCGACGTGGCCCGAGCCTTCGTGCTGTGGGGTCGGTACGAGCGAGCACTTGACACCTTGTACTTCGCCGAAGCGGCTGCACCCCAGGAGGTACGAGTACGCGGGAACGTCACCGAGCTGTTGAAGACCATTGAGGGTGCGGCGCCTCCGTCGGTCCGTCCTCACGCCCGTGAGTTTGCCAAGAAGCTGGCGACTGTATGAGCAGGGTCGTCTACCTGATCGTCTGCGGCGCTGGCCCCGCGCCGCATGCCACGGAGTTCATTTCAGCCGCGAAGACCGAAGACTGGGACTGCCACGTGATCACGACGCCAGCGGGACGTGGGTTTGTGGACGTCCAGGCGCTCGAAGAGGCTTCAGGCAACCTGGTGATTTCGGAGCACCGCCGGCCAGGTACGCCGCGCCGTGGACGACCTCCAGCCGACGCGGTGGTGATAGCTCCAGCAACGGCCAACACCATCTGCAAGCTGGCAGCCGGGATCGCGGACACCTACGCGCTGGACATCGCGTCTGAGTGCATCGGGTTGGGTGTGCAGACGATAGTTGTGCCGTTTGTGAATGCGGCGCTGGCAAGGCGGGCTCCGTACCAACTTGCTGTGACCACGCTGAAGGACGAGGGTGTTGCGATACTTGAGATCGAGCCCCATGCGCCGAAGCAGGGCGGGGAGCGTCTGGGGAGCTTTCCGTGGAAATCGGCACTGACGATAGCCAGCACTAGATGTCGGTGAATTCAGTTCGATTAAGTTTAGACTCGCTCCAAATACTTCCGCACTGCGGACAACACCAGAGATCTTTCCACCTTTTATGGAACTTGTTATAGCGACTCAAGGCTGCGCTGTAAAGCCGCTCCTGCTCTCTGAATTCCCTAACATTCTCTTCGTAGCGCTGGGCATTTAGCTCAGATGAATCTACAGCATTTGTCACTGCGCGCGAATGACTGTCGTTCAGATTTCTGATACTTTCATCGCGTTTTCTTGCGAGCCTTGCTGAAATAACCGCGAAGGCAGAGATTGTATAAAGAAGGGTGCCACCAATTCCGATGACTCCGATTCCGAGAAGTGGCTGAGATGCTGGATTATCCCAACCCGTTCCTGAGTTTGAAGCGACCAGCCAACCCAGGCCAAGGGCGGCCAGTGGGAGACATGAGCCGTACCAGGTGTAGGCAATGAGATATTCTTTTGCTGTATTCCAAACGCTTCGATGATAGTCTTTCCAAATATGCTCGTACTGGACTGAATTGAATTCAGGAGGAGCCACTGGACTAGGCATTTGAGGTTCTTGTTGTCGAAGTTGGGGCCGACGAGGCGGTGCAACTTTACGGCCGAGGTTGTTTGTAGGGGCACCTTTATTGGAATTGGCCAACCAGAGAATTTCCAGCTTCTTCACAGACCCACCGCAACCACCATCTTTTATTGGACAGGTGGGTCCGCTTGCCCCGCGAATATTTGTTGTATAGTGGGTATGTTGGATAAATCTATTGACATCTTCGATGTAGGTGCCGATGTCGCCGTACTCTCGCCATTCGGAACCAGGAGGTTGGTACATGGGTTAATCCTTCACTTGATTGATTTCTCGAGCCACCTGCAGCAGCTCGGCACCGAGAACATGATCGTGGCCTACAACTGCAGCTATATGTTCAAGTTGCTGCTTTCCGCCCGACAAGTCTCGCTCAATGATCAAACGCTTAGCGAGCACTAGAACTCTCAGGGCCTCATCGCTTGAATGAGTCCGGTACTCGCCTCTACTGAGCGCGTCGTGTAGTTTGCTGATCTGGGAGGTAATACTTGAGATTGAAGGTTTCTCGGAAATCGAGTTGTAGTTGACGAAGTCATGAGCCTCCTCAATATAGGTGCCTATATTGCCAAAGTTCCGTATGGTTTGCGACTTCTCTCTACGGTGATTCTTCTTTTCCTCCACGAGGTCCCTTCTAGGGTTCGCTTGCAGCTGGGTATCTGAGATTGATTTTGTAATCTCCGGATGAGATGCAATAGTGGCTGCGATCTTTCTTGGATCGCGGCAATAGTCAGTGAGTGAATCAGCAAGTGCGGACGCCACTTTTTCATCATGATTGCGCACGCCACGTACAGTTTTAGCGTCAAGCTCGGCTCCGGCGACGGCGCGTCTTGCTGCGCTCGTGCGAAGAAGGTGCTGCATGTGTCTTTCTTGATCTTCGGCACTAGTTTTGCGTCTCTCAATTTTCTCGATGTGAGCCTTTTCAATCAGCTCATATACTTCATCGTAAGACTTTTGAGTCCAGGCGTAACCGAGGTAGTCGCATGCGGCTCGTAGATAGCTCTCGTGAGCGTTGCTCAATAGGTCTTGAAGTGTCGCCCGCAGCAATCTCCAGTCGTCCACGGATTGTGATTCAGAATCACTTAGTTTCGAAACTACTAGCTTCCGCAAGGCAGGAGAATTCTTGAACTGCTCATTGCTTGCGCCCTTGCTTAGCAGCTCTCGAACCTCGCGTCGAATTTCATCAGTTGGCGGCCTGCTATTCATCATGATCACTCATTCGAAAATATCGCCGTGGTTCGCTTGTCGTCAGTGAGGTTCATGCGGCAATGGTGATATATTGACCAAAATGTCCGAATATGGTATACTCGTAACTGGGATTGGCCTCAACCCTTATGGGAGGTCAATCATGAGCGTGAGTGTAGCAAGAGGCTGCGCTGAGCAGTTCTTCGAGTACATCAGCATCGACCGAAAGCCGTATCCTAACGAGCTTTGCGGCAGTGGTGTTGATGACGGCTTCGAGCACTTTCTCGACTATGCCTACGAGTGGCTCTGGCTCGGCGATGGCGCCCGGATCTGCGGCAACGACTTCAGCGTCTGGATGGCGACCATCGCGCTAGCGACCACCATCTGGTGCGAGCGAGAGCGAGACAAAGGTTCGGATGGTGTGGCATGGCCTAGTTTCGACTGCCCGGTCACCAAGGCCAAGCGGAAACCCCCAAGCTCTGCAATGCGTCTCGGTGATTCGGAGGGGGACTGTGCCTGGTGCGCGCGGGTGTTCGACCCCTGGTTCTTCCAGCAGATGGTGGCGAACCCGGAGCTTGGTCGACGTCAGATCAAGATCAGCATCCTCAACGAACGCGGTGAGGACGAGAAGGTCAAAGATCTTGAGTCAAGGCTCAACAGCGCCCCTTGGGTGCAATAGAATTGTGGTTTCACGGCCAATCCCACGGCCCGCTCCTCGGAGCGGGCCTTTTCCTTTTCTGTTCCAGATGTTTTCCGGTCGTTCCTAATCCTTGCCAATTAACTGCAAAATCTCTTCCTGGAACGGCGGCCTTAATTCGGCTGTATTTGACGAGTCCGATTCATCAAGACTCGCTCTGGAGAGTCCACATGGCATGCAAGGCGTTTACCGTAAGCTCCGCTGACGAACCTGAAAAGTACGCCAAGGATGTGAGCAAGCACGTCCGCAACTGGAACAAGTTGTCCAAGCGGGAGAAGGAGATTGCGGCGCTCGAAGCAATCGGCGCGTGGCCTCGGCCGCATGACGAGAACCAGAAGAAGAACCGCAAGACCGAGAAGCGGCGCAAGAAGTAGCGCCTCCCGGCGAGGTTCGGAAGCAGCCAAGCCTCGCCGGATTTCGACCCACAGAAGAGAGAGGAGTACTCCATGTCAGAACTCAGCCCCCGCGTCGGCGACGCCCTCGCGTCGCTGCGCGGAGACGGGCAAGTTTCCCGCCTCAAGAGGGAGATAGCGCGCGAGGTAGACCGCGAGCAGGGCGCCGCCGTCGTGCGGGCTGCCCGCGTCGACAGCCGTGCGCTCGTCGCTCACGTGGCGCTCGCCAGTACAGCGGCACTGAGCAACGAAGAGGCCCTGTACATCCAGGCCGCGCCTCTGGGTGAAGCCCGGTATAAGGCGATCGTGGATGCCTTCGCCATCGCCGTCGCGAACGAGGTCGGTCACCCGTGACCACCTTCATCGTGGTGCTGGTCCTCATCCTCGTTCTCGGCGGTGTCGTCGGTGGATGGGTCCTGCACCGGTACTGGCACGAGGAGAGGGAGCGCGAGCTGGGCGCTCGTGAAGCCCTCCTCGAGGAGCGATGGCAGACGCTGGAGCAGTCGCAGCGGATTCACCTCGCGTTCTGGCGAGCCCGAAACCTGATGCGGGACGAGGCCATCAAGGCCCAGCGGGACAAGTTCGGGGACATCACGTAGCTCGTCGCCTCAAGATTCCGGCCGTCCCGACTTGTGACAGCCGGTCACCAAGATCAACCACTCACGTAGGAGGAGTCATGTGCCGAGGCGTACTCGGAAGCAGATCGTCGGGAAGCGCGAGGATCACGAGCGCAGCGAGCGTGAAGCGCAGATGCGGGAGCTCGGGGACGAGCTTCACCACGACCAGGAGCTGAACGAAGCCTGGGGCGGGCTGAAGCGGCGTCGGCGGGCATCGGACGCGGAAGACAGGAACTAGGAGCCGGTGGGCAGGTGCGGTTTCATACCTGCCCACTTCTCGTGGAGGGAGGTATGCGCGTGAAGTGCATCAGCTACGGCATCACGGTGGTGCCGCGGTGAGCGAGAGTCCGAAGGTGCCGCCCGCCGGCCGAGTCCTCGGGTGGGTGCTCGTGGTGGTCGCAGCGGCGTTCGCGGCCCGCATGGTGTGGGAGATTCTGCGTCCGCTGGTACCCATATTGATTGCCCTGCTGGCAGTTGGCCTCGTCTACCTGCTGATACTCCGGCGGTGGTTCAGCTGAGTTTCCGTTGTAGACCATACAGTGGTAGGAGCCTGCCGGTCGGTGTTGTGGAAGCTGCCAAGTCCCTTTACCACCGAGTTGTCAAGGCTCACAATAAGAAACGTAGCGAGGGTCTGAGCGCTCCGGACGGAACCCGTGCGGCACCACCAGCGCAGAGTCTGCTCCTCGCGTCACGTCTGCTGGTCGTTCCCGGGTCTCGCCGTTCTGCCCCTCAGCCTTCATGTGGGGTGTGTTCATGGTGCCCCAAAGACTCTAGAGCGACTGGCTTTTTCCGAAGCGTCATCAACAACGTCACAAGGAAAGGAGGTCGCCTTTGAGCAAAGAATCAGCGGGACCAATACACGTCACAGGAGAGGAACGCGAACGACCGGAGATCAGGAAGCTGGCCCGCGCCTGTTTGGAGCTGGCACGCATCGAGATCCAAGCGCAGCATCACCAGGAGCTGCCACCCGGCGAGGAGAGCGTTCAACCGCCCTCTGAACCTGAAGACCCAGGAGCCGCGCAATGAGTGAGCTGCGCTGGTTCAACCTCACCCCGCCGCGGGATCTCGACCTCGACTCCGTGACGGCTCTCCTCCGGCCGCTCGCTCATCGGCCGCGCGTCGGGTGGCTCCACACAACGCCGCCGGTCGTCCTGGAACTTTGGGGCGAAGGTGGACGCCTCGGCTGGCGACTTGGGGTAGATGCCCGTGTACTCGGGCATGTAGCCGAAACGTTCCGGGCGCACCTGCCGCGTCTCGGTATGGCTGCGGTCTCGCCGGAGATTCGTCGGTCGCTCTCGCTGGGGGTGGATATCCGGATTTCAAGCCTGGCCGCACCGCTCCGACTGGATACGGCCGGAGGCATCAGCGCGCAGCTGACCGAAGTTCTCGCCCAACTCGCCGGGGATGAGGCGGCCTGTCTGCAATGGGTGCTCGGCCCGTCTCAAAGCCGCACCCAACCATCGGGGCCGCTGAACCTCGCGGAGTCGTTGGGACTGCGGGCCCCTTCGACGCCGGACGCCCGAGCCCAACGCTCGTGGCAGCAGAAGTCATCGGAAGCCCTGTTCGCTGTCCAGGGACGGATCGGGGCGACGGCTCGAAGCCCGCAGCGAGCGCGAGCCCTCATCGGGCGGATTAGTGCTGCGCTCAAGCTGGCGAACAGCCAATATGCTGCGCTCGTTTTCAGCCGGCCGACCGCGGCCAGGGCGCTCCGGTTGCACCACGCCGCGGTGCCGGTGATGAGTTGGTCCTGCGTCCTCAATGCTGCTGAGTTGGCGGCCCTCCTGGGCTGGCCGGTTCAGGACACGCTGCCGGAGACGCTGCCAGTGATCGGCGGACACATCTCGGAGGTACCAAGCAAGCTCCTCGCCAACGGAGACGATCGGAAGGCCGCTCACCACCGGACACTTGGCGAGAGCCTGCACCCTGGGCAGCGGGGCCGGCTGGTGGTCGTGCCGCCCGCGACGAGCCTGCATCATCTGCACGTCATCGGGCCGACAGGTTCGGGCAAGTCCACACTCCTGTGTGGGCTTTCTCTAGCCGACATCGAAGCCGGGCGCTCGGTCCTCGTGGTCGAGCCTCGTGGTGATCTCGTGCGGGACCTGCTCGCCCGGATTCCCGAGCACCGTCGCAAGGATGTCGTGGTGATCGACCCAGCGGGCGAGCGCAGCCTGGGGATCAACGTGCTTGGCGGCGACCGCGCGGGCGCGGAGCGACGAGCCGATCAGATCGTCCACCTGCTCGCGGAGATGCACGGGCCGAACTTCGGGCCCCGCACTACTGACGTGGCGCTGCACATGTTCATCGCGGCGAGCCGACTCAAAGACGGCACCATCTGCGACGTGCCCATGCTGCTCACCAACCCGGCGTTCCGGCGACGGGCACTCGCAGAAGTTGGTGACCCGCTCACCCTCGGCCCGTTCTTCGCCTGGTTCGACGGACTCTCCGAAGGTGAACGAGCCCAGGTGATTGCGCCGCTGCTCAACAAGCTTCGGGCGCTAACGAGCCGCGAGGCCACTCGCCGGATGCTCGGCCAAGCTTCGCCGAAGTTCGACCTTGAGGAGCTGTTCACCAAGCGCCGCATCGTGCTCGTCAACCTCAACCGAGGACTGCTCGGATCGCCTGCGGCGAACCTGCTGGGCGCGCTGCTGCTGAGCCAAGTTTGGTCGGCGGCCCAGCGGCGCGCGGCTATACCACAGGAGAAGCGCCATCCCGTAATGGTGGTCGTGGACGAGTTTCAGGATTACCTGCGACTCTCCGGCGGCCTCGACTTCGGCGACGCCCTCGCTCAATCGCGCGGACTCGGGGTCGGGTGGACGCTGGCGCATCAGCATCTGAACCAGCTCAGTCTGACTCAAAGGGCTGCGGTCCTGGCTAACGCCAGATCGAGAATTACCTTCCGACCCGCAGCTGAGGACGCCAAGGCGTTGGCTGCGTCGCTGGGCGGTGGCCTCACGGGTGAGGACCTCTTGCGCCTGCGCGCCTTCGAGGCGTGCGCGCAGCTTCTTCTTGATCGCCATCCCACCGCGCCGTTCTCGGTGAAGACCCAGCCGCTGCCGCCGTGGGTAAGCGACCCGACCGAGGTGCAGCGCGAGAGCGAATCCCGCTACGGCGTCGACGGTGCCGAGCTGGACCGCGCGCAACTCGAACGTTGGGAAGGCGGTGACCTGCCGCCCGTTGGTCCGATTGGAACAAAGCCGAGGAGGTCGGCATGACCGATTGGCCTACCAAGAGGGGTGAAACTGGGGCTACCGGTCGGACTGCCGATCGCGCTGAGCAAGGGGTGGCCCCGACGTGCGAAACCAGCTCGCAGGACACAACGACTCTTGAGCCGTCTGGTGGGTACTCACCGACGTCTCGCCCCGCGCGAGGCCGGGTGGAGCGGCTGCGACAGAAGCTCAGCGAACGAGACTTCGCGGTCCTGGGTTCGCTTCACAAGTTGCGACTCCTTACTGGGGCCCAGATCGCTCGGCTTCACGTAGTGGGGGGATCGACAGCGACACAGGCGCGGCGGACGCGGGCCTTGCTTCAGCGGTTGAGCGAGCTCAACGTCGTGGTGCGCCTCGGCCGACGGGTCGGCGGCGTAAGGGCTGGATCGGCCGGGTTCATCTACGGGCTGTCCGGCTACGGGCAAGCCGTGCTGGAGGTCGACGGCCCCACTGGCAAGAAGCGGCGACGGGTATGGGAGACCAGTCCGCCTCACCAGCGGCATGTGCTGGCCGTCTCGGAGCTGTTTGTCCAACTGGTTGAGGCCGATCGAGATGGCCGCGTTGATCTCCTGGAGTTCCAGGCCGAGCCGGGGTGCTGGCGTCGCTTTCCGGGCGCTGCTGGTGGCGTCGTGATCCTCAAACCTGATGCGGCGCTCTGCCTTGGTGTGCGAGCGGTGGAACTGGCGGTGTTCATCGAGGTTGACATGGGGTCCGAGAGCACTCCGACGCTCACCAAGAAGTGTCAGGCCTACATCGCCTATTGGCGTAGCGGCATCGAACAACAGGCACACGACGTCTTCCCGGTCGTGCTGTGGCTGGCCGAAGCCACGCGGCGCGTCGACCAACTCGCGGAGGTGATCCGGCGACTGCCCCATGAAACGCAGGCTCTGTTCCGGGTCGGCCTGCTCAGCGAAACCATCCACCTGCTTAGTGCCGAAGGAGGCGAACAATGAACCTCGGTCGTGACCATCTCCCGCTGGGGCACATCCTCCTCGGCGACGCACGCGAACGGTTGGCTGAACTGCCAACTGCGAGCGTGGACTGCGTGATCACCAGCCCGCCGTACTTCGCCCTCCGTGACTACGGACACCCGGAACAGATCGGCCTAGAGAGCGACGTGGAGGGCTGGGTGCGTGCCCTCGTGGCTATCTGCCGCCAGTTTGCCCGCGTCCTCAAGCCGGGTGGCGCCCTGTGGCTGAACGTCGGCGACGGCTACAGCAACCACATCCGGCAGGGCGCACCTCCCAAGGGACTGCTGCTCGGGCCGCAGCGGCTGGCGTTGGCGCTGGCCGAGGACGGCTGGATCATGCGCAACCAGATCATCTGGGCCAAGACCAACCCGATCCCGTCGAGCGTGGCTGACCGCTTCAGTTGCGGCTACGAGGTCCTGTTCCTCCTGGTGCGCTCGCGGAACTACTTCTTCGACCTCGATGCTGTTCGAGTTCCACCGAAAAGCCGCGCCGGCCGCCGGGCCGACGTCAAGGGTTACCGCTACTTGCCCGAGGACGCGCTGCCCGAGGGCGGCGGCGTCGACGACAACCGCGGGCTCAACCGCATGAAGGGCGCGGGCAAGGTGTCGCATCCCTTGGGCAAGAACCCTGGCGACGTCTGGCAACTGTCCACTGCGGCCTATCGTGGCGAGCACTTCGCCACCTTCCCGCTGGGGCTGGTGGAGACACCACTGCTCGCGACGTGCCCCGAGAACGTGTGCGCGGAGTGCGGCACACCGTGGGTGCGCGAAAAGGTGGACCGCGCCCAGGAGCTGCCACAGCTCGGTGAACTTCGCCCAGGCTGCACCTGTGAGGCGGAGACGGTGCCGGGCGTCGTGCTCGATCCGTTCATGGGGTCGGGCACCGTGGCACTGGCGGCCGAGATGCATGGGCGGGACTGGATCGGCTGCGAGTTGAACCCGGTGTATGTGGCGCTGGCCCGCGGACGACTCGCGGAGTGGCGAGCTGAGCGCGACGCCAAGAGGCGCGAGGAGGGGCGGGGTCCGTGAGATACGGGGTGGCTCGTCGGGGGCCTGCGGCTGAGAATCGTCATCTCTTGCAGGGAGATGGCCAGCCGCACCACACCGAGGAGGAGCGTTATGGAGCCCAAGAGTTCGGGCATCAAGACGCTAGGCATCAAGCTGCCGGACGAACTGCACGCGCAGTTCACGCTGGTGGCCCAGCTGGACGGGCTGTCCCTCGCCGACGCGCTGCGACGCGCGGTCGAGGAGTACGTGGCCCGCAAGCGCGCCGAAGGCGACTTCGCTGCTCGTGCCGCTGCCGCGCTCGAAGAGATCGAACGTGAGGCGGCGGCCCGGCGCGACGCCATCCAGGCGCTGTTCGGGTCTGGGACCCCGGCGAGCGCGGAGGTGAAGACGACATCTCGGCGCAAGAGTGGTGGTCAGGGCTGAGCCGTTAAAGGCATCGCTCGGCTGCCACACGGGGTGGAGAGCGGCATTCCTGCTGACTCTCTACCCCGATTAAATGGGTTCTCGACCATCTCGATGCTGCATATTCCACAGCTCTTGAGAGTCGAAAATCCTGAAATAATAAATACATGGGAATGTATATATATAAGCAAAATCAGGCCTGGCGGGGACGTTTTCCCAGGTGTACCCTGCCTGGACTGAGACGCGCATATGCGCGTTCTCGCGAGAGAAAGGAGAACGAAAATGGACGGCAAATCCGCGTATAACGAAGCCAGTAAGAGAAGATACAAGGGTCGCGGGACTGCGCGCAACGCTCTGATCAATGAGCTCAACAAGCCGAATGGCAGACCGGATTCAGTAGGGCTACTGAGTGTTGGCGACCAGGTGGCATCGAAGGCTGAAATTCCTCGCCTCGTGACCTACCTTCGGGTCAGCACGGAGGAGCAGGCGCTCATCGGCGGTGAGCTGGAGGGCTACTCGATACCGGCCCAGCGCGAAGCTTGTCTTCTGAAGGTACGGCAGCTCGGCGGCATCCTAGTCGAGGAGTACGTGGACGCAGGCGAGTCGGCCAAGTCTGCCAACCGGCCGGAGCTGCAGAAGATGCTGCGTGAGCTGAGAGCCAAGAAAATTGACTACGTGGTGGTCCACAAGATCGACCGGTTGGCACGGAACCGTGCTGATGACGTCGAAATCAACGGGGCGATCGCACGCGCTGGAGCCAAGCTCATCTCGGTATCCGAACCCGTGGATGAGACGCCGGTCGGGAAATTGCTCTACAACGTCATGGCGGGCGTGGCGCAGTATCACTCGGATAACCTTGGGGTGGAAGTTCTCAAGGGCATGGTCACCAAGGCGAAGCGTGGTGGCACGCCGTTCCAAGCGCCGCTCGGGTACCTCAACCATCGAGTGCTCAAGGACGGTGTCGAGGTTCGGACGGTGATCGTTGACCCGGATCGAGCACCGTTGGTGCGCTGGGCTTTCGAGCAGTACTCCTTGGGGGACTGGTCGCTGCGCCGTCTGACCGACGCCCTAAACGAGAAAGGCCTGCGGACTCGCGCCACCCGCAAGCGCACCAGCAAGAAGCTGACCATCAGCGGAACTCACCATATACTTCGCAATCCGTACTACATCGGCGTGGTGCCGTACCAAGGCGTATTCCATGAGGGCAGGCACGAGCCACTGGTGAGCGTGGAGACGTGGCTGCGTGTTCAGGACGTCTTGAGCGCTCACAATCTGGCGGGGGAGAAGGAGCGCAAGCACCAGCACTTCTTGAAGGGGTCGTTGTTCTGCGGTGGCTGCGGATCTCTCATGATCTTCTCTAAGAACCGGGGGCGTGCCGGAGATGAGTACAGCTACTTCGTGTGCGGCGGTCGGCGCCACAAGCGCAATGGCTGCACACGCAAGTACGTGGCTGCGCAAAAGATCGAGGTTGGTGTCGAAGCGCTCTATGCCCGCCTGCACATGCCCTCGACGAGGGCAGAGGAAATTCGTGCTGCCGTGGTGACAGAGCTGCAAGGCGATCGCCGTGAAGCTGCCGAGATGCAGCGCCAGGCTGAGAAGCGCCTCAAGGATGCCAAGACACAGCAAGAGAAGCTGCTCCAGGCTCACTACTCTGGCGCGGTGCCGCTGGACCTCATGAAGACGGAAATGGTCCGGCTTACCCGCGAAGTGAACGAGGCAGTCAATGCGATTGCGACAGCGTCACGCGGGGTCGAACACCTCGAAGCCACACTCGGCCGGGCGTTGGAGATCGCTCAGGACTGCGCCAGGGCGTATGTCGATGGAACGCCGTTGATCCGCCGCTTGATGAATCAAGGGCTGTTCGAGAAGTTCTACGTTGATGAAGACGGCGGTATCGAGCGCTTCGAGATGACCGAGCCGTTCAGCACCTTGTTCGACCCGGAGCTACTGGGACAGCTCACCGCTGACGCGGACGTTGCGGTAGAGATCGAAGAGGCACAGGTGTCGGGCGAGGAGGGGGAGTCGCCCTCCGTGCTGGTGCGCATGTTCGAGTTCGAAAATCGGACATACGCGAAACGGCCGGATCTTTCGATCCGACCGTGTTCGAACATCAATACTTTGGTACTCCCGAGCGGATTCGAACCGCCGTTTCCGCCTTGAGAGGGCGGCGTCCTAGGCCCCTAGACGACGGGAGCTTGGCCTTCTGTCGGCCGCGGCTCGCCGCGGCAACGACGACAACTTTACACACATGACCTCCGGGGCCCGCAACCGGGAGGGGAGTTGTGATGTGGCCTACCGAGAAGGCCGCCGCCGCGAAAGGCGGCGGGCCGGGTCGGCGCTGCCACCTTCTCAGGTGAACCCCCGTAGCGCCGAGCCCGGCCCGCCGGCCGACTCTAACGCGCCGCTGCGAGGCGCGGCGCCCGAATCTACTGGTTGCGGCCGGTGGCCTGTCCGCTGATCTCGCTCATCCACGCCGCGTCGACTCCGTCGTGGTAGTTCACGAGCTTGACGGTGTAGGCGGTCGCTTCCACCTTCGCGGTGACGCTGGCGATGACTCCCACGGTGGTGACGCACACTTCGAACGAGCCGACCGGCGAGTCCTCGGCGCCCTGCACGTCCACGCAGTCGGCCAGCTCCCCGGCCAGCGTCGTGTCGGAGAACTCGGTCGAGGCCGACGCGTCCGCCGCGGTCGCCGAGAGCCAGGACGCCACGTCCTCGTCGGAGGGCAGCACGTCGCCGAGCCGCTCCCCGAGCCACACCGCCAGTTCGGTCCCGTCCCCGCCCGTCCACAGCTCGGGGCGGTCCCCGATGACCACCGCGGCCGTCCCGGCCTCCGGGTCCACCGCCACCAGCACCGCGTCCTCCGAGCCCTCGACCAGGTACTCGGCGGTGTAGGCGTGGTCCTCGCCCTCGATGAGGCGGTTGCTCAACTCGGTGAGGGCGACCTGGTCCTCCGAGGCCGCCTCCTCGCCGCCTCCTCCGCTCTGGCAGCCGGCGAGCGCCAGCAGCGCCGCCGCGCCGAGGGCAGCGCAGCGTCGAAGGGGGTTCTGCACGATCATGGGGCTCCACTTCCGTAGTGCCAGGGCGGGGGCGCCGGGGCGTGGCGGCGTCCGGGGGCACGCCTAGCACAGGTGTCTGATCTGAGGTTGGACTCCACCATATAGTGCCCTGGCCAGCACTCATGTAACACGACGGGCGGCGGTCGCCGCCATCGCGTTTTCGCGGCTCGCGGGCATTGCCACTAGGGTCGGGGCGTACGCTAAGGAGCTGTGGCCGGCGCAGTGTCGGGTCGGCCGAAATCCTTCGGACACGGCCCGGTAATGGGGCCGGTCGTCAGATTCGGCTATTTCAGGAGTGACAGTGGCTGCAATTGAAGACATCCGGGCAAGGGAGATCCTCGACTCCCGCGGGAACCCCACGGTCGAAGTGGAGATCCTGCTCGAGGACGACACACTGCAGCGGGCGGCCGTCCCGTCCGGTGCCTCCACCGGCGCCTTCGAGGCCATCGAGCTGCGCGACGGCGACAAGGGCCGCTACCTCGGCAAGGGCGTCGAGAAGGCCGTCGACAACGTCAACGGCCCCATCCGCGACGCCCTGATCGGCATCGAGGCCTCCGAGCAGCGCCTGGTCGACCAGGCCCTCCTCGACGCCGACGGCACCCCGGACAAGTCCAGCCTCGGCGCGAACGCCATCCTCGGCGCCTCCCTGGCCGCCGCCAAGGCCGCCGCGGACTCCGCCGAGCTGCCGCTGTACCGCTACGTGGGCGGCCCGAACGCGCACCTCCTGCCGGTGCCGATGATGAACATTCTCAACGGCGGCTCCCACGCGGACTCCAACGTCGACGTCCAGGAGTTCATGATCGCCCCGATCGGCGCCCCCACCTTCAAGGAGGCCCTGCGCTGGGGCGCGGAGACCTACCACGCGCTCAAGTCGGTGCTCAAGGACCGCGGCCTGTCCACCGGCCTCGGCGACGAGGGCGGCTTCGCCCCCAACCTCGACTCCAACCGCGCCGCGCTCGACCTCATCACCGTCGCGATCGAGAAGGCCGGCTACCAGCTCGGCACCGACATCGCCTTCGCGATGGACGTCGCCGCCACCGAGTTCTACACCGACGGCGCCTACGTCTTCGAGGGCCAGAAGAAGACCGGCGACGAGATGAGCGCCTACTACGAGGAGCTCATCGCCGCCTACCCGTTCGTGTCCATCGAGGACCCCCTCTCCGAGGACGACTGGGCCGGCTGGTCCGCGCTCACCGCGGCCGTCGGCTCCCGGCTCCAGATCGTCGGCGACGACCTGTTCGTGACCAACCCCGAGCGCATCCGCCGCGGCATCGACGAGAAGGCCGCCAACGGCCTGCTGGTCAAGGTCAACCAGATCGGCTCGCTGACCGAGACCACCGACGCCGTCGAGATGGCCCACCGCGCGGGCTTCGGCTGCATGATGAGCCACCGCTCCGGCGAGACCGAGGACACCACCATCGCCGACCTGGCCGTGGCCATGACCTGCGGCCAGATCAAGACCGGCGCCCCGGCCCGCTCGGACCGCGTCGCCAAGTACAACCAGCTGCTGCGCATCGAGGAGGACCTCGGCGACGCCGCCCGCTACGCCGGCGCTTCGGCATTCCCGAAGTTCACGCAGGGAAAGTGAGCAGGGTCGAAGTTCACGCAGGGAAAGTGAGCAAGGCCGAAGTTCACGCCAGTGACACCGTAGCCGCGCGAACCTGAAGCAGGGCTGAAGCGACCTGAAGGGAACCTGAAGCCCGGCCCCGGGAACCGCGGACCGAAGGCCCCCGCGCTCCGGCGCGGGGGCCTTCCGCCTCCCCGGATCGACTAGGCTGGGCCCGTGAACGCGAGCCGCCGACCCAGCCGCCCCGGAGGGCGATCCACCGGACCCGGCCGCACCCGCGCCGCCCGCAGGCCCGCCCCCGGCAGCACGTCCCGCGCCCAGGTCAAGCGGGTCCGCTACCGCCCCGCCCGCAAGGTCTCCCGCCGCGCCGCGGTCCTCGCCCTCGTCCTCTCCGCGCTGGCCCTCGCCTACGCCTACCCGCTGCGCACCTACATCGAGCAGCGCATCGAGATCAACCGCCTCGAGACCGAGCAGTCGGCCCAGCAGGAGCACATCGAGGACCTCGAGGCCGAGCGTCTCAAGTGGGAGGACCCCGAGTACGTCGAGGCACAGATCCGCTCCAGCCTCCTCCTCGTGCCCCCCGGCGAGGACCTGGTCATCGTCATCGACGAGAACGACCCCGAGCGCACCGGTGGCGCGGACAACGAAGAGACCGCCGAGCTGACCTGGTACGACGAGCTGGCCGCTACCTTTGAAGACGCCGACCGGCTCGACTCAGAGGAAACCGAGGAAGCAGCGGAGTGAACACGAAGGTGAACGAGCGGACGCCCCGGGCGGGGGCCCTGTGAAGCCCGAAGCGTGGCCCCAGCGGCCCCAGCCGGTGACCGAGGCCGACGCGGCCGCCGTCACCGCCCAGCTCGGCCGCCCGATCCGCGGCGCGCACGCTGTGGCCTGGCGCTGCCCCTGCGGGCAGCCCGCGGTCGTCGAGACCGAGCCGCGGCTGCCCGACGGCTCGCCGTTCCCCACCACCTACTACCTGACCTGCCCCAAGGCCGCCTCGGCCATCGGCAGGCTCGAAGGCGGCGGGGTCATGAAGGACATGAACGCGGCGCTCGCCGCCGACCCCGAGCTCGCCGAGCACCACCGCCGCGCCCACGAGGACTACCTCGCCCGGCGCGCCCGGCTCGGCGAGGTCCCCGAGATCGCGGGGGTCTCCGCGGGCGGGCTGCCCGACCGCGTCAAATGCCTCCACGCGCTCGTCGGCCACGCCCTCGCGGCCGGGCCCGGCGTCGACCCGTTCGGCGACGAGGCGATCGACATGCTCCCCGAATGGTGGGCGAACGGCAGCTGCGTGCACGGAGAGGAGGCCGCCGAATGACCCGCCGCGTGGCCGGCATCGACTGCGGCACCAACTCGATCCGCCTGCTCATCGCCGACGTCGACGACGAGGGCCGGCTCCACGACGTGGTGCGCCGCATGGAGGTCGTGCGCCTGGGCGAAGGCGTCGACCAGACCGGGCGCCTCTCGGAGGCCGCCTTGGCGCGCACCCGCGCCGCCCTCGCCGACTACACCGCCCAGATCCGCGAGCACGGCGCCGAGGCGATCCGCATGGTCGCCACCTCCGCCAGCCGCGACGCCCGGAACGCCGCCGACTTCACGGCCATGGTCGAGTCCGTGCTCGGCCAGGCCCCCGAGGTCATCACCGGCGACGAGGAGGCGCGCCTCTCCTTCACCGGGGCGGTCGCCACGCTGCCGGCCCACGAGGGCCAGCGGCTCCTGGTCGACATCGGCGGCGGCTCGACGGAGTTCGTGCGCGGCACGGGCGCCGAGGTCGCCGCGGCCATCTCGGTCGACGTCGGCTGCGTCCGCATGACCGAGCGCCACCTGCGCTCGGACCCGCCGCTGCCCGGCGAGCTCGACGCCGCGGTCGCCGACATCACCGCGGTGGCCGACAAGGCGCTCGCGGTGGCCGACGCCGACCGCGAGGCGACCGAGCTGGTGGCCGTGGCCGGGACGGCGACCACGATCGCCGCGATCAGCCTGGGCCTCGACGCGTACGATCCGGAGGCGATCGACGGCACCCGCCTGACCTACGCCGAGGTCGCCCGGGTCGCCGCCGACCTGGCCGCCGCCGACCACGCCGCCCGCCTGGCGATCCCGGTGATGCACCCGGGCCGGGCCGACGTCATCGTCGGCGGGGCCCTGGTGCTGCGCACCATCATGGAGCAAAGCGGGATCGACGCGGTGCTCATCAGCGAGCACGACATCCTCGACGGCATCGCGCTGTCGGCCTAGGCCCTGTTGGCGAACGCCGCGGGTCGTCGTGCCGCCGCCATCCGAACCGGTCGCCGCGCGCGGGCGGCCGAGGGCCCGCGTCAGCGGTCCTCCGGAGGCGGCACCGGCGGCCCGGAGCGGCTGCCGCCTTGCGACCGAACCGATTCACGGACTCGGATACCGGCCCGCCGGGAGTTCGCGAACAGGGCCTGGCGCCTGCGGACGAGTCCTGGACGACGCGAAGGGCCCCGCGATCGATGATCGCGGGGCCCTTCGCGTTCCGCTCACGCGTCCTGGAGTTCGCGGGCCGGGGCCGCCGCGGCGCGCCACAGCGCGGCCGCGAGCCACAGGGCCGCCACCATGACCAGCGCGCCCCAGGCGATCCGGGCCGAGTGGGGCAGGAAGTACTGCGGCAGCATCGTCGCCAGGAGCACGGCGAGCGGGACGGCGCTCCAGCGGTGCAGGGTCCCCGAGCGCCACACGGCCACGGCGGCGAGTACCGCGGCGACGGCGATCAGGACCAGCCCGATCGCGAAGACGGACATGGCGGTCGGGTCGTAGCGGAAGGCGTCGCCGACCTCGGTCAGCGAGGCGTCCCCGTCCGCGACGGCGCGAGCGCCGATCGCCTTGAGGCCGTAGACCTCCGCGCCGTAGTACGAGATCGTCAGGGCCGATCCGATGTAGCCGACGGTCGCGGCCGCGAACGCGGTCCGCTCGTTCCGGTTCCCTTCCAGGAGCCCGCGGATCGCGCCGTAGCCGAGCGGGATGAGGATGAGGCCGACGATCGCGGCGACGTGCGCGATCGTCCATCCGGCGCTGGTCCAGGACGCGGCCCCGGCGAGGGTGGTCTGGTCCTCGCGCGGCGCGGCGGCCTCGTAGACGGCGAACAGGATCCCGGCGAGGCCGAAGGCGACGGCGCCCATGCGGGCGCGGGGGTCGGGGGCGGTGCGGGGGAGGGACATGGAGGCTCCTAGTGGGTTCACTGCTCACTTTAGCGAGCGGCGCTCTCTGTTGAGAGCAATGATTGCACATCGCCTCCGGCAATGCAAGAGCAGTGCTCTCGTTTCTGTACACTGGTCTGATGAACGCACCGAGAACCGCCCGCGAACGCGCCCGCGCCGAACTGACCAGGGAGATCCTGGCCGCCGCCCGGCGGCAGCTCGGCGAGGCCGGCGCCGCCGGGCTCTCACTCCGCTCCGTCGCCCGCGAACTCGGCATGGCCTCCTCCGCCGTCTACCGCTATTTCGCCAGCCGGGACGAGCTGCTCACCTCGCTGCTCGTCGAGGCGTACAGCGAGATCGGCGAGGCCGCGATCGAAGCCGACCGGCCGGAGGCCGCACCGGAGGCCCGCTGGCTCGCCGTCTGGCGCGCCGTCCGGGCCTGGTCCCTGGCCAACCGCCACGAGTACGCGCTCATGTACGGCACGCCCGTCCCCGGTTACGCCGCGCCCCACATCACTGCCGAGGTCGCCGGGCGCATGCCGCTCACGCTCGCGCGCATCGTCGCCGACGCCGGGCGCGCGGCGGTCCTGCGCCCGCTCACCGGTCCCGAGTGCGACCCGGCCGCCATCGACCCGGCGATGCTCGTGCTCCTGGAGGGCGAGGCGTTCACCCCCGAGGCCACGGCGCGCCTGATCCTCGCCTGGAACCGCCTCGTCGGCGTCATCGGCTACGAGCTGCACGGCCACCTGAAGAACGTCACCGCCGACGACGCCGCGTTCTTCGACTACGCGGCCCGCTCGGAGGGCGCGAACCTCGGCCTCCCCTTCACCTGGCCGACGGTGCCGGACGGCGGATGAACCGCCCTCCGCCCGCGCCTCAAGGGGTGCAGGACCTCAGAGGAGCACAGCGCCTCAGAGGAAATACAGGCCGAGCGCGATCGCGGCCACCACGAGCACCGCGGCGACCGCCGCGACCACCCAGGGCCAGCGCTTGAGGGGCCGGTGCTCGGAGACGTCGCCCACGACCACGGTCACGTTGTCGGGGCCGCCGCCCTCCAGGGCGAGCCGCACCAGCTCGTCCGCGGCCGCCTGCGGCTCGGCGAAGTCGCGCAGGACGCCCTCGATGACCGCGTCGTCCACGACGTCGCTCAAGCCGTCGGAGCACAGCATGTACCGGTCGCCGAGCTTCGCGGGCCGGGTCTCGAAGTGCGCGGGGGCGGGGTTGGCCTGGAGCACGCGCGTGACCACCGACTTGTACGGGTGGTCCTGCGCCTCGGCGGGGGTGATCGCGCCCTCGTCCACCAGGTGCTGGACGTACGAGTCGTCCACCGTCACCTGCACGAAGTCCTCGCCGCGCACCTGGTACGCGCGCGAGTCGCCGATATGGACGATGTCGACCGCGTCGTCGCCGAGCCACAGGCCCGTCAGCGTGGTCGCCATCCCCTCGGACTCGGGGTTCTCGGCCACCGCCGCCCGGATGCGGTCGCGGGCGGCCTCGACCACCTCGCCCAGCTCGGCCGGGGCCTCCACGGGGGAGCGGCGGGCCAGCCGCGTCACCTCGGCGATGGTCACCCCGCTGGCGACCTCGCCCGCGGCCGCGCCGCCGACGCCGTCGGCGACCGCGAGCAGGCGCCGCGACGCGAGGTGGGAGTCCTCGTTCAGGTCGCGGACTCTGCCCACGTCGGTGGCGGCGCCGTAGCGCCAGCGCAATTCGGTCACAGGCGATCACCACTGATTCGGCACTGAGTTTCGGCTGTCTGTTCAAAGCTTGGCCGTTCGAGGGACATGGGCGCAAGTGTAGTTGCTGGCCACTCACGGCAGGCGACCGTCGATCCGCGCCCGGCCCCGGGCACCGGACCAGGGCTGTATCCCCCCTTCGTGCCACCCTGCCATGCCGCCGCTGAGCTGCGACGACGCCCCCTTTACAGTGGAGCCAGCCCGCTTCCCACCCCCGAGGAGCCGCCATGCAGACGGTACTGGCCGACCGGTACGTCCTGGAGCAGGAGATCGCCCGCGGCGCGGTCGGCGTCGTGTGGCGCGCCCTCGACCGGGTCACCGGCGACCGGGTGGCCGTCAAGATCCTCCGCCCCGAGCTGCGCGGCGAGACCGAGATCTTCGAGAGCTTCCGGGCCGAGGCCGGCATCCTGCGCACCATCGACCTGCCCGGCGTCGTCGGCGTCAAGGACTTCATCGTCACCGACACCGTGTGCGCGGTCGTCCTCGAGTTCATCGAGGGCCTCGACCTGCGCGAGCACCTGCGCCTGCACGGCCCGCTCCCCGCCGCCGAGGCCGCGCTGCGGTGCGCCTCCGCCGCCGAGACGCTCGCCGCGATCCACCGCGCCGGGTACCGGCACGGCGACGTCAAGCCCGGCAACCTCATGCTCTGGGGCCAGGAGGGCGTCAAGTTCGTCGACTTCGGCATCGCCCGCGCCGCCGCCTCCAAGACCGCGCCCTCCCACGGCACCCCCGAGTACATCGCCCCCGAGGTCGCCTCCGGCGACTCCGCCAGCACCGGCGTGGACAGCTACGCGCTCGGACTGGTCCTCTACGAGGCCCTCACCGGCCACAGCGCCTACCGCGGCGGCTCGATCACCGACGTGGTCGAGCGCCACCTGACGCGGATCCCGGTCAAGCCCGCCGCCGTCGACGCCGACCTGTGGCGCCTGGTCGAGACGCTCCTCGCGCTCGACCCGACCGCGCGCGGCGACCTCGACGCCGTCGCCGCCGAGCTGCGCCGCCTCGCGCCGCGGCTCTCCCGGCAGGCGACCGCGCCGATCGAACCCGAACTGCGCGAACGGGACGCGACGGCCGCCTTCTCCTACGACCCCGTGACCCCGCACGCCCCGCAGCTCGAGCAGGGCGCCCTCGGCGCGCTCCTCGCCGAGGGCGCGCCCGCCGAGCCCGAGGGGCGGGCCCGCCGCGGCCTCCTCGTGCTCGCCGCCGCGGGCCTGGTCGCCGTCGCCGCCGTCGCGGTCTGGGCCGTCACCGCCTTCACGGGCCCCGAGGGCCCGAATACGGACGATGTGGCCGATCCGTCCGAAGAGGCCGTGAGCAGCGCTCCCGCCGGGGACGAGACCACCGCGCCGCCAACGGAACCGGCGACGGAGGAGGGCACCGCCCCCGACGACGACCCCGCCACCGCCGAGGGCCCCGACGCCGAAAGTGACACACCTGCACCTGATTCGGATGATATGTCCGAATCAGAGGGCGACGGCGATGACTCCACAGAGGGCACTTCGGATGGGGACTCGCCCGGATCCGATCTCATCGGATCGCCCATGCCCGACAACTGAAATCGATCGCGACAGTCGATAATGATCTGTGACCGGCGGACAACGCAGCGTCCCCGCCACTCGGGAGGGCGATCGGGATCACATGATTGACATTCTCTGAACAGGCGTTGCAATCCCGACCGGCTCTCCGGCCGTTTCACAAGCCTTGCAGTCGTTTCCGCGGTCGCACCGGTACAGGCATCGGTTCCGGTCTATCGACACATTGGAGCTGTCCACTTGTCAGACCGGCATCCACATGGCATCCTGTCGGCTATGGCAGGAAAAGAACTCAACGCGACCTCAGCAGCATTGCTGGGCTTGCTGCACGAAGGACCGATGACCGGCGGACAACTCATGGCCGAGGCGACCCGCCGCCTCGGTCCGTACTGGACCATGACCCGTTCGCAGGTCTACCGTGAACTCCCGGCGCTGGCCGAGGGCGGACTCGTCCGCGTCGGGAAGCCGGGGCCGCGCGCCTCGGTGCCCTACACGATCAGCGCCAACGGCAAGCGGGCGTTCACCCGCTGGCTCAACGAGCCGGCCCGGATCGGCCAGCTGCGCGACCCCGTCGCGCTGCGCACGGCGTTCCTCGACTACCTCTCCAAGGACACCGCCGAGGAGATGTTCGCGGACGCGACCGAGCAGCACCAGGAGGCCTTGGCAGAGGCCCGCGCGGCTGCGAAGGACTACGCGGACGAGGACCCGAACGCGGCGGTCGCGATGGAGTTCGCCATCGGCTACCACCGCTCGGCCCTCAGCTGGCTGAAGAAGCGGTAGCGGAAAGGCCTCGGCGCGGTTCGAGGTAACGACATCAAGCACGGAGCGGGACGCGGCCCTCGGGCCCGCGTCCCGTTTCGTATGAGCCCGAATACAGGCGTACCCTGATCAGTTGTGACCAGTGTCGATGTTTCCTCCGATCTCCGTGAACTGAAGGCGACGCTCGCCAGCGTCGAGGCCGTCCTCGACCTCCCCGCGCTCCGGCGCGAGCTGGCCGAGCTCGAGGCCGCGGCCGCCGACCCCGGGCTGTGGGACGACCCCGATCACGCCCAGAAGATCACCTCCCGCCTCTCCTACGTGCAGGCCGAGCTCAAGAAGCTCGCCGCGCTGCACGGGCGCATGGACGACGTCGAGGTCCTGTTCGAGCTCGCCGACGCCGAGGACGACCCGTCCGCGGCCGACGAGGCGGCGGCCGAACTCGAGTCGATCCGCAAGGCCGTCGACGAGCTCGAGGTCCGCACCCTCCTGTCGGGCGAGTACGACGAGCGCGACTGCGTCGTCACGGTGCGGTCCGGTGCGGGCGGGGCTGACGCCTGCGACTTCGCCGAGCAGCTCATGCGCATGTACCTGCGCTGGTCGGAGGCCCACCAGTTCGGCACCGAGGTGTACGACGTCTCCTACGCCGAGGAGGCCGGCATCCGCTCGGCCACCTTCGCCGTGAACGGGCCCTACGCCTACGGCCACCTCTCGGTCGAGCAGGGCACCCACCGCGTGGTGCGCATCAGCAAGTACGACAACCAGGGGCGCCGCCAGACCGGCTTCGCGGCCGTGGAGGTCGTGCCGGCCCTGGAGCAGACCGACGAGATCGAGGACATCCCCGAGGACGAGATCCGCGTGGACGTCTACCGCTCCTCGGGCCCCGGCGGCCAGGGCGTCAACACCACCGACTCGGCCGTGCGCCTGACCCACCTCCCGACCGGCATCGTCGTCTCCTGCCAGAACGAGCGCTCGCAGCTCCAGAACAAGGCCACCGCGATGGGGGTCCTCAAGGCCAAGCTGCTCCAGCGCAAGCGGGACGAGGAGCGCGCGAAGGTCGACGAGCTGCGCGGCTCGGCCACCGCCTCGTGGGGCGACCAGATGCGCTCCTACGTCGAGCACCCCTACCAGATGGTCAAGGACCTGCGCACCGGCTTCGAGACCGCCGACGTCAAGGGCGTCTACGACGGCAACATCGACGCCTTCCTGGAGGCGGGCATCCGCTGGCGCAAGAGCGGCGAGAAGGCCGAGTAGCGCCCCGCCGGGGCACGGATCCTATAGGAATTCTCCCATGGGAAGGGGTGCGGCCCGGCCGCGCCGGCCCCCTCGCCGGCCGCCCCGGTCCGTCCGATGCGGACCCGTGCGTGGCCGCGGCGTGACCCTTCGCGGCCCCCGCATGGGCCGCCTGACCATACCGACTTCCCCCGAACGGGCGAAATCGCGTCGTTACCATCGAACGGGCGTGACATATGGGTCCGAAACAGCGGAATATGCCACGCTTGTACTGGAGGCGCCCGACCGCCCCCGGGAATCGGCCGATAGACTCCGCCACGTGATTCAGCTTGAGGGTGTAACCAAGCACTACCCCCGGTCGAACCGCCCGTCGGTGGAGGACGTCAACGTCTTCATCGACAAGGGGGAGTTCGTCTTCTTCATCGGCCCGACCGGTGCGGGCAAGTCCACGATGATCAAGCTCCTGCTGCGCGAAGAGATCCCCGACAAGGGCAAGATCTCAGTCGGGGACACCGACGTGACGCGGCTGCGGCGCTGGAAGGTCCCCGCCTACCGGCGCAGCATCGGCTGCGTCTTCCAGGACTTCCGGCTGCTGCCGAACCGCACGGCGGCCGAGAACGTCGCGTTCGCCCTGGAGGTCATCGGCAAGCCCCGCTCGGTGGCCCGCCGGGTCGTCCCCGAGGTCCTGGAGCTGGTCGGCCTCGGCGGCAAGGAGCACCGCTACCCGCACGAGCTCTCCGGCGGCGAGCAGCAGCGCGTGGCCGTGGCCCGCGCCTTCGTCAACCGCCCGCTCCTCCTGCTGGCCGACGAGCCCACCGGTAACCTCGACCCCGACACCTCGATCGAGATCATGCGGCTCCTCGACCGCATCAGCAGGACGGGTACGACCATCCTCATGGTCACCCACGACTCCAACATCGTGAACCAGATGCGCCGTCGCGTCATCGAGATCGAGAACGGCCAGATCGTCCGCGACCAGGCTCGCGGCGTCTACGGCTAAGCGGAAGGCAGATTCAGAGCACATGCGCGCGAAGTACGTGATGTCCGAGGTCTTCCTCGGACTGTGGCGCAACATCTCCATGACCGTCGCCATGATCATCACCATGGCCGTCTCGCTGACGATGCTCGGCGCGGGCCTCCTGCTGTACAACCAGGTCGACGTGATTGAGGAGTACTACCAGACCAACCTCGAGGTCGTGGTCTACCTCCAGCGCGACGTCGCCGACGACGTGAGCGAGCAGATCGGCGCCGACCTCAAGGCCAGCCCCTACGTGGAGCAGGCCGTCTACGAGTCGAAGGAAGAGGCGTACGAGCGCTTCAAGGACACCTTCGAGGACACGCCCGACCTGGTCAACTCCGTCGACGCCGAGGTCCTGCCGTCCGCGTGGCGCGTCAAGATGAAGGACATCGCCGACGCCGAGAAGCTCATCGCCGAGTTCACCGACCGCGAGGGCGTCTACCAGGTCACCAACCAGCGCGAGATCCTCCAGCAGGTCTTCGACATCCTCGGCGGGGCGCAGCGGCTGACGCTGATCGTCGCCCTCGTCCAGGGCGTCGCCGCGCTCATGCTGGTCGCCAACACGATCCAGGTCGCCGCCTACTCGCGGCGCCGCGAGGTCGCGATCATGAAGCTGGTCGGCGCCCCGAACTGGTTCGTCCAGGCCCCGTTCGTGCTGGAGGCGGTCTTCGCCGGCGTCATCGGCGCGATCTTCGCGTTCGCGACGCTCGTCGCCGCGAAGTTCCTGGTCATCGACGGCCAGTTCGAGAACCTGTTCAGTCTGATGCCGCCGATCAGCATGCAGTCGATCCTGCTGCTGCTGCCGATCCTGGTCGGCGTCTCCGCGGTCATCAGCGCGATCACCGCGTGGATCACCCTGCGGTTCAACATCAAGGTCTGACCCTCCCTATTCGGGGGAGTTGTCCCGAATGCCCTGAACGTCCGTTGCAGATGGACTAAGTTCTGGGCCTATGAGGCGAATCGGATGGCTGCTCGCGGCCCTGCTCCTGGCAGGGACCGCGGGCAGTCCCGCGTTCGGGGTCTCCCAGTCCGAGCTCGATGCCGTCGAGCGCGACAAGGCCGAGATGGCGGCCGAACTGGAGAACGCCTCGGACGAGGTCCGGGCCGCCGGCCAGGTGCTCGCCGAGACCGAGGCCGCGCTGCCCGAGGCCGAGCACGAGGTCGACGTCGCGCAGGGCCGCGTCGCGGCCGCCGAGGCCGAGGCGGACCAGGCCGAGCGCGAGGCCGAGGCCGCGCAGGAGGCCCTCGACGCCGCCGAGGCCGAGTACGAGTCCGCCGCCGCCGCGGTCGAGGCCGCGCGCGAGGCCCGCGCCTCCATGTTCGCCGCGACCGCCCGCGGCGTCGAGCTGCTCACCGTGGACGCGATCCTCGCCTCGGGCGAGCCCGAGCAGGCCGTGGACGGGCTGTCGTACCTCGAGTTCATGATGGAGGGGAAGAACCTCGCCGTCGAGGAGGTCACGCTCGCCCGCCGCGAGGCCGCGAACGCCGAGAACGCCGCCACCGTCGCCGAGGCCGAGGCGCGGGCCGCCGAGGCCGCCGCCGCCGAGGCGCTCGCCGCCTCGCAGGCCCGCTACGCCGAGGCCCAGGCCGCGCAGCTCGCCGTCGAGCAGCTCATCGACGACCGCACCGCCGCGCTCGCGGTCGCCGAGGGCGCCCGCGACGAGGCGCAGGAGGCCTACGACGAGCTCGAGGCCGAGTCCGAGCGCCTCGCCGACGCGCTGCGCCGGGCCGACACCGGCCCCTCGAACTCCTCTTCGGGAGGCTCCTCCGGTTCGGGGTTCGTCGTCCCCGTGGACGGCTGGAAGTCCTCCGACTTCGGCTGGCGCCGCCACCCGATCTACGGCACCTCCCGCCTCCACGGCGGCACCGACTTCGCCGCGGGGACGGGCGCCACGATCCACGCCGCCGACTCCGGCACGGTCGTCTACGCCGGATGGAACGCCGGCTACGGCCAGCTCACGTGCATCGGCCACGGCGGCGGCCTGTCCACGTGCTACGCGCACCAGTCGAGCATCTGGGTCTCCTCCGGCGAGCACGTGGAGCGCGACGAGGCCATCGGCGCGGTCGGCAGCACCGGCGACTCGACCGGCCCGCACCTGCACTTCGAGGTCCGCGTGAACGGGGAGCGGGTCGACCCGCTGGGGTACCTGCCCTCGTGCCTGTGCCGCTGAGGACCGGCGCGCGTTCGCCGAGGGCGCAGGCGAAGGCGGAAATCGGCTTGGGCGCACAACCGTTCGATCGTTAAGCTTGCTGCGTGTCCAAGAAGCAGCAGGAGAAGGTCAAGCACTCGGGTCCCGAGCGCTCGGTGGTCACCACCAACCGCAAGGCCCGGCACGACTACGAGATCCTGGACACCTACGAGGCCGGCATGGTCCTGTCCGGGACCGAGGTCAAGGCCCTGCGCCAGGGCCGGGGGAACATCGTCGACGCGTACGCCGAGATCCACAACGGCGAGGCGCGCGTCCACAACTTCCACATCCCCGAGTACGACTACGGGACGTGGACCAACCACCCGCCCCGGCGCATCCGCAAGCTCCTGCTGCACCGCGGGGAGATCGCCAAGCTCGGCGTGAAGCTCGACGAGGCCGGCCTGACGCTGGTCCCGCTGTCGGTGTACTTCATCAACGGCTACGCCAAAATGGAGCTCGGGCTCGCGCGGGGCCGCAAGAACTACGACAAGCGCCAGGCCATCGCCAAGCGCGAGTCCGACCGCGAGATCGAGCGGGCCATGGGCCGCGCCGCCAAGCGCGGCGGCAGGTGAGCGGCCCCACGGTCCCCTCCCGGAGGCCGCGGGGAATATCCCGTGGCCGGGCGCCGTTGGACTGGGTTAGAATTCCACAGCACAACTGAACAGGGTGAAACACTCACCGAACCTCGGGGCTGATCGGTTTCGACTCCGTATGTTGAGGTGAGGGAAGCGGGTCGAGGAAGCCAACGCCGTCTCGTAAACCGATGTTGGAAACCAATAAGTGCCAACGCAAAACGCACTGACTTCGCCCTCGCTGCCTAAGCGACGGTGAAGTTGCCGCTCCAGGGGCGCATCCGCTCTGGATTCGCGGCATCATTAAGGATGCTGGGCCGACGTCTTGATCGCTGGGACGTCCGGCCGAGATCTCCGGCGATTAGAGCCCGTCACACCGTCTCGTCCGCGTGATCGGTGGGGCTCGATAAAAGGCACAGCGGACTGCACCCGGAGAAGTCTCACAGATGCAGCGGAGGACCAGGGTTCGATTCCCTGCAGCTCCACGGCCAGGCGCCGGGAACACCATGTGTTCCCGGCGCCTTTTCGCGTCTTCGCCCTGCGGTCGCCCGCGGACGCGGGTCCTCACTCGATCGTGGCCGCGACGCGGTACACCGCCGGGCCCGCCGTGGCCATGGCGGCCGCGCGCCGGGCGTAGGCCGCGGCGGCGGGGTCGGCCCGCGTCGCCGCGGCGTCCTCGGGGGCGCGCCATGAGGCGCAGTTGACGACGCGCGTGCCGTCGAGGCTGGCGTAGATCGTGCCGGACACGTACCCGGGCCGGTGCCGGACGACCGTCTCGGCGCCTTCGAGGAGCAGGGCGACGAGCTCCCGCTGCCGTCCGGGCTCGACTTCGAGAACGTTGATGAACACGACGGACGTGTCGGTCATGGGGACTCCTTCGCGGCGTCGCAGCGCGCTCGGTGCGCGCTGTCAAGGGTCTTGACGAAACGGGGCCCGGAAACGTCAGGTCCGCCCGCCTCACATTCGGGCGGGCCGATTCGTCACTACTGTTGTGAGCGGTGAGCGGACGGGAGCGCAGCACGTGGTCGTAGGCGACGAGGACCGGTCGCTGCTGATGGGCGTGGCGTACCGGCTGCTGGGGTCGGTCGCCGAGGCGGAGGACGCCGTCCAGGAGGCGTACGCCCGCTGGTACGCGCTGCCGGACGGGCACCGGGCCGAGATCGCCTCGCCCGTGGCCTGGATGGTCACGGCGGTCAGCCGCGTCTGCCTGGACGTGCTCGGGTCGGCGAGGAGCCGCCGGGTGCGGTACGTCGGCGAGTGGCTGCCCGAGCCGGTCTCCGCCGCGGCGTGGTGGACGAGCCTGGCGGGCGTCCCCGGGGGGCCCGACCCCGCCGAGCGGATGGCGCTCGACGAGTCGTTGTCGACGGCGGTGATGGTCGTGCTGGAGACGATGACGCCCGCCGAGCGGATCGCGTTCGTGCTCCACGACGTCTTCGGCTACCGGTTCGGCGAGATCGGCGAGGTCCTGGGGCGCTCGCCCGGCGCCTGCCGCCAACTGGCCGCGTCGGCGCGCCGGCGGGTGCGCGAGGCGCCGAGGCCGGTGCGCGCCCCGGGCCGCGTCCCCGTGGTGGAGGCGTTCAAGGCGGCGTGGCAGTCCGGTGACCTGGGCGCCCTGGTCGCACTGCTCGATCCGGAGGCGACCGTGGTCGTCGACGGCGGCGGGCTGGTCAGCGCCGCGACCGCGCCGATCAGCGGGGCCGAGCGCGTCGCCGGCCACCTCCTCGAGGTCCACCGCCGGCTGCCGGGGATGGCGCTCGAGCGGTCCACGGTCAACGCGCTGCCCGGCCTGGTCGCGCGCGACCGCGCCGGCAGGGCGGCGGCCGTCGTCGCCCTGGACGTCGGCAGCGGGCGGGTGCGGCGCCTCTGGGTGATGCGCAACCCCGAGAAGCTCACGACCTGGGGCGCCTGACCGCGGATCGGATCAGTTCAGGGCGGGGTCGGCGGGGAAGTGCGCGACCGCCGAGAGCATCCCGCCCTGGCGCCGCCACACCATGGACCACAGCTCCTCGGGGTTCGCCGAGAACGGGTCGGCGGGGAGGGCGTCGAAGACCATCCAGGCGCCCGCCTCGATCTCCGACTCCAGCTGGCCCGGCGCCCACCCGGCGTAGCCGGTGAAGACCCGCATCCCCTCGAGCAGGGGGCCGACGTCGTCGGGGTCCCGGGCGAGGTCGAGGGTGCCCAGGCGCCCGAGCACCGGCCGGAACGCGTCCGAGAACGGCGCGTCGGCCTTCCTCCAGCCGAGGCCTATCGCGGCGTCCGGCTGCACCGGGCCGCCCTCGAACAGGACGGCGGGGTCGCCCGCCAGCTCGGCCCACTGGTCGAGGTAGTGGGCGACGCGGCGCTCGGTGGCGCGGTTGAGGACCACGCCGAGCACCCCGTCGGACTCGTGCCCGACGCCGATGACGACGGTGCGGTCGAAGTTGGGGTCCTGCAGCGCGGGCGTGGCGACGAGGAGACTGCCGACGAACGACTTGGTTCGCGCCGGCGACGTTTCGCGACTGACCATGGCTCCGCCTCCGTTCTGCGCCCGCCTCCGCTCGAGTTCCGGGTACGGCCCGGTCCTCCCGGCACGGTAACCCGCGGGAGCGCGCTTGCAGCAAGGTTCTCGCACTTTCCGAAGAATTACAGCGTGGTGTCGGGAGCCCGACAGTTGTTTCCTCACTGAGGGTGCGCGAACGCCGACGATACGGCAAGGCCGCCATCGTCGCAAGTGGACCAGGTGGTGTTCGAGTCGGTTGCGCCGCTTGTGAACGGCAGCGGCTAACGCAGTCCGGCGAAGAGGTCGTCCTCCGGCAGGCGCGTCTCGATCCGCGACTCCACCAGCTCGTAGTCCTCGGTGGGCCAGGACTTCTGCTGGATCTCGCGCGGCACCGCGAACCAGAACCCGTCGGGGTCGACCTGGGTCGCGTGGGCCTTGAGGGCCGCGTCGCGGATGTCGAAGTACTCGGCGCACTCGATGCGGGTCGTCACGCGCTCGCTCTTGTCGCGCGTCCAGTCGCCCGCGTCCATCCACTCCCGGTACGGCGAGTCGAGGCCGGCGTCGACCATCGCGTAGTGCAGGGCCTCGATGCGGGCCTTGCCGAACCCGTGGTTGTAGTACAGCTTCAGCGGCTGCCACGGCTCGCCCAGGCCCGGGTACCGGTCGGGGTCGCCCGCGGCCGCGAAGGCCTCGACCGACACCTCGTGGGTCTTGACGTGGTCGGGGTGCGGGTACCCGCCCTCCTCGTCGTACGTGGTGACCACGTGCGGCTTGAACGACCGGATGACCTCCACCAGCGGCGCGGCCGCCTCCTCGAGGGGCACCAGGTAGAACGCGTCCTCCGGCAGCGCGATCCCCGAGTCGGGCAGCCAGCCGTCGGGCAGCCCGGAGTCGACGAAGCCCAGCCAGTGCTGCTCGACGCCGAGGATCTCGCGCGCCCGGGCCATCTCCTCGCTGCGGATGCGCGGCAGGTCCGCCTGCACCTCGGGGCGGTCCATCTTGGGGTTGAGCACGTCGCCGCGCTCGCCCCCGGTGCAGGTGACGACGAGGACCTCGACGCCCTCGCGCACGTAGCGGGCCATCATCCCCGCGCCCTTGCTGGACTCGTCGTCGGGGTGGGCGTGGACGCACATCAAGCGCAGCTTGCTCTGGTTGGACACGTGGGTCGACCTCACTGGCGAGTGAAACGGAAGGCTCTGCGGCACTGGAGCCGACTCGCGCACCGCGAGAGTTGTCGGCTCTGGCATTCTGTGCAACGATACTCGATAATCATTACTTCCCGGTTCTTCGCCGAACCAGGGCTCACTGCGGTGAAACCGCTGATCGCACACGGAAAGCGACGCAATGACTGAGACGCAGACCACGGACGGGCGCGCGCTGACGCCGCCCGCTCCGGACGTGGCCGGCGTGACCTTCCCCGAGGGCCGCTACGGCCGCCGCCGCGCCCCGAGGCGCCGCCGCCCCGCGGTCACCGCGGTGCTCACCGTCGGCGTCGTCGCCGCCGGGCTCTTCGCGGCCTGGCGACTCTCCGAACTGTACGGCCAGAACGAGGTCTCCGAGCGGCTGCTCGGCTACGACGACAGCGTCGCGGGGCAGGTCGACATCACCTTCGAGGTCTACAAGCCGGCCGGCGAGGGCGCCACGTGCGCCGTCCGGTCGCGCGACCTGGCCGGGGCCGAGATCGGCTACGCCGAGGTCGCCGTCCCGGCGGACGCCTCCACCCATGTGGAGATGACCTACACCCTCGCCGTGGAGGGGGAGGCCAACACCGGCGAGATCCTGAGGTGTTGGCAGACGGACTGAACATCGACTTTCGGCCCGTCGCACCGCATCCCGGTCGGCGGGCCTTTCGCTATCCCGGACCCGCCGCGCGACGGCGCACCGACTTGAACACCGAGGCAGGACCTCACCGCACGGATCGCACTATTCGGAGGAATCAGAAACATGGCTACCGACGCTAACCAGGGCACTTGGCTGACCCAGGAGGCCTACGACCGCCTCAAGGGCGAGCTGGACGAGCTCATCGCGAACCGTCCGCTGATGGCCGCCGAGATCAACGCCCGCCGCGAGGAGGGCGACCTCAAGGAGAACGGCGGCTACCACGCCGCGCGCGACGAGCAGGGCAAGCAGGAGGGCCGCATCCGCCAGCTCGAGGACCTGCTGCGCAACGCGAAGGTGGGCGAGGCCAAGGAGAGCGACCAGATCCAGATCGGCACCGTCGTCACCATCGCCTTCGACGGCGACCCCGACGACACCGAGAAGTTCCTGCTGGGCTCCCGCGAGATCGGCGCCACCACCGACCTCACCGTCTACAGCCCCGACTCCGCGCTGGGCGAGGCCATCCTGGGCTCCAAGGTCGGCGACACCGTCTCCTACAAGACCCCCAAGGGCGCCGAGCTGTCGGTCAAGATCGTCGACACCGAGAAGTTCCTCGGCTGACGCGCACCACGACGCCGCGGGGCCCGCACGGGGTTCCGCGGCGTTTCGCGTCTCCTACGCCCGGGAGGTCCAGCCGACGTCGATGCGCTTGCCGTACTTGTCGAAGTAGTGCAGCGCGTCCATGTGCACGGCCACGGTGATCGGCTGCCCGGCCGAGACCGGGATGTGCGGAGGCAGCCGGAACACCAGGTCCGCGGGCTTGCGGATCGGGCCGGTGTCGGTCTCCCGCTGCTCCACGGCGGCCTGCCCGAAGCCCGAGAACAGCCCGCCCAGGCGGCGGCGCGGCTTCGAACCGCCCCGGGCCAGGTCCGGCTTGTCGCCGATGCCGTCGGGCACCACCGCGGTCGCGCCGATGTCGAGGAACACGAGCGTCTCGTGGCCGTGGTGCTCGTAGAAGCGCACCCGGCCCTGGATCGACTGGCCCGGGTGGCCGTCGGCCACCGGCGCGAGCGCCTCGGCCCGCATCCCCACCACGATGTTCTCGCCGTGGTAGCGCGCCACGGCCCGGCCGCGCAGGTCGTGCCACGGCAGCCGCAGCTCCTGCTCCCCGAAGTCCAGGGCCACGTAGCGGTCGAGGAACACGTTCACGCGCGCCTCGAGCAGGTTCATGCGCGGCGTCCCCAGGAAGGCGGCCACGTACATCGTCGCGGGGCGCTCGTACACCTCGTCGGGGGTGCCCACGTCCTGGAGGATGCCCTTGCGCATCACCGCGACCCGGTCGGCCATCGTCAGCGCCTCGGTCTGGTCGTGCGTGACGTACAGCGTCGTCGCGTCGTGGCGGCGCACCAGCGAGGAGATCTCGGTGCGCAGCTCGGCGCGCAGGCCCACGTCGAGGTTCGACAGCGGCTCGTCCATGAGGAACAGCTTCGGGCGCCGCACCAGGGCGCGGCCCATGGCGACGCGCTGCTGCTGGCCGCCGGAGAGCTGGCTCGGCTTGCGGTCGACCAGGTCGGAGATGCCCAGGGCGCCGGCCATGTCGCCGACGGCCTCGGGCACGGACTGGGCGCCGTTGTGCTTGCCGAGCTTGAGCGGGAACCCGATGTTGTCGCCGACGGACATGTGCGGGTAGAGGGCGAAGGTCTGGAAGATCATGGCCGCGTTGCGCTCGCGCGGGGGCAGGTCGTTGGCGTACTCGCCGTCCAGGAGGATCTCGCCGTCCGAGGGCGTCTCGAGCCCCGCGACCATGCGCAGCACGGTGGACTTCCCGCAGCCGGAGGGGCCCAGGAGGACGAGGAACTCGCCGTGGTTGACCTCCATGCTCAAGGAGTCCACGGCCAGGGTATCGCCGGGGAACACCTTCGAGACGTTCTTCAGCGTGACAGCAGTCACCGTTGACTCCAGGGGTTCGGGGGATGGATGGTTCGGTCGTGAGGGGAGCGGGCTATTGCTCACTCATGGCTCGCAGGCTTCGCCATGGTTAAGGAATGACTGTTCGTAGCTTAAGCCTTCCGGTCCCACTCAGTAACGGGGGTCACCGGACGTCGCGTGAAGTGAACGGCAGTGCACCCTTGGTGCGACCTGCGGTTTCGGGCGTCGCAGACGTGACGCCCAGGGGGGTCCAAGGTCGGCATATCGGTCCCTGCAATCGTTTTCCGACCATTCCGCCGTAAGGCCCGGACCGCCCGCCGCGGTCGCCGCCGTCACATTGCGCGCCCGGCCGGGGCGGGCACTACGATCGAGGCGTGACGGAGCTGGTGACACTTTCCGACGTCCGGGCCGCGGCCGCCGAACTCGACGGGATCGTGCGCCGCACCCCCCTCGAACCCTCGCGCGACCCCCTCCTCGACGGGGTCCACCTCAAATGCGAGAACCTCCAGCGCGCGGGCTCGTTCAAGATCCGCGGCGCCTACATGCGCGTCTCGCGCCTGAGCGGGGCCGAACGCGCGCACGGCGTCGTCGCCGCCTCCGCCGGCAACCACGCCCAGGGGGTCGCCCTCGCCGCCTCCACCCTCGGCATCCGCTCCACCGTCTTCATGCCCGAGTCCGCCCCCCTCCCCAAGGTCGCCGCCACCAAGGGCTACGGCGCCGAGGTCGTCCTCGGCGGCCTCACCGTGGACGACGCCCTCGAATCGGCCCACCGCTTCGCCGAGAAGACCGGCGCGACCCTCATCCACCCCTTCGACCACCGCGACATCGTCGCCGGCCAGGGCACCATCGCCCTGGAGGTCCTCGAGCAGCTGCCCGAGGCCTCCGCCATCGTCGTCTCCCTCGGCGGCGGCGGGCTCATCGCCGGGATCGCCGCCGCCGCGAAGCAGCTCAAGCCCGACATCAGGATCGTCGGCGTCCAGGCCGAGGGCGCCGCCGCCTACCCCGGCTCCCTCGCCGCCGGCAGGCCCGTGCGCCTCGACAAGATGCAGACCATCGCCGACGGCATCGCCGTCGGACGCCCCGGCGACGTCCCCTTCGCGCACGTCGCCTCGCTCGTGGACGAGGTCGTCACCGTCACCGAGGAGGACATCAGCCGGGCCCTGCTGTCCCTGCTCGAACGCAACAAGCTCGTCGTCGAGCCCGCCGGCGCCACTGCCTACGCCGCCCTCCTCAACTACTCGGTCGGCTACGACGCGCCCGCCGTCGCCGTCCTCTCCGGCGGCAACATCGACCCGCTGCTGCTCATGCGCCTCATCGAACACGGCCTCGGCGCCTCCGGCCGGTTCATGCGCGCCAACCTGCGCTGCGCCGACCGGCCCGGCGCCCTCGCCTCGGTCCTCCAACTCGTGGGCGCCTACGGCGGCAACATCGTCGACGTCAACCACCAGCGCAGCGACCCCCGCCTGGCCGTCGGCGAGGTCGCCGTCGACCTCTCGATCGAGACCCGCGGTTCCGAACACGCGACCGAAATCGTTGCGGCACTGCGCGACGCGGGATATTTCGTGTCGGTGGAAGGTCCTAGCATCTGAGGCATGCAGAAATCGCTTGAAGAACTGATGGAGCCCGGCTGGGCCAAAGCGCTCGCCCCCGTGGCCGACGACGTCGCCAAGATGGGCGAGTTCCTCCGCGGCGAGGTCGCCGCGGGGCGCCGGTACCTCCCGGCCGCCGAGCACATCCTCCGCGCCTTCCAGCAGCCCTTCGACGACGTCAAGGTGATCATCGTCGGCCAGGACCCCTACCCCACCCCCGGGCACGCCATCGGCCTGTCCTTCGCCGTCGCCCCCGACGTGCGCCCCCTCCCCAAGAGCCTGGTCAACATCTTCAACGAGTACCGCGACGACCTCGGCTACCCGCTCCCCGCCAACGGCGACCTCACCCCCTGGGCCGAGCAGGGCGTCCTGCTGCTCAACCGCTCCCTCAGCGTCGCCCCCGGCACCCCCGCCTCGCACCGGGGCAAGGGCTGGGAGGCGGTCACCGAGCAGGCCATCCGGGCCCTCGCCGACCGCGGCGGCCCCGCCGTCGCGATCCTGTGGGGCGCCGACGCGCGCAAGCTCAAGGACCTGCTCGGCCCGATCCCCGCGATCGAGTCCCCGCACCCCTCGCCGCTGAGCGCCCGCCGCGGCTTCTTCGGCTCCAAGCCGTTCAGCCGCGCCAACGAGCTGCTGGCCGAGCAGGGCGGCGAGCCGGTCGACTGGCGCCTCCCGGCGCTCCAGGAGTCCTGAGGGCCTGCCGGCGAGCCCCCGACGGGCGCTGTCCGGCCCGCCGCCGCGCCGTCGGCCTCCCCGATACGACACCGGTATCGGGGAGGCCTTCCGCCCTGCGAGCGGACGAATGGGCTCGGACACCCCCTCGCCGGGGCTCGCAGGCAGGGCCCCGCCGGTCGGGATACGGTTGACGCGTGGGTATCGAGATCCTGGCACAAGAGTTCGGGCCGGACCGCGACCAGGCGATGGCCGGGCCGCTCGGGCTGTTCGTGACCGTGTTCCTCGTCGTCGTGACGATCCTCCTCATCCGGGGGATGAACAAGCACGTCAGGCGCTTGAACGAACGCGTCGCGCGCGAGGCCGCCACTGTCGAGGCCGGTGCCGTCGAGGCCGGTGCCGTCGAGGCGGCCGCCGAGCCGGACGACCCCGCCCGCGCCTAGAGGCCGGACCGTGCCGCGCAAGAACCGCCGCCGGAGCGAACCCCGTCGGCAGACCTCGGGCGCCCAGGACCCGAGCCTCATCGACGGCCCGGACGGGCCCGTCCGCGTCCGCCGCATCCCCGGCGCCAACGCCGCGAAGGCCTACCGCTGCCCCGGGTGCGACCTGGAGATCCAACCGGGCACGCCGCACGTGGTGGCCTGGGCCGACGACGGCGACGGCGACGACCGCCGCCACTGGCACGCCGGGTGCTGGAACGCCAGGGACCGGCGCCGCCCGGGCCGGTGGCGGTGAGCGGCCACCAGACGAGGCGAGGGGCGGGGCCCGCCCCTTCGCCGCCGGGTGCAAGCTGCGCCACAGGCGGTGTCGGCGGCCGCGGATTCCGGGGATAATTCCGGCGTGGCTGTCATCAGATCCGCGAGCATGCTCCCCGCCCGGCGCGAGGCGCTCACGCTCCAGACCGCCGACGGGCTCGAACTCGTCGGCGAACTCGCCCTGCCCGCCGACCGCGCGCCCGAGGCGACCCTCATCTGCGTCCACCCGCTGCCCACCCACGGCGGCATGATGGACTCGCACATCTTCCGCAAGGCCGCCTGGCGGCTCCCGGCGCTGGCGAACACGGCCGTGCTGCGGTTCAACACCCGCGGCACCGAGTCCCAGCAGGGGCGGAGCCAGGGCGCCTTCGACCACGGCGTGGGCGAGCGCTTCGACGTCGCCGCCGCGGTCGAGTACGCCGAGTTCGCCGAGCTGCCGCGCGTGTGGCTGGTCGGCTGGTCCTTCGGCACCGACCTGACGCTCAAGTACGGCCTCGAGCCGGGCGTCGAGGGCGCGGTGCTCCTCTCGCCGCCGCTGCGCTACTCCAAAGAGGAGGACCTGGCGCGGTGGGCCGAGGACGGCCGGCCCCTGCTCGCGCTCATCCCCGAGCAGGACGACTACCTCCAGTACCCCGAGGCGAAGCGGCGGTTCGCCGCCGTCCCCCAGGCGGAGGTCGTGGAGATCGAGGGCGGCGGCCACCTGTGGGTCGGCAAGGCCGAAGAGGCCCTGGACCGCATCACCGGCCGCATCCTCCCCGGGCACGCCCCGCTGCCGACCACATGGGACGGGCCGATGGAGCGCGGCGACACCTCCGCCTACGCCAACAAGACCGTCGCGGCCTTCGGCGGCTTCCTGCCCAAGCCCGAGCGCGAGTAGGGGGCTCCCGGACCCCCGGCGCCCTGTCCCGTCCGCGGACGGCCCGGGCGCCGCCTCCGCCTTTCCTGAAGCCGCCTTCAGGCGGCTTCAGCGTGGCTTCAGGTTCGGCCCTGCACCATGGGAACCGCGTCGGAGCACATCGGACGCGGTGAGGATGAGGAGGCGGTCATGTCTGCGGCAGCGGCGAAGGGGAAGGGTCCGGGGCGGCATCGGGCCCGGTCGAACCGAGCGGGATCACAACAGGCGCGATCGCACCAGACGCGGTCGCCTCGGGCGCGATCGCGTCAGACGCAGTCGAGGAACTCGGCGATGGCGGCGGGCAGCGCCGTGTCGGCGCAGTCGGTGACGGCGATGAGGTTCTCGCCCTCGATGCGCCACACCCGGCGCTCGGTCGCGCCCTCGCCGCCGCCGGAGCCGCCCGGGTAGTCCACCGTGGCCGCCACGTAGTCGCCGTCGTCGGCGCACCAGCTCTCGACGATCGTGCCCTCGTCCAACTGCTCGTTGATCCGCCCGCCCAGCACGGCCGGGTCGGTGCACACGGTCCCGGTGCTCTCCGGGTTGGTCGCCGCGTAGGTCGCCAGCGCGGCCCCGCCGAGGAGCGCTCCCGTGAGCGCCACGCCGGCGGTCGCCGTGGCGATGGAGCGCAGCCGCGGGCGCAGGCCCACGCGCTCGCGGCGGGGCCGGTACGGCGCCAGCTCGGTCGAGACGGCCACGGTCACGGGCCGCAGGCCGCGGCGGGGGAGGAGCCCGGCGGCGACGGTGTCGGGGCGCAGGCCGGGGGCGACCGGGCCGGCGAGCGGCAGGCGCGTGAGCTGCTCCCGGAAGGCGTCCGCGGTGGGGCGGCGGCGCGGGTCGGGGCTGAGGGCGGCGCCGATGGTGTCGGTGAGCTCGGAGTCGACCCCGGGGACGTGGGGGACGGGGGCGGCGCGCAGGAGCGGGTCGGCGGCGTCCTCGCGGGCGTGCCGCACCCACGGGAGCCGGCCCCCCAGGGCCGCGTAGAGGGCCGTGGCGAGGGCGTAGACGTCCCCGGCGGGGCTGGCGGCCACCTCGCCCGCGACGGCGGCGTCGAGGTGCTCGGGGGCGGTGTAGGGGGAGGGGGGGAGGGGGGCGGCCAGGACGGGGGCGGTGACGTCGTAGGCGGTGAGCTGGAGGTGGTGGCCGGAGCCGACGAGGATGTGGGAGGGCTGGATGGCGCCGTGGATGAGCCCGGCGCGGTGGTAGACGGCGACGGCGTCGCTCAGGGCCACGCCGAGGGCGCGCACCTGCCCGGGGGGCATGGGGCCCTGCTCGGCCAGGAGGTCGGCCAGGGTCCGGCGCGCGGTGCCGACGGCGAGGTAGGGACGTCCGTTCTCGGTGAGGCCTACGGCGGAGCAGGGGGACAGGTGGGGGTGGGCGGCGAGGCCGGTGAGCTTCGCGGCCCATTCGAGGAAGACCTCCCGCCGGGAGCCGTCGACGCGCTCATGGGCGACGGTGACGCACAGCAGGTCGGTGGGGCCGGTGGTGACGGTGCCGCTGAAGACGCTGCACACCGTGTCCCGGTGCAGTAAACGGTGGACGGCTGCGGGTCCGACGGTGGTCGTGCTCGACATCCTCACCTCCTCGGGGGGTCAGCTGTTCGGTGTCGTGATTTGGCACTAAATGTGAGGCTATCCCATCTGAACGACCGAGTGGTAGTCGGCCGTAGAGATGTGGCACGAAAGGGTGATCACCCCGGTACTCTTAGTCATTTCTGTTGTGGCGGCGATCATCCGATGTGCCCTGAGAGATCAGTGTGTCTGAATTCCACGAACTTGAAAAGCAACGATTCGGACACGAGGTGCCGTCGCTGTTGACGGTTGTGGAAAAACGTTGAACTATCGAATCCGTCTTGACCCCAGGGCGACATCGGTCATGCGCCGGTATCGCCCGGTACGAAGGAGTACTAACCAGATGAACGTCAACCGACGACACCTGCTTGCCGGAACCGCCGGCGCGGCCGCCGTGGCGCTCACCGCCTCGGCCTGCGCGTCCGAAGACGGCGGCGACAGTGCGAAGACCATCGGCGTCGCGATGCCGACGAAGACTTCGGAGCGTTGGATCTTCGACGGCGACAACCTCAAGAAGGCGTTCGAAGACGAGGGCTACAAGGTCACCCTCCAGTACGCGAACGACGTCCCCGACGACCAGGTCGCGCAGCTGGAGACCATGGTCAGCCAGAACGTCGCGGCCCTCGTGGTCGCCGCGATCGACAACAAGTCGCTCAACGGCCCGCTGGCCCAGGCCAAAGAGGCCGACATCCCGGTCATCGCCTACGACCGCCTGATCCTCGACACGCCCAACGTCGACTACTACGCGAGCTTCGACAACATCCAGGTCGGCACGTTGCAGGGCGAGTACATCGTGACCGCGCTCGACCTGGAGAACCAGGCCGGGCCGTTCAACATCGAGCTGTTCGCGGGCGCGTTGACCGATAACAACACGCCGTACTTCTTCAATGGCGCCTGGGCGGTCCTCGAGCCCTACATCGCCGAGGGCAAGCTGGTCGTCAAGTCCGGCGAGGTCGAGCTGGAGCAGATCGCGACCGAGAACTGGGACGGCGCCATCGCGCAGGACCGCATGGACAACCTGCTCTCGACCCACTACAAGGGCGAGCAGGTCCACGCCGTGCTGGCCCCGTACGACGGCATCAGCCGCGGCATCGTCTCCTCGCTGGAGTCCAACAACTACACGACCCTCCCGGTCGTGACCGGCCAGGACGCCGAGATCGAGTCGCTGAAGTACATCATCGCCGGTCGCCAGACCTCGACGGTGTTCAAGGACACCCGCGACCTCGCCACCACCGCGGTGGAGATGGTCGTGGCCCTGCTCGACGGCAAGAAGCCCGAGGTCAACGACGAGGAGACCTACGACAACGGCGACCACGTCATCCCGGCCTTCCTGCTGACCCCGGTCAGCGTGGACGTCGACAACTACCAGGAGGTCGTGGTCGACTCCGGCTACGTCGACGCCGCCGACCTGCAGTAGCGTCCGCGCCGCCGCAACGCCTCCTCCCTCGCGGGGCGCTCCGGGACACCGGGGCGCCCCCGTACCTCTCCCCAGAGCATCAGTCCATTCCACTTAGGACCAGTCATGTCTGAAGACATCCTCCGCATGAGGGGGATCACCAAGCGATTCCCGGGCGTGCTCGCGCTGTCCGGGGTCGACATGCGGGTCGAGCGGGCCACGATCCACGCACTCGTCGGCGAGAACGGCGCCGGCAAGTCGACGCTCATGAAGGTCCTGTCGGGCGTCTACGCCCACGGCGACTTCGAAGGCGAGATCGAGCTCGAGGGCAAGCCCGCCCGCTTCCGCAGCATCCGCGACTCCGAGGCCTCGGGCGTCGTCATCATCCACCAGGAGCTCGCGCTCGTCGGCGAACTGTCGATCGCCGAGAACATCTTCCTGGGCAACGAGCGCAAGTCCGGCGGGTTCATCTCCTGGGACAAGACCAACGCCGCGGCCTCCCGGCTCATGAAGCAGGTCGGCCTCCACGACAACCCGCAGACCCTCGTCGAGAAGATCGGCGTCGGCAAGCAGCAGCTCGTCGAGATCGCCAAGGCGCTGTCCAAGAACGTCAAGCTCCTGATCCTCGACGAGCCCACCGCCGCGCTCAACGACACCGACTCCGAGAACCTGCTCGACCTCCTGCGCGCGCTCCGCGACGAGGGCGTCACCAGCATCATCATCTCCCACAAGCTGGGCGAGGTGCTGTCGGTCGCCGACAACATCACGGTGCTGCGCGACGGCCAGACCATCGAGACGCTGAGCACCGAGGGCGACAAGGTCACCCAGGACCGGCTCATCAAGTCGATGGTCGGGCGCGACCTCGAGCACCTCTACCCGCCGCACGAGCCCAAGATCGGCGCGACCTTCTTCGAGGTCAGGGACTGGACCGTCCACCATCCCGACCAGCGTGAGCGCGTCATCGTCAACAAC
Organism: Glycomyces amatae; assembly: GCF_020991375.1. Taxonomy (GTDB): domain Bacteria; phylum Actinomycetota; class Actinomycetes; order Mycobacteriales; family Micromonosporaceae; genus Glycomyces; species Glycomyces amatae. Next base: position 61,515 of record NZ_JAJLQZ010000017.1, on the reverse strand, counting down.
GCCGCCCTCAACGTCGCCCGCGGCGAGATCGTCGGCCTCGCGGGCCTCATGGGCGCGGGACGCACCGAGTTCGCCATGAGCGTCTTCGGCCGCTCCTGGGGCACGGACATCTCCGGCACCGTCACGCTCGACGGCAAGCCGCTGCGCCTGCGCACCGTGCCCGACGCCATCGGCGCGGGCCTGGCGTACGCCACCGAGGACCGCAAGAACTTCGGCCTGCACCTCGAGTACGACCTGCGGGAGAACTTCACCCTGCCGGGCCTGTACAAGCTCTCGAAGTACGGGGTCGTCGACCAGCACCGGATCAACTCGGTCTCGGAGCGCCTGCGCACCGAGTTCGGCGTCAAGGCCCCGTCGGTCTACTCGCTCGCCGGGAACCTCTCCGGCGGCAACCAGCAGAAGGTCGTGCTCGGCAAGTGGGTCTTCACCGAACCCGAGCTGCTCATCCTCGACGAGCCGACCCGGGGCATCGACGTCGGCGCCAAGTACGAGATCTACGAGCTGATCCACAAGCTGGTCGACCAGGGCAAGGGGGTCCTCATGATCTCCTCCGAACTGCCCGAGCTGCTCGGCATGTGCGACCGCATCTACGCGATGAGCGCCGGTCACATCACCGGCCAGGTCGACCGCGAGAACGCCACACAGGAAGAACTGATGCGCCTCATGACCCTTGAGACGGCATCCGGGGGAGAAGAACTACGCCAATGAGCACCGTCCAGTCCAAGCCGCGCCCGAGCCTGCTCTCGGGCCTGCGCAACTTCAACCTGCGCGCCTACGGCATGATCATCGCCCTGGCGCTCATCATGCTGCTGTTCCAGGTCCTCAGCGTCTCGGTGCAGAACCAGAACTTCATCACGCCGCTGAACCTGACCAACGTGATCCTCCAGAACTCCTACATCCTGATCCTCGCGATCGGCATGATGCTGGTGATCGTCAACGGCCACATCGACCTGTCGGTGGGCTCGGTCCTCGCGTTCTGCGGCGCGGTCTCGGCCATCGCCCTCTCCGACTGGGGCCTGCCCTGGTATCTCGCGGTCCTCATCGCCATCGCCGTCGGCGCCCTCATCGGCGTCTGGCAGGGCTTCTGGATCGCCTACGTGCGCATCCCGGCGTTCATCGTGACCCTGGCGGGCATGCTCATCTTCCGCGGCCTGACCATCATGGTCCTGGACGCCGAGACCCTGGGCACCTCCGGCACGTACAACAAGCTCGCCTCCGGCTACGAGGTCTTCGGCTACGACATGAAGCTGCTGACGCTCGTCGCCGGCATCATCGGCGCGGCCCTGTACGTCCTGTTCCAGGTGCGCGGCCGCGCCCGCCAGCTCAAGGCCGGCATCGCCGGGTCCTCGCAGCTCGCGTGGATCTCCAAGGTCGTGCTCGTCGTCGCCGTCATCGCGGCCGCCGCGTTCGTCTTCTACTCCCACAAGGGCCTGCCGGTCATCGGCTGGATCCTGCTGGCGCTGGTGCTGCTGTACTCGTTCATCGCCAACCGGACCGTGTTCGGCCGCCACGTCTACGCGGGCGGCGGCAACGAGAAGGCCGCGCTCCTGTCGGGCGTGAAGACCAAGGCCACCAGCTTCTGGGTGTTCGTGAACATGGGCGCGCTGGCCGGCCTCGCGGGCGTCATCGTGACCGCCCGCCTCCAGTCGGCCGCCCCCGGCGCGGGCGAGATGTTCGAGCTCCACGCCATCGCCTCGTCGTTCATCGGCGGCGCGTCGGTCACCGGCGGCGTGGGCACCATCATCGGCGCCGTCATCGGCGGTCTGGTCATGGGCGTCATGAACCAGGGCATGTCGATCCTGTCGGTCGGCCAGGACATGCAGAGCGTCATCCTCGGCCTGGTCGTCCTGGCGGCGGTCCTGTTCGACGTGTGGAACAAGAAGCGCTCCAACGGCGGCGGCCTGCCGCTGGTCGGCACCACGCCGGGCGGCTCGGGCGAGGCCAAGCGCAAGGCCGAAGGGGGCTCCGACAAGGAGCCCGCCGAAGCCGGCGCCAAGCAGTAGACGCAGGCGGCCGGGCCCCCGGGGGCTCGGCCGCACCGGTCGCGGGCGGGGCCCGCGGCGCCTCGGCGCCGCGGGCCCCGCCCGCGCGTACGGGACCGGCACGAACGAGGGCCCGGTGCTTGCGCACCGGGCCCTCGACGTCCTGTCGCCTACGAGGACGACACCTTCTCGGTGGCCTCGCTGCTCTGCTTCCCGCCGCTCTGGGTCCGCTTGCGGGCGGTGTTCGAGGACTTGCCCGACCCGTCCTGCGCGGGCGCCTCGGCGTCCGCCTCGCGGCCCGCACGCGCCTCCTCGACCAGTTTCCTGGCCTGGGCCCGCGCGGTCGCCAGGATCGCCTCGGAGTCGCGCCGCGCGGTCTGCTTGGCGGACTTGGAGAGCTCCTCGGCGCGGCGCTTGGCGTTGTCGGCCTTCTTCTCGGCCTCCGAGACGTACTGGTCGCGGTCGGTCCTGATCCGCTCGGCCTCCAGGTTCGCCTGGTCCAGGATCCGGGCGGCCTCGGTCTTCGCGTCGGCCAGGAGCCGCTCGCGCTCGGCCTCGACCGCGGCCAGCTCGGCGCGGGCCCGCTCGACCTGGGCCTGGGCCTCGGCCTTGGCCTTGTCGGCGTCCTCGCGCAGCCGGGCGGCGTCGGCGGCGGCCTCGGCGGTCACGCGCTCGGCCTCGGCGGCGGCCTCCTGGCGCAGCCGCTGCGTCTCGGCCGCGGCCTCCTCGCCGATCCGGCGGGCCTCGGCCTCGGCCGCCTCGCGCTCCTTGCGGCCCGCGTCGGCGGCCTGCTCGCGCAGCCGCTGCGTCTCCAGCTCGGTCTCCTCGGCCAGGCGCAGCGCGGCGGCCTCGGCGTTCTCGCGCGCCGTCCGGGCGGCCTCGTCGGCCTCCGCCTGCAACTGCGCGGTCTTCGCCGCGGTCTCGGCGGTCAGCCGCTCGGCCTCGGCCTCGGCCTCCTCCAGCCGGCGCTGGGCCTCCTGGCGGACCCGCTTGGCCTCGTCGACGGCCTCGGTGCGCGTGAGGGTCGCGTTGTCGGCGGCCTCGGCGCGCAGCCGGGTCGACTCGTTCTCGGCCTCGGTCCGCACGGTCTGCGCGAACGTCTCGGTCTCCTGCTTGAACCGCTCGAGGTTCTCGACGGCCTCGGTGCGCAGGTCCCGCAGCTCCGCCTCGTGCTCGGCGCGCTTGCGCTCGGCCTCCGCCTCGGCCTCGGCCGCGATCCGGTCGGCCTTCTCGCGGGCCTCGGCGACCGCCTGCTCGGCGGCGAGGGTCGCGTCGTCCTTGAGCTGCTGCGCCTCGGTCCTCAAGCGCTCGACGTGAGCGACCAGCTGCCGGGTCTGCTCGTCAGCGGCGGCCCGCTTGCTCTCGGCGTCCTGCTCGGCCTCGGCCACCAGCGCCGCGGCCCGCTCCTTGGCCTGGTCCACCATCGACTGGGCCTCGCGGGCGCGCTTGTTGATCTCGGCGTCGATGATCGCGCGCCGGTCGACCTCGGCCTTCTCGGCGGCGGCCCGGCGCGCCTTCAACGTGGTCTCGAAGTCCTTGCGGGCCTGCTCGATCTGCGCCTCGGCCTCGCGCAGGCGCTGGTCGGCGCGCTGGTGCAGGTGCTGCGTCTGGTTGTGGGCGTTGGCCTTGATCTCCTCGGCCTGCTCCTCGGCGAGGGTCAGCATGTGCTCGATCCGCACGCCCAAGTGGCGGTACGACGCGTTGTCGCCCGCGGCGCTGCGGCGCCGCAGCTCCTGGATCTGCGCCTGCAACTGCTGGATCTGGACCACCAGGCGGTCGATCTGCGCGAGCGCCTCGGCCCGCTCCCCCGCCAACGTGTCCATCTGGAGCTGCATCTGCTGAAGGAACCGCTTGACCTGTCCCTTGTCGTACCCGCGCAGAGCGGTCTCGAACTCATACTCGATCGGACCGCCCTCGTTGAAGCCGGTCAGCAGTTCCGAGTCATCGAGTCTGTCTTCACGCGCCATACCCTCATCCTCACGTAAGCCGCGTCCCGCCACCGCCGGTTAGGGACCGGATGTGACGGGACGCGGCCGAAGCTGTGGTTCCTCCACCGTCGACCTACGCCTACGATCATTCTTCACTAGTCGTAGGCTTCGACGGTAACGCGGATTCGCCAGGTTTACTCGTCTGTCAGGTTTTTCTACTTCTCGTCGGACTGCTGCCCGAGAGCGCCGCCGAGAGCGCCGCTGACCAGGCCGCTGAGGTTGCGCAGGGTCTCCTGGACCTGGTCGCGCTTGGCGGTGAGGTCGGCCACCTTGGACTCGGCCTCCTTCGTGACCCGCTCGGCGTCCGAGTTCGCGTCGGCGAGCAGGCGCTGGGCCTCGGCCTTGGCGTCGGAGACGAGCTTCTGCGCGTCCCGCTTGGCCTTGCCCGTGGTCTCCTCGGCGTAGGTGTCGGCCTCGGAGCGCTTCTCCTCGGCGCGCGTCTCGGCGGACTTGGCGCGCTCCTCGGCGTCGCGGGCGCGGTTCTCGGCGTCGGAGACGAGCTTCTGGGTCTCGGCGACGGCGCGGGTGTGGCGCTCGGACTCCTCGCGCTCGGACTTCTCCTTGCGCTCGGCGAGTTCGAGGTCGAGGGCCTGGAGGTCCTTGTCGCGCTTCTCTTTCGCCTCGGCGAAGAGCTTCGCGGCCTCGGCGCGCTTCTCCTCGGCCTCGCGGGCGGCCTTCGCGCGCAGCTGGGTGATCTCGCGGTCGGCGGTGGCGCGCAGGGTCGCGACCTCGCGCTCGACGGACGCCTTGAGCTCGGCGACCTCGTGGCCGGTGGCGGTGCGCAGCTGCTTGGTCTCGCGCTCCGCGTCGGCGCGCAGGGTCTCGCACTCGCGGCGGGCGTTGGTGCGCAGCTCCGCCACCTCGCGCTCGACCTGCGTGCGCAGCGTGTTCGCCTCGCGCTCGGCGTTCTGCTTCAGGTTGCCGGCCTCGCCGCGGGCGGCGTCGGTGATCTCGCGCGACTCCAGGCGGGCGGCCGAGAGGATCCCCTCGGTCTCGCGCTTGGCCTCCGCGCGGTGCTCGTTCGCCTGCTCCTCGGCCAGCCGCAGGATCTGCTCGACCCGGGTGCCGAGCCCGGAGAGCGTCGGGCGGGAGTTCTCCTCGAGCTGCTTCTGCTGCTCCCCGAGGCGCTGCTCGAGGCCCTGGACCCGCTGCTCGGCCTGGCGCAGACGACGCTGGGCGTCGGTCATCCGCTGCTCGGCCTCGGTGCGCTGGCTCTCGGTCTGGGTCAGCTTGGCGAGGTTCTTCTGGATGAATTCATCCACCTGGTGCCGGTCGTAACCCCGCAACTGCACGGGGAATTCCGGCACCGATTGGTCGTTGTCGAAAAAGGTACTGCTGGAGGGCTGCTGCGACATGGACCAATACTTGCAGACGCAACCGGATATGTCGACAGCAAGGTCAGGGGTTTGTGGGGGCTGAAACCACCGGTAACACTAGCCGCAAATCGGGCGAAAACCTTGGAACGACACGGATCTCGATTCGAGTGCCGTTTCCGCTCCGTGCGAGCGTCACCCGAACGGCGTCGCGTATCCGACACCCGGCCCGCCCGGCGGCCCCCCGACCGCAAGGGCGCTAAGCGGGTTCGACCAGTTCGACCAGGACGCCCCCCGCGTCCCGGGGGTGCACGAAGTTGATCTTGGACCCCGCGGTGCCCCGGCGCGCCTCGTCGTAGAGCAGTCGCGCGCCCCGCTCCCGCAGCGCCGCGGCGGCCGCCTCGACGTCCGCGACGGTGAACGCGAGCTGCTGGAGCCCCGGGCCCTGCTTCCCCAGGAACCGCGCGATCGGCGAGTCCTCGCCGAGCGGCGCGAGCAGCTGCACCTGCGCCCCGCCCTCCGGCCACGCGACCATCACCTCGACCACGCCCTGCGCCTCGTTGACCTCCCGGTGCACCGCCGTGCCGCCGAGCGCGCCCTCGTACCACACCAGGGCCGCGTCCAGGTCCGGGACCGCGATTCCCACGTGATCGATGCGCCGCAATCCGATGCCCTCAGTGAACGTCATAACATCGAGCGTATCGACCAACGGAGGTTCGCCATGAACGACAGCACCGTTATCCTCGCCGCCGCCCGGACACCCATCGGGCGCTTCAACGGCGCACTCGCCGAGATCCCCGCCACCGACCTGGCCGGGACCGCGATCCGAGCCGCGATCGAACGGGCCGGCATCGGCCCCGAACTCGTGGAGCAGGTCCTCCTCGGCCAGGTCCTGCCCGCCGGATGCGGCCAGAACCCCGCCCGCCAGGCCGCCGTGGCCGCCGGGCTACCGATGCGCGTCCCCGCGCTGTCGGTCAACAAGGTCTGCCTCTCCGGGCTCACCGCGGTCGGCCTGGCCGACCAGCTCATCCGCGGCGGCGCCGCCGACGTGCTCGTCGCGGGCGGCATGGAGTCCATGAGCCGCGCCCCGCACCTGCTGCCCGGCTCCCGCCGCGGCTTCAAGTACGGCGAGGCCGTCCTCATCGACCACCTCGCCCACGACGGGCTCACCGACGCCTACGACGGCATCTCGATGGGCGAGTCCACCGAGCGCCACCTCAAGGGCCGCTCGCTCACCCGCGAGCAGCAGGACGTCTTCGCCGCCGAGTCGCACCGCCGGGCCGCCAAGGCGCTCGACCGCCTCGCCGAGGAGATCACCCCCGTCGAGACCCGCAAGGGCCTGGTCGACGCCGACGAGGGCGTGCGCCCCGACTCGACGCCCGAGAAGCTCGGCCAGCTGCGCCCGGCCTTCACCGAGAACGGCACCATCACCGCCGCGAGCGCGTCCCAGATCTCCGACGGCGCCTCCGCGCTCGTCCTGGCCCGCAAGTCCGTCGCCGAGGCCAACGGCTGGGCCTGGACCGCCGAGATCCTCGCGTACGCCACCGTCGCCGGGCCCGACAACTCCCTGCTCGACCAGCCCGCGAACGCCATCGCCAAGGCCCTGGGCCTCGCCGGTCTGGCCGCGTCCGACCTCGACGTGGTGGAGATGAACGAGGCCTTCGCCGCGGTCGTCCTCGCCTCGGCCGAGACCCTCGGCGTCGACCTCGACCGCGTCAACCCCGACGGCGGCGCGATCGCCCTCGGCCACCCGATCGGCGCCTCCGGGGCCCGCCTCGCCCAGACCCTCGCCCGCCAGCTCGCCCCGGGGCAGCTCGGCGCGGCCGGGCTGTGCGGCGGCGGCGGCCAGGGCGACGCGATCGTCCTCAAGGGAGCCTGATGGGGCTGCCCGACATCGTGGCGGCGGCCCGGGCGGGCGACCGCCGGGCCACCGCCCGCCTCCTCACCGCCGTCGAGAACCAGACCAATGGCGAGAACGGCATCGACGCCTCCGAGGTCGCCCGCCTGGTCACCGGCGGGGACGCGCTCATCGTCGGCCTCACCGGCTCGCCCGGCGTCGGCAAGTCCACCCTCGTGTCCGCGCTCATCGCCGCCTGGCGCGAGGCGGGCCTGCGGGTGGGCGTCCTGGCCGTGGACCCGTCGAGCCCGTTCTCGGGCGGGGCGATCCTCGGCGACCGCGTCCGCATGGCCGACCACGCCCTCGACGACGGCGTCTACATCCGCTCGGTCGCCACCCGCGGGCACCTCGGCGGCCTCGCCGCGACCACCGGCGCGGGCGTGCGCCTCCTCGAGGGCCTCGGCTTCGACGTGGTCGTCGTCGAGACCGTCGGCGTCGGCCAGGCCGAAGTGGAGATCGCGAGCCTCGCCGACACGACGCTCCTGCTGCTCGCCCCCGGCATGGGCGACGGCATCCAGGCCGTCAAGGCCGGGGTCGTGGAGATCGCCGACGTCTACGTCGTCAACAAGGCCGACCGGCCCGGCGCCGACGGCGCCGTGCGCGACCTCAAGGCCATGATGAGCCTGGTCCGGCGCGAGCCCGGCGAGTGGCGCCAGCCCGTCTGCACCACGGTCGCCGCCGAGTCCAAGGGCATCGACGACCTCGTCGCCGCCATCGGCAAGCACCGCGACTGGCTCGCCGAGGGCGACCGCCTCGCCCTCAAGCGCCGGCAGCGGGCCGCCGCGGAGATCCGCGCCCGCGTCGACGCGGCCCTGCGCGAGCGCTACAAGGTCCCCGAGGCGCTCGCCGAGGCCGTCGCCGACGGCGAGACCGACGTCGCCTCGGCGGCCCGGAGCGTCCTCGGCGACACCGGCCAAACCTCGTCGCCTTCCCACCGCGCGGCTTCGTAGACTGGAGCGGTGACAGACGCAGCGAAGAAGACGCCGGCCCCGGAGACCCAGCTTCCGAAGACGTACGCGCCCGTAGACGTAGAGGCGCGACGCTACGCGAAGTGGGTAGCCGACGGCCGGTTCAAGGCTGCCGACGACTCCGACCGCGAGCCCTACGCGGTCGTGATCCCCCCGCCCAACGTGACGGGGCAGCTCCACCTGGGGCACGCGCTCAACCACACCCTCATCGACTGGATGGTGCGCCGCGAGCGCATGAGGGGCAAGGAGGCCCTGTTCCTGCCCGGCACCGACCACGCCGGCATCTCCACGCAGAACGTGGTGGAGCGCCAGCTCGCCGACAAGGAGGGCCTGTCCCGCCACGACCTCGGCCGCGAGGCGTTCGTGGAGAAGGCGTGGGAGTGGAAGCACGTCTACCACGAGCGCATCTCCTCGCAGATGAAGAAGATCGGCGACGGCGTCGACTGGGACCGCGAGCGGTTCACGCTCGACGACGGGCTCTCCAACGCCGTGCAGACGATGTTCAAGCGCATGTACGACGACGGCATGATCTACCGCGCCGAGCGCATCATCAACTGGTGCCCGCGCTGCATGACCGCGCTCTCCGACGCGGAGGTGGAGCACCAGGACGACGCGGGCGAGCTCGTGTCGATGCGGTACGGCGACGGCGAGGACTCGATCGTGGTGGCCACGACCCGCCTGGAGACGATGCTCGGCGACACCGCCGTGGCCGTCCACCCCGACGACCCGCGCTACGCGCACCTGGTCGGGACCACGGTGGAGGTGCCGTTCACCGGACGGCGCATCCCGATCGTGGCCGACGCCCACGTCGACCCCGCGTTCGGGACCGGCGCGGTGAAGGTGACCCCGGCGCACGACCCGAACGACTTCGCGATCGGCCAGCGGCACGGCCTGGAGTCGATCCTCATCATGGACGAGCGCGGCGCGATCACCGCGCACGGCCCGTTCCAGGGCCTCGACCGGTTCGAGGCGCGCTCGGCGATCGCCGCCGCCTTGAGGGCCGAGGGCCGGATCGTGGCCGAGAAGCGCCCGTACACGCACGCCGTGGGCCACTGCGAGCGCTGCGACACCACGGTGGAGCCGCGCCTGTCGCTCCAGTGGTTCGTGAAGGTCGAGCGCCTCGCGAAGCTGGCCGGGGACGCCGTCCGGAGCGGCGAGACGAAGATCTACCCGCCGGAGATGGAGAAGCGCTACTTCTCGTGGGTGGACAACCTCCTGGACTGGTGCATCTCGCGCCAGCTGTGGTGGGGCCACCGCATCCCGATCTGGTACGGCCCGAACGGCGAAGAGGTGTGCGTGGGCCCGGGTGAGACCGCGCCCGAGGGGTACGTGCAGGACCCCGACGTGCTCGACACGTGGTTCTCCTCGGGCCTGTGGCCGTTCTCGACGTTCGGCTGGCCGGAGGAGACGCCGGCGCTGGAGAAGTTCTATCCGACGGCCGCGCTCATCACCGGCTGGGACATCATCTTCTTCTGGGTGGTGCGGATGATGATGTTCGGCACCTACGCGATGGGCAAGGCGCCCTTCGGGGAGGTGGTCCTCCACGGGCTCCTCCGGGACAAGAACGGCGTGAAGATGTCGAAGTCCCTGGGGAACGGCATCGACCCGCTCGAGGTGGTCGACCAGTACGGGGCGGACGCGCTGCGGTTCATGCTCGCGCGCGACGCGAACCCGGGCGCGGACGGCATCGCCTCGATCGAGCTGGCCGAGGTCGCCCGGAACTTCTGCAACAAGCTGTGGAACGGCACCCGGTTCGCGCTCATGTCCGGCGCGACCGTGGAGGGCGACCTGCCCGCCGACCCGTCGCTGATCGACCGGTGGATCCTCTCTCGGCTCTCGCACACCGTCGAGGCCGTCGACGCCCGACTGGAGCAGTACGAGTTCGCGAAGGCCATGGACACGCTGTACCACTTCGCGTGGGACGACGTGTTCGACTGGTACCTGGAGCTGACCAAGCCGGTGCTCGCCGAGGGCGGGCGGCGGGCCGAGGACACCCGCCGGGTCATCGGCCACGTCTTCGACCAGCTGCTGCGCCTGCTGCACCCGGTGATCCCGTTCGTGACCGAGGAGCTGTGGCTCACGCTCACCGGCACCGAGGCGCAGGGCGGCTCGCTCACCGTGGCCGCTTGGCCCGTGGCCGCCGGCTCGGACGCCGAGGCCGAGCGGCTCGTGGGCGCCCTCCAGCGCCTCGTGACCGAGGTGCGGCGCTTCCGCTCGGACCAGGGCGTCAAGCCCGGCCAGTCCGTGGCCGCGCGCATCACGGGCCTGGACGCGGCGGGCCTGGGCGGCATCGAGGGCCTCATCCGCGCCTTCGCGAAGCTCGAGCACGAGGGCGAGGGCTTCGCGGCGACCGCCGAGCTGGCCGTCTCGGACCAGGTCACGGTCGCCTTGGACACCTCCGGGACCATCGACGTCGCGGCCGAGCGGGCCCGGCTCGAGAAGGCCCTGAAGGTCGCCGAGAAGGAGCTGGCCGGGACGACCGGGAAGCTCGGCAACGAGGCGTTCCTCGCGAAGGCGCCGGACGCCGTGGTCGAGAAGATCAAGGCGCGCAAGGCGACCGCCGAGGCCGACATCGCGCGCATCACCGCGCAGCTCGAACGGCTCGCGTGACGGGGGCCGGGGCCGCCCGCCGGCCCCGGCCGCCGCACCATCAGCGACCGACCCGCAAGTCTCGTCGATGACCATGGGGGACAACCACAGTGAACGCCGAACTGGCGCAAGTCGAAGCGGCTCTCGAGTCCCGCGGGTTCTCCCGCTGGGACTTCACGCTCGACCGCATCAAGCAGCTGCTGGACATGATGGGCGACCCGCAGCGGTCCTTCCGCGCCGTGCACGTCACCGGCACGAACGGCAAGACCTCGACCACGCGCATGATCGAGCGGCTGCTGCGCGGGCACGGCCTGCGCACCGGCATGTTCACCTCGCCGCACCTCAACGACGTCACCGAGCGCGTCTGCATCGACGGCGAGCCGATCAGCCCCGAGGGGCTCGCCCAGCAGTATTACGAGATCGCGCCGCTCGCCGAGCTCGTCGACCGCGAGGCCGCCGAGCCGCTCACCTACTTCGAGATGACCGTCGCGCTCGCCATGGGGGCCTTCGCCGACACCCCGATCGACGTCGGCGTCGTGGAGGTCGGCCTCGGCGGCGAGACCGACTCGACCAACGTCCTGGGCGCCGAGGTCGCGGTCATCACGCCCATCGGCATCGACCACACCAAGTGGCTCGGCGAGACCCTCGCCGAGATCGCGACGATGAAGGCCGGGATCGTCCACGAGGGGTCGACGCTGGTCACCTCGGTGCAGGAGCGCTCGGCGATGGAGCCGCTGCTGCGCCGCGCCAACGCCGTCGGCGCGAAGCTCGTCCCCGAGGGCCGCGGCTTCGAGGTCACCGCCCGCGAGGTCGCCGTCGGCGGCCAGCTCATCACGGTCGAGACCCGCGCCGCCCGCTACCAGGACCTGTTCCTGCCGCTGCACGGCGAGTACCAGGCGCACAACGCGGCCCTGGCGCTGGCCGCCGTCGAGGTCCTGCTCGGCGCCGGCGAGCCGAAGGCCCTCGACGCCGAGGTCGTGGGGGAGGCGTTCGCGGACTTCACGTCCCCGGGCCGCCTCGAGGTGGTGCGCACGGCCCCCGCGGTCATCCTCGACGCCGCCCACAACCCCGCGGGCATGGAGGCCATGGCCAAGGCCGTCGAGGAGGAGTTCAACTTCCGCAAGCTCGTCGGCGTCGTCGGGATGCTCGCGGACAAGGAGACCGAGCACATGCTCGAGCTCCTCGAGCCGCTGCTCGACGAGGTCGTCGTCACGAAGTCCTCCTCGGACCGGGCGATGCCCGCGGCGACGCTCGCGAAGCTCGCCCGGGAGGTCTTCGGCGAGGAGCGCGTCGTCGTCATCCCGCACCTGGCCGACGCGATCGCCCGCGGCATCGAGCTGGCCGAGGAGGCCGACGACGTGTACGAGTCCGGCGGCGGCGTCCTGGTCACCGGCTCGGTCTTCACCGTCGCCGACGCCCGCAAGGTCCTGGTGGGCCGTCGCCGTGGCTGAGCACGAGCACCCCGAGGAGCCCGAAGAGGCCGAGGCGCCCTGGACCGAGCCGGACCCGGCCCGCTCGGGCCTGCGCGACCCGGCCCGCGCCGCCCGCGGCCTCGCGGCGATGGCGCTGAGCTTCGAGGCGCTGGCACTGCTGCTGGGGATCGTCCCGATGCGGATCCTGCTGGAGGACAGCGGGTTCGCGACCGTGGCGATCCTGGTCCTGACGGCCGCGTGCGTCCTGCTCGCCGGGATGTCGCGGCGCCCCTGGGTGTGGCCCGCGGGCGCGGTGCTCCAGGCCGCGCTGATCGCGTGCTGGCCGATCCACTGGGCCCTGGGCGTGGCCGGGATCGTGTTCGCGCTGGTGTGGGCCTACTGCTGGTCCGTGAAGATCCAGCTCGGGAAGCCGCCGAGGCGATGAGCGTGGAACTGCGGACCGAGCGGCTCCTGCTGCGCCCCTTGGCGGTCGCCGACGCCGAGGCGCTCGCCGCGATCAACGCCGACCCGGAGGTCATGCGCTACATCGGGAACGGCCGCCCGCTGACCCCCGAGGAGACCGAGGCGCGCACGGCGAAGGCCGCGGCGCACTGGGACGAGCACGGCTGGGGCGTCTTCGCCGCCGTCGAGTCGGCGACGGGCGCCTTCGTGGGCTGGGCCGCGCTGGCGGTCCCGTCCTTCCTGCCGGAGATCCTGCCCGCCACCGAGCTCGGTTGGCGCGTCAGGCGCGACCGGTGGGGCCGCGGCTACGCGCCCGAGGCGGCGCGGGCCGTGGCCGGCTTCGCCTTCGGGGACCTCGGGCTCGACCGCGTGGTCTCGTGCATCCACGCCGAGAACGCCGCCTCGATCCGCGTGGCCGAGAAGCTCGGCATGTCCCTGGAGCGGGAGACCGTGGTGCCGGGCGTCGGGGTCCCGTGCAGCGTCTATGAACTGAAGGCCTAGCGTCCGCCTTCGGCGCGGCCGCGCCCGTCGCCGCGGGCCGTGTGCGCCCATCCGCTCGGGATCGGCTCGCCGAAGACCGGGGCCTCGGTCCCGCGCCGCTCCGCCCTGCGGCGGCGCCGGTCCTGGAGGCCGGAGACCGCGGCGGCGGCCGACACGGCGCCGATGATCACGCCCGCCAGTACCATCTCGACCATGCCGACTCCTCGCGCCTTCAAGGGGACCGGTTCGCCCGGTTTGCCGTCCCTGCTCATAGGACGCCGCGAGACCCCCTCGCGTACCCCCGTCTCCTGTCGGGTAGCCGACAACACGCGTTCTGCGAGTCCGTTTGCGTCGCATCGACATGCCATAGTGAAGTGGTCCGATTCGGTCCTGCGAGCCCTCGGCGGTGGTCCCCTGTGAAGATGCAGCCTCGGCAACAGCTCCTCGACATCTGGAAGGCGCAGGTCGCCTACAGCTGGCGGCCCGCCGAGGACGGCGGCAGGCACAAGGAGTGGCACTGGGGCGGGCGCAACGACTCCGACGCCGTCGGCGACGCCCAGCAGCTGCTGTGCCTGCTCTACCCGGCCCAGGAGCTCGTCGAGCTCAACTACGCCGACCCCGACGCCACCAGCGACCCCGTGCTCGACGCCCTCGGCGGCCTCGGCGACGCCGTCGAGATCCCCATCCGCATCATGCGCTTCGTCAAGGAGTACATGGAGCGCCACGTCGACGACGCGGGCGTGCCCGTCTACTCCGGCGGCTCCAACATGCACCGGGTCGACCGCACCCGGCAGGCCAACCCCGAGCAGCGCGCCATCGACGTCACCGAGGGCTTCGCGCTCGCGATCCCGCTGTGCCTCGCGTCCCTCACCTTCCTGTCCGACTTCGCCCCCACCGTCGACCGCATGTCCCGCGACGACCTCGCCGACGAGTTCACGAAGGTCGAGAAGGCCGTCCACCGCCGCCTCCTGGGCGCGATCACCGGCCTGCTGCGGTCCTTCGCGGTGTCCACCTTCGACGCCGACGACGACTTCGGGCGCCAGCTCATCGCCCTCATCAACGTCGACGGCCAGCCCGACCGCAAGATCGTGCGCCGCTTCCGCGACGCCTCCGAGGAGATCATCGCGTCCCTGCGCAACATCACCGTCGGCTCGGGAGGCCACGCGGGCGTCGCGGCCCCCACGAAGCTGTTCGAGATCGGCTGGTCCTGGTCCGTCGTCGAGGACGCCCCGGACATCCTCGACGTCTCCGACACCTCCACCCAGCGCACCGGCCGCGCCGAGGACGCCCCCTACCTGTACTTCACCGTGGTCGCCCTGGAGGCCATCGCCACCCTCTTCTCGCCGCGGGTCATGCGCCGCAACCTCCTCACCGAGGAGGAGCAGCGCCTCGCGCAATCCCTCCAGCTGCGCATGGACGTCACCCGCCGCTACTGGGCCATGGTCGCCTCCTTCGGCGGCGGCTCCAAATGGCCCCTCGAGGACGTCCCCTGGCGCACCACCGACGGCCTGGAGTACGACTACTACTCGCTGCTGGTCTGCGCCGTCGCCACCGACACGTTCGGCGCCTCCCGCGGCGGCGACGACGACCTCATCCGCCTCGGCGAGGTCCTCACCGAGCTCGCCAACCGCGGCCGCATCACCCGCCGCCCCCTCAGGCGCGACCGCGCCATCGAGATGCACTTCCCGGGCGTCAGGGCCGAACTGGCCGGCATCGAGAAGCTCGACGGCCCGGCCATGATCTGGAACATGGTCGACTTCGCGCCGCTGCTGCTCAAGCGCCTCTACCACGCCGCCGGCCTCCTGGTCACCATCGAGGCCCGCGCCGAACTGCTCGAAGTGGCCGACCAAGTGTGGGACCACCTGGCGCGCCGGCGCCTGCGCGAGGGGCGGGCCGCGCGCCTGTGGGACCAGCCGCAGCAGGTCTTCACCGAGCTCCCCAACCGGTTCGACGCCCCCTCCTGGCACTTCACCATCCGCGTGGTCGAGGCGATGGTGCTCGCCGCCCAGTTCGCGACCTCCGAACCGGCCCGCTCGCGGCCCCTGGAGGACCTCGCGCACGAACTCCTCGTCGAGGCCGAGCACGTCTACGACCAGGAGCTGCTGCGCGGCTCGGCGAACGCCGGCCCCGCCCTGGCGCAGGAGATCCGCTCGGTCGGCCTGACCATCCGCCACGCCAAGGACGTCGTCGACGAGCGCCCCGGCACCGCCTTCGCGCTCGGCGTCAAGGCCCTCATCGACCTGGACCGGCTCATCGCGGCCGGCCGCGACGCCGAGACCGGAGTGTGACGATGCTGCTGTTCGCGACCTCGGACAAGGGGGGCACGGGCCGCTCGGTCTCCTCGTGCAACCTGGCCTTCCGCCGCGCCCTCCAGGGCCACAACGTGTGCTATGTGGACTTCGACTTCGGTTCGCCCACGGCCGGCGCGATCTTCGCCATCGACGACCTCGCCCACGGCACCCACGGCAACGGCATCCACGAGTACCTCCAGGACCTCGCCTCCGAGCCCGAGCGCCACTCGGTGTGGGCCGAGAGCGACCGCACCGAGCTCCAGGCGCGGCCCGACGGCGCGGGCGAGCTCGTCCTGTGCCCCGGGGACGCCGACGGCTCGGAGTTCCCCGGCGACGACACCACCGTCGACCGCTGCGTCGACCTCCTCCAGGAGCTCTCGCGCGAGTTCGACCTCGTCATCGTCGACCTCAGCGCGGGCCGCTCCCACGCCACCGAGATGGTCATGGCCGCCACCGCCCGCCCCGAGCTGGCGAACCTGCCGTGGCGCTGGATCGTCTACCACCGCTGGACCAAGCAGCACGTGCTCGCCGCCCACTCGCTCGTCTACGGCGAACGCGGCCTGGTCGAGACCAGCAAGGGCCTCGGCGACGAGTACCAGCGCAAGCTCCTGGCCTCGATCCGCTACGTGCGCACCGCGGTCGTCGACCCCGACGGCGCCGACCTCTCCGGCCTCAAGCCCACCCAGGTCCGCTGGCTGCGCAAGATCGACGCCGACCTGCACCAGATGGCCGCGCGCCTCAAGCTCGGGCGCATGAACCTGCTCGGCTCGGTCCCCCTCGACCCCGTGCTCCAGTGGCGCGAGCAGATCCTCACCGACGCCGACACCGTCACCCTCGACATCGCCAACCACGAGACCGTCAAGGCCTTCTCGGAACTGGCCGCGCGCTCCGCCGAGGAGCTGTTCGCGCCGGGCCTGGAGGCCCTCGCCCGGGGGATCGAATGACGTACGAGGAGACCAGCGCCAAGCAGCGCACCGAACGCTTCGGCATGTCCCACCTGTCGATCGAGGTGGGGCACCTCTACGCCGACGACCTGGCCCGGCCCGACGCCCTCAAGGAGGAGATGGCCTCGGCCGCGGCCTGGGTCCACGGCACCACCGAGGCCCTGACCCGGCGCCTCGGCGGCCGCACGCCCCGCGTCAGCACCTGCTACCTCGTCGACGACTACTTCCACCAGGACCTGCCCTCGCCCGAGAAGCTCATCGCCGTGGTCACCGAGGCCGCCGCCGACGCGGGGCTGCGCATCGACTACCTCGCCCGCGAGTCCGCGTGCGCCCGGATGGGCGGCCTCGACCTGGCCGGCCTGGTCGCCGACCGGATCGTGTTCGAACCGCCCCCGGGGACCAACGGCTCCCGCCCGCCCGTGGCGCGCTCGGGCTGGCTGTGCAACGGCGTCCCCAGCCCCAAGCCCAAGCGCGTCGCCATGGGCGCCGCCGACCAGTGGGTCCCGCCGAGCCAGAACGCCCGCCGCGAGCACTCGGTGTTCCTCGACGTCGAACTGTGGAACGACACCGAGCAGGGCCGGCGCTGGTCCTGCCCGATGCTCGCCTCGGTCTGGCAGCTGCTGCGCCTGGGCGTCCTGCGCGACCAGGGCCGCCGCATCGGGGTGCCCGAACCGGTCGACGCGGTCGTGCCCGTCGAGCACGGCCACGACCCCGACCGGGCGCGCTCGGCCCGCTTCCCCGAGACGTGGGCGGCCATGCCGCCGATCCTCCAGCTGAAGGCCGACGCGTTCCCGTTCCCGGCCTACCGGACCGTCTCGGTCCTGTCGGTGGACTTCCTCGAGGTCGAGCACGCCGTCCGCGTCATCTGCGGGGCCGTCCGCCCCGACGCGGGGGCGGTCGAGTCGATCCGCAAGTCCGCCGCCCGCGAGGGCGCGGCCCTCCCGGACGAGCTCGTCGACCGGCTCACCTACATCTTCCAAGGGCCCCTTTAGCGGTAGTACGGGTCGCCGGTGCCGCCGGCCTGCCGCTGGCGCCGCTCCATCATGTCGAGCATCTGCGCGGCGATGTCGGCCGCGCCGTAGTCGATCTGCGAGCGGACCCGCTCGGTCATGCTGCGCCACTGCCCGGTCAGGCCCGGCCGCCGCTCCAGCGAGTCCCACATGAACTCCAGGTCCCGCGCGGTGCGCGCCCCCGCCGCCCACAGGTGCAGCAGGTGGTCGACGACGGGCCGCAGGGTCCGCAGCGTGTGCCGCGGGTCCTCGCCGATCTTCGCCAGGGCGATCCGGGCCGCCACCGCGCTGAGCAGCCAGTCGTGGACGGCCAGGTCCTCGGCCGCGGCCGCCACGTGCTCGGGCTCGATCGCCCCGGTCACCATGCTCATGCGCCGCCGGTCGGTCCCGACCAGCCGGAACGCGACCGCCTTGCCCGCACCGGGATCGGCGATCGCGGCCCACCGCAGCCGGGTCGACCCCGTCTTGATCGGGGGCCGCTGGTCGAGCACGGAACGGGAGAGGACGTCGGTGATCGAGTGCCGCGCGATCGCGGCCGCGTCCAGCAGCCCCGACCGGTCGCGCCGGTGCTCGGCCACCAGGTACCCCTCGGCGAGGCGCCGGGCGTCGAAACTCCCGATCGTCTCCAGCGTCCCGGGGTGCGCCAGGTAGTACGACCAGGGCATCCGGCGCGGCTGCCGCGGCGGCGACACCGCCGTCCACGACGAGCCCTGGAGCAGGTGGCCGCCGGTGAGCACCGCCCGCGAGCACACGGTGCCCACGGCCCGCACCGCCCCGCCGGCCTGCTCGACGGCGTGCCGGTTCCCCGGCTTGGGCCCCAGCGGGAGCCGGCAGTCGACGCCGTGCAGGAGCGTCGGCGACGCGGTGTGCGGGACGGGCCTGGCCCACTGCACGACGGTCTCGCCCACCGCGAGCGACAGGGCCGCGCGGGCCTCCTCGGGCGTGAGCGGGCGCGAGTGCGGCAGCAGCCCCGTGTGGATCTCGCCGACGATCAGCATCGGGCGTCACTCTCCTTCGGCGGGAACGGCGTCCGCTACTCGCGCTCCCGGTGCTCGGTGATGGCCAGGCCGTGCCCGTCCGGGTCGCGGAAGGCCGCGGCCCGCATCTGGTAGTTCTTCCCCAGCAGCGCGGTGCGCGGCAGGTGCAGGAACTCGACGCCGGCCTCGTTCATCTCCGCGAACGTCGCGTCGATGTCGCCGACCTCGAAGGTCAGATGCATGACGCCGGTCTCGCCCGGGGGCGCGTCGGGCCGCTCCCACAGCAGGATCTTCCCGAACCCGGCGTCGAGCACGGCGGCCTCCTCGGTCCGGTCGGCGACCTGGAGGCCCAGGGCGTCCGTGTAGAACTCGACGGACCGCTGGAGGTCGGCGACGATGAGCGTGGCCGCGACGTCGGTGACGTCGGTGCCCCCGAGCCGCTCCTCCGACAGGAGCATCGCCGCGAGGTCGGCGGCGGTGCCCCGGCCCTCGGACGAGTCGCGCTGGCGCGGCGGCGAGGGCGCCTTGAGCCGGGTGACGGCTTCGGCGATGGGCCCCTTGGCGGGCGCGTCCCCGGCCGGGGGCGCCTCCGCACCGCCGACCTGCTCGGTCGGCAGCGTGAACGCTGCGGGCGGGGGATCGGCCGGCTCGGCGAGGGGCCGCACCGGTTCGGTGACGATCACGGGCGCGGGCATCGCCGCGGCGGCCGCCCGCGGCGCCTCGGGGGGCGACGGCTCGACGGGCTCGCCCGCCGCCGGTTCGGGCGTCGGACCCGCCGGTTCGGCCGCCTGCGCGGCGGGCCCGGGCGGGGCGGGGGGCTCAGCGGCCTTCGGCGCCGTCTCCGGTTCCGGCGCAGGCACAGGCGCGGCCGCGGGCCTCGCCGCGGGTCCCGCCTCCGGCCGCGGCGGAGCCTCGAACATGTCGTCGAGCGCGTCGATCGTGCCCGGCGCCCGGTCCTTCGCGGCCGGGGGCCGCGGCGGGTCGTCCTCGACGATGAGGTCCTCGAGCCGGTGCTGCCCGATGATCGGCGGCGCCGGGACCGGCTGCGGGAAGCGCCGCGCCGAGTGCTCCACGGTGAAGAACGCGATGCACCCGGCCAGGCACAGGAACGCGAGCACGGCGATGCCCAGGTTCTGCGCGCCGATGGACATCGAGGTGAAGAAGAACGCCAGGATCAGTAAAGTGATCGCGCCGATCGCGCGCGAGGTCCGCCAGCGCATCCGCCGGTCGGCGTTGAGGATCGTCCCGATCGCCTCGCCCCCGGCCGCGTGGTGCTGCCGCGAGTGCAGGTCCTTCATGGCGTGCTGGTTGATCGCCCACCACCGGGCCTCGCGCTGGCGCCGCTGCTGGTCCATCATGAGCCGCTGCTGGCGCAGCTGCTCGGCGGTGGCCCCCCGGCCCGCGGGCTGGCGCGCGCCCCGGGGCGCCGCCTTCGCGGGCGCGGCCTTGCGGACGCCGCCCGCCTTGGCGCCGCCCTTCGCACCGCCCTTGGCGGCGCCTTTCGCCCCGCCTCGGGCGGCCCCGCCTTTCGCGCCGCCTCTGCTGGGCGCCTTGGAAGGCCGTGGGGCGGGCCGCGGTGGTTGCCTGGGGGGCATCTGGGACACCTCATCCACAACTGGGAAACCGGGTTTCAACGTGAATCGTACGTGGGTGAGGCAACGGGCACAACATCGCTTAGGATGACAGCCACTTATCCGACAGTCGCTTTCGAGGAGTTCTCCGTGGCCCAGCAGCGCACGCTCGTGCTGATCAAACCCGACGCCGTCCGGCGCGGGCTCGTCGGCGAGGTCCTGGCCCGCCTGGAACGCAAGGGGCTGCGCATCGACCAGCTGCGCCTGCGGACGATGGACGCCGCGCTCTCGGACGCCCACTACGCCGAGCACGTGGGCCGCGAGTACTACGAGGGCCTGAAGGCCTTCATGACCTCGGGCCCCCTGGTGAGCCTGGTGGCCTCCGGCGACGAGGCGATCCCGGTGGTGCGCAAGCTCGCCGGCGCCACCGACGGCCGCAAGGCCGAGCCCGGGACGATCCGCGGCGACTTCTCGGTGTCGAACCAGCAGAACCTCATCCACGCCTCCGACTCCGAGGAGTCGGCCAAGCGCGAGATCGACCTCTGGTTCGCCTCCTGAACCGCTTGGGGCGCACCGCTGACGACGCTGGCAGCAGTGCGGCCCGGCCCTAGGGGGCGCTCAGGCGCCCCTGCGCGGGCTCAGGCGAGCCCCGCCGGCCGCGGCGTCCCCGCCGGGCTTCCGAGCGCGGCGAGGCCGGCCGGGGCGTCGACGCCCAGCGGATCGCCCGGGCAGGGGACCTCGCGGACCAGCCCCGGGTTCTCGGCGAGGTAGTCGCGCGCCCCCCGGTTCCCGGCGGCGCCGTCGGCGATGGCGCCCAGGTGCTCGCGGGCGAAGTACATCGGGTGCCCGCGCCCGCCGTCGTAGACGGCGACCGCGATCGCCGTGCCCTCCGCCGCGGCGGCGATGAGCCGCCGCACCGCCTCGGCCTCGACGCGCGGCTGGTCGACCAGGGTCACCACGACCCCGTCGTACCGCTCCGGCACGGCCGCCAGCCCGGCCTTCAGCGAGGTGGACAGGCCCTGCCCCCAGCGCCGGTTGAGCACCGGCGTGAACGCCTCGGCCGCCGCCGACAGCGTCCGCTCGGCCCCGGCGCCGAGCACGGCGAGGACCTGGCGGCAGCCGCCGTCCCGCAGTGTGGCGACGGCGCGGTCCAGCAGGCTCCGCCCCTCGTATTCGACCAGGGCCTTCGGCTCCCCGAAGCGCCTTCCGGCGCCCGCGGCGAGCACGAGCCCCGCGGTGTTCTTCATGTGTTCCCCCTTCGATGACCCCGCCCCCGTGGCGGGTGTCGGCGCGCGCAGGGCCGGCCGCCTCAGCCGGGGCCGGCCATGGGCGCGAGGTCCATCCGGTCGAGGGGACCGCACCGGTCGGGGTACCGCTCCACAGGGCCCTGCTCGACGCGGCGCCCGCCCGGCGTCGAGCCGGGGCCGGGCGTCTCCGGCAGTGGATGCGGTCGCATGAGGGCTCCCAGGGGTCCGGGCTTCATGAGCGGGTCGGGACACGGTGAGTAACGACACCATAGCGCCGCCGCGGCTCTGGGTCCGGACGATCCTCCGGCATGTAACAGCAGTGAAATGAAGCGCCCGCTGCTTTCGCGGATGCGGCGCCCTCTGCGGCGCCGGTGGAAACGCGCGAGCGGTCCGCCGCGCCGCAGCGGTACCCTCCCGGCATGTCCGAACCGACGACGAATACGGAGCAGAGCTCCGCCGAGGACTTCTTCCGCACCGAGATCCGCACCGGCCGCATCGAGCGCGCGGAGGCCTTCCCCAAGGCCCGCAACCCCGCCTACAAGCTCTGGATCGACTTCGGCGAGCACGGGGTGAAGCGCTCCAGCGCCCAGATCACCGCCCGCTACACCCCCGAGGAGCTGGTGGGGCGCACGGTCGTGGCGGTGACGAACTTCCCGCCGCGCCAGATCGCCGACTTCATGTCCGAGGTCCTGGTCCTGGGCGTCCCTGTCGAGGGCACCGGTGAGGTGATCCTCCTGGCCCCCGACGCGGACGCCCCGATCGGCGCCCGCATCGCCTGACCGGCGCGCAGCGGACGGGCCGCCGTTCGAACGGCGGCCCCGAATCCCCGTCGCACCCGGCGCGTAGATTTGAAAAGGGGGGTCCCCGGGTGTCCGGTTTGACCGGGAACCTCCGTTCACATTGCTGGCGCCGCGCCGAGGTCAGTAGCCGTTGACGGCCACGTTCGCGAGCGGCTCGCCCGCCGCGAGGCGGCGGATCTGCTCGCCCACCTGCGGGTAGCACCGCTCCGCGAAGCCCTCGACCGCGCCGCCCACGTGCGGCGTGATGAGCGCGCCCTCCAGGCCCCACAGCTCGTGGTCGGCCGGGAGCGGCTCCGGCTCGGTCACGTCGAGCGCGCAGCGCAGCCGCCCCGAGGCGACCTCGGCGGTCAGCGCGTCCGTGTCCGCGACCTTTCCGCGCGCGGCGTTCACCAGCAGTGCGCCGTCCTTCATGCGCGCCAGGAACGCCGCGTCCGCCAGGCCCTCGGTCTCCGGCGTGAGCGGCACGATCAGGACCACCACGTCCGCCTCCGGCAGGAGCTCGGGCAGGTCCGCGAGCGTGCCCACGCCCGGCCTGGCCGTGCGCGCGATCTTGCGGACCGTCGTGCCCGAGGCCTCGAACCGGCGCGCGACCGCCTCGCCGATCGACCCGGCGCCCACGATGAGCGCGGTCGCGCCCGAGATCGTCCCCGACCGCCTCGGCGTCCACTCCCGCGCGGTCTGCTCGCGCGCGTACCGGTCGAACCCGCGGACCGAGGCCAGCGTCGCGGTCAGCACCCACTCGGCGGTCGCCTCGGTGTGGGCGCCGCGGTTCCCGCACAGGGCCACGCCGTGCGGGACGTGCGGAATCCACTGCTCGACGCCCGCGCTGAGCAGCTGCACCGCCTTGAGGCCGGGCATGTCCTTGAACGTCCGCGCCGGGTCCGGTCCCAGGAACGGCGGCACCCAGAGGTCGACGCCGGCGGGATCGGAGGGGTACTCCCCGCCTTCGTAGACCTCGATCTCGACGCCGTCGGGCACCGGGCCGAGCAGCGCCCGGCCCGCTTCGTGAGCGATCCAGATTTTCATCAGGCCATCGTATGAGGCCCGTGTTGCCGGAGTTCCACGCCGACCAGCGGATGTGAACGGATCACACTGTTCTCGCCGCTCGCCGCTCGCCGCTCGCCGCTCGCCGCTCGCCGCTCGCCGCTCGCCGCTCGCCGCTCCGGCATCGGCCGAACGGGCGTGCATCGGCCACGCGCCCGCGCCGACGCGACCACCTCCGCTCGAAGCACCCGCCCCGCGCCCACGCTGCCGCGCCGCGCGACCGCCCCAGCGCACTCGCCCCCGACCTCGCGTCCGCACTGTCGCACTGTCCTGTCGCACCGCCACAACCGCCTCCGCCTCAGCGCCTGCCCTCGCGCCGACAGCCGCCCCTCGCCGACCCACTGCACCGCACCGCCGCGACCACTCCCTCCCCGGCGGCCGCTCCCGCCGATCGGCGGTGCCGTCGACGGGGTCGAGCATCCACCTCCCTCCCCGGCGGCCGTCCCCGCCGACCCTCCTCAGATGCGGCGCAGCGCCATCCGGAACAGCGCACCGCCCTCGGGCGCATCGAGCACCCACACCATGCCCTTGTGCTCCAGCGCCACGTCCTGCACGATCGCCAGGCCGAGCCCCGCGCCGCCCTCGTCCCGGCTGCGGGACTCGTCGAGCCGCACGAACCGGTCGAAGATCCGGCGCCGCTCCCCGTGCGGCACCCCGTTGCCGTCGTCGGCGACGTCGAGCCGCAGCCACTCCTCGTCCTCGGCCTTCAACCGCACCGACACCCCCTCGACGGCGTGCCGCTGCGCGTTCGCCAGCAGGTTCCCCACCGCCCGCGCCAGGTGCCCCTGCACGCCCATGACCGACAGGTCCTCCTCCACCTCGAGCCGCACCGGCACGCGGTCCGAGGCGGCCCGGCGCGCCACCTCCTCGCGCACCAGCTCGGTGAAGGGCACCGCGACGTGCCGCGGCCGCTCCCCGGCGTCCAACCGCGCCAGGAGCAGCAGGTCCGCGGCGAGGTCCTGGAGGCGGATCACGTCTCCCAGCGTCGCGTCCAGGTCCAGCAGCTCGGGGTGCTCCCGGGCGATCTCGAACTGCGTCCGCAGGATCGCGAGCGGGTTGCGCAGCTCATGCGAGGCGTCGGCGACGAACCGGCGCTGCTGCGACACCGCCGCGTCCAGCGCCGCCAACGTCATGTTGGTCGTGGTCGCGAGGGTGTGGATCTCGTCCCGGCTCGCGGGCACCGGCACCCGCCGCGACAGGTCGCCGCCGGTGATCTCGACGAGCTCCCTCTGGATTGCCGCCACCGGGCGCAGCGCGCGACGGGTCACCAGCCAGGTCACGACCGCGACGACCGCGAGCAGCGGCGCCAGCGACCACAGCATCGCCGCCGCGACGCTGTCGACCGCCTCCTCCTGGGTCTCCAGCGAGGATCCCGAGTAGACCGAGTAGACCCGGCCGTCGGGGGCCGTGGCGGTGATGGCCGCGAACCGGTAGGGCGCGTCCTCCTCGGGGACGTCCAGCGTGCGGTAGTCCAGGTCCGACCCGACCGAGCCGCCCCCCGCGGTCACCTCGTCGGCGTCGTCGTCATCGTCGTCCCCGGACTCGTCATCGTCATCGTCGTCGTCCTGGTCGTCGTCCGGCCCGCTCGTCGCGGCCTCGGGCTGCGGGGCGAAGTCCCCGAGCGCGCCGAGACCCACCAGGTCCTCGCTGGCGGCGACGACGTCGCCGTTCGCGTCCACGATCTGCGCGAGCTCGTCGTCGTCGGGCAGCTCCAGCGCCGTCGGCGCGGTCCCGGAGGCGAGCTGCCCGGCGATGGAGCGGGCGCTGACCTCGGCGGTGAGCTCGGCGCGGCCGTACAGGTTGTCGCGCAGCAGGGTCACGACCAGGAACCCGGCCGCGACCAGCGCGACGGCGACGACGGCCGTGGCGCCCACCGTGGTGCGCGCCCGCACCGACTCCGGCCGCCACAGCAGCCGCTTCCCCCGGGACCGCCTCAGCGATTCGCGCATCGCCCTGCGCCGCGCCTTATCCACCGTCTGCCGCCAACCGGTAGCCCGCGCCGCGCACGGTGGCGATGGAGGTCTTCCCGTAGGGCGCGTCGATCTTGCGGCGCAGATTGGAGATGTAGACCTCCACGATGTTCACGTCGCCGTCGTAGGCGAAGTCCCACACGTGGTGGAGGATCTCCGACTTGGACACGACCTCGCCCGCGCGGCTCGCCAGGTACTCCAGCACCGAGAACTCCTTGGAGGTGAGGTCGACCGGGGCGCCGGCGCGGCGGCAGGAGCGCGTGGCCGGGTCGACCGTGAGGTCGCCGAACCGCCACACCGCGGGCGCCGCGGACCTGCCCCGGCGCATCATCGCCCGGATGCGCGCCTGGAGGACCACGAACGAGAAGGGCTTGGTCAGGTAGTCGTCGGCGCCGGTGTCCAGGCCCTCGGCCTCGTCGTACTCGCCGTCCTTGGCGGTGAGCATGAGGATCGGCGCGGCGATCCCCTCCCGGCGCAGGGTCGCGCACACCTGGTAGCCGTTCATGCCCGGCAGCATGATGTCCAGGATGATCGCGTCGTAGCCGCCGGTGCGGGCCATCGACAGGCCCGTGCGGCCGTCGTGGGCGAGGTCGACGGCGTACCCCTCGGCCGTCAGCCCGGCGGCGACCATCTCGGCCAGCCGCTGCTCGTCTTCCACCATCAGCAAACGCATGTTCCGAAGCTTGACACAGCGAACCTGAAGCCAACCTGAAGTCGCCCCGGCGGGTCCGCGACCGGCCGCGACCAGGCCGGACGCTTGGCGACGGCGCCGCCCGGCCCCGAACCTTAAGCCGTCTTCAGGTCGCTTCAGCTTGGCTTCAGGTTCGGGGGCGCAAGGTTGCGGACATCCGATCAGCCAGACGAAAGGACCCGACATGAACGCTCCGACCGACACCCAGCAGCCCGAGGCCCCGAAGGCCCGCCGCTTCACCGGCCGCCACCGCACCCTCGTCATCGCGGGCGCCGCGGGCGCCCTGCTCCTCGGCGGCGGCGCCGCCGCGGCCTTCGCGGCCGACCTCGACGACGCGGACGAGACCCGCGGCGACGTCACCGGCACCGATGACAGCCGCGGGCAGAACGGCGCCGCCTACGGCACGGACGGCGCCGCCTACGGCACGGACGGCACTGACGCGGACGACGTGTACGACGGGGACGACGACTTCGCGCTCCCGGCCGAGGCCATCGGCGAGGACGCGGCCGTCGAGGCGGCCCTGGCCGAAGTCGCGGGCGAGGTCCACGACATCGACCTGGAGGGCACCGCCGACGCCCCGGTGTGGATCGTCGAGGTGGTCGACGCCGACAACGCCGAGTGGGACGTCGTGGTCGACGCCTTCGACGGCACCATCGCCGACGTCTTCGCGGACGACGACCCGAACGACGCCGACGACAAGTACGACGATGACGATGACGACGACGCGGACGATGTGGACGACGACCGCTACGACGATGACGACGAGGACGGTGACGACGACTAGGGGACGTTTACGAACTCCGGCGAGCCGGTGCCTGAGGCCGCTGGTTCGGTCGCAAGGCGGAAGGCGCTCCAGGTACCGGTGTGGTGTCTGGAGCGCCGACGACGCGGCGATGCGGGCCATCGGCCGGTCGCCGCTGCGCGGCGGCCGGTCCGGTGGGGGCGGGCCGACGGGAGTGCGGGTTGGATAGCGGCCGCCAGGGGCTCGTCGACACCCCCTGAACCGTACCGGCAAGCCGAGAAGCCTTCTGGGGAAGTCGTTGCGCTGCAACGTGATTCGGCAACAAGAGGCTTCCCCTGCCGGCAGGGCGCGACGCTGGGCCGACCCGCAGGCTACAGACCCGGCTACGGGCCCGGCCGCGCGCTCGTCGGCGCACGGTCGGCGAGGCGATCGCGCCTCTCTCGGCCGCGGGCTTCACGCCAGCGAGAGCGCGGTCCGTGCCGAGCGAACCGGTGGCTGGTTTCTCGGGCCGTTCGTGCTGAAGCCGGGTGCTCGATCGCATCGGGCGGTGGCTCGGACCGCTCGCGCTTCTCGGTCGCGGGCTTCACGCCTGCTGGAGCGCGATTCGATTCCGGGCCGCGCTGAGCGAAGCGGCGGGTTGCCTTCCGATCCGTTCGCGCTGCGGCGGGAGTGCTCGATCGCATCGGGCCGCGGCTCGGGCTTTTCGGCTGCGGGGTTCACGCCAGCGGGAGTGCGGTCCGTGTTGGGTGAACCGGCGGTTCGTCTCTCGGGCCGTTCGTGCTGAAGCCGGGTGCTCGATCGCGCCGAGCTGAGGCTTGGGCTGTTCGGGCCTTCAGCCGTGGGATGCGCGCTCGCGGAGCGCGGTTCGAGTTCGGGCCGCGCCGACCGGATCGGCGGGTCGCCTTCTTGGCCGTTCGCGCTGCGGCGGGAGGGCCCGGTCGCATCGGGGCGCCGGTGGGGTCGAGGCGCCTTGGCGCGGGCGATCGACCGTTCGGGCTCCAGGCCGGTTCTGCTCCCTGCGCAGGCATCGACCTCGCCAAATTGCAGGCCTGTCGAGTTTTTGCGTTTTCGCAGGTCTGGGCCCTGCTTCTTGGTTATGTTGACCCGATGGCTGAACAGCGCGTCATCGGCGGGAACGCGGTCCGGGGCCGGGCCCGGATCTGGGTGCCGCTCGTCGCCGTCGGCGTCCTCCTGATGGTGGCCGCCGTCGAAGTGCTGGCGAACCGGTCGCTGCCCGCCCGCGAGGCACTCGAACCCGGCACGGTCGTCGCCTTCGGCCCCGAACGCGCCGCCGAGGTCGAGCTGGACGAGGCCTGGGAGGTCGACCGGGCCCAGACCAAACTCGACCTGCGAGTGGTCCTCGCCCGCGACGGCACCACGGTCGTGCTCGACGCGGTGCAGTTCCCCGACCCGGACGGCACCGACCCGCAGCGGATGTGGGAGGGCGTGAGCCGGCTCCTCGAGACCGCCGAGTACTCGGGTTCGATGCTCGAACTGGGCCCGCCCGCCGCGTTCGCCACACCGAACATCGAGGACGGGCTCCGAGGGGACCTCCGCCTCGACGACCAGACCGGCGCCTTGTACGTGCTGCCCTCGGCCGATCACGGGCACGCGGTGAACGTCCGCGTGCTCAGTACCGCTGACGCATCGGCCGAAGACCGGACCGCGGCCGCCGCACTCGTCGACTCGATCGCCTTCACCGGGGAGGCCGCGTGACCACCACCGCTCCGCTCCTGCGCGCCAAGACCGTCGACACGCGCACCGTCGCGTTCTGGACCATGGTCGCGCTGTCGGCGGCCGGACTGTGGCTGCTGCTGAAGGACCTGCTGCCCTGGGCGCGGGTGTTCGGGCCGAGCGCGCTGTTCGGCGTCGTCTTCCTCGCCTTCAGCCTCGCCCTCGGCCTGTGGCTCGTGCGGCGGCTGCTGCGCCCGGTCCAGGCCCCGCCCCGGCCGGGCACCTGGCTCGCGGTCATGTGGGGCGGCCTCGCCGCCTGCGGCATCGCGCAGCTGCTCAACGGCGTGCTCCTCTCGGCCTGGTCCCGCGCCCTCGACCTCGAGACCGCCGCCTCCTGGGCGCCCGCGCTGACGGCCCCGATCAACGAGGAGCTCGCGAAGGCGGCCGGCGTGGTGATGCTGACGGCCGTCTCGGCGAGTCTCGTGCGCGGCGCCGCCGACGGCTTCGTCCTCGGCGCGCTCGTGGGCCTGGGCTTCCAGGTGTCCGAGAACCTCAGCTACGGGTTCCTTCAGATCCTGGCGTTCGGCGGCGTCGACCCCCTGGCGGCCACCCAGCAGGCGGCGATGGTCCGGTTCCTGCTCACCGGCATCGGTTCGCACTGGGCGATGACCGCCGTCGCGGGCGCGGGCATCGGCTACCTCGCGGGGGCCGTCGGGCGCCCGCCCGCGGGCCGCATCGCGGCCTTCATCGGCTGCCTGCTGCTGGCGATGGGGATGCACTGGGCGTTCGACGCGCCCGTCCTCGATGGGTTCCTCGATCCGGTGGGCAAGCCGCTGCTGAACTTCCTGATCGCCCTCGTCGTCTACCTGTCGGTGCGCCGCCGCTTCCGCGCCCGCTGGCAGGCCGTCGCCGACGAGGAGGTCGCCGCCGGGACCATGGGCGCCGACGAGGCCGCGGCCCTCTCGCGGCGCCGCTCCCGCGCCCGCGCGCGGCGCCGGGTCCCGGCCGGTCCGCAGCGCGAGACCGCGGCCCGGGTCCAGCGCGCGCAGCTCGACCTGGTCGAAGCGCGCGTGCCCGGTGATCTCGCCGTGGAGGACGCGCAGCCCTTGCGCGAGGCCGTGGCGGACGCCCGCCGAGGTGACCCGGCGCGCCGCTGACCGCGGCCGCAGGGACCACCTGAGGTCACCGCATCCGCGTCACCACGCTCACCGCGAGCGCGATGACCGCGGTGTTGTACGCGAAGGACGCGATGCTGTGGACGGTCACGTGCCAGCGCATCACGCGCGAGGTGACCACCACGTCGGACGTGGCGAACGAGGTGCCGACCGCGAACGCGAAGTACGCCATGTCGACCGGGCCCGGTTCGGCCGTCCCGGGGAACGCGAACCCCTCGCCGGCGGCCGCGTACCGGGCGGCGTAGAACCGGGCGTACCCCGAGTGCAGGAGCAGCCAGGCCAGCCCGGTGGCGACGATGGCCGCGACCTGCACCACCGCCTCGACCGCGTCCCGGCCGTCCGCCGTGAGCAGGTCGACGGCCGCGCCGACGCCGGTGAGGCTCGCGGCGAGCGTGAACGCGAACCGGTACCGCGACATGAGCAGGCCCCGCCCGCCGGCGGCGGGTTCGGGCTCGCGGTGCCGGGACCGGCGCACCAGCAGCGCCCCCACCGCCAGGTAGACCGCGGCGAGGAGGTCCCAGCCGAGCAGCAGGAGCGCTTCGCCCGCCGCGTCGAACTCGGCGAAGACCACTTGGAGCCCGAGCAGCACCAGCGCGAGCTCGGCCGCCCGCGCCGCGGCCTGACCGGCCAGGTACCGCATTCGCCTCGTCATCGCCCGGCATCCCTTGTCGACGGTGGTGCTCGACGAAGCATAACCAGACGGAGCGGATCAGGCGGCCGGTCCGCGCCGGCCCACCGGGGCGGGCCGGCGCGGACCGGCGTGTCAGCGCCTCACCGCGGCTCGGGACGAGCGCGCCGGTGGAGGGCTCGACCGGATCGGCGGGACGTCACTTGACGCGGTAGGTGAGGCACGCGAACTGGCCGACCGACTTGGTCTCGGTGAGTTCGAGTCGGTCGGCGAGGATGCGCCGGGGGAGCAGCGGCGCCCCCGCGCCGAGGAGGACCGGCGCCAGCGACAGCACCACCTCGTCGAGGAGCCCCGCGTCGAAGAACTGGCCGACCAGGTCACCGCCGCCGACGATCCACCGGTTCCGGTCCCCTGCGACGGCCGCCATCTCGGCGTGCACCGAGGCGACGTCGCCGGAGACGAAGCGGATGTCGGCCCCGGGCACCGCCGGGAGGTCCCGGCTCGTGAAGACCCAGACGGGCTGCTCGTACGCCCATTTCTCCGGGTGCTCGACCACCTGCTCGTGCTCGACGATCCACTCGTAGGTCGTCGAGCCCATGCAGATCGCCCCGACCCCGGCGAGGAACTCGCCGAACTCGTCCAAGGGCGACTCGGCGTCCCCGTCCTCCTCGGGCTGGCCGCCCGGAACGGCGAACAGCCATTCCAGCGAGTTGCCGGGGTCCGCGAGGAACCCGTCGATACTGGTTGCGGTGTTGTACACGGTTTTGGCCATCCCGCCAGCCAATCACGGGCCACCGACATTCCGCGGCCCCTTCCCGCGCCCCCGCTGTTCGAAAGACCTCGTCGCCTCCCGCGACCCCGGATCCGGAACACCTTGGTGTCGGCTTCCCGACATTGCCCGTTTTGTCAGTGAAAAACCTCAGTGCGTCATTACGGTGAGAACGCGTCACAAGGCGCGACCTGACCGAATGCACCACAGAGGTGATCATGGTATTGAGGCAGCTCTTCACCGCCATCGGCGTCACGGCGGCCGCGATCGCGCTGGCGCTGACCGCCGCCACCGCGGTCGCGGCGGCGCCCGCCGAAGCGCCGGCGCCCGCGAAGTCCCGGGTGGAGAACACCGGCGCCCCGGACGCCGCGGCCGAGCCGCGCACCTGCCGGGCCCGCTTCGGCGAAAGCGTCAACCACCGGCTGCGGGCCGAGACCGGTTCCCAGATCATCGGGGCGATCCCCGCCGACACCTGGGTGCAGGCCTCCTGCGACCGGGTCGCCGGCGGCGAGTACGACGCGTGCGGCGTCGCCAGCGGCTACTGGCTGGAGGTCTACTGGAACGGCAACTGGGGCCACGGCGCCTGGGGCTGCGTGAAGGACTGGGAGTTCACCTCTTTACCGAAAGGCCGGCGCCTCGCGGCCCGCACCTGCGAAAGAGGCGAGTGCCGCAGCGCCTCCCGGCCCGCACATGCGAGAGGCCGGGAGGCGCCGCGGCGCCTCCCGGCCTCGCTCGGTCCACCGGACGCGGCCCGGCTCAGCGCGCGGTCAGCCGCAGCGCGTTCCCGATGATCCGGTGCCCGTGGGCCCCGGCCGCGGTCAGGATCGACTCGGGGTGGAACTGCACCCCGAACCAGCGCTTCGCGGGCGCCTCGATCGCCATGACCACCTCGTCGATCGCCGCCGTCGGCGTGAAACCGCCCTTGACCTGGTCGGCCGTGGCGTACAGCGAGTGGTAGCGCGCGGCGGTCACCTCGTCGGGCAGGCCGTCGAACAGGCCCCCACCGGTCACCTTCACGTTCCCGGGCTTGCCGTGGCTCGGCTCCTCCAGCAGCGACAGCGCCCCGCCCGCGTGCTCGACCATCGCCTGGAGCCCCAGGCACACCCCGAACGCGGGCAGGCCCCGCTCGGCGATCGCGTCGAGCAGCGCCGCCGTGCCGAAGTCCGCCGGCCGCCCCGGCCCGGGGGAGAGCACCACCAGGTCGGGCGCCAGCTCCTCCAGGACCGCGGCCGCGTCGAACCCGAACCGCAGCGTCGTCACCTCGCAGCCGTGCTGCCGGAAGTAGTCGCCGAGGGTGTTCACGAACGAGTCCTCGTGGTCGACCAGGAGCACCTTCCGCCCCGCCCCCGCCGGGCCGCCCGCGACCTCGATCGGCTCGGGCACCGCCGCCGCGGCCCCGATCCCGCCCGCCGCGGTCTCCAGCAGCGCCCGGGCCTTCAGGTGGGTCTCGGCCTCCTCGGCGTCCGGGTCCGAGTCGTACAGCAGCGTCGCGCCCGCGCGCACGCACGCGACCCCGTCCCTGATCTGCGCGGTCCGCAGCGTCAGCCCGGTGTTCATCGACCCGTCGAAGCCGACGAAGCCCACCGCGCCGCCGTACCAGCGCCGCGGCGTCGTCTCCTGCTCCTCGATGAACCGCATCGCCCACGTCTTGGGCGCGCCGGTCACCGTCACCGCCCAGGTGTGCGTCAGGAACGCGTCCAGCGCGTCCATGCCCTCGCGCAGCCGCCCCTCGATGTGGTCCACCGTGTGGATCAGCCGCGAGTACATCTCGATCTGCCTGCGGCCCAGCACCTTCACCGAGCCGGGCACGCACACGCGGGCCTTGTCGTTGCGGTCTACGTCGGTGCACATCGTCAGCTCCGACTCCTCCTTCGCGGAGCCGATGAGCTCGGCGATCTGCGCGGCGTCGTGCAGCGGGTCGCTCCCGCGCGCGATCGTCCCCGAGATCGGGCAGGTCTCCACCCGGTCGCCCGTGACCCGCACGAACATCTCCGGGGAGGCGCCCACGAGGTACTCGCGCTCGCCCAGGTTGAACAGGAACTCGTACGGCGCGGGGTTGGCGGTCCGCAGCCGCTCGTAGAACGCCGTCGGCGAGTCGCACGCGGCGTACATCTCGTGCCCCGGCACGACCTCGAACAGGTTCCCGGCCTTGAACTCGGTCTTCGCGCGGCGCACCGTGTCGGCGTACACGCCCGGCACCGGCCCCTCGGGCACCGACGCGGCCGGGCGGTAGTCGAGCGACTCGGTCTCGCGCGGCAGGCCCTTCGTGGTCCGGTCCCCGAACGTGAACTCGTAGCGGCGCACCTGCGCCGTCTCGCGCTTGCGGTCGACCACGTAGATCTCGTCGGCCAGGTGCAGCACCAGGTCGCGGGCGTCGTCGGGCCGCTCCTTCGCGAACGGGATCGGCTCGAACTGGTAGGCCAGGTCGTACCCGAACGCCCCCCACAGGCCCAGGTACGGGTCGTCGCAGCGCAGCGCGTCGAGCACCACGCGCAGGGCCGAGAACGCCGTCGGCTGCTTCGACCGCAGCTCCTCGGGCACCCGCGCGGCGGGCGGGGGCACCTCGACGCGCACCTCGCCGTCGTGGCGCGTCACCGTCCCCACCCCGGCCGCGGCCAGCGCGTCCGCGAGGACGTCGACCAGCAGGTAGCCGCGGGCGTTGAGCCGCCGCACGGTCACCGAGCGGCCGCGCGCGACGACCTCCAGGGACGGGTCGACGTACGCGAGGTGGTAGCGCGAGTAGCGCCCGGGGTACTCCATGCCGCTGGAGAGCACGCCGCCGCGGCGCGTCTCGACCTGCGACACCACGGCCGTCAGGTCGGGCGAGTCGAGTTCGGCGACGGTGCGCGCCACCGACACGCCCGCCGGGGTCAGCGCGATGCCGCCTGTGAAACTGGTCATGGGGCCTCATTCCTCACTGGGTGTCAAGTCCCGTCCGCGAGGCGGCCGACCCCGGATACGACGAAGCGACCGCCATCCAGACGGTCGCTCGCTTCGCTCGCACGCAAAAGCAGGACGCCGCCTCAGCGACGCCACCACCAGTTGCGTGCGTGGATTCTCACAGGCCGAATAGTACATGGCCCGGCCCCGGAGCGGTGGCCTGCGCACAGCGCGCCGCCATCATGTGGGAACCCCCGGCGCAATTCGCTCGCGACCCTCCCGGGCGCCGGCGCTACACTGGAGGGCAACAGCGTCGACCCGGCCATCACCGGCGAGCTTCCGGAAGAACGGGCCCCCGGGCCCCAGTAGAACCGGACGGGCGCGGCCCGTCACCGCCGCCGAATCGAGCGGGCGCACCCGGTGCGCCAAGCGAGGTGGTACCGCGGGTCGCCCCCAAAACCGGGGGGCGCGGCTCGTCCTCGCACACCGAAGCAAGGTGTGTGACGAGGAGACACCGAGCCCATGGCCTATCCACTCGACGACCCCGACCGGGGCGTACCGGCGAGCCCGAACCTGCCCGAAGTCGAGCGCCGCGTGCTCGACTTCTGGGACAAGGACGACACCTTCGCCGCCTCCATCGAGGCCCGCGACGCGGGGAAGAACGGCGCCAACGAGTTCGTCTTCTACGACGGCCCGCCCTTCGCCAACGGCCTGCCCCACTACGGGCACCTCCTCACCGGGTACGTCAAGGACATCGTCCCCCGGTACCAGACCATGCGCGGGCGCCGCGTCGAGCGCCGCTTCGGCTGGGACACCCACGGGATGCCCGCCGAGGTCACCACCGAGAAGGAGCTCGGCCTCAAGTCCAAGGCCGACATCGAGGCCTACGGCGTGGACCGCTTCAACGCCGCCGCGAAGGCCTCGGTCCTCCAGTTCACCGACGAGTGGGTCGACTACGTGACCCGCCAGGCCCGCTGGGTCGACTTCGAGAACGACTACAAGACCCTCGACCTCACCTACATGGAGAGCGTCATGTGGGCCTTCAAGACCCTGCACGACAAGGGCCTGATCTACGAGGGCTACCGCGTCCTGTGGTACTGCTGGCGCTGCGAGACCCCCTTGGCCGCCACCGAGACGAAGATGGACGACACCTACCGGGACCGCCAGGACCCGGCCGTCACCGTCGGCCTCGACGTCACCTCCGAGGGCGACCTGAACGGCGTCAAGCTCCTGGTGTGGACCACCACGCCCTGGACCCTGCCGTCGAACCTGGCCGCCGCCGTCCACCCCGGCGTCGACTACGTCGTGGTCGAGTCCGAGGACAGCCGCTACCTGCTCGCCGAGGCCCGCCTCCCCGCCTACGCCCGCGAGCTCGGCGAGGACCCCCCGGTCCTGTCCCGCCACAAGGGCGCCGACCTGGTCGGGCTGCGCTACAACCCGCCGTTCGACTTCTTCGCGGGCCGCGAGAACGCCCACCAGGTCCTCGCCGCCGACTACGTCACCACCGAGGACGGCACCGGCGTCGTCCACATCGCGCCCGCCTTCGGTGAAGAGGACAAGGTCGTCACCGACGCGGCCGACATCGAACCGGTCGTGCCCGTCGACAGCTCCGGCAAGTTCACCGACGAGGTCCCCCCGTACGCGGGCGTCCACGTCTTCGAGGCGAACAAGCTCATCATCGGCGACCTC
The DNA here is from genome assembly GCF_020991375.1 of Glycomyces amatae. Classification (GTDB taxonomy): domain Bacteria; phylum Actinomycetota; class Actinomycetes; order Mycobacteriales; family Micromonosporaceae; genus Glycomyces; species Glycomyces amatae. The sequence goes on along the minus strand of NZ_JAJLQZ010000017.1, from coordinate 26,322 downwards.
AAGGCCACCCAGCGGCTCCTGCGCCACGACACCTACAACCACAACTACCCGCACTGCTGGCGCTGCGGGTCCCCGCTGATCCAGCGGGCCCTGTCGGCCTGGTTCGTCGCGGTCACGAAGTTCCGCGACCGCATGGTCGAGCTCAACCAGGAGATCGACTGGACCCCCGGCCACGTCAAGGACGGCCAGTTCGGGAAGTGGCTCGCCAACGCCCGCGACTGGAACATCAGCCGCAACCGGTTCTGGGGCTCGCCCATCCCCGTGTGGACGAGCGACGACCCGGCCTACCCGCGCGTCGACGTCTACGGCTCGCTCGCCGAACTCGAGCGCGACTTCGGGGTGGCCGTCACCGACCTGCACCGGCCGGGCATCGACGCGCTCGTGCGGCCCAACCCGGACGACCCGACGGGCAAGTCCACGATGCGCCGCGTCCCCGAGGTCCTCGACTGCTGGTTCGAGTCCGGGTCCATGCCGTTCGCGCAGGTCCACTACCCGTTCGAGAACGCCGACTGGTTCGAGCACCACTACCCGGGCGACTTCATCGTCGAGTACACGGCGCAGACCCGCGGCTGGTTCTACCTGCTGCACGTCCTGGCGACCGCCCTGTTCGACCGGCCCGCGTTCCGCACCGCCGTCGTCCACGGCACGCTCCTGGGCGCCGACGGGCAGAAGATGTCGAAGTCGCTCCAGAACTACCCGGACGTGCGGGAGTCCTTCGAGCAGTACGGCTCCGACGCGGTCCGCTGGTTCCTCGTGTCCTCCCCGGTCCTGCGCGGCGGCGACATGCCCGTCACCGAGACCGGCTTCCGCGACGCCGTCCGCCAGATCGTGCTCCCGCTGTGGAACGTGTGGTACTTCTACACGCTCTACGCGGGGGCGGCCGGCTACGAGGTGTCCCCGGCCGAGGCCCGCGCCGCCGCGCTCGCCTCGGAGCACCGGCTCGACCGCTACCTGCTCGCGAAGACCCGCGAGCTGGTCGAGACCATGACCGCCGCGATGGACGAGTACGACCTGGTGGCCGCGACCGCCGCGTTCCGCTCCTACCTCGAGTCCCTCACCAACTGGTACGTGCGCCGCTCGCGCGACCGGTTCTGGGAGGGCGACGAGGCCGGGTTCGCGACGCTCGCGACGGCCCTGAAGACCGCCGCCGAGGTCGCCGCGCCGCTGCTGCCGATGGTCGCCGAGGACATCTGGAAGGGACTGACCGGCGGCCGCTCGGTGCACCTCGCCGACTGGCCCTCCGCCGAGGACCTGCCCGCCGACCACGCCCTGGTCGAGGCCATGGACGCCGTCCGCGACATCGCCTCGGTCGGCCTGTTCATGCGCAAGGCCCGCAAGCTGCGAGTGCGCCTGCCGCTGGCGAAGGTCACCGTGGCGACCGCGCACGCCGAGCGCCTGGCGCCGTTCGCGGACCTGCTCAAGGACGAGCTGAACGTCAAGGCGGTCGAGTTCGACTCGAACGTCGGGGCCTACAGCCGGGCGGACCTCAAGCTGGTCCCGCGCGCCCTCGGCCCGCGCCTGGGCAAGGACGTGCAGCGGGTCATCAAGGCCGTCAAGGCCGGCGACTGGACCGCCGAGGACGGCAAGGTCACCGCCGGGGGCGTGGTCCTGGACGACGGCGAGTACGAGCTGACGATGGTCGCGGTCGACGCCGAGCACACCGAGTCCCTCCCGGACGGGGGCGGCGTGCTGGTGCTCGACACTGACGTCACGCCCGAGCTCGCCGCCGAGGGCCTGGCCCGGGACGTGGTCCGCGTGGTCCAGCAGGCCCGCAAGGACGCCGACCTGGACGTCACCGACCGCGTGTCGGTGACCCTCGACGCGGACGGGGACGTCCGCGCCGCGGTCGAGGCCCACCGCGGCTTCGTCCAGGCCGAGACCCTCGCCCTGGACCTGGCCTTCGGCGTTCTGCCCGAAGGCGCCACCAGTGGCGAGGCCGGGGACGCCACGGTCAAGGCCGCGGTCGAGAAGCGGTAGACGCCGCCGAGGGGCTCGGGCGCCGATCGGCGCCCGAGCCCCTCGCGCTCTCCGCGGCCGTCGCGGGCCTGAGGCGAGACGGGGCCCGGCGAGCACTGCTCGCCGGGCCCCGTCGCAGCGGCGCTCAGAACATGCCGCAGAGCTTCCAGGCGTCGTCTTCCTTGGCCAGGTCGAAGGTCTCGTCGGTGGTCTCGCCGTCGGCGGTGATCGAGAGGGCCACCGTGGCGGTGTCGCCCTCCTCGTTGACCTCGCCGATCTCGTAGGACATGTCGTTGAACATGTCGAACTCCTCGCCGGCCGTCGCCTTCTCCTCCTCGGACATGCCTTCGAACGCGGCGGCCGCCTCTTCGACGCTGGCCACGTCGTCCGCGCAGAAGTGCTCTTCGGCGGTCTCGGAGGCCTTGTCGGCGTCGCCGTCGACGATGGCGGTGAAGAGGTCTTCGGCGCCGCCGTCCATGAAGTTCTCCACGGCGCCTTCGGGAGTGTCGTTGCCGCCGCCGCAGGCTGCGAGGGCGAGTGCGAGCGCGAAGGCCCCGCCGGTGAGAGCGGTGGCGCGGCGGAGCTTGACGTTGCTGTTCATGAGTTCCAATCAATGGGATCGGGTGTCGGCCCGGTGGGTGGCCGGGCCGCGGGTGGGACGGGCCCGGTTTCCACCGGGCGGTCACCACGGTAGCGCCGCCGCGCAAACCGGCGGCGACACGGCGCCGAACGCCGCGGGGCGGTCACGCTAATCGAGGTCCGGCCACCAGGTGCGGTCCGACTCCACGTAGTGGAAGGCCGCGCGGACCTCGGCCTCGTCCATCGACTTCAGCCGCGCCCAGGCCTTCCGGTACACCTTCAGCTGCAAGGCCGCGTGAACGGCCGCCTCGCCCTCCGGAGGGCGACCGGTCTTCCAGTCGACGACGTCGTACCCGCCGTCGTCCCTGTGGAACACCGCGTCGATGCGGCCCCTGACCACGATGCCCTCGTACTCGATCACGAACGGCACCTCCTGGGCCGCGATCCTGCGGCCCGCCCACGCCGAGTTCCTGAACCGCTCCTTGAGCCGCTCCAGGTCGCCCTGGGCCGCGACCTCGTCGGCCGCGCCGGGCAGGTCGGCCGGGTCGAACAGGGCCCCGCCGCCGAAGAACTCCTCCACCCAGGCGTGGAACTCGGTGCCGCGCCGCGTCGCCTGCCGCGGCGGCTGCGGCATCGGGCGCCGCAGCGAGGCCGCGAAGCCCTGCTCGTCCGCCCGCATCGCCATCAGCTGCGAGGTCGACAGGCGCGTCGGCCTCGGCAGCCGCACCACGCCCGACTCGCGCTCGTCCCGCTCGGTCAGCAGCAGCTCGGCCTCCTCCGCCCACTGGCGGGCCTGCGGGCCCTCTCCGGCGGGCTCGGCCGCCGCCAGCACCAGGTCCGCCGCCTCGGCGAACGCGGCCTGGCGCGAACCCAAGGGCGCCTTGCTCGGCCACGACGCCGTGCGCGCCTGGTCCTCGAGCGGGTTCGACGGCCCCGGGTCGGCCCAGACCGGGACGCCCGCATCCGCGGCCCGCGCCTCCTCCAGGTACGGCGCGGGCTTGCGGGAGGTCCTCGCCTCGGCGTCCCACCAGTAGCCGCTGGCCAGCAGCGCCCGCCGCGCCCGCGTCAGCGCGACGTACGCGAGGCGGCGCTCCTCGTCCAGGCGGGCCTCGCGGTCGTCGGTCTTGAAGTCGCCCACGGCCTTCTTGACGTCGGCGGGCGTGTGGGCCTCGTCCAGGTACAGCACCGGGAGGTTCTCGGCGTCGCCGCGCAGTCCGTAGGGGAGGCGCGCCGCGTCGCTCACCCACGTCGAGTCGCGCTTCACCGACGTCGGCAGGATGCCCGCGCACAGCCCCGGCACCGCCACCACGTCCCACTCCAGGCCCTTCGCGGCGTGCACCGTCATCAGCTGCACCACCCCGCCGGCCGGGTTCGCGCCCTCGACCACCAGGCCGCGCTCGCGCTTGGCCGCCGATTCCAGGTAGGACAGGAACCCCGAGACGCTCGCCCCGCTCGTGTCGTTCTCGTATGCGGCGGCCACGTCGGTGAACTCGTCCAGGTGCGACAGGTCGCCGTGGTGCAGCATCACCTCGACGTCCAGGCCGCTGTGCGCGATCACGTCGCCCACCACGTCCGGCAGGCTCTGGCCCAGGCGGCTCCTGATCCAGCCGAGCTCCTCGTGGAGCTGCGCGAACCGCAGGTATCCGAGCGTCGAGTAATGCTCGGCCGCACCGGGGTCGGCCAGCGCGTCCGCCAGCGACGCCTCGGCCTCCCGCCCCGCGTCCGGTTCGAACCCGCGCGAGTCGGGGGCCAGCTCGCGGGCCCGCGCCCACAGCGCGGCGATGTCCCGGGGCCCGATGCGCCACCGGTTCCCGGCCAGCAGCCGCATGAGCGAGGGCCCGCTGGTCGGGTCGGCGGCGGCGCGCAGCATCGCCACGGTCTCGGCCACCTCGGGGTAGTACAGCAGCCCGAGCGAGCCGACGACCTCGACCGGCAGCCCCTTCGCGGTCAGCTCCCGGTGCAGGGCCGGGATCTGGCGCCGCTTGCGGATGAGCACCGCGGCGGTCTCGTCGGCCTCGGGGCGCCACACCTCCGCCAGCCGCGCGGTGATCCATGCGGCCTCGTCGGCGGCGGTCAGGTGCATGGCCGCCTCGACCATGCCGGGGCCGTGCTCGTCGTCGAAGACCGCCCCGGCGGTGAGCGGCGGGACGGTCCCGGCGCGCAGCGGCTCGGAGACGGCGTTCGCCACCGCCAGCACCGCCTCCCGGTTCCGCCATGACCGCGTCAGGTACGCGACCGCGGCCGGCCGGCCGTCCGCGTCGGGGAAGTCGGTCGGGAAGCGCTGGAGCGTGCCCGCCGAGGCGCCCCGCCAGGAGTAGATCGACTGGTTCGGGTCGCCGACGGCCGTGACGGGATGCCCGCCGCCGAACAGGTCCCGAAGCAGCGACACCTGCGAGAACGACGTGTCCTGGTACTCGTCGAGGAGCACGATCCGCCACCGGTCGCGCTCGGCGGCGATGATCTCGGGGGAGCCCGCGACGAGCTGCGCGGCGAGCGAGAGCTGGTCGGGGAAGTCCATGACGCCCAGTTCGCGCTTGCGCCGGTCCCACGCCTCGACCAGCGGCAGCAGCTGCTCGCGCCTGCGCCGCAGCGACATGAGGGCGCGGAACTCGTCGTTCAGCTTCGCCGATCGACGCTCCTCGAGGAGCTCGTGGAGGTCGCGGTCGAAGCGGCGCAGCTCGGCCCCGTCCCGCAGGTGCTCGGCGAGCTGCTCGGCGAGTTGGAGCACGAGCTCGGTGACGCGGTCGACGCTGACGTCGAACTCGCTCATCTCCCCGTCCCAGGCGCACACCAGGTCCCGGGCGAGCTGCCACCGCCCGGTGTCGGTGATGACGCGGGTGCCCGGCTCGATGCCGATGCGCAGGCCGTGCTCGCTCACCAGGCTCCCCGCGTACGCGTTGTACGTCGAGACCGTCGGCTCGCCGTGGAGCTCGGACAGGTCGGGCAGGGACTCGGTGAGCCGCCGCAGCTTTTCGCGGACGCGGGCGGCGAGTTCGGCGGCGGCCTTGCGCGTGAAGGTGAGGCCGAGGATGTGCTCGGGGCGGGCGACGCGGTTGGCGATGAGCCAGACGACGCGGTCGGCCATGGTGGTGGTCTTGCCCGACCCGGCGCCCGCGACGACGAGCATGGGGGCCGGCTCGGACTCGACGACGTCGCGCTGCTCTTCGGTGGGGGCGGGCTGGCCGAGCCGGTTGGCCAGGCCGATGGCGCTGAAGTGCTTGCGGCTGTTCATCGTTGACCTCGCGCCTTTCGTCGGCAGTGCTCGCGGCCGCCCGTCGGCGGCCGGCCCTCTTTCGTCGGCGGCGTCCGCGCCCGCTGACCAGTATCCTGCTGTGCTCCGCCGCCGCCGTCCGCGGCTACTCGTCGGTGACCTGCCGCCCTTCGTCGGCGATGGGGCAGCAGTGCTTGACCGCGCAGGTCTCGCACTTGCTGGTGCTGCGGGCCTCGAACACCGGCCCGGCCATGCGGTTCGCGGTGTCGGCCACGAGCGCCCTGGCCCAGTCCGGGTTCTCGGACTCCCCGAGGGGCCCCTGCGCGACCGACCGCGTGGACGTCTTGTTGTCCACATTGGGGTAGACGAGTTCGGCCCCGCCGGGCTCGGCGCCCTCGGGGAACGCCCCCTCGGCCACGGCCAGCTGGTAGGCCCCCAGCTGCGGATGCGACTGGACCTCGCCCTTCGTGGGGGCGTGCTTCCCGGTCTTGAGGTCGACCACGTAGAGCCGGCCCTCGGCGTCGCGCTCGAGGCGGTCGATCTGCCCCGACATGACGACCTCCACGCCGGGCGGGCCGACCTCGAGCTTGACGCGGAAGGACCGCTCGGCGCCGATGAGCTCCCGGCGGTTGGCCGCGAGCCACCGCGCGAAGCGCTCCACGGCGCCCGCGACGCGGCGGCGCTGCTGCTCGGCGTGCCACGGCGCCTCGAACGGGAGCCGGTCGAAGTGCTCGCCGACGACGCGCTCCATCACCTGGGCCGGGTCGGCGGCGGGGTCGACCGTGACCGCCTCGGCGGCCGCGTGCAGGAGGGTCCCCAGGTGGCGGGGGAGCAGGTCGCCCGAGTCGGCGCCGTTGGACTCCAGGACCCACCGCAGGCCGCACTGCTGGGTCGTCTCCACTTGGGACGGCGAGATCTTGACCGTCTCGCCCGCGAGCGCCAGCGCCCGCTCGTCGGAGATCTCGGCCAGCCCCCACCAGCGGGCCGGGTCGGCCCCGGGCACCCCGGCCGCGGCGAGCCGCCGCAGGGACTCGGCGGCCGCGTCGCGCTCGCGGTGCCCCGAGTCGACCACCGCCTCGCGCAGGCGCGCGGTGAGGGACGCCAGGCTCAGCGGCCTGCCGCGCCGGGGCGCGGCGGCCGGCTCGACGCCGAGCTCGCCGCAGAACCGGCTGGGCTGCGCGTCGTCCGAGTCGACGGCGGTGACCAGCAGCCTGACGCGGGCGCGGGTGCACGCGTTGTAGAACAGCCGCCGCTCCTCGTCCAGCAGCTGGGACACCTGGTCCACATCGGCGCGGCCGTCGAGGACGTCCACCAGGGCCTCGGCGCCCAGGAGCGAACCCCTCGGGCGCAGGTTCGGCCAGATCCCCTCCTGGGCTCCCGCGACGGTGACGAAGTCCCACTGGTACCCGTGCGCGGCGTGCGCGGTCGCCAGCGTGACGGCGTCGCCGACCTCGGCCCGCGGAGCGCGGTACGCGCCCGGGAGCTGCTGGTGGAGCACGTGCTCGCAGAACACGTCCACGCGGGCGCCGGGCTGGCGCTGCTCGTACCCGGCGGCGAGGTCGAACAGGGCGCCCACGGCGTCCAGCTCGGCGTCGGCGCGCTGGGCCCGCCGGTCCGAGGACAGGGCCCGCCGCCGCAGCCGCTCGCCCAGGCCCGAGGCCTCCCACACCGCCCACAGCGTCGCGGTGATGCCGCCGCCGTCGCGGGCGGCGGTGAACAGCGCGTCGAGCCGCCGGGCGGGCTCGGCCCAGTCCTCATCGGGCAGCGCCGCGATCCGGTCCGGGTCGGCGAGCGCCTCGACGAGCAGGTCCGAGCCGGGGGAGAAGTCGTCGGCCGCGACGGCGAGGCGCCGCAGCTCCTGGCGCAGCCGCCGCTCGGCGAACGGGTCGGCGCCGCCGAACGGGGAGTGCAGGAGCCCGGCGGCGGCGGTCTCGTCGAGCCGTTCGGGGCGCCGTCCGATGAGGATGACCCGCAGCAGGTCCCGCACCGTGGGGTGCGCGGGGAGCGGCACGTCGTCGGAGGCCTGCCGGGTCGGCACCCCGGCGTGCTGCATGGCCCGGCGCAGGTGCGGAATGTCCGCGGCCGACTTGACGAGCACGGCCATGTCGCCGTAGGCGACCCCGTCGAGCAGGTGCGCGCGCCGCGCGACGTCGGCGATGTACACCGCCTCGCGGGTCGGCGACGGCAGGTGCACCACGTCGACGCGGCCGGGCTCCTCCGAGGCCGTGCCGCGCCGCCGGTCGCGGCCCGCGCCGCGCAGCCGCCCCGACAGCGCGGTGGTCGCCGCGAGCGGCGCGAGCGCCGTCGTGTGCGTGTCGGCCAGCTGCACCACCGGGGCCTCGGCGCCGTCGGACCGGGTGAACCGGTACGGGAAGTCGCGCACCGACTCGGGATCGCCGCCCTGGTAGCCGAAGACGGCCGTGTCGGGCGAACCGGCCGCGACGAGGTTCGCGCCGGACCCGGCGACGAGCTCGAGGAGCATGAGGTGCGCGGGGTTGGCGTCCTGGAGGTCGTCGACGAACACCCACGCGGGCCGCGGGACCAGGCCGGGCCGGGCGCGGAGCGCCGCGGCGGCGGCGCGCACGATCTCGGCCGCGTCGTACAGGCCGCTGGCCATGGACTGGAGGGCGAGCGCGGTGACGTACCGGTCGTAGAACCGCGAGGCCGACACCCATTCGGGACGGTCGTGGGCGAGGCCGAGGCGCGCCAGGTCCGGCGCGCCGAGGCCGCGCTCGCCGCAGCGCAGGACCAGGTCCCGCAGCTGCTGCGCGAACGCGTAGGTCTTGACGGCCTCCTCGAACCCCTCGGGCCACCCGAAGTCCTCGCCCTCCAGCATGGACCGGATCATCGCGTCGGCCTCGGGCCCGGTGAGCAGGCGCGGCTCGTCCCTGCCGTCGGCGACGGCGGCGGCCCGCAGGATCGCGAACGCGAACGCCGCGAAGTTGTACACGCCGACCTCGGCCGCCGAGTACGGCGCCGTCAGGGCGTTGAGGCGCGACCGCAGATGCGCGGCGTCCTTGCGGCGCAACCCGAACACGAGGATCGAGGCGGGGTCGGCCCCGGCGGCGACCTTCGCCGCGGCCGCGTGGACGATCGCCTCGGTCTTGCCCGTGGCGGGCCCGCCCCGCACCAGGAGCGGTCCGGCGGCGTGCTCGACGACCTTCTGCTGCATGGGATCGAGCTCGCACCCCGGCGCCTCGGCGGGCGGCTCGGTCAACTCGTACCGGAGGTCCAACACGCGGTCTATGGAATCACGGCCGACCGACACACTCGGCGACCACCGGCCGGCTCATGACCGAAATCGAATTCGCCGCCCCCGACTCCTGCTGGGAAGGCCTCCCATTCGGCGGCCGGCCCCTCTCGGACCGCACCGCGAACGGCGCCGCCGGTCCCGACTCCGAGACCGGCGGCGCCCGGTTTCCTTTGCGTAAGGCTTCGTTGCCCGTCAACTGAAGTGCAGGTCCCGGCGCCTCGCCCCGAGGTATCCGAGGACCGACAGGGCCGCGGCGACGAGGGTCACGAGACCGGCCGCCGCCCAGTCGACCTCCTCTGCCGGGTACGCCGCGAGGTGGTCGAACGGCGAGATCGCCTTCGCCCAGCCCGGCAGGTCGAGCAGGTTCCCGAAGTAGGCGACGACGAACACCCACACCCACGCGAGCCACCGCAGCCATCCCAGCCGCGGCAGCCACGTGTAGGCCGCGAACGCGAACGCCGTGACCGTCCACACCGCAGGGAGCTGGAGCAGCGACCCGTAGACGAGCGTCCCGAAGAACGACCCGTCCCCGGTCGAGCCCGCCCCGGCGAGCGCCACGAAGACCGCCGCGGCGGCGGTCGCCGCGGTCGCGGCCCACAGCGCGGCGGGCAGGTACGAGCCGGGCCACCCGGCGCGGCGCACCGCCGCGGACGCGATGAGCTCCCCCCGCCCCTGCGTCTCCTCCTTGCGGGCGCGGCCGACCACCAGCAGTCCGAACAGGGTCGCGAAGATCGCGTCGATCGCGGTGAACGTCGCCGCCACGTTCTCCTCGATGGACGCCCCGCCCTGCTGGAGCAGCGCCCGCTCGGCCTCCGACAGGCCCTCGATCATCTCGTCCGCGCTGCCGAGCACGGAACCGAACGCGGCCCCCAGCAGCAGCATCGCGATCACCCCGGCCCAGACCACGCCCTTGGTGAGCCGGAACGTCAGCGCGGTCGCGCTGCGCAGGCCCGGCTTGGCCTCGGGGCGGCCCAGCCGCCCGGCGACCATGCCCTGGCCGAAGTCGCGCCGGGTCACCAGTGCGAACGCCGCCGCGACGGCGCAGACCGCGAGCGCCCCGGCGCACGCGAGGGGCCACCACCGCTGCTCGGGCGTGTAGACGTACGTCAGCTGCGACCAGCCGATCGGGGAGAGCCAGACCGCCCAGTTCCCCTGCGCGTTCCCGACTCCCGCGGTCAGCGCCGCCCAGCCGAGCACCGCGAAGCCGAGTCCGTTCGCCGTCGAGGCGTACCCCGCGACCTGCGCGGCCACGGCCGCGACGCCCGCGAAGGACAGCCCGATCGCGGTGTGCGCCAGTCCGAACAGGACCGCGCTGCCGCCCTGGCCGCCGGGGAGCCCCGCCGCCGCCAGCGCCATGGCCGCGCCGAGGGCGACCGCCGCGGCCCCGGAGAGCAGGAGCGCCGCGGCCAGGTCGGCACGGCGGCCGATCGGGTTGGAGCGCAGCACCTCCGAGCGGGAGGTCTCCTCGTCGGCGCGGGTCAGCCGGGTCATCAGGAGGATGAACATGACGGCGGTGAGCGCCCCGGTCCACAGGATCATCTGGTGCGAGAACATCGCGCCGGTGCTGCCGGGGTACGCCGCGATGTAGGTCTCGGGCCCGGTCATCGACCGCATCGCGGGGGTGTTCACGGTGACGGCGTAGGACGCCCGGCCCGCCGCGTCCGGGTACAGCCCCGGGAACGCCGCGGCGACGGACCAGGTGCCGCCGGCGAGCCCGGCGATCCAGCCCGCGAGGTACACCCGCGAGCGCCGCGCCTGGAACCGCAGGAGCTTGCCGGTCCCGGCGAGGGTGCCCAGGCCGTCCTCGATCTCCGCTGCGGCGGTGCTCATGACCCGTTCCCCTCTTGCACGCCCTTGGCGGCCAGCTCGTCCCCGTAGAAGCGCATGAAGATCTGCTCGAGCGACGCCGGCTCGCAGACGAGCCCGGCCACTCCGGCGGCGGCCAGGCGCGCCAGCACGTCGTCCAGCGCCCCGGCGTCCACGTTGCACTCGACGTCGAGCCCGTCCACGCGGAGGTCGTGGACGCCCTCGTGGTCCTCCAGCCCCCGCGCCGGGGTCTTGAGCGTCGCCCGCACGCGCGAGCGCGAGAGGTGGCGCATCTCGGCGAGCGTCCCGGTCTCGACGATGGCGCCCTTGCGGATGATGCTCACCCGGTCGCACAGGGCCTCGACCTCGCTCATGATGTGGCTCGACAGGAGCACGGTGCGCCCGGCGGCCGCGGCCTCCTTCACGCACTCGTTGAAGACCGCGCCCATGAGCGGGTCCAGGCCCGAGGTCGGCTCGTCGAGCAGGAGCAGCTCCACGTCGGCGGCGAACGCGGCCACGAGGGCCACCTTCTGCCGGTTGCCCTTGGAGTACGAGCGGCCCTTCTTGCGCGGGTCGAGGTCGAACCGCTCCAGCAGCTCGTCGCGCCTGCGCTTGTCGACGCCGCCCCGCAGGCGCCCGAGGAGGTCGATGGTCTCCCCGCCGGTGAGGCCCGGCCACAGGGCGACGTCGCCGGGGACGTAGGCGAGGCGCCGGTGGAGTTCGGCGGCGTCCTTCCAGGGGTCGGCGCCGAAGAGCTCGGCGCGGCCCTCGTCGGAGCGGAGCATGCCGAGCAGGACGCGGATGGCGGTCGACTTCCCGGCGCCGTTCGGCCCCAGGAACCCGTGGGTCTCCCCTCGGGCCACTTCCAGATCGAGGCGGTCGAGCGCGGTCACGCGGCCGAAGCGTTTGACGAGGTGTTCAGTGCGGATCACTGCGTTCATGCGCTCAAGTTATCATGCTTTTCATGAATTTGTGAAACATGTATCGCGTCAAGATATCATCAAGACCCGTCGGAGGCGTCGAAAGGGAACGATGGAAGAGCACAGCGCAGAGCGCAGGGCACTGCTGGAGTACGTGGAGCAGTTCGCCGCGATCCTGACCGCCAGCGGGATGCAGCGCATGTCGGCGCGGGTGTTCACCTACATCCTCGTCGACGACGCCGACACCTACACGGCCGCCGACATCGCCGAGGGCCTGAGCATCAGCCTCGCCGCCGTCTCCGGGGCCGTCCGCGAGCTCATCGCCGCCGGCCTCCTCATCAAGGGCCGACGCGCCTCCACCCGCGCCGACGTCTACCGCCTCAACGACGACGACATCTGGGGCTCGATCATGCTCGACCGCACCGGCTTCCTCGACCGCTACCGGGAGACCGCGATCGCCGGCGTCGAGACCCTCCCCGAGGGGCCCGGCCGCGACCGCCTCATCCAGACCGCCGCGTTCATGGAGTTCACGAAGTCGGAGATGGCGGCCATGCGCGACCGCTGGAACGCCCGCCGCGCCGAAATCGCGGCCGCGTACGAAGCCCGCCGCCGCGATAGTGACGCGTCCCGCTAGTCCGGTATGCTGCAATCCTGACCGCCCCGATCAGAAGACGAACCCTGGAGGAAGCCGACGTGGCCGACGACACCAGCCGCTCCGATGCGACCGCCGACAAGGGCCGTCCCACCCGCAAGCGCGGTGACAAGACCGCCGAGCGCAACCCCTTCAAGAAGCTCGGCCGCTTCCTGCGCGAGGTCGTGGAGCAGCTCCGCAAGGTCGTCTACCCGACCCGGCGCCAGCTCATCACCTACTCCATCGTGGTCCTCGTCTTCGTCGGCATCATGATGGCCTACATCGGCGGCCTCGACCTGCTCTTCGGCGACCTCATCCGCCGGGCCTTCGGCGCCGACTCCTAGCGGCCGCGGCGGTTCGCCCCGCCCGCTGCGCGGCCGGGCGGATTGCGTGACCTGCGCCGGTTCGCCGGTGCCTGAGGCGCGCCGCCCTCCGGAGCGGCTACCCTAGAGGGTATGACGCGCGCCGGTTCCGCCGGCGCGCGACTTCACAGGCGGGGATCGCCGCACGCGGGAGACCGCTGCGGTCGGGAGAGCACCGCCGCCCAGAAAGTTCAGTCGCAGCGCCCCGTTGTCGCGGGGCTTAGCCGGAATGAGAGTTGAGCGTGTCTGAGTTCGACGAGGCCCTGAAGAACGACGCCGAGGCGCAGGCCGCGGCGCAGGTCGCAGACGTCGACGCGGAACCGGAGATCGATGAGGAGGAACTCGCCGAGAGCGGCGAGCCCGACGTCGACCCGGCCGAGGCGCTGCGCGCCAAGCTCCGCTTCGCCCCGGGCGAGTGGTACGTGCTGCACTCCTACGCCGGCTTCGAGAACCGCGTGCGCTCGAACCTGGAGAACCGGATCCAGTCCTTCGACATGGAGGACTACATCTACCAGATCGAGGTCCCCACCCACACCGAGGTGGAGATCAAGAACGGCAAGCGCTCCAAGGTGGAGGCCAAGGTCTTCCCCTCCTACGTGCTCGTCCGCATGGAGATGACCCCCGAGTCCTACTCGGTCGTGCGCAACACCCCGGGCGTGACCGGGTTCGTCGGCGTGGTCGACCGCACCGACCGGCCCAGCCCGCTCCCGCTCGACGAGGTCATCCAGTGGCTGCTCCCGCCGGAGCAGAAGCCCAAGGACGAGGCCGCCGCCGAGGCCGCCGCCCCGGGCGAGGACATCAAGGTCGACTTCACCGAGGGCGAGTCCGTCACCGTCGTGGACGGCGCGTTCGCCTCCATGCCGGCCACGATCGCCGAGATCAACGCCGAGCAGCAGAAGCTGAAGGTCCTCGTCTCGATCTTCGGCCGCGAGACCCCGGTGGAGCTGAACTTCAACCAGGTCTCGAAGCTGTAGCACGAGCTACAGCTCACATACCTCCTCCAGAGGGCCCGCCACCTGGGCGAGTACCCTGGAGAAGTTGTGCGCGGGGTTCTGCTCCGCGCGCATGTGAAAGTGTGACCGGGGCCTGCCCCGCACACATGTAAGGCAGGGATGTCCCTGCAAAGCCCAGGATCAAGAGAAGGACACGATGGCTCCCAACAAGAAGGCCGTTGTGACGTTCAAGCTGGAGCTCGCGGGTGGCCAGGCCACCCCGGCCCCGCCGGTGGGTCCCGCCCTCGGCCAGCACGGCGTCAACATCATGGAGTTCTGCAAGGCCTACAACGCGGCCACCGAATCCCAGCGCGGCGAGGTCCTCCCCGCTGAGATCACGGTGTACGAGGACCGTTCGTTCACGTTCGTCCTCAAGACCCCGCCGGCCGCCAAGCTCCTGCTCAAGGCCGCCGGTGTCGCGAAGGGCTCGGGCGAGCCCCACCGCGTCAAGGTCGGCAAGGTGACCCAGGCCCAGGTGCGCGAGATCGCGGAGAAGAAGCTCCCCGACCTCAACGCCAACGACCTCGACGCCGCGTCGCTCATCGTCGCCGGCACCGCCCGCTCCATGGGCATCACGGTCGAGTAGGGCTCAGGCCCGTCACCGCCGGCCCGTCCGGCACCAACCCAGTGGCAGGGCGCGCGCCCGCCCTCACCACGACATCCGAAGGATGGAACATGAAGCGCAGCAAGAAGTACACCGACCTCGCCAAGAAGGTCGACAGGACGCAGCTCTACGCTCCCGCCGAGGCCACCGGCCTCGCCAAGGAGACCTCCCCGACGTCGTTCGACGCCACCGTCGAGGTCGCCCTGCGCCTCGGCGTCGACCCGCGCCAGGCCGACCAGCTGGTCCGCGGCACCGTCTCCCTGCCCCACGGCACGGGTAAGACCGTCCGCGTGATCGTCTTCGCCGAGGGCGACAAGGCCGAGGCCGCCGTCGCCGCCGGCGCCGACGAGGTCGGCTCCGACGAGCTCGTCAAGCGGATCTCCGAGGGCTGGCTCGACTTCGACGCCGCCGTCGCGACCCCCGACCAGATGGCCAAGATCGGCCGGATCGCGCGCATCCTGGGCCCGCGCGGTCTCATGCCGAACCCGAAGACCGGCACCGTCACGCCGGACGTCGCCAAGGCCGTCACGGAGATCAAGGCCGGCAAGATCGCCTTCCGCGTCGACAAGCACGCCAACCTGCACCTGCCGATCGGCAAGACCAGCTTCTCCTCCGAGCAGCTGGCCGAGAACTACGCCGCGGCCCTCGAAGAGGTGCAGCGCCTGAAGCCCTCCAGCTCCAAGGGCGTGTACATCAAGAAGGCCACCATCACGACCACCATGGGTCCGGGCATCCCCGTCGACCCGCAGGCGGTCAAGATCAAGTAGCGCCGAAGTGTGACGAAGCCCCAGTGCAGGCTCCTGCGCTGGGGCTTCGTCGTCGCCTCGTGCTAGCGTTGCGACAACAACCCAGAGACCGTTCGGTCACCGCCTCGTGCGGTTGTAAACCACCCGGGACCGACGCAGGGCGACTACTCGAAGCGACCATGGTGTTGACCGGTTCCGCCGGTCTCAGGTCCCAGTGATGAGGCGTCCCGCAGGGGCGCCTTTTTTGTCGCCTCCGCGACGGTTGAGGATTGATCAGCCGAGAAAGGAGGGAAACATGGCTGACAGGGAATACCCGGCGGGCAAGCAGGCCGCCGTCGTCGAACTCGTGGAAGAGTTCTCCAACGCGAACGCCACGGTGCTCACCGAGTACCGCGGCCTCACGGTTGCGGAACTGCGCGAGCTCCGACGCTCCCTCGGCGAGGGCACGCGTTACCGCGTCGCCAAGAACACCCTCGCCAAGCGCGCCGCCAACCAGGCCGGCGTGACCGGCCTGGACGACCTGTTCACCGGTCCCACCGCGATCACCTTCATCGAAGGCGACCCGGTGGAGGCCGCGAAGGGTCTCCGCGCCTTCGCGAAGTCGCACGAAGCCTTGGTCATCAAGGGCGGGTACATGGAGGGCAAGCCCCTCTCCGTCGATGAGATCACCAGGCTCGCCGACCTCGAGTCCCGCGAGGTGCTGCTGGCCAAGCTGGCCGGCGCGATGAAGGCCACCGCGCAGAAGACCGCCTCCGTGCTCGCCGCCCCTGCCTCGCAGGTGGCCCGGCTCGGCGCGGCGCTGCAGGACAAGAAAGCGGCCAGTGGCGAGTAGCGCCGCCGGCCCGAGACTTTAGAAAGGAAACACCATGGCCAAGCTGTCCACCACCGAGCTGCTCGACGCGTTCAAGGAGATGACCCTCCTCGAGGTCTCCGAGTTCGTCAAGGCGTTCGAGGAAGAGTTCGACGTCACCGCGGCCGCCCCGGTCGCCGTCGCCGCCGCCGGCCCCGCCGCCGGTGGCGCCGAGGCCGCTGTCGAGAAGGACACCTTCGACGTCGTCCTCGAGTCCGCGGGCGAGTCCAAGATCAAGGTCATCAAGGAAGTTCGCGGCCTGACCGGCCTCGGCCTGAAGGAAGCCAAGGAGCTCGTCGAGAGCGCCCCCAAGGCCGTCCTCGAAGGCGCGAAGAAGGAAGACGCCGACAAGGCCAAGGAGGCCCTCGAGGGCGCCGGCGCCACCGTCTCCCTGAAGTAAGAGCCTCCCGCTCTTCCGGGGCCTCCCAGCCCCTGTACTGCGACCGGGGTCGCACCGCTGCGGCGGTGCGGCCCCGGTTCTGTCGTCCCCGGGAGATTTCTCAGAAGATTCCGGTCCCGCTGCAACGAAAACGAGCCATCGCCACGTCTTTGCGGATAGACGTACCGAACATGCGAGGAGATGGACGATGTCCGCAAAGAGAGGCGCGGTCGGGATCGGCGCGGGGGCCGTGCTCGCACTGACCGCCGGCTGCGGGATGCTCGGCATCGGGGGCGAGGAGGAGCAGTCCGATGAGGACCGCCTCGTCGAGATGCTCAACGAGAGCAGCCGCATCGACGCCGAGCTCATGGCCGCCGAGCTTCGCATCGTCCAGAACTGCCTGGAGGAGCAGGGCTTCACCGTCCACGACCCGTGGACGATGATGCCGTACGAGGAGGAGCCGCAGGACTCCCTCACCTACGGGTACCCGCACGAGGAGTTCCTGCTCCCCGCCGAGGAGGCCGCCGAGTGGGGCTTCGGCCAGTGGGCCAACGGCCCCGAGGGCATGGACGACCCCGACAACGAGGACTACTTCGCGGCGCAGGAGGAGAAGTACGAGGACGAGGGCTCCTGGGAGGAGCCCGACACCGCCGACTGGGACGCCCTCGACTACGAGGACCAGTACGCCTGGTACGTCGCCTACCAGGGCCAGGAGTACGCCACCGAGTACTACGGCACCGCCCAGGAGTACGCCGACATGATGTCCGGCGAGGGCGAGTGGGCCGAGGAGGAGGCCGCCGAGGAGGAGGCCGCCGGCGAGGACGGCGAGATCGTCGTCGAGGACGACGAGGAGTGGGTCGAGCCCAAGCCCGGCGGCTGCCAGCTCGAGATGATCGAGGCCCTCTACGGCGAGCCCGAGCTCATCGAGGAGACCGAGGAGTTCGACGGCGAGACCGAGACCTGGACCTACTGGTCCTACCGCCCCGAGAACCCCGCCTGGACCGACCAGACCCTCTGGGAGGACATCGAGGCGAAGTACGCCGAGCAGATGTCGGACCTGCAGTACGCATTTCTCGACTGCATCACCGCCCGCGGCTACGAGGGCTGGGAGTTCACCGAGTACAACTCGATGCCGATCTGGGAGTTCTTCGCCGAGCTCTACTACCAGGACTCCGATGCGGAGGAGCGCGCCATGATGGTCGGCGACTCCGACATCGAGGTCCCGCCGGTCCCCGAGGCCGCCGGAAACTCCTATGAGGACTGGAAGGCGTACGAGATCCAGACGGCCGTCGACTTCGCCGAGTGCGGCGAGGAGACCGACTACGCCGCGGCCTCCGAGAAGGCCTACGACGAGGTCCACGTCGAGGCCTACTCCGCCGTCGAAGAGGACGTCTACGCCTGGCAGGAGGAGATGAACGACGCCGTCTCCAAGGCCCAGGAGCTGCTCGACAAGTAATCGCAAGCCACCCTTGATCGGGGAAGAAAGAGGCCCGGGTCGCGCAGATGGGGCGCGGCCCGGGCCGCCCCGTGTCCGGCGCCGCGCTGCCCCGGCGCGGCGACGCCGACGAGGACGCGGCTCGCAGGCGCCTCCCGGCCCCGGGGACCGTGAGACGGCACGGCGCCTCGCCGGGGACGGCGCCGATTCGGCGGGACGCCGCCTCGCGGGACCGCGGCGGCCCGAGCCCCCGTCACCTTCCCGGCCGCCGGTCGTTGTACATGCGAAGCGGCCCCTCCCTCGCCCGAGGGACCGGGCCGCCCGGCAAGCGAGGGCGGGGCGCCGCACTGCGGCGCCGGCTCCGGCCGCCGCCGCGGGCGACGCGGCGGCGCCCCGCGCCCGCTGCCGCGACACGCCCGGGCCGGCGTCCGTTCGAACGCCTCCGGGCCGCGCCCGCGCGGCCCTCCCGCCGCCGCTCCGCCCCCTCGCGCAGCCCCGCTGCGCTGCGGCTCGCCTTCCGCCGGGCCCGCGCCCCGCCCCGCCGCGGGCCCCGGATCAGGCGCCCGGGCCGAAGGGGCGCATCCGGGCGAATGAGACGCCTGACTTGACGAAGTGTGACTTGATCCTGCAAACTAGTTCCTCAAGCGCCACTCCGTGGCGCGCGCTACGTTCGTGAGGCGCCGGGCACGGCCCCGCCGCTCCGGAACGCGGCGCCAGGGCCTCCCACCGGCGGCCCGAGGCAGGACGGGCCCGGCGACGCCGGGGCCGGGAGCAGTGAGTACGAGGAGGAACTTCGGCAGCGGGAGAGATTGTCGTCACCACTCACCCCACGACCCCGTGGGGAAGTTGACAGTCTGCCGGAGTCTACGCTAAGCTCTTAATTTGCGCTGCCTCCTTCACGCCTTCTTGACGCGGTGAGGGTCGTGGACGGTGGGGATTCCAGGCTTTCGATCGACGTTCAACGCCATGCTCGGGTTGCACGTCCGGTCCGATGCCCGTCTCCGGCCGCCCCCGTCGATCCCGCATAGGTGCGGTGACTGTGGCATGCGCCGGCCGTCGTAACAATCAGGTCCTCGGAAGGACGAATCTTGGCAGCTTCCCGCACTGGCAAGACCAGCTCCAGCAAGAGCAAGCACGCACCTCGCCGTATCTCGTTCGGCAGGATCGAAGAGAAACTCGAAGTCCCGAACCTTCTGGCGCTCCAGACCGACTCGTTCGACTGGCTCGTCGGCAACGAGGCCTACCGCGGCCGCGTGGGCGACGACGCGGTGAGCGGCCTCGACGAGATCCTCGAGGAGATCAGCCCGATCGAGGACTTCTCGGGCACCATGAGCCTGTCCTTCTCCAACCCTCGCTTCGACGAGGTCAAGGCCCCCATCGAGGAGTGCCGCGAGAAGGACCTCACCTACTGCGCCCCGCTGTTCGTCACGGCGGAGTTCATCAACCACACCACCGGCGAGATCAAGAGCCAGACGGTCTTCATGGGCGACTTCCCCATGATGACCCCGAAGGGCACCTTCATCATCAACGGCACCGAGCGCGTCGTCGTCTCGCAGCTCGTCCGCTCGCCCGGCGTGTACTTCGACAAGCAGCCCGACAAGACCTCCGACCGCGACCTCACCAGCGCCAAGGTCATCCCCGGCCGCGGCGCCTGGCTCGAGTTCGACGTCGACAAGCGCGAGACCGTCGGCGTGCGCGTCGACCGCAAGCGCCGCCAGGCCGTGACCGTCCTGCTGAAGGCCATCGGCTGGGACAACGACCGCATCCGCGAGCGCTTCGGCTGGTCCGAGCTCATGATGGCGACCCTCGAGAAGGACACCATCAACTCGCAGGACGAGGCGCTGCTCGACATCTACCGCAAGCTCCGCCCGGGCGAGCCGCCCACGAAGGACAACGCGCAGTCGCTGCTGGAGAACCTGTTCTTCAACAAGAAGCGCTACGACCTCGCCAAGGTCGGCCGGTACAAGGTCAACAAGAAGTTCGGCCTCGACTCGCCGATCTCCACCGGCGTGCTCACCGAGGACGACCTGGCCGCCACGATCGAGTTCATGCTGCGCCTGCACTCGGCCGAGCCGGGCTACGGCCCCGACGACATCGACCACTTCGGCAACCGCCGCCTGCGCACCGTCGGCGAGCTCATCCAGAACCAGATCCGGGTGGGCCTCTCCCGCATGGAGCGCGTCGTGCGCGAGCGGATGACGACCCAGGACGTCGAGGCGATCACGCCGCAGACCCTGATCAACATCCGCCCCGTCGTGGCCGCGATCAAGGAGTTCTTCGGGACCTCGCAGCTGTCGCAGTTCATGGACCAGGTCAACCCGATCGCGGGTCTGACCCACCGCCGCCGCCTGTCGGCGCTGGGCCCGGGCGGTCTCTCCCGCGACCGCGCCGCCATGGACGTCCGCGACGTGCACCCGTCGCACTACGGCCGCATGTGCCCGATCGAGACGCCGGAAGGCCCGAACATCGGCCTCATCGGCGCCATGTCGACCTTCGCGCGCGTCAACCCGTTCGGCTTCATCGAGACGCCGTACCGCAAGGTCGTCGACTCGAAGGTCACCGACGACATCCAGTACCTGACGGCCGATGAAGAGGACCGCTTCACCATCGCGCAGGCGAACCAGCTGCTGAACGACGACGGCTCGTTCGTCGACGCGCAGGTCCTGGCCCGCGGGCGCGGCGGCGAGGCCGAGCTGCTCACCGCCGACGAGATCGACTTCATGGACGTCTCGCCGCGCCAGATGACCTCGGTCGCGACCGCGCTGGTGCCGTTCCTCGAGCACGACGACGCCAACCGCGCCCTCATGGGCGCGAACATGCAGCGCCAGGCCGTGCCGCTCATCAAGACCGACTCGCCGCTGGTGGGCACGGGCATGGAGTACCGCGCGGCGGTCGACGCCGGCGACGTGGTCGTCGCCGAGGCCGACGGCACCGTCGAGGACTCCAGCGCGGACTACATCACCATCGCGCAGGACAACGGCATGCGCCGCACCTACCTGCTGCACAAGTTCCGCCGCTCCAACGCGGGCTCGTGCATCAACCAGGTGCCCCTCGTCACCGAGGGCGAGCGCGTCGAGGCCGGCCAGCCGATCGCCGACGGCCCCTCGACCGACAAGGGCGAGATGGCCCTCGGCAAGAACCTGCTGGTCGCGTTCACGACCTGGGAGGGCCAGAACTTCGAGGACGCCATCGTGCTCTCCTCGCGCCTGGTCGAAGAGGACGTGCTCACCTCGATCCACATCGACGAGCACGAGGTCGACGCCCGCGACACCAAGCTGGGCCCCGAGGAGATCACCCGCGACATCCCGAACGTCGGCGAGGAGATGCTCTCCGACCTGGACGACCGCGGCATCATCCGCATCGGCGCCGAGGTCGAGGACGGCGACATCCTCGTCGGGAAGGTCACGCCCAAGGGCGAGACCGAGCTGACCCCGGAGGAGCGCCTGCTGCGCGCGATCTTCGGCGAGAAGGCCCGCGAGGTCCGCGACACCTCCCTGAAGGTCCCGCACGGCGAGGCCGGCACGGTCATCGGCGTCCGCACGTTCGCGCGCGAGGACGGCGACGAGCTGAGCCCCGGCGTCAACGAGCTGGTCCGCGTCTACATCGCGCAGAAGCGCAAGATCGGCGTGGGCGACAAGCTCGCGGGCCGCCACGGCAACAAGGGCGTCATCTCGAAGGTCGTGCCGCAGGAGGACATGCCGTTCCTCCCCGACGGGACCCCGATCGACATCCTGCTCAACCCGCTGGGCGTACCGGGCCGTATGAACATCGGCCAGGTGCTCGAAGTCCACCTGGGCTGGGCGGCGAAGGCCGGCTGGAAGCTCGAGGGCTTCGACGAGGCCTGGCAGCAGGCCCTCCAGGCCATCGGGGCCGACGAGGCCCCGGCGGACTCGAAGGTCGGCACGCCGGTGTTCGACGGCGCCCACCCCGAGGAGGTCCAGGGCGTCCTGGCGAGCACGCTGCCCAACCGCGACGGCCAGCGCATGGTCGCCCCCACGGGCAAGGCGCAGCTGTTCGACGGGCGCACGGGCGAGCCGTTCCCGGACCCGATCTCGGTCGGCTACATGTACATCCTGAAGCTGAACCACATGGTCGACGACAAGATCCACGCCCGTTCGACCGGTCCGTACTCGATGATCACCCAGCAGCCGCTCGGCGGCAAGGCCCAGTTCGGCGGCCAGCGCTTCGGTGAGATGGAGTGCTGGGCCATGCAGGCCTACGGCGCCGCGTACGCGCTCCAGGAGCTGCTGACGATCAAGTCCGACGACGTGGTGGGCCGCGTGAAGGTCTACGAGGCCATCGTCAAGGGCGAGAACGTGCCCGAGCCGGGCATTCCGGAATCGTTCAAGGTGCTGCTCAAAGAGCTCCAGTCGCTCTGCCTCAACGTGGAGGTGCTGTCCGCCGACGGGCAGGCCATCCAGATGACCGAGAGCGACGACGAGGTCTTCCGCGCCGCCGAGGAGCTCGGGATCGACCTGTCCCACGAAGAGCCCTCGAGCGTGGACTTCGAGAGCGCCTGACGTCGAGTGGGGGCGGCCGCGGCGGAGCCCGCGCACCCGCCGGGCCGCCGCGCCGCCCCCGCCAACGTCTCATCCAATCCTTAACGAAACACAAGGGGAAGAAGAGTTCAGTGCTCGACGTCAACTTCTTCGACAAGTTGAAGATCGGCCTCGCCACCGCGGAGGACATCCGGCAGTGGTCTCACGGCGAGGTGAAGAAGCCCGAGACCATCAACTACCGGACCCTCAAGCCCGAGAAGGACGGACTCTTCTGCGAGAAGATCTTCGGCCCGACCCGGGACTGGGAGTGCTACTGCGGCAAGTACAAGCGCATCCGCTTCAAGGGCATCATCTGTGAGCGCTGCGGCGTCGAGGTGACCCGCTCGAAGGTCCGCCGCGAGCGGATGGGCCACATCGAGCTCGCCGCCCCGGTCACGCACATCTGGTACTTCAAGGGCGTGCCCTCGCGCCTGGGCTACCTGCTGGACCTGGCGCCGAAGGACCTGGAGAAGGTCATCTACTTCGCGGCGTACGTCGTCACCGCGGTCGACGAGGAGGCGCGCCAGCGCGACCTGCCGACCCTGGAGAACGAGATCGTCGCCGAGAAGCGCCACCTGGAGCAGCAGCGCGACGCCGCGATCGAGGAGCGCGCCTCGAAGCTCGAGGCCGACCTGGCCGAGCTGGAGGCCGAGGGCGCCCGCGCCGACGTCCGCCGCAAGGTCAAGGACGGCGGCGAGCGCGAGATGCGCCAGATCCGCGACAAGGCCCAGCGGGAGATCGACCGCCTCGACGAGGTCATGGACACCTTCCGCAAGCTCGACGTGCGCCAGCTCATCGGCGACGAGATGCTCTACCGGGAGCTCCAGCAGCGCTTCGGCGAGTACTACTCGGGCGGCATGGGCGCGGAGTCCATCAAGAACCTGCTCCAGAACCTGGACCTGGACGCCGAGGCGATCAGCCTGCGCGAGACCATCGCGACCGGCAAGGGCCAGAAGAAGCTGCGCGCCCTCAAGCGCCTGAAGGTCGTGGCCGCGTTCCAGGCCACCGGCAACTCGCCGCTGGGCATGGTCCTCGACTGCGTGCCGGTGATCCCGCCGGAGCTGCGCCCGATGGTGCAGCTCGACGGCGGCCGGTTCGCGACCTCCGACCTCAACGACCTGTACCGCCGGGTCATCAACCGCAACAACCGCCTCAAGCGGCTGATGGACCTCGGCGCGCCCGAGATCATCGTCGCCAACGAGAAGCGGATGCTCCAGGAGTCGGTGGACGCGCTGTTCGACAACGGCCGCCGCGGCCGCCCGGTCACGGGCCCCGGCAACCGCCCGCTCAAGTCGCTGTCCGACATGCTCAAGGGCAAGCAGGGCCGGTTCCGCCAGAACCTGCTCGGCAAGCGCGTCGACTACTCGGGCCGCTCGGTCATCGTGGTCGGTCCGCGCCTGAAGCTGCACCAGTGCGGCCTGCCCAAGCAGATGGCGCTGGAGCTGTTCAAGCCGTTCGTGATGAAGCGCCTGGTGGACCTGAACCACGCGCAGAACATCAAGTCGGCCAAGCGCATGGTCGAGCGCGCGCGCCCGGTCGTGTGGGACGTGCTCGAAGAGGTCATCTCCGAGCACCCCGTCCTGCTCAACCGCGCGCCCACGCTGCACCGCCTCGGCATCCAGGCCTTCGAGCCGCAGCTGGTCGAGGGCAAGGCCATCCAGCTCCACCCGCTGGTGTGCACCGCCTTCAACGCCGACTTCGACGGCGACCAGATGGCGGTCCACGTGCCGCTGTCGGCCGAGGCCCAGGCCGAGGCCCGCATCCTGATGCTGGCGTCGAACAACATCCTCAAGCCCTCGGACGGCAAGCCGGTGGCCCTGCCCACGCAGGACCAGATCATCGGCCTGTACTACCTGACGCACCGCTCGGAAGGGCGCGTCGGCGAGGGCCGGGCGTTCTCGGACGTCGGCGAGGCGCAGATGGCGAAGGACCGCGGCGAGCTGGACCTCCAGGCGACCATCCGGATCCGCCTGGACGGCATCGAGTCGATCAACAACGGTCCCGGCGCCGAGCCGTGGACGGCCCCCGAGGGCTGGACCCCCGGCGAGCCGCTGCTGGTCGAGACGACCCTGGGCCGGGTGTTCTTCAACGACTGCCTGCCGCCGGACTTCGAGTACGTCAACTACGAGGTCCGCAAGGGCCAGCTCTCGAGCATCATCCACGACCTGTCCGAGCACTACTCGAAGGTGCAGCTGGGCGCCTGCCTGGACGCCTTGAAGTCCGCGGGCTTCAAGTGGGCCGGCTGGTCCGGTGTCACCATCGGCATCGAGGACGTCGTGGAGCCGGCGCACAAGGCCGAGATCCTCGAGAAGTACGAGGGCGACTCCGCCAAGATCGACAAGCAGTACGTCCGCGGCCTGATGACCGCGGAGGAGCGGCGCGGCGAGCTGACGGAGATCTGGACCAAGGCCACGGCCGAGGTGCTGGACGACCTGAACGAGACGCTCCAGCCGGAGAACCCGCTGTGGCAGATGATCAACTCGGGCGCGCGAGGCAACATGCTCCAGCTGCGCCAGATCGCCGGCATGCGCGGCCTGGTGGCGAACCCGAAGGGCGAGATCATCCCGCGTCCGATCAAGTCCTCGCTGCGCGAGGGCCTGACGGTGCTGGAGTACTTCATCTCGACCCACGGCTCCCGCAAGGGCCTCGCCGACACCGCGCTGCGGACCGCCGACTCGGGTTACCTGACCCGCCGCCTGGTGGACGTGTCGCAGGACGTGATCATCCGCGAGGACGACTGCGGGACCGACCGCGCCCTGGACTTCCAGGTCGCCGTCGAGATCGACGGCCGCTTCATCGAGTCCGACCTGGTCGAGACCTCGATCGACGCGCGCAACCTCGCCGACGACGTCGAGGTCGACGGCAAGGTCCTCCTGGAGCGCAACACGGCGCTGAACTCGGACCACATCGCCGAGCTCGTCGCCGCGGGCGTCACCAACGTGAAGGTCCGCTCGGTCCTGACCTGCGAGTCCCGCCAGGGCGTGTGCGCGGCCTGCTACGGCCGTTCGATGCCCACGGGCGAGAAGGTCGACCTGGGCGAGGCCGTCGGCATCATCGCGGCCCAGTCCATCGGTGAGCCGGGCACCCAGCTGACGATGCGGACCTTCCACACCGGCGGTGTGGCGGGCGACGACATCACGCAGGGCCTGCCGCGTGTGCAGGAGGTCTTCGAGGCGCGCATCCCGAAGGGCAAGGCGCCGATCGCCGAGGCGAGCGGCACCGTGCGCATCGAGGACGCCGAGAAGAGCCGGAAGATCATCATCACCCCGGACGACGGGTCCGAGGAGATCGTGGTCGACAAGGTCCCGAGGCGTCTGCGCCTGCGCGTGGGCGAGGGCGAGCACGTCGAGGTCGGCGAGAAGCTCGTCGAGGGCACCATCGACCCGCACGAGCTGCTGCGCGTGCTCGGTCCGCGGAAGGTCCAGCGCCACCTGGTGGAGCAGGTCCAGGACGTGTACCGCTCGCAGGGCGTGATGATCCACGACAAGCACATCGAGATCATCGTGCGCCAGATGCTCAAGCGGATCACGATCATCGACTCGGGCACCTCGGAGTTCCTGCCGGGCTCCCTGGTCGACCGCCTGGAGTTCGAGGAGCAGAACCGCAAGATCATCGCCGACGGCGGCGAGCCGGCCTCCGGCCGCCCGCAGCTGATGGGCATCACCAAGGCGTCCCTGGCGACCGAGTCGTGGCTGTCCGCGGCCTCGTTCCAGGAGACCACCCGGGTGCTGACCGAGGCGGCGATCTCCGGGAAGTCCGACAGCCTCGTCGGTCTGAAGGAGAACGTGATCCTCGGCAAGCTGATCCCGGCCGGTACCGGTATCGCCAAGTACCGCAACGTCTCGGTCGAGCCGACCGAGGACGCGAAGGCGGCCGTGTACTCGCTGGGCGGGTACGAGGACACCACCGCGAACGCCTTCGCCTACGGCGGCGGCCCCGCGGTGAGCCTCGAGGACTCCTACGACCTGGGCTCCTTCTAGAAGCTGCAAGAACGCCGATTCCCGACGGCACGAAGAAACCGGTGGGCCGGTGGCGCGAAGCGCCACCCGCCCACCCGCGG
>NZ_JAJLQZ010000016.1 GCF_020991375.1 Glycomyces amatae | reverse complement strand
GCTAGGCCTTCTTGGTCTCCCAGAAGATCGCGGCGATCTCGTCGATCTTGGCGAGCAGGTCGTCGGCGACCTGCGGGTCCGCGTGGCCCTTGGTGCCGGCCGCGCCCGCGAGCTTCGTCGCCTCGTTGACGAGCGTGTGCAGCTGCGGGTACTTCTCGAAGTGCGGCGGCTTGAAGTAGTCGGTCCACAGCACCCACAGGTGCTCCTTGACCAGGTTCGACCGCTGCTCCTTGATGATCAGGGCGCGGGTGCGGAACTCAGGGTCCTCGTTGGCCTGGTACTTCTCGCTGATGGCCTTGACCGACTCCGCTTCGATGCGCGCCTGCGCCGGGTCGTAGACCCCGCACGGCAGGTCGCAGTGAGCCGAAGCCGAGATCTGCGGCAGCAGCCGCTTGAACAGAGGCTTGAACATGGGCCCCTCCAGCTTCTTTCCGGTGAGTGTGATTCCACCGCCGACCCTACCTCTCCCGACGCCCGTTTCGGTCCGGCCCCTAGAGTTAGAGACGCGACACTGCTTTCCGCCGAACACCATGATGGACAGTGCAATGGCCGCTCGACCGCACGGCGGCCCGCCAGCTGCGCCAAGACCGGAGGTCGACCCGATGCTCGCCGCATACGCCCGCAACGTGAACCCCGAAGACCCCTTCTCGGCCCTCTCGGTGGGTGAGATCGACCCGCCGGAGACGCCCGCGGACTGGACCCGCGTCGAACTCGTCGCCGCCTCGGTCAACCACCACGACCTCTGGTCCCTCCAGGGCGTGGGCCTGCGCGCCGACCAGTGCCCGATGATCCTCGGGACCGACGCGGTCGGGCGGACCGCCGAGGGCGACGAGGTCGTCGTCTACCCCGTCATCGCCGACGCCTCCCTCGCGGACGAGACCCTCGACCCGAAGCGGACGCTCCTGTCCGAACTCCACCCGGGCACCCTCGCCGAGCACGTCTCGGTGCCCTCGCGCAACCTCCTGCCGGTCCCGAAGGGCTGGACCGCCGCCGAGGCCGCGTGCCTGCCCACCGCCTACCTCACGGCCTGGCGGATGCTCACCACCCGGGGCCGCCTGCCCGGCAGCGCCCCCGACGGCGGCGGCGCCGTGCTCGTGCAGGGCACCGGCGGCGGCGTCGCGACCGCCGCGATCGTCCTCGCCAAGGCCCTCGGCGCCCGCGTGTACGCCACCGGGCGCAGCCCCGAGCGCCGCGAGCGGGCCGCCGAGCTCGGCGCGGTCCCCGTCGAACCCGACGGCCGCCTGCCCGAGCGGGTGGACATCGTCGTCGACTCCGTCGGCGAGCCGGTCATGGAGCACTCGATCAAGTCGCTCAAACCGGGCGGCCGCCTGGTCAACTGCGGCGTCACCGGCGGCCACGCGCCGCAGGTCGACCTGCGCCACGTCTTCTTCAAGCAGCTGGAGATCCTCGGGTCGACCATGGGCACCCGCGAGGAGCTGGCCGAGCTGCTGCTGTTCTGCGCCGAGAGCGGCCTGCGGCCCGTGATCGACTCGACCCACGCCCTCGAGGACGCCGAGGGCGCCCTGCGCCGCCTCGCCTCGGGGGAGTCGTTCGGGAAGGTCGTGGTGCTGCGCTAGCACCACACCGCTGTAACCGCCGCCGGGTCGGATGGACGACAGCGGGACCGGTTTCTGCGCCGTTCCGCCACGTGCCGGCCCCGCCCGCCCCCACCCTGTAGTGGACGCCGCCGCGAGCGCCTCCGCGCCCGCCGGCGTCGTCGCCGAGCGCCCGCCGAAGGGAAGGGGCGGGCGCCGAGGGCAGGGGGAGAGCGGCCATGTCGGTAATGGGTCGGGTCAAGGGCGGGCTCAGATCCGCCGCCGGGAGCACCTGGGGGGTCACGAAGAAGCTCCTGGTACGGATCGCGATCGCCGCGGCCATCACGGCCGTGGCCGTCGCCCTGGCCAGGCACGGGGAGAGCGTCTCGTCGCACGGGACGGGCACCGGCGCCTCGGGGACCGAGGCGCACCCGATCGCGGCGCGCCACGCGATCCTCTCCGAGGGCTGGAGCCGCGAGCAGTCGCTGGCGTGCGCGTACACGGTCGAGGCCACGTTCGGCGTCTCGATCTTCACCGAGACCGACATGGGCGCGCGCCGGCTCATCCGCCTGCACAACCGGACCGAGGTCAACGGCGCGTGCGACCCGGTCGAGGGCGGCAGGACCATCGGCTGCGCGGGCCTGCAATGGGAGACGCAGTGGGTCCGGATCCAGTCCGGCGACACCGTCGGGTACGCGCCGGCCTCGTGCCTGGTCAAGGAGGGGGTGTGGTGATCGCGGCGGCTCCGGGAACACCGCGGCGCTGAAGCGCCGACACCGCACACCGGGCGGGTCCATGCCCGGAGGCGCCGAGAGGCGGGACGCGACATTGCGCGTCCCGCCTCTTTCACCGGGGGGAGCCTATTTCAGGCCGACGCCGGCGACGCCCTTGACAATCTGCTTCTGGAACAGCATGAACACGATCAGCAGCGGCAGCGCGCCGAGGACCGCGGCGGCCATGTTCTGGGCGTAGAACAGGCCGTAGCCGCCCGCGACGACGCCGAGGCCGACCGGCAGGGTCATGATCGAGGGGTCGTTGGCGACCAGCAGCGGCCACAGGAAGTTGTTCCAGGAGCCGATGAAGGTGAAGATGCCGACGGCCGCCAGGATCGGGCCCGACAGCGGCAGGACGACGCTCCACAGCGTCCGCAGGTGCCCCGCGCCGTCGAGGCGGGCGGCCTCCTCGTAGTCGCGGGGGACGGCGTCGAAGAACCGCTTGAGGATGAAGATCATCACCGGGGCGACCACCTGCGGCAGCGCCAGGCCCCAGTAGGTGTCGACCATCTTCAGGGAGCTGACGACGTCGAACAGCGGGATGATGAGCGCCTGCGGCGGCACCATGATCCCGGCCAGGATCACCGCGTAGACGACCTTCTTGCCCGGGAAGTCGAGCCGCGAGAAGCCGTAGGCGGCGAGCACGCACAGCACGAGGGTCAGGACGGTCACGATCGTGGAGACCACCGTGGAGTTGACCATCCACGTGACGTGGTCGCCGCGCTCGAACAGGACCCGGTAGCCCTCGAGGGACCACTCCGGGGGGATCCACCGGACGGGCTGGCCGAGGCTGGCGTCGGTCTCGGTCTTGAACGAGGTGGACAGGGCCCACAGGAACGGCACCAGCCACAGCAGGGCCAGGAAGAAGGCCGCGAAGTAGACCAGGGCGGTGCCGACGGTGAGCCGGCGGCGCCGGCGCCCGGGGGGACGGGGTTCGGTCTCGGAGGGGCGCGCCTCCGTCTGCGTCTGCATGGCGGTCACGTCAGTCCTCCTTCCTTGACATCAGGCGGAACTGGACGAGGGCCACGAGCAGGATGAAGAAGAAGAGGATGTAGGACAGCGCCGAGGCGTAGCCGACCCTCAGTCCGGTGAAGCCGGAGTTGTACATGTACTGGATGAAGACGTTCTCCGGCGAGAGGTTCATGCCGCCTCCGGCCATCAGGTAGTACTGGTCGAAGATGCGCAGCGAGGCGATCAGCTGGAGCACGATGACGAGCGCGGTGGTGCGACCCAGCAGCGGCAGGGTGATGCCCCACAGCTTCTGGAGCGAGTTCGCGCCGTCGATGTCGGCGGCCTCGTAGACCTCGGCCGGGATGGTCTGGAGCGCCGCCAGGTAGAGCAGGAAGTTGAAGCCGAGGGTCCACCACACGGTGGTGATGACGACCGAGGCCATCGAGTCCTCCTGGAAGACCCACAGGTGGTCGGCGCCCAGGCCCCATTCGCCCAGGTAGTGGTTGAACAGGCCGCCGGCGGGCTGGTACATCCAGACCCAGACCATGGTGACCACGGAGACGGGGATGACGAACGGCGCGAAGAACGACAGCCGCAGGAACCAGCCCAGTTTGCGGGCGCGGTGCGCCAGCAGGGCGAACGCGAGGCCGAGGACCACGAGCGGGGGCGTGCTGAGGAGGGTGAACCACGCGGTGTTCCACAGCGAGTCCCAGGCCTTCTCGTCGCCGAACGCCTCGGCCCAGTTGTCCAGGCCGATCCAGGAGACGGGGCGGCCGGTGAGGCTCTTGTCGGTGAAGGAGTAGTACAGGCCGAGCAGCATCGGCCAGAGCATGAAGACGGCGTAGACGGCGGTGAACGGGAGGACGAACCACAGCCCCAGCCACGAGCGGCGCTTGGGGGCCCGCGCCGCGGTCGGCGGCGGCTGCTCCGCCGTCGGCGCCGCGGCGGGCGCTTCGGTGTCAGTAGTCATGAGAGAGGTCCCTATGAATCGTTCTAATCGATCGGGTTGGGGAGTTCGACCAGCGTCTGCGCCCGCTGCTTGACGGCCTCCAGCGCGTCCTCGGGGCGGGTGTTGCCCGCGTAGACGCCCGCGAGGACCTGGGCGACCTCGTCGGCCAGGCGCGCGGCCGAGCCCGAGAACCAGACCTGGGGGTCGAACTGGACGTTGTCGACCACGCCCGCGTACTCGGCGTTGGGCTCGAGCTCCTGGTACTCGGCGCTCTCGGTGACCGGCAGGTAGGCCGGGGTGTGCCCGGCCCCCGCGCCCCACTGGAAGCTGTGCCGGAGCATCCAGGAGACGTACTCGATCGTGGCCGCCCGCCCCTCCTCGGACCAGGTGTTGTGCCTGGGCAGCACGTAGGTGTGGCAGTCGCCCTGGGTGCGGCGGTTGCCGAAGAAGTCGGGCATCTCGCACATGGAGAAGTCGAGTCCCTGGGCCTCGTTGAACGCCCGGAAGCGGGTGATCTCCCAGTTGCCGACCTGGACGAGGCCGCCGAGGCCGTTCTCGAAGTTCGCGGCGGTCGCGCCGCCGTCGGAGATGCGGGGGCACAGGCCCTCCTCGGCCATGCGCCACATGACGTCGATGGCGGTGAGGGCCTTGTCGTCGTCGAGCTCGAAGCCGTCCTCGTGGAAGGTCCACTCGCCGTCCTGCTGGCGGTACCAGGCCCAGAACTGGCGCCATCCGGCGTTCGTGTCGAGCGAGGTGCCGTACTCGCCGGTGACGTCCTTGACGGCCCGCAGGAGGTCGAAGTACTCCTCGACGCCGTGGGTCTCCAGGAGGGTGCCGTCGGCGTTGAGCACCCCGGCCTGCTCGCAGACGGTGCGGTTGTAGTAGTTCACCAGGGCGTGGGTGTCGATCGGCACGGCGTAGAGCCGGTCGTCGACGAAGCAGCGTTCCCAGATGGCGGTCGGGAAGTCCTGGGGGTCGAGGCCCGCCGCGACGAGCTCGTCGAGCTCGATGGCCTCCAGGAGCGTGTCGGGGGAGAGGCTCTCGAGCCGCGAGAGGTGGATGGTGGCGACGTCGGCGGCGTTGCCGCCGGAGGCGCCCATGACCAGCTTGGTGTAGAACGGGGTGCCCCAGGCGAAGGTGGTGGCCTTGAGCTCGATCCCGGTCTCGTCCATGAACTGGCGGTGCATGTCGGTCATGATGGCGCCGTCGGAGCCGGCCAGGAGGTTCCACTGCTTGACCGTGGTCTGGCCGCTGAAGGCGTCCGTGGCCGAGCCGCAGCCGGCCAGGCCGATGCCGGCGGCGGCCGCCGTCCCCGTGAGGAGCGCCCGCCTGGACAGGGATCCAGGTGGCGAGGGATGGTTCGGCATCAATGCATCACTCCAATGTGATTCTTTGTCGGGACGGCCGTACGAAGGGTGGGCCGCCCTGTCATTGTTACCGTTCTCATCAGTGGAGTCAAGAGTGTGCATATATAGAAACCGCTGCCAGTGGGGCTGACGTGCCCACCTGTCCGAATATTTTTCGGAAAACGCGGACGGGGGAGGCCTCAGGCCTCCCCCGTCCGCGTCGTCGTACTACTGCGGCTGCGGCACCGCCACGTCGACCAGCGCCTGCTGCTCGACCTCGTGGACCTTCGGCGAGCCGGTGGACGGCGCGGCGGCGGCCGGGCGGGAGATGCGGCGCAGGTGGACCCCGCCGAGCTGCTCCAGCAGGTTGAGCGCGATGTGCGACCAGGCGCCCTGGTTCGCCGGCTCCTCCTGGACCCACGCGGTGTCGGTCGCGTTCGGGAACGCCCCGAGGGCGCTCTTGAGCTCCTCGGCCGGGAGCGGGTACAGCTGCTCGACCCGCAGGATCGCGGTGTCGGCGACGCCGCGGTTCTTGCGGGCGGCGGCCAGGTCGTAGTAGACCTTGCCCGAGCACAGCAGGACCCGCTCGACGTCCTCGGCGCGGATCTCGCCGCTCGCGACGGCCGGGTCCTGGAGGACCGGGTGGAAGCGGCCGCCGGTGAACTCGTCGAGCTGGCTGACCGCGGCCTTGTGGCGCAGCAGCGACTTCGGCGTGAACACCACCAGCGGCTTCTTGACCGGGTCGAGGGCCTGGCGCCGCAGCAGGTGGAAGTAGTTGGCCGGGCTCGTGGAGTTGACCACGCGCATGTTCTCGTCGGCGCACAGCTGGAGGAACCGCTCGATGCGCCCCGAGGTGTGGTCGGGGCCGGCGCCCTCGTGGCCGTGCGGCAGCAGCAGGGTCACACCGGAGTGCTGGCC
Source organism: Glycomyces amatae (assembly GCF_020991375.1). Classification (GTDB taxonomy): domain Bacteria; phylum Actinomycetota; class Actinomycetes; order Mycobacteriales; family Micromonosporaceae; genus Glycomyces; species Glycomyces amatae. The sequence continues at coordinate 107,667 of NZ_JAJLQZ010000016.1, read as the reverse complement.
CCACTTGACCTCGCCCGAGGAGATGAACTCGTCGATGATGGTCTGGGCGCCGTCGACGAAGTCGCCGAACTGGGCCTCCCAGGCGACCAGCATCTCGGGGTTCTCCACCGAGTAGCCGTACTCGAAGCCGAGCGCGGCGAACTCCGAGAGCAGCGAGTCGTAGATGAAGAACTTCGCGGTGCGCTCGCCCAGGTGCGCCAGCGGCGTGTACTCCTCGCCGGTGGCCTGGTCGATGACCACGGCGTGGCGCTGCACGAACGTGCCGCGCCGCGAGTCCTGCCCGGCGAGGCGGACCGGCTTGCCCTGCATCAGGAGCGACCCGAACGCGAGCGTCTCGGCGAACGCCCAGTCGACGGTGCCCGACACGGACATCTCGCTGCGCTTCTCCAGGACCTTGCGGACGGCCTTGTGCGGCCCGAAGCCCTCGGGGAGGGTCGTGTGGGCCTTGCCGATCATCGCGATGGTCTCGGCGTCCACGGAGGTGTCGACGTCGGCCGCCGGCTCGGGCTGGTGGCGCCACGGCAGCGGACCGGTCTGCCCCGACAGGGCCTCCTTGGTCTCGCGGAACACCCGCTCCAGCTGCGCCTGGTAGTCCGCCAGGGCCTCCTCGGCGTCCTCCATGGTGATGTCGCCGCGGCCGATGAGCGCCCTGGTGTAGAGCTTGCGGACCGACTGCTTGCCGTCGATGACCTCGTACATCTGCGGGTTGGTCATCTTCGGGTCGTCGCCCTCGTTGTGCCCGCGGCGCCGGTAGCAGACCATGTCGATGACGACGTCCTTGCGGAACTGCTGGCGGTAGGCGAAGGCGAGCTTGGCGACCTCGCACACGGCCTCGGGGTCGTCCCCGTTGACGTGGAAGATCGGCGCCTGGATCATGCGCGCGACGTCGGTGCAGTACAGCGACGAGCGCGAGTGCGACGGGGCGGTGGTGAAGCCGACCTGGTTGTTCACGACCACGTGCACGGTGCCGCCGGTGCGGTAGCCGCGCAGCTGCGACAGGTTCAGCGTCTCTGCCACCACGCCCTGGCCCGCGAAGGCCGCGTCGCCGTGGATGGCCACGGGCATGACGGTGAAGCCCTGCTCGCCCAGGTCCAGGCGGTCCTGCTTGGCGCGGACGATGCCCTCCAGGACCGGGTTCACGGCCTCCAGGTGCGAGGGGTTGGCCGCGACCGACACGACGGTCTCGGACTTCCCGTCCGGGGAGGTGAACTTGCCGGTCAGGCCCAGGTGGTACTTGACGTCGCCGGAGCCGCCGATGCTCTTGGGGTCGATGTGCCCCTCGAACTCGGTGAAGATCTTGGAGAGCTTCTTGCCCACGATGTTGGCCAGCACGTTCAGGCGCCCGCGGTGCGGCATCCCGATGACGACCTCGTCGATCGCGGCGCCGGCGGCCTCGTTGAGGACCCGGTCGAGCAGCGGGATGAGCGACTCGCCGCCCTCGAGGCTGAACCGCTTCTGGCCCACGAACTTGGTCTGGAGGAACGTCTCGAAGGCCTCGGCGGCGTTGAGGCGCCCGAGGATGTGCTTCTGCTCCTCGACCTTCGGCTTCTCGAACGGCACCTCGATGCGCCGCTGGATCCAGGCCCGCTCCTCGGGGTCCTGGATGTGCATGTACTCCACGCCGACGCGGCGGCAGTAGGAGTCGCGCAGGACGCCGAGGATGTCGCGCAGCTTCATGCGCTGCTGGCCCGCGAACCCGCCGACCGGGAAGGTCCGGTCCAGGTCCCACAGGGTCAGGCCGTGCGACAGGATGTCCAGGTCGGGGTGGCGGCGGATCTCGTAGTGCAGCGGGTTGGTGTCGGCCATGAGGTGGCCGCGGACCCGGTAGGCGTGGATGAGCTCGATGACCCGCGCGGTCTTGTCGATCTGGCCCTCGTGCGTCTTGGAGACGTCGCGGACCCAGCGGACCGGCTCGTAGGGGATCAGCAGCGAGCGGAAGACCTCGTCGAAGAAGTCGTCGCCGAGCAGCAGCTTGTGCAGCGTGGCCAGGAACTGGCCGGACTCGGCCCCCTGGATGATCCGGTGGTCGTAGGTCGAGGTCACCGTCATGATCCGGGAGACGCCCAGGTCGGAGAGGGTCTCGTCGGAGGCCCCGGCGAACTCGGCGGGCACCTCCATGGCGCCGACGCCGACGATGAGGCCCTGGCCCTGCATCAGGCGCGGCACGGAGTGGACGGTGCCGATGCCGCCTGGGTTGGTCAGCGTCAGCGTCGCCCCCGCGTGGTCCTCCATCGTGAGCTTGTTGCCGCGGGCCTTGCGGACCAGGTCCTCGTAGGCCTGCCAGAACTCGCGGAAGTCCATCGACTCGCAGTGCTTGATGGAGGGCACCACGAGCGTGCGGGTGCCGTCGGGCTTGGCGAGGTCGATGGCGAGGCCCAGGTTGACGTGCTCGGGGGTGACCAGCTGCGGCTTGCCGTCGATCTCCTTGTAGGAGGCGTTCATGCCCGGGTGCGCCTTGACCGCCTGCACCAGCGCGTAGCCGATGAGGTGCGTGAAGGAGACCTTCCCGCCCTGGCCGCGCTTGAGGTGGTTGTTGATGACGATCCGGTTGTCGAACAGGAGCTTCGCGGGGACCGCCCGGACCGAGGTCGCGGTGGGGATCTCCAGTGAAGCGTCCATGTTCTGGGCTACCTTGGCCGCGACGCCTTTGAGCGGCTTGGTGCCGGGTTCGTTCACGACGGGATCCGCTTTCTTCGCTGATGGTGGGGCCGCAGCGGCAGGGGCGGGCGCGGCCTCGGCGGGCGCGGCCTTCGGTGCGGGCTCCGGTTCCGGAGTGGGCGCGGGCGTGGCCCGGGCGGCGGGCGCCGCCTCGGCTGGCTCGGCCTTCGCCCCGTCCGCGGACGGCTGCTCGTCGTTGAACTGCGCGGTCGTCGGATCGCCCCCGAAGAACTCGCGCCACCCGGCGCTCACACTGTCGGGGTTTTCGCGGTAACGCTCATACATCTCGTTGACCAGCCACTCATTGGCACCGAAATCGGTCAACGGGCTGCCCGGAGTCGCACTCGACACGACTGAATCGCCTCTTCTTTGACGCTGCGTGGACGGGGACGGCAGTCCCCGGACTCAAGGGTAACCGGGGGGAGGAAAAAGTGTAGTACCGGCAACGCCGTTGCGGAGCCGATCACTCGGGACGGTGCGAACGCACTGCGCAGCAGGGCGAAAGGGGTGCGAGTCTCGTTCGCCACAGCGGCGTTTCGCGCCGCCGGGCGGGGCCTGGACGACGAGGCCGCCGCCCCTCGCGGGACGGCGGCCTCCTGTCGGTCGGGACGGCGGCGCGGGCTAGCCGGCCGCGGAGCGCTCCTTGTTCGCGAACGTCTCGGTGGGCTCCTCCAGGAGCTCCTCGGCGCCGACGACGGTGAAGAGGCGCGTGATGAAGCGGTTGGGATTGACGACCGCCAGCGCCACGCCCATCTCGCGGGCGATGCGGTAGGCGACCACGATGGTGCCGATACCGGTCGAGTCGAGGACCGTCACCTTGGCGACGTCGACCCGGATGGCGGTGGCTCCGCCCGCCTCGAGGGCGTTGGTGATCGTCTCGCGGATCTGGGGCGCGGTCGCGTAGTCGACCTCGCCTGCCAGCTCGACGGTGACGACCCCGGCGTCGGTCGTGGCGGTCTCGATGGACAACGTCATGAACTCACCTGATTCGGTAGGGTGCCCCGGCCCGAGCACATGGGCCCCGCTCGGACGGCGAAGCCCAGCCTCGGCTGCGACACAAAGTCTATCCGACGGTGACGACGGAAAACACCTCACGCGAGGTCGTTTCCCGCGAACCCGCCCGCCACCGGGACGAAGGTCACCCGACAGTGTCCCCCGTCCGTGCCCCTCCGCCTGTGCCCCCGCCTGGAGCGCGACAGTCGCGGCTTGGCGCGCCCTGCGCGGCGGCGTATGCTTCAGAACCACCTTGTGACCTGCGGAGCCCTGACCCGCCGACCCTGTGAGAGGCATATGCCGCTTTCCACTGGCCAGCCGAGCACCGAGACCGAGGCCACCCTCCTCGTCGTCGAGGACGAGGAGAACATCTGCGAGCTGCTGGCGACCTCCCTGCGCTACGCCGGCTTCGCCGTCCACGCCGTCGGCACCGGTGACGAGGCCCTCCGCTCCATCGCCCGCCACCGCCCCGACCTGGTCGTCCTCGACGTCAACCTCCCCGACTTCGACGGCTTCGAGGTCGTGCGCCGGATGCGCTCGGGCTCCGACCACACCCCCGTGCTGTTCCTCACCGCCCGCGACGACACCGCCGACACCGTCACCGGCCTCTCGGTCGGCGGCGACGACTACATCACCAAGCCCTTCGCGCTCGAGGAGGTCGTCGCCCGCATCCGCGCCGTCCTGCGCCGCTCCGCCGGCGAGCTGCCCCGCCCCTCCCGCCTCCAGTACGCCGACCTCGAACTCGACGAGGAGACCCACGAGGTCTGGCGCGCCGGCAAGGCCGTGCAGCTCTCGCCCACCGAGTTCAAGCTCCTGCGCTACTTCATGATCAACGCCGGGCGCGTCCTCTCCAAGGCCCAGATCCTCGACCACGTGTGGCGCTACGACTTCCGCGGCGACGACGGCATCGTCGAGTCCTACGTCTCCTACCTGCGCCGCAAGATCGACACCGGCGAGCCCAAACTCATCCAGACCCTGCGGGGCATCGGCTACGTCCTGCGGGAGCAGCATCGTTGAGCTCACCGCGCGTCCTCGAAGGCGTCCGCGACCGGTGGGACCGCATCCCGCTGCGGGTCCGGCTCACCGCGGCCGTGCTCGTCCTCGTGGCCGGCTCCCTCATCCTCATCAGCGTCTCCACGATCCTGGCGCTGCACTCCTACTTCCTCGGCACCGTCGACGACGAGCTCGAGACCCAGCTGCTCAGCTTCAAGCCCGACCCGTTCGACCTCGACAACTTCGCCGGCTCCGAGGACGGGCCCGCCCTCCGCCCCGAGCAGTACATCTTCACCTACCTCGGCCCCGACGGCAACCGCCTCGACCGGCCCGACAACCGCGCCGACATGCCCGTGTTCGACTACGACGACCTCCAGGCCGCCGGAGGCGAGGCCTTCACCGCCCTCGGCGAGGACGGCACCACCCGCTGGCGCGTGCTGGGCCTGCCCGGCACCCGGGTCGGCACCGGCGACCCCGAGTACGACCCCGGCGCGCACAACCTCCAGGCCGACGCCTACTACATCCTGTCCTACAAGCTCGCGCACTTCGACAAGACCGTCGCCGGGCTCGTCTGGGTCGACCTGCTCATCGGCGCGGGCGTCCTGGCCGGCCTCGCCGCGATCGGCGTCGGACTGGTCCGCGCCAGCCTCTCGCCCCTGCGCCAGATCGAGAACACCGCCGCGATGATCGCCGCGGGGAACTACTCGCGGCGCGTCCCCGAGCACGACCCGAGCACCGAGGTCGGACGGGTCGGCTACGCCATCAACTCGATGCTCACCAAGATCGAGGGCTCGATCCGGGCCCGCGAGTACTCCGAGGAGCGCGCCCACGACTCCGAGGAGCGGATGCGGGAGTTCATCGCCGACGCCTCGCACGAGCTGCGGACGCCGCTGACGAACGTGCGCGGCTACGCCGAGCTGGTGCGCACCAACCCGCAGATGCCCGAGGCCGAGCGCCAGCACTACATCGGGCAGATCGAGGAGGCCGCCAAGCGCATGGGCCTGCTCGTGGGGGACCTGCTGCACCTGGCGCGCCTCGGCCAGGAGCGGCCCGTCGAGACCGAACCGGTCGACCTCGCCGTCCTCGGCCACGAGGCCGTCGCCGCCCACGCGGTCATGTCCGAGGACCACGAGTTCAGCTTCGAGTCCGTCCCGGGCGGGTCGACCGTGGTCGCCGCCGACCGGGCCCGCATGCGCCAGGTCCTCGACAACCTCCTGTCCAACGCGGTCCGGCACACCCCGCCGGGCACGCACGTCAGCGTCGCGATCGCCGCCGACGAGGACGAGACGGTGCGCCTCACCGTCGCCGACGACGGGCCCGGCATGTCCCCGGCGACCGCCGAGCGGGTCTTCGAGCGGTTCTTCCGCGCCGACGCGGTCGTCCACCCCGGGTCCGGACTGGGCCTCGCGATCGTCGCCGCCATCGTCAAGGCCCACGGCGGGACCGTCCAGGTCGCCTCCGAACCCGGCGAGGGCACCGTCTTCACCGTGCGCCTCACCGCCGAGCCGCCCGCCGCCTGAGCGGCCCGCTGTGACTTCTCCAAGGGAGCGCCGCCCGCAGCGGCCGCCGCCGGCCGCGCCGACGCGCGGTTCCGGCCGCCCTGACCAGTGCGCCCGCCCCTGGACGCCGTTCGGATCATTAAAGGGTTTTAAGGCGTTTTCGCAGCGGGCCGAGAGCTGCGACCCGCATGCTTCCTTACATGAGCACCGATGAGAGCACCCAGGGCCCCGAGGGGGCCGAACCGCAGGGCCCCGAGCGGGCCCCCGATGCCGAACGACCGGCCGCACCGAGCCTCCCCCCGGCGACCCCGGGCGGGCCCGCCGCGCCCGTCCACGCCACCGCCCCGCAGCCCGCCGCCCCGCCCCCGCCGCACCACGCCGGCCCGCCCGCCGACCACACCCGCGTCCTCCAGCCCGCCGGGTCGCCCGCCCCGGCCGGCGCCCCGCAGATGGCCGCCCCCGGAGAGGCGCCCGCCTGGCACCCCGCCGGGCCCCCCGTCCCCCCCATGTACCAGCAGCGCCCGCCCGCGCCGCAGGGCCGCGGCCGCGGCAGGCTCGTGGCCGGCGCGCTCGCCCTGGCCCTGATCGCCGGCGGCGCCGGCGGCGCCGCCGGATGGTTCCTGAACGACAACGGCGGCGGGACCACCGTCGTGGAGTCCGTGTCGATGGACGCGGGCAGCGGCATGACCTACACCGAGATCGTCAACAAGGTCAGCCCCTCGGTGGTCACCATCGTGACCGACTCGGCCGAGGGCTCGGGCGTGGTCTACTCCGAGGACGGCTACATCGTCACCAACAACCACGTCGTCGACGGCGCCCAGACGGTCGAGGTCCGCTTCTCCGACGGCACCACCGCCGACGCCGAGATCATCGCCACCGACTCCACGCAGGACCTCGCCGTCATCCAGGTCTCCGGCGTCGACGACCTCACCCCCGTCGCCTTCGGCGACTCCGACGGCATCCAGGTGGGCGACGCCGCCGTCGCGATCGGCTCCCCGCTGGGCCTCGAAGGCACCGTGACCACCGGCATCGTCTCGGCCCTGGACCGGTCCATGACCGTCGCCGGCGAGCAGTCCCAGGGCCTCCAGCAGCAGGGCCAGACCCTCACCGGGCTCCTCCAGACCGACGCGGCGATCAACTCCGGCAACTCCGGCGGCGCGCTCGTCAACGGCAACGGCGAACTCATCGGCATCAACACCGCGATCGCCACCACCGACTCCGGCTCCATCGGCCTGGGCTTCGCGATCCCGTCGAACACCGTGCAGAGCGTCGTCGGGCAGCTCATCGAGAACGGCTCGGTCGAGCAGGGCTACCTCGGCGTCTCGGTGGCCGACACCGACGGCAACGGGGCCATGGTCCTCAGCGTCGAAGGCGGCTCGCCGGCCGAGGCCGCCGGGCTCCAGGAGGGCGACATCATCACCGCCGTCAACGGCGAGCCGATCACCAGCGCCTCCGAAGTGGTCGCGGCCGTCCAGGGCACCGCCTCGGGCACCGAGATCGCCATCACCTACACCAGGGACCAGCAGGAGCAGCAGACCACGGCGACCCTCGCCGCCTCCTGACGCCCCCGGCGCAGCGCCGCGGCCCCGGACGCGAGGTCCGGGGCCGCGATCGTGTCACCGCGCCGCAGAGCGCTGCCTCCCGGCGCGGTGGAGCTCACTGGGCGGGCGCGCTGCTCGCCGGGATCGCGGCGCGGACCGGGCGCAGCTCGGCGGGGCCCTCGCCGGTCTCGATCCACTCCGCGAGGCGGATCCGGTCGACGATGAGGACGCCCAGCTGCGCGGCCACGGCCTCGTTCCGGGAGGCGTGGTGCATCCAGTGCAGGTTGGCGTTGGTGATGAGCACGCCCGCGTCGCAGTCCCAGCGCGGCTTGATCTCGCCGCCGAGGATCTGGACGTGGCGGTTGCCGTTGCGGCTGCGCATCGCGCGGTCGTCCTTCTTGGCGCGCACGATGAGGCGCTTGCCGTTGGCGAAGGTGACCACGTAGTTGCAGCCCAGGTCGTTCTTGCGGTGCCCGAACTTCTTGACGCGCTTGGCGCCCAGGCCGACCAGGAGCTGGCCGATCATCGCGTCGAACGCCGGGATGTTCATCTTGTCGACGCTGCGCATGAGCGCGTGGCGCTCGGCGGTCATGGCGCGGTCGCGGTGGTGCTCGTGACCGCGGCTGCGGAACAGGATCCAGCCGGCCAGCGTCGTGCCCCCCAACAGGATCGCCACCGAGGCGAACCAGGCCCAATGCTCCGCTATGAATCCGAGAACGAAGTAACCGAGGATGAGAGCGGCGATTCCCGCTCCAACTCTGAGGATCACGGACAAGGCGGCCTCCACTTGGTTCAGAGGGCGTGCGGTTAGCGTTATGTCGCCTGTGTTGTGACTACAAGTATCCGTTACTGTTCGCTCACGCGTAAGGGCTATGTCCGGTACCCGACAGCATGGAGCGGCAGCCTGCATGTGCGGCCCGCCGCGACGCGTCCCCCGGCAGCCGTCCCCGCCGCGGGCGGTGGGGGATACTGGCCGGGTGTCGACATCATCAACAGGCGTTTTGGTGCTTCTCGGTGCGCCGCTGGGAAATCCAGAGGACGCCTCGCCTCGGCTCCGGACCGAGCTGGCCCGGGCCGACGTCATCGCCGCAGAGGATACCCGGCGCCTTCGGCGGCTCCTGAGCGAACTGGAAGTCGTTCCAGGGGCTGCGATCACCTCCTATTTCGAGGCGAACGAGAGCGGGAGAACGACGACCCTTCTCGAACAATTGTACGACGGAAAGCGGGTCGCCGTCATCACCGACGGGGGCATGCCGTCGGTGTCGGACCCCGGGTTCAGGCTGGTCAGGGCCGCGGTCGACGCGGGGATCGCGGTCACCTGCGCGCCGGGGGCGAGCGCGGTGACGACGGCGCTGGCGCTGTCGGGGATGCCGTGCGACCGGTTCTGCTTCGAGGGCTTCGCGCCGCGCAAGGACGGCGAGCGCCGCAGGCGCTTCGCCGAGCTCGCCGAGGAGCGGCGCACCATGGTGTTCTTCGAGTCGCCGCGCCGGGTCGCGGAGACGCTGCGCGCCATGGCCGCGGCGTTCGGCGATGAGCGCCCGGCGGCGCTGTGCCGGGAGCTGACGAAGACCCACGAGGAGGTCCGGCGCGGCGGACTGGGCGCGCTCGCCGAGGGCGCGGAGGCGGACCCGCCGCGCGGCGAGATCACGCTGGTGGTCTCGGGCTGGACGGGCCCGGACGCGAGCGAGGCGACCCCCGAGGCGATGGCCGCGGCCGTGGCCGCGCTCGAGGAGGGCGGGACCGACCGCAAGGCGGCCATGAAGGAGGTCGCGGTCAAGTACGGCGTGAGCCGCAGGGACGTCTACGACGCGGTCCTCAAGGCGGACTGATACTCCTATTCGCCGGAGCGAAGCACCTTGATCTCGCGGTGTGCCGCTCCTGAAGCCTCCATGCGGGCATCGGAAGCGGGCAGCGGATGGCCGAGCCGCTCCGCGATCGCCGCATGGAGCGCATCGTAGGCGCTGAGGCCGTGGCGCGGCTTCCATGCGCGATCGAACACTGCGGCATCGGGCTCGATGAGGCGGACCCCGGGCTCGAAGTGCTCTCGCACGGCCCACTCGGCTCGATCGAGGTCGATCTCGTTCCCCATCGCCATGCCTCGAAGGGCGCGCATGAACGCTGCGGGGAGGCGGGAGGGCGCGACCCGCTCTCCAGGTCGCGACACGCTCAGAGCTCGTCGAACCTGAAGGTCTTCCACGACACGGCCGCGACCACCGCCGCGAAGACCGCGAGGAAGCCGATCTGCGGCAGGACCGCGCCCGGCGGCTCGCCGTAGACCACCACCGCCTGCAACGCCTCGTTGAGGTACCGCATCGGCGACAGGTACGACAGCCACTGCACCCACTCCGGCGACAGCGCGAGCGGCCAGAACGCGCCCGACACGAACGCCATCGGCATCGTCACCAGGTTGCTCAGCCCCGCCGCGCCCGGTCCGGTCTGCGCGATCCCGCCGATGACCACCCCGATCGCCAGGAACGCGAGCGTCCCCAGCAGCACCAGCGGCGCCGCGAACCACGTCCACGCCGACAGCTCCAGCCCGAACACCAGGGCCGCCACCGCCAGGAACACCGCGGTCTGCCCCAGCGCCACCACCAGGTTCACCGAGACCTTCGCGCCCAGGAACGTCGACACCGACGCCGGCGTCAGCCGCAGCCGCCGCAGCAGCTTGTCGCGCTTCCAGTCCACGATCGTGCCGGCCGCGCCGAACACGCCCGAGATCGCGATGCCCCACGCCAGGATGCCCGGCGCCAGGTACTGGATGGGCCGCAGCGCCCCGCCGTCGGCCTCCTCGACCTCGGCGGTCAGCACCGGCTCGCCGGGGGCCGCCGCCGAGAGGACCTCGACGTTCACGTCGTCGACCAGCGCCGAGATCTCGCCCGCGGCGATCGCGCCCGAGGTCGAACTCGTCGGCGACGGGTAGATCAGCACCCGCTCGCCGTCCTGGACCACCGCGGCGTCCGCCTCGCCCTCGCGCAGCAGCGCCAGCGCCTCGTCCAGGTCGGCGGCCGCGGCGACCGCCACGTCGTCGGGGTCGGCGCCCTCGAGCACCGGCACCTCGCCCACGGCCAGGACCCGCGGGGTCGAACCCCCGGTGGAGCCGAACACGCTCGACAGCAGGACCATGAACATCAGCGGCAGCAGGATCGTGAAGAACACCTGGCTGCGGTCGCGCAGCCAGCCGCGGCCCAGGGCCTTGAACAGGCTCAGGAACGCCTTGCCGCGCGGCGCGCCCACGCGCGCCCGCGGCGTCGTCTCGGTGTCGAGGCTCATGCGCGCCACTCCCGTCCGGTCACGTGCAGGAACACGTCCTCGAGGTTCGCCGTGCGCACCGCGAGGCCCTCCAGGGCCCCGTCGGACGCGAGGGCCGTCAGGAGCTTCCGCGGGTCGCGGGTCTCGAAGACCACGGCCGCCCCGTCCGCGGTGACCGCCTCCCCGGCGGCGAGCTCCTTGACGCGCTCGTCGGTGAGCTGCCCGGCCGCGACGGTGACGCGCGTGGGCGCGTCGAGGCCCTTGACGAACCCGGCGGGGGAGTCGACGGCCTTGATCCTCCCGGCGTCCATGATGGCCACCCGGTCGCAGAGCGCCTCGGCCTCTTCCATGTAGTGCGTGGTCAGGACCACGGTGCGGCCCTCGGCGTTGATGGCGCGCATGAGGTCCCAGAGGTTGCGCCGCGCCTGCGGGTCGAGGGCGGCGGTGGGCTCGTCGAGGAACACCAGCTCGGGGTCGCCGACGAGCGCGCAGGCGATCGACAGGCGCTGCTGCTGGCCGCCGGAGAGCTTCTCGCACCGCACGTTCGCGTGCTCGGCGAGGCCGACCAGTTCGAGCATCTCGGCGGCGCGGTCCCGGGTCGCGCCGTAGAGCTCGGCGAACGTCTCGATCTGCTCCTTCGCGCTGAGGAACTCGAAGAACGCCGAGGCCTGGAGCTGCACGCCGACGCGGCCGGTCAGCTCGGGGGAGTGCGGCCACGGGGACGCGCCGAGCAGGCGCACGGTCCCGGAGTCGGGCCGGCGCAGGCCCTCGACGATCTCGAGGGTGGTGGTCTTCCCGGCCCCGTTGGGGCCGAGGATGCCGAAGAACTCGCCGCGCTCGACGCGGAAGCTCACCCCGTCGACCGCCCGGATCTCACCGGTCCTGCGGCCGCGGTAGGTCTTGCGGAGGTCGGCGACCTCGATGGCGGCGTCCATAGACGCTAACGCTAGGCCATTGTGCGATGTGACCGGCTTCTCGGCCGGGCGGCGGCGAACGTGAACGGCGGTTCCCGGCAAATCGGGCGTTCGCAGGGCCCCCCGGTTCAAGCGTGCCCCAGGGGTGCGACGGTTCCGGGGCGCGAGCATCGCTCATGCCCGGCGGCGGTCCCCTTCTCGCACCCGGCCGCGGGTCGCCCCTTTCACACCGTCCGTAACAGGACCGTGCGCCGAACTTCACGGCGCCGGCACAGGCGGCGCACGTCCAGGCAACGCCGCTGCCCGAGGGTGGGGCCATGACAGCGACACCGATTTCAGCGGCGCCGCCGCGGCCGACCGGCGCCCGCAAGGGCTGGATCGACGACTGGCGGCCCGACGACGAGGCGTTCTGGCGCTCCACCGGCCGCAGGATCGCGAGGCGGAACCTGGCCTGGTCGGTGCTCGCCGAGCACCTCGGCTTCTCGGTGTGGACGATGTTCAGCATCATCACCCCCTACCTGGCGGCCGCGGGCTACGGCTTCACCACCAGCCAGCTGTTCTGGCTCACCGCCGTCCCCAACCTCGTCGGCGCGTTCCTGCGCATCCCCTACACGGCCGCCGTGGCCCTGTTCGGCGGCCGGAACTGGACCGTCATCTCCGCCGCACTACTGGTCCTGCCCACCGCGCTCCTGGCCTACTGCGTCATGACCCCCGGCACCCCGTACTGGATGTTCGTCGCCGCGGGCGTCGCGGCCGGGTTCGGCGGCGGCAACTTCGCGTCCTCCATGGCGAACATCTCCTACTTCTACCCGGAGCGCCACCGGGGCGCGGCCCTCGGCGTCAACGCCGCGGGCGGCAACATCGGCGTCTCGGCCGTCCAGTTCGCCGGCCCCCTGGTCATCGGCGTCGCCGTCCTCGGCACCTCGCAGGGCGCGACCGACGCGGGCAGCGCCTTCTACCTGCACAACGTGCCCCTGCTGTGGCTCGTGCTCGCGGTGTTCGCCGCGGTCATGGCCTGGCGGGCCATGGACAACCTCGCGGTCGCGCGAACGCCCCTGCGCGAGCAGGTCCCGGCGCTGGCGCGCCGCCACACCTGGATCATGAGCGTCCTCTACATCGGCACGTTCGGGTCCTTCATCGGCTACTCGTTCGCGTTCCCGCTGGTCATCAAGATCTCGTTCCCCGACTTCAACGCATTGTGGATCGCCGCGCTCGGCCCGCTCGTGGGCTCCCTCGCCCGCCCGCTCGGCGGCTGGTTCGCCGACCGGCTCGCAGGCGCGCCCATCACCAGCCTCGCGTTCGCCCTCATGGCCGTCGGCGCCATGGGCGCCGTCTGGGGCATCAACGCCGCCTCGTTCCCGCTGTTCTTCGGCTCGTTCATGCTGCTGTTCACGATGAGCGGCGTCGCCAACGGGTCCACGTACCGGTCGATCCCGGCGATCTTCCAGGCCGAGGCCGCCGCCGCGGCCGGAGGCCGCGCCGACGAGGCCGGGGTCCTCCAGGCCAAGAAGATCACCGCCGCCGCGCTCGGCTGGATCTCCGCCATCGGCGCGTTCGGCGGGTTCCTCATCAACCAGGGCTTCCGCATCGCCAACGAGCAGACCGGCTCGGTCGTCCCGGCGATGTGGGCGTTCGTCGGCGCCTACGGGGTCTTCCTGGTCCTCAACTGGTGGTGCTACCAGCGCACCGTCCTGGTCGCCAAGGCCCCCAGCCTCGCCTACGCGAAGGTCTGACCTTCGATCAGCGCCGGCCCGCAATCGCCGCCGAGCGGTGATTGCGGGCCGCTTAGCATCCTCGAAACACCGACCACGTGGCGACGTAACGACCTGCGGGGACACTCGCCCCATGACCCGCACCCGTCGCCCCGCCCAGCCGCTCGCTGCGCTCGCTTCCCCGGACTCGAACGGCTCCGCCGTGCCGGACTCCTCGCGCACCCGTCGCCCCGCCTCGCCGCCGCCACCCGTCACCGGCCGCTGCCCGGAGCGGAGCGAGCGCCCCCTCCTCCCGCTGCGGACCGCCGACACCCACTGCCCCTACTGCGCCCTCCAGTGCGCGATGCGGCTCGAGGAGGACGCCGACGGCAAGGTCACCGCCTCCCCCCGCGGCGGCGGCATGTGCAAGAAGGGCTGGACCTCGCCCGAGCTGCTCGACCACCCGCAGCGGCTCACCGGGCCCCTGCTGCGCGGCGAGCCCGTCTCGTGGGACGAGGCGCTCGACCACGTCGCGGCGAAGGTCCGCGCCGTCCAGGCCGCCCACGGCCGGGACGCCGTCGGCGTCTTCGGCGGCGGCGGCCTCACCAACGAGAAGGTCTACCAGCTCGGCAAGTGGACCCGCCTCGCCCTCGGCAGCAGGCACATCGACTACAACGGCCGCTTCTGCATGTCCTCGGCCGCCGGCGCCCTCAACCGCTCCCTCGGCGTCGACCGCGGCCTGCCCTTCCCCAAGGAGGACCTGGAGGACGCCGAGACCGTGGTCCTCGTCGGCGCCAACCCCGCCGAGACCATGCCGCCGTTCATGCGGTTCCTGCGCAACGCCGAGCTCGTCGTCGTCGACCCCCGCCGCACCGCCACCGCCGAGTCCGCGCAGCTCCACCTCCAGTCCGCCCCCGGCACCGACCTCGCGCTCGCGAACGGCCTGCTGCACATCGCGATCGAGCAGGGCTACCTCGACCACGACTACATCGAGGCCCGCACCGCCGGCTTCGACGAGGTCCGCCAGACCGCCGCCGGCTACTGGCCCGCGTTCGTCGAGCGCATCACCGGCGTCAGCGTCCCCGACCTCTACGCCGCCGCGCGCCTCATGGCCGGGAAGCGGACCGTGATCCTGACCGCGCGCGGCTCCGAGCAGCACGCCAAGGGCGTCGACACCGTCACCGCCTGGATCAACCTCGCGCTCGCGCTCGGCCTGCCCGGCAGGCCCTCCTCGGGGTACGGGTGCCTCACCGGCCAGGGCAACGGCCAGGGCGGGCGCGAGCACGGCCAGAAGGCCGACCAGCTCCCCGGCTACCGGTCCATCACCGACCCGGCGGCGCGCGAGCACGTCGCCGCGGTCTGGGGCGTCGAGCCCGAGGCGATCCCCGGCGCGGGCGTCTCCGCGGTCGAGCTGCTGCGCAAATGCGGCGACGAGGTCAAGATGCTGTTCGTGCTGGGCTCCAACCCGGTCGTCTCGGCCCCCCGCGCCACCCGCGTCGCCGACCGGCTCAAGGACCTCGACTGCCTCGTCTCCTTCGACTTCGTCATGTCCGAGACCGCCCGGCTCGCCGAGGTCGTCCTGCCGGTCACGCAGTGGGCCGAGGAGGACGGCACCATGACCGACCTCGAAGGCCGCGTCATCCGCCGCCGCTCCCTGCGCCCGGCGCCCGACGGCGTCCGCTCCGACCTGTGGATCATGAAGGCGCTCGCTGCCCGGTTCGACGCCCCCGGCGCCTACTCCGACGACCCCGAGGCGGTCTTCGCGGAGCTCGGCCGCGCCTCCGCGGGCGGGCGGGCCGACTACTCCGGGATCTCCTACGCGCGCTTGGAGGAGCGCACCTTCCAGTGGCCCGTGCCGGACCCCGGCCACGACGGCACGCCCCGCATGTTCACCGACGGCGTCTTCCCCACCCCCGACGGGCGCGCCCGGTTCATCGCCGTCGACCACCGCCACCCCGCCGAGCGCCGCGACAGCGTCTACCCGCTCTACCTGACCACCGGGCGGGTCCTCACCCAGTACCAGTCCGGCGCGCAGACCCGCCTCATCGACGCCCTCGGCGGCACCCCCGACAGCGAGCAGTTCCTCCAGATCCACCCCGACACCGCGGTGCGCCACGGCATCGGCGACGGCGACCTGGTCCGCGTCACCTCCCGCCGCGGCTCCTACACCGCCCCCGCGCGCCTCACCGCCGACATCCGGCCCGACACCGTGTTCAGCCCGTTCCACTTCCCCGGCGCGGCCAACGTCAACGCCGCCGTCTCGGACGTGCTCGACCCCGTCAGCCGCATGCCCGAGTTCAAGGTCTGCGCGGTCAAGATCGCCCCCGCCTCCCGGCCCTGAGGAACGGACACACCGAGAATAGGTCGAAAGACCTACCCGAACCGGCCGAGATACCCAGGGCGGCGAGGGTTCCGCGTTCCAGAGTTGGGGAAGCGGCCGCACGGGCCGCACCCCGACCGATTGGAACCACCTTGCAACGCACGATGAGACGCACGCTGATCGGCGCGACGGCCGTGGCGGCCGCCGCCGGCCTCGGCGCCGTCGCGCTGCCGAGCGCGCAGGCCGAGACCGCCGGACCGGAGGCCGCCTCGTTCGCCCTGGCGGAGCCCACCGGCCCCTACCGCGTCGGCGCCACCACCCTCCACATGGTCGACGAGGACCGCGCCGACCCCTGGTTCCCCGAAGAGGACCGGCAGCTCATGGTCACCATGTGGTACCCGACCCGGGACCGCGGCGAGGCCGCGCCGTACATGACCGCCGAGGAGTCGGCCGTCTTCGTCGACCAGCTCGGCATCGACGCGCCCGAGGACTACTTCGCCGCGGTCGCCACCAACGCGGTCGCCGAGGCCGACCCGGTGCGCGGCAAGCTGCCGCTGGTCATGCTCTCTCCCGGATGGAGCTTCCCGCGCGCCACCCTGACCGGCCTCGCGGAGGAGCTCGCGAGCCGCGGCTACGCCGTCGCGGCCCTCGGCCACAACTACGAGGCCCCGATGAGCCTCCCCGGCGGCGAGACCAACCCGTGCCTCGCCTGCCCGACCGGACCCGACGGGTTCGACGTGACCACCGACCGGGCCGCGGACTTCTCCTTCGCGCTCGACGAGCTCACCGCCCGCGGCTCAGAGTGGGGCCGCCACTTGGACCGCCACCGCGTCGTCGCCGGCGGCCACTCCATGGGCGGCTCCAGCGCCCACACCGCGGTCCAGACCGACGACCGCTTCGACGCCGGGTTCAACCTCGACGGCAAGCTGCACGACGCCGCCGACGCGCCGGTCGACGTGCCGTTCCTGCTCGTCGGCAACGCCGAGAACGGCGTCCCCGGCGCCGAGGACAACAACTGGCCGGCCGCCTGGGAGCAGATGTCGGACTGGAGGCGCTGGATCCAGGTCGAGCAGACCACCCACAGCTCCTTCACCGACCTCGCGCCGATCGCCGACGACCTCGGCATCCCCACCCAGGAGATGACCGGCGCCCGCGCGGTCGACCTGACCCGCGCCTACGTCGCCGCGTTCGTCGACCAGGAGCTGCGCGGCTGCGACGCCCCGCTCCTGGACGGCCCCAGCGACGCCTGGCCCGAGGTCGTCTTCCACAACCCGTAAGGCTCCGCCGCGAACCCGCGGGCCCGGCCGCGCCGCGCGCGGCCGGGCCCGCACCTGACGAAAGACACCCCGCGAACCGGCCGAAAGTGAGCAGCGGCCGCGCGTCCCGCTCCCTACCGTGGAAAGCGTTCCGGCCCGCGCCGAGACCGAACCGATCAGCAACGACCACAACAGGAGTCCATCGTGCACCGCCACCTCAGACGAGCCCTGCTCGCCGCGACCGCCGCAGCGGTCGCCGCCGGGGCCTTCGCGGTCCCCGCCGCGAACGCCGAGACCCCCCTCGACCCCGCGCCGCAGGCGCCGGCCGTCCCGGCGCCGGGCGGCGAGTACGCTACCGGCACCGTGCAGCTCCACCTCGTCGACGAGGGCCGACCCGACCTGTGGGCCCCCGACATGGACCGGGAGCTCATGGTCACCATGTGGTACCCGACCGACCAGGCCGAGGGCGCGACCGCGCCGTACATGACCCTCGCGGAGGGCACGCTCTTCGGCGAGCAGCTGCAGTTCCCCGGCGAGGTCCTCGCGTCGATCGGGACGAACTCGGTGACCGGAGCCGAGCCGCTCGCCGACGACGGGACGCTGCCGCTCGTGGTGCTCTCGCCCGGCTTCTCGTTCCCGCGGGCCACGCTCACCGGCATGGCCGAGGAGCTCGCGAGCCGCGGCTACGCCGTCGCGGCCGTGGGCCACAACCACGAGGCCCCGATCACCTTCCCCGACGGCCGCACCACCGAGTGCCTCGCCTGCACCACCGACGACATCGACTCGGTCGTCCCCAACCGCGCCGAGGACCTGTCGTTCGTGCTCGACGAGCTCACCGGCGACGACGCCGCCTGGGAGGACGCGGGAGTCATCGACCAGGACCGGATCGCCGTGGGCGGCCACTCGATCGGCGGCGCCTCCAGCCACCGCGCGATGCTCGCCGACGACCGCTTCGACGCCGGGTTCAACCTCGACGGCACCTTCTTCGCGCTCGACCCGCACAAGCTCGACAAGCCGTTCATGATGGTCGGCGCCGAGGTCCACGGGCAGCCCGGCGAGGACAAGACCTGGGACAAGGCCTGGAAGAAGCTCCGCGGCTGGAAGCGGTGGATCACCGTGGACGGCACCGGCCACAGCTCCCTGACCGACTTCGGCCCCCTCGGCGAGCAGCTCGGCGTGAACCAGGACGAGCTCGACGGCTTCCGCAGCGACGAGGTCTCCCGGGCGCTCGTGACCGGGTTCGTCGGCGAGCACCTGCGCGGCGAGGACGCCCCGGTCCTCGAAGGACCGGGCGAGGACTGGCCCGAGCTGGTCTTCCACAACCCGTAAGCCCGACCGGGAGACAGGAGCGGCCCGGCCGCGCACCGCGCGGCCGGGCCCTCGCCCTCCGTCGTCCCCGGGGCCGCGAACGCCCCCGGCGGCGACCGCTCAGCGGCCGCGGTCCGGGCCCGCGGCCCGCAGGCGCTGCGGGAGCAGGAACTCCTGGGTCTCCTCGGCGACCGGCCGCTCCACGACCTCCACCGGCCCCACCGCGCCGATCGCGGCCACGACCTCGTCCACCAGCGCCGGCGGCGCCGACGCCCCCGCCGTCACCGCTATCGTCCGCGCGCCCTCGACCCAGGCCCGGTCCAGCTGCCCCGCGTCCTCGATCAGGTGCGCCGCCACGCCCGCCTCGACCGCCAACTCCACCAGCCGGTTCGAGTTCGAGGAGTTCGCCGAGCCCACCACCAGCACCAGGTCCGCCTCCCGCACGACGGCCGCGACCGCCGCCTGGCGGTTGCTGGTGGCGTAGCAGATGTCCTCGGCCCCTTGGCCCTTGATCCCCGGGAAGCGCTCCTTCAGCGCCGCGGCGATCTGCTCCACCTCGGTCACCGACAGCGTGGTCTGGCTCAGGTACGTGACCTTCGCCGGGTCGGCGACCTCCAGGGCCGGCACCGCCTCGGCGCTCTCGACGAGCACCGTGCGCTCCGGCGCCACGCCCATCGTGCCGACCACCTCCTCGTGGCCCTCGTGCCCGATGAGGACCACCGTGTCCCCGGCCTCGGCCGCCCGCTTCGCCTCCGCGTGGACCTTCGCCACCAGCGGGCAGGTCGCGTCCACCGCGTCCAGGCCCCGCTCGGCCGCCTCGCGCTCGACCGCCGGCGCCACCCCGTGGGCGCTGAAGACCACCACGGCGTGCTCGGGGACCTCGTCCAGGTCGGCGATGAACACCGCGCCCCGCGACTCCAGGTCCGCCACCACATGGGTGTTGTGGACGATCTGGTTGCGCACGTACACCGGCGGGCCGTGCCGCTCCAGGAGCCGCTCCACGATCTCGATCGCCCGCTCCACGCCGGCGCAGAAGGACCGCGGCGCGGGCAGGAGCACCCGGCGGACCGCGGTCACCAGACCCGGCCGACCGTGCTCGCGGCCAGGCTGGTGAGCTCCTCGACCGCCGTGTCCTGGAGGTGCTGCGCGACGAGGACGCCCGCGGCCGCCTCGGTGAGGGACGCGGCCGCGCTCTGGCTGGCCTCCCGGCCCCCGCAGACCTCCACGAGCTCGGCGGCCCGGTGCAGTTCGGCGTCGCTCAGCCGCTCGGCGCCGTAGAGGCGCGCGAGCTCGGCCGCCTCCCGGCGGCCCGAGCCGAGCGCGGCGGTCACCGGCAGCGACTTCTTGCGGTTGCGCAGGTCCGAGTAGACCGCCTTGCCGGTGACGGCCGGGTCGCCCCAGATCCCGAGCAGGTCGTCCACGTGCTGGAAGGCCAGGCCCAGGCGGCACCCGAAGTCCCGCAGGGCCTCCACCTGCTGCGGCGTGCCGCCGCCGAACAGGGCGCCCAGCGCCGTCGCGCAGCCCATGAGCGAGGCGGTCTTGGCCTCCGACATGGCCACGCACTCGTCGAGCGGGACCTGGTCGCGGTCCTCGAAGCGGGTGTCGGCCAGCTGCCCCTCGATGAGCGCCCGCACGGTCTGCGCCAGCAGGCCCGTGGCGGCCGGGGCCCGGTCGCCGCCGGCCTCGGCGATCACCTCGAACGCGAGCGCGTGCAGGGCGTCGCCGACGAGGATCGCGTCGTTGACCCCGTAGACCGTCCACGCCGTCGGGCGGTGCCGCCGCAGGCTGTCGCGGTCGATGATGTCGTCGTGGATGAGGGAGAAGTTGTGGACCAGCTCGACCGCCACGGCGGCCGGGACGGCCGCGCGCCAGTCGCCCGAGACGGTCTTGGCGGCCAGGAGCGTCAGCAGCGGCCGCAGGGCCTTCCCCGAGCTCGCCCGCGCGGGCTCGCCGGCCTCGTCGGTCCATCCGAAGTGGTAGGCGGTGATCCGCGCGGCGGGGGCGGGGAGCCTGCTCGCGGCGGCCCGCAGTCCGGCGTCGATGGCTTCGCGTTCGGCGGTGTAGCGGTCGGTCAGGACGGACATGGGGCCTCCCTGGGCGGCAGGTCGTTCAGAAAGGGGGGACGGGCGTCGGCCCGGGCGGCCGAGGCGGTGCGGCCTCGGCCGCCCGGCGTTTCTAACGTCCGATCTCGACGTGCTCGAGGACGCCGAGCGCGTCGGGGACCAGGACCGCGACCGAGTAGTAGGCGCTGACCAGGTAGGACATGACGGCCTTCTCGTCGATCCCCATGAACCGCACCGACAGGCCCGGCTCGTACTCGTCGGGCAGCCCGATCTGGTTCAGGCCGACGACGCCCTGGTTGTCCTCGCCGGTCCGCATGGCGATGATCGAGGTCGTGCGCGCCGAGGTGATCGGGATCTTGTTGCACGGCAGGATCGGGACGCCCCGCCACGCCGGGACCTCGCGCCCGTCCAGGAGCGTCGGGGTCGGGTACAGGCCGCGCTTGTTCAGCTCCCGGCCGAACGCGGCGATCGCCTTCGGGTGCGCGAGCATGAACTGGGTGTCGCGGCGGCGGCTGAGCAGCTCGTCCAGGTCGTCCGGCGTCGGCGCGCCCGAGCGGGTCGGGATGCGCTGGCTCAGCGCCGCGCTGTGCAGGAGGCCGAACTCGCGGTTGTTCACCATCTGCTCCTCCTGCTGCTCGCGCAGGGCCTCGACGGTGAGCCGCAGCTGCTGCTCCATCTGGTTCATCGGCTTGTTGTACAGGTCCGCGACGCGCGTGTGGACGCGCAGCACGGTCTGCGCGACCGACAGCTCGTACTCGCGCGGCGCCAGGTCGTAGTCGACGAAGGTGCTCGGCAGGTCCGGCTCGCCGGTGTGGCCCGCGGCGATGTCGATGGCCGCCTCGCCGTGCTTGTTGGACTTCGCGGAGCGGCCGGCCCGGAAGCGCCCCAGGTGCTCGGCGAGGGACGGGATGCGCTCGACCAGCTCGGCCGCGGCGGCGGCAGGGAGGGTGAGCACGGTGATCGGGGTCGCGGCGATGACGTCGTGGTCCCAGACCGGGTCGTCCTCGACCAGGAGCTCCTCGCCGAAGTGGTCGCCGTCGACCAGGCGCCCGAGCGAGGCCTGGTCGCCGTACGGGCCGGAGCCGAACTGCTCGGCGCGGCCGTGCGCGATCAGGTGGATCCCGTCGACCGGGCGGCCCTCCTCGGCGATGCGCTCGCCGGCGCCGATCTCGCGCTGCTCGAAGCGGTCGGCGAGCGCGGCCAGCACCTCCTCGTCGTCGATGCCGCGCAGCTGCGCGATCTCGCCGAGCTCGGTCGGGATGACGCGGACCTCGTCGCCCTCGGTGCGGAACTCGACGCGGCCGTCGCCGACGGTGTGGGTCAGGCGGCGGTTGACGCGGTACGCGCCGCCCTGGGTCTGGACCCACGGCAGGACCTTGAGGAGCCACCGGGAGGTGATCTCCTGCATCTGGGGGACGGACTTGGTGGTGGTGGCGAGGTTCCGCGCGGCGGCGGTGCTGAGGCTGGTCTGCTGGTGCTCAGGGGCCAAAGCCTGCTGAGGTGCCGCTGGGGCGTTGTCGACGACGGAATCGGTCATGTGCGCACTTCCTCACGTTGAGGCGGTTAAGTCTCAAGAGGATCTTAAACCCCTATATGGGCATTAATCGAGTAATTCACCCGTAGGTGTCATTAACTTGTGTAAACTTCATCGATCATGTCGAAGCGCTCGATCGCCGTCTGGTAGGCCACCGGGTCGGTCGCCTCGCCGCGGCTGAACGGGTACTCGAGCTGGTAGGCCGCGAACAGCATCAGCGCCACCATGCCGGAGATGAGCCCCACGAGCACGAACTGGTACTTGCGGGTCGGCGTGCCGAGCGTGAGCATCACCGCGAACACCAGGAGCGCGCCGGGCACCAGCACGGTCCACATGACCGGTCCCAGCCCCCGCTGCGCCTGGAACAGCCGGTCGGTGCGGTACTCCGACACCGCCAGGATGCCGTCGCGCGTGGTGTCGAGCCGCGCCTGGACGGCGTCCTCGTCGGTCTGCACCGACGCGATCGGCGCCCGCATCGCGTCGAGCAGCAGCAGCCCCTCCGACGTGACCTCCTCCTGCTCGCGCATCGCGGGCCACTCGGCGGCGATCACCTCCTCGGTGTAGGCCCGGACCGCCGCGCGCACCTCCTCGCGCTGGTCCGGTTCGAGCGCCGCGGCCGACCAGTAGACGCCGACCAGCTCGTTCGCCTCCTTGAAGGTCACGTGCCCCGCTTCGTTCTTGTTCTCCCAGGCCGTGATGAGGACGAACGCCAGCACGATCGCGTACAGGACCGTGAGCAGCTCGAACAGCGTCGTGCCGAGCTCGTTGTTGTGCCCTCGGGCGGTCGGGGGAGCGAACCGCTGGAGGAGCGCCACGACCACGCTGGCCGCCGCGACCACCACGAGAGCGAAGAGCAGACCTTGCCACCAAATGGCCATTGATTTCACCAAACCTCGTAAAGCAGAATATTCAGTGTGAATCCTAATGAACGCCTTGAATCAGGTATGGAGGCCTCATGAGGCGCCTTATCACCCTGGGGGTCGTCGTCGCGGCGCTCGCGGTGCTGCCCGCGCTCGCGCTGGCCTTCGACGGCGGGCCGGCCTCGCCGGGGGCCGAGCACGGGCCGGGCCACCCCGATCGCCCCGGCTACCCGGACCGCCCCGGCTATCCCGACTACCCGGACTACCCGGACCACCCGGACCACCCCCACCACCCGGACCCTCCTGAACCGCCCGACCCGCCGGAGCCTCCCGATCCCCCCGAACCGCCCGACCCACCCGAGCCTCCGGACCCGCCGCATCCCCCCGAACCGCCGCACCCGCCGGAACCTCCGGAACCGCCGCATCCTCCGCACCCCCCGGAGCCGCCGGACCCGCCGCATCCTCCGGACCCGCCGGACCCGCCCGCGCCGAGTCCGCCCGCGCCGGAGCCGGCACCGCCGGCCCCGGCGCCCGAACCCGAGCCCGAACCGGAACCTCCGGCGTCCGAGAGTCCGGTGCCCGCCGCACCCGTCCCGCCGGCCTCGCCCGCGGTCGAGGAGCCGGAGCCCGAGCCGAGCGAGGCCCCCGCCCCGCCGCGGGACCCCGGGCCGCTGCCCGAGGTCCTCGCGGTGGAGGAGGCCGAGCCCGCCCCGGCGCCGGAGGAGGACGACGGGGCGACGACTCAGCGGCGGATGATGGCCGCGGTGTTCGCGTTCGCCATGGCGACGTCCGCGGGCGCGGCGTTCTCGGGCCGCGCGGGCAGGTAGACCCGCCACGACGGCGGCCGCAGGGCCCGGCTCAGCGCCGAGTCCGGGTCCGCGGCCGCCGTCTCGGCCTCCCGCTCCGCCGTGCCGTCGTCCAGGTACCTGCCGACGCCGTGCGCGCCCGCCGGCCCCGGCTCGCGGCCGCTCAGGCGCCGCAGCGTCCCCTCCCGGTACCGGTCGGTGCCGACCAGGTGCCAGTTGTAGATCGCCGCGATCCAGTTCTTCAGGTCGGCCACGTAGGACGCCAGGGCCTCCTGGGCCGGCCGGTCGAGCCCGAACTCCTCGGCGAGCCCCGGCAGCTCGGTCGCCTCCACCAGCTCGAACTGCTCCATGCGGGCGTTCGCCAGCGCCGCGGCGACGGCCACCGCCTCCTTCGAGTCCACTCCGAGGTACTCCTCGACGACGACGACGCCGTTGACCAGCTGCCCCTCGAACTCGACCTCCTTGTGGTAGGAGCAGACGTCGTTGAGCAGGCACACGTTGTCCATCGCCGCGGCCTCCATCGCCAGCAGCGGCCGGGACCGCCAGACCGCGTCGGGCACCTGCCGCCCCGCCCGCAGCCTCGCGAGCGACATCGTCAGGTCCGACCCGAACGCGTCGCGGCGCATCTCCACGTAGTCGACCGGGTCGGGCACCCGGTTCTGGCCCTCGGTGTGCAACTCCCACAGCCAGCCCTCGAGCATCTTCTCGACGGCCCTGCGGAACTCGCCGCGGGCCCGCTCGTCGAACGCGGCGGCCGTGCGCCCCCACAGGTCGGCCAGGCCCCGCTCCAGCGGGTTCCGCGCCTCGGGCGTCGCGCCCAGGTCCAGCGGCATGAACGCCAGCAGCCTGCGGTGCTGCGCGAGCGCGGCGCTCAGGTCGCGGCCGCGCCCGAACGCCAGCGGGTAGTAGTCGTCCCCGTAGGTGCCCCACGCGAGCCAGTCCGCGGACGCCTCCAGCTCCTCCCGGGTGCCGTCGGGGTCGATGCCGGCCGAGCAGATCGCCAGGTCCATGCCGATGAACTGGCGGCGGTCCCACACCCCCGACCCCGGCAGCGCCGGGTCCGGCTCCAGGAACCCCATCGCCGCGGCCCATTCGAGGCCGTGGCGGCGGGCCTCGTCGAGGTGCGGGTTGAGCCGCAGCGCGAACGGCTGCCGGAACTCGGGGATCTCGGTCGGCCCGACCTGCTTGAACGGGACCCGCAGGTGCTGTTTGAGCCCGGACGCGGCGATCCGCGCCCCCGAGGTCCCGACCCCGTTGGGGCCGCCCAGGACCCGCTCGGCCGCATCGTTCATGTACCGGCTGGAGCGCATGTGCCACTCGTGGCCGCCCGCCTGCCAGTCCTGGAGCCCCTTGGCGTACAGGCCGATCGCGACCTGCTCGGACGGGCCGAGGCCCTCGGCCGCGGCCAGCACCGGGATCTCGGTGAGCGCGGTGTTCTCGAACTGGTGCAGCCGCGAGGTGAGGATGTCGTTGACGAGCTCGGCCGCGCGCTGCGTCGCCATGCCGAAGAAGCGCTCGAAGACCAGGACCGCGTTGGCGTGCTCGCCCTCGTTCGTGACCTCGCGCTCGTACGAGAACAGGTCGTTGCGCAGGTGGACGGCGTCCGAGAACGTGTCGCGCAGGACCTCCAGGGGCCGCGCCGCGCTGACCGCCTCGGGGACCTCGGCGCCGACGGCGTACTCGACCAGCCCCGCCGACCAGGGCGCGCCGCCCACCTTGCGGCGCATCTCGAGGTACTCGATCGGGTTGGCGACCCGGTCGGACTTGATGTTCGCGAGCTCCCACAGCGACTCGAACAGCAGGTTGACCGTGCTCTCGAGGAACCGCGTCCGCCAGTCCATCGACATCGACGGGGCGGTGCGCCGCCACAGGTCCGCGAGCCCCAGCTCCACGGGGTTCTCGGCCTCAGGCGTCTCGCCGAGGTCGAGGGGCATGAACATCGGGATGCGGTCGAGGTACGCCTTGGCCCCGGCGGTGTCGCGGGTGCGCTTGAACGCGTCGAGGAAGTGGTCGTCGAAGAAGAACACCCACACGTACCAGTCGGTGATCAGGTCGAGCGCGGGCGCGTCGCAGTCGGGGTGCGTGTAGGCGCACAGCAGTCCGTAGTCGTGGCGGTCGAGCTCGGCCTCG
The DNA here is from genome assembly GCF_020991375.1 of Glycomyces amatae. GTDB lineage: Bacteria > Actinomycetota > Actinomycetes > Mycobacteriales > Micromonosporaceae > Glycomyces > Glycomyces amatae. The sequence goes on along the minus strand of NZ_JAJLQZ010000016.1, from coordinate 81,852 downwards.
TCCCAGATGACGCCGCCGCCCTCGGACGGGGCGTCGAGCATCCCCATCTCCTTCGCCCACACGCGGGCGTGGGCGCGGGCGCCCTCGACGTTCGGGTTGAGGCGGGCCGGATAGGGCAGGTAGAACACGGGCAACACGAACGGGTGATTTTCTGACATAGCGCTCCCTACTGGCGAAACCGGTCGTTTGCGGTGCCGTTCACTGTAGAGCCTTCCCAGCGGGGCCGCTACCCCCAGTCGGGTCCCGTGCACGGAGCTGTCCGCGTGGAGCGGCCGGACGGTGCGGACTACTTAGCACACGCGAAACATTCACCGCGCGATCGCGTAACAGCCCCGGGCGAACCTGGAGCCCGAGTCGGGGACTGACAGCGGCGTCTCCCGGACGGCGCGGCGGCAGCCGCCGCGCCTTCGCAGTCGGTCCAGCACCGGGAGGTCCAGAGCGTGAAGGTCGCCATCGTCGGCTACGGCATGGCCGGGGCCCGCGTCGCCCGCGAGCTCGGGCGCCGCGGCGTCGAGGTCACCGTGTTCGGCGCCGAGCCCTCGGCCGCCTACAACCGGATCCTGCTCTCCAGCATGATCGCCGGGAAGCAGCGCGAGTCGGAGATCGCGCTGCCCGTCCCGCCCGAGAACGTCGTCCTCCGGCTCGGCGAGGCCGTCGAGGCGGTCGACCTCGACGCCAAGACCGTGAACGGCGTCCCCTTCGACAAGCTGGTGCTCGCCACCGGCGCCGAGGCGTTCGTGCCGCCGGTGCCGGGCCTGAACCCGCTGCCGACCGGCGCCCACGTGCTCCGCACCGTCGAGGACGCCCGCGCGATCCTCGGCGAGGCCGCCAACCGCGCCGGCGCGATCGTGCTCGGCGGGGGCCTGCTCGGCCTGGAGGCCGCCCGCGGCCTGGCCGGGCGCGGCATGGACGTCACCGTGGTCCACGCCGGCGGCCACCTCATGGACCGCCAGCTGGACCCCCTGGGCGCCAAGGTCCTCGCCGACTCCTACGCCGAGGTCGGCGTCGCGTCGGTCACCGACGCCCAGACCACCGAGGTGGTCCACGGCGAGGACGGCCTGACGCTGGTGCTCGCCGACGGGCGCACCGTCACCGGCCAGCTCCTGGTCGTCTCCTGCGGCGTCAAGCCGAACACCGCGCTCGCGGCGTCCATGGGCGTCGCCTGCGGCCGCGCGGTGGTCATCGACGACCAGTGCCGCACCTCCCACCCGGACGTGTTCGCGGTGGGCGACTGCGCCGAGCACCGCGGCATCCCCTACGGGCTCGTCGGCCCCGCCTGGGAGCAGGCGGACGTGGTCGTCGACCTCCTCTCGGGCGCGAACCCGGACGCGGCCTACGAGGGCTCGCGCCTGGTGACCCGCCTCAAGGCCTCGGGCATCGACCTGGCCGCGATGGGCGAGGTCGAGGGCGACGAGGTCGTCTCCTTCGCCGACCCGCGCCGCGGCACCTACGCCCGCCTGGTGATCGACGCCGAGGGCCGCCTCGCCGGGGCGGTCATGCTCGGCGACAACCCGATGGTCGGCCAGGTGGTCCAGCTGTTCGACACCGGCGACCCGGTGCCGCACGACCGCCGCACCCTCCTGATGGGACGGCCCGGCGAGTCCGTGTCGGTCGCCCCCGACACGCCGGCGTCCATGCCCGACGAGGTCGTGGTCTGCCGCTGCAACAACGTCACCAAAGGGGAGCTCGGCGCCGCGTTCCTCGACGGGGCGCGCACCCCCGAGGCCCTGTCGGAGGCGACGCAGGCCTCGACCGGCTGCGGCACGTGCGCCGAGGACGTCGCCGGGATCTGTAAGTGGCTGGGCGGCACCGTCGCCGGTCTGGGCCGGGCCGCCGAGGACATCGGCGCCGCGCAACTGAACGAGGTGTCAGCATGAGCAAACTGGTAGTCATCGGCGACGGCATGGTCGGCCGCCGGTTCCTGGAGGCGGTCGTCCAGCGCGACCCGTCCTGGGACGTCACGGTCCTCGCCGAGGAGCCCCGGCCGGCCTACGACCGGGTGCGCCTGTCGGCGTTCTTCGACGGCGTCGGCGCCGAGGAGCTCTCGCTCGCCTCGGACCTGCCCGGCGTCGACGTGCGCCTCGGCGAACCCGCGACCTCGGTGGACCGCGAGGCCCGCGTCGTCCGCTCCGAGCGGGGCGAGTACGCCTACGACAAGCTCGTGTTCGCGACCGGCTCGTACGCGTTCGTGCCGCCCGTGGCGGGCGCCGACCTCGACGGCGTGTTCGTCTACCGCACCATCGAGGACCTGGAGGCGATCAGGGCCCGCGCCGCCGGGCGCCGCCACGGCGTCGTCATCGGCGGCGGCCTGCTCGGCCTCGAGGCCGCCAACGCCCTGAATCTCCTGGGCCTGGAGACGCGGATCGTGGAGTTCGCGCCGTGGCTCATGGCCCGCCAGCTCGACGAGGCCGGCGGCGGCGTCCTCAAGCAGCACATCGAGAAGCTCGGCATCACCGTGGACTGCGGCACCGGCGCCACCGCGATCGAGGCCGTCGACGGGCGCCTGCGCATGGCGACCAACCGCGACGACCTCGTGCTCGACACCGACCTCATCGTCTTCGCGGCGGGCGTGCGCCCCCGCGACCAGCTCGCCCGCGAGTGCGGCATCGCGGTCGGCGAGCGCGGCGGCATCACCACCGACCTCGCCTGCCGGACCTCCGACCCGGACGTGTACGCCATCGGCGAGGTCGCCGCCATGGAAGGCGTCTGCTACGGGCTCGTCGCCCCCGGCTACGCGATGGCCGAGGTCGTCGCCGACCGCCTCGCGGGCGGCGAGGCCACCTTCCCCGGCGCGGACATGTCGACCAAGCTCAAGCTCCTCGGCGTCGACGTCGCCCAGTTCGGCGCCTTCGACGGCCCGCTCGCCACCACCTACCTCGACCCGGCCGGCGGCACCTACGCCAAGCTCGTCCTCTCCGACGACGCCGCCACCCTCCTCGGCGGGATGCTCGTCGGCAACGCCGAGCCCTACCCCCTCCTGCGGGCCTCGGTCGGCGGCAAGGTCCCCGGCGCACTCGCCGACCTCCTCTCCTCCGGCGAGGTCGAAGGGACGCTCCCGGACGCCGCCCAGGTCTGCTCCTGCAACGCGGTCACCAAGGGCCGCATCATGGGCGCCATCGCCGAAGGCTGCTGCGACGTCGCCGAGCTCAAGGCCTGCACCAAGGCCGGCACCTCCTGCGGCTCGTGCGTCCCGATGCTCAAGCAGCTCCTCGCCGAAGGCGGCGTCGAGGTCTCCAAGGCCGTGTGCGAGCACTTCACCCAGTCCCGCGCCGAACTCTTCGACATCGTCAAGGTCACCGGCATCACCACCTTCTCCGAGCTCATCGCCCGCCACGGCACCGGCGCGGGCTGCGACCTGTGCAAGCCCGCGGTCGCCTCGATCCTCGCGAGCCTCGGCGGCGGCCACATCCTCGAGGGCGAGCAGGCCGCCCTCCAGGACACCAACGACCACTTCCTGGCGAACCTCCAGCGCAACGGCACCTACTCGGTCGTCCCGCGCATCCCCGGCGGCGAGATCACCCCCGACAGGCTCATCGTCATCGGCGAGGTCGCCAAGGAGTTCGACCTCTACACCAAGATCACCGGCGGCCAGCGCATCGACATGTTCGGCGCCCGCGTCGAGGACCTGCCGAAGATCTGGCGCAGGCTCGTCGACGCCGGGTTCGAGTCCGGGCACGCCTACGGCAAGGCCCTGCGCACCGTCAAGTCCTGCGTCGGCACCGACTGGTGCCGCTACGGCGTCCAGGACTCGGTCAAGATGGCCATCGACCTCGAACTGCGCTACCGGGGCCTGCGCAGCCCCCACAAGCTCAAGTCCGCCGTCTCCGGGTGCGCCCGCGAGTGCGCCGAGGCCCGGAGCAAGGACTTCGGGGTCATCGCCACCGAGCACGGCTGGAACCTCTACGTGGGCGGCAACGGCGGCTTCACGCCCCGCCACGCCGACCTGCTCCTGTCCGACGTGGACTCCGAGACCCTGGTGCGCACCATCGACCGGTTCCTGATGTTCTACATCTCCACCGCCGACCGCCTCCAGCGCACCTCGAAATGGGTCGAGGGCCTCGAAGGCGGCCTCGACTACCTCCGCGAGGTCGTCGTCGACGACCGGCTCGGCATCTGCGCCGAGCTCGACGCCCTCATGGAGCAGCACGTCGCGAACTACGCCGACGAGTGGAAGGGCGTCATCGACGACCCCGAGAAGCTCCAGCGGTTCGTCTCCTTCGTCAACGCCCCCGAGGCGCCCGACCCCTCGATCGAGTTCGAGACCGTCCGGGGCCAGAAGTTCCCGGCCGGGACCACCGCCCGCTCGCACGCTCAGCCGGTGCTGCTCGGCACTCCGGAAAGGAAGTAACCGCCATGCAAACGATCTGCGCGTTCGACCGCCTGATCCCCGGCCGCGGGGTCGCGGCCCTGCTCGGGGACGGCACCCAGGTCGCCGTGTTCCGGCTGCTCGACGACAGCCTGTTCGCGGTGTCCAACCGCGACCCGTTCATGCACGCCAACGTCATCAGCCGCGGACTGGTCGGCGACCGCGGCGGCGAGCCGGTCGTCGTCAGCCCCCTGCTCAAGCAGGCGTTCTCGCTCGCGTCGGGGGCGTGCCTCGACGACGCCTCGGCGGCCCTCGAGGTCTACGCCGTGGAGGTGATCGACGGCGAGGTCCGCGTCGGCGCCCGCGCGGAAGTGGAAGCGGTCGCTTGATGGTCGGCACCGGCGCCCCGGTCCGCGGGTCCGACGCGCGCCCGGCGCTCGCGCCGCTGACGGGCTACACCGTCGCCGTCACGGCCCAGCGGCGCGCCGACGAGCTGTCGACGCTGCTGGAGCGCCGGGGCGCCCGCACCGTCGTCGCCCCGACCCTGCGGATCGTCCCGCTGCCGGACGACGAGGCCCTCAGGGCGGCCACGGTCGAGCTCATCCGCGAGGCGCCCGACCTGGTCGTGGCGACCACGGGCATCGGCTTCCGCGGCTGGCTCGAGGCCGCCGAGGGCTGGGGCATGGGCGACGACCTGCTGCGCGTGTGCGCCCAGGCGCGCATCCTGTGCCGGGGGCCCAAGGCCCTCGGCGCGGTGCGCGCGGCCGGGCTCACCGAGGAGTGGACGGCGCCGAGCGAGACCGGCGACGAGGTCGTGGAGTACCTGCGCGAGCGGGGCGTCGCCGGGCAGAAGGTCGCGATCCAGCTGCACGGCGACCCCGCGGAGGACTTCATCCGCACCGTCCGCGCCGGCGGCGGCGCGGCCGTCCCGGTCCCGGTCTACCGCTGGACGCTCCCGACGGACATCACGCCGGTGCAGCGGCTCGTGGACGCCGTCTGCGCCAGGCGGATCGACGCGGTCACCTTCACGTCCGCGCCCGCCGTGAACGCGCTGCTGCGCATCGCGGGGGACCAGGCCGCCGACATGCTGGAGGCCTTCCGCGCCCCGGCGGAGGACAACGGCGTCCTCCCCGTCGCGGTCGGCCCCGTCACCGCCGCCCCGCTGACGCGCCTGAGGGTCGAGACGGCGCAGCCGCAGCGGGCCCGCCTGGGGTCGCTGGTGCGCACGGTCGCCTCGGCGCTGCCCAAGCGCTCCCGGCGGATGCGGCTGGCGACCGGGCACCGCATCGAGCTGCGCGGGCACATGGTGCTGCTCGACGACGAGCCGTTCCAGCTGCCGCCCGCGCCGATGGCGGTGATCCGGGCGCTCGCCAGCGCCGAGGGGAAGGTCCTCTCGCGCACCGAGCTCCTCGGGCACCTGCCGAGGGGCGCGGACGGGCACGCCGTGGAGATGGCCGTGACGCGGCTGCGCGACGCGGTGCACCTGCGCACCTGCGTCGAGACCGTCATCAAGCGCGGCTACCGGCTGAACCTGGAGGTCTGACGCGCCGGACGCCGCCCGCCGGATCGGGGCGGCGTCCGGGCAGCCCGCCCGCGCCCGGACGGCGGAGGCCCGCACCGCGAGTCCTCATTAGAGTCGGGATCGGCGGGCGCGGCGCCCGCGCCGGGGCCGCGGCCTGCGGCGACCGGCCATTGAGGATGAGTGGCGGGCCGGGCGCGGACTCCGTACGATGAGGGGACCCGAGCACGCACCGCCCAACGCACCTATCCGAATCGGAGGCCGTCATGGCATACCCGCCGGCGCCGCAGTATCCGCAGCAGCCACCGCCGTCCGGGCCGAAGGCCAAGCCCACCGCGGTCGTCGCCGTGGTCTGGACGCAGTTCATCACCGCGGCCCTGCTCGTCATCACGGGCATCGGCATGTTCGCCGTGCAGTCGGCCGTCAAGGACATCGTCCTCGACGAGGTGATGACCGACCCCTCCCTGGAGGGCTCGGGGATCACCGTAGACGACGTCAGCACCCTCATCACCGTGACGTTCGCACTGGTCGCCGCCGTCTACCTCCTGTTCGCGGTCTTCTACATCGTCCTCGGCATCCTCAACAACAAGGGCAGCCGTGCCGCGCGCATCCTCAGCTGGATCCTCTCCGGCATCGCCCTGGCCTGCTGCGGCATCGGCGGCCTCATCGGCCAGGTCGGCCAGGCCACCTACACCGTCAACGGCACCGAGTACCAGGACGAGATGACGCAGGCGATCGAGGACGCCACCCCCGGCTGGGTCACCGTCCTCGACTGGGCCACGCTGCTGGCGTTCATCGTCGGCTCCCTGGTGATCATCGTCCTGCTGGCCGTCCCGGCCTCCAACGAGTTCTTCCGCAAGGACGAGCCGCCCATGGGCCCCTACCCCGGCCAGCCGCCGTACGGCCAGCAGCCCCCGCCGGGCCAGCCGCCCTACGGGCAGCAGCCGCCCGCCCCGCCCCAGCAGTGACGCGACATCGGCGGCCCCGCCTCTGCGGCGGGGCCGCCGCCGCGTTCAGCCCGCGGGCCGAGCCGCCGCCGGCACCGCGAAGCCCCGCTCCCGGTCGTACCGCTCCAGCTCGGGGTCCGGCTCGGTCCCGTGCCAGGCCGCCAGCACCTCGCCCTCCTTCACGCGGCTCATGCCCGCCCGCAGGCTCGGAGCGGCCGCGTTCGCGCGCCACCACCGCTTGACCGTCTCCTGCAGCGAGGACAGCCGCAGGCCCGCCGTGACGGCCGGGCCCGCGGGGCGGCTGCCGTGGCCGTCGTAGTCGGGCGAGGGCACCCAGAACCCGAGCGACTCGTGGCCCGCCCACGGCCTGACGCCGTGCTCGAGCAGGAACTCCTGCGGCACCCAGGTGAGGTCCGGGCGCTCGGCGATCACGCCCTCCGCGATGAGCGCGTCGGCGATCCCGTCGAGGAACGCGCCCATGCCGATGTGGTCGCCGATCGCGTCGAGGGTCCCGGTGACGCCCGCGTCCGCGGCGTCCAGCAGCCAGTCCGCGTAGTCCTGCACGTCGATCCACTGCACCGGCCGGTCCCGATCGCCCGGGGCGAGGACCTCGCCGCCCTCGGCGAACCGCAGCGGCCAGTAGCCGAGCCGGTCGACCGGGTCCCCGGGGCCGACGATGAGCCCGGGCCGGGTGACCAGCGCCCGGTCGCCGAGGCGCTCGCGCACCAGGTTCTCGCACGCGACCTTGCTCGCCCCGTAGACCTCCGGCGACGGGTCGGCCGAGTCGGTCGCGGTCGGCTCGTGCACCTCGCCCGAGACGACGTCGTTCCGGGCGTACACCGAGATCGTGGAGACGAACGACCAGTACCCCGCCCCGTCGGCGAGGACATCGAGGACCGGCCCGACGTGCGCGGGCATGCGCGCGACGTCGAACACCGCGTCGAACTCCCCGCCGCGCAGCGCCTCCACGCCCTCGGCCGAACCCCGGTCGATCGAGACGAACTCGACGCCCTCGGGCGGCTCGCCGCTGACGCCGCGCGCGGCGACGGTGACGCGGTGGCCGCGTTCGACCGCCGTCCGCGCGATGGTCCGGGACAGGTAGGCGGTCCCGCCGAGGACGAGGACCCGCTTCGCTTGTGCGCTCATCCACTCAGCATGGTCCCCGGCCGGGTGGCGGGCAAGGGCCGTTCACCCACAGCGGATCCGCTCACGGCAGCGCGGCCCCGCACTGTCGTCGCACGGGGCGAATATGCTGGGAGGCAGGCGGAGGGAAGCGCGGAGGACGCCATGACCGACGAACTGTTCGGCGACGAGGGCGAGTTCGACGAGGCCTTCTTCGCGTCCCTGGCGGCGAACCCGGACGACCCGGTCGCGGACGACCCGCCGGACGCCGGCCTCGAGGACCTGCTGGGCGACGGCGACGCGTTCCTCTACGAGGCCGAGGGCGACGGCAGCTTCGAGACCGACACGGCCGGTTTCGACGACGAGTCCTTCGACGCCGATCCCGAACCGGACTTCGACTTCCACGACGAGGGCGACCCCGGGTCCGGCCCCGACGCCGACCGCGATTTCGACACGGGCTCGTGAGGCCTTCGATGCGGCTGAGCCGCGGTCGTTAGGCTTCCGGGGTGACCGACTCCTCCGACGCCCCGTCCCGCGCGGTCTACGCCAGGCTGCCGCACGACGAAGCCGAGGCGGTGGCGATGCAGACCGAACTGGCCGGCTGCGTGGTCGTCGCCGACGACGACCGCCCCGTCGAGACCGTGGCGGGCCTCGACATCGCCTACGACAAGCACAGCGACACCGCGGTCGCCACCGCCGTGGTCCTGCGCCGCGAGGACCGCGCCGTCCTCGACAGCGCGGTCGTCCGCGGCACCTCCGACTTCCCGTACATCCCCGGACTGCTCGCCTTCCGCGAACTCCCGCTGCTGCTCGAGGCGATCGAGGCGCTCACGGTCGCCCCCGACCTCTACGTGTGCGACGGCTACGGCCTCACGCACCCGAGGCGCCTCGGCCTCGCCTGCCACCTCGGCGTGGTCCTCGACGCGCGCGCGATCGGCGTCGCGAAGAACCCGCCGCACCTGCCGGTGACCGCGCCCGGGCCCCGCCGCGGCGAGTGGACGCCGATCACGGCGGGGGAGGAGACCGTGGGCTGCGTGCTGCGCACCCAGGACGGGGTCAAGCCCGTGTACGTCTCGGTCGGGCACCGGTGCACGCTCGCCACCGCCCGGGAGCTCATGCTCGAACTCGCCCCGGACTACCGCATCCCCGAGCCGATCCGCGCCGCGGACCAGCTGGGGCGCAGGCGGCTCGCCGACCTCTGACCCCGCCGCGCCGGCAGGGCGCGTCCCGTTCCCGGGGGTGCCCGCCGGACGGCGCCGTCCCATGGTGCCGTGGCCACGGGGCGACCGGAGACCGCCGAGCACCCGCCCTCGCGTCCTCACGGCCCGCGTCCGCCCGAGGACCGGACTCGCCGAGAGCGGGGCGCCCCGGCCGCAGGAGGGCCGGGGCGCCCTTCCCGCTCAGCGCTCGTCGTACCGGCGGCGCAGGAAGTCCGCCTCTCCCGGCGGCAGCTCGGGCGCCTCGAGGACCTTCGGGATGAGCTCCCGCTCGCCCATGGCGGCCCTGAAGAGCATCGACACGGTCACGTCGTGGCCGGGCCGGTGGGCGACCTCGAGTTCGGCGCCCCGCTCGACGTGGCCGGGCGCGGCCACCCGCAGGTACGGGCCGGGCCGGGCTTCGCGGGTGAAGGTCTTGAGCCAGCCGCGCTCGTCGATCCAGCCGCGGAACGTCCCGCAGGGGATGCGCGCGCCGGTCACCTGGAGTACCAGGCCGCCGGGGCCCGCCCACCGCTCGCCGATGCGGGCGTCGCCGAGGCCGTGCCCGGTGACGGTGAGGTTCTCCCCGAACGCGCCGGGGGCGAAGTCGCGGCCGGTGAGGGCGGCGAAGTGCGCGTAGTCCTCGGTGCCGTAGGCGTAGACCGCCTGGTCGGTGCCGCCGTGGTGGGCGACGTCGCCGACGCGGTCGCCCGCGAGGCCGACCGAGCCGTCGCCCTTGGGGCCGGGCGAGGTCACCGCCACGGGCCCCTCGACCGGGCGCTTGTCGATGTAGGTGCGCTCGGGGTCCGTCTTCCAGGGGTTGGAGCGGGGCCGGCCGATGTTCACCGAAACAATCCTCACGCGCCGGAGCCTAACGGCCGCAAAGTGAGAGGACAAGCAGATAATCGGTATGGAAAGGGGGTGCTGTGAGCATCCGACAGCGTTTCTTGGTGCGTTCATGCACGTACATGACTGTGACCTGGGGAGGTCTGCATGAGTGAGGTGTCAGTCCGTGAATTCTCGCGCAATCCGAGCGCATTTCTCGCGCTGGTGGAACGAGGTGAGTCGATGACAGTGACCAAGCGCGGTGAGCCCATCGCGATCGTGTCACCGGCGGCGGGTCCGATGGGCAAGTACGCGAAGCTGGTCGCGGAGGGCAGGATCCGCCTGAAGTCGTTCACGACCGACGACATCGACCAGCTCTCCTTCTTCGACACCGGCGACGACGATCTGCTGGAGAAGCTGCTCGCTGAACGGGAAGCCGAGCGGGATCGCGATCCGCTGGCGGAAATCTCCCGAGAGGAAACAGAGGACATCGACCGGTGATCTACATGGATTCGTCCGCGTTGGTGACGCTCTTCACCCACCGCGACTATGTAAAGGATCTGCGCGGATACCTCAAGGGGCGCCCCAAGGCGCCTATGGCGACCAACACGATCGGATTCGTGGAGACGATCCGCAACAGCTCGCAGCACGGGCATCAGCCCATGCTCCAGGCAGAGATGGAATCCGCGATCACGGAGATCATCCTGACCGAGGAGGTCAAAGACACGGCAGCGCAGCTCCCAGGCCGGATCAAGGCTCTGGACGCGTTGCACATCGCGACAGCGATCAGCATCGCTGATTACCTGACCGTGCTGGTCAGTTACGACCGCAAGATGCTGGCGATCGCCAAAGAGCAGGGCCTCCCGACCGCCTCCCCCGGAATGAACTGAATCCGAGATCGCCCCGGCCCCTCGGGCCGGGGCGTCGTCGTACCCTCCGGTTACGCTTGTCCCGTGGGGGTGAGCACTCGGAAGCTGTTCCGCGACGACGCGGTGGTCCTGCGCACCTTCAAACTCGGCGAAGCGGACGCGATCGTCTCCGTCCTCGGCCGCACTCGCGGCCGCTACCGCGCCATGGCCAAGGGCCTGCGCCGCACCTCCTCCAAGTTCGGGGCCCGCCTAGCGCCGTTCAGCCACGTCGACCTCCAGCTCATCGAGGGCCGGAGCGAGCTCCACACCGTCACCCAGGCCGTCGGCCTCCACCTGAGCGGCGGCGCGATCAGCGCCGACTGGGCCGCCTACACCGCCGCGTGCGTCATCGCCGAGGCCGCCGAGCGGCTCGTCCCCGAGGACCACCAGCCCGACCTGGACGTCTTCCAGCTCACCCTCGGCGCCTTCCGCGCGCTCGCCGAGACCAGCATCCCGCCGGTCCTGATCATGGACTCCTACCTGCTGCGCGGCATGAAGTCCGCCGGCTGGGCGCCCTCGCTGGGCGAGTGCGCCGTCTGCGGCAAGGACGGCGCGCACCGGGCCTTCGCGGTCGCCGCCGGCGGCGCGGTCTGCGGCGACTGCCGCCCCGGCGGCGCCTCCGTCCCCGCCCCGGCCTCGCTGGAGCTCATGCGCGCCCTGGAGTCCGGGGACTGGGCGAACGCCAGGGCCGCCGACCGGCGCCAGCGCTCCGAGGCCGCGGGCCTCATCGCGGCCCACTTCCAATGGCACTCCGAACGTCCCCTGCGGACGCTCAAGTACGTCCCCCACCAGTCCTGAGCCCGCCCCGGAACGGCGGCGCAAGGGCCCGCCCGGGGGCCTCCGGCCCCGGGGCTACCATCGAGCCCGCCGGACGACCCTTGGAGGACCTGTGAGCCGCACGTACGAGCCGCCGAAACCGCACCCGTCGGGCGCCAGGCCGCCCGCGCTGCCCCGCGAGTTCGTCCCGCGCCACATCGCCCTCGTCATGGACGGCAACGGCCGCTGGGCCAAGGAGCGCGGCCTCAAGCGCACCGAGGGCCACACCATGGGCGAGGCCTCCCTCTTCGACACCATCGAGGGCGCCATCGAGATGGGCGTCTCCACCCTCTCCGCCTACGCCTTCTCCACCGAGAACTGGCGCCGCAGCCCCGACGAGGTCCGCTGGCTCATGGGCTTCAACCGCGACGTCATCCACCGCCGCCGCGACGAGCTCCACGCCATGGGGGTGCGCATCCGCTGGGCGGGCCGGCGCCCCAAGCTCTGGAAGAGCGTCATCAAGGAACTCGAGACGGCCGAGGAGATGTCGAAGCACAACGACAAGATCACCCTCCAGTTCTGCGTGAACTACGGCGGCCGCGCCGAGGTCGCCGACGCCGCCGCGGCCCTCGCCCGCGACGTCAAGGCGGGCAGGATCAGCCCCGACCGCGTCACCGAGAAGACCTTCGCCCGCTACCTCTACAACCCCGACCTGCCCGACGTCGACCTGTTCCTGCGCCCCTCCGGCGAGCAGCGCACCTCGAACTTCCTGCTCTGGCAGTCCGCCTACGCCGAGATGGTCTACCTCGACGTCCTCTGGCCCGACTTCGACCGCCGCCACCTGTGGCAGGCCTGCGAGATCTACGCCCGCCGCGACCGCCGCTTCGGGGGGGCCGAGCCCAACCCGGTCACCGCATGAGCCGGGCAGGGGGCCACGGCGGGGCCGGAGGGCGGGCCGGGCCCGATCCCGCCACGTCCTGAGCCGGTAAGGACCCCTGCCGCACCGCGGTCGCGCCGAGCTCGACCCCGTCGCCGCCCGACCCGTTCCCGGTCTGCCGGAACGGCGTGTACTCCCTGGCCCGGCGCTGGTCGTCCGTCAGCTTGTCCACGGTCGTCTGGAGCCTGTCGATCCGCTCCAGCAGCAGCGCCGTGTCGGCCGAGACCTGCCCGTCCTCGTCGTCGATCTTCTGCGCCTCCTCCATGGAGGCCAGCACCACGCCGATCATGAGGTTCACCAGGATGAACGCGCCGAACAGGATGAACACCACGTAGTACGGCAGCGTCCACATGTTCACCGCCATGCTCTCGCGGATGACGTTGCCCATGTCGTCGAACGCCACCAGCTGGAACAGGTTCAGCAGCGCCTTCCCGACCGAGTCGAAGTGGTCCGGGTCGCTCTTGCTGAACGCGATCCAGCCGATCATCGCCCACAGGTACATGACCAGGCCCGTCAACCCGAACACGCCCGCCGACTTCGGCAGCGCCTTCCCGGCCGCCACCAGGATGATCCGCAGCGACGGCATCGACCGGAAGATCCGCACGATCCGCGCCAGCCGCAGCATCCGCAGGATCGTCACGTTCTCGCGCAGGCCCGGCAGGAACGAGGCCACCACGATCACGAAGTCGAACACGTTCCAACCGTCGCCGAAGTACCGCCACGGCCGCCGCCCGAACGAGACGATCCCGACCACGACCTCCATCGCGAAGAACGCCAGGCACACGTGGTCCACCCAGTGCAGGACCTCGCCCATGGCGTCGAGCGCCCCGCCGAACGTCATCGCGCCCAGCACTGCCCCGTTCAGGACGATCACCGAGATGGACAGGATCTGGAACCGCCGGTGGGCCAGCAGGGTCCTGCAAGCAGCGGGGATACGGCCGGGATCGGCACCTACGGTGGGAACGCGCACCGGACAAGCGTAATAAGTCCGAACACGCCGGGGGCCGCCGCGCCCGGCGAGGCGGGGACGCATTCACGGGTGTCCATGCCGCACAATGGCAGCGTGAGCGCCGACCTCGCCGAATCCGGGACCCCCGCCCCCACCGCCCCCCGGCGGCGCCGCGGCCTGACCTCCATCGAGGCGCTCGCGCTCCTCCTCGTCTTCGGCCTCACCGCCCGCCCCGGCCTCACCGAGCTCTTCGCCGCCCCCGTCACCCAGGCGTGGGCCACCCGGTTCGTCGCCATCTGCGTCCAGGCCTTCCCCTTCCTGGTCCTCGGCGTCGCCCTCTCCGCCGCCATCGCCGCGTTCGTCCCCGCCGACTTCTTCCACCGGGCCGTCCCCAAGCGCACCGCGCTCGCCGTCCCCGTCGCCGGGGTCGCCGGCGCGGTCCTGCCCGCGTGCGAGTGCGCCTCGGTGCCCGTCGCCGGGGCGCTCGTGCGCCGCGGCGTCGCCCCCGCCGCCGCCTTCACGTTCATGCTCGCCTCGCCGGCCATCAACCCGATCGTCGTGGTCTCGACCTTCGTGGCCTTCCCGAACGACCCGGCGATGGTCGCCGCGCGCGTGGCCGCCTCGCTCCTGGCCGCCGTCACCATCGGATGGCTGTGGGCGCGGCTGGGCAAGACCGAGTGGCTCAGGCTCCCGACCCACCGCCACCACGAGGACGGCAAGTGGGCCGCGTTCTGGGCCGCGATCCGCCACGACTTCCTCCACGCGGGCGGCTACCTCGTCATCGGCGCGGCCATCGCCGCCAGCCTGAACACGCTCGTGCCCGAGACGTGGCTCGCGCCGATCGCCGAGCATCCCGTGCTCGGGGTGCTCGCGCTGGCCGTCCTGGCGGTGCTGGTGTCGATCTGCTCGGAGTCGGACGCGTTCGTCGCGGCGTCGCTGACCCAGTTCTCGCCGACGGCGAAGCTGACGTTCATGGTGGTGGGCCCGTTCATCGACGTCAAGCTCGCGGCCATGCAGGCCGGGACCTTCGGCCGCCGGTTCGCGGCCCGCTTCGCGCCCGCCGTGTTCTGCACGGCCGTGGCCGCGAGCGTCCTGATGGGAGTGATCTGGCTGTGAGGCGCGACGCGCAGGCGATCGTCCTGCTCCTGGTGGGCGGGGGCCTGATCCGGCTGGCCTGGACCGGGGACTACCTCAACTACGTGAAGCCGTACGCGCTGTGGCTCATCCTCCCGGCCGGGGCGATCCTGCTCGCGGTCGCCGCGATCACCGCCTGGCACGCCTGGCGCGACAAGCGGGAGGCGCACGGCGGCGAGGACGAGCACGGCCACGGCGAGCCGAAGGTCGCGTGGCTGCTGCTCGCGCCGGTGGTCGGGATGCTGCTGGTCGCGCCGGACGCGCTCGGCTCGTACGAGGCCGAGCGGACCGGGACGGTGGTCGGCGCCGAGGAGGACCGCTCGACCTACCCCGAGCTGCCCGACGACGTGGACCCGGTGCCGCTGACGCTGCTCGACTACGCGGCGCGGGCGATCTTCGACGACGGCCACACGCTGGAGGGCCACCGGATCCAGCTGCGCGGGTTCATCCTCTACGACGGGGACGAGCCGCAGCTGGCGCGCATGGTGGTGGCGTGCTGCGCGGCGGACGCGCGCCCGGTGAAGATCGGCTTCGACGGCGAGGTGCCCGCGGGCCTGGAGCCGGACCAGTGGGTCGAGGTGGTCGGCGAGTACTCGCCGCGCCAGGGCCGCGACGAGATCAACGGCGAGCTGGTGCCCTACATCGAGGTCGAGTCGGTCACGGGCATTCCCACGCCCGACAACGAGTACCAGTAGCGGCGCCGGAGGCGGGCAGCGAGCCGCGCCCCGGGGCCCGGTGGGACGGCCCCCCGGTTCTCAACGGTGCCGCGGGGGTGCGACAGAACCGGGGGCGATGCGGCGTCCGGGAGACCGGGATCACCGGTGCGGGCCGACTGCGAACGGCGTGCCCCCGCGACGCCGTCCCCGACCCCCGCCCGCCCAGGGGAAGAAAAGGAGTCCCCACCTTCCCGCGCGGGGCCGACGGGAACGGGCCCTCCCCGCGCGTCCTGCTCGGAATTCATCCGTTCGCGTGATACCGATCATTCACCGGCCTCCGCCGGAACCGCCGCATCGGGTGTTTTCGCTGCTCCGGGCCGCGTGCCGCTGATCGAACGCTCATATTAGCTGTTGACAATGATTGTCATGCCTAGGCAAGGTTCAACCATGCGCCGTTCCCACCTGATCCTCCTGCCCATCGCCGGCCTCGCCGCGGCCGGCACCCTCGCCGCCTGCGGCGGCGGCGACCCCGCCGACGACGGCGAGATCAACGTCGTCGCCGCCTTCTACCCCCTCGCCTACGCCGCCGAGCAGGTCGGCGCCGGCAACGTCACCGTCACCAACCTCACCCCCGCCGGCCAGGAGCCCCACGACCTCGAGCTCGCCCCCTCCGACATCGCCGCCATCGAGGAGGCCGACTACGTCGTCTACCTCAAGGACTTCATCCCCGAGCTCGACGCCGCCGTCGAGCAGTACGCCCCCGACAAGTCCCTCGACGTCGCCACCGCCGTCGAGACCCTCGGCTACGACGACACCGAGGTCTTCGAGGACGACCACGCGGCGGAGGAGCACGCCGACGACCACGCCCACGAAGAGGGCGAGGAGCACGCCCACGAAGAGGGCGAGGAGCACGCCCACGAGGACGAGCACGCCGAGGAGACCCACGCGGACGAGACCGCCTCCGAGGACGAGCGCGCCGAGGAGGAGGGCCACGACCACTCCCACGACGAGCTCGAGGGCACCGACCCCCACATCTGGCTCGACCCCACCCGCTACGCCCAGATCGGCACCGCCGTCGCCGACGGCCTCGCCGGCGTCGACGACGCCAACGCCGACGACTACACCGCCGCCGCCGAGGACTTCGCCGCCGACCTCGCCGCGCTCGACGCCGAGTTCACCGACGCCCTCGCCGCCCGTTCCAGCGACGCCGTCGTCACCTCCCACGCCGCCTTCGGCTACCTCGCCGACCGCTACGGCCTCCACCAGGTCGCCATCTCCGGCCTCAGCCCCGACCAGGAGCCCGACACCCAGCGCATGGCCGAGGTCGCCGAGTACATCGAGACCAACGGCGTCACCACGATCTTCTTCGAGACCCTCGTCTCGCCCGACATCGCCGAGACCCTCGCGGCCGAGACCGGCGCCGACACCGCCGTCCTCAACCCGCTCGAAGGCCTCACCGACGAGGAGCTCGACGCCGACGCCGACTACTTCACTGTGATGCGCGAGAACCTGGCGGCGTTGCAGACCGCCCTGGGCGCGGCGTAAGGCAGCATTGCCCCCATGCCCGTTCTCAACGTCCACGGCGCGACCGTCTCCTACGGCGGTCGCGCCGTCGTGCGCGGCGCGGACCTCGCCGTCGCCCCCGGCGAGGCCGTCGCCCTCATGGGCGCCAACGGCTCCGGGAAGTCCACCCTGATCAAGGCCGTCGCCGGGCTCGTCCCGCTCGCCGGCGGGACCATCGAGCTGTTCGGCACCCCCCGCAAGCGCTTCCGCGACTGGAAGCGCGTCGGCTACGTCCCCCAGCGCACCGGCGCCGCCTCCGGCGTCCCCTCCACCGCCGCCGAGGTCGTCTCCCAGGGCCGCCTCGCCCACCGCCTCATCGGCCTGCCCGCCCGCCGCGCCGACCGCGAGGCCGTGGCCCGCAGCCTCGCCGAAGTGGGCCTGGCCGACCACGCCCACTGCTCCGTCGACACCCTCTCCGGCGGCCAGCAGCAGCGCGTGCTCATCGCCCGCGCCCTCGCCACCGACCCCGACCTGCTCATCATGGACGAGCCCACCGTCGGGGTCGACGCCGAGACCCAGGCCGCCCTCGCCGAGGTCGTCGCCGCCCGCATCGACGCCGGGTGCGCGGTCCTCCTGGTCACCCACGAGCTCGGCCCGCTCACCGACCGGCTCGACCGCGCCGTGGTCCTCGCCGACGGCCGCGTCGTCCACGACGGCGCGCCCCCGCGCCCGGTCGGCGAGCACGCCGACCCCGGCCACGAGCACGTGCACCCGCACCCCTCGCCCCACCCGCTCCCCAAACTCGACGGGGCCGCGCCCCGAATCTCCTTTGGGAACGCCGGCGGCGGCACCGACGCAGACACCTGGGACGGCAGATGAACCTCGAGCAGGTCTTCGGGTACTTCGAGTACGAGTTCATGCAGCGCGCGCTCATCAGCGCGCTCGTGGTGGGCCTGTGCGCCCCCGCCGTCGGGGTCTTCCTCGTCCAGAAGCGCCTCGCGCTCATCGGGGACGGCCTCGGCCACATCGCCCTGACGGGCGTCGCCATCGGCTTCCTCACCGGCGCCGCCCCCCTGTGGACGACGCTCGCGGTCACCGTGGCCGCCTCGGTCGTCATGGAGCTGCTGCGCAGCCACTCCAAGACCTCCGGTGACGTCGCGCTCGCCATGATGTTCTACGGCGGCATCGCCGGCGGCGTCTACCTCACCGGCATCGCCTCCGACAAGGGCGTGGCGAACCTCCAGCAGTACCTGTTCGGCTCGCTCCTGACCGCGGGCTGGTCCGAGGTGTGGACCATCGTGGTCGGCGGCGCGGTCGTCGCGGCCCTCATGCTGGTGCTGCGCCCCTGGCTCACCGCGATCTGCGCAGACGAGCAGTACGCGCGCGTCTCCGGCCTGCCCGTCGGCGCCCTGAACCTGCTGCTGCTCGTCACGACCGCCGTCACCGTCTCGGTGTCCATGCGCGCGGTCGGCCTGCTCCTGGTGAGCGCCCTCCTGGTGATCCCGGTCGTCACGGTCCAGCAGTTCACGCGCTCGTTCAAGGCCACCATGTTCGCCGCGATGGGCGCGGGCCTCCTCATCGCCGGGACGGGGGTCCTGGCCTCGGCCGCCAAGGACGTCCCGCCGGGGTCCACGATCGTGCTCATCGGCGTCGCCGTGTTCGTCGCCACCGCGCTCCTGGCCGCGGTCGTCGGGCGCCTGCGCCGCACCCGGCGCGGCCACCTGCCGCCCGAGGGGGAGCCGCTCGAGGTCGAGCTCCCCGCGAAAGCATGAGCTCGGCGACACCTGGAACCCCCGGCGGCCCGGCGACGCGATACTTTTGCGAAGTGCGGACCGAGATCGAACCGACCGAAGCCCCAGCCGACTACGAGGCGGCCGGGGAGCTGCTGCGCGCGCTCGCCGCGCCGCTGCGGATCGCCATCGTGATGGAACTGGCCGCCGGACCGAAGTACGTGCACCAGATCGTGGAGACCCTCGGCGTCACCCAGCCCCTGGTCTCGCAGCATTTGCGGGTCCTGCGCGGAGCGGGTATCGTGCGCGGCACCAGGTCGGGGCGGGAGATCTCCTACTCGCTCATTGACGACCACATCGCGCACATCGTCACCGACGCCGTCCACCACGCCCGAGAGGAGCGCTAGTGGCCACCAAGCCTCCGGCCGAGAACATGGCCCGGTCCACGAAGCAGCGGACCGCGATCCTCGAACTGCTCGAGCACGACGACGCGTTCCGCTCGGCACAGGACCTGCACGCGATCCTGCGCGACGCCGGGTCCAAGATCGGCCTGACCACGGTGTACCGCACCCTCCAGGCGTTCGCCGAGGCCGACATCGTGGACGTCATGCGCCTGCCGGGGGGCGACCACCTGTACCGGCTCTGCTCCGCCGAGGAGCACCACCACCACCTGGTGTGCCGCTCCTGCGGCAAGACCGTGGAGGTGGCCGGGCCGACCGTGGAGCGCTGGACGAGCAAGGTCGCCGCCGAGCACGGCTTCACCGAGGTGGGGCACACGCTCGAACTCCACGGCCTGTGCGCCGACTGCGCGCCCTAGCGCGACGGCAAGTAGGGTGAGGACCGTGCTGGTTGTATATCGTTTCGCCGTAACCGAAGGCGAGGCGGAGACCTTCTCGCGCGACGCCGAGGGCGCCCTCGGCGCGCTCGCCTCCTGCGACGGCTACCTGCGCGGCGGCCTGGGCCGCGCCGTCGACGACTTCGGCGACGACGACGCCGTCTGGCTGCTCTGGACCGAGTGGGACGGCGTCGGCTCCTACCGCCGGGCCCTCGGGAACTTCGCGGTCAAGATGGCGACCCCGCTGCTGTCCCGCGCGCTCCCCGAGGCCTCCGGGTTCGAGGTCCTCGCCGAGTGCGCGCCGGGCGCCGCGCCCGAGCGCACCGGCTCCGACCGCGCCGCCGACCCCGACCGGGCCCGCCGGGAGGCCGCCCGATGACCGACCGGCCCGCCCCCGACGCCGCATCGCCGGAGCCCTCGCGCCCCGAGCCCGACACCGCCTCCGAACCGCCGCGGCCCGACCCCTCTCCTGAGCCGCTGCGGCCCGATCCGGCCCCCTCTCCCGAGCCCGACACCGCTCCCGAGCCGCCGCATCCCGCGCCCGCTCCCGAACCGCTGCGGCCCGAGCCCCTGGAGCGGTCGTACGCCGAGCCGATCCCCGAACCCGGCAACGCGGACCAGGCCGCGCCCGTCCCGGTCCCCTCCGAGCCGCGGGCCGAGCCGGTCCCCGAGCCCGCCGCCCCCGCGCAGATCGCCCCCGAGCCCGGCTCGGCGCCGATCCCGTTCGAACCCGAGCCGTCCGTGCCCGAGACGACCGACGCCGCCTCCAGCCCGCCGGTCGCCCTGGAGCCCTCGACCGATCAGACCCTCGCGCTGCCGCCCACGACCAAGGAGGTCGAGCCGGCGCCCTCCACCCCGCCGCCGCCACCGCCGCCCTCGGGCGTCCCGGTGCCGTTCGCGGCCCCGCCCACCGACGTCGACGGCGGCCGCCTCGCCCTGAAGCTCGTGTTCGGCATCGGCGGCGGCCTCGTCCTGGTCGCCGCCGTGGTCATCGCGGTGGTCGTCGCGTTCACGACCTTCGCGAACTCGGTGGTCGACAAGATGGAGGACACCGCGGAGGCGTTCATCGGCGAGGTCGCCGAGGAGGACTGGGACGCGGCCTACGCGATGCTCTGCGAGGACCTCCGGGACCGCCCCGCCGAGGACTACGTCGGCGAGTGGGAGTCCTGGGACGCCTCCGGCGCCGAGGTCCAGCCGATGTCCATGGAGGCCGTCGAGGTCGAGGTCGAACTCGCCGACGGGTCGAGGATCGCGCTCGAGATCGGCGTCGACCAGTCGTCCGAGGCGCTCGAGACGAACGTCTGCGGCTGGCGCACCCTCTCCTGAACCGGCACCGGCCCTTGAACCGGCGGCTTCTGCTGAACCGGTGCCGTCTCCCGAACCCCGGTCAGTAGCCGCCGTAAGGCGGCTGCGGCGGCTGCTGCCCCGGCGGCTGGGGCGCGTACCCGCCCGGCTGCGGCGGCCCGTACGGGCCCGGCTGGGCGGCCTGGGGCTGCCCCATGGGGACCATGACGACCAGCGCCGCCGTCCCCCTGCCCGGCGTCCAGGCGCGCACGCCCGGCAGCAGCGCCGCGATGAACACGGCGATGACGAGCACGGTGATCGCGACGTCGCGCGCCACCGCCGCCAGCCACGAGGTCCGCACCGGGGGCGGCGCGATGTCGCCGAACCGCAGGAAGTCCAGCAGCTGCGGAGCGGCCACGAATCCGCAGGCCAGCACCAGCACCGAGGTCCACACGAGGGTGAACACGCGGGCGCCGAAGCTGCCGCGGTGCAGGCCGATCACCGAGATCAGCGCGCACACGAGCACCAGGAACGCGGCCGTGCCCGCCATGAGCGGGAACCGCACGCCGTACCACGCGGCGGCGGCGTCCATGGGCATCGTCCCGTAGGTCATCCAGTACACGGCCATGGCCGCGCTGTACACGGCCCACGCGGCCAGCGCCATGAGCAGGACCATCAGCACGACCGCGAAGGTGACCGCGCCCGGCTTGGCCTCGGGCCGCTGCGGCGCGGCCTGCCCCGCCCCGGCCATGCCGACCGGCCCCGCCATGCCCGGCAGCTGCACCTCGCCACGCTGGATGCGGTGCATGAGGATCCACTGCCGCGCCGACTTGGAGCACAGGAGCCCCAGGAACGTCCCGTAGAGCCCGGCGAGCGCGATGCCGATGAGCAGCGTGTAGACCGCGAAGTCGATCATGATGACGCCGAAGACGATCGCGACGGCGCTCATGACCAGGCCGATGATCGCGCTCACCAGCGACCAGATCCACGCCCAGCGCTTGCCGCGCGCGATCTGCACGGGGCTGATCAGCGCCTGCGCCGTCGAGTACACCGTGTAGGCCAGGACCAGCAGCTGGAGCGGGTTGAAGAAGTTGACCATGCCGATGATCGAGAACAGGTTCCCGATCCCGCTGAGCGCCAGGAGGATCCACAGGATCGCCTGGATGCCCGTGATGGTGCCCGGCTTGCCCATCGTCATCGAGGCCGGCGGCAGCTGCCCGGGGACCGGCTGGCCGGGGGAGTGCTGCACCGGCCCGTACGCGCCGCCCGGCCCCATCTGCTGCGGCTGCTGCGGCACCGGAGAGGGCTGGTACTGGAGGTGCACCCGGTCCGGGGGCGGGGGCGGAAAGGTCATCGGGTGCCTGCCTCGCACGTGGGGAAGATCGGTAGCGGTCACCTTACCGGACCTGCCCCACTCCACCGCCCCGCTCCGGCGGCCCGCCCGCGCGCCGGATCCGCGCCGCCGCGAAGCCCCAAGGGCCGCAAAGGCTCCAGCCGCGGACACGCTCCACTGCGCCTTTTCACGCGATCCGCGGATGCGGCCGTTTGCTAGTCTGACTGACGCTGAAAGACCTCCGAACGAAGCAGGACGCGCCGTGTCTGAGACAACGCCCACTTCCCATACCTTCCAAGTGGACTTGCGCGGCCTGGTGGACCTCTTGTCCCACCACCTGTACTCGTCGCCCAAGGTCTACGTGCGGGAGCTGCTCCAGAACGCGGTGGACGCCGTCACGGCCCGCCGCGCCGTCGACCCCGGCTTCGCGGACGCCGCCCCCGAGGTCCGCATCGTCGCCGACGGCAGGCGCCTGCGCATCACCGACCCCGGCGTGGGCCTCACGGTCGCCGAGGTCCACCAGCTCCTGGCGACCATCGGCGGCTCCTCCAAGCGCGACGAGGAGATCGAGGGCGCCCGGCGCGACTTCCTGGGCCAGTTCGGCATCGGCCTGCTCGCCTGCTTCACCGTCGCCTCGGTCATCACCGTGACCTCCCGCTCCGCCAAGCACCCCGACGCGGGGGCGGTGCGCTGGACCGCGTGCGACGACGGCTCCTACACGGTCGTCGAGGTGCCGCCCGAGGAGCACCCCGAGCCGGGCACCACGGTCGAGCTGGTCGCCCGCCCCGGCGAGGACTGGCTCAAGCCCGAGAAGGCCGCCGAGCTCGCCCGCGAGTACGGTTCCCTGCTGCCGGTGGCGGTCACCGTCGAGGGCGGCGACGCGCCGGTGGGCATCACCGACACGCCGCCGGTGTGGGAGCGGCGCCACCCCACGCCCACGGCGCGCCGCGTCGCGCTCAACGGCTACTGCGAGGAGGTCCTGGGCTTCCCGCCGCTCGACGTCATCGACCTCGACGTGCCCCTGTCCGGCATCAAGGGCGTCGCGTTCGTCCTCCCGCACGCGACCTCCCCCTCGGCCCGCCCGGCCCACCGCGTCCACCTCAAGCGGATGCTCCTGACCGACACCGCCGACAACCTGGTCCCCGAGTGGGCCTTCTTCGTGCGCTGCGTGGTCGACACCGACTCGCTGCGCCCCACCGCCTCCCGCGAGTCCCTCTACGACGACGAGGCCCTCGCCGTCGCCCGCGACGCGATCGGCGCGCAGATCCGCGAGTGGATCTCCCGCCTCGCCGCCGAGGACCCCTCCCGCCTGGAGGCGTTCCTCGCCGTCCACGAGCTCGGCGTCAAGGCCCTCGCCCGCCACGACGCGGAGCTGTTCGCGGCGATGCTGCCGTGGCTGCGGTTCGAGACCACCGCCGGGCACGCCAGCCTCCCCGAGTTCGCCCGCGCCCACCAGCCGGTCTACCTGGCCTCCACGGTCGACGAGTACCGGCAGGTCGCCCAGATCGCCGCCGCCCAGGGCATCGGCGTGGTCAACGGCGGCTACACCTACGACGCCGAGCTCGTCCAGGCCCTGCCGCGCCTCGACCCGCAGATCAAGGTCGAGGCGCTCCAGCCCGGGGTCATCTCGGCCAGCCTCGACCCCCTCGACACCCGCACCGAACTGGGCATCCAGTCCTTCCTGAACGCCGCCCGCGCCCGCCTCGACGCGGTCGACGTGGACGTGGTCGTGCGCGAGTTCAACCCCGTCTCGGTACCCGCGCTGCTCCTCGACGACCGCGAGGCCCGCCGCGAGCGCCAGCGGGCCGAGGCCGAGGCCCAGGCCGACGACCTGTGGGGCGGCATCCTCGCCTCCATCAAGCGGCACGCGCCCCGCGCCCAGCTCGTCCTCAACCACCGCAACCCCACCGTCCGCCGCGTCAGCGCCATCGGCGACTCCGACCTCGCCGGCACCGCCGTCGAGTCGCTCTACGGACAGGCCCTGCTCATGAGCCGCCGCCCGCTGCGCAGCGCCGACACCGCACTGCTCAACCGCTCCTTCATGAACCTGCTGGAGCACCTCACCGGAGCCGACTGACGGACCGCGGGGGCCGCCCCGACCGAGCGGCCCTCCACCGAACTGAACCCATCACGAAGGACTAGTGACAGATGGCCACTCCCGACCCCGACGAGATCTGGCGACTGCTCAACGAGGCCCGCTTCGAAGAGGCCGGCGAGGCGAAGGTCGCGGCCCTGGAGCGGGCGGTCGAGGCCGCCGACGCCGTCGGCGACCCCGAGCTCGTCAACTACGCGCTCAGCGGGCTGGTCGACGCCTACGAGTTCTCCCGCGACTCCACCCGCATCCTCGTCCCCTTCGCCCGGCTCCTGCGCGCCTTCGACTCCCAGCCCGAGCACTTCGACGCCTACCTGACCCGGTCCCTGTACTGGACGTTCAAGTGGATCGTCGACAAGATGATCGAGCAGCCCGACGTGCCCCTGGAGTCCATCGAGCACTGGCTCGAGGAGATGCGCCGCCGCTACGCCGAGGCCGGCTACTCCATGCACGCCCCCGCCGCCTACGAGATGCAGCTGGCCTACCACGTCGGCGACTACGACCGGGTCGCCCGCGCGATCGAGGCCCTCGGGGCGGCCGAGGAGGACGACATGTCCGACTGCACCGCCTGCCAGTACACCTCGCTGGCCACCATCGTGTTCTACGCCGAGGAGGACTCGGCCGACGCCGCCATGGAGATGCTCGAACCGGTCCTCGCCGGCGAGCACACCTGCGCCCACGAGCCCCACTACGGGCTCGCGCTCTCCCTCCTGCCCCTGGTCGAGCTCGACCGCATCGACGAGGCCCGCGCCAACCACCTGCGCGGCTACCAGATGTGCAAGGGCAAGGAGGACATGGTCGCCATGATCGCCCTCCACATCGAGTTCTGCGCCCTCACCGGCAACGAGCACCGCGCCGTCGAGATCCTCGCCGAGCACGCCCGCTTCTTCGACCTCGACCTCGGCGTGCGCGACCGCCAGCGCCTCCTCGAGGTCGCCGTCCTCACCTGCCGCCGCCTCAGGGCCCTCGGCTTCGCCGACGCCTCGGTGCCCGGCCCCGGCGGCGGCGAGTGGACCGCCGACTCCCTCCACGACTGGGCCGAGGCCGAGCGCGCCGCCGTCTGCGCCCGCTTCGACGCCCGCAACGGCAACGACCACCACTCCCACATGTCCGCGTGCGTTGTCGACTCCACCCCGTACGAGCAGAAGGTCCACCTGGGCCTCAAGGAGGCCCCCGCCAAGCCCGCCGTGGACGTGCTCACCGCCGACCTCGCGTCCGGGCCGGTCGAGGGCCCCGACCTGGACGCCGCCATCGACGCCGCCTACGCCGCCTACGACGACTGCTCCCCGGACACGTGGAAGGCCTGGCTGAAGGTGGGCGCGCTCGCCGGCGCCCTCGGCATCGAGCTCATCCCCGAGCACCGCGCCGAGATCGCCCACGCCGAGTCCGCCCAGTCCGACGACCCCGAGGCCGTCCTCGACGGGCTGCGCCGCGCCGTCGAGCTGTTCGGCCTCGCCGGGCAGCCCGGCCGCGCCCTCGTCGCCGAGGCGTTCCTGCTCATCCACCGCGCCGACACCGAGCCCGGCGACATCCGCGCCGGGGCCGAGCGCGTCACCGCCGCCGCCCACGAGCTCCGCGCCGAGCGGCGCATCGACGACCGCAGCTTCCACACCGCCCAGGTCCTGGCCATGCGCGCCGAGTACCTCGCCGCCACGTCTTCGGGCAGCACCGCCTCCGGCGGCCTCGCCGCGCTCGCCCCCGACCTCGACGAGCGCGCCCGCGCCCTCGACGAGGCCCTCGCCGCCTGCACCGGGCAGCGCTACGCGCTCATCCGCCGCTGCGACCTCATCGACCTGCGCGCCCGCCTCGAGGACGACCCGCAGGCCAAGACCGCCCTGCTCACCGCCGGCCTGGAGACCGCCCGCGCCGCCGACGCCGGCTGGGCCGTCGCCCGCGCCTGCGCCGACCTCGCCGACCAGATCGGCCTCACCGGCGACCTGGAGCGGGCCTTCGCCGTCACCGCCGACGGCATCGAGGCCCTCGGCGACGAACCGAGCCACACCATCGCCGCGAAGCTGCGCCTCCAGGCCGCCGAGTTCTCGATGCGCTCGGGCGACCACCAGGGCACCTACGCGCACGCCCTGGAGGCCTCCGTCCACTGCGACGCCGCCGGCATGACCGTGCCCGCCGCCGTCGCCCGCCACCTCATGGGCGCGGCCCTCATCGAGCAGGAGCGCCGCGCCGAGGCCCTCCCGCTCCTGGAGGCCGCGCTCGCCGACCTGCCCGACCACGAGCTGTGGCGGGTGTGCAACGTGCGGTTCAACCTCGCCGAGTCCTACGACAAGCAGGGCGACACCCGCCAGGGCGTCGAGCACGGCCTCGCGGCCCTGGCCCTGCTGGAGGCCGCCGACGAGAACCACCTGGTGCACCTGTACGCCGACACGCTGTTCCTCACCGGGGAGCTGCTGGAGAAGCTCGGCGAGCACGACCACGCCCTGGAGGTCTACACCCGCGCGGTGGAGACCACCGACGAGCTCGGCGACTTCGCGTCCTGGACGCGGGTGAGCCGCGCCCGCGCCTGGCTGCTGCGCACCATCATGGGCGACGCCGCGTTCGGCGAGGGCCTCCAGACGATGGCGCAGATCGCGGCCCGCCTCCACACGGTCCGCGCCGACGCCTCGCAGCCGGAGGCCGTGCGCGAGTCGGCCCGGTTCGAGCTCGGCGAGACCTACCGCCAGCACGCCCAGCTGACGTTCCAGTTCCTGGAGTCCCAGGCCGGGGAGCCGGGCCTGCGCCGCGACGAGGCCGAACCGGTGCTCGACCTCCAGCGCCGGGCCCTGGCGGTGTTCCGGGAGGGCCCGCTGCTGCTGGAGCGGGCGAGCCTCACGGCCCACCAGACGATGTGGCTCCTGTCCGAGCTCGGCGACGCGCAGGGCGCGATCGAGGTGGGGGAGGAGGCCCTCGGCTGGCTCGCGGCCCCCGTCTTCACCGAGGCCAGGGAGGGGTTCGAGCAGCACCTGGCGGATCTGCGCAAGCAGCCGGGGAGCTGACCGCGGGCCCGCCCGGGCGGGCCCGCGGCGCGCGACTCGCGCCGCGGGGCGGCAGCGGCGGGGCCCCTACTGCGAGGTACGCTTGCTCACTGGCGGAGGCGCACTTCCCGTGCGCCAGGGTTCGACGTCCAGCCCCGAAACTGGATTGACCACGCACCGCCGCTCGAGCAGTCTGTTCGAGCACTTATCCGCAGTCTCACCGACCGCCAGCCGGATCGAGAGGAATCATCGTGTCCCAAGATCGCACCGAAGCGCTCATCAGCCTGTCCAAACGCCGCGGCTTCGTCTTCCCCAGTTCGGAGATCTACGGAGGCACCCGCTCTGCTTGGGACTACGGCCCGCTCGGTGTCGAGCTGAAGGAGAACATCCGCCGCGAGTGGTGGAACGCGATGGTCCGCGAGCGCGACGACGTGGTCGGCATCGACTCGGCCGTCGTCCTCAACCCCCAGGTGTGGGTCGCCAGCGGCCACATCGAGGAGTTCACCGACCCGCTCACCGAGTGCCAGTCGTGCCACAAGCGCTTCCGCGCCGACCACCTCGTCGAGGCGTACGAGGAGAAGCACGGCGCCGAACCCGAGAACGGCCTCGCCGACCTCGCGTGCCCCCACTGCGGCGCCCGCGGCTCCTTCACCGAGCCGCGCATGTTCAACGGCCTCATGAAGACCTTCCTCGGCGCCACCGAGGACTCCGAGAACGTGCACTACCTGCGCCCCGAGACCGCGCAGGGCATCTTCGTGAACTTCACGAACGTCATGACCTCCTCGCGGCGCAAGCCCCCGTTCGGCATCGCCCAGACCGGCAAGTCGTTCCGCAACGAGATCACGCCGGGCAACTTCATCTTCCGCACCCGCGAGTTCGAGCAGATGGAGATGGAGTTCTTCGTCGAGCCGGGCACGGACGAGGAGTGGCACGAGTACTGGCTCCAGCAGCGCTGGGACTGGTACGTCGACCTCGGCCTGAGCCAGGACAACCTGCGCCGGTACGAGCACCCGAAGGAGAAGCTCTCCCACTACTCCAAGCGCACCGTCGACATCGAGTACCGCTTCAACTTCGCCGGCAGCGAGTTCGGCGAGCTCGAGGGCGTCGCCAACCGCACCGACTTCGACCTGTCGACCCACTCGAAGCACTCGGGCGCGGACCTGTCCTACTTCGACCAGGCCAAGGGCGAGCGCTGGACCCCGTACGTCATCGAGCCCGCGGCGGGCCTGACCCGCTCGGTGCTGGCCTTCCTCCTGGAGGCCTACGACGTCGACGAGGCCCCGAACACCAAGGGCGGCGTGGACAAGCGCACCGTGCTCCGCTTCGACCCGCGCCTGGCGCCCGTCAAGGCCGCGGTGCTGCCGCTGAGCCGCAACGAGGACCTGTCGCCGAAGGCGAAGGACCTGGCCGCCCGCCTGCGCAAGCGCTGGAACGTCGACTTCGACGACGCGGGCGCGATCGGGCGCCGCTACCGCCGCGCCGACGAGATCGGCACGCCGTACTGCATCACCGTCGACTTCGACACCCTCGAGGACCAGGCGGTGACGATCCGCGACCGCGACACGATGCAGCAGGACCGCGTCGCGATCGACCAGGTCGAGCGGTTCCTCCTCGAACGGCTCTAGAGCAGATCAGACGCTGGGGCCGACCTCGAACCGATCGGGGTCGGTCCCTTCGGGCATCCACGCCTCGGGGACGTCGACGTGGTGGAGCGTCTCGCCCTCCTCCACGGGGAACCGGTGCGTGGTCCACCCGTCGTGGAACATGCTGAACGGCTCGCCGCCCGCGGGTATGCCGCCGAGGAGCCGCCCCTCGCCGTCGCGGAACAGGATCGTGACCTGGACCTCGGCCGCCTCCGGCGCGTCCAGCCGGTACCGCAGCCGGTAGCCGTCGGGGCTGAGCAGCGGCTCGGTCTCCACGAGCGTCGCCTCCGGCAGCACCGGCGCCGGACTGAAGACGTCGGCCCCCTCGGCCTCGGGATCGTCGTAGAGGAACGCCGGCTCGGAGGCCTCCAGCCGCATCGCCTCCACCGGGAGGTCGCCGCCTCCCGAGGCGACGTAGCCGACGCTCACGGTCGTCTCGGGCGGGATCGTGCCGATGTAGAAGTCCTCGATGCGGACCGGGTTCCCGTCCTGCGTCACGGAGGTGAGCGACACCGCCCCCGTGCTCATGTCCCTGTCGTAGGGGTTGCGCACCACGAGCCCGATGACGAGCCGGGGCAGCTCCTGGACCACGACCCTGCTGACGCCGTACTCGACGATCTCCAGCTCGACCTCTTCGGTGGGGAACCCGCCGCCGTACCACATCTCCTCAGCATCGGAAGGGTGCTCATCGACCTCGACCGCGACCTCTTCGGACGGCGGGCGGAACTCGACGGCGACGACGAGCGCCACCAGCGCCATGGCGAACGCGACGGCGAACGGCAGCCGCGGCAGCGATTCGGCGCGCCGGTGAGTGCGGCCCGCCGCGCGCCGCAGGGATCGCGCGCCGTTCCTGAACCACGTGGTCGAGGGCATGAGGGGCCTACCTGAGAACGCTACACTTTGCACGACAACGGTAGCAGTCGAGCAACTGGAGCCACGGTGTCCGGATCCCCCTCACCGGATCGGCGCGACGTCGAGATCTCGATCGACCTCGGCGCCGCCGACGCGATCGCCCCGCCCCCCGAACCGCCGCCTCCGCGGTCCCGCCGCCCGTGGCCCGGCCTCCCGCTCGGCCGGGAGAACCTCCTGCTCGCCTACGCCGCCATAGTGATCGTGCTGGTCGCCGCGGTCGTGGCCGCCGTGAAGCTGTCGCCGCTCAACCGGCCGCTCGCCGAGGACACCGTGCGCGCGTACCTCGAGGCCGTCCGCGAGGGCGACGTCGACGAGGCGCTGTCCTACACGACCGTCGACGAGCCCGTCGGCGGGTTCGTCGAACCCGAGGCCCTGGACGACTCCTGGCGCGTCGTCACCGTCGCCCAGGTCGACTACACCGAGCGGCCCAGCGACGCCCTCGCGCAGGTCTACGCCGAGATCGAGGCCGACGACGGCACCCGGGCGGGCTTTCGCTACCGCGTGGGGATCGGGCACGGGCAGGCCGAGATCGAGAACGCCCTCACGCCGGCCGACCTCCTCGCCCCCTTCGACCATTTCGACCTCAACGGCGTCAGCGTCCCGGTCGAGGACGACATGGGGGCCGTGGAGGTCATGCTGCTGCCCGGCGTGTACCGGTTCTACCCCGAGCTGCCGTCCACCATGGAGTTCGAGAGCGAGCCCCGGGTGCTGGCGCTCGGGACCGAGTTCACGCCCCTCGGCGAGGACTACTCGGACACCTGGCTGTTCCTCCCCGCGATCCTGCTGAGCGGGGAGGGCATCGAGGCCGTCGACGCGGCACTGCGCGGACGCCTCGACGCCTGCGCGGCCGACCCCGCGCTCGACGCCTGCGCGTTCGGGTTCCCCGAGGACCCGGACCGCGAGGTGTCCTTCGCGCCCGGAGCGGCCTGGGAGATCACGGCCTACCCGCAGTGGCAGACCGAGTGGTGGTGGTACGAGACGGGCCACGGCTTCGCCCTGGTGACGACCGCGCCTGGCGAGGCCCGGACGGAAGTGGTGGTCACCGAGGGCGGGCAGGAGCGCACGGCCACGGTGAGCTGTCCCATCTGGATCGACGGGCTGCGCGCGGAACTCGACTTCGAAGGCGGCGCCGTGGTCGCCGAGGCCCCGGAGGGGGCGAACGACCAGTGCCACTCCCTGGTCGAGATCGGCTGAGTCCCGGTGCGGCCGCGCCGCGAGCCGGTCCTGCCGAGGCCGCAGGGCGTCGCCGGGGCCTGGGCCCCGGGGAGCTACGGCGGTGGACCGCTAGTCGCCGTGGATGACGCAGTCGCAGTCGATCCAGGCGCGGGCGTCGCCCTGCTCGACGTGCGTGATGGAGTAGTGGGCCCGGCTCTCCGACGTCCACAGGGACGCGGGGCTGGCGGGCACGTCGGCCTCGACCTCGGCGGGTTCGCCCGCCTCGGACGGGGCGGTCTCCAATTGCTGGACCATCACTGTCATAACTCCTTCTTCGTCCACAGAGTGAAACGCAGGAGCCCCTCACATGGTTCCGGGCCTGAGAGCAGTCTCACAGCGCACTCGCAAGCCTCAGGTTAGCGTCCCCCTGCGACGCCCGCATGACGGTTTCATGCCAAAGGATCGCAGGGGGCGCAGGTCAGGCGGGGTCTTTGCCCGGTTCGGGCGATACTCCTACCAGGACGCTTTACGCACTCCGGGCAATTCGCCCCGGTGCGCCATCTCCCTGAGTCGGTTACGCGACAGTCCGAACTTCCGGTTGAAGCCGCGCGGGCGGCCGTCCACGGCGTCCCGATTGCGCAGCCGCACGGGGGAGGAGTCGCGCGGCAGCTTCTGGAGCCGCCGCACCGCCTCCGCCCGGGCCTGCGGATCGGTGTCCGGGTGCGCGGCGAGGCGCTTGAGCTCGGCGCGCCGCTCACGGTGCCGGTCCACGAGGACCTCGCGGCGGGCCTGCTTGGCGATCGCGCTCTTCTTGGCCATCTACCGGTCCTCTCGGCTGTGCTCGCGGTTCAGGGCGCCGCCTCCCTGTACTTCTTGCTTCGGGGTCGTCACTGGCGTTCCTCCCTGCTGTGCCCCCTGCTTCAGGATCGTCACTAGCGCTCCTCCCTACTGCGCTCAAGCTTCAGGATCGTCACTAGCGCTCCTCCCTACTGCGCTCAAGCTTCAGGATCGTCACTAGCGCTCCTCCCTGAAGTCGACATGCCGGCGCACGATCGGGTCGTACTTGCGCAGGACCATCCGGTCCGGGTCGTTGCGCCGATTCTTCCTGGTCACGTACGTGTAGCCGGTGCCCGCGGTCGACCGCAGCTTCACCACCGGCCGGACGTCGGTGCTCTTGCCCGCCATCTCAGATCCGCCTTCCCTCTGCTCGCATCCGCTGCACGACGGCCTCGACGCCGTCGCGGTCGATGATCTTGATCCCCTTGGTCGACACCCGCAGCCGCACGTGCCGGCCCTCGCTGGGCAGGTAGTACCGCTTGCTCTGCAGGTTCACGTTCCACCGCCGCCGGGTCTTCTTCTTCGACCACGGGACGTTGTTGCCGAAACCCGGCCCGGCGCCGGTCACCTCGCATGTTCTGGACACGGTCGTCCTCCTCTCACGATCACAAGTATAATGACAATCGTTTTCGATTAGATCGGAGGTCTCATGTCCCGACTCGCCAAACCCGACGCGACCCGGTCCCGGCCCGAACTCAGGCCCGCGGTGACGATCCTGACCGGCTTCGCGCCCGCGGCCGTCCGCGAGGCCGCCGAGCAGCTCACCCTCGCCGACCCGGGCCTCCTCGTCGTCGCCCACGACCTCACCGACCTCCTGGTCGACGGCACCGTCCGCCGCACCGTCCACGACGGCGGCGGCCTCGTCGAGGACGTCTCGCTGACCCTCGAGCACGGCTGCATCGCCTGCACCGTCCGCGAAGACCTCCTCCCGGCCCTCGTGCGCCTCGCCCGCGCCCGCCCCGAGAGCGACATCGCCCTGGTCCTGCCGCCCTCGATGGAGCCCGAGACCGTCGCCTCGGCCTGCTCCTGGCACCACGTCGACGGCGCGCCCGTCACCGACGCGATCCGGATCGACTCCGTCGTGGCCGTCTGCGACCCCGCGAGCCTCCTCGCGACACTCGACTCCGACCAGGACCTCGCCGACCGCCGCCTCCAGGCCGCCGACGACGACACCCGCTCGGTCGCCGACGTCGCCGCCCGCCAGATCGAGTACGCCGACACCGTCCTCCTCTGGGCCCCGCGCGCCGAACCCGAGTACGAGCACGCGCGCCTCGCCGTGCTGCTCCAGCGCCTCAACCCCTGGGCCCGCCACCTCGCCGTCCACGCCGAAGCGCGGACCCCGGAGGACCGGGCGCGGTGGCTCTCCGCGAAGCTGCGCCGCAGCGGCGGCTTCGACCCCGACGGGCCCGAGCCGTACGGGCGCGGCCTGGAGGGCTACGCCGTCGGCTGCCACGAGCCCGAACCCGACTGCGGCGTCGTCGCCGCCCTCTACCGCGCCCGCCGGCCCTTCCATCCCGAGCGCTTCCACCGGGCCCTCCCCGCCGTCTCGGGCCGCACCCTGCGCGGCCGCGGCCACCTGTGGCTCGCCTCCCAGCCCGAACACATCGTGGCCTGGGAGTCCAGCGGCGGCGGCGTCTCGATGGGCGACATGGGCCGCTGGCTCGCCGCCGTCCCCGACGAGGAGTGGGAGGAGGCGAGCCCCGAGCGGCGCGTCAACGCCGACCTGCACTGGGACCCCGAGTTCGGCGACCGCGAGACCCAGCTGGTGTTCGTCGGCCTCCACTTCGCGGCCGACGAGCTCGCCGCCGTCCTCGACGCCTGCCTGCTCACCGACGCCGAACTCGCCGAGGGCCGGGACGCGTGGCGGGAATACCGCGACCCCTTCGAGGGTTGTTTCGAGAGCAACGAGAGGAACCAGGAATGAAGCAAGGCATACACCCGGACTATCACCCGGTGGTCTTCCGCGACCGCGGCGCCGACTTCGCCTTCCTCACCCGGTCCACGGCCACCTCGGCCGAGACCGTGGAGTGGGAGGACGGCCGGACCTACCCGGTGATCGACGTCCAGATCTCCTCGGCCTCGCACCCGTTCTGGACCGGCAAGAGCCGCGTCCTGGACGACGAGGGCCGCGTCGCCAAGTTCTACAAGAAGTACGGCAAGGAGCCCAAGCAGGGCTAGCCGACACGGAACAAGGGGGCCTCCCGGCACCGGAGGCCCCCTTTTCCGCGTCTACCGTGTCTCTACCGTCCCCAACCCCCACACCCGGGGGAAAGGTAGCCCCACCTTCCCGCTCGGGTCCGACAGGAACCGGGCCCGGCGGCGCCCGTGTCACCCGAACGAGTGCACCGCCCCGCTCGGACGCGGCTCAGCCGCCCGAGGAGTCGACCTCCGCGCCCTCGGGCACCGTGCGGTCGTCGCGGTCGTCCAGCCAGCCGTCCGGGAGCGTCACCTTCCCGGGGCTGTTGGTGCGCCCGCGCGGCTTGCCGAGAGTCGACTCCGGGAACGGCGCGTCGGCGTCGAGCTTGCCGAGGAGGTCCTCCAGCTCGTTCAGGGACGCGACCATGGCGAGCGAGCGGCGCAGCTCGCCGCCCACCGGGAAGCCCTTGAGGTACCAGGCGACGTGCTTGCGGAACTCGCGGCAGCCGTGCTCCTCGGCGGCGATGTTGCGGCGCGTCTCGTACGACTCGGCCCCGGCGATCCACTCCACCAGGAGGGCGGCGTGGCGGTACATGACCCGCGCGACCTCGCCGAGGGTCGGCATGCGCCGCTCGGCGCGCCCGTCGAAGCCCGCCTCGAGGTCGCCGAAGAGCCAGGGGCGGCCCAGGCAGCCCCGGCCGACCACGACGCCGTCGCAGCCGGTCTCGTCGACCATGCGCAGGGCGTCGTCGGCCTCCCAGACGTCGCCGTTGCCGAGCACCGGCACGTCCAGGCGGTCCTTGAGGTTCGCGATCGCCTCCCAGTCGGCGGTGCCCGAGTAGCGCTCGGCGGCGGTGCGGCCGTGGAGGGCGACCCACGCGACCCCGGCGTCCTGGGCGATCTCGCCGGCCTCGAGGTAGGTGAGGTGGTCGTCGTCGATGCCCTTGCGCATCTTGACGGTGACGGGGAGGTCCCCGGCGGCGTCGACGGCCGCGGTGACGATCTCGCGGAACAGGCGGCGCTTCCAGGGGAGCGCGGAGCCGCCGCCGCGGCGGGTGACCTTGGGGACGGGGCAGCCGAAGTTGAGGTCGACGTGGTCGGCGAGGTCCTCGTCGACGACCATCTGGACGGCCTTGCGCATCCCGGCCGGGTCGACGCCGTAGAGCTGGAGGCTGCGGGTCTCCTCGTCGGGGTCGAACTCGATGAGCCGCATGGTCTTGGGGTTGCGCTCGGTGAGGGCGACGGTGGTGATCATCTCGCACACGTAGATGCCCGCGCCCTGCTCGCGGCAGAGCTTGCGGAAGGGCAGGTTCGTGATCCCGGCCATGGGCGCCAGGACGACGGGCGGCGAGACGGGTCTCCCCGCGAGCGAGAGCGATGCGGTCACCGGTCGATTATCCCAGCAGCCGTCCGGCCCGCCAAAGCGCGATGCCGTGACCCCCGCCGCCCGCGGGTCTGATGTCGCCGCCGCCTTCGACCGCGCCTGCAACGAGCGCGACCCCCGCCGCCGCGGGGCCGACCCGCCGCTCGTCCGCGCCGCAGGCCCGGACGGCCGCGCCGCCCGCTCCGCGGCCCGTCCGGGTGACACGGGCGCCGCTGGGCCCGGTTCTTGTCGGACCCGAGCGGGAAGGTGGGGCTGCCTTTCCCCCGGGAGGGCGGGAGTTGGGGACGGTGGACGGCCTCGAGCCCCCTCCACCACGAACGGCGAGGGGCCGTCCGGCATCGCCGGGCGGCCCCTCACTCGTCTCGTCTCGTCTAGTCCACGTCCACGGTCACCGAGGCGCCCCACGGCTTGCCCGCGACCTCGTAGGCGCCGCCGTACGAGAAGCCCTCGCCCCCCACGGTCGCCCCGCCCGGGATCGTCGCCTCGCCGTCCAGGTACGCATGCAGCCTGCCGCCCTCGAAGTCCGAGACCAGCACCACCACCGCGTTCCCCGCGTAGCCCTTCACGTCCATCGCCGGCGTCTCCGAGGCGCACACCGGGTCGGTCAGCCGCGAGTCCGCCAGCTCCTTCGACACCTCGCCGCCGGAGACCCAGCTCACGGTCGCGTCGCCGCGGCTCGTCGCGATGAACGCGCCGCTCTGCGCGCCCACGACCAGGCAGGTCGGGTTCGCGCCCACCTCGGTCGCCGCCGTCTCCTTCAGCTCGCCGTCCAGCTCGTGCACCACGCCGTCGCTCGTCGCCACGGCCGAGGCGCCCTCGGTCGCGGCCACGTCCGCGACGCCGCCGTCGAAGCCGACCGCCTCGCCCGCCGCCGCGTCGAACGCGAACTCGGCGCCGTCGTAGTACTGGGCCGCCAGGCCCTCCAGCGTCGAGGCGAGGTCCACGACCGCGACCTGGCTCGCGCTCAGGTCGCCCACGATCGCGTAGCCGGCGCTCGCCACCGTGTCCCGGTGCGCGCCGTCCTCGACCGTGCCGCGCTCCAGCGAGAGCGACCCGCCCGAGTTCGACCACGCGTCGACCGAGGTCGGCGCCGTGAACGGCAGATCGACCGTGCCCACGATCGCGGCGGATTCGAAGTGCCCGGGGTTCGGCAGCCCGGGATAGGACTCCGACCAGCTCGACTGGTACGAGCCGCTCTTGTCGCCCATCGCGAGCACCACCAGCGCGCCGGTCTGCGACGCCGGGTTCCACGTGGTCACCAGCGCCAGCTCGTTGCCGTCGGTGAGCGCCACGTCCGTGGGGACCTGCCCGTCCGGCAGCTGGAGGCAGGTGCCGCCCTGGGCGCCGCTGATGCCGGTGGTCGCCACGATCCCCGACGAGAACACGATCACCGAGTGGGCGCCGACCTCGCCGCTCTGCTCGGGGCGCGCCAGCGCCACCGGCCTGCCGAGGTCGCCGAGCCCGCTCAGGCAGTCGGCGGTCGCGCCCTCCTTGAGCTCGGGTTCGGGCCCGTCCTCGGAGAACCGGCCGCCCGCGCGCGGCGTGAGGCCGATCAGGTCGTCGGTGCTCTCCACCGCGGTGATGTGGTCGATGCCGGTCAGGCCCGCGTCGTCGGTGAGGTACCCGAGCTGGCCTTGGACGCTCTGGTCGGCGTCGCCAAGGAGCGGCTCGGTCGCGAGGACGTCGCCGCCGACGGCCGCGACCTCCTCGGCGCCGCTGCCGCCGCCCGCGTCGCCGTAGCGCCACGAGAACCACTCGGCGGTGCCCGCGGCCGCGGCGAGCTCGCCGTAGCGCTCGGCGTCCAGCGCGGTGTCGGCGCCGGAGTCCTCGCCCGCGCCCTCGTCGGAGCCGTCGCCCTCCTGGGTCGGCTCGCTCGGGGGAGCGGCGCCGAGCATGATGACGATGCCGATGATCAGGCCCAGCGTGATGAGGCCGCCGACGCCGTAGATGGCGTAGCGCACGCCGCGGTGCGTCGGCGGCGCGGTGCGCACCGGCGCCGGGTCGGGCTCGGCCGGGGCCTCAGGGGCCTCGACGCCGCGCTGCGCGGGGACGCTCTCGGCGGGCGCAGGGGCCGGCTCCTGGCGGGCCTGCTCGGGGTAGGGGGGCTGCTCGCCGAACGGCTGGTCCGAGTAGTTCGACTGCGGGGCCGGCGGCACCTCGGCCTGGTACTGCTGCTCGCCGAACGGGCCGCCGCTGGGCTGCTCGCCGAACGGCTGCTCGCCGAACGGGGCCCCGCCGGGCTGCTGCGGGGGGCCGAACGGGGCGGGCGGCTGCTGCGCGGCCTGGTAGTCCTCGCGGGCCTGCCGGGCCTCCGCCTGGAGGCGGTCGGCCTGGTAGGGGTCGGACTGGTAGAGGTCCTGCCCGCCGGCGTCGCCGCGGTACTGGGCGTGACCGTAGACGTCGGCCTCGTACGGGTCGGCGCGCAGCTCGGGGAATTCGAGGCTCCCGCCCTGCTGGTCCTGCTGGGGCGGCGCGTTGAACGCGGGCCCCGAGGCCGGCGCGCCGTACACCGCGCCCTGGTCGGGCGCCCCTGGGGCGGCTCCGGCGTCCTGCGGTGCGGCGTCCGGGCCGGGCCAGGGGCCCCCGGACGACGACAGCCCCCAGGGGGTCTGCGACTGCTGGGCCATCCAGTCCTGGCTCGACTTCGGCGGCCAGTCGCCGGACTCGCCCCACTCGCCGCCCTGCTGCGGCGCGCCGCCCTGCGGGCCCGGGGCCTGCGGGTCGGGCGCCTGCGGCGACGGGTACTGCGGTCCGGGCTGCTGCGGCACCTCCGGGGCGCCGCCGAGGTCGGCGGCCCACTCGTTCCGGCGGGCCTCGGGGTCGAGGTCGTACGGGTCGGCGGCCTGCGGCGGCTCGCCGTAGACGCCCGGGCCGGGGGCCGCGGGACGGAACAGATCGGACGCCTGCTCGTCTTCCGGCACGGCGGAAGGCAAGTGACCCACCCCGCGCGCGGTGATTCGGGGCGGATTCGTGGGTCTGGCCGCAGGCTCACTGGTCGGAGGCCAGGAGGGCGGCTGCTCGGGCGATGGGTCCGGCATGATAGGCGACTCTAGCGGATCGGGCCGCGCAACCGTGAGGCGTGGTCGGGAAAGGTGCGGGTGGGAACCGTGGTAGAGCAGGAGGGCCGCGCGGTTCGGCTCGGCGCCAAGCGATCCGGCCCGCCGTAGCCGGGGGGTGACGCCCGCGACTCCGCCCGATCACACCGGCGGCGTCTGCGGGCGGCCTGTCGCAGGGACCGGGCAGAATGGTCATGGCAGCGAGAAGAGGTGAACAGTGGCGGGGCGAATCCGGGACGCCGACATCCAGCTGGTCCGCGAGCGCGTGGACATCGCCGACGTCATCGGCGAGCGCGTCACCCTGCGCAACGCCGGCGGCGGCAATCTCAAGGGCCTCTGCCCCTTCCACGACGAGCGGTCGCCGAGCTTCAACGTCACCCCCGCGCGTGGCGTCTACCACTGCTTCGGCTGCGGCGTCGGCGGCGACGCCATCACCTTCCTCACCGAGCTCGACGGGCTCACCTTCGTGGAGGCGGTCGAGCGCCTGGCCGCCCGCGCCGGGCTCAAACTCACCTATGAGGACGTCGACGGGCGCGTGCAGCGCGGCCCCTCGGGCCAGCCGGGCCTCAAGCAGCGCCTGCTCGACGCCCACGCCGCGGCCGCCGAGTTCTACACCGGGAAGCTGCACTCGCCCGAGGCGCTCACGGCCCGTCAGTTCCTGACCGCCCGCGGCTTCGACCGGGACGCGGCGGCGACCTTCGGCTGCGGCTACGCCCCCGACTCGTGGGACGCGCTCGCGAAGCACCTGCGCGCCAAGGGCTTCACCGCCGAGGAGCTGACCCAGGCCGGGCTCGCGAAGCCCTCGCGCACCGGGAACCTCATCGACCGGTTCCGCCGCCGCCTGGTGTGGCCGATCCGCGACTCGTCGGGCGCGGTGATCGGCTTCGGCGCCCGCAAGCTCTTCGACGACGACCAGGGCCCCAAGTACCTCAACACGCCCGAGACGCCCCTGTACAAGAAGTCGCAGGTGCTCTACGGGATCGACCTGGCTCGCAAGGACATCGCCAAGACCGGCCGCGTCGTGATCGTCGAGGGCTACACGGACGTGATGGCCTGCCACCTGGCGGGCGTCCCGGTCGCCGTCGCGACCTGCGGCACCGCGTTCGGCCCCGAGCACATCCGCATCCTGCGGCGCTTCCTGTTCGACTCCGAGTCCGCCGACGGGCGCATCATCTTCACCTTCGACGGCGACGAGGCCGGCCAGCGGGCCGCGCTCAAGGCCTTCGACGAGGAGCAGCGGTTCGTCTCCCAGACCTACATCGCGGTCACCCCCGGCGGCCAGGACCCGTGCGAGCTGCGGCAGCACGAGGGCGATGCGGCGGTGCGCGAGCTCATCGAGCGGCACACCCCGCTCGTGCAGTTCGCGCTCGAACGCGCGATCGCCAAGCACGACCTGGACACCGCCGAGGGCCGCCTGCACGCCACGCGCGCGATCGCGCCGCTGCTGGCCCGCGTCAAGGACCGCGGCCTGGTCGAGGAGTACCTCGGCGTGTACGCCGGTCGGCTCGGCAAGGACAAGGCCGAGCTGCGCCGCGCGGTGCAGGGCGCCGCCGCGGGCCAGCAGGTGGAGGCCCCCGCGGGGCCCCGGCGCGAGCAGCGGGCCGACTCGACCCAGCTGCGGGCCCAGCGCGAGCTGTTGAAGGTGGCCCTCCAGCAGCCGCAGATCGCGGGTCCCTACTTCGACGCGGTGGACGCGACGCCGTACACCGACGCGAACTACCGGGCCGTGCGCGAGGCCGTGGACGCGGCCGGGGGCGCGGCGAAGGCCGCCGCGGGCCCGAACTGGGTCGCCGCGGTGCAGGCCGCGTGCACCGAGATCGCCGCGGGCGCGCTGGTCTCCGAACTGGCCGTGGAGGAGCTGCGCCTGGCGGGCGAGCCGGACGCGGTCTACGTGCGGACCATCCTGGCGCGCATCCAGATCCCGGTGGTCGAGGCCGAGCTGGCCGACATCAAGCGGCGCCTCCAGCGGATCAACCCCAGCACCGACAAGGACGAGTACATGAGCCTGTTCGGCCGGCTCATGGGCTTCGAGCAGCACGTCAGGTCCCTGCGCGACCAGGCCGCGAACGCGGTCGAGTAAGGCGCCGCGGAGCGCGTCCCGGCGGAGACGACGAAGGCCGCCCCTCGGGGCGGCCTTGGCGCGTGCTTCCGGGAGGTCGTCAGACCTTGGCGGGAGTGGGGTTGCGGAGCGGCTCGCCGTGGGCGTGCAGCTCGGTGAGGGCTTCCCTCCAGGACTGGATCAGACCCGTCGCGTGGTAGGGGATGCCCTTCTCCTTGCAGAACTGCTCCACGATCGGCTGGGCCTTCTTCAGGTGCACCGAGGGCATGGCCGGGAAGAGGTGGTGCTCGATCTGGTAGTTCAGGCCGCCGAGCGCGAAGTCGATCACCGCGCCGCCCTTGACGTTGCGGGAGGTCAGGACCTGCTTGCGCAGGAAGTCCAGCTCGGTCTCGCCCACGAAGGTCGGCATGCCCTTGTGGTTGGGGGCGAAGATCGAGCCCATGTACACGCCCCACACGGCCTTGTGCACCAGGATGAACACGATCGCCTTGCCGGGGGAGAGGACGATGAACAGCGCGCTGAGGTAGGCGGCCCAGTGGACGGCCAGGAACAGGGCCTCCCAGCCGCGGTTCTTCAGGCCCGGCTTCAGGACCGACTTGATGCCCGACCAGTTGAGGTTGAGGCCCTCGAGGGTGAGGATCGGGAAGAACAGCTGCGCCTGGTACTTGCCGAACCAGGTGGCGATGCCCTGCGCGAAGCCCGCCTGGCGCTTGGACCACACGAACAGGCCCGGCGAGACGTCGGGGTCGAGCTCCTCGTGGTTGGGGTTGGCGTGGTGGCGGTTGTGCTTGTCGTTCCACCAGCCGTAGCCCATGCCGTTGGCGAGGTTCCCGGTGAACCAGCCGAGGCGCTCGGAGGTGGCGCGGCTGCGGATGACCTGGCGGTGCGCGAGGTCGTGGCCCAGGAGCGCCACCTGGGCGCTCATCAGCGCCATGAAGATCGCCGTGAACATCTGGAGCCAGGAGTTCCCGATCAGGGCGAAGGCCACCCAGGAGCCGATGAAGACCGCGGCCATGAGGGAGAAGCGGACCACGTAGTACACCGGGCGGCGCCGCATGAGCCCCGCCTCGTTGATGCGGCGGCCGAGCTCGGCGAAGTCGCTGCCGGTGCGCGGGCGCT
The DNA here is from genome assembly GCF_020991375.1 of Glycomyces amatae. Lineage (GTDB taxonomy): Bacteria > Actinomycetota > Actinomycetes > Mycobacteriales > Micromonosporaceae > Glycomyces > Glycomyces amatae. Next base: position 40,550 of record NZ_JAJLQZ010000016.1, on the reverse strand, counting down.
CCGGAGCGGGAGGGGTCTTCTCGGCGATGAGCGTCATGAAAACGTCCGATCTGTCGGGAACTTGTCGACCTCACAAGCCTCCCGTCTCGCGCGGGGCTTGTCGCTACTGCTGACCCGTCTCTTGGGGTAGTGCTTGCCCTACCTTTTTCGTCCTCCTGTTCCATGGAGGGGCGGCGCCCGCCCCGCGGTCCCGGCCCGCCGCCGAGGTGTGAAAGACCCCCTTCAAACGGTTGGACGGTTGTCGGCGCCGGCGCTTAGGGTGGCCCCATGCCTATTCAGAACGAGGTCCTCGTGCGCGCCGTGGACCTGCGCAAGAGCTACGGCGAGCACGAGGCCGTCCGGGGTGTCGACTTCGAGATCCTCCGCGGCGAGGCCTTCGGCTTCCTGGGCGCGAACGGCGCCGGGAAGTCCACCACCATGCGGATGATCGGCTGCGTCTCCCAGCCCACCGGCGGCACCCTCGAGGTCTTCGACCGCGACCCCCGCACCGAGGGCGCCTCCATCCGGGCCCGCCTCGGCGTCGTCCCCCAGGACAACACCCTCGACGGGATGCTCACCGTCTTCGAGAACCTCGTCGTGTACGCCGGCTACTTCGGCATCAGGAAGAAGGCCGCCCGCGAGAAGGCCGCCGAACTGCTCGACTTCGTGCAGCTCACCCCCCGCTCCAAGGACCAGGTCTCCGAGCTGTCCGGCGGGATGCAGCGCCGCCTCGCCATCGCCCGCTCCCTCATCAACGACCCCGACCTGGTGATCCTCGACGAGCCCACCACCGGCCTCGACCCGCAGGCCCGCCACCTCGTGTGGGAGCGGCTGTTCCAGCTCAAGCAGCGCGGCGTCTCGATCCTGCTCACCACCCACTACATGGACGAGGCCGAACAGCTGTGCGACCGCCTCGTCGTGATGGACGAGGGCCGCATCATCGCCGCGGGCTCTCCGCGCGAGCTCATCGACACGCACGTCACCAAGGAGGTCGTCGAGCTGCGCTTCGGCGCCGCCCACACCACCGAGCTCGCCGAGCTGGCCCCGGCCCTCGCCGGCGTCGGCGCCCAGATCGAGCCCCTGCCCGACAAGATCCTCGTCTACACCGACGACGCCGACGACACGAGCGCCGCGCTCGAGGCCCGCGGCGTCCAGCCGACCTCGACGCTGGCCCGCCGCGCCACCCTCGAGGACGTCTTCCTGCGCCTGACCGGCCGCGCCCTGGTGGAGGACGAAGCGTGAGCACCGCCCTCGACGCGCGCGTAGGCACCCGCGCCCCGGTCGACCGCACCGCGCCGGGCGTCGCCGTCGGCGCCTGGCGGGCCTTCAACCTCCAGCTCGCCCTCTACCGGCACGTCTGGCACGGCACCGTCTTCACCTCCGTGCTCCTGCCGATCCTCTACATGGTCTCGATCGGCATCGGCGTCGGCGCCTACATCGACCCGGCCTCCCTCGGCGGCATCGAGTACGCCGAGTTCATCGCCCCCGGCCTCATCTGCTCGGTCGCCGTCATGATGCTCGGCAACGACATGGTCTACCCCGTGCACGGCGGCTACCAGGACTGGGGCGGCCACTACCTCGCCCAGCGGGCCACCCCGCTGAAACCGGTCGACATCCTCAACGGCCACCTCGCCTACGCGGTGGTCTTCCGGCCCTTCACCAACTGCGCCATCGTCACCGCCGTCATGGCGTTCTTCGGCGTCTACGCCTCCTGGTGGGCCGCCCTGGCCGTGGTCGCCGCCGCGCTCGTCGCGGCCTCGCTCGCGCCCTGGCTGCACTGCTGGGCCTCCAGCATCAAGAACGACTCGAACCTGAACATGATCTTCCGGTTCGCCGTCATGCCGATCTCGCTGTTCTCCGGGGTGTTCTTCCCCGCGAGCGAGATGCCCGTCTTCCTCCAGCCGCTGGTGTGGGCCTCGCCGCTGTGGCACGGCACCGAGCTCGCCCGCGCCGCCACCGCGGACGTCGCGCCCGCGCTGCCGCCGGCCGCCCACATCGCCTACCTGGCGCTGCTCGCCGTGGCGGGATGGTTCGCCGCCCGCCGCGTCATCCAGCGCCGCCTGAACTTCTAGGAGCCCCGCGTGTCCGTCATCGCCTACAGCGCCGCGCGCGCCACCCTCCGCTCCTCGGGGTCCATGCTCAACCGCAACTGGATCGCCATGCGGCGGGCCTGGATCCTCGTCCTCTCCGGCGTCGTCGAGTCGCTGCTGTTCCTGTTCGCCTTCGGCTTCGGCGTGGGCGCCCTCGTCGGCGACCTCACGCTCGCCGACGGCACCACCGTCTCCTACACCGCGTACGTGGCGCCCGCGATCCTCGCCAACGCCGCCATGATGGGCGTGCTCGCCGAGACCGCCATCAACGTCTTCGCCAAGTTCAAGTGGATGAAGGTCTACGACGGCATCCTCAACACCCCGCTGCGGCCCTGGGACGTGGCCCTCGGCGAGGTCTGGTGGGCGCTCATCCGCGGGGGCACCTACATCGCCGCGTTCGTCGTCGTCATGGCCTGCTTCGGCCTCCTCGACTCGTGGTGGTCGCTGCTGGCCGTGCCCGCCTGCGTGTTCATCGCGCTCGCGTTCGCCGGGATTGGCCTCACCCTCGCCACGTTCTTCCGCGAGTGGACCGACTTCGACTGGATGAACGCGGTCGTCTTCGCGATGTTCCTGTTCGGCGGGACCTTCACGCCGGTGGAGGCCTACCCCTCGTTCGCGCAGCCGGTCGTGTACGCCATGCCGCTGTACCACGGCATCGAGCTCGTCCGCGGCCTCAGCCTCGGGCAGCCCAGTCCCTGGATGCTCCTGCACATCGCCTACCTCACGGCGCTGTGCCTGGGCGGGATGTGGGTCGCGCAGCGGCGGCTCTCGAAGGCGCTCTACAAGTAGGCGCCGGGGGCTTGCATCCGCCCTGTATAAGTGGGAGACGGTCAAGCAGCAGGCCGCGCCGACGGGGAACCGGCGGCGCGGCCGGCCTTTTCCGGCGTTCCCACCGGCTCCGCGAACCCCATTGCGCCCCAGGGGGAACACCGTCACCGGCCCGGCGGCGCCGACGCCTCCCGGTAAGAAGAAATTCTTCAAAAGTGACCTTCCCCACGAAGAAAAACTCCGATATCGTCCTATTCACGCATGAAGGCCAGCGCTCCGCACCCCAGCGCGACCCCGACTCGCTATAAGGAGGTTCCTCATGCGGACTCCAGGACGACCCCGGTGGCTCCGCGCCCCCGGCACCCGGCGCGCGCGCCGACTCGTCATCCTCATCAGCGCCCTGGCGCTCGCGGCGGCCGGTGCGGCGATCCCCACCGTCGTCGCGAACGCCGAGGACGTCTCCGTCCAGGCCGTCACCCACAAGAGCCCGTTCAACTGCAACAAGACCTTCAACGCCAACAACTGGACCGGCGGCCACAACCCGAGCAACAGCATCGACTGGCAGAACTACGGCTCCGACGCCATCAACGGCGAGAACGTGCGCGCCACCGCCGGCGGCACCGCCTACTTCTACAACGAGGGCAGCACCAGCTACGGCAAGTGGGTCCAGATCGTCCACTCCGACGGCACCCGCACCCGCTACGCGCACCTGTCGTCCATGATCGGCGCCGTCGGCACCTCCAAGTCCGTCTCGCAGGGCACCGTCATCGGCACCGTCGGCTCCACCGGCGGCTCGACCGCGCCGCACCTGCACTACGAGCAGCGCAACGCCTCCGGCACCGTCGTGACCCCCAGGGTCGAGGGCATCTCGGTCCCCTTGGGCACCAAGAAGGCCATCACCTCCTCCAACGGCTGCTCCGGCGGCGGCAACCCGTACAGCGCGGGCGAGGTCTGCGGCTCGGGCTACACCCAGATCAACCAGCACGCCCTCGGCTCGGTCGGCAAGGTCTTCCTGCTGTACAACAGCTCCAACGGCTACAACTGCGTCGTGACGCTGAAGTACACGAGCGTGGGCAGCCCCAGCGCGGTCTCGGCCACCCTCCAGGTGGAGGGCGGCACCGTCGCGAAGGACTCCGGCAACTTCTCCTACTACGCCGGGCCGGTGAAAAAGTCGGCGGCGAGCACCTGCGTCAAATGGGGCGGCTCGGTCGGCTCCACGACCTGGACGAGCGGCTGGAGCCACTGCGGCTGACGCCCGCACCGGCCCCTTTCGCTAAGGTGGGCGCGTGAGAACCCTGCTGCGACTGTGCACCATCGTCGCGCTGGCCTGCGCGCCCGCCTTCGCCCCCTCGGCGGCCCACGCCGCCGGAGGCCCCCAGGTCCTGGTCGTCACCACCGGGAACGAGGCCCAGGACGTGGCCGACTACGCGGTGGAGCGCCTCCATATGGAGGCGCGGCGCTGGAACTTCACCCTCATCGAGGGCACCCCCGAGGACGTGGCCGACCTCGGCGCGATCGACGTGGTCATGTTCCTCAACACCGGACCGGACCTGCTCGACGAGACCCAGCAGGCCTCGCTCCAGTCCTTCGTGGAGGGCGGCGGCGGCTTCGTCGCGACGCACTCGGCGGCCGCGAGCGAATCCGAGTGGGCGTTCTACCAGGAGATGCTGGGCGCCACCGTGGTGCTCCCGCCGACCGACCCCGCCGCCAAGGAGGCCGTGAGCTTCAACGCGGGCTCGCGGATCACCGAAGGACTCGACGAGGACCTCGAGGTCACCGAGCGCTGGTACCACTTCGACCCCGAGCCGGACGCGTCGGACTCGACCGTCCTGGCGCAGCTGGGCTCCGGCGACCCGGTCGCGTGGAACAGCGAGGTCTACCGCGCCTTCTACGCCTCCCCGGGCGGCGACGGCGGCACCTGGGGCGACCGCGACTTCCTCCAGCTGATCCGCCAGGGCATCTGGTGGGCCGCCGGCGAGGAGGGCGTGCTGGTCCAGAACTCCGAGGACGCGGCCCCGCCGTGGCCCTACACGTGGACGTTCGTCCTGTTCGTGGTGGCCGTCGCCGGGGGCGGCTCGATCGCGGTGTGGCGCTTGGACAAGGCCGAGTCCGCGAAGGAGGCCGAGGCCGGGCCGCCGGTCGCCGCCGGCGTGTAGGCGCCGAGACGGCGACCGGGCGGGAGGCCATGCCTCCCGCCCGGTCCTGCGCGGTCCGCCGGGCACCGTCGCCGGTGCCGTCCGGGCAGTCGAGAAGGGGTTCCCACGACCCGCTCACTCCCCGCGGACTGCGGCTCAGAGCCGCCCGGTGACGACCGTGGCCACCTCGGCGACGCCGTTCTCGTACGGCAGGTCCTCGTCCCCGGGCTCCTCCACCGGCGGCCCCTGGCGCCGCTTGACCGAGACCTCCTCGAGCGGGATCGCCAGGAGTGCCGACATGGCGTTCTCCTTCGGGCTCGCCTCGCGCGAGCGCTCCGACCGGCCCTCGCCCATGCGGTCGATGAGGGCCTTGAACACCGCCCAGCGCTCGTCGGGGTCGTCGACCGGGCGGGCGTTCGCGTGGACCACGACGCTGCGGTAGTTCATCGAGTGGTGGAACCAGGACTTCGCGTAGACGAGCCCGTCCACGACCGTGGCGGTGACGCTCACGGGGAACCCCTCGCGCCCGCCCAGGCCCATGCTCGACCCGGTCGAGCCGTGGACGAACAGCGTGTCGCCCACGCGCACATGGAACGTCGGCAGGACCCGCGGCGCGCCGTCGGGGCCCGTGAAGGCCACGTCGCAGAACAGCGCCTCGTCGAGCACGTCGTACGCGGCCGCCCTCTCGTAGGTGATCTTCTCGCGGGAGCGGTGCGGGGTGGTGCGCTCGGTCCGGGCGAACCGGCCGCCGGAGGGGCGTTCGGGGGTGGACATCGAGGGGGCTCCCATCGGTGATTTTTGTACTGGTACAATGATCGAGTTATGTCGGTACAGTATCAGATCACCGGGACCGCGGCAAGCGAGATCGCGTCCAGCGTGGAGTCCGGCGTGCGCTCGGGCCACCTCGCCCCCGGCCGCACCCTGCCGCCCGTCCGCAAGCTCGCCGCCGACCTCGGCGTCGCCCCCGGCACCGTCGCCGCCGCCTACCGCCGCCTGCGCGAACGCGGCGTGGTCGAGACCGGCGGCCGCGCGGGCACCTTCGTCCGCGAGCGCTCCGCCTTCACCCCCGCCGGCACGCTCACCGTCCCTTCGGGAGTGCTCGACCTCGTCTCCGGCGAGCCCGACCCCGACCTGCTCCCCGACCTCGACGCCCTCAAACCGCGCGTCGAGGTCACCCACGGCAACTACCGCGACGGCGGCCCCTGCCCCGACCTGCTCGACCTCGCCCGCGACCGGCTCGCCGCCGACGGCGTCCGCGGCGAGCTCACGGTCACCTCCGGGGCGCTCGACGCCTTCGAGCGCGGCCTGGCCGCCCGCCTCGAGCCCGGCGACACCGTCGCCGTCGAGGAGCCCACCTGGTCCAACGGGCGCGACCTGCTGCTCTCGGCCGGATACCAGGTCGTGCCGGTCGCCATCGACGGCGAGGGGCCCCTCCCCGCGGAGCTCCGCGCCGCCCTCGCCGCCGGGGCCCGCGCCTTCGTCCTCACCTCGCGGGGCCAGAACCCCACCGGCGCCGCGGTCTCCGCCGAGCGCGCCGCCGACCTCCGCGCCGTCCTCGCCGCCCGCCCCGGCGTGTTCGTCATCGAGGACGACCACTGGGCCGAGCTGTCGCAGACCCCGCTGCACTTCGTCGCCGACGCCGCCGAGCACTGGATGTTCGTCCGCTCCGCCTCCAAGCCCTACGGGCCCAACCTGCGCTGCGCCGTCGTCGCCGCCGACCCCGACACGAAGGCGCGCGTCCAGGGCCGCATGGCCATCGGCCACGGCTGGGTCTCGTGCATCCTCCAGCACTTCGTGATCGCCGCCTGGACCGATCCCGACGCCGGCGCCCGCGTCGCGCACGCCGGCCGGGTCTACGCCGAACGCCAAGCGGCCCTTCGCGACGCGCTCGCCGCACGCGGCATCGAGGTGTGGGGCCGCTCGGGACTCAACGTGTGGATCCCCGTCGCCGACGAGACCGCGGCCGTCGTCGCCCTCCGCGACGCCGGGTACGCCGTCTCCCCGGGCCGGGCCTTCTCCTTCCACGGCGACCAGGGCATCCGCATCAGCACCGCCCGGCTCGCCCCCGGACTCGCCCCCGCGGTGGCCGACGCCGTCGCCGCCGCGTCGGGACCGGCGGCCCCGCCGGTCTGACCCGCCCCGGCACTGCCGGGCCCCGCCGGGACCGGCCGACAACTCCAGAAAGGACCCCCGTGACCGCCACCGCGACACCCGACACCACCGCCCTGCAACGGCGCATCCTGCGCACCCTCTTCTGCACCCAGATCCTCGGCGGCCTCGCCGTGGGCATCGGCATCGCCGTCGGCGCCCTCCTCATCGAGGACATGACCGGCTCCTCGACCTACGCCGGACTCGCGCAGAGCCTCTTCGTCGGCGGCTCGGCCCTCGTCGTGGTCCCCGCCGTGCGCATCACCGAGCGCTACGGGCGCCGCGGCGGCCTCGCCTTCGGCTACGCGTGCGCCGTCCTCGGCACCCTCACCGTCATCGCCGCCGTCCACCTCGACAACCCCGTCGTCGCGGTCACCGGGTACTTCCTCCTCGGCTCGGCCTCCTTCGCCGGACTCCAGTCCCGCTACGCCGCCGCCGACCTCGCCCCCGCCGCCAAGCGCGGCTCGCACCTGGCGCTCGTCGTGTGGGCCACCACCATCGGCTCGGTCGCCGGCCCGTCCCTGGCCGCCGTCGCCGAGGACGTGTGGACCTCCTGGTTCGGCGGCCCCGCCTACGTCGGCTCCATGGCCGCCATCGGCGCCCTGTGCCTCGTGACGGCCGCGATCGTCAACGTCATGCTGCGCCCCGACCCGCTCCTGAAGGCCCGCGAGCTCAGCGGCGAGACCGACGCCCCGAAGCGCTCCATCGCCGACGGCTACCGCACCGCGAAGACCAACCCGGCGGTGCGCACCGGCGTCGTCGCCGCGGCCCTCGGCCACTTCGTCATGGTCGGCGTCATGGCCATGACCGCCCTGCACATCAGGCACGGCATGGCCGACCCCGAGGACGCCCTCAGCGTCGTCGGCCTCATCCTCGGCCTGCACATCGGCGCGATGTACGCCTTCGCGCCGGTGATCGGCCGCCTCGTCGACCGGCGCGGCGCCCGGCCGGTCCTGATCGCGGGCACCGCGCTCCTCGTCGCCGCGTGCGCCGTCGCCGGATCGGCCCCCGCGAGCGACCACGTGCGCGTCTCGATCGGCCTGGTCCTGCTCGGCCTCGGCTGGTCGGCCATGACCGTCGGCTCGGCCGCCCTGGTCACCGGGGCGGTCAGCCCGGCCCGGCGCCCGTCCACGCAGGGCTTCTCCGACCTCGTGATGGGCCTGGCCGCCATGGGCGCCGGGATCGCCTCGGGCCCGATCGTCGAGTACGCCGGCTACGGCGTGCTCTGCGTCTGCTGCGCGGTCGTGGCCCTGGCGGTCTTCCCGTTCCTCATGGGCAGGCTCACCGCCGCGCCGGCCGAGGGGGCCGTCTGACCGGTGCCCCGGTCAGTAGCCGTAGGCGCTCGGCGCGTTCTGGCCGCCGTCGACCGGGATCACCGCGCCGTTGATCGCCTTCGCCTTGTCCGACAGGAGGAAGGCGATCACCTCGGCCACGTCCTCGGGGTCCAGCAGCTCGCGGGTCGGGAACTCGTCCAGGAACGCCTCGTAGCGCCCCGGGTCGGCCACGCGCAGCCGGTCCCAGTTCCGGTCGGGCACCAGCATCGACCCGGGCGCGACCGCGTTGACCCGGACGCCGCCGGGTCCCAGCTCGCGCCCCAGGACCGTCGCGGCGTGGTTCAGCGCGGCCTTCGTCGACCCGTACGCCAGCCCGGGGGAGGGCTTCGAACCCGAGATCGAGGAGACCAGGACCGCCGCGCCGCGGGTGCGCCGCAGCTGCGGCAGGGCGGCCTTCAGCGCCGTCATCGCGTTGGTCACGTTGACGCTCAGCGTGTACGCCCAGTCCTCGGGCCCCGTGTCGAGCAGCCCGCGGCCGCGGGCGCCGCCGACGTTCGCGACCACGCCCGCGAGGTCGCCCAGGCGGCGCCCCGCCTCGTGCACGAACTCGGCCAGCAGCTCGGGGTCGTTGACGTCCAGGGCCCGCGTCACCACCTTGACGTCGTGCTCGGCGCGCAGCTTCTCGGCGAACTCGTTGAGCGGGGCGGCGCCCCGGGCGCACAGGGCCAGCGGGGCGCCTTGCGAGGCCAGCAGCTGGGCGGTGACCATGCCCAGGCCGTGGCTGGCACCGGTGATGAGGACAGGGCTGTTCAGATGCATGCCGTTCATAATGACCCGTCGTGTCACGCCCGGTCCGCCAGGCGGAGCCGAACGCGGGGCGGCCCGTGCCCGCCCCGCGCGTCCGCGCCGCCCCGGTGCGGCCGGAGCCGGGCGGCGACCGGGCGCGGCGCTTCGCCCCGCCCGGGCACGGCTAGCGCCAGGCGGCGAGGGGGTTGTCGAGCCTGCCGATGTAGATCAGGCTCTCCTCCTGGTTCTCCAGGTCCACCATCTGCTGGTTGTTCTTCAGCTGCAACCGGTTCAGGCACGAGAGCGTGAAACTGCCCGCGAACAGCGAGAACCGCTCGAACGCCTCCGCGAGCTCGGGGTGCGCGGCCTGGTAGTCCTTCAGGGCCTCGGCGGCCACCCGCCAGAACTCGTCCTCGCCGAGCACCCCGTCCAGGTCCAGCTGGGCCGCGAGGAACCGCAGGAAGCAGTCCACGACGTCGGTGAGCACGCACATCGCGCGCGACTCGTCCGGCACCTCGCCCTTGATGCGCGCGATCGCCTCGGGCACCGCCGTCGAGGGCTCCAGGATCCCGCACTCCTCGCCGATGTCCTTGAGGAAGACCCGCTCCACGGCGCCGTCCCTCAGCGCCAGGATCACGTTCTCGCCGTGGGGCATGAACACCAGCCCGTACTTGTACATGCAGTGCGCCACGGGCACGAGGTAGGCGTCGAGGTAGCCGCGAAGCCACTCCTGCGGGCGCAGCCCCGAGCGGCGGATCAGCGCCGACGCGAACGACCCGCCGCCCGAGTCCACGTGCAGCAGCGAGGCCATCGTGGCGACGCGCTCGCCCTCGGCCAGCTTCGGGACCGGGCTCTCGCGCCACAGGGCCGCGAGCATCTTCCGGTACGGGGAGCCCTTCGGCGCGCCCGCCGTGTAGGCCGGGTGCCGGTAGCCCACCGAGGCCCGCTCGCGCAGGACCGTGACGCCGTGGCGCTTCATGGTCGCGTCCCCGTGCACCATGTCGGCCACGAAGTCGCTGATCGCGGGCGTGACCTCCATGTACTCGGTGGACAGGCCCCGCATGAAGCCCATGTTCAGCACCGACAGGGCGGTCTTGACGTAGTCCGCCTCGGGCCGCGAGCGGTTGAAGAACGTCCGGATCGACTGCTGCGCCTGGTGGTCGTCGTGGCCCTCGCCGAGCGGGACGAGCCGCCCGGCGGCGATCTCGGGCGCGAAGGTCACCGAGATCTTGTTGCGCCACTGCCACGGGTGCACCGGGATCAGGTAGACGTCCTCGTAGGACAGGCCCCGGTCGGTGAGGAGCGAGGCGAAGTACTCCCGCGAGTCGGCGTCGAGCTGCGTCGCCACCAGCCAGTCGAAGTCCAGTTCCGGTGCGGCGGCGAACATCGCGTGCTCGCGCCGCGCCGCCAGCCACATCAGGCGCACGCCCGCCCCGGTCTCGGGCGCGTACGCCCGGTAGTCCTCCGAGGTGAAGCCCAGGCGCCCCGACCCGGCCACGAAGCACGGGTGCCCGCCGGTCATGGCCGCCTCGATCCTCTGGAAGTCCGCGTCCACGAGCGCTTCCGCCCCCGGCTGCTCCTCGCCGAGCTGGTACGCCCCGCGGTTCACGGTCGCGGCGACCTCCTCGAGGTACACCGGCAGCACCGCGTCGCTCAGCCCCAGCTCGCCCCGGAACGCCAGGAAGAACGCGGCCGCGTCGAGGTCCAGTTCGGCCCCGCCGGCGTCCCGGCGGACGATCGAGTCGGCGTCCACGGCCCAGTGGTCGAGCTTGAACCGCCTGGCGGCGAACGTGTACCGCTCGGCGGTGCCTTCGGCTGCGCTGCCCGCCGCGACGGCGTACCCGTCGCCGTCCTTCACCGGGACCAGCAGCCGCTCGTGCGCGAACTCGCCGATCGCCTTGGCCAGCAGGAGCCTCGTGGCCCGCAGCCACGGCCCGGGGGTCAGATGGTCGATGGCGCTCACGTGTGCACTCCTCTGGCGGCGGACCGCTCGAAGTCGATTCGGGTGCAGAAGCTCAGGAGCCCCCGCTTGTCCTTGAGGTCCACGGTCCGCTCGGGCCGGAAGCCCGCGAACTCGTTGAGCCGGTGGATGGCCTCGTTCCCCACGTCGGGCTCGACCACGGCGCGCTGCGCGCCGAAGCCCTCGAACAGCAGGCGCATCACGGTGGTCATGACGCCCTTGGTGAACCCGGGGATCGGCCGGTCGCTCGGGGCGGTGAGCACGTGCATGCCCACGTCGCCCGGGGCCGGGTCGTACACGCCCGCGAGCTCGGAGCGGGCCGGGTCGTAGACCTCCACGAGGAACCGGGCCCGGTAGTGGTACAGGCCCATGTAGGCGAAGTGGTGGGCGCTCATCTCGATGCCCTCGTGCTCGGCGAGCACGTCGGCCACGGAGGCGTCCTGCATCATCCAGTACTTCGCCTTCGGGTGGGTCACCCACTCGTGCAGCAGCGGCGCGTCGGTGGGCGGGTCGACCAGGCGCAGGCCGAAGTCCCCGAGGCCCTCGTGCAGGTGGTAGAAGGTGCCGGGCGCCTTCAGGGTCGCGTTCACGGCGGTGCCTCTCTCACGTCGGCGGTCGTTTGCGGGGGCGTTCGTCACGACGGCGCCCCGAACTCCTGGAAGCCGATGCGGCGCTCGATCGGGTAGACCTCCCGGCCGGTCAGGGACCGGATGATCCAGGAGTTGCGGTGGGCGGCCATGCCGAGGTCGGGGGCGGTGAAGCCGTGGGTGGCGAGTTCGGCGTTCTGGACGAAGACCTCGCCCTCCCCGGCGGCGTCGACGCTGTAGTCGCGGCGGGCGTCGAGGCGCCCGGTCGCGTCGAACCGGAGCCGGTCGCGGACGGGGTCCATGAAACCGGGGAGGCGGCGGCTGTAGCCGGTCGCCAGCACCAGGCCCTCGGTGCGCAGCTCGAAGGCGCGGTCCTGCTCGTGCTGCCTGACGCCGAGCCGCAGGCCCTTCTCGTCGACCGCGGCCCTCTCGAGGGTGCAGTTGGTGAGCAGCCGCGTCGCCACGGACCCCTGCTCGAAGCGCTTGCGGTACAGCAGGTCGTAGATCTCGTTGATCAGCTCGGCGTTGATGCCCTTGTACAGGCCCTTCTGGGCCGCGTTCAGCTCGTCGCGCTTGGCGGGCGGCAGGCCGTGGAAGTAGTCCACGTACTCCGGGCTGGTCATCTCCAGCGTCAGCTTGGTGTACTCCAGCGGGAAGAACCTGGGGGAGCGGGTCACCCAGTTCAGTTCGTACCCGCCGGTCCCGACGTCCTCCAAGAGGTCCCGGTAGACCTCGGCGGCGCTCTGGCCGCTGCCGACCACGGTGACCGAGCCGCACGCCTTGAGCCGGTCCCGGTGCTCCAGGTACGCGGACGCGTGGCACACGGTGTCGCCTTCGAGGCCGCGGCACGCGGGCGGGATCCACGGCGGCGTCCCGGTCCCCAGCACGAGCTTGCGTCCGTGGTGGACCTCGTCGCCGCCGGGGCCTTCCGAACGCACCGCGTACACCCCGTCGGCCCACGCCACGCCCGTCACGGTCCGCCCGAACCGCAGGTTGTCCAGTCTCGCGGCGGCCCAGCGCAGGTAGTCCTGGAACTCGGTGCGCAGCTGGAAGAACGACTCGCGGATGTAGAACGGGTAGATCCGCCCGTTCTCCTTGAGGTAGTTGAGGAACGAGAACTCGGACGTCGGGTCGGCCAGCGTCGCGAGGTCGGCCATGAACGGCACCTGCATGGTGGTGCCCTCGATGAGCATCCCCGGGTGCCAGTCGACGTTCGTCTTGCGCTCCAGGAAGACCCCGTCGAGGTCCGCGATGGGGGCGGTCAGCGCCGCGAGCCCGAGGTTGAACGGCCCCAGGCCGATCCCGATGAAGTCGTGGACCTTCACGCGGCGGCCTCCGCGGCGGTGCGGCGGTCGGCCTCCATGGCCCGCTTGCCGTGGCGCGCGAGCGCCTCCAGCACGGGCACGATGTCCGACAGGCCCGTCCCGGGGTTGAGCAGCGTGAGCTTCAGGGCGATGCGGCCCTCGACCCTGGTGGCCGCGACCATGCCCGCCCCGGAGGCCGCGAGCGCCTCGCGGGCCCGGCGGTGCACCTCGTCCGCGTCCTCCTCGCCTCCGGCGCCCGCGAGCCGGAACAGCACCGTCGACAGCTGCGAGGGCGGGGCGGCGACCTCGAAGCGCGGGTCGGTGGCGAGCCAGTCCCAGGTCTGGTCCGCGAGGGCGCAGACCCGGTCGAACATGGCGCCGACCGCGTCGGGCCCCAAGGTGCGCAGCGTCATCCACAGCTTCAGGGCGTCGAAGCGCCGCGTGGTCTGGAGGCTCTTGTCGACCTGGTTGGGGACCGCGCCCTCGGCGGGGTTGAGGTAGTCGGCGTGGTGGGTGACGTGGCGCAGCGAGGCGCGGTCGCGCACGAGGAGCGCCGAGGAGCTGACGGGCTGGAAGAACGACTTGTGGTAGTCCACGGTGACCGAGTCGGCCTGCTCGATCCCGTCGAGCAGGCCCCGGTGCTCCAGGGAGACGAGCAGGCCGCAGCCGTAGGCGGCGTCGACGTGGAGCCAGGCCCCGTGCGCGGCGGCGACCTCGGCGATCGGGCCGAGCGGGTCGACCGACCCGAAGTCGGTGGTCCCGGCGGTGGCGACCACGGCGGCGGGCACCAGGCCCCGCTCGCGGCAGGTCTCCAGGGCCGCGTCCAGCGCGGCCGGGTGCATGCGGAACCAGTCGTCGGCCGGGACGGTGACGACCGCGTCCTCGCCGAGCCCGAGCAGCCTGGCGGCCTTGACGACGCTGAAGTGGCTGTGCGGGGAGGCGAAGAGCCGCAGGCGGGGCAGGACCTCGACGCCGCGCGGCCGCGGGCCGTCCTCGGGGCGGTGCCCGCGCAGGACGCGTTCGACCGCCTCGTCCCTGGCCAGCAGCAGGGCGTGCAGGTTCGACTGCGTCCCACCGGAGGTGAAGACGCCGTCGGCGTCCGGTCCGAGCCCGATCCGGGCGGCGGTCCACTCGATGAGGCGCTGCTCGATGAGGGTGCCCCCGGCGCTCTGGTCCCAGGTGTCGACCGAGGTGTTCACGGCGGCGAGCACGGTCTCGGCGGCCACGGCCGGGAGCGCGACGGGGCAGTTGAGGTGCGCGAGGTAGGCCGGGTGGTGGAACCAGACCGCGTCGTCGAGGTAGAGCTCGCCGACCTCCGCGAACGCGTCCTCGAAGGACGCCAGGGGTCGGTCGAGGTCGACCGCGGCGACGGCCGGTGCCAGGTCGGCCGGGGCGGCGCCGGTCCAGGGCCGGTCGGCGGCGGCGAAGCGCTCGGCAAGGCGCCCTGCGACTTCGGCGATGAGGCCGCGGTAGGCGGCGGCCGATTCGCGGCCCAGGAGGGCCGGGGGTGTCCGGGTGGGCGGCGCGGGAGCCGGACGCGGGTCGGCGCTTGTCAGCACAGAAGGTCCTTTCGCGGAGGGACGGTCTCGAGATGGCCGGGGAACGTGTAGGTTAGGCTAACCTAAGTGCACGATCGGCGGAAGGGCTCATCCCGAATGGTGATGTTCTCCACGAATGCTTGCGATGGCCGACCCGTTCGGGCATTTGAACGGAAATGTCGGCAGGGCTTCGCCGTCCCTTGAGGAATGTCGAGAGGGGCTGCGGCGCAGGCCGCTCGCGTCGCCGCGGCGCATCGGGCCGGGTGCCCGGAAGACTGTTGCGGCGGCGCCCGGGGGGAGTCGCCGCCGCCCCCACATCGTGCAGGACCCGGGCGGCACTGTCTGTCGCCAATCCGACAACACCCGGTGCCCGACTCCCGTCGCATACGCCCCACCGGCCCCATTGGTGTTGCGGCGCAAAAAGACCGGCGAAGGCCCGAGGCCTCCGCCGGTCGGCGCGTTCCCCCGAACGGGCTACCGCGGCTCCGCGATCCACGCCTCCACGACCCAGGTCATGGTCTCCAGCGGGATCGAGCCGCTGGAGAGGATGCGGTCGTGGAAGTGCCGCAGGTCGAACCTGCTCCCGAGCGCCTTCTCGGCCCGCGCCCGCAGCGTCTCGATGTGCTTGCGGCCGATCATGTACGCCAGCGCCTGGCCCGGCCAGGCGATGTACCGGTCGACCTCGTTCGCGATGTTCACTTCGGACAGCGCGGTGTTCTCGCGCATGTACCGGATCGCCCGCTCGCGCGACCACCCGAAGGCGTGCATCCCGGTGTCGACGACGAGCCGGCAGGCCCGCCACGCGTCGAACGAGACCATGCCGAGCCGGGCGAGGTCGCCGCTGTAGAGCCCGATCTCGTCGCACAGCCGCTCGGTGTACAGGCCCCAGCCCTCGCCGAACGCGGTGACGTACCCGAACTGCCGGAACCGCGGCAGGTCGTCGAGGGTCTGCCCGAGCGCGAACTGGAGGTGGTGGCCGGGGACGCTCTCGTGGAACGCGAGGGCCTCGTACTCGTACCGGGCGCGGCTGGGCGGGTCGTAGGTGTTGACCCAGTGGGTGCCCGGTCGCGAGCCGTCCGAGGCGGGCACGGTGTAGTACGCGAGGGTCGAGCCCTTCGCGGCCGCCTCGGGGATGACCTCCACGCTGCACGGCGCGATGTCGTAGTCCAGGAACGCCGACGGCAGCGCCTCCTCGGCCCGCCGCAGCGCCCCGGTGACGTCGGCGAGGATCTCCTCGGCGCTCCCGTACCGCAGCGAGCGGTCGCCTCGGAGCCGGTCGATCACCTCGGCGGCGTCCCCGGTCCCCAGCGCCCGCTCGCCGATCTCGGCGAACTCGGCGCGCAGCCGCGCGACCTCGTCGAGCCCGATCTGATGGACCTCCTCGGGGCTGAGGTCGGTGGTGGTGAAGTACCGCGAGGCGGCGCGGTACCCGGCCTCGCCGCCGGGCACGTGGCAGACCCCCACGTGGTCGTCGTCGCGCGCGTCCGGCAGGAACTCGATGTCCAGGGCCGTGGCCAACCGCCGCAGGGCGGGCCGCACGCCTTCGCGGACCAGCGCGCGGGCCTCGGCCCGCCAGGCCTCCGCGTCCACGCCGGTCGGCTCCAGCGAGGCGAGCGGGTCCGTCTCCAGGTCGGTCGCCAGGTAGTCCTCGATCTGGTCGATGACGGCCAGCACGCCGTGCCGGGTCTGGTGGCGCCCCACGGTCCGCGCCTGCCGGTACCGCCACAGCAGCCGGTCGAAGTACTCGCCGAGCGCGCCCAGGCGCACCAGGTAGTCGCGGCTGCGCTGCGCCGAGTCGAGGGACAGGCGCGGCAGGGAGGACAGCATCGAGGAGACCGGGCCGGAGATGGTGTTGCTGAGGGCGACCTCGCTCAGGGCCGCCCCGAGGTACGCGGCCTGGTCCGAGACCAGGCGCGCCAGCACCGAGTAGGTGATGCGGTCCTGGCCTTCGAGGGTGTCGGGGTCGATGGCGGCGAGGCCGTCGCGGATCTCCGCGTGGTGGCCGATCCGCGCCTGGTCGCCCTCCCGGGTCGGGTCGGGGAGCCGGTCGTCGTAGCCGGGGATGCCGTAGAAGCTGGCCGAGAGGGGGTTGTCGGCCAGGTGGTGGTCGAAGTGCCGCTGCGCCAGCGCGGCGAGCTGAGGATCGCCCATGAGTGCCCTTCCATACGAGGTGCCCTGACCTTAGACCCCCGGTTAGCCGAGCGGCAAGCAAGATCCGGCCCGCCCTCACCGCCCGTATCTTGGCGGCACCGTCAAGTTAGGGTATCGTTCTTGACTATGGCGTCAACTTATGAGACCGAGGAGCCCCAGGCTCCCGAGGCACCGGAACCCGAGCCCGCCCCGCTGCTCATCCTCGACGCCGGCGAGGCCGCCGGCGTGTGCGACCTGGACGGGGAGTGCCGCTGATGGGAGGCGAGGTCTTCGGCCGCGGCGGCGCGATCACCGTGGACGTCTGGAGCGACGTCATGTGCCCCTTCTGCTACATGGGCGACACGCTCCTCGCCCAGGCGGTCGAGCGGTTCCCGCACGGCGACGCCGTCACCGTGCGGTACCACAGCTTCCAGCTCATGCCCGAGCTCTCCAAGGAGCCGGTCGACCTGGTCGACCTGCTCGTCGAGAAGCGCGGCTTCCCGCGCGACCAGGTCGCGGGGATGCACGCGAACGTCACCGAGCGCGCCGCGGCCCTCGGCCTCGACTACCGGCTCGACCGGGCCGTCACCGTCAACTCCCGCGACGCGCACCGGCTCTCGCACTTCGCCGCGGCCGGCGGCCGCCAGAACGAGATGGTCCACCGGCTCTTCCGGGCCTACTTCACCGACGGGCTGAACATCGCCGACCACGCCTCGCTCGCCGACATGGCCGCCGAGGTCGGACTCGACCGCGACGGGGCCATGGAGGCCCTGAAGTCCGGGGCGTTCGACGACGCGGTCGAGGCCGACCTGCGCCAGGCCCGCGAACTGGGCATCAGCGGCGTCCCCTTCTTCGTCCTGAACGACAAGTACGCCGTCTCCGGCGCCCAGTCCGTCGACGCCTTCCTCAAGGCGCTCAACACGGCCTGGAAGACCGACTAGGCCGGCGCGCGGCCGCGGCCCGCCATGACCCGCTCGACCTGCTCGGGCGTCAGGGCCGCGGTCGGCAGCGCGTGCGCGGCCCCCGCGCGGAGGCCGTCGAGTGTGAACCCCAGGCTCCGGCGCCACGCGTCGGGCGCGGTCCCGGCGGTGAACCGGATGAGCATCGCGTTGGACCAGAACACGAACAGCAGGTCCTCCACGGCGAAGTCCGCCCGCAGCGCCCCGTCCGCCTGGGCCCGCTCGGCGATCCGCCGCGCCTGCTCCTGGGACCGGTGGCACACCTCCGCGAGCTTCGCCGTCCCCGGGTGGTTCCGCGAGATGACGTCGTTGAGCGCCAGGTTCGAGGCCTGCAGCTCGCAGACCCGCTCCACATACCGCACGAACCCCTCCCAGGGGTCGGCGCACGCCATCGCGTCCGCCGCCGCCCTGTCGAGCTGCTCCTCCGCGTAAGCGGGGACCACCGCGTCGATGAGCGCCTCGCGGCTGCCGAAGCGGTGGTAGATGGTCCCGGTGCTCACCCCGGCCCGCTGCGCGACCGCCTCGAGCGGCGCGTGCAGGCCGCGCTCCCGGAAGACGTCGGCGGCGGACTCGACCAGCTTCTCGATGTTGCGCCGGGCATCGGCCCGGACCGCCCGCCCGCTCATGGCGACCCCCTATCTTGACACCGGCCTCAACTTTACCGCCGAATCCCGATCGCGGCCGAAGCGGCGCTCAGCTTCCGGAGGCCTCCCGGCCGCGGCCCTGGCGCCAGGTCTCCAGCAGGCTCATCCCCTGGAGGTTGATGATCACACCCAGTGCGAACATGAGGCCGGCGCCGGGGAGGGCGACCAGGAAGCCGATGCCGTAGGTCCCGAAGCTCGCGAAGAGCCCCAGGATCAGTGTCACCACGCCGAGTGCGAACATCCAGCCGGCGGCCTTCCCCGCTCGGTTGACCGCCTTCTCGATCTCATTGTCGAAGTCCTTCATCGACCCAGGATATGGAGTTCCACGCGGATACGGGGTCCCGCGAACCCGCACGCGACCGGCCCGCTTCAACCGTTCGTGCGCTTCCGTGAAGCAGAAGCTCCGCTTATCGTCGGTACATGGACAACAGACGACCCCTCGACAACCCTCTGCTCAACGGAATGTTCTTCACCGGCGCCGCTTCGCTCGTCCTGGGTGCGATCATCTGGCTCACCGCCACTGATTTCGATTCGAGCGCCCTCTACGGCGGAGCGAGTGAATCCAACCCTGTCGGCCAGTTCATCGGCGCCCTGGCCGCCGGCTTCGGCCTCATACTCCTCGCCCTCGGGTGGACCGCGGCCGTGATCTGTCGCCAACTGCTGGACACGGCCACCACTGCTGAAGACCGCTGACAGGGGAGGGGCTGCGGATCGGCCCCTGCAAAGACGAGAAAGGCCGGTCCGAGGACCGGCCTTTCCTATGTGGCTCCGATCAATGCTCCCAGGCCTTGTTCCCGCAGGTGGAGGAGCCTTGCTACCGGATCGGTCAACTTAGATCCGAGCTAACTTAGATATGATCTAAGTAAGGATCACCATGAGTTTGGAGATGGCGGCATGCGATGTTCATGACCGCTCTTCGAGCCTCTGAGCGCAGCGCCGCGAACATGGCTGGAGGCGTTCGTCGGCTACGACCGCCCGTTCTAGGGTCGGGCCGACGCGATGGTGGTCAAGCCGCTGCATCCTGCGGACGCCGTGAAGCTTCGACCCCGAACTGGATCTCGTGGGAGCGGACCGCGGGCCGGTGGCGAGGAGGGTCTTCTACACGGGCTCGGTCAAATGACTCGGCACACCCTTCGACCGCCATGATCTGCACGATTTGAGGAAGTCCGCCGGAGCGGTCCCCGGGGCTTCCGAGGACGAATGCGGCACGGTCGTGGTCAGTCGTTCCGGTGTGGTCGACGATGTGCCCGCTGATCTGGTGTGGGGCCCAGAAGACATCCTTGCCGCATGGGATTGACGCCTGCGTTGGACGAATGAGCCCGGAGGGCCTTCGTGCCGCTCCGTGCCGACGGCCGCCGATCGGGGCGAGCAAGAAGGCCGGTCCGAAGACCGGCCTTTCTGTGTCTGCTCCCCAACTTGGACTCGAACCAAGAACCTGCCGATTAACAGTCGGCTGCTCTGCCAATTGAGCTATTGGGGAAGGGGTTCCAGCTCGGCTTTCGCCTTGCGAACCGGATACGACAGTACAGGACCGGCGCGGGCCGGTGCCACCGGGGTGGGTGTGGCGCAGGTCCGACCGGGCGCCCCCGGCGGGGGATTTCCGGGCGGTTTCGCCCGGTGTGTTTCCGCCATGGACCGCCGGGGCACCCGGGAGTACGGCAGAATGGCCGCTAAGTGCGGCGACGCAGAGTAACTCCAATGCACACGAGACCGAGGCATGGTTCTTCGGGCCGGCCGGGGGAGGCAAATATGCGGAAGTGGTATGTCGTAGCCGGGTTCGCGGTCGGCTACGTCCTGGGGGCGAAGGCCGGCCGGGAGCGTTACGACCAGATCGTGGACTACACGAGGCGGATCACCGGCAACGACAAGGTCCAGCACGTCGCCTCGTCGATGCGCACGCAGGCCAACAAGGCCATGGACGTCGCGCAGGACAAGGTCAAGGGCACGAAGTTCGGCGACATCATCGAGAACTTCACCACCAGTGCCGACGAGCCCCCCAAGAAGGAGCCCTGGGACTCCGCCGGGGTCACCACCCCCGCGCGCAACGACCGCGCGCTCCGCGAGGATTCCGCCGGCTTCTGATCCGGCGGTTCGGCGGGCGGGACCGCGAGGTCCCGCCCGCCTTTCGCTACGCCCGCTTCAAGGGCGCGCTCAGACGCAGGTCGGCGACGTTCCGACCCGCCTCCACGGTCCACGCCCCGCCCGCCTCGCGCCAGCCGTGCAGCGTCTCGTCCCAGACCTGGAACGACCGCTCCTCGAGCGTCACGGCCACCTCGACCGCCTCGCCCGGCCCGGCCTCGACCGCCGCGAAGCCCGCCAGGCGGTGCCGCTCGATCCCGCCCGCGACCTCGACACCCTCGCCGGGCGCCAGGTACACCTGGACCACTTCGCGGCCCGCGCGGGTCCCGGTGTTGCGCACCCGCACCGTCACGGTGTCGCCCTCGACGCGGAGGTCCTCGTACGCCCAGTCGGTGTACGACAGCCCGTGCCCGAACCAGAACGCGGGCGCCGCGCCCCCGCGCCGCTCCCACGCCCGGTAGCCGATGAAGACGCCCTCGTCGTGGTGGAGCTCGCCCTCGTCGGTCGGCACGACCTGGACGACCGGCGCGTCCTCGAGCCGCTTCGGCCACGTCGTGGTGAGCCGCCCGCCCGGCTCGGCGCCCAGCAGCACCTCCGCCAGCGCGCCGCCGCCCTCCTGCCCCGGGAACCAGGTGAGGAGGATCGCGGCCACGTCGTCGGCCCACGGCATCTCCACCGGCGAGCCGGTGTTGACGACCACGATCGTGTTCGGGTTGGCCGCCGCGACGGCCGCGACCAGCTCGTCCTGGCGCCCCGGCAGCCGCAGGTCGCGGCGGTCGAAGCCCTCCGACTCGGTCAGCGCGGTGGTGGAGACCACCACGACGGCGATCTCGGCGTTCCGGGCCGCCTCGACGGCCTCGGCGAGGAGCCGGTCCTCGTCGGGGCGCGGCTCGGCGTGCATGAGGCCGCCCAGGACCGACGGCGGGAACCCGGGAGGGAACTCGAACGGCGTGTACACCAGCCGCACCGGGACCTCCTGCCCCGCTTCGAGGTGCACCGCCGCCCGCTCGACGCCGGGCCCGAAGAACGCCTCGAACGGGTCGTCCCCCGAGAAGGTCTGGTCGCCCTCGAAGAGCACCTCGCCGCCGACCTCCAGCCGGTGGTGGCCCGCGCCCCGGGTGCCGAAGACGTGCTCGCCCGTGGCCTGGACGGTGTAGACGCCCTCCACGACCGCGTGGTGGAACTCGTCCGGGTCCATGTCGCCCGGCACGTACCCCATCCACTTGACGTCGCCGTTCGCGAGCGGCTCGGCCGCGCCCTCGGTGCCGTCGCCCTTGACGGGCCGCACCGTGAGCTCGAAGCCGCGGCCCGCGGCCGTGATCTGCTCGAACAGGTCCACGCCCTGCGCGTAGTGCACCCGGTCGCCGAGCGCGCCGCGCAGGCCCTCGAGCGGCGAGACGACGTGCGGCGGGAACACGGTGGCCGAGCCGCCGCCGAGCACGCGGGCCTCGGCCGCGGCCGGGCCGATGAGCGCCAGCCGGTGGACCGCGTCGCGCGACAGCGGCAGGACCGCCGCCTCGTCGCCTTCGGGGATCGCGTTCTTGGCGAGCACGAAGGAGCGGCGCGCGATCTCGCGCAGGAGCGCCGCGGCGTCCTCGTCCGCCTCGTTCCGCTCCGCCACGGCCGCTTCGACCCCGTCGAGCGCGCCGACGCGGGCGGCGAGCTTGAGCATCCGGCGCACCGCGGCGTCGACGTGCTCCTCGCCGGTGCGGCCCTCGCGGACGGCCGCGACGAGGTTCGCGCCGTACGGCGTGAACGGGCCGGGCATCGCCAGGTCGAGCCCGGCCTCGACGTCCTCGACGGTGTGGCGGGCGGCGCCCCAGTCGGAGACGTTGAACCCGTCGAAGCCGAACTCGTCGCGCAGGACCGCCATGAGCTCCTTGTGCGCGGTCATGGTGGTGCCGTTGACGGAGTTGTAGGCGGTCATGACGCCCCACGGGTTCACGGCGGCGGCGACCATCTCGAACGGCCGCAGGTAGAGCTCGCGCAGCGTCCGCTCGTCGATGACGTTGTCGACGGTGAACCGGTCGGTCTCGGCGTCGTTCGCCACGTAGTGCTTCATGGTGGTGCCCACGCCGCGCTCCTGGACGCCGGCGACGTACGCCTGCGCGATGCGCCCGGTCAGGTACGGGTCCTCGCTGAAGGCCTCGAAGTGGCGCCCGCCCAGGGGGGAGCGGTGCAGGTTGATCGTCGGCGCGAGCAGCACGTCGACGTCCTTGCGGCGGGCCTCGGCCGCGAGCAGGTGCCCGATGCGCCGCACCAGCGCGGGGTCCCAGGACGCGGCCTGCGCGGTGGGGCTCGGCAGCGCGAGCGACGGGTCGGCGGCGGTCCAGAACCGGCCGCGCACCCCGATCGGCCCGTCGGAGACGGTCATCGACCGCAGCCCCGCCTCGGGCGCGGCGATCGTCCGCCACATGTCCATGCCGGCGAGCAGGTCGGCCTTGGTCGCCAGGTCCAGCTTCGCCAGGGCGGCCTCCACGGCCGCGTCGTATTCGGGTCGGTCGGCCGGGACGGTCCAGTCGCTCACGTCGCCTTCCTCTCTGTTGCGTTCGATCGGCACCGGGGCTCGAGTGGTTCGCTGGAAGTATGACTGCTCTACCGAGTGATCGGTAGGTTTCGTTGCCGAATCTTGATAATCTATGCTGGTCCCCCAGGAAGTCCCGGCCACGAGAGGCACCCATGCCCACGCAGCACGGCGCGCGCGGCCAGGCCCGCCGCGAGGAGATCGTCCGGGCCGCGATCGAGGTCATCGCCGAACGCGGCTACCGCGGCGCGAGCCTCGCCGCCGTCGCCGAGAAGGTCGGCCTCACCCAGCAGGGGCTCCTCCACTACTTCCCGAGCAAGGAGGACCTGCTCATCGGCGTCCTCCGGTTCCGCGAGCAGACCGACACCGGCGGCCGCGACACCATCGCCGAGCCGATGACCATGGCCGCCAACGAGGCCGTCGTGGAGGCGAACGCGAACCGGATCGCGATCGTCCGCACCTTCTCGGCCCTGCTCGGCGAGTCCGTCACCGAGGACCACCCCGCCGCCGACTACTTCCGCCGCCGCTACCGCCGCATCCGCGAGGCCTTCACCGCCACCCTGCGCCAGGAGTGGGGTGACCGGCTCCCCTCCGGCCTCACCCCGGAGGAGGCCGCGCCGCTCGTCATCGCGATCATGGACGGCCTCCAGTACCAGTGGCTCCACGAGCCCGAGACGTTCGACATGCCCGCGGCCTTCCGCGCGTTCATGCGCCTCCTCGACCCGAAAGCGGCATCTTGAGCCCATCGACCCTGCCCGCGCTGCACGCGTTGGCCTGCCCCAACTGCGCCCGCCCCCTCGACCAGCGCGAACGGCGCCTCTCCTGCGAGGCCGGGCACTCCTTCGACCTCGCCAAGCAGGGGTACGCGCCCCTGCTCGCGCCCGGCTCGAACGCCACCACCGGCGACACCGCCGACCAGGTGGCCGCCCGCGAGGAGTTCCTCGGCTCCGGCGCCTACGACCCGCTGCTGGACGCCGTCGCGAAGGCCTCGCTCACCGACGCCCCCGGCGTGGTCGTCGAACCCGGCTGCGGCACCGGCCACTACCTGGCCGCCGCCGTCGCGGCCGACCCCGTGCGGGAGGGCGTCGGCCTCGACACCTCGAAGTACGCGCTGCGCCGCTGCGCCAAGCGGGAGGTCCCGGACAGCGGACCGCGGCAAGCCGCCGGAACTCGGGGCGGGCTCGCCGCGGTGCTCGCCGACGCGTGGAACCGGATGCCGGTCCGCGACGGCGCCGCCGCCGCGGTCCTCAACGTCTTCGCTCCCCGAAACGCCGACGAGATCTCGCGAATCCTCCACCCGAGAGGCATGCTCGTGGTCCTCACCCCCCGGGAGGACCACTTGCGCGAGCTCGTCGACGCCTTGGACCTGCTGAGCGTCGACCCCGCCAAACCGCAGCGGACCGCCGACCAGCTCGGCTCGGTGTTCGAGGCCGAGCGGACCGACGAGCTTCGATATTCGATTGGCCTGGGGCACCCTGAGGTCATGCGCCTCGTGGGGATGGGCCCGAGCGCCCGCCACCTCGCCCCCGGCGCGCTGGCCGAGGCCGTGGCGGCGCTGCCCGAGACCGTCGACGTGACGGTCTCGGCGACCGTGGCCCGCTGGCGCCCCCGGGGCTGAACGCGTCACCCGCCGCGGCGGATGTTCCCCTTCGAGCACTTGTCCTCAATTGTCGCGACCAGTACGGTACGAGTGACCGCCCTCGCACCGGCCGAGATTCCCTCACGACCGGTACGGTACGGGGGCCCGCCCCTGAACCGGCTGGAGATGAGATCAGTGTTCTATGAGAAACGCGCGGCGGCCCGGCACGGCCTCGCTTTCGTGGCCGCGGGGACGCTCGCGCTGACCGGCTGCGGTGCGGGGGACGCCGCCGCCGACGAGTCGGTGACCGTCCCCGAAGACGCCGCTGTTGAAGGAGGCGCAGTCGAAGCACTCGCCGTCGAGGTCCTCGACACGTTCGACCACGACGCGGGCTCCTTCACGCAGGGCCTCGAACTGGCCGAGCACCCCGAGTTCGGCACCGTCCTCTACGAGAGCGCCGGCCTCTACGGCGAGTCCGACGCGCGGATCACCGACCCCGCCACCGGCGACGTGCTCGCCTCCCAGGACCTCCCGGCGGACGAGTTCGCCGAGGGCCTCACCCTCACCGACGACGCGGTCTGGCAGATCACCTGGCAGGAGCACGTCGCCTACCAGCGCGACCCCGTCACGCTCGACGTCGTCGACACCGTCGAGTACGAGGGCGAGGGCTGGGGCATCTGCCATGACGGCGAACGGCTCGTCATGAGCGACGGATCCTCTACATTGACCTTCCGCGACCCGGTCACCTTCGCCGAGACCGGAACCGTGGAGGTCACCCTCGACGGCGAGCCGGTCTTCCAGATCAACGAGCTCGAATGCGTCGGCGGCCAGGTCTGGGCGAACCTGTGGCAGACCGACCAGATCGTGCGCATCGACCCCGCGACCGGCGAGGTCGGCGCCGTGGTCGACGCGGCCGGACTGCTCACCGACGAGGAGGCCGCGGGCGCCGACGTGCTCAACGGCATCGCCGCCGCCGAGGAGGAGGGCACGTTCTACATCACCGGGAAGCAGTGGCCGAAGCTGTTCCTCGTGCGGTTCGCCTGACCACCCCCTCCTGACTCGACCGTGCATTCGTAGACCACGTTTTCGTCGACTGTGCATTCCTAGACCGCGCATTCACCGACCGTGCATGAGCCGACCGCGCATTCGCCCGCGATGAAGGCGCTGCCGGAAAGGCGAGCGCAGTGCGCGGCCGGTGACCCTGCGGGAATTGCGCGAGGGGTTCGCGTACGCCATGATGAGGTCATGGCCATCACCCCCTTGGACCGATTGCTGGAGTACAAGATGCACCTCTTGAACGACTCCCGGCAGCCCCGCGCGTTCGCCACCTGGTGGCAGGACCTGACCACGGCCGCCTTCTCCGCTTGGTTCTTCGGCGGCCTCATCCTCGACGTCAACGCCCACGCCCGCGGCTGGGTCGAAGGGTTCTTCACCTGGTGGCACCTGGTCTTCTACACCGGGTTCGCCGCCACCGCGGCGTGGATCGCCTGGATGCTCGTCCGCGCCCACCGCGCGGACGGGCGCACCGGCATGTCCGCCGTCCCCCACGGCTACGGCCCCGCGGTCATCGGCGTCCCGCTGTTCCTCGTCTCCGGCGTCGCCGACCTCATCTGGCACGAGGTGTTCGGTGTCGAGACCCATCTGGCGGTCCTCTTCAGCCCCTCCCACCTCGGCCTGGCCGCGGGCGGCGTCCTCATCGCCGCCGCCCCGTGGCTCTCGGCCTGGCGGCGCGAGGCCCTCAAGGCCGAGCCCGAGCCCGTCCCGCTCGAGGCCCGCATGGCCGCGCCCGCCCTCTCGCTCGGGTACGTCGTCGCGACCCTCGTGCTGTTCCTGGCCTACCTCGTGCCGTACACGAACACGCCCGGCAGCGTCGCCGCCGCGCTCGAGGGGCCGCATCACTTCGAGGGCTTCCCCGTGGCGGGCATCGCGTTCACCACGGTCCTCGTGCTCGCGCTCGCGGTCCTGGCGACCGGCCGGTTCCGGCTGCCGCTGGGCTTCTTCACCGTCGCGTTCCTCTACCCGTCCGTCATGGCCGGCGCGTACGCGGGCTTCGACTACGGCGGCTACGTGTGGGTGTTCCTGCTCTCGGGCGCCTGGCTCGACTTCCTGGTCTGGCTCATCCGCCCCGAGCTGCGCCGCCGCCGCGACCTCGTCGTGCTCGCCGCGGCCTGGGCGGTGCCGGTGTGGGCGGCCTTCCTCATCGCCACCGGCTCGGCGACCGGCCACTGGCCCAAGACCGAGATCGGCCTCGGCGCGCCCGTCGTCGCCGCAGCGGTCGGCGCCCTGTTCATGCTGGTGGTCCAGCCCGAGCGGCGCGAGGAGATCCGCACCGTCCCCGAGGAGCCCTCGCCCTTCGACGACGTGATCGCCCGCGCGAAGGCCATGACCGCCAACAAGCACGCGGACCAGCAGTGACGGGAGGCCGGCCCCGCCGGGGCCGGCCTGCCGCGCTACCGTCCCAGCGCCGCGAGGCTCGCGGTCATCAGCTCCTCCGAGATCAGCGCCGTGCTCGTGCCCTCGGTGCGGCACGCGTAGGCGCCCGCGACGCGGCCCGCGTCGAGCGCCGCCGCGCGGTCCCGGCCCTTGCCGAAGGCCCACAGCAGGCCCGAGACGAACGCGTCGCCCGCGCCGTTGGAGTCCACCGGCCGCCACGAGGCCCACTCCGGCGAGACGCCGCCGAGCTCGGCGACCGGCCGGATCGCCCCGTAGCGCTCCAGCGAGCCGCCGCGTTCGAGCACGTAGCCGCCGTGCTCGCCGTCGGTCGCGATCACGATCGAGGCCCGCCCGTTGTCCATGATCCAGCGCATCGCCTTCTCCGGGTCGCCGCCGAGCTTCGCGGTCGACAGCGTCACCAGGTCCGCCCGCAGCGCGAACGCCTTCTGGTGCTCGTCCTCGCCGTCCCAGCCGTGCAGGTCGGTCGAGACCGTCACGCCGTCGGGGATCGCCGTCAGCACGCTGCGCGTGTGGTTCGGGATCGACACGTGCACGTGTTTCGCCTCGGCGAGGTGCGGTCCGAAGAACGCGGCGGGCATCCGCAGGCCGGGGTCGTGCCGGTAGTCGTAGAACGAGAACCGGCGGCCCTCGGCGTCGACCAGGTTCACCGAGCGCGAGGTGCCGTTCGCCGAGACCAGGTACCGGAAGTCGAGGCCGTGGGCCTCGTAGTGGCGCCGGACGAGGGCCCCCTGCTCGTCCTCGCCGATGTAGT
The DNA here is from genome assembly GCF_020991375.1 of Glycomyces amatae. Taxonomy (GTDB): domain Bacteria; phylum Actinomycetota; class Actinomycetes; order Mycobacteriales; family Micromonosporaceae; genus Glycomyces; species Glycomyces amatae. The sequence goes on along the minus strand of NZ_JAJLQZ010000016.1, from coordinate 12,861 downwards.
CGATGAACCGGGTGGCCAGCCCGAGGTGGAGGCACCCGAGCGCGACGCCGTTGCCGGTGTGCGCCACGTAGTCGCGGATGGGCTCCACGCCGAGCGAGTCGCCCTCGCCGATCGCGATCTCGGGGACGCGCACGATCGTGTCGACGCCGACGCCGCCGACGACCAGAATGTCGAGCATGATTTTGCATCTCCTGGAAGAAGTTTGCCGAAGTTTGGAATGCGTTGCGGGAGCAACCCTAAGCCGGTGACTGTGCAAGGGTCAAGACCGATTCTCACGCAAGCGGAGGTGCCATGGTCAAGCTGGCCGTCATTCACTACTCGCAGACCGGGAACGTGTACGAGATGGCGAAGACCGCCGCCCGGGAAGGCGAGGAGGCGGGCGCGGAGGTCCGCTTCAGAAAGGTCGCCGAGCTCGCGCCGCCCGAGGCGATCGCCTCCAACGAGGCCTGGTCGAACCACCACGGGTCCACCGGCCACGTCCAGGAGGCGACGCTCGACGACCTCGACTGGGCCGACGCGGTCATGTGGGGCTCGCCGACCCGCTACGGACTGCCGACCTCGCAGCTCAAGCAGTTCATCGACATCACCGGTCCGCTGTGGCAGGAGGGCAAGCTCGTCGACAAGGTGATGTCCTCGTTCACCTCGACGCAGACCAGCCACGGCGGCCAGGAGTCGACCATCCTCGCGCTGAACAACACCTTCTACCACTGGGGCGCGATCATCGTCAGCCCCGGCTACACCGACCCGCTCCAGTTCGACCTGGAGATCGGCAACCCCTACGGCGCCAGCCATATCGGCGGCAAGGGCCCGGTGGGGGAGAAGACCCGGACGGCGATCGGCATCCAGACCAGGCGGGTCGTGGACGTCGCCCGCCGCCTGGGCGGGGGCTGAGCCGACCGCAGGCGGGGCCGGGACGTCGCGTCCCGGCCCCGCCTTTCGCGTGCCCGCCTACGCGACCGGCACCGCCGGCGGGTTCAGCCGCGCGAAGCCCTCTTGGCGCGCGTACGGGTAGTGCGGGTAGGGCGGGGTCTGCGCGCTCGCCTCGTCGAGGCGCGCGATCTGCTCGGGCTCCAGCTCCCAGCCGACCGCCCCGAGGTTCTGCGCCAGCTGTTCCTCGTCGCGGGCGCCGACGATCACCGACGCCACGGTGGGGCGGCGCAGCAGCCAGTTGATGGCGATCTGCGGGACGGTCCGGCTGGTCTCGGCGCCGACCGCCTCCAGCGCGTCGACCACGTCGTACAGCGCCTCGTCCTCCACCGGCGGCCCGAACTGCGCGGTCCGGTGGAGGCGGCTGCCTTCGGGGACGGGCCGGCCGCGCCCTATCCGGCCCGTCAGCCGGCCCCAGCCGAGCGGGCTCCACACCAGGGCGCCGACGCCCTGGTCCAGGCCGAGCGGCATGAGGTCCCACTCGTAGTCGCGGCCGACGAGCGAGTAGTAGACCTGGTGGGCGGCGAAGCGCGGCCGCCCGTGCCGCTCGGCGGCGTCGAGGGTCTTCATCAGCTGCCACCCGGCGTAGTTCGAGGCGCCGACGTAGCGGACCTTGCCCGCGCGCACGAGGTCGTCGAGCGCGGCGAGGGTCTCCTCGACGGGGGTGCGGGCGTCGAAGGCGTGGAGCTGGAACAGGTCGATGCGGTCGGTGCCGAGGCGGCGCAGCGCGGCCTCGACGGCGCGCACGAGGTGGAGGCGCGAGGCCCCGGCCCCGTTCGCGTCCCCGCCCGTCGGCAGTCCGGCCTTGGTCGAGATGAGGGCGCGGTCGCGGCGGCCCTTGAGGGCCGCGCCGAGGACCTCTTCTGACGCGCCGTCGGAGTAGACGTCGGCGGTGTCGAACATGGACATCCCGGCGTCGAGCGCCATGTCGACCATGCGGCGGGCCTGCTCGACGCCGGTGTCGCCCCAGGCGCCGAAGAGCGGGCCGGAGCCGCCGAAGGTCCCGGCGCCGAAGGAGAGCGCGGGCACGTGGAGGCCGGAGCGGCCGAGTCGGTTGAAGTCCATGGGAGGGCCTTTCTAGGGGGAACGCCGGTCCCGGCGGGGCGAGGCCCGTTAAGAGAACTCTGGTTCCGTTTATGATGGGTCTAAGCTAGCGCAGACCGGATCGTTAACGCAACTGGAGTCCCGTTATGAATGAGGCCACGCCCGGCACGGTCCGGCCCGGCGGACGCACCGCCCGGGTCCGCGAGGCCGTGCTCCGCGCCGCGGGCGACGCCCTGGTGGAACAGGGCTTCGGCGGCGTCGACCTGGCCGAGGTCGCCCGCCGCGCCGAGGTCGGCAAGACCACCGTCTACCGCCGCTGGGGCACCGTCCCCGCGCTCGTCGCCGACATGCTCGCCGAGATGGCCGAGTCCTCGCGGCCGCGGGCCGACACCGGCTCGCTCGACGGCGACCTCGAAGCGCTCGCCGCCCTCATCCTCGCCACCCTCACCGACGACCGCCAGGGCCCGCTGTTCAAGGCGGTCATCGCCGCCGCCACCGGCGACGCCCCCACCGCCGAGGCCCTGCACCGCTTCTACCGGGTCCGGATCGCCGAATGGGCCCCGTGCGTGGACCTCGCGGTCGAGCGCGGCGAGGTCCCCGCGGGCACCGACCCCGCCGAGGTGGTCCGGTGCCTCTCCGCGCCCCTGTACTACCGGCTGCTCGCCAGTGGCGACCCGCTCGACCGGGACGCGGCGAAGCGGGCGGCCGCCGCAGCCGCGGCGGCCGCCCGCGCGGGCGTCTTCGCCGATCCCCCGGACGTCAGTGCTCCGAAGGCGTGACCACGCCCCGCCGGATCGCGTAGGCCAGGGTCGCCGCGCCGAGCGCGGGCCCCCAGAAGTAGAACGGGAAGGCCCAGACCAGCTCCAGGGCGTCCTGGCGGATCGCCAGGGCCACGAACGGGACCGCGACGAAGGTGAACAGGGCCGCCACGATCGCGGCGGGCACGATCGCGAGCAGCGGCGGCACCGGGCGCCCCCGGAGCACCGGCATCCAGAACGGCCAGCGCTCCCCCCACCGCTGGGTCATGCCGAGGCACAGGACGCCGCCGCCGAGGGCCGCGAAGCCCAGCAGCAGGCCCCAGACCCGGGTGGCCAGGTCGATCTCCGAGCTGTCGAGCGGACCGCCGAACCACGCCGCCGGCGTCAGCCACGTCATCCTGGTGAGCCCGTAGGGGAGCGCGCAGGCGAACGCGATCCAGCTGGCGGTCCGGCCCCACCGGGCGGCGCTCTCCGGCGTGAGCCACCGCGGCGTCGGCCGGTCCTCGCGGCCCTGGAGGAGCAGGCGCAGCGTCAGCCACCCCCAGATGCCGCCGCCGACCACGACCCAGACCTGGACGGCCATGTAGGACCCGAGGTCGGCGAGCTGGCCGCCGAGCATGGCGAGGAAGCCTCCCGCGGCGGCGTAGTCGATGACGCCGAGGGCGCCGAGCCCGGCGAGGAGGCCCGCCACCGCTGCGGCGGCGGCGATCCTGCCGATCCTGCCGCGCGCCAGCATGACCGGGCCCGCGACCACCACGGCCGGGATGAGGAACGCGCAGAGGTAGCCGGCCAGCGAGATCGGCGAGGTGGTGCTCAGGAGCATCCCGAAGACCACCGCGAACAGCGCCGTGACCGGCCACTGCCGCGGCCTCGCCCGCGCCGCGAGGAGGCCGGCGGCGCCCGCCGCGATGAGCCCGGCCGGGGCGGCCCACCCGGGGGCGCCCCCGGGGAGCGTGAACGTGGGCTCGTAGAGCCGGTGGCTGAAGGGGCCGCCCTCGGGGTCGAGGAGCTGCCAGAGCCCGACGGGCACGGCCGTGAGCGACCAGAGGAAGGCGGCCGTGGCGGCGCGTCCGGTGCGGGCGGCCGCGCGGCCCGCGTCTGCTTGAGCGGCGGCTTGCTGTGTCATGCCTCCAGCCTCGCGTTCTGCGGGCGCCCGCCCCTCCCGCGAGCGGGCGAACCGCCTCCCCCTCGCGGGGGAGCGCCCCGGGGGAGACCCCGCCCGGGACGCCTCGGCGCCCCCTCACGCCACTCGCGACCCGCGGCCCCCGCCGAGCGGGTCCGGCCGCCGCCCGCGAAACCTCGCCGAAACCGTTCCCGAACACGCGGTTCCCAAGGCCGAAAAGCGATTGCGATACATGCTCGAAAAGGTCACGGTGCCATCACAAACAGGACGGGGAGTGGTCACGGCGTATGGCATCGATACCACTGCGGCCATATGCTGTAACTCGGATCACGTCAACCTCCACATCTATCTGCGGATCCTCTCGAACAATCTAGGAGAAGCCATGGCTCGCTTTCCCAGAGCGCTGCTCGCTGCCGCCACAGCGGGTGTCACCGCGTTCGCCCTCGCCGCCTGCGGCGACGAGGAGAACTCCGGATCGTCCAGCGGCGAATGCAACGAAGGCGACGGCATGACGGTCGGCACGATCCTGCCGCAGACCGGCTCCCTCGCCTTCCTCGGCCCGCCCGAGTTCGCCGGCGTCGACCTCGCCATCGAGGAGATCAACGAGTTCGGCGGCGTCCTCGACACCTGCGTCGAGGTCCTCCACGAGGACTCGGGCGACGCCTCGACCGACATCGCCAGCCAGGCCGCCGACGCGCTCATCGCCCAGGACGCCAACGTCGTCATCGGCTCCGCCTCCTCCAGCGTCTCGTTCCAGTTCATCGACAAGCTCTACGAAGAGGGGATCGTCCAGATCTCCCCGGCGAACACCTCGCCGGACTTCACCACGTACGAGCGCGGCGACTACTACTTCCGCACCGCGCCCTCGGACGTCCTCCAGGGCCGCGTCCTCGCGGACACGATCATCGCCGACGGCCACGAGAAGATCGCGATCCTGGCCCTCCAGGACGCCTACGGCACCGGCCTGGCCGCCGCGGTCGAGGAGAACATCACCGCCTTCGGCGGCGAAGTGGTCATGAACACCATCTACGACCCGACCGCCACCGAGTTCTCGGCCGAGGCCGGCCAGCTCGCGGCGGCCGACGCCGACGCGGTCGTCCTCATCACCTTCAACGAGATCGTGAACCTCGGCCCGGCGCTCGCCGAAGCCGGCCAGAGCGCCCAGGACCTCGGCTGGTACCTCGTGGACGGCAACCTCGCCGACTACAGCGCCGAGTTCCCCGAGGGCTTCCTCGATGGCGCCAAGGGCACCTACCCGGGCGCCGACCCCGCCAAGATCCAGGAGCGCCTCCTGGAGATCAACCCCGACCTCGAGGAGTACACCTACGGCCCCGAGTCCTACGACGCCACCTCCCTGGCCGCGCTCGCGGCGATCGCCGGCGAGGGCTACGACTCCGAGACCATCAAGGACAACCTGATCGACGTCTCGACCGGCGGCACCAAGTGCGAGGGCTTCACCGCCTGCGCCGAACTGCTGGCCGAGGACAGCAGCGCCGACATCGACTACGAGGGCTACTCCGGCCCGATCGAGTTCTCCCCCGAAGGCGACGTCTCCGCCGCCACCATCGGCGTCTACCAGTACTCGGCCGACAACACGTTCACGAACCTCGAATACCGCTTCGGCGACCTGAACGAGTAGTACCCACCGCGAAAGCCCCCCGGGTCCACGCAGGACCCGGGGGGCTTCCCGCACCCGCCGCGAGGCGGCCGGGCCGCCGCCGACGCGAAGGCCCCGGGTCCCGCAGGACCCGGGGCCTTCCCCCGCCTTCGGCAGGGGCCGTTCAGGAACCCCTAACGGGCCTTGCCGAGCGTGCCGAGGTACAGCTCGACCACCTTCGGGTCGTCGATGAGGCCCTCGCCCGGACCGGTGTAGGCGCTGCGGCCCTGGTCCAGCACGTAGCCCCGGTCGCAGATCTGGAGGCACCGCCGGGCGTTCTGCTCGACCATCACCACCGTCACCCCGGTCTGGTTGATCTGCTTCGTGTTGAAGAAGACCTCGTCCTGCATCGCCGGGGACAGCCCCGCCGACGGCTCGTCCAGCAGCAGCACCGACGGCTCCATCATGAGCGCCCGGCCCATCGCCACCATCTGCCGCTCGCCGCCCGAGAGCGACCCGGCCCGCTGGGCGCGCCGGTCCCCGAGCACCGGGAACAGGTCGGTCACGAACTCGAACCGCTCCTTGAAGGACCCGGGACGCAGGAAGACCCCCATCTCGAGGTTCTCCTCCACGGTCAGCGCCGCGAACACGTTGTTCGTCTGCGGCACGAAGCCCACGCCCAGCGGCACCAGCTGGTGCGCCTTGCGGTTCGTGATCACCTCCCCGCGGAGCGTGACCGTCCCGGAGGTGATCCCCACCAGGCCGAACATGGCCTTCAGGAGCGTCGACTTCCCGGCCCCGTTCGGGCCGATGATGCCGACCAGCTCGCCCTCGTCCGCGTACAGGTCCGTGCCGTTCAAGATGGACACGCCCGGGATGTACCCGGCCGTGACCTCGTCGGCGCGCAGCAGCGCGTCGCCCGAGGCCTCCAGGTGGCCCTCGCGGCTGCACACCTCCGTGGACGACTCGGCGGTCTCGCCGATCGGGGCGCCCGTCGGGGCGATGCCCTCGCCGGACCCCTCGCCCGCCTCCTCGCCGGGAGCCTCAAGCGGCTGGTTCTCGTTGTCGCTCATGTCGTCTCCTAACGCTGGGCCGCGTCGTGGTGCGCGCCCAGATAGGCGTCGATGACCCGCCGGTCCGCCGAGATCTGGTCCGGCGTGCCCTCCGTGATGAGCTGCCCGGCGGCCATCACCGCGACCCAGTCGGCGATCTCGTGGACCATGTCCATGTCGTGCTCCACGAACAGGACGGTCATGCCCTCCTCGCGCAGGCCCTTGATGTGCTCCAGCAGCGACTGCTTCAGCGCCGGGTTCACCCCGGCCATCGGCTCGTCGAGCATGACCATCTTCGGGTCGAGCATGAGCGCCCGCGCCATCTCCAGGAGCTTGCGCTGGCCGCCCGAGAGCTCGCCCGCGTAGTCCTCGCGCTTGTCGATGAGCTTGAAGCGCTCCAGGAGCTCCAGCGCCTTCTCGCGGTTCGCCGCCTCCTGCTGCCGCCACAGCGGCGGCAGGAGCCCGGCCCACATGCGCTCGCCGATCTGGGACGACGCCCCGATGAGCATGTTGTCCATGACGCTCATGCGGGTGAGGGCCTTCGTCAGCTGGAACGTGCGGACCATCCCGGCCCGCGCCACCTGGTACGAGCGCATCCGGTTCGCTCTGCGCCCGTTGAAGTCCCACGTCCCCCTGCTCGGACGGTCGAAACCGGTGAGCAGGTTGAAGAACGTGGTCTTCCCGGCCCCGTTGGGGCCGATGAGCGCGGTGATCGAGCCCCGCTGCACCTCCAGGTGCTCGACGTCGACGGCCACGAGGCCGCCGAACGCCCGCCGCACCCCGGCGGCGGTCAGGATCGGGTCGGGCTTGGCGACGCCCGGTTCGGCCGCCACCCCCGACAGGGCCGCCCGCGCGGCCGAGATCCCGGTCTGCTGGTCAGCGGACATCGAGCATCAGCTCCTTCCGGTTGCCGATGAGCCCCTGCGGCCGGAAGATCAGCAGCAGGACCATTCCCAGGCCCAGCAGGAAGAACACCAGCGGACCGACCTGCGTCGAGTCGAGCACGCTCGGCGGGATCACGTCGGCCCGGATGGCCTGGTTGAGCCCCTGGGCGAACAGGTTGTACAGGAACCAGAACAGGGCCGCGCCGAGCACCGGCCCGAAGAGTCTCGCCGCCCCGCCGAGGATGAGGACCACGTAGAAGTAGAACGTGAAGTCCGTCGTGAACGCGTCGGGCTGGACGTTCGCGCGGCTGAGCGCGAACATGAAGCCCGCGAACGCGCCGATGATGCCGCCGAAGACCAGCGCCTGCATCTTGTACGCGAAGACGTTCTTGCCCAGGCTCCTGACGGCCTCCTCATCCTCCCGGATGCCCTTGAGGACGCGGCCCCACGGGCTGTGCACGAGCAGGCCCATCACCGCCAGAAAGAACAGGACCAGCGTCCAGCCCACGACCATGACCCACAGGTCGCGGTCGGAGTACTGGAAGTTCACGACGCCGAGGTCGACCGTGAGCCGGCCGCTCTCCATCGAGACGAACAGGAACGACCAGTTGCCGTCGTCCCCCCACGGCTTCATCGCGAAGAACGCCTCGGAGAAGCCCCGCAGGCCGTCCGAGCCGCCGGTGGTCTCCGACCAGACCGTCGAGCGGGCGAGCCGCCGCACGATCTCGGCCGCCGCGATCGTCACGATCGCCAGGTAGTCGGCGCGGAGCCGCAGCGTCGGTATGCCCAGCAGCAGCGCCATCACGACCGCGGCGACGAGCCCGATCGCGATGCCCCACCAGAACGGCAGGCCGAAGGAGGCCACGGCGAGCGCCAGGCCGTACGCGCCCATCGCGGCGAACGCGGCCTGGCCGAAGTTGAGCAGGCCCGTGTACCCGAACTGGAGGTTCAGGCCGATCGCGCCGAGGGCGTACACGAGCATGGTCGGCCCGATGGCCTGCGTGAGCGCCTGGCTGAATACGAATTGCCAATCCATCGCGTGGCCTCCTAACCGATTCGCTCGCGTCGGCCCAGGATGCCCTGGGGACGGGTGAGCATGATGATGATGAGGACGGCCAGCGCGCCGACGTACTTCAGCTCGGGCGCGACCACGAGGGTCGACATCTGCACGAAGACCCCGATGATCATGGAGCCGACGAACGCGCCGAACGCGGTGCCGAGCCCGCCGAGCACGACCGCGGCGAAGACCAGGAGCAGCAGGTGCTGCCCCATGTCGAACTTGACGCCGTCGCTGATGGACAGGAACACGCCCGACATGGCCGCGAGCGCGCCGCCGATGGTCCACACCAGGCGGATGACCCGGTTGACGTCGATGCCGGTGGACTCGGCCAGGGACGGGTTGTCGGCCACCGCGCGGGTGGCCTTCCCGAGCCGGGTGAACACGAGCGCGAGGCCCACCAGGACGCAGACGACGAGCGCGATGGAGCCGGTGGCGACGTCCTTGGGGGTGATCACGAGCCACCCGAAGTCCCACGGCTCCTGGCCGACGTACTCGGTGTAGCGCTGGCGCTCGCCGCCGACGAAGAACAGCGTGGCGTAGCGGATGAGCATGGCCACACCGATCGAGATGATCATCATCGTGACCAGCCCGGTCCCGCGCTTGCGCAGCGGCTTCCACAGGCCCCAGTCCTGGGCCCAGCCGAAGGCGGCGCCGAGCACGACCGCGGCGATGGCCGCGAGCCACACCGGCAGGCCGAAGGTGAGGTTGAACAGCAGGGCGGCGACGCCGCCGAAGGTCACCAGGTCGCCGTGGGCGAAGTTGGTGAGCCCGGTGGTGCCGAAGACCATGGACAGGCCGACCGCCGCGAGGGCGATCATGAGGCCGAAGTGGAGGCCGGAGAACAGGAGGCTGACGGCGCGGGTGGCGCCGCCCTCGTCCTCGATCTCGCCGAGGGCCTCGCCGTCCTCGGCCTCGTCGACCTCGTCACCGGAGGTCTCGTCTCCGGGGGCGGCGCTCTCGCCGTCCTCGTCGGAGGAGGACTCGTCGGGGTCCTCGGGCGTGACGCCCTCGGCCAGTTGCGTGTCGAGCGGGAACAGGACGGTCCGGTCGGAGTTGACCTCGACCTCGAGCTGCGGCCTGCCGTTGCGGACGAGCAGCCCGTCCGGCAGGGTCGACTCGTCGAGGGTGATCACGTAGGCCCCCCCGGTCTCGAGCGGGACGGCCCAGGTGCCGTCCTCGGCGCTCTCGACCGTGGCGACCTCGGTCCCGTCCGCCTGGGCGACGGTGATCGAGACCCCCGCGACGGGCTCGTCCTGCTGGTTCTCCAGGGTGCCGTGGACGCCGAGCGCCGACTGCGCGACCGCGCTGCTGTTCACCCCCAATCCCAGCAACAGGCCGGCGAACGCAGCCGACAGCAACAGCACTGCACGTCTCAATGGGCCCCCTCGGGAGGTTTGGGCGTCGGAACCCGTCGCGTGTGATGTTCGAGAAACACGAAACGGCGGGAGTGAGTCGCATCTTAAGGAGACCTTGGCGACAAGAGCAGGCCTCGTTATAGAACCGTTGCGAATGTGGCTCAGATGTTACCGGCGACAGGACGCCGCCGACCTGGCCTCGCACGCGCCCGTTGCCGGACGATTCGACTCCTGTGAATATCTTGCAACACTTCGCCGCACGCGTCGTGCCCCGTCTCGTCCGTCCGCTCCCCTGGGGCCACCGCGCGGCCACGCGGTGTGAGAGGATATTGCCCGCTCGGGGCAGTAGCTCAGCTGGTTAGAGCAGGGGACTCATAATCCCTGGGTCGCGGGTTCAAGTCCTGCCTGCCCTACAGAAGAAGGCCCACCCGGACTCCGGGCCCCGCCGCGGGCCCGGAGCGCCGTCCGCGACGGCCCCGCGGCCGCGCCGACCGGGCCGTGCGCGAGAGTGGCCCCCGGCCGGAAGGGGAGAGGACCGTTGGGCGTGAACGCGATCCCCGCCGCCGTGGAGCACCGGATCGGCGCGCACGTCCCCGTGGCGGGAGGCCTGGTCCGGAAGGGACTGGTCAAGGCCGCCGAGATCGGCGCCGAGACCCTCCAGGTCTTCGTCGGGTCCCCGCGGGGATGGGCGCCGCCGCGCGTCGACGAGGACGTCGCCGCGCAGTTCCGGCGCCAGTGCGCCGCCGAGGGCTGGCCGGTCTTCGTCCACGCCGCCTACCTGGTGAACCTCGCCTCGCCCGCGGCCGAGGTCGTCGAGCGCTCGGTCGGGAACCTGCGGACGGCGATGGCCGCCGCCGGGCTCCTGGGCGCCGCGGGCGTCGTCGTGCACGCGGGCTCCTCGATCGACGGCGACCGGGCGGCCGCGCTGCGCCGCCTCGGCCCGGTGTTCCGCCGGGTCCTCGACGGGGCGCCGCCCTCGGTCCGGCTCCTGGTGGAGCCCACCGCGGGCGGGGCCAACTGGACGGCGTCGACGCTGCGCAGCGCGGGGGAGTACCTCGACGCCGTGGGGACCGACGCGGTCGGCCTCTGCCTCGACACCTGCCACCTGCACGCGGCGGGCGAGGACCTGGCCGACCCGGAGGGCCTCGACGCCTCGCTCCGGGCGCTGACCGCCGCCGTCGGCCCCGGCCGGATCGGCCTGGTGCACCTCAACGACAGCAAGGACCCGCGCGACTCGCGCCGGGACCGGCACGAGTCGCTGGGCCTGGGGAGGCTGGGCGACGAGGGGCTGCGCACGGTCATGTCGACCCCGCTCCTGTCGGGGGTCCCGCTGATCACCGAGACCCCGGCCCACGCCCGCGACGTTGCCTACGCCAAGTACCTCGCCGGCCGCGGCGACCGCCCCGAGCCGGAGGCTCCCGACTCCCGCGGCGGATCGGTCGCGACCGGTCGCGGGACGGTGCGGCGCGCGTAACCGGCCCGCGACGGACATCACGCCGGGATTTCACCTCCGGGACTTTTACTCGCCCGACGAGTGTTCTTATGATGGACTCACGGGGCGCACGCGCCCCCGGTTCTTGAACAGCGACCGGTTCGGCAAGGAAGCAGCCGGTGACAGCCTCAGCGTTCTCACCCTCCCACGTCTTCCCGGAGCTGCTTTTCCCATGCGCATGCCCCTGTTCGCCATGTCCATCGGCGCGTTCGGCATCGGCACCGCCGAGTTCGTCATCATGGGCATCCTGCCCCAGATGGCCGCCTCCTCGGGCGTCTCGCTCGCCGAGGCCGGCCTGGCCGTCTCGGCCTACGCCGTCGGCGTCGTCCTCGGCGCCCCGCTGCTGACGGTCGCCACCACCCGCGTCCCCCGCAAGCCGCTCATGGTCGGCCTGCTGGCCTGGTTCGCCGCCGCGAACCTCGCCACCGCGCTGGCCCCCGACTTCGGGTTCCTGCTCGGCACCCGGTTCTTCGCGGGCCTGCCGCACGGCGCGTTCTTCGGCGCGGCCGCGGTGGTCGGCGCGAGCCTGGTCTCCTACGAGCGGCGCGCCCGCGCGATCGCGGGGATCATGTCCGGCCTCACCGTCGCCACGATCGTCGGCGTCCCCGTCAGCGCCCTGATCGTCGGCCAGGTCTCCTGGCGCTGGATCTTCGCGGCCGTCGCCGCGCTCGGCCTCGCGGCGGCCGTCGCCGTCTGGGTCACCGTGCCCGACACCCGCGGCGTGATCGTCCCGACCCGGGCCGCCGACGAGATCCGCGCGATCCGCTCCAAGAAGGTCCTGCTCCCGCTGGTCACCGGCGCGGTCGGCTTCGGCGGCATGTTCGCCGCCTACACCTACCTCACGCCGATCCTCGAGGAGGTCACCGGCCTGAACGCGGTCGCCATCGCGATCACCCTCGCGGTGTTCGGCATCGGCCTGACCCTCGGCAACGTCATCGGCGGCCAGGTCGCCGACCGCGCCCCGATCCAGGGCCTGTTCGCCGCGTTCACCACGATCGCGACCGTGCTGCTCATGATGTTCTTCTCCATGGGCAACCCGGTCCTGGCGATCGGCGGGGTCTTCCTCATGGCGACCTCGTCCTCGCTGGTCGGCCCGATCATGCAGCGCCTGCTGCTCGACGGCGCCCACCAGGCCCCGTCGCTGGCGTCCTCGCTGCACCACGCGGCGTTCAACCTCGCCAACGCCAACGGCGCCTGGCTCGGCGGCCTCGCGCTGTCGGCCGGGTTGAGCCTGACCGCCCCGCTCCTGGTCGGCGTCGGCCTGGCGCTGGCCGGGCTCGCGCTGTCGGTCCCGCTGGCCCGCGCCCACGCCGAGTCCGCCGTGCCTGCCATCGAACCCGCCGAGCTCGTCACCGCCTCCTAGCGACCGCCTTCTCCACTGGCACAACGACATATCTCGAACAAGAGCTATCAGCTCGACTCCCGCGCTGCGGGCCCGGCAGGGCCGGGCCCGCAGCGCCGTCTTCGGCGCCGGCGGCCCGGCGGCCCGGCGGCCCGGCGGCCCGGCGGCCCAGCGGCCCAGCGGCCCAGCGGCCCAGCGGCCCAGCGGCCCAGCGGCCCAGCGGCCCA
>NZ_JAJLQZ010000015.1 GCF_020991375.1 Glycomyces amatae | reverse complement strand
ACCGTTCTTACCCCGCCCCAGCAGGCGACTGCTGGGGGACGCGAGGCCACACCACACCACCAGGCCCGCAGCCCGAACCCCGACAGGGGCCGGGCCCTCCAGCATGCCCACACCCCGAAAGCCACCAACACGCCCCCGACCTGACCCCACTCCACCCCGCCGTCGCCGCCCGCCCTGACCGTGCCCCTCCACCACCCCAAAGCCGAAACCCCGCCCCCAGGCGCGACCACCCCGTCGTCGCTGCCCGCCCTGACCCCGAGTCACCCGCCACCCGCACCCCGAGAACCAACCTCACCCAAAGAGGACGCCTTCGTCGCCGCCCGCCCTCACGCCGGCCACCGCCACCTGAAGGCCGAAAGGCCCGGCCCGGGAACCGCCCACCCCTTCGTTGCCGCTCGCCGTGACCGTGACTGTGACCGCCCACCATCATGAATCCACGCTCTGCAAGGGACTTTCCTGCCGACACCTCTTTGAACCGAACCGCATTGTGTTCGGACCGCGTCGGCGTCGGTCTTCGGTGGGCGACTTCGTCAACCGGCTCGCAGGACCACCGTGCAGCGACCGGTGCGAGGAACCGTCACATAGAGCTTGACCCCTTGGGCGGCATCGGTTCCCGACAGGTGCGTGTAGTCCTCGCCGGGGTGGTAGCCGCGGGCGAACGTCCCCGCGCCGTCGACCTCGATCGTGATGCGGTCCCCGCCGCGGCGGTACGCGGCAGTGGCGCCGTCGAGTTCGAAGCCGTCTTCGACCGGGTGCACGCCCTCGAACTCGCCGCCTTCGCGGAAGGCCAGTTCGAGCACTTGCCGCACCCGGCCCGGGGCCGCTTCGACTTTGAGTCGCACCGCTTTCGTCGCCGCATCGACCTCGACTCGGATCTTCGTCTCTAGCGCGACCTCCTGGGCCGGGCGGTGCGCGAAGTCCATCGCCGCCGAGAACCTGCCCTCATCGACCAGCGCGTAATCGGCACCGGGCCTGCGGTGCTCCGCAGGCAGCGGCCCGTAATACGACGCGCTCACCCGCTCCCGCAGCGCGAACGCCCCGCCCTCGGCCTCGAGCCCTTCCGCCCGGAACGGGCCCAGCCCGAAGAAGTCCCTCGACAGCCGCACCGAGTCCAAGACCGCCTCGCCTGCGAACACCCGCAGGAACGTCGGATTCGTCGCCAGGCCCGAGCGGATCCGCCCTTGCTTCGCGTAGTCCGAGCCTCCGTAGACCGACACCGCGAAGTCGCCGTCCTGCACCACCGCCAGGCCCGACTCCGCGGACACGGTCGTGCCCGGCCCCCGCGGCTCGGGCTTCGGCAGCGGCCCCGCCAGGGCCGGTTCCAGCAGGATCTCCGCCAGCACGTCCGCCGGGTACGCGATCGGCCCGGCCTCGAGTTCCGCCGCGATCGCCGCGAAGTCGCCCCGGTTCCGCTGGATCGCGTACCGCCGGAACTGCATCAGGAACGGTGCCAGCGCGATCGTCCCGCGCTGGTCCTGCCGCCTGGAGTGCACCGTCTCCACGGTGCCGTCCGGCAGCGCCGCCGCGGCGATCGCCTCCAGGCTCCGGGCCGCGCCGTCGAGCAGCTCCGGCCGCCCGAGGATCGCGCCGATCGCCGTCAACGACGGGTTCGACACGTGCAGCGCGTAGTTCGCACTCCGCTCCGAGTACCACCCGTCGGCGCCGATGTCGACGCCCTCGGCCAGCCACTCGTCCACCCGCGCCACCAGCCGCTCGTCCGGCCAGTGCCGGTGCAGCCGCGCCAGCGCCGCGCTCAGCTCCCACCGGTGGTTCGGGGTGTGCACCCCGCCCAGCCGCAGCGGCTCGGCCGCGGCCCCCGCGATCCGCTCCAGCGCCTCGGCCAACGGCCGCAGCGACTTCGATCTTTCGAGGAGCGCGTACGTGTCGCACAGGTCGTTGACCGTGAACGCCGTGTCCGGCGGCGACGCGAAGTTCTCGCCGTCGAACAGGCCGTTCTCGGCCTGCATTCCCGCCAGGAACGCCACCAGGCGGGCGGCGGCCGCCGCGGCCTCCTCCGAGCCGAAGTGCTCGGAGGCCGGGTTCACCGCGCAGGCCACGAGCGCCTTCGCGGCGCCCATGACCGCGCGGTGGTGCGGGTCGGAGGCCGCCAGGGCGTCGACCCCGGCCAGGACCTCCCGCGCCCGCCGGTCGGCGGCGGCCGTCACGGCCGCCGCGAACTCAGTCCTTGAGTCCGGCATTGATGTCCTCGTTCATGACGTACTTCTGGAACACGACGAAGATCAGCACCAGCGGCAGGAGCGACATCACCGACGCGGCCAGCAGCAGCGGCCAGTCGATGTTCTCCGCCCCCACGATCGAGCGCAGCGCGATCTGGAGCGTGAACTTCCGCTCGTCGCCTACGACGATGAGCGGCCACACGTAGTCGTTCCAGCGCCACTGGAACGAGAAGATCGCCAGCGTCATGATGATCGGGCGCGACATCGGCAGCATGATCCGGAAGAAGATCCCCACCTCGCGCGCCCCGTCGATCCGGGCCGCCTCGATGATGTCGTCCGGGATCGAGATGAAGAACTGCCGGAACATGAACACGCCCGTGGCCGTGAGGATCGAGGGCACCACCAGGCCCGCCATCGTGTCGTACATGCCCAGGTCGCGGATGACCAGGAACGTGGGCGACAGGATGACCTCGGTCGGCAGCATCGTCGTGGCCAGGACGCACACGAAGAACACCCTGATCCAGCGCGACTCCTGGTACTTCGCCAGCGCGTACCCGCACATGGCGCTGGCGACCACGGTCAGCACGGTGGTCGTCAGGGCGACGGCGAGCGTGTTGGAGAAGTACAGGAAGAAGTCGAACCGGTCCCAGGCCTTCTCGAACCCGGCGACCGTGGGGTGCTCGGGGAGGATCGTCAGCGGGTACTGGAACAGCTCCGAGCCGGGCTTGAAGGCGCTCAGCAGGAACCAGACCAGCGGGAACGCGTACAGCGCGGCCAGCAGCCACATGAAGAGCGACAGCGGGACGGCCGTGAACTCCCGGGCCCTGCGGGGCCGGCGCCGCGTCGCCTGCTCGGGGGGTGCGGTCGTGGTGCTCATGCGGCGCGCCTCCGGTTGACCCACATCTGGAGCAGTGCGATGGCCAGCAGGATGGCCAGCAGGACCATCGACACGGCGCTGGCGTAGCCGACGTCGGCCCGCTGGAAGCCGGTCTCGTAGATGTACTGGATGAGGAAGGTGTTCGAGGTGCCCGGCCCGCCGCCGTTGAGCGCCTGGACCATCGCGAACTCCTTCATGGCGCCCAGCGAGGACAGCAGGACGACCAGGAACGAGGTGGGCGCGATCGAGGGCAGGGTGATGTGCCGGAACCGCTGCCAGGCGTTCGCGCCGTCGATCTCGGCGGCCTCGTAGTAGGCGCGCGGCACGTTCTTGAGGGCGGCGATGAAGATCAGCATGTTGAACGCCGTGCCGCCCCAGGTCCCGGCCATGACCACGACCATGAGGGCGAGGTCGGGGTCGGTCTGCCAGGCCAGCGGGTCCGCGCCGAGCTCCCCGATCACGTAGTTGACGAAGCCGAAGCTCTCGCCGAACATCCACCGCCAGACGACCCCGGCGACGATGGGGGAGATGAGCCACGGGAAGAAGAACACGATCTTCGCCGCGGCCTTGCCCTTGGTGTGGTTGCTGACCAGCAGCGAGGCGATCGTCAGGGACATGACGTACATCAGCGGGACGCTGAGGGCGGCGAACAGGAGGGTCCGGGTCAGGGACTGGTAGAACGTCGGGTCCCCGAACAGCTTCTCGTAGTTCTCCAGGCCGATGAAGTCGAAGTCGCCGATGCCGGTGTAGTCGGTGAAGGAGTAGACCAGGCCCAGGCCGCCGGGCCAGACGAAGAACACTCCGAACAGGATGATGTTGACGCCGGCGAGGGCCAGCGGCGCGTACCGGTACCGGACGCGGCGGGCCGCACCGGGCCGCTGGCGCGGTCCGGTACGGCGCTCGGTGTCGATGGCGGTGGCCGTCAAGGGTTACTCGCAGGTGATGTTCTCGTCGAGGGAGGCGATGATGTTCGCGATGGCGGTGGGGACGTCCTGCTCGCCGTTGGCGAGCTTGACGGCCTCGTCCTTGAGCGGATCGGCGTCGCCGCCGGCGGTCCGCCCCGCGTAGACCATCTCGAGGGCGGTGCGCTCCTGGGCGCTCGAGACGTCGTCGGAGGCCGCGATCTCCTCGTTGTACAGGTCGAAGCTGGCCTGCGCCGCCCCGTAGTCGACGTCGAGCCCCTGGACCACCGGCAGGAACCCGGAGATCTCGCAGATCTCGGTGTAGTTCTCGGCGGTGAAGAGCCAGTTGACGAAGTCGAGCGCGGTCTGGGCCTTGTCGCCCTTGTAGACGACCATGTAGCCGCCGCCGAGGTTGGTGGCGCGCCGCGTCTGGGCGGGCATGAGCGCCGAGGCCCACTCGAAGTCGGCGATGTTGTCCTGGAAGTCGGCCACCTGCCACGAGCCGGAGTAGTAGGCCGCGACCTGGCCGCTCTTGAACAGGGCGTTCGGGTCGTCGCCGGAGACCCACACCGAGCGGGGCATGACGTCGTCGTCGTTGATCGAGGCGAAGAACTCGAGCGCGGCGGTGGCGGCCTCGTCGGTCGTGTACCTGCAGTCGTCGCCGAGGACGAAGCCGTCGCTGCCGAACTGGTACATGAGCGAGCGCAGGCGGTGCGAGGAGGGGTCCATCACGAGGCCGTAGCGGGCGCCGGTGGCGGCCTTGACCTCTTTGACGGCCGAGATGAACCCGTCCCAGGTCCACAGGCCGTCCGGGGCGGTCGGGTAGGCGACCCCGGCCTGGTCGAAGAGGGTCTTGTTGACGTAGAGGCCCACGGCGGTGAGGTCGGTGAGGAAGGCCGGGACCTCGCCGTCCCGGTTCTCGGCCAGGAGGCTCTCCATGACGCCGTGCTCGCTCGCGACGCCGCCGAGGTCTTCGAGCCGGTCCATCCAGATCGGGTCGATCGCGGTGACGCGGGCGAGGTCGGGCAGGCCGTCGGCCTGGGCGGCGTTGCGCAGGCGGGTGTTGAAGTCGTCGTACGGGATGTCGTCGATGTCGACCGTGACGCCGGTCTCCTCGAAGTACTTGTCGGCCATGGCCTGGAAGCCGCCGCCCTGGTTGGCGTCGCCGGACAGCCAGAACTTGACGGTCTCGCCGTCGCCCTCGCCGCCGTCGCCGATGAAGCCGCAGGCGCCGAGGGGCAGGACCGCCGCACCGGCGGTGATCACGAGTCTTCTCTTCATTGAGGTTCTCTCTTCGGGGAACGGGGGTCGATGTCGGCCGGAGTGCCGGTCCGGTGTCCCGTGTCCGCCCGGCGAGGGCCGCGCGTTCGGGGGTGGCGCCCCACGTGTGCCAAGTCACGTGATGAAGCGCTTGCCTGACCTTAGCAGACGTTCCTGGAGCGCGACACTAGAGCGCGACAGTAATCCTTGAGCTGGGGTTTCATCTGAAAATCCGAACGCCTCCGATCGGCCTCCGCGATCCCTCCGGCAGGCCCTCTCGAGCGCCCCGATCGGGCCTCCGGGACGCGCCTCCCGCCCGGGCGCGCCCGCCCGCGGCGCTCCACGATGGGCCCCGGGGCGAGACCCGCTCCGCTCGCAGCGAACACGGCGCCCGGTCGCGTCCGATCGTCGCCGTGACGGGCTAAGGTCTGGATTGGTAACCGCAAAGCCGAGTGCATATCGCCGAGACAGAATGAAGGTGCAAGACATGGAGCATTCGAATCCATTCTCCTCGCAGCTGGAGAGGGACGTCGTCAACGCGGTCGCCCGTCGCGGCGGCAGCGGCGCCTCGCCCGACCTGGACGGCATGGTCTTCGACCGTCTCCTCAAGGAGCACATCCTGTTCCTGGGCTCGGACGTCAACTCGGAGATCGCCAACCGCCTGTGCGCCCAGCTGCTCCTCCTCGAGGCCGAGGACGACCAGCGCGACATCAAGCTCTACATCAACTCGCCCGGCGGCTCGGTGTACGACGGCATGGCCATCTACGACACCATGCAGTACATCAAGAACGACGTCCAGACCGTCGGCATGGGCATGGCCGCCTCCATGGGCCAGCTGCTCCTGTGCGCCGGCACCGCGGGCAAGCGCTACGCCCTCCCGCACGCGCGCATCATGATGCACCAGCCCTCGGGCGGCATCGGCGGCACCGCCTCCGACGTTGCGATCCTCGCCGAGCAGATGCTCTACACCAAGCAGATGTTCCAGGAGCGCGTCGCCGAGCACACCGGCCGCACGATCGAGGAGATCGAGCGCGACTCCGACCGCGACCGCTGGTTCACCGCCGCCGAGGCGAAGGACTACGGCTTCATCGACCACGTCGTCAAGCGGGTGGCCGACGTCCCCGCCGAGGCCAACTAGAAGGAACAGGGGGAGCCAGATGATGGACATCCACGCACAATCGGGAGCGCAGTCCGGGGGATTCGACCCGAGGGCCAGGTACATCGTGCCGTCGTTCACCGAGAAGACCTCGTACGGGGTCAAGGAGATGAACCCGTACAACAAGATGTTCGAAGACCGGATCATCTTCCTGGGGTCCCCGGTCGACGACACCTCGGCCAACGACATCATGAGCCAGCTGATCGTCCTCGAGGGCAACGACCCCGACCGGGACATCATCATGTACATCAACTCGCCCGGCGGCTCGCTCACCGCGCTCATGGCCATCTACGACACCATGCAGTACGTGCGCCCGGACATCCAGACCGTGTGCATGGGCCAGGCCGCCTCGGCCGCCGCCGTGCTGCTCGCGGCCGGGACCCCCGGCAAGCGCACCGCGCTGCCGAACTCCCGCGTGATCATCCACCAGCCGGCCACCGAGGGCACCTTCGGGCAGGCCTCCGACATGGAGATCCAGGCCCGCGAGATCATGCGGATGCGCGACCAGCTGGAGAAGATCCTCGCCCGCCACACCGGCCAGGCCGTCGACAAGGTCCGCCGCGACATCGAGCGCGACAAGATCTTCACCGCCGAGGAGGCCGTCGAGTACGGCATCGTCGACAACGTCCTGACCTACCGCAAGAAGAACGCCCTGCCGGCCGAAGCGGCCGCGTAGCGCACCAGCACCGGAGCGCGGCGGGCTGCCCGGCCCGCCGCGCCTCCCCGGACGACCGAGCCCCTCCCTGATCGAGATCGCCCCCGGAAGCAGCCCCGCCGCGATACCGTGGCGCTGGCGTCGGACGCCAGGCTTCAGAACGGCTCTAGCGCTGTGGCCGTAAATGCGAAATACTGGATCGAGACACCGGTTCGTCCTGAATCAACGGAGCAAGCACGCACACGGGGCCGACGCGCGGCCCGCAAGCAGCGCCGATACTGCGGCAGACGGGTCCTGCGGACCCCGCCGAGGGAAGGAGTCACCGCGATGGCACCACGCCTGGGTGACAGCGAGATCTTGAAGTGCTCGTTCTGCTCGAAGTCGCAGCGCCAGGTGCGCAAGCTCATCGCCGGACCGAACAACGTCTACATCTGCGACGAGTGCATCGACCTGTGCAACGAGATCATCGAAGAGGAGTTCGCCGAGGACGCCGAGGTCGCCTGGGAGGACCTGCCCAAGCCCAAGGAGATCGTCGAGTTCCTCGACCAGTGGGTCATCGGCCAGGACCACGCCAAGCGCTCCCTCGCCGTGGCGGTCTACAACCACTACAAGCGCGTCCAGCTCGACGAGCTGAACGCCGCCAGGAGCGGCGCCGACCACGTCGAGCTCCAGAAGTCGAACATCCTCATGGTCGGCCCCACCGGCTCGGGCAAGACCCACCTGGCCCAGACCCTCGCCAGGATGCTGGACGTGCCGTTCGCGATCGCCGACGCGACCGCCCTGACCGAGGCCGGGTACGTCGGCGACGACGTCGAGAACATCCTCCTCAAGCTCATCCAGGCCGCCGACTTCGACGTCAAGCGCGCCGAGACCGGCATCATCTACATCGACGAGATCGACAAGGCCGGGCGCAAGGCCGAGAACCCCTCGATCACCCGCGACGTCTCCGGCGAGGGCGTGCAGCAGGCGCTCCTGAAGATCCTGGAGGGCACCCTCGCCTCGGTGCCGCCGCAGGGCGGGCGCAAGCACCCGCACCAGGAGCACATCCAGATCGACACCACGAACATCCTCTTCATCTGCGGCGGGGCCTTCGCCGGGATCGAGGAGATCATCAAGGGCCGCATCGGCAAGCGCACCGTCGGCTTCACCGCCCCGCTGCACGAGGCCGAGGCCGCCGACGACGCCATCGTCTCGCAGGTCATGCCCGACGACCTGCTGAAGTACGGGCTCATCCCCGAGATGGTCGGTCGCCTGCCGATCCTGACCACCGTGGACCACCTCGACGAGGCGGCGCTGCTGCGCATCCTCACCGAACCCAAGAACGCCCTGGTCAAGCAGTACCAGCGCCTGCTCGAACTCGACGGCGTCGAACTCGAGTTCGCCCCGGACGCGCTGGAGCCGATCGTGGAGTCGGCGCTGCTGCGCGGCACCGGGGCCCGCGGGCTGCGGGCCATCATGGAGGAGGTCCTCCAGCCGGTGATGTTCGAGATCCCCTCGCGCGCCGACGAGGTCGCGAAGGTGGAGATCACCGCCGACGTGGTGCGACGCAACGTGAACCCCACACTGGTCCCGAGGACCAAGGCCACCCCGCGGAGGGCGATCCGCCCCCGGCGCGAGAAGTCGGCCTAGTCCTCCTTGTTGTCGTCGCGCAGGCGCCGG
Source organism: Glycomyces amatae (assembly GCF_020991375.1). Lineage (GTDB taxonomy): Bacteria > Actinomycetota > Actinomycetes > Mycobacteriales > Micromonosporaceae > Glycomyces > Glycomyces amatae. The sequence continues at coordinate 117,134 of NZ_JAJLQZ010000015.1, read as the reverse complement.
TCGATGTCGCGGAGGAAGTCCGGGTCGTCGTCGGGCGCGATCGGCCCGTTCGGATGCCGCGGCCCCCTCGCGTTCCCGGACTTGCCGGGACCCGCCGGGCGCGGCGGACGGGCCCGCCCCACGGCGAACCACAGGATCCCGCCGGCGACCGGCAGGAACAGGATGATGAGCACCCACCAGGCACGCGTCAGCTTCCTGGGCGCGTGCTCACCGCCGAGGCAGTCGGCGAGCGCGGCGATGACCAGCGCCAAGTGCGCCAGGAACAAGAACAGGAACGCGCGGACCATGGTCCAATCATGCCTGTCCGCCGCGCCCGGGACAACAACGCCTCGGGGTGTTACTCGTAAGTAACTTCGTAAGATATAGTTCAGCCAAGACGCCTGAGCCGATTCGCGGCCCGCGAGACGCTCGCGAGCAGGGGATCGGTGTGGCCAAGTACGACCTCGGAGGTTGTCGATGAACATCGTGGTTCTGGTCAAGCAGGTCCCTGACTCGGGGCTCGCGAGACAGCTGGACGCCCAGATGCGGGTGGACCGCAACGGCGCCAACAACGTCATGGGAGAGCTCGACGAATACGCCGTCGAAGCCGCCCTCCAGCTCAAAGAGGCCCACGGCGGCGAGGTCACCGTCCTCACCCTCGGCCCCGGACAGGCCACGGAGACCGTGCGCAAGACCCTCGCCATGGGCGCCGACAAGGCGATCCACATCGAGGACGACGCCGTCGGCGGCTCCGACGCCCTCACCACCTCCGCGATCCTCGCCGCGGCCCTCGGCCGCCTCGAATGGGACCTCGTGATCGCCGGCGCCGAGTCCACCGACTCCAACATGGGCGTCATGCCGCAGCTCCTCGCCGCGCGCACCGGCGCCCCCGCCCTCACCGGCGTCCGCAAGATCGACACCGACGGCACCGCCGTCACCGTGGAGCACCAGCGGACCAACGGCTACGACGTGATGACCGCGAACCTCCCGGCCATCGTCTCGGTCTGGGACACCATCAACACCCCGCGCTACCCGTCGCTCAAGGGCATCATGGCCGCCAAGCGCAAGCCCGTCGAGACGCTCACCCTCGCCGACCTCGGCGTCGAGGCCGCCGGACCGGCCGCCGCGCAGAACGAGGTCCTCGAGGCCGCCGACCGGCCCCCGCGCAGCGCCGGCCAGATCGTCACCGACGAGGGCCAGGGCGGCACCGCCCTCGCCGAGTTCCTCGCCGCCGAGAAGTTCATCTGAGCCGGATTCGAGACCTGGAGACCACCATGACCGACATCCTCGTGTACGTACCGAACTCCGGCAAGCACGCCGCCGAGGTCCTCACCCTCGCGCGCACCCTCGGCGACGTCTCGGCCGTCGCCTTCGACGACGCCGCCGAGGGCCTCGCGGGCGAGTACGGCGCCGCGAAGGTCTACCGCGTCGACGCCCCCGAGGCCGCCGACTACTTCGTGGACCCGAAGGCGACCGTCCTCATCGACCTCGCGCGCCAGGCCGCGCCCGGCTTCTTCCTGCTGCCGAGCACCGACGAGGGCAAGGCCCTCGCCGCCCGCGTGGCGGTGGCGCTCGAGAACGGCCTGCTCACCGACGTCTCCGGCCTGGAGGCCGACGGGACCGCGAAGCAGGACGCCTTCGCGGGCGCGACCTTGGTGACCTCGAAGGCCACCAAGGGCTTCACACTCGCCACCGTCAAGACCGGGACGACCGAGCCCGCCCCGGCCCCCGGATCGCCCGCGGTCGAGAACGTCGCGGCGTCCGTGTCCGACGCCGACAAGCGCGTGCGGATCACCGAGCGGGTCGACGAGCCCGCGGGGGACCGGCCGAACCTGGCCGAGGCGCGCATCGTCGTCTCGGGCGGGCGCGGCGTGGGCTCCTCGGACGACTTCGCGCTCATCGAGAAGGTCGCCGACTCCCTGGGCGGCGCGGTCGGCGCCTCGCGCGCGGCGACCGACGCGGGCTACTACCCGCACAAGTTCCAGGTGGGCCAGACCGGCACCACCGTGAGCCCGCAGCTGTACGTCGCGGCCGGCATCTCGGGCGCGATCCAGCACCGGGCGGGCATGCAGACCTCGCGGGTGATCGTGGCCGTCAACAAGGACGCCGACGCCCCGATCTTCGGCATGGCCGACTTCGGCGTCGTGGGCGACCTCTTCCAGGTCCTCCCGCAGGCGCTCGAGGAGATCGACAAGCGCAAGTAGGACGACGCACCGGCCCGGCCGCTCGAAAGGGCGGCCGGGCCGTCGCATGTCCAGTCGGAGACCCGTGCGGGTTCGAATCCCACCCGGGCCGGCACCTCCCCGAGGCGCTACCCGTCCGCCGCGCTCAGCGCGCCCGAGGGGCACAGGTCGACCGCGTCGGCCGCGTCCCCGCCCACCGGCTCCCCGTTCAGCACGACCACGCGGCCGTCCTCGTCGTCCTGGTCGAAGACGCCCGGCGCCGTCAGCGCGCACATGCCCGCGCTGGCGCACCGCTCCCTGTCGGCGGTGATCCTCATCGCGCCTCCTACCAGGCCACCGGGAGCGAGTCGACCCCGTAGATGAACATGTCGGTGCGCAGCGGGACCTCCTCGGGAGGCACGGCCAGGCGCAGACCGGGGAACGCCTCCAGGAGCTTCGCGAAGCCGATGCGCATCTCGACGCGGGCGAGCTGCTGGCCCACGCACTGGTGCACGCCGTGCCCGAAGGCCATGTGCCCCTGGGCGTCCCGGCCGAGATCGAGCTCGTCGGGCCGGTCGAAGCGGGACGGGTCGCGGTTGACCGCGTGCGGCGCCACGGTCACGTACTCGCCCGCGCGCAGGAGCCGGCCGTCGATCTCGGCGTCCTCCTTCACGATCCGCATCATGCCCGCGTGAGCCACGGTCAGGTACCGCAGCAGCTCCTCGACCGCCCCCTCCATGAGGCCGGGCTCGGCGCGCAGCCGGGCCAGCTGGCCGGGGTGCTCGAGCAGCGCGAGCGTGCCCAGGCCGAACATGTTCGCGGTGGTCTCGTGGCCGCCCAGCAGCAGGATCATGCCGATGCCGCCGACCTCGTCGTCGGTGAGGTCGGCGTCGGCGGCCAGCGTGCTGAGCAGGTCGTCGCCGGGCGCGGCGCGCTTGGCGGGGACGAGCCCGTGGACGTAGCCGAACAGCTCCATCGAGGCCTCGTTGCGCTTCGCGACCGGCAGGGACTGGTCGAAGATGTCGTTGGAGGTGCGCTGGAAGTCGTCGCGGTCGGCGTACGGGACGCCGAGCATCTCGCAGATGACCAGCGAGGGGACGGGCAGGGCGAACTCGCGCACCAGGTCGGCGCCGCTGCCCGCGTCCCGCAGCGCCGCGACGCGCTCGTCGACGATGTCGGCGATGCGCGCGCTCAGCGCTCGCATGCGGTTGAGGGTGAAGACGCCGGTGACCTTGCGGCGCAGGCGGGTGTGGTCGGGCGGATCGTAGAAGAAGAAGAAACCGGGCGGCACGTGCTCGGAGGAGGACACGAAGAAGTGCGGCAGCTCGGTGGGGGAGCGGACGAAGCGCTCGCCGACGATGAAGCGGGGGTCGGAGAGGACCGCGCGGGCGGCGGCGTGGCCGGTGACGAGCCAGCCTTCGGCGCCGTCGGGGTAGTACCTCATGCGCCGCAGCGGCTGGTCCTGGAGCGCCAGGAGCGCGGCGGGCGGGTCGTGGCGGGTCTCGCGGTGGTACGGCATGCCGTCGGGCAGGTCTTCGGCGGCGGCGGTCTCGAGAGAGGTCACGGCGGCTCCGAGCACGGTGGGGGGACTGAGGGCGCCCACCGCTCTCCGCAGCGTAAGGCCGGGGTGGAGGGCGGGACAACGTGCCGATCGCGCTGTGTCGGGAAGCCGACACGGAATGCGATTGATGGTCGGCTTCGGTGTCGCCCCGGTTCGATGATCGCTCGGGGGTGTGACCGGCGGCCCGGGGGTGTGCGGTTGATTCGGGCGGTTCGCGGCTATCGGTGTAAAACGGGCGGTCGGAGGCGCCCCCGGTTCGATGGTGCCTCGGGGGTGTGACAGGGGTGGGGTGCCGCCCTGATCATGAGTTTCATTCGGGCAGGTGCCGGTGGAGTGCGGCGCCGATCGCGGGTTTCGCTCGGCGGGTCCCGGTGATGCGGGGCGCCGTTCGGGGGTCTCGTTCGGATGGGCCTTCATGTTGTCGTAACAACGGTGGGTTAGGCTTCCCCCAGCTCCTCGTTATATGGAACCTACAGATGATGTTGGAGGAATCCGCCATGGTCGCCTCAGCTGCCGCGATTGCCGCGCCCGGCGTGCTCGCCGATCTCCTGCCCGCCCGCTCGCGCGCCCTCGCCGTCGCGCGCGACGCCGTGCTCGTGCTCGGCGGCGCCGCCGCCATCGGCGCCTCGGCGCAGATCGCGTTCACCATCCCGCAGATCAGCCCGGTCCCGTTCGTGCTCACCACGTTCACCGTGCTCCTCGTCGGCGCCGCCTACGGCCCGCTCCGCGCGGGCCTGACCCTCGCGCTCTACCTCGCCGCCGGCGCCGCGGGCGTCCCCTGGTTCACCGAGGGCACCTCCGGCTACGCCATGCCGACCTTCGGCTACATCATCGGCTTCCTCGCCGCCGCCGTCGCGGTCGGCTTCCTCGCCAAGCGCGGCGCCGACCGCACCATCCTGCGGACCGTCGGCCTCATGGTCGTCGGCAACGCCATCATGTACGCCTTCGGCGTCCCCTACCTGGCCATGGCCCTCGACATGGGCGCCGCCGACGCCCTCGGCGCGGGCATGCTCCCGTTCCTCGCCGGCGACGCCGCCAAGCTCGTCTTCGCCGCGCTCCTGCTCCCCGGAGCCTGGTGGGCCGTCGACAAGTTCCGGGGCACCCGGGACTAGCGCAACGCGAAGGGCGCCCGCGGCCGAGAGCCGCGGGCGCCCTTTCTTATGCCTACAGGACCTGGGTCATTCGGCGTCCCAGCCGATGCCCAACGCGCCCGGCCTCGGGACCGGCTCCGCCAGCGCCACCGTGTGGTTCGGCCCCAGCTGGAGGTCCCCGGTCTCGCGCTTCTCCCGCTGGAGGCTCGACTGCGCGAAGCGGTACACCCGCTTCGGGATCGCGTCCGGCGCGAACCGCACCTGGAGCGAGTACTGGTCCACCGGGTACCGGAACGCGTTCCCGTGCCCGCTGGAGACCCCGCCGTTGCCCTGCACCACGATCTCGAACAGGTGCGTCGCCCCCCGCGGCAGCGGCGTGTCGAACACGATCTCCGCCAGCGCCACCGGCGCCTCCGGGTGCCGCAGCACGTTCGGCACCGTGCAGTCGCGCACCGGCTTGAACTCGATGTCGTCGATGTCGCAGCCCTCGTCGCCCCGGTAGAGCAGGATGTACCGGTCCACGTCGTCGCGCCTGGCGCGCACCAGCATCGACAGCTCGAACACCGACTCCTGCCACTGCGAGTCGACGTGCACGATCACCTGCTGGCTGAGGATGTCGAGGGTGTGCTCCCGGGACGCCGGGACCTGGTCGCACAGCTCGCGCACCGCGTCCCCGCCGAGCACCGCGTCCGGCCGGGGAAGCTGCCCCCGGATCGAGCGCGGCCCGCGGGCCCGCTTGGGGCCGAGCAGGACCCGCAGCGACCCGGCGGGCAGTTCGAGGAGGTCTTCGAGGGCGGTCACGGCCGCCAGGGACTCGGCGCGCTCGGGGCGCGAGCGCCCCGACTGCCAGTAGCTCAGGCTCGTCGTGGAGACGGTGATGCCCCGCATGGCGAGGCGGTGGCGGATGCGGTCGAGACCGAGCCCGCTGGTCTGGATGGCGATGCGCAGAGCAGTGTGGAACGGCCCAGTGCGAAGCGCTTCGGCGAGCTCTGGCGTCATCGGCACACACTTTCTCTCGACTCGGGACGGAAGAGTCCGCACTCCTCGGCACCCGGTCTCGGGGGCGGCGACTCCTCACCACCGGAAAGGTAGGAGGATTCGTCAGATTCTAGCTCGGGTGCACCATGGTGTGAGACGGCGACAGGTCGCGACGCCGAGGAGCGGTCCCACGGACCGGAACGACCCCGCCCCCGCCCCGCCCGGCGCCGCTGCCGGAGGGCGCGGGCCGGAACGCGCCGTAGACTGGAGAGGCCATGGCCTATCTCGATCACGCCGCCACCACGCCGATGCTCCCCCAAGCGCTCGACGCGTACGTGCGCACCGCACTCGCACTCGGCAACGCCTCCTCCCTCCACGGCTCCGGGCGCACCGCCCGCCGCACCGTCGAAGAGGCCCGCGAACGCATCAGCGAGGCGCTGGGCGCGAAACCCGGGGAGGTGATCTTCACCGGCTCCGGCACCGAGGCCGACAACCTCGCCGTCAAAGGCGTCCACTGGGCCCGCCGCGCCGAAGGCCGCAACCTCGTGGTCACCACCGCGATCGAGCACCACGCCGTCGCCGACGCCGTCGCCTGGCTCGGCGACCACGAGCGGGCCGACGTCGCCGAACTCCCGGTCGACAAGCTCGGCCGCGTCGACACCGCCGTCCTCGCCGAGCTCCTCGACACCCGCGGCGACGAGATCACCGTCCTCACCTGCATGTGGGCCAACAACGAGGTCGGCACCCTCCAGCCGGTCGCCGAGATCGCGGCCCTCGCCGAAGCCCGCGGCGTCCCCGTCCACACCGACGCCATCCAGGCCGTCGGCCACGTGCCCGTCGACTTCGCCGCCTCCGGCGCCGCCGCCCTCGCCCTCTCCGGCCACAAGCTCGGCGGCCCCACCGGCACCGGTGCGCTGCTGCTGCGCCGCGACGTCAAGGCCGTCCCGCTCCTCCACGGCGGCGGCCAGGAGCGCGAGATCCGATCCGGCACCCTCGACGTGCCCGGCATCGCCGCGCTCGCCGAGGCCGTCGACCACGCCGTGCGCACCCGCGAGACCGAGTCCCAGCGGCTCGCGCTGCTGCGCGACGGCCTCGTCGCGGGCGTCCGCGAACTGGTCCCCGAGGCGATCTACAACGGCGACCCCGACTCGCGGCTGCCCGGCAACGCCCACTTCTCCTTCCCCGGCTGCGAAGGCGACGCGCTCCTGATGCTCCTGGACGCCGCCGGTGTCGAATGCGCCACAGGCTCGGCCTGCTCGGCCGGGATCGCCCAGCCCTCCCACGTGCTGCTGGCGATGGGCGCCGGCCCCGACGACGCCCGCTCCTCCCTGCGGTTCACGCTGGGCTGGTCCACCACGAAGGCCGACGTCGACGCCCTGCTCGCCGCCGTGCCCGAGGCCGTCCGGCGCGCGAAGACCGCCGGGCTCTCATGAACACCGCGGAAGTCGGGCGCCGGCCCCGCGGGACCGAAGCGTGAGCCGTACGGAACCGAGGCACGGTTAAGGTTGACAGCGTGAAACTGCGAGTACTGGCCGCCATGAGCGGCGGCGTCGACTCGGCCGTGGCCGCCGCCCGCGCCGTCGAGGCCGGGCACGACGTCACCGGCGTCCACCTGGCGCTGTCCAAGAACCCCCAGACCTACCGGACCGGGGCCCGCGGCTGCTGCACCATCGAGGACTCCCGCGACGCGCGCCGCGCCGCCGACGTCATCGGCATCCCCTTCTACGTGTGGGACATGGCCGAGCGCTTCCACGAGGACGTCGTCGAGGACTTCTACGCCGAGTACGCCAACGGGCGCACCCCCAACCCGTGCCTGCGCTGCAACGAGAAGATCAAGTTCGCCGCCGTCCTCGACCGCGCCATGGCCCTCGGCTTCGACGCCGTCGCCACCGGCCACTACGCCCGCAAGGGCGAGGACGGCCTCCTGCGCCGCGCCGTCGACCCCGGCAAGGACCAGTCCTACGTCCTCGCCGTCCTCACCCCCGCCCAGCTCGCCCACTCGCTCTTCCCGCTCGGCGACACCCCCAAGGACCAGGTGCGCGCCGAGGCCGAGACCCGCGGGCTGGCCGTCGCCCGCAAGCCCGACAGCCACGACATCTGCTTCATCGCCGACGGCGACACCGCCGGGTTCCTCAAGAACCGGCTGGGCGCCGCGCAGGGCGAGATCGTGGACGCGGCCACCGGCGAGGTCCTCGGCAGCCACGACGGCGCCCACCAGTTCACCGTCGGCCAGCGCCACGGCCTCGGCCTCAAGCGCCCCGCCGCCGACGGCCGGCCCCGCTACGTCCTGTCGATCACCCCGGTCGACAACCGCGTCCGGGTCGGGCCCCGCGAGGCCCTGCGCGTCGACCGCATCCGCACCGGCGCGCCGGTCTGGCTCGCCCCCGAGCGGACCGGGTCCTTCGACGCCGAGGTCCAGCTGCGCGCCCACGGCGAGGTCTACCCGGCCCTCGTCACCGCCGACGGGCACGGCCTCACCGCGCGCCTGCGCAAGCCCGCGTTCGGCGTCGCCGCCGGGCAGGCCCTCGTCGTCTACGACCCCGACGCGGCCGACGGCGACGCCGTCCTCGCCTCCGGCACCATCGACGAGGCGGGCACGGTCGAAGCGGGCACGGTCGAGACCGGCACAGTCGAGACGGGCACGGTTGAAACAGGCACGGTTGAAACGGACACGGCCGAGACCGGCCCCGAAGCGTTCGGCAGCGCCGAGGCGACCGGTGTCGTCACGACCGGCAGCGACGGGAGCGGCCCCGCGGTGAACGGCGCTGCTGCGACCGGCGCCGGCCGGAGCGCCGCCGCCGTGGACCGCCGCACCATGAGCACCCCCGGGTCGGCCCGTGTCTGACGCCGATCGCGCGCTGCCCTCGGGCGTGGCCACCGGCGTCGGGTCCCTGCCGGGGACCGACGTGGAGGAGGCCGTCAACGTCGTCTTCGGCGAGCTCCCCGACTGGCCCTACCTGCCCGAACTGCCCGACCGGGGCCTCGGCGCCGACATGATCGGCCGCGGCGCGGCCCTCCTCGAAGGCCTGCCCGTCCAGTGGTGGGCCTTCCGCTGGGAGATGGCCGACCTGCCCGGGCGCGACGCCCGCCGCGCCGCCGACTTCCTCGAACGCGACCTCGACGCCCTCCACGGGACCGGCGCGGACGGCCCCGTCCGGCTCACCGCCGTCGGCCCGTTCACCCTCGCCGCGAACCTGTGGCGCCGCACCGGCGGCGCCATGCTCGCCGACCCCGGCGCGGTCGCCGACCTCACCGCCTCCCTCGCCGAGGGCCTGCGCGGCCACATCGCCGCCGCCCAGGCGCGGATGCCGAACGCGGCCCTGTCGGTCCAGCTCGACGAGCCGAGCCTGCCCGCCGCGCTCGCGGGCCGCGTCAACACCGAGTCGGGCCTCGACTTCTACCGGCGCGTGCCGGTCGAGGTGGCCCGCGACCGGCTCCGGGAGGTCGCCGAGGCGATCGGCGTCCCCCTGGTCGTCCACTGCTGCGCCCCCGACGTGCCGGTCAAGCTCCTGCGGGAGGCCGGGGCGCAGGCGCTCTCGATCGACCTGACCCTGGTCGACCTCGACGACGTGCCGAAAGTGGACGCCCTGGGGGAGTACCTGGACGGCGGCGGGCGCCTCGTCGCGGGCGTCGTCCCGCCGCTCGGGCAGCCGCAGCCGGGCGTCGACAAGGCCGCGGCCGACCGCGTCCAGGGCCTGTGGCACCGGCTCGGGTTCGCCCCCGAGCAGCTGCCGCGCCAAGTCGGCATCGCGACCACCTGCGGCATGGCCGGGGCGAGCCCCGAGTACGCCCGCTTCGCGATGGAGGCGAGCCGCGAGGCCGCCAAGCGCCTCCACGGCTGACCTCGCTTTCGGAACCCTTCCGGCCCCGGCGGCGAGGTGCCCTCGGGAACGCGGACGGCACGTCCTCCGGCACCCGCGCCTCCGGCGGCGCGGCCCGCACCCGCGGCCCTTCTTCCGGTAGCGGGGTCCGGACCCGAGGTCTGCGCGGCCCCCGTCAGGACCCGCCCGGGCCTCGGCACCCGCGCTTCCGGGCCCGTCGGGGGCCCGCCCCCGCGGCCTTCCTTTCGGCGGCGGGGTCCGGACCCGAGGTCTGCGCGGTCTCCGTCAGGACCCGCCCGGCCCCGGCACGCCGCCCGGCGGCACCTCCCCGGTCCGCTCGTGCCACTCCCGCGTCGTGTTCAGGTACGGGAACGGCTCGTCCGGGACGGGCAGGCCGAGCGCGTCGCACAGCGGCCCCCAGCCCGCGCCGGTCGTGAACTCCACCAGCCGCTCCGCGGGCACCGTCTCCCGCACCCGCTCGTGGTACCGGTGGTACGCCGCCTCCACCGCGTCCCGGTCGGAGCGCGGGGCGTTCCCGAAGGACTTCTCCCAGACCGCGTCGATCATGGCCCGCCATGCGCTGGTGGCGTATTCGCCGGTGTCCATGCCCGTGAAGATGGTGTCGTTGCAGCTCTTCCACCAGGTGTCGAAGCTGTCGCGGCGCGACATCACCACGATCGCGTCCGGGTAGCGCTCGGCGAGCTCGGCGTGGAACGCCGAGGCCGGCCAGTCGACGGCGGCCGCGTAGCCAGCCAGGATCGCGTCCCAGTCGGTCCGCTCGCCGCGCGCGGCCGCGAGGAACGCGGGCGGGTCGGTCTCCACGCGCTGGAACACCTCGGACATGTGGTGGCACGGCGCGCCCAGCAGGGTCTCCAAGGCGCTCTTGAGGGTCATGGTCCCGGTGCGCGGGAGCCCCGCGCCGATCACTCGCAGCATCCCCCGAACCTATTCGCCCCCAAGGGAGGCCGCAAACCGGACGCCGCGGGCGTCCAGTACGCGTGTGCGAATGGCGGCCCGTCCCGGTCAGGCCCAGGCCGTGCGCTCGAAGAGCGGCGCGGCGGGCCCCGGCCCGCCGCGCCCTGCTACGCGAACTCCCCGTAGAGCGCGTACGACTGGTCGACCAGGTCCGCGCAGACCGGCTCGGCGCCTTCGACGAGCCCCGAGCCGGACAGGCTCACCACGACCACGGTCTCGCCGACGGCCGCCGCGTACTCGTACGTGCCCGTGTCCGAGTCCTGGGTCGCGACGTACCCGGCCGTGGTCGGCGCGACGTCGTAGATCCCGCTGCTCTCCTGGTCGGCCTGCATGGCCTGGACGCCGCCCAGGGCGTCGTCGGCCGACGGCCACTGGTACGTCTCGACCATCAGGTAGTCCATTCCCGGGCCGTAGTAGCCGCAGTGCAGGACGCGGTACCCGCGGCCGAGGTCGGGGGCGAGGTCCTCGGCGTACTGGGAGGGGTCGTCGGGCACGACGCCGCGGTCGCCCTTCGCGGAGGTGCCGAACAGCTCGGTCACCATGCCGAGGTCGTACATGGCGCAGGTGTCCCAGTGGAAGAACCCGCTCGCCGCGGGAGCCGGGTCGGTCGCCTCGGCGGCCGTGGTCTCCTCGACCTCCGGCTCGGTCTCGCCCGGACGGACGGGGTCCTCGTATCCGGGGTCCTCGAAGGCGGAGTCGGAGTCGTCCCCGCCGCGGCAGGCCCCCCAGTCGCCGTCCCACTTCGGCAGCAGGCCGCCCGCCCGCTGGTAGCCGAGGTTCCAGGCCATGAAGTCGCGTTCGTCGCGCTCGGCCGCGAACGAGTTCAGCACGCACTCCCGGTCCTCGCCGCTCAGCGCCGCCAACTCCGGCACCGCGTCGTTCGAGAGCCCTTGCAGGTAGTGCACGTCGAGGGTGTGGTCGTGGTCGATGTTGTACCGGGCGATGAGCGCGTCCGGGTTCGCCGCGGCCAGGCCCAGCAGCGCCAGCGCGCCCGAGGCGAGGACCGCGCGCGGCAGCCATGTCGCGCGCAGCTTCCAGCAGCACACCAGCACCAGCGCGAACAGGACCGCCAGCCAGATCTCGACGGTGAACACCCACACCCGCAGTCGGGTCAGGCCGAACGTCTCGAAGTACGTGTACATCCGGTACAGCGCCGAGGCGACGACCACCAGGGACATCAGGCCCAGCGGCCCCAGCAGGAGGCGGACCGTCCACCGGTCCTCCTTGGCGCGCTTGGGCGCCAGCCACGCCGCGACCGCGATGACGGTCAGGGTCAGGAAGGCGACGAAGCCCAGCTGCCAGAAGCCCTGCCGGGCGTACTCGGCGAACGTGAGCCCGGCGGTCTCCCGCACGTAGTCCTCGCCGCCGACGTACACCCGCAGCTGGACCGCGATGAACGCCGCGAACAGGAGGTTCAGCGCCCCCAGCGGGATCGCGAGCTCGAAGCGCGAGACGGTGCGGTGGTCGCCGCGCCCCTCGCCGTCGAACCGCGGCTTGGCGATCGCCGCGTAGATCCACACCACCGCCAGCGGGAACAGGATCGCCGCGAGCATGAGCCGCAGGAAGACCTCGACGGGGTTCAGTTCGGGCATCAGCCCCGCCACCAGGTCCGCGAACGTGGAGTCGGCGGCGGCGAAGAGGCCGCCGAAGACCACCAGGAGCCCGACCGTGACCAGCGCGGTCCACAGGCCGCGCATGGTGCCGGCGCTCCCGCCGTCCCTGCCGCGCCGGGTCCGCTTCGCCCATCTGAAGGACTCGGCGAGTCCTTCGAGCCAGCCGAGGCACAGCATGATCGCGTTGCCGCCGAAGCGGCGCTGCGGGGCGAGGACCACTGGCGTGAGCGCGAACGCGGCGAGCGAGCAGAGCGCGACGACCCAGCCCGCGTCGCGGACGGCCGCGACCGACCACAGGGCCGCGACCAGCACCGCGCCCGGCAGCCGCGGGACCAGGTCCCTCGGGTCCCCGAGCGCGAGCGGCACGGCCACGAGCGCGATGCCGGTGATCGACAGGCCGATGCCGACGCCGCCGCCGGGGAACGCGGCCCAGGCGCCGAAGAGCGCCACCGCGATCGCGAGCAGGAGCGCGGACTGCCCGGTGCTGAGCTCGGGCCGGTGCCACCGCGGGTTCGGCGGGAGCATCGGCGCCGGTCCGTTCAGGTGCCGGTAGTACGCGGCCTGCCTGGCCGCCTGCTCCGGCGTCAGCTGCTGCGGCGGGGCGGTCTGCGGGTGGGCGGGGGGCGGCGCGGCGGCGCCGGGCTGCTCGACCGGGGCCGCGTGACGCGGTCCGGGAGCGGCCTCGGGGGCGTGCGGCGGCTCGTGCGCCGTGTCCGGCGCCGCGTCCGGCGCCTCGGCCTGCGATGGCGCGTCCTCGGCGGGACGCGCTTCGGCGTCGTCGGGCCGCGGAGCGGGGGTGTCTGCGGGATCGCTCATGAAGTGAGCCCCTTCTCATCGGAGGGATTGCGACGATAGCGGCCCCCGACCGGGATGGGAAGTGTCCGATGTGGAATCAATACCGTCGCTGCCGGGTATTTCGCCCATGTCGGTGCAATTCAACGACCGCTGTGAGAACCTCCACTCGGTGCAACCTTTGTGGTTCACTTGTGCAATGGCAGCGCGAGTCGGACATGAAGGCCATGCGCACGAGGACGGCGCGCACGGCACGGGCGGCGACGGGCCCGGCTCGCTGGGGAGCCGCCTCAACTGGCTCCGGGCCGGCGTCCTCGGCGCCAACGACGGCATCGTCTCGGTCGCGGGCATCGTCATCGGCGTCGCCGGGGCGACCGCCGACCGCTCCACCATCCTCATCTCGGGCGTCGCGGGCCTGGTCGCCGGGGCCTTCTCCATGGCCGGCGGCGAGTACACCTCCGTCTCCACCCAGCGCGACACCGAGGCCAGCCTGGTCGCGACCGAGCGGCGCGAACTCGCCGCGAACCCCGACGGGGCCGTGGACGAGCTCGCCGCCAGCCTCGAGGAGCGCGGCCTCTCCGACGAGACCGCGCACGAGGCCGCCCGCGAGCTCTCCGAAGAGGACCCGCTGCGCGCCCACGCCGTCATCGAGTTCGGGCTCGACCCCGACGACCTCACCAACCCCTGGCACGCCGCGGTCTCCTCGTTCCTCAGCTTCACCTGCGGCGCGCTCCTGCCGCTGCTGGCGATCACGCTGCTGCCGGAGGGCTTCCGCGTCTGGGGCTGCGCCCTCGCGGTGGTGGCCGCGCTGGCGCTGACCGGCTACACCTCCGCGAAGCTCGGCGGTGCCGCGAAGGGCCCGGCGATGCTGCGGATCATGGGGGTCGGCGCGGCCACGATGGTCGTCACCTACCTCGTCGGCTCCGCCTTCGGCGTCGCCCTATAGCGGCTCAGCCCTCGGCGACGAGGTGCTCCACCGGCATCGTCAGGTACCGGTCGATGGTCGGCCCGATGGTCGCGGCCAGCTCGGCCCGGTCGAGCGAGGCGACCGGCTCGAGCTTGAGGATGTACCGGGCCACGACGAGTCCGAAGACCTGGGTGGCGACGAAGCTCGCCCGCACCGGTATGTGGTCGACCTGGTCGCCGAGGGTCTCCTCGATGGTCTTGACGATCCGGTGCTCGAACAGCTGCTTGAGCACGAAGGACATGGCCGGCTTCGAGAGGCTGGAGCGGACCACGGCGAGGAGCTTCTGCTGGTGCGGCCCGTCCCAGATCGCGACGAACGCGTGCATGAGCCGCCCGCCCGCGCCCTCGAGCTCGCCTCCCTTGAGGACGGCCGCGACCTCGGGGGCCGGGTCCAGCGGCAGCTCGATCGCGGCCAGGAACAGCTCGTCCTTCGACCCGAAGTAGTGGTGGATCAGCGAGGGGTCGACCCCGGCCTCGCCGGCGATGCGCCGCATGGAGACCGACTCGAAGCCCTCCTCGGCGAACAGGCGCCGGGCGGCGGCCAGGATCTCGGCCCTGGTGTCGGGATTCCCTGATCGCCGTCCGGCGCGCTTGGTTCTGGCCACGTGCCGACCCTAGTTCGTGCGCCGCCGCAGCGTCGCGGCTCCGAGCACCGTTGCGACGAGGACCGCACCGAGCACGACGGCGAGGTCGCCCCACATGGCCCCGGTGACCTCGGGGTTGAGCTGGACCTCGGTGAGGGCCTTGACCGCGTAGGTCAGCGGGAGCGCGTCCGAGACGCCCTGGAGCCAGCCGGCCATCTGGTCGGCGGGCCAGATGAGCCCGCACAGGAACAGCTGCGGCACCACGAACACCGGCATGAACTGCACCGCCTGGAACTCGGTGGTCGCGAACGCGGACACGAACAGCCCCAGCGCCATCCCGAACAGGGCGGTGACGATGCAGATGAGGAACACGGCCCACGTCGGCCCGGCCGCATCGAGGCCGAGGAACAGGAACGCGACCGCGGCGGCCACGGCGGTCTGGGCCGCCGCCGCGACGCCGAAGGCGATCGCGTAGCCCACCACCAGGTCCAGCTTCCCGGTCGGCGTGGTCATGAGCCGCTCCAGCGTCCCGCCGGTGCGCTCGCGCAGCAGCGTGATCGAGGTGATCATGAACATGAGCATGAACGGGAAGGCGGCCAGGAGGATCAGGCCGGTCTTGTCGAAGACCTGCGGCGCGTCGTCCATGATGGCGCTGATGAGGGCGATGATGAGCGCGGGCACGGCCAGGACGAGCCCGACCGTGCGGTGGTCGTTGAGGAGCTGGCGCAGGACGCGCCCGGCGGTGATGAACGTGATCCGGAGCGACATGTCAGTCGTCCTCCTCGAGTTCGCGGATGAGGTGGAGGAAGGCGGCCTCGAGGTTCTCGGTGCCGGTGGCGGCGCGCAGGCCGGCCGGGGTGTCGTCGGCGATGAAGCGGCCCTCGCGCAGCAGCAGGAGCCGGTCGCAGCGGTCGGCCTCGTCCATGACGTGGCTGGAGACGAGCAGGGTCGCCCCCTGTCGCGCGAGGTCGCGGAACCGGTCCCACAGCTCCTCGCGGATGACCGGGTCGAGCCCGACGGTGGGCTCGTCGAGGATCAGGACCTCGGGTTCGATGACGAGCGCGCACGCCAGCGAGGTGCGGGTCTTCTGGCCGCCGGAGAGGTTTCCGGCGAGGTGGTCGGCGTGGTCGCCCATCCCGACGCGCTCGATGGCGCGCATGGCCTCGCGGCGGCCCTTTCCGTAGAGCGCCGCGAAGTAGGCGACGTTGGCCTTGACGGACAGGTCGCGGTAGATCGAGGCGTCCTGGGTGACGTAGGCGAGCCGGCGGCGCAGGGGCTTGGACCCGGCGGGGCGGCCCAGGACCTCGACGGTGCCGGACTTGACCTTCTGGGTGCCCACGACGGCGCGGATGAAGGTGGTCTTGCCCGAGCCCGAGGGGCCGAGCAGGCCGGTGACGGACCCGGCGGCGATGGAGGTCGAGACCCCCTTGAGCACGGGTTTCCTCGAGCGGTCGACCACCAGGTCGACCACGGATACAGCGGGGGCGGGCGGCATCGGGGCCTCCAAGGAATTCAACGGTTGATGAATTCACCGTAGCACGATAATTCAACGAACGCTGAATTCAGCCTACGCCGCCGGACGCGGCCGCAGCGCCGAACGGCCCGGCCGCGCGGCGTAGGTCGTGCCGCGCGGCCGGGCTCTCTCGGGAGGGTGGTCTTCGGTTACAGCACGCCCTTGCCCCACGGGCCCCAGATCGCGATCGTCCGGCCCGGCTCCAGGGCCGGGTCCCCGGGCTCGCCCCGGGTCGCGCCCTGGAGGTTCGCGAACAGGACCTTCCCGTCGGGCGAGAACGTCGCGCCGCGCCACTCGGCCGCGCCCTCGTGGCCGACCAGCGGGAAGACCTCGCCCTCGCGCGTCAGGCCCCGCATCGCGGCGGACTCGCACAGGATCAGGCTCCCGCCGGGGGACACGGTGACGTCGTCCGGAGCGGACAGCAGCTCCGCGTCGGGGGACTCGAACACCAGCTTCAGCGTGCCGCCCTCGCGGCCGCGCGGCCGGTACTCCCACAGCTGGCCCTCGCCCTCGTCGCCGCCCGAGGCCGACGCGATGTAGACGGCGCCGTCCCCGTAGAAGCAGCCCTCGAGCCGCCCGAAGACGGCCGCTCCGAGCGCCCAGCCCTGGTTGAACACCGCGAGCGGGTCCTCCTCGGCCCCGGCCGGGTCGGCCTCCTCGATGTCGACCCACTCGACGTACAGGACGCGCCCGGACCGCTGGCCGGTGCGCGTGTCGTAGTTCCACGCGTCCGCGACCTTCAGCATCTGGAGCCGCCCGCCCTCGGCGAGGTCGCCGGGCACCTCCGGCAGGAACCGGTAGAACCCGGCCGCGGCCTGGTCCTCGGTCTCGTAGACCGCGCCCGAGCGCGGGTCCACCGCCACCGCCTCGTGCGCGAAGCGGCCCATCGCCTTGAGCGGCACCGGGTCCGCCTCGCCCTCCTCGGCCGAGGGCACCTCGAACACGTAGCCGTGGCCGGCCTCCCAGCCCGCGCGGGCGCCCGCGGTGGTCTCCTCGCACGAGAGCCACGAGCCCCACGGGGTCGGCCCGCCGGCGCGGTTCACGATCGTGCCCGACAGCGACCGCCAGGCCTCCTCGAAGCGCGGCCCGCCGTCCTGCCAGCGCACCTTCAGCGTCGTGGTCCCGCCCGCGCCCAGCGCGTCGTAGCGGCGCCCGGGACTGCCGGCGGGGACGCCGGCGCCGGGCTTCGAGCGCTCCTCGTGGTTGCGCACCAGCCGCCACTCGCCGCGCCGCCCGGTCGGGAAGCAGGCCATGCCGTCGTGGGCGAGCGGGGTGCGGGCGCCGTCGCGCATCGGGGAGCCGGCCACCGAGAACACCGCGAAGTCGAACTCTTCAGGCAGCCGCAGGGTCTGGGAGAACCCCGACTCCGGGTCGGTGCGCGTGAGCTCGCGCAGCTCGCCGTAGCCGCCGTTGCCGGGGCAGGCGCGGTCGCGCCCGCCGTCCTCGGCGAGCGCGGCGCGGGCGGCCAGGCCCTCGACCGCGGCGAGGGCGAAGCGGCCGCCTCCCGTACCGGTCGCGCTGCGTCGCAGGAAGCTCCGGCGGTTCGTGCCGCCGCTGGTCAGAGTCGCCAAAACCGGGCTCCTTCGGTGCTGCACGGCGACCGGGGGATCACCGTGGCGGTCGAGGGGTGGGGCAGTATGCGGCCGATCCTTCCGGCCCCAGGAGTTCGACGGGGAAGCAGAACGTGAACGCAAGGTGACCGCTGGCGTAAGGCTTCGGCCTCCCCGGAACGTCGGACCCGGCTGACACAATGGGGTCGTGAGCACCACTGAGACCGGCCTGGACGGCACCGAGGAATCGAACGACGCCGACTTCGCGGCCGCGCGCGCCCGGCACGAGGCGCTCGCCGCCGAGATCACCGAGCACCGCCGCCGCTACTACGTCGACGACGCCCCCACGGTCTCGGACAGCCAGTTCGACGACCTCATGCACGAGCTCGTCGACATCGAGACCGCCCACCCCGAACTGAAGAACGCCGAGTCGCCCACCGAGCAGGTCGGCACCTTCTCCGAGGCGTTCACGCCCGTGACCCACCTGGAGAAGATGCTCAGCCTCCAGGACGTCTTCAGCGTCGAGGAGGTCCAGACCTGGGCCGACCGGATCACCGCCGAGGTTCCCGGCGAGCCGTACCTGTGCGAGGTCAAGATCGACGGGCTCGCCGTCGACCTGGTCTACGAGCAGGGCCGCCTGGTCCGCGCCGCCACCCGCGGCGACGGCACCACCGGCGAGGACGTCACCGCGAACGTCCGCACCATCGCCGCGATCCCCCGGCGGCTCACCGCCGCCGAGGGCCTCGACGTGCCCGAGCTCCTGGAGGTCCGCGGCGAGGTCTACTTCCCGACCGCCGACTTCGAGCGCCTCAACGAGTCCCAGGTCGAGGCCGGCAAGGCCCCCTTCGCCAACCCGCGCAACGCCGCCGCCGGGTCGCTGCGCCAGAAGGACGCCGCCAAGACCGCCGAGCGGCCCCTGAGCTTCATCGCCCACGGCCTCGGCGCCCTGCGCGGCTTCGAGCCGAAGTCCCAGTCCCACTCCTACGAGGCGCTCGCCGCCTGGGGCCTGCCCACCAGCCCCTACTGGAGGGTCGTCGCCACCGTCGACGAGGTCTTCGCATACATCGAGGAGTTCGGCTCGCAGCGGCACGCGCTCGTCCACGAGATCGACGGCGTGGTCGTCAAGATCGATCGGCTAGGGGTGCAGCGGCGCCTGGGGGCGACCTCGCGCACCCCGCGCTGGGCGGTGGCCTTCAAGTTCCCGCCCGAGGAGGTCAACACGAAGCTCCTCGACATCAAGGTCTCCATCGGCCGCACCGGCCGCGCCACCCCGTACGCCGTGCTCGAGCCCGTGCGCGTGGCCGGCTCCGAGGTCGAGTTCGCGACCCTCCACAACGCCGACCAGGTGAAGGCCAAGGGCGTCAAGATCGGCGACACCGTCGTGGTGCGCAAGGCCGGGGACGTCATCCCCGAGGTCGTCGCGCCCGTCGCCGCCGCCCGCGACGGCTCGGAGGCCGAGTTCGCCATGCCCGAGCGCTGCCCCGAGTGCGACGCCGTGCTCGCCCCCGCCGCCGAGGGCGACGTGGACCTGCGCTGCCCCAACGCCCGCTCCTGCCCCGGCCAGCTGCGCGAGCGCCTCGCCTACCTCTCGGGCCGCTCGTGCTTCGACGTCGACCGCATGGGCTTCATCGCGTGCAGCGCCCTCGTCCAGCCCCTCGGCATGGACCCGGTGATCGAGAACGAGGGCGGCGTCTTCGACCTCACCCTCGAGCGGATCCTCCCGATCAGGGTGGTCGTGCGCGACCCCGACTCCGGGCTCCCCAAGCCCGACCCGAAGACCGGCGAGGACAAGGTCGTCACGCCCTTCGCCAGGCAGCCCGACAAGAAGACCGGCGAGATCCTCCCCCGCAAGAACGCGGAGGAGATGCTCCAGAACCTCGACAAGGCCAAGTCGCAGCCCCTGTGGCGCGTGGTCAACGCCCTCTCCATCCGCCATGTCGGCCCCGTCGCCGCCCAGGCCCTCGCCGAGCACTTCGGCGACCTCGACCGCATCGCGGAGGCGGGCGAGGAGGAGACGGCCGCCGTCGACGGCGTCGGGCCCACCATCGCCGCCGCCATCAAGGACTGGTTCGCCGTCGACTGGCACCGCGAGATCGTCGAGCAGTGGCGCGAGGCGGGCGTGCGAATGCGCGACGACGCCCCCGACCCGTCCGAGGTCCTCCCGCAGACCCTCGAGGGCCTCACCGTGGTCATCACCGGCGGCATCCCGGGGTACACCCGCGAGGGCGCCGCGGCCGCGGTCAAGGCCCGCGGCGGCAAGACCACCTCCTCGGTCTCGAAGAAGACCGGCGCGGTCGTGGCGGGGGACAAACCAGGATCGAAATATGACAAGGCCGTACAACTCGGCGTCCCGATCGTTCAGGGCGAGGACTTCGAGCGGTTCCTGTCCGAAGGATTGTCGCAACCCGAAACGGACAGTGTCGGCTCCGAACCAGAATGATCACAAATCGGTAACGATCCGTATTCAGAGGTGGGGGGAGCCTCGTTACTTCAAGGCAGAGTCATCTTGTGGAAGCTCGCCCCTTGCCGTGCCAACGGCCGGACCGCGTGCCCGAACGGGCCGCCGAGTCCGAAATCGACCTCGGGGTACCCTGCCGCCGGCGAATGGATAACGGTTTCTGTCACGAGGATGTCGCGCCTGGTCACAAGTGTGCCGCATGTGCCCCCAGCGTTGTCCGGGAGCCGAATTCGCGATATGACAGAGGAGTCGGCCACGACCGGACTTCGGTGATTCTGGCGCGTCACCGGGGACCGGTGTGGCAGTGGGAGGAGCGATATGGCCACGACGCTCATGCGCAACACTGCGCCCAAAGAGCACTCGGGCCGGTATTACGGCTTCACGACCGCGGTCGCCGTGTGCGCGATCGTCGGCGTCGGCATCACCGCCGCGCGCGCTGAGGCGCCCGACGGCGGCTGGCTCGGCGTGCCCTTCGCCTTCTGGCTCACCGCCGGCCTCGCCCTCGTCGCCGAGCTGCGCCCCACCCGCTGGGGCGGGCTGTGGATGTCGCCGATCGCCTCGATCTACCTCGTCTACGTCCTCGCCACGATGATCACCTGGGGATTCATCCCCGCCGTCATCGTCCAGACCGCCGCGGTCGTGCTCCTGTGCGTCCAGATCAAGGCCTCCGCCTGGCGGACGGTCTACAACGTCTCGCAGCAGGCGCTCGCGCTGTGCGCCGCCTGGTACGTGTGGACCCTCCTCGCCGGCGGCGAGACCTGGAACGGCACCTGGGCCCAGCTCCTCGCCGTCTTCGCCGCCGGAGCGGTCTGGCCCCTGGTCAGCAGCGCCCTCGTGGGCGCCCGGTCGGCCCTGCGCACCGGCGGCTCCTGGACCGACCTCACCTGGCAGTGGATCAAGAGCGAGTGGGCGCTGCGCGCCACGCAGGTCGCGATCGCCCCGATCCTCGCCACCGCGGCCATGGCCTCCTGGTGGCTGGTGGCGGCCTCCGCCATCTCCATCTTCGCCGTCTACCGCATCCTCCAGACCGCCGCCGACCGCGAGCGCGAGGCCGACAGCGACCCGCTCACCGGCCTGCTCAACCGCAAGGGCTTCCAGGAGTTCGCCGACGCCAAGATCACCGACGCCGCCGAGACCGGCACCGCCGTGGCCGTGCTCATCCTCGACCTCGACCGCTTCGCCGACGTCAACTCGGCCCTCGGCCACGAGGTGGGCGACCAGCTCCTGGTCGAGCTCGCCAAGCGCTTCCGGACCGACATCCCGCCCGGCAAGGCCATCGCCCACCTCGGCGGCGACGAGTTCGCCTTCGTGTGGGGCGAGCTCGACGGCATGACCGACCCGATGGAGTGCGCCCGCGAGATCCGCGCCCGCCTGGACGCCCCGATCGTCCTGGGCGACGCCAGCGTCGAGGTGGACGGCTCGGTCGGCATCGCGGTCTTCCCCGACGACGGCCCCGACTTCCAGACGCTCTTCCGCCACGCCGACATCGCGATGTACGAGTCGAAGCAGCGCGCCTCCTCGTTCGCCCGCTACGCGCCCGAGTTCGACCACCACTCGCCCGAGCGGCTCCTGCTCCTCGGCGACGTGCGCCGCGCCCTCGACCACCCCGACGCCCCCGGCGTGAACCTCTTCTACCAGCCGCAGGTGCGCCTCGGGGACGGCGAGGTCATCGGGGCCGAGGCCCTGCTGCGCTACCACCACCCCGAGCGCGGCGTCGTCAATCCGGCCGAGATCATCGAGACCGCCGAGCACTCCTCGGTGATGCGGATGCTCACCGAGCGGGTCGTGGACATCGCCCTGCGCCAGCTCCGGTCCTGGAACGAGGCCGGGTACGACCTGCGCATGGCCGTGAACGTCTCGGTCCGCGACCTCCAGTCCCCGGAGTTCACCGACTTCCTGACCGAGCGGATCGACGCGTACGGCGTGAACGCCGCGAAGCTCCAGCTGGAGATCACCGAGTCGGCGCTCATGGCCGACCCGCGGCGCGTCGTCGTCAACGTGCAGCGCCTCTCCGACCTCGGCGTGGGCATCAGCCTCGACGACTTCGGCACCGGCTTCTCCTCCATGCAGCACCTGCGCCGGCTCCCGGTCACCGAGATCAAGATCGACAAGTCCTTCGTGACCTCGCTCAGCGACGACCCGGACAACGCCGCGATCGTCTCCACCACGATCGACCTGGGCCGCGCCCTGGACGTCGAGGTGGTCGCCGAGGGCGTCGAGGACGAGAAGGTCCGCAAGCAGCTGGAGGGCTGGGGCTGCCACGCCGGGCAGGGCTGGCACTTCGCCAAGCCGATGAGCGCGGACGCGTTCGAACGCTGGATGGCCGACCACCGCAAGGCCCGCTAGCGCTTTCTTCGTGCCACAAGGGAGTTTTCGGACACCTGTCTACCAGCGGTGCGGCATTCGCGCACCGTCTTCCCGAATGTCGGTGGGCTGTGCAAGGCTGTGCACATGAACGTTGCACTCAACGACGAGGTGCTGGCCGAGTTCGAGCCGCACCGCCGCGAACTGTGCGCCTACGCGTACCGGATGCTCGGCTCCTCGTTCGAGGCCGAGGACGCCGTCCAGGAGGCGTTCACCCGGGCCTGGAAATCGCACGGCTCCTTCGAGGGGCGCTCCTCCCTGCGCTCGTGGCTGTACAAGATCACCACCAACGTGTGCCTGGACATGCTCAAGGGCCCGCAGCGCCGGGCCCGGCCGATGGACCTGGCCCCGGCCTCCGACGCGGGCACGCCCCTGCCCGCGCCCGAACCCGACTACCTGTGGGTCGAGCCGATCCCCGACTCGATGGCCTTCGGCGCCGACCCGGCCGCCGCCGCCGAGGCCAAGGACACGCTGCGGCTCGCGTTCGTCGCGGCCGTGCAGCACCTGCCCGCCAAGCAGCGCGCGGTGATGCTCATGCGCGAGGTCCTGCGCTTCTCGGCCGCCGAGACCGCCGAGGCGCTCCACCTCAGCCCCGCCTCGGTCAACTCGGCCCTCCAGCGGGCCCGCGCCACGATGGAGCAGGTCCACACCCAGCCGGCGAACGCCTACGCGGTCGACGACGCCGAGGCCCGCAAGCTCGTCGACGGCTACGTGAGCGCCTTCGAGGCCTACGACATGGACGCGCTGACGGCCCTGTGCACGCAGGACGTCGCGCTCTCGATGCCGCCGTTCCCGCTGTGGGTCCAGGGGCACGCGGGCGTCGCCGAGTTCATGCTTGGCACCGGCTCGGCCTGCCGGGGCTCCAGGCTCGTCCCGGTGGGCGCCAACGGCCTCCCGGCCTTCGGCCACTACAAGCCCAGCGGGGAGCCCGGCGTGTGGACGCCGTGGTCGATCATGGTCCTCGAACCCGAGGACGGCAAGATCGCCGGCCTCAACTTCTTCCTCGACACCGCGCGGCTCTTCCCGCTGTTCGGCCTCCCGAACGAGTACCGCGAGTCCTGACCGGGCGCGGCCGCCCGCGATCGCGGGCGGCCGTCGCACCCTCCGTCTAGGCTCGCCCCCATGGCTGTTCACTTCAAGATCTGCATCGACTGCGCCGACCCCCACCGGCTCGCGGCCTTCTGGGCCGAGGCGATGGGCTACCAGGTCGAGGACCACTCCGGGATCATCGCGGGCCTCCTCGACCAGGGGCTCATCGGGGAGGACGTGCTCACCGAGGTCGACGGACGCCGGGCCTTCAAGGAGTTCGGGGCCGCCTACGACCCCGACGCGCCGACCGACCCCGAGACCGGCAGGACCAAGGGCATGCGCCTGCTCTTCCAGGCCGTGCCCGAGCCGAAGACGGTGAAGAACCGGATCCACCTGGACCTGCACGTCGGCGTCGACCGCATCGACGCCGAGGTCGAGCGCCTCGAGGCCCTCGGCGGCGAGCGCCTGAGCGACCGCTTCGACGAGGGCGGCGCCACCTGGGTCGTCATGGGCGACCCCGAAGGCAACGAGTTCTGCGTCCACTCCTGAGGGCGCCGGACCGGCCCTGCGAACACGCCGGCGGCCGCCCCGGTCGGAGCGGGGCGGCCGCCGGACACGGGCCCTACGACTGCGCGTACGGCATGTAGAACGGCTCCCACTGGTGCCCGTCGATGTCCAGGAACGTCCGGCCGTACATGCCCACCTCGGCCTCTTGGGCGCGCCGGTCCTGCTTCGCCGTCTCCTCGGTGCCGCCGGCCTGGATCGCGGCCTCCGTCAGCTCGTCCACCGCCTCCCGGCTCGGCAGCGCCAGCGCGTACGCCGCCGCCGAGTACGCCGCGGTGTCGGCGATCGGGCGCTCGGCGAAGGTCGTGTAGAAGTCCTTGGTGAGCAGCATCAGGCAGATGTTGTCGTCCACCACCGCGCAGGCCGCGTTCTCGTCGGTGAACTCCGGGTTGATGGTCCAGCCGAGCGCCTGATAGAACGCCTTCGCCCCGGCCAGGTCGGCCACGGGCAGGTTCAGGAAGATCATCTTGCTCGCCATGGGCTGCTCCTTCGTTCGGTTCCAATGCCTCTCCCCGTTCAGACGAGGACCGCGCCCCGGATTCATCGTTCGCCCGCACGACCGCTCGCCGACCGCTCACCGCCCGTTCGCCGACGCCCCGTCGCCGCCTCGCCGCAGGAAGGCGACACTCCGGCGACCCACGTCACATCGATGCTTCTCAGTGTCCCGCGCGCCTCATAGGTTCCTTGTAAACCCGTCACCGCGCCGACCCGAACCACGCACGGAGCCGGCACGGCAACCCTTCAAGGAGGAAGGCCCGATGGCAACGCCCACCCGTGATGGACCCCCGCCCGAGGTCACCGACGAGCAGCTCGCGGCCAGTTACGACGACCCGCGCTTCACCGAGCTCAAACGCCGCCTGTTCCGGTTCATCGTCCCCGCCACCCTCGCTTTCTTCGCCTGGTACCTGCTGTACGTCCTCCTGTCCGCCTACGCCCGCGACTTCATGGGCACCGTCGTCTTCGGCAACGTCAACGTCGCCCTCCTGCTCGGCCTGGGCCAGTTCGTCTCCACCTTCGGCATCGCCTGGGGCTACTCCCGCTACGCCTCCCGGAACTTCGACCCGCAGGCGACCGAGCTCCACGACGCCATCCACTACGGAGAGGACCGCTGATGGACTTCCTCGCCCAGGCCGAAGGCACCGGCCGCACCCTGACGATGGTCCTGTTCCTGCTCACCGTGGCCGTCACCATCGGCATCAGCATCTGGGGCCACCGCTACACCCGCACCGCCACCGACTTCCACTCCGGCGGCCGCAGCTTCTCCGCCTGGCAGAACGGCTTCGCGATCGCCTCGGACTACATGTCCGCGGCCTCCTTCCTCGGCATCGCCGGGACGATCGCCCTGTTCGGCTACGACGGGTTCCTGTACTCCATCGGCTTCCTCGTCGCCTGGCTCGTGGCCCTCCTCCTGGTCGCCGAGATGCTGCGCAACACCGGCCGGTTCACCATGGCCGACGTGCTCTCGTTCCGGATGCGCCAGCGCCCGGTCCGCACCGCCGCGGCCGTCTCCACCCTGAGCGTCTCGATCTTCTACCTGCTCGCCCAGATGGTCGGCGCGGGCGCGCTCATCGCGCTCCTGCTGGGCATCAAGGAGGGCCAGACGTTCCTGGGCATGGACGCCGACACCGCCAAGATCGTCGGCATCGTCTTCGTCGGCCTCATCATGACCCTCTATGTCGCCCTCGGCGGCATGAAGGGCAACACGTGGGTCCAGATCTTCCAGGCCTGCGTGCTCGTCGGCGGCGCGGCGATCCTCACCATCATGGTCCTGGGGCAGTACGGCTTCAACGTCTCGAGCCTGCTCGACGACGCCGCCGCGGCCTCCGGCCAGGGCGCGGCGTTCCTCGAACCGGGCCTGCGCTACGGCGTCGAGGTCCCGGGCGACGCGGTCCAGACCATGTGGAACAAGCTCGACCTGCTCAGCCTCGGCCTCGCGCTGGTCCTGGGCACCGCCGGCCTCCCGCACGTGCTCATCCGCTTCTACACCGTCCCCGACGCCCGCATCGCGCGCAAGTCCATCAACTGGGGCATCGGCCTGATCGGCGCCTTCTACCTGATGACGCTCGTGCTCGGCTTCGGCGCGGCCGCCATCGTGGGCTACGAGGCGATCACCGCGCAGGACGCGGCCGGGAACACCGCCGGGCCGCAGCTGGCGGAGGTCGTCGGCGGCGACGTGGGCGGATCGACGCTCGGCGCGGTCATGCTGGCGATCATCGCCTCGGCGGCGTTCGCCGCGATCCTGTCGACGGTCTCGGGCCTGGTCATCGCCTCGTCCTCGTCGCTCGCGCACGACCTGTACAACAGCGTCATCAAGCGCGGGAAGGCCACCGAGCGCCAAGAGGTCGGCGTCGCCAAGCTCGCCTCGATCGGCATCGGCGCCGTCGCGATCGTCCTGGCGATCTTCGCCCAGAACCTCAACGTGGCGTTCCTGGTCGGACTCGCCTTCGCCGTGGCCGCCTCCGCGAACCTGCCGACGCTCCTGCTCAGCCTGTTCTGGAAGCGGTTCAACACCAGCGGCGCGCTGTGGGGCATCTACGGCGGCCTGATCATCTCCATCACCCTGGTCGTGTTCTCTCCGGTGTTCTCCGGAGCCGAAAACTCGCTGCTCGGCGCTGGGGTCGACATCGCATGGTTCCCGATGTCGAACCCGGGCTTGGTGTCCATCCCGCTCGGTCTCGTCTGCGCCGTGGTCGGCACGCTGACGAGCGACGAGTCCCGCACCGACCGGTTCCAGACCCTCCAGGTGAGGGCGCTGACCGGCGCGGGCTCCGAACGGGCCGTGAGTCACTGAGCCGGTCCCAGGCGGGGAGGGCCACCCGGCCCTCCCCGCCACTCGATGTGCCCCACGTTACAGTTAGCGGGTGATCGCGCGATCCCCTCAGCGACGGCGCGCCGGCGGCGCGGCGACGCTGGCCGCCCTGCGGCTCTCGCGGCAGATCGGCGAGGCGCTCGCCGACGGCCTCACCGACAAGGGGGCCCAGGCCGCCACCCGGCGCCTCGCCCGGCTCCTCGCCGCCGACGCGGTCGCCCTCGCCGACTGCGAACGGCTCCTGGCCGTCTCGGGGGGACTCGACGCCGACGCGGCCCAGAGCCTCCTGGTCGAGACCCTCGACGTGCTCGAACCGGTCACCGCCCCGCCGCTGCGGGCCGCCCCCCTGGTGGTCTCGGGCGACGTGGTCGGCTGCCTGATCCTCGCAGGGGACGTCGGCGACGCCGAGCTCGCCGAGGCCGCCCACCTGGTCGCCACGGCGCTCGACCACGCCGAGCTCGACCGCTCCCGCGACCGCATCGCCGCCGCCGACCTGCGCACCCTCCGCGCCCAGATCTCCCCGCACTTCATGCACAACGCCCTCGCCGCCATCAGCGCCCACACCCGCACCGACCCCGAGCGGGCCCGCGAACTGCTCACCGACTTCTCGGACTACCTGCGGTACTCCTTCGCCAACACCGGCGACTACGCCACCGTGGCCGACGAGCTCCAGGCGGTGCAGACCTACCTCGAGCTCCAGCGGGCCCGCTTCGACGACCGCCTCGACATCACCGTGCGCATCGCCCCGGAGGTCCTGCCCGTGCCCATCCCGTTCCTGGTGGTCCAGCCGCTGGTGGAGAACGCCGTCCGCCACGGCTTCGAGTCGCGGCCCGGCACCGGCCACATCGCCGTGCGCGGCTTCTCCGAGGGCGCCCTGTGCGTCATCGAGATCGAGGACGACGGCGCGGGCATGGAACCGGAGACGGCCAAGGCGATCCTGACCGGCAGCCGGCAGGGCTCGGGGCGCATCGGCCTGGCCAACGTGGACAAGCGCCTGCGGGCCGTCTACGGCCCCGAGTACGGCCTGTGGCTCGACACCGCGCCCGGCGCCGGGACCAAGGCCACCGTGAGAATCCCCCGCTACGCCCGAGGAGTGCACGCATGAGCCCGCATCCGCCCGCCCGTCGCCCGCCGCCACCCGAAACCGTGGGCGCTGCGCGCCCGCACCGGACCCGGCCCGCCCGCCCCGCCGCCGATCGGAGCGGGCGCCGATGAGCCTCCTGCGCGTGCTCGTCGTCGAGGACGAGCCGTCGACCCGCACCGAACTCGCCACGCAGCTCGCCGAGCTGCCCAGCGTCGGCGACGTCCTCGTCGCCGCCGGCGGCGACGAGGCGGTGCGCCTCCTCGGCGGCGGCACCTTCGACGCGGCCTTCCTCGACATCGCCATGCCCGGCCTCACCGGCATGGACGTCGCGCGCATCCTCAAGCGCCTCTCGGACCCGCCCGCGATCGTGTTCGTCACCGCCTACGACAACCACGCCGTCGAGGCCTTCGGCCTCGGCGCGGCCGACTACCTGCTCAAGCCCTTCCGGCCCGAGCGCCTCGCCGAGGCCGTGGCCCGCATCGGCCGCCGCCCCGGCCCGCCCGCCGTGGGAGACAAGGCCGACGACCTCGCCGTCGTCCAGGTCGAACTCGCCGGGCGCACCGTCTTCGTGCGCCGCGATGACATCGCCTACGCCGAGGCCCACGGCGACTACGTGCGCCTCCACTGCGCCCAGAAGGACGCCGGGCGGGCCTCGCACCTCCTGCGCCAGTCCCTCACCTACCTCGAGCAGGTCTGGGACGCGGCCGGGTTCGTGCGCGCGCACCGGTCCTTCCTCATCAACCTCGCGGCCGTGACCGAGCTCCGCGTGACCTCCACGGCCGGGCTCGTGGCCGTGACCGACGCGGGCGAGGTTCCGGTGAGCCGCCGCCACTCCCGGCAGCTGCGCGACCGCCTCCTGGAAGCCGCGCGCGGGCGCCGATGAACCCACACCCGTCACCCCGCCCGCCGGCTCGCTGCGCTCGCCTCTCCCCGAACCGGAGTGAACGCCGATGAGTGTGCACCCGTCACCCCGCCCGCCGGCTCGCTGCGCTCGCCTCTCCCCGAACCGGAGTGAACGCCGATGAGCCCGCACCCGCCCGCCGTCCGAACGGAGCCGCCGTGAACCAGCGGACCCGCGTCACCAGCCCGCAGACCCGGCTCGCCCAGCGCCGGGGCTCCGACGCGATGGGCCGCCTCTCCCACCTCGCCGGACGCCCGCCCGTCCCCTCCTCGGCGATCGACCTCGCCGCGGCCGAACGCGCC
Source organism: Glycomyces amatae (assembly GCF_020991375.1). GTDB lineage: Bacteria > Actinomycetota > Actinomycetes > Mycobacteriales > Micromonosporaceae > Glycomyces > Glycomyces amatae. Next base: position 88,038 of record NZ_JAJLQZ010000015.1, on the reverse strand, counting down.
CTGCGCCGCCAGCGGCGCCTCGCCGTCCGCACCGCCGCCGGCCTCCTGCTCGCCCTCGCGGCCCTACTGGCCGCCGCCGTCCTCACCCCGGGCCGCCTCGGCTGGGCCGTCCTGTTCTTCGCGCCCTACCCGGTCCTCCTCGCCCTCGCCGCCGCCCACGTGCGCCGCGCCGAGCGCATCGAGGACGGCCACGCCGCCGCCCCCGAGGACGCGGCCTGATGCTCGGCCTGGCCGCCATCGGCCTGGTGATCGCCGCCAGCGTCGCCATCGGCGTCTGGGGCGTGCGCGCCGCCCGCTCCACACCGGACTTCCTGGTCGCCTCCCGCAGCATCGTGCCCGGCTGGAACGCCCTCGCCATCGCGGGGGAGTACGTCTCGGCCGCCTCGGTGCTCGGCCTGGCCGGGCTGCTGGTCAAGAACGGCGTCGGCGCGATGTGGTACGCCGTGGGCTTCACCGCCGGGTACGTGCTCGTCGCCGCGCTCGTGGCCGGCCCGATGCGCCGCAGCGGCGCCTACACCGTCCCGGACTTCGCCGAGTACCGGCTCGGGTCGCCGCGCATCCGCCGCATGTGCGGCCTGGTCGTCCTCGTGATCATGCTCCTGTACCTCCTGCCGCAGTTCAAGGCCGCCGGGGTCGTGCTCGAACTCGTCTCGGGCATCCCCTACTGGATCGGCGTCATCGGCGCCGGCCTCGTCGTCTCCTCGACCATCGCCGTCGGCGGGATGCGCTCGGCCACCTACGTGCAGGCCTTCCACTACCTCGTGAAGCTCGCGTTCATCGCCGGGCCCGCGGTCTTCCTCGTCGTCCTGGCCGGGGCCGGGCGCCGCGAGGCCGCGCTCCACCCCGTGGCCGCCGACCCCGACTGGACCCGGCCGCTCCTCGACCTCGACGGCTCGGGCCACCCGCTGCTCGCCACGGTCTCGGTCCTGGTGGCGACCACGCTGGGCGCCATGGGCCTGCCGCACGTCGTCATGCGCTTCCACACCGTCGCGGGAGCCCGGGCGGCCCGGCGCGTCGCCGTCAGCGTCATCGTCCTGCTGAGCGTGTTCTACCTGTTCCCGGTCGTCTACGGGCTCCTCGGCCGGGTCGTCACCCCCGACCCCGAGGAGACCGACGTCGTGCCGGTCCTGGTGCCCGGCGCGATCGCCCCCGGCGTCCTCGGCGCGGTCCTGACCGCCCTGGTCGCCGCCGGGGCGTTCGCGGCGTTCCTGTCGACCTCCTCGGGGCTCCTGCTCGCCCTCGCCGGGGGCCTGTCGCACGACCTGTTCGGCGGCTCGCTCTCCCGGCTGCGCCTGGGCGTCGCGGTCGGCACCGCCCTGGCGGTCGCGCTGTCGCTGCCCGCCGCCGGGGTCGACATCAACGTCCTGGTCGGCTGGGCCTTCGCGGTCGCGGCCTCGACCTTCTGCCCGCTGCTGACGCTCGGCATCTGGTGGCGCGGCCTCACCGAGACCGGCGCGGCCGTCGGCCTCCTCGTCGGCGCGGGGTCCTCGACCGGGGCCGCGCTCGCCTCGGTGGTCCTGGACCTGGAGCCGGGCGTCCTGTCGATCCTGCTGTCGCAGCCGGCGCTGTGGACGGTGCCGCTCGCCTTCCTGGCCATGGCCGGCGCCTCCCGGTTCGGCACGGTCCCCGACTGGGCCGGCGAGGCGGTGCTGCGCCTGCACGTGCCCGGCCGCTACTCGACCGGCGACACCGGGGCGATCCCGCGCGCCCGCCGCGACTGAGACCGGTTCGACGCCGCCGGGTCGGGAGGCTATCCTGGGCCGCATGTACGGGAGTCCTGGGCTGAGCGTGTGCGTCGCGTTCGGCCCGTGCCACATCAGGCTGCGCGCGACGGCCTAGGCCCTCGCAGCGCCTCTTCCACGGCCCACGGCCGTTCCTTTGCGGTGCCTTCCGGGACCTAGGCGAATCGACGTTCCTGATTCGACCACTCCGCATGGAGGACTCCCATGTCCCGCAGCCAGTTCCCGCGCGCCCGGCAGGCCCGGACCGCGTCGACCCGCAAGACCCTGTCCCAGAACTTCCTCGCCGACCCGGCCGTGGCCCGCCGCCTCGTCGCCTCCTCCGGCGTGGGCCCCGACGACCTCGTCGTCGAGGTCGGCCCCGGCGACGGCGCGGTCACCCGGCCGCTGCTCGACCGCGCCCGCCGCGTCGTCGCCTACGAGAGGGACCGCCACTTCGTCGAGCGCCTGCGCTCGCGCCTGGGGCACCACGAGCGCTTCCGCTGCCACGAGGCCGACTTCCGGGACGTGCGCCCGCCCCGCGAGCCCTTCCACGTGGTCGCCAACGCGCCCTTCGGCATCACCACCGACATCGTCCGCTGGTGCCTGGACGCGGGGCACCTCGTCTCGGCCGCGCTCGTCACCCAGCTCGAGTTCGCGCGCAAGCACACCGGCGACTACGGCCGCTGGAGCAGGCTCGCGGTGACCGCCTGGCCCGAGCACCGCCTCGAGCTCGGGATGCGGATCGGCCGCCGCCTGTTCCGCCCCGTGCCCGCCGTGGACGCCGCGGTGATCCACGTCAGGCGGCGCCAGAAACCCCTGCTGCCCGAGGCGGACCTGCCCGACTACCGGGACCTGGTCGAGCTGGGCTTCTCGGGCGTGGGCGGCTCGCTCTGGGCCTCGCTGCGGCGTGCCGTGCCCGCCCGGGCCGCGTCCAGGGCGTGCGCCGAGGCGGGCATCGCGCGCGACCAGCCGGTCGGCCTGGTCCCGCCCGACCGCTGGATCGCCCTGTACGAGGCGCTCACCGATTGAGCGGCAAGGGGGTACCGGATCGGTGGCGATGGCCGTTTATGGTGGAGTCGCCCGACCCGGTACCCCCTCTTTGGAGCCTTCGATGAGCGAAGCCATCTGGATCGAGTTGATCAAGGTGCTCCCGGCGTTCCTGTGGATCGGCTTCGGCTTCATCGCGCTGGCGGTCGCCAAGCGCATCTTCTCCCAGCAGGCCCCGCGCATGACGCGCGTCGAGACCCCTTGGGTCACCGTCGAACTCGCCCAGCAGGCCATCGAGCAGGCCGCCGTGCGCGGCCCGGTCCACGAGACGCCCTGGCCGCCGTTCGCCCCGCTCCCGTCCCAGTCGGACCCGGCCGGTGCGGCGCCGACCGGCGACGGGTCCGGCGCCGCGGCCCCCGGGAAGGTGTGGCCGCGCGAGGCCCGGCCCTGGGGCGGCACGCCCGACCGGGAGGCGAAGCGGCGCCCCAGGAACGGTCCCGACGCCCGCCCGGGCTCGACGCCGACGGCCACGCCGCCCGCCGACGGGTCCGGCGGCGAGGAGTTCCAGGAGACGTGGCTCCGCGAGGAAGACGACGCCTGGGGCGACACGCCCGATCCTGATGCGAGGCAGGGCTCTCCGTCCGATCCCGCTCCCGACCCGAAGTCGCTCCCCACCCCGCCCGCCGACCGGCCCTCCGACGACGCGAACGGCGAGCCCCCCGCCCCCGTGACCGCGCCCCGCCAGGTGCCGCCCCCGCCCTACCAGCGCCCCCGTCCCGGCGGCGGCCACGCCCCGCCGCCGCCCGCCGACCGGACCGGTTACGCCGCAGCGGTGCCGCTGCCGCCGTACGCGATGCCCTCCGCCTACCAGCAGCCGCCCTCGGCCGAGACCCGGCGCGGCCTGCGCGCCGCCACCCGGCTCGCCCTCTCCGCCGACCTCCTCCAGGGCGGCGCGATCCTGTGGGTCGACGACCACCAGGAGTGGAACGAGCCGCTCATCCGCCTGCTCCGCACCGCCGGGATCACCGTGGACGCCGTCGACTCCACCGACGCGGCCGTGCGCGCCCTGGGGGACCGGTCCTACGACCTCGTCATCACCGACATGCGCCGCGAGCGCGAGCCCGGCGGCGACACGGCCGGGGTCCGGCTCCTCGACCGCATGATCGCCGCGGGCGTCCCCACCCCCGCGGTCTTCTTCTCCGACCACCCGGGCGCCGTCTCGCACCCGCGCGCCGCCACCGCGACGAACAGCCCGGAGACGCTGGTGGACACCGTGGTCGACCTCGTCGGCGCCCGCCGCGGCCAGCGGGCCCCGCAAGCCGGCCGGAGCTGGCTCAGCCGCCTCCGCCTCTGACCGGCCGCCCCGGCGCCGCTGCGGCCCGCTTCGGCGACCCGGCCTCCCCTGGCGCCGACCGGACATACTGGACGAATGTTGTTAACCGCTTGCCGAGGCGATCCTCGCCTGGCTACCGTTGCCCGGTGCCCCTCCTCCGCGCACCCGACCTCCCCGTCGCCGACCCCGGCGACCCGCCCGCGACCCCCTGGGCCCTCTTCCGGTGGCTCGCCACCCGCCGCAAGGCGCACGCCGCCGCGGTCCTGGTCTCCGCGGTCTTCTCCCTCGGCCTCGTCCCGGTCATGCCGATCTTCCTCACCGGCGCCGTGGACGACGGGATCGCGGCCCGCGACTGGGGCGCCCTGGCCGCCTGGGCCGGCGCCCTCGCCGCGGCCGGTTCCGTGGCGGCCGTGAGCATCGTGGTCCACCACCGCCTCACCGTCTGGTGGCGCCAGGACGCCGAGTACCGCGTCCTCCAGCTCGCGACCCGCAAGACCGGCCGCCTCGGCGCGTCCCTGCGGCGCCGCACCACCACCGGCGCGGTCGTCAGCGTCGGCATCACCGACGTCAACGGCATCGGCCGCGCCGTCGAGTCGCTCGCGCCCACGATGGGCTGCGGGGCCGGGATCATCGCCGTCGCGGTGCTCCTGTTCGAGATGTCCGCGGCCCTCGGCCTCACCGTCCTCCTCGGCGTCGTCGCCGTCGCCGCGATGACCGGGCCGCTCCTGCGCCGCCTCCAGGCCCGCTACCGCGCCTACCGCGAGGACGTCGGCGCCATCACCGGCCGCGCCACCGACATCGTCGCGGGCCTGCGCGTCCTGCGCGGCGTCGGCGGCGAGGACCGCTTCAACGCCGCCTACCGCCGCGACTCCCAGCGCCTCAAGCGCTCCGGCTTCGGCCTCGCCGCCCCCGGCGCCTGGATCGACGCCGTCTCCGAAGGCGCCCCGGCGATCCTCCTCGGCGCGGTGGTGTGGATGTCGGCCCGCCTCGTCGCCTCGGGCGACATCACCGTGGGCCAGATGGTCGCCGCCTTCGGCTACACGGCCGCCCTGCTCCTGCCCGTGCGCTGGCTCATGGGCACCGCCATGACCCTCATCCAGGGCCGCGTCGCCTGCGGCAAGGTCTGCGAACTCCTCGCCCTCCCCGAACGCGAGACCCCGCGCGACCCGCTGCCCGGCCCCGAAGCGGGCGCCGAACTCCACGACCCCGAGTCCGGGCTCACCCTCGCCCCCGGCCTCACCGCCGTCGCCGCCGACGCCGAGAGCGCCGCGGCCGTCTTCGACCGCCTCGCCGGCCTGGAGCCCTCCGAGGCGACCTTCGGCGCCGTCCCCGTCGCCCGCATCGACCCCGACGAGCTGCGCCGCCGCGTCCTCCCCGCCGACCACGACGCCTACCTGTTCGCGGGCACCCTCGAAGCGCTCGTGGCCGCCCGCGACGGGCACGACCGGGTCCGCGCCGCCGTCACCGCCGCCGCGGCCGACGACATCGTCGACGCCCTCCCCGACGGCCTCGCGACCGTGCTCGACAACCAGGCCCGCACCCTCTCCGGCGGCCAGCGCCAGCGGCTCCGCCTGGCCCGGGCCCTCGCCGCCGACACCGAGGTCCTGCTCCTGCGCGAGCCCACCTCCGCCGTCGACTCCCACACCGAGGCCAGGATCGCCGAGCGCCTCACGGCCGCGAGGGGCCGGCGCACCACCGCCGTCGCCAGCGCCTCGCCGCTGTGGCTCGGCCGCGCCGACGCCGTCGCGTTCCTCCAGGACGGCAAGGTCGTCGCCACCGGCACCCACGCCGCACTCACCGCCGCCAGGCCCGACTACCGGGCGCTGGTCGACAGGGAGCTCTCATGACCGCCGCCGAACGCAGTGCCGCCGCGACCGCCCGCAGCGCACCCGCCGCCCCCCGGCCCGCAACGGATCGGAAGCGCCCATGATCACGCCGCCAATCGCCCCTGAACCCGGCCGTCTCCGCCGCGGTCCCTCCCCCTCCCGGCTCTGCCGCCGGGCCCTGGCCGATCGGGAACCCTCATGACCGCCGAACACGGCACCGCCGAACTGCCCGTCGCCGAGCCCGAACAGGTCCGCCGCGCCTTCGCCGACCTGCTCCGGTCCGAGCGCTCGCGCGTCGGCGTCGCGGTCGCCCTGCGCGTGGCCGCCGCGGGCGCCTCGACCGCCGCGCCGCTCCTCATGGGACGCATGATCGACGCGCTCGCCGCGGGCGAAGGCGCCGGGGACGTCGACCTGCTCGCCGCGGGCATGGCCGCCGCGATCGCCGCCGCCGTCGCCCTCACCTGGGCCGCCGCCTACACCGCCAACCGCGTCGGCGAACGCCTCTCCGCCCGGCTGCGGGAGCGCTTCGTCGAACGCTGCCTGCGCCTGCCGCTCCACACCGCCGAGCAGGCCGGCTCCGGCGACCTCATGACCCGCACCTCCGTGGACGTCCCCGAGTCCGGGAACCTCATCCGCGACGTGCTGCCCCGAGCGGCCGTGGCGGTCCTGACCGCGCTGGTCTACGTCGCCGCGATGGTCTGGGTCAACGCCCTCCTCGCGCTCTGCATGCTCCTGGCGGTCCCGCTCATCGCCCTCGGCGCCCGCTGGTACCTCCGGCGCGCCCGCGCCGGGTACCTGCGCCAGGCCCGCACCGAGTCCCGCTCCGGCGAGGCGCTCTCGGCGACCGCCGACGGCGCCCGGACCGCCGAGCTCCACCGGCTCGCCCAGGCCCGCAACACCATCGGCGACGAGGCGATCGCCGCGCACTGGAGCGCCAACCGCTACACGCTCTACCTGCGCAGCATCTACTTCCTGACCCTCGAGAGCTCCTATGTGCTCCCCGCCGCCGCCGTGCTCGTCATCGGCGGCGCGCTCTACTTCGACGGCGCCGCGACCCTGGGCGAGGTCGCCTCCTGCGCGGTCCTCTCCCGCCAGGTCATGACCCCGCTCAACTTCATGCTCATGATGGTCGAGCGGCTCCAGCGCGGCTTCGTGTCGTTCGCCCGCGTCGAAGGCGTGGCCGCGGCCGACGCCGGCGAACCGGCCGACGCCGCCGCGACCCCCGCGGACGGGACCGTGGAACTGCGCGGCGTCCACTTCGCCTACCCGACCGGTCCCGAGGTCCTCCACGGCGTCGACCTGGTGATCCCGGCGGGGGAGCGGCTGGCCGTGGTCGGCCCCAGCGGCGCCGGGAAGTCCACGATCGCCCGCCTCGTCTCCGGCGTCGACGCCCCGCAGCGCGGCCAGGTCCTCATCGGCGGCGTCGACGTCGCGCTCCTGCCGCTGGACGAGCGCCGCCGCCACGTCACCCTCGTGACCCAGGAGCACCACGTCTTCACCGCGACCCTGCGCGACAACCTGACCCTCGCCAAGCCCGGCGCGACCGACGCCGAGCTCGCCGCCGCCCTGGCCGCCGTCGGCGCGGCCTGGGCCGACGACCTCGACGCCGAACTCGGCGGCACCGCGAAGGAGCTCGACCCGGCCGCCGCCCAGCAGGTCGCGCTCGCCCGGATCGTCCTCGCCGACCCCCACGTGGTGATCCTCGACGAGGCCACGGCCATGCTCGACCCCCGGGCCGCCAGGGACACCGAACGAGCGCTCGCAGCGGTCCTCAAGGGCCGCACCGTGATCGGTATCGCCCACCGCCTCCACACCGCCCACGACGCCGACCGCATCGCCGTCGTCGAGGCGGGGAGCCTCGCCGAACTGGGCGGCCACGACGACCTCCTGCGCGCCGGCGGATCCTACGCCCAGCTGTGGAACACCTGGCACGGCGCCGGCTGAGGGGCCCCTCGGACCGGCGCCGCGTCTGGAGCGCCGGCAACGCGGCGAGCGGGCCGCGGGGCCCGGCAACGGCCGTCGGGCGCGCCTACGTCCCCTAGTCGAGCGCCTTGTCGAAGTGGAAGCCCATGATGGTCATCCGCTCGCGCATGTAGAACCGGTGCGCGTCGCGGCGGTGCGTGCCCGAGTCGAGTTCGATTGCGGTGCAGCCGAGTTCGCGGGCCCGCTCCTCCAGGTGCGCCAGCAGCGCGCGCCCCACCCCCGCCGAACGCGCCCGAGCGGCGGTGACGAGGTCGTCGACGTACAGCATCCGCAGCCGGTGGGTGTTCACCACGAGGCGCCAGCCCGCCACGCCGACGCAGCCGCCCTCGTGCCAGTACGCCCCGGTGAAGCGCAGACCCTGCTCGTACCCCTCGTCGTACACCTCGGCGAAGGACTCGGCGGTCAGGTGCGGGCGCAGCTCGCATAGGACCGGCAGCAGCTCGGCGGTGAGTCGGGGGTCGCCGGGCTCGACATCGATGATCTCCATCGACGCAGTCTACGAAGGCGCGGCGCGGGTCACGCCCCCGCGGCGGCGACGCGGGCGGCGATGCCGTCGAGGACGAGTCCGAGCCCGGCCTCGAAGACCTCCTGCGGGTCCTCGGCGCACCCGGCCTCGTAGATGTAGCGCTCGTAGACCGGGAAGCGCCCGGTGCCGAGCAGCCAGCGCATCTGCGGGGCGAGCGCCTCGCGGACCTCGTCGCGGCCCCGCAGGCCGCACTGCTCCACGACCTGCCCGAGCGCGACCTCCTCGCCGGCCGCGCCGTGGACGTAGGCCCCGACGGCGCGCACCGCCGCCGCCATCGCGTCGACCGTCAGGCCGAGGCCGTCGAGCGCGGCGAGCGCCCGGTCGACGGCCAGGACCCGGTTCGGGGTCGGGGCCATGGCGGCGTGCGGGGGGAGCTCGGCCAGCCAGCGGTGGCGGTGCATCAGCGCCCTGGTCCGCTCGGCGAAGGCCCGCAGGACCACGCGCCACTCCCCTTCGGGGAGCGCGAGTTCGGCGTACACCTCGTTGACCATGAGCGCAAAGAGGTCGTCCTTGCCGCCCACGAACCGGTAGGCCGCCATCGGGGCGACCTCGAGGGCCGTCGCGAGGCTCCGCATGGTGACCGCGCACAGGCCCTGCTCGTCGGCGATCGCGACGGCCTTCGCGGCGATGATCCGCCCGCTGAGGCGCTGGCGGGGCGCGCGTGCGGGGCGTTCGAGCCGCTCCCAGAGCGTGGCCTCCTCGGTCGCCTTGCCCGCCATCGCCTTCACCTCCCCGGATGTGGTCACACCGTAGCAGTGGTGGACGCGGTATCTTTCAGTGTACGTTGTATCTGGCATATACAACGTACACAAGGAGCCGACCTGTGACCGACAGCCGCACGACCACCGGGAAGCGGGCCGAGCGACTGCTCGCCCGCCCGTACGCGATCAACGGCCTCGAACTCCGCAACCGCGTCGTCATGGCGCCCATGACCAGGGAGTTCTCGCCCGGAGGCATTCCCGGCGAGGACGTCGCCGCCTACTACGCCCGCCGGGCCGCGGGCGGCGTCGGCCTCATCGTCACCGAGGGCGCCTACATCGGCCACGAGAGCACCTGGGCGAGCAGGAAGGTCCCGCGCCTCCACGGCGAGGAGCAGCTCGCCGGCTGGAAGCGCGCGGTCGACGCCGTGCACGCGGCGGGCGGCCGGATCGCCGCGCAGCTGTGGCACGTGGGCGCCACGCGCGACCCCTGGACCGGCCCGGTCCCCGACGCCGACGTGCTCAGCCCCTCCGGCATCGACCTGGCGGGCGCCCCCAAGGGCCGCGCCATGACGCAGGCGGACATCGACGCCGTGGTCGCCGCCTTCGCCGCGAGCGCCGCCGACGCGGAGCGCGTCGGCTTCGACGGCGTCGAGATCCACGGCGCCCACGGCTACCTCGTCGACGAGTTCCTCTGGGCCGGGACCAACCACCGCACCGACGCCTACGGCGGCGACCTCCGCTCCCGCACCCGCTTCGCCGCCGAGGTCGCCGCGGCCGTCCGCGCCGCCGTCTCGCCGGAATTCCCGGTCCTCTTCCGCTTCTCGCAGTGGAAGGGCGGCGCCTACGACGCCCGCCTGGCGGACACCCCCGAGCGGCTCGAGCAGCTCCTGGCGCCCCTCGCGGACGCGGGCGTCGACGCCTTCCACGCCTCCACCCGCCGCTACTGGCTCCCCGAGTTCGACGGCAGCGACCTCAACCTCGCGGGCTGGACCAAGAAGCTCACCGGCAAGCCCGTGATCTCCGTCGGCTCGGTCGGCCTCGACCGGGAGTTCACGGGCCCCCAGGGCATGTCGTTCAAGCCGGGCGCCACCGGCATCGACAAGCTCCTCGACCGCATGGAGAACGACGAGTTCGACCTGATCGCCGTGGGCCGCAGCCTCATCGCCGACCCCGACTGGCCGGGCAAGGTCATGCGCGGGGACGCCACCGCGGTGTTCGCCATCGGCCAGCTCCAGTCCCTCGCCTGAAGCCCCGGCCCGCGCGGGCCCGCACCCGCGCGGGCCGGACCCTCAGGCCGCGAACGACTTCGCCCACTCCAGCACCCGCCCGGCGACCACCGCGGGCGGGGCGTCGTCGGTGTACACGACCGCCTCGAACTGCGCCCGGTACAGCTGCGCGTCCTCCAGGGCCAGCGAGATCTGGTCCAGGTTCCAGCCCCGCGACTGGAGGCGCCCGGCCCGGGCCTCGTCGGCGCAGTCGAGCAGCAGGTGCGCGTCGGCCCCGTCGACGTCGCTCGGGGTGTCGGGGCTGAGGAACAGCACCGGGTGCCCCGCCCGGCGCGGCATGTCGGTGATCCGGCGCCACATGCGCCGGTACGCGGGCCAGACGGGCTCCGCCTCGGGCGCGGCGATGAGCACGCCCAGGAGCCGCCCCTCCTCGAGCAGCTCGTCGATGTCGACCACCACCATGCCCTCGGCGGCCCCGACCAGCTCTCTGAACACTGCGGACTTCCCGGCGCCCGGGGCGCCGGACACCGCGAACAGCGGCGCGAGTTCGGTTCTCATGCAACCAGTCTCGCAACCACGCAGCGGCATTGCAATGATTCGTACCGGATTGTCGGCCCTGCGCCGGGCGAGGCGCGTCACGGTTTAACGGATTGCCGGTTGTCGGACCCTCCCTTTACGCTCGGCTAGTGAGGTTCCTCCGCGCTCCCCAACTGCCCATGGCAGACCCCCTCAGACCCGACGGATCGAGGGGCCGGCGGTCGTATCCTCCGACGAACCCCTGGCGCTACCTCTACTGGGTCGCCTCGCGCCGCAAGGGCCTCATGACCGCGGCGCTCCTCACCTCCGGCATCGCCCTCGGCGGCCTGCCGATCCTCCCGTTCTTCCTGACCGGCGCCGTCGACCAGGGCCTGGGCCAGCGCGACTGGGGAGCGCTCGTCGGCTGGTCGCTCGGGATGGTCGCCGCCGGCGGCGCCTCGGCCGCGATGATCGTCTGGTCGCACCGGCTCACCGTGTACTGGCGCATGGACGCCTCCTACCGGACCCTCCAGCTCGTCAGCCGCAAGGTCAACCGCCTCGGCGACGAGCTGCGGCGGAAGGTCACCACCGGCCAGGTCGTCAGCGTCGGCGCCACCGACATCAACCGCATCGCCTGGGCCGTCGACTCCCTCTCGCCCACCGCCGGGTGCCTCCTGGGCCTCGTCGCCGTCGGCATCCTCCTGTTCAACACCTCGGTCGCCCTGGGCCTGACCATCTTCATCGGGGTGTTCGCCGTCGGCGTCATCACCGGACCGGTCCTCTCCCGGCTCCAGAACAGCCAGGAGCGCTACCGCGAACGCGTCGGCGACATCACCGACCGCGCCTCCGACATCGTCTCCGGCCTGCGCGTCCTGCGCGGCATCGGCGGCGAGGCCCGCTTCAACGCCTCCTACCGCGACGACTCCGAGGCGCTGCGCAAGGCCGGTTTCAAGGTCGCCGGGCCCACCGCCTGGCTCAACGCCCTCGGCGAGGGCACCCCCGCGATCCTCCTGGGCGTCGTCATCTGGATCTCCGCCTCCCAGGTCGCCTCCGGCGACCTCACCGCCGGGCAGATGGTCGCCGCGTTCGGCTACACCAGCGCGCTCATGCTGCCCGTCCACTGGCTCATCGGCTGCACCTACCGCATCATCGAGGGCCGCGTCGCCGCCGGGAAGGTCTGCGAACTGCTCGCCGTCCCCGAACGCGAGGCGCCCGAGGAGGTCCTGCCCGGCCCGCGCGAAGGCGCCGAGCTGCACGACCCCGAGTCCGGCCTCACGGTCGCGGGCGGCGAGCTCCTCGCCGTCGCCTCCGCCGACTCCGAGCAGGTCGCGGCCGTCTTCGACCGCCTCGGCGGCTACACCGGGTCCGAGGCCCGCTTCGGCGAGGTGCCCGTCGCCCGGATGGACCGCGACGAGCTGCGCCGCCGCGTCCTCGTCGCCGACCACGACGCGTTCCTGTTCGCCGGGACCGTCGCCGCCGCCGTCGCCGCCCGGGACGGGCAGGGCCGGGTCGCCGCCGCGGTGGAGGCCGCCTCCGCCGCCGACGTCGTCGAAGCCCTGCCCGACGGCCTCGACGCCGTGCTCGACAACCAGGCCCGCACCCTCTCGGGCGGCCAGCGCCAGCGCCTGCGCCTGGCCCGCGCGATCGCCGCCGACCCCGAGGCGCTCCTGCTGCGCGAACCGACCTCCGCGGTCGACTCGCACACCGAGGCCCGCATCGTCGACCGCCTGGCCGAGGCCCGCACCGGCCGCGCCACCGCGATCGCCACCACCTCGCCGCTGTGGCTCGGCCGCGCCGACCGCGTCGCGTTCGTCCACGGCGGCAAGGTCATCGCCTCCGGCAGCCACCACGAGCTGGTCGCCGACCACCCCGACTACCGCACACTCGTCACCCGGGAGGCAGCGTGAGCACCCCAGTCCCGACCCGCGCGAGCGGCCTGCTGCCGGTGGCCGACACGCCGGCCGTGCGCCGCGCCTTCCTTCGGCTCCTCGCCACCGAGAAGCGCCGCGCGGCCACCGCCGTGGGCCTGCACCTGGTCGCCGCGGTCGCCGCCGCCGTCGCGCCGATCCTCTTGGGCGACATGCTCGACCGGCTCGCCGCCGGCACGCCGATCGACACCCTCGCCCTCGGCCTGGTCGCCTCGATCATCGCCGTCGTCGTCTTCACCTGGGCCGGCACGTTCGTGTCCCACCGGCTCGGCGAACGGCTCTCGGCGCGGATGCGCGTCGAGTTCGTCGAACGGGCGCTGCGCCTGCCGATGCCCGTCGTCGAGCAGGCCGGCTCCGGCGACCTCATGACCCGTTCCTCGGCCGACGTCCCCGAGGCCGGGGTCCTGTTCCGCGACGGCCTCCCGCAGGTCACCGTGTCCCTCCTCAAGGTCGTCGTGTTCCTCGCCGCGATGCTCTGGGCCAGCCCGCTCCTGGGCCTGTGCATGCTGGTGATCGTCCCGCCGCTCTACATCGGCACCCGCTGGTACCTCAAGCGCGCCCGCCGCGGCTACCTCGCCGAGCGCGAGGCCGAGTCGGTCATCGGCGACACCATCGGCGCCTCCGCCGACGGCGCCCGCACCACCGAGGCGTACCGGCTCGGCGCCCAGCGCGACGCCGCCGGGGACGCGACGGTCGACCGCCACTGGAGGGCCGCCCGCTACACCCTGTTCCTGCGCAGCGTCTTCTTCCCGTTCCTGGACGGCTCCTACGCCATGCCCACCGCCGCGGTCCTCATCGTCGGCGGCGCCTTCTACTTCGAGGGCGCGATCTCCCTCGGCACCGTCGCCTCCTGCGCCGTCCTCACCCGCCAGATCCTGTTCCCCATCGACCACCTCCTGATGTGGGTCGAGAAGGTCCAGCGCGGCTTCGCGGCCATGTCCCGCATCGAAGGCGTCGCCGAGGCCGAGGACGCCGAGGCGGACGCGACCGCCGAGCGGCCCGCCGACGGCACCGTGGACCTCCACGGCGTCCGCTACGCCTACCCGAGCAGCCCGCGCGACGTCCTCCACGGCGTCACCCTCAGCGTCCCCGCCGGCCAGCGCCTCGCCGTGGTCGGCCCCTCCGGCGCGGGCAAGTCCACCCTGGCGCGCCTCATCTCCGGCTCCGACGTGCCCCGCGAGGGCCGCGCCGCGATCGGCGGCGTCGACGTCGCCGCGCTGCCGCTGGACGAGCGCCGCAGACGCGTCACCCTGGTCACCCAGGAGCACCACGTCTTCACCGCCTCCCTGCGCGACAACCTGGTCCTCGCCAAGGCCGACGCCTCCGACGAGGCCCTCCGCGAGGCGCTGGCGGCCGTCGGCGCCGACTGGGCCTTCGACCTGCCCGAGGGCCTCGACACGCCCCTGGGCGGCAAGCACCGCGAGCTCGACGCCGCGAGCGCCCAGCAGATCGCGCTCGCGCGCATCATCCTGGCCGACCCCGACGTGGTGATCCTGGACGAGGCGACGGCGATGCTCGACCCGCGCGCCGCCCGCGACACCGAGCGCGCGCTGGGCGCGGTCCTGGAGGGCCGCACGGTGATCGCGATCGCCCACCGGCTCCACACCGCCCACGACGCCGACCGCATCGCGGTGGTCGAGGACGGCCGCGTCGCCGAACTCGGCGACCACGACGAGCTCATCGCGCTCGGCGGCCACTACGCGGCGCTCTGGCGGGCCTGGCACGGCGACGAGCACGCGCTGGAGGGGATCGACGGCCCGGGGGAGCAGGACGAGTTCGCCGCGGCCGCAAAGAACATGTAGCGCAACGCCTCAGGGTGAAAAGAAACCAGGCCCCGGGCCGAAGCCCGGGGCCTGCACTGGCTCGAGAACACCACCACAAGTCGGAACACCCACCGACTCGTTCTTAGCAAGGAAACAGAAAGGAAACCAGGAAACCCGTTCCGAACCAGTATCGAGAGAGTATCACGTCACATTCGCCGTGGCTAGGGGGACGCATCCACCCTGTTCGATCGGTGACAACCGCTTTTCGCGCAGTGTTCGTCACAGTCCCCGGCAAGCCCTCGCAGACCGGGCCCACACTGCACGGTGCCCGCCTCGGGCCCCCGCCGCGCACGGCCTAGACTCGACTGGTCTTCCCGCAGCTAGTAACCGTTAGGAAACACCTGTCGTGAGTACGATTTCACGCGAGGAGGTCGCGCACCTGGCGCGGCTGGCCCGCCTCGAAGTCACCGATGACGAGCTCGACGCCTTCGCCGGCCAGCTCGACGTCATCCTCGAATCGATGAAGACGCTCGCCGAGGTGAACACCGACGGCGTCCAGCCGACCTCGCACGCGGTGCCGCTGGTGAACGTGTTCAGGGAAGACCGGCCCCAGCCCTCGCTGCCGCGCGACGCCGTCCTCGCCGGCGGCCCCGACACCGCCGAGGACCGCTTCCGCGTCCCCCGCATCCTGGACGAGGAGGCCTAGGCATGTCCGCAGACCGCACCATCGACCAGACCGCCGCCCACATCGCCGAGGCCATCCGCGAAGGCCGCACCACCGCCGTCAGCGTGACCCGGGCCTTCCTCGACCGCATCGACGCCGTCGACGGCACGATCCGCGCGTTCCTGCACGTCGACCACGAGGGCGCCCTCGCCACCGCGCGCGAGGTCGACGAGGCGATCGCCCGCGGCGAGGAGCTCGGCCCGCTCGCGGGCGTCCCCATAGCCGTCAAGGACGTCGTGGTCACCAAGGGCCTGCCGACCACCGCCGCCTCGAAGATCCTCGAGGGCTGGATCCCGCCCTACGACGCCACGATCGTCGAGCGCATCAAGGCCGCGCGGATGCCGATCCTCGGCAAGACCAACATGGACGAGTTCGCCATGGGCTCCTCCACCGAGTACTCCGCGTTCGGCGCGACCAGGAACCCCTGGGACACCGGCCGCATCCCCGGCGGCTCCGGCGGCGGCTCGGCCGCGGCCGTCGCCGCCAAGATGGCGCCGCTCGCCATCGGCACCGACACCGGCGGCTCCATCCGCCAGCCCGGCGCCGTCACCGGCACCTTCGGCGGCAAGCCCACCTACGGGTCGAACTCCCGCTACGGCCTCATCGCCTTCTCGTCCTCACTGGACACCCCCGGCCCCGTGGCCCGCAACGCCCTCGACGCGGCGATGCTCCACGAGGTCATCTCCGGCCACGACCCGCGCGACTCGACCTCCATCGACGCGCCGGTCCCGCAGGTCGCCGCGGCCGCCCGGACCGGCGGGAGCGGCGACCTCGCCGGCGTCAAGCTCGGCGTCGTCAAGGAGTTCGCCGAGGGCGCCGAAGCGGCCGAGCCGGGCGTCGTCGCCGCCTACGAGGCCGCCGTCGAGCAGCTCGTGAAGCTCGGCGCCGAGATCACCGAGGTCTCCTGCCCGTCCTTCACCTACGCGCTGCCCACCTACTACCTCATCGCGCCGAGCGAGGCCTCCTCCAACCTGGCCCGCTACGACGGCGTCCGCTACGGCCTGCGCGCCGGCGACGACGGGCGGCACTCGCTCGAAGAGGTCATGAGCCTCACCCGCGAGGCCGGGTTCGGCCCCGAGGTCAAGCGCCGCATCATCCTCGGCACCTACGCGCTCAGCGCCGGGTACGTGGACGCCTTCTACGGCAAGGCCCAGCTCGTGCGCACCCTCATCAAGCAGGACTTCGAGAAGGCCTTCGAGCAGGTGGACGCCCTCATCAGCCCCACCACGCCGTTCACCGCCTTCGCGTTCGGCGAGCGCACCGGCGACCCGTACCAGATGTACCTCGCCGACCTCTACACGATCCCGACCAACCTCTACGGCGGCCCGGCCGTCTCCGTGCCCGTCGGCCTCTCCGAGGGCATGCCCGTCGGACTCCAGGTCATGGGCCCGGTCATGGGCGACGACATCACCTACCGCGTCGCGGCGGCCTACGAGACCACGCAGGACACCCTCCTGGCCGACACCGCGCCCGAGATCGAGAAGGGGTAGCCCGATGACGAAACTCAACACCTTCGAGCAGGCCGTCGAGACCTACGAGCCCGTCCTCGGCCTCGAGACCCACATCGAGCTCGACACGAACACCAAGATGTTCTGCGGCTGCGCCACCGCCTTCGGCGCCGAGCCCAACACCCAGGTCTGCCCCGTCTGCCTGGCCCTGCCCGGCGCCCTCCCGGTCGCCAACAGGGCCGCCGTCGAGGCCACGATCAAGATCGGCCTCGCGCTCAACTGCCGCATCGCCGAGTGGACGCGCTTCGCCCGGAAGAACTACTTCTACCCGGACATGCCGAAGAACTTCCAGACCAGCCAGTACGAGGAGCCCCTCTGCGAGGACGGCCACGTCGAGGTGCTCGTCGAGGGGAAGACCTACCGGATCGAGATCGAGCGGGTCCACCTCGAGGAGGACACCGGCAAGACCCTCCACGTCGGCGGCGCCACCGGCCGCATCCACGGCGCCACCGAGTCCCTCGTGGACTACAACCGCGCCGGCATCCCGCTCGTGGAGATCGTCACCCGGCCCGTCCCCGGCACCGGCGCCCTCGCCCCCGAGGTCGCCCGCGCCTACACCGCCGAGCTGCGCGACATCGTCCGCTCCCTCGGCGTCTCCGACGTCCGCATGGAGCAGGGCTCCCTGCGCTGCGACGTCAACCTCTCGCTGAACCGGCCCGGCGAGCCGTGGGGCACCCGCACCGAGACCAAGAACGTCAACTCCCTGCGCTCGGTCGAGCGCGCCGTCCGCTACGAGGTGCGCCGCCAGTCCGCGCTCCTGGACGCCGGGGAGCGGATCCTCCAGGAGACCCGCCACTTCCACGAGGCGACCGGCGAGACCAGCCCCGGCCGCTCGAAGGAGGAGGCCACCGACTACCGGTACTTCCCCGAGCCCGACCTGGCCGTCATGGAGCCGAGCCGCGAATGGGTCGAGGAGCTGCGCGCCGGCCTCCCCGAGCTCCCGCGCAAGCGCCGCGAGCGCCTCCAGGCCGCCTGGTCTCTCGGCGACAAGGAGATGCAGTCGGTCGTCAACGCCGACGCCGTCGGGCTCATCGAGGCCACCGTCGAGGCCGGGGCCGGCGCCGCCGGGGCCGTCAAGTGGTGGCTCGGCGAGCTGTCCCGCCGCGCCAACGAGGCCGGCGAGGAGCTCACCGGCCTCGCGATCAGCCCCGAGCAGGTCGCCCAGCTCCAGGGCATGGTCGACGACGGCCGCCTCAACGACAAGCTCGCCCGCCAGGTCATCGACGGCGTCCTCGCCGGCGAGGGCGACCCGGCCGACGTCGCCGCCAAGCGCGGCCTCGAGGTCGTCTCCGACACCGGGGCGCTCGAAGCGGCCGTCGACGAGGCGATCAGTGCGAACCCGGCCGTGGCCGACAAGATCCGCGGCGGCACCCACGCCGCCGCCGGCGTCCTCATCGGCGCGGTCATGAAGGCGACCAAGGGCCAGGCCGACGCGGGCACGGTCCGCCAGATCATCCTGGACAAGCTGAAATAACCCGACACAGCGAGGGCCGGATCGTCAGATCCGGCCCTTTCGCGTTCACCGTCCGTTCAGTCCCGGTGTGAGCCGCGAGTCTTTGGGAACCCCGGAGAGCGACATTGTTCACAGGGGATTGGTAACCTTGACCCGCAGCGAGCCGCGACCCGAGGAGGTGAGGGCCATGGGCGACGACCCCGGATCCAGTCGAGATACCGACGTGTTCTTCCCATTCTCCCTTTACCGTGCCTCGCGTCCCCTCTCATGGGAGCGGGCCGCCTGACCTGCGGCGTCCACCGCCGCACGGGTGAGAGGCACGGCCTTTTCCTCGTGTAAGGAGGCGGCTGCCATGGCCCAGACCATCCAGCCCATCTCGCCCGCGGCGGTCGACTCGCTCGCGGCGCTCCGACTGGAACTCGCCGACACCTCGACCGTCGAACTCGCCGAAGAGCTCCCGCGCATGGACCTGGCCGAGCAGGCCCTCAGGTTCCGGCTGCTCCACAAGGACCGCGCCCTCGCCGTCTTCGAAGAGCTCGACCCCGTCCACCAGCAGGAGCTGCTCGACGGGCTGAAGACCGACTTCGTCCGCGAGCTGCTCGACTCGATGGAGGCCGACGACCGCGCCCGGCTCTTCGACGAGATGCCCGCCAAGGTCGCGACCCGGTTCCAGTCCCAGCTCAGCGCCTCGGACCGGCGCACCACCGCCCAGCTGCTCGGGTACGACCCCGAGTCGGCCGGGCGCATCATGACCCCCGACTACGTGTCGCTGCGCGCCTCGATGACCGCCGCGGCGGCCATCGAGCGCATCCGGCACCTGCGCGAGCGCCCCCGCCACCTGGACGTCCTCCCGGTGACCGACGGGCACCGCAAGCTCCTGGGGACCGTCACCCTCGCCGACCTGGTCAGCGCCGACCCCGACACGCACGTCCACGAGCTCATCGCCGACGAGCACTACCAGGTCGCCACCGACACCGACCAGGAGGAGGCCGCGCGCCTCATCCAGGAGGCCAACCTCATCGCGCTCTGCGTGGTCGACCACGAGGACCGCCTCGTCGGGCTCATCACCTGGGACGACGCCATGGAGATCCTCGAGGCCGAGGACACCGAGGACGTCGCCCTCGGCGGCGCGTCCGAACCGCTGGAGCGGCCCTACCTCTCGGCGGGCGTGTTCATGCTCGCGCGCAAGCGCGCGGTGTGGCTGCTGGTCCTGGCGCTGTCGGCCTCGCTCACGGTGACGGTGCTCAACTACTACGAGTCGTACCTGGCCAACGTGACCGTGCTGGCGGTGTTCGTCTCGCTCCTGACCGGCACGGGAGGGAACTCCGGTTCGCAGGCCTCGGTGACGATCATCCGCGCCATGGCCGTCGGGGAGGTCCGCTTCTCGGACGCCCTCAAGATCACCTGGCGCGAGTCGCGGGTGGGCTTCCTGCTGGGGGCGATGCTCGCGATCGTGGGCGGGCCGATCGTCGGGTTCGTGTACGGGCCCGAGATCGGGCTCATCATCGCGCTGACGCTGCTGGCGATCTGCACCTGGTCGACGTTCGTCGGCTCGCTGCTGCCGCTGGTGGCGAAGAAGGTCGGCATCGACCCGGCCCTCGTCTCGGCCCCGATGGTCTCGACGCTGTGCGACGCGACCGGCCTGCTCATCTACTTCTCGGTCGCGGCCCTGGTCCTCGGTCCGGTCCTGACCGGCTGAAGCGGCGCGAGGCAGAGGCCCCGGCGCACCGCGCCGGGGCCTCCTTCGCGTTCGCGCCGGGCGTCAGTCCTGCTGCGGCGAGGCCGACTCCGTGCCGCCTCCCGGCTGCACGGTGGGCGACTCGGTGCCGCCGTTCTGGAGCTCCGCCTCGTTCACCTGCTCGTCGGTGGGGATCACGGTGCGGTTGAGCGTCACGTCCGTCTCGCCGACCGCGCCGACCGAGATCGAGTCGTACGCGGTGAGCGCCTTGGTGACCGGGTCGAAGTAGAGGACGTCCATCTCCATCTTTATGGGCTCCTCGGACTGGAAGTTCCGCAGCCCGGCCGCGCCGGTGGAGCCCTCGACCATGAGCATGGTGCCGTCGCCGAGGTCGTGCACGGCCCGCTCGTGGGTGTGCCCGGCCAGGACCAGCGGCACCACCCCGGCCAGCGGTTCGGCCATCGGCGGCTCGTGGACCATCGCCACGTCGGCCCCGCCCGCGTCCTCGATCGCGTTGACCAGGCGCTCGCCCGAGTAGGTGAGCATCTGCTGGGCGTACTCGCTGGAGGGCTGGCTGCCCTTGTCGGGGGTGAACCGGGGGTCGGCGACGCCCGCGAAGTCCAGGCCCGCGATCTCCTGGACCTCGCCGTCGAGCACGACCACGTTGTCGTAGGCCGCGAGCGCGGCGACGGTGGTCGACGAGTCGTGGTTGCCCTTGACGAACACGTACGGCGCGTCGATCTGCTCGACGCCCCGCGAGAAGATCTCGGCCTCCTGCTCCGAGCCCCAGTCGTTGAGGTCGCCGGTGTCGGCGACCGCGTCGATGTCGAACTGGTCGACCACCGACTCCATGAGGTGCCAGGCCGAGAGGTTGAGGTGGATGTCGGAGACGTGGAGGACGCGGATGGAGTCGTCGTCGATGCCGATCTGGGGCATGTTCGTCGCCACCGCGTAGAACTCGGAGATGTTCGTGACGAACTTCTGGAGGTTCGCGACGTACGTCTCGTAGTTCACGGCGATGTCCTCGGCGTTGCCGACCACGCTGGGGGCGTAGGCGAGCAGGCCCTCGTAGCGCGGCTGCGAGATCGACTCGGCGCGCAGCGTGGAGGCCGCGTAGCCCATCAGGGCCGCGGTGACCGCGAGCGAGGTGACGCCCGTCAGCAGGGTGCGGCGGACGCTGCGGAAGACGAGGGCGCCGATCAGGAGCCCGCACAGGGTCACGATCGCGAGCGCTTCGACCACGACGCGGACGACGGCGTCGGTGACCTCCCCGGCGAGGCCCTCGGAGGCCGTGGTGACGCCGCCGGGGGTGTTGATGATGGTCTGGGCGGCGACGGGGTCGACCGAGTCGAGCCGCAGGTTGAGGCCCACGGGGCCGTCGTGGCTGTCGAAGGCGACCCTGCCGAGCGGCGGGATGGTCACGACCGTCTCGCCGTGGAGGTCGGGGTGCAGCGCCACGGTGGTGTCGAAGGGGCCGATGTCGGCCTTGGTGCCGCCGACCAGGGCGAGGCCGCCCGCGGCGGAGGCGGTCCCGACGAGCAGGATCGCGACGGCGAGCCCGGCCCGGCGCGCCCGCTGCGAGGTCCTGAGTCGCGACCAGCCCGACCTCGTACCGCGCCACCAGGACCCGGCACCGCTCCGGGCGGTGCGGGCGGCGCCCCTGACGCGGTGCAGTGCGGCGGCGAGCCGGTCGTTCATTTAAACCCTTCCCTGTGCGGCGTAGCTGGTGGTGAAGCGGATGATGCGGTCGTCGGCCCCGTCCCCGGTGCAGCCGTTCTCCTCGATGCAGCGGCCGTCGCGGTTGGAGGTCGTCACCCAGAGCATCCCGTCGGGGCCCATGGCGACCGATCGTAGCCGACCGAACTCGTTGACCACGGCCGCTCGCGGCTCGCCTGAGAGCGCGCCCGACTGGTCGAACTGGACGATCCAGAGGCGCTGTCCGCGCAGGCAGGCGGTGACGAGCGCGTCCTCCAGGAAGATCGCGCCCGCGCAGGAGGCCTCGAAGGGCTCCCAGGTGAGGACGGGGCCGGTGAAGGCCTCGTCGCCGGCGTCCTCGCCCTCGTACAGGGGCCAGCCGTAGTTCCCGCCCGGCTCGACCAGGTTGAGCTCGTCGGCCATGTCCCGCCCGAACTCGGTGGCGTAGAGCCGGCCCGCGGCGTCCCAGGCGAGGCCCTGGACGTTGCGGTGGCCGGAGGAGTAGACGGGGGAGCCGGGGTCGGGGTTGCCCTCGGCGGGCTCCCCCTCGGCCGTGACGCGGAGGATCTTGCCGCCCAAGGAGTCGGGGAGCTGCGCGGTGCCGGGGTCGCCGCCGTCGCCGGTGGCGGCGTAGAGGAACCCGTCCGGGCCGAACTCGAGCGCGCCGCCGTTGTGGGCCGACCCCGAGGGGATGCCGGTGAGGACCGGCTCGGGGGCGGCGTCCGACTCCAGGTCCAGGCGGGCGACGCGGTTGTCCTCGCCGGTCGTGTAGTACGCGTAGACCGCGCCGTCCTCGTCGTAGCCGGGGGAGACCGCGAGGCCGAGCAGGCCGCCCTCGCCGGTGTCGTCGACCTCGACGGTGCGCAGCTCCCGCGGCTCGCTCACGGAGCCGTCCTCGGCGACGCCGATGGCGAGGATCCGCCCGGTGGCGCGCTCGCCAACGATGGCCGTCCCGTCGGGCAGGAAGTCGAGGCCCCAGGGGATCTCGAGCCCTTCGGCGACGACGTCCATGAACGTGGCGGGCTCCTCGGGGGGACCGGAGGGGGTGGGGAGGTTCGGCGGTTCGCCCGTCTCCGGCGCTGGCGGCTCCCCGAAGGAGCACGAGGCGAGCGTGAGCGCCGCGGCGGTCGCCGCCGCGGCCGAGAGCAACCTGCTTCGCATGGGCACAACAATATAGGCCGGGTCCGGTGGACCCGGCCTGCTCGCCGTCGGCATGACGGCCGCGCTGCCCTGCATGGCGCCCAGGGTCCCCGGACGGGGACCGGGCTAATCCTCGGGGCGGTCGATTACCCTGGGGCCCGTGAAGGTTTGGATCGCTCATGAGGAGGGCCGCGCGCTGCTCGGGCACCTCCCGGCAGATGTCGAGGTCGAGGTCTACGACGGGCGGGGCGGCTACCCCTCCGACCCGGCGGCCCTCGACTTCTGGGTCCCGCCGTTCCTGGCCCAGTCGAAGGTCACGACCCCGCTGCGGGACATGACGTCGCTCAAGGCGATCCAGCTCCTGAGCGCGGGGGCCGAGGTGTGGGTCCCGGTCGTCCCCGAGGGCGTCGCGCTGTGCGACGCGCGCGGCGTGCACACCGGGGTCACCGCGGAGTGGGCCGTGGGCGCGGTCATCGCGTCGATGCGCGGCTTCGACGTCTTCGCGCGCAAGCAGCCCCGCCACGAGTGGAAGGTCGAGTGGACCACCACCGTCGTGGGCAAGCGGGTCCTCGTCGTCGGCGCGGGGGACATCGGCGAGAAGGTCGGCGCGGTGCTCACCGCGCTGGGCGCCCAGGTCGAGAAGGTCGCCCGCTCGGCCCGTCCCGGCGTCCACCCCGTCGACGCGGTCGAATCGCTCCTGCCCGAGTCCGACGTGGTGGTCCTCATCGTGCCGCTCACCGACGCGACGCGGGGCCTGGTGGACGCGAAGTTCCTGTCCCGCATGAAGGACGGCGCCCTGCTGGTGAACGCCGCCCGCGGCCCGATCGTCGACACCGACGCCCTGACGGCCGAGGTCGCCTCCGGCAGGCTCCGCTGCGCGCTCGACGTGGTGGACCCCGAGCCGCTGCCCGCGGGCCACCCGCTGTGGGACCTGGAGGGCGCGCTCATCACGCCGCACGTGGGCGCCTCGGTCGACGGGATGCTCGAGCGCGCCTACGCGCCCGTGGGCCCCCAGATCCGCCGCTTCGCCGCCGGCGAACCCCTGGAGAACGTCGTCGCCGACGGCTATTAGGCGTCGTCGGCGGTGCGCAGCTCCTGGCCGCCGATCCGCAGCACCTGCGGCAGGTTCTCGGCCTTGAGCGGGTCGAGGCGGACCTGCGACTGGTCGTCCAGTATCGCGGCGACGCCCTCGTGGCCGGTCGCGAAGCCGTCGATGTGCTTCCAGGCGATGGTGCGGCTGGTGAAGACGCCGCGGATCGAGATGCCCTCGGCGGTGACGTCCACGCCCGAGCGCCACGCCCAGGTCGAGAGCGCCAGCGGCGCCAGGAGCAGGACCGCGCCGAGGACGGCGGAGAAGGCCCCCCACAGCGGCTGCTCGACGATGAGCGACAGGGACAGCGGGGCGACCATCAGCCAGGACACGAAGGCCGCGCCGGTGATCGCCGCCGAGCGGCGGACCCGCAGGCGCCGTCGCGGAACGGGGGCGCCGGTGCTCGCCACGTCAGTGCTCGTCATGGGTCCAGCCTGACACACCCGGACGCGTGGAATGCGGGGTGCCCGGTCCGGTTTCTGTCGGATTGTCGCTTGACGCCCGCGCCCGGCGTGGCACGATCAGCGCAAGGGCGGCCGATCGCGCCCGGTGGGGGTGGCGATGGCCGTCAAGATCACATTCCGTCCGACGTCCCGTCAGGTGCTCGGCCGGGCGCTGTTCCTCTCGCTCCTCGCCGCCGCGGTCGCCCTGGTCCCCGCGGTCGGCTACATGCTCGCCGTGGGCCACTGGTACCGCCTCACCCTCCTGGGCCTGGTCCTCGTCGCCGCCGCCGTCGCGCTGGCGGTCGCCTACGCCGGGGCCCGGCGGCACGGCGTGGTGCTCGACGACCGCGGGATGCGCCCGATCGAGTCCGACGCGGCCGGGGGCGCTCCGCGCGCCGAGCGGTTCGCGGCCTGGACCGACATCGCCGACATCCGCGCCGAGCGCCGGGCCGGGCGGACCGTCCCGGTGGTCTACCTGAACGACCCGGCCCAGCGGCCCTGGCGCCTCCAGGCCCCCTACTCCGGCCGCGCCCTGTCGGTCGACGCCGCGCTCGACGAGAAGATCTTCGTCATGCGCAGCCTCTGGGAGGGCCACCGGCACGGCCTCCCGCCGCATCGCGAACACCGCTGACCGCATCGACCGGCGTCACTGGATGTTCGGCCGAAACTTTCGAAACTGTTCAGTCGCAGGTCAGAGGAATGCGATTGCCAATCGTGATCCGATCGTGATATCCGAGGCGACTTACCAGCCTTGACGCTGTTTTGGTGTTGCCGTAGTCTCACCGCTATTACCGAAAGTTTTCGGTTTACTTCCGGAAATAGATCAGTAGTTTCGGTACTCGACGGGGCCGTGCAGCGCCTCGTCGTACCCCTTTCGACGCAGCGTGCGAACCAGACCGCACGCACTGCGCGCGACCACGGAAGGAGCGCTCACCGATGAGCACTCAGCAGCCCCGCTCCAACCCCTCCGAGAAGCGGCCGCCGCGATCCGCACCCCAGTGGCTCGACCCCACCCTCACCCGCCGCGGCCTCGTCCTCTCCGGCGGCGCGGCCGTCACCGCCGCCGCGGCCGGATGCAGCTTCTTCTCCACCGAGAACGACTCCGGCGAAGGCGGCGGCGAGAAGGGCCCCGAGGCCCCCATGCTCGCCGAGCGCGTCGAGGCCGGCGACCTGCCCCCCGTCGAGGAGCGCCTCCCCAAGGAGCCGCTCGTCGTCACCGTCGCCGAGTCCACGGGCGTCTACGGCGGCACCTGGAACACCGCCATCACCGGCGCCGCCGACGGCCCGTGGCTGTGGCGCACCATCAACGACGGGCACCTGCTCGAGCGCTCCCGCGACTGGCAGGAGATCCGGCCGAACATCGCCTCCGGCTTCGAGCCGAACGCCGACGCCACCGAGTTCACGATCACCCTCCGCGAGGGCGTCAAGTGGTCCGACGGCGAGCCGCTCACCACCGCCGACGTCGAGTTCGCCTACAACAACGTCGCCCTCAACACCGAGCTGACGCAAGGCGTCCCGGGCGAGCTGTCCGCCGTCGACGGCACCCCCGCCGAGCTCGAGATCGTCGACGACTACACCTTCATCGTCCGGTTCAGCAGCCCCAAGCCGCTCTTCCGCGACGACATGGCCGCCGGCACCTCCGGCCAGCGCTTCACCATGTACCCGCGCCACTACCTCGAGCAGTTCCATGTCGACTTCAACGCGAACGCCGACCAGGAGGCGATCGACGAGGGCTTCGACGGCTGGGTCGCCCGCTTCACCTCCAAGGGCAACCTCTGGAACTTCCTGTGGGAGAACCCGGACCTGCCGACCCTGCTCCCGTGGCTCTGCAAGAAGCCCATCTCGGACGCCGACCACGCGCTGTTCGAGCGCAACCCGTACTACTGGAAGGTGGACGAGGAGGGCAGCCAGCTGCCGTACCTCGACGAGGTCCGCTACAACATCATCGCCGACGTCGAGACCATGTTCGCCCACGCGATCAACGGCGACTACGACTTCCACTCGCGGCACTTCAACGACAACGCCCACCGCGCCGACGCCGTCGACGGCGAGGAGAGCGGCGACTACACCGTCGTCGACCTCGAGTCGACCTACTCCAGCGACATGAACATCGGGTTCAACATGAACCACCGCGACGCCGGGCTGCGGAAGATCTTCCAGGACAAGCAGTTCCGCATCGCCATGTCGCACGCGATCAACCGCCAGGAGCTCATCGACGTCCTCTGGAACCGCGTCGGCGAGCCCGCCCAGGCCGCGCCCCGGCCCGAGTCCCGCTTCTACGACGAGGAGTTCGACACCCAGTACACCGAGTTCGACCCCGACCTCGCGAACCAGACCCTCGACGCCGCCGGGTACACCACCGGCTCCGACGGCGTCCGCACCTCCCCGGACGGCACGCGCCTGGAGTTCACCGCCGCCGTCGCCGACGACGCCCTCCTGGGCACCATCTGGATCAACGCCCTCGACATGATGGTGGACATGTGGGCCGCGGTCGGCGTCCAGCTGCACATCGGCAGCCAGCCCCGCGAGAACTGGCAGGTCCTCGTCAACGAGTTCGACTACGACCTGACCGTGTGGACCGGCGACGGCGGCAACATCGACGAGACCGTCTCCGTGTACTGGTACATGGCCGCCGGGCCGGGCGGCGGCGCGTTCTTCGCCCGCCAGTGGTCCGAGCAGTACACCAACGGCACCACCCAGGAGGCGCTCGTCGCAGAGCCCCCCGCCGAGATCACCGAGCAGTGGGACCTGTACGACCAGCTCAAGGCCGAGCCCGACGAGGCCGCCCGCGACGAGATCTTCAAGCAGATCCTCGCCATCGCCAAGGAGCAGTTCTACGCCATCGGCACCGTCCGCGGCCAGGGCGCCTGGGCGGTCGTCGCGAACCGGCTCAAGAACACCGGCGGCGCCATGCCGGAGAACCCCACGTACGGGACGCCCGGACCGGCGGCTCCCGAGCAGTGGTACATCGACGAGGCCTGACCGGACTGGGGAACAGAAGAAGTGCTTCGATACCTGGGTCGCCGTGCCTTCTACATGGCGGCGACACTGCTGGCGATCTCGCTGGTGGTGTTCGTGATCATCAACCTGCCGCCCGGCGACTACGTGACCGCCCTCCAGTCCCGCTACGCGGCGCAGGGGCAGAACCTGACGCTGCAGGACATCGAGAACCTGCGGGTCCGCTACGGCCTCGACGGCAACCTCCTCCAGCAGTACTGGCACTGGTTCACGCAGATCGTCGTGCACGGCGACCTGGGCATGTCCTTCGAGCATGAGAAGCCCGTCTCGCAGGTCATCGCCCCGCGGCTCGGCTGGACCCTCGCGGTCTCGGTCATCACCCTGCTGGTGACGTGGGCGCTGGCCTTCCCGATCGGCATCTACTCGGCCGTCAAGCAGCACTCGGTCGGCGACTACGCGGTCACCACCGTCAGCTTCCTCGGGCTCGCCACCCCGAACTTCCTCATCGCGCTGGTGTTCATCTACTTCAGCGTGACCTGGTTCGGATCGGTGCCCTCGGGACTGTGCTCGCCCGAGTGGTGCGACGCGTCGTGGAACCTCGGCAAGCTCCTGGACCTCCTGGGGCACCTGTGGATCCCGATGCTCGTCATCGGCACGGCCGGCGTCGCGGGGCTGGTGCGGATCATCCGCAACAACCTCCTCGACGAGCTGCGCCGCCCCTACGTCACGGCCGCCCGCGCCCGCGGCGTCCCCGAGGGCCCGCTGCTGCGCCGCTACCCGCTGCGCGTGGCGCTCAACCCGTTCGTGTCCACGATCGGCTGGGTGCTGCCGCTGCTCCTGGTCGGCGACATCGTCGTCGGCCAGATCCTGAGCCTGCCGACGCTCGGCCCGATCCTGCTGGGCTCCCTGAAGTCCCAGGACATGTACCTGGCCGGCTCGATCATCATGGTCCTCAGCGTCGTCACCGTCATCGGCACGCTGATCTCGGACCTGCTCCTCGGCTGGCTAGACCCCCGCATCCGACTCATGGGGGCTCAAGGAGCACGCCAGTGAACAATCTGATCTGCGGCTCGCTCGTCGCAAGTGCGCGCAGCACTAGCTCCTCACGACCCTTGCCAGATTGCCCCCTGACGCACTCCTTGAACTCCCATGCCCTCGCAATGGAGGAAAAATGAGTGTTGCGAATGCTGAGATGAAGCGCACCCGCGCCTCCCAGCGCAAGCTCGTGTGG
Source organism: Glycomyces amatae (assembly GCF_020991375.1). Taxonomy (GTDB): domain Bacteria; phylum Actinomycetota; class Actinomycetes; order Mycobacteriales; family Micromonosporaceae; genus Glycomyces; species Glycomyces amatae. Next base: position 59,608 of record NZ_JAJLQZ010000015.1, on the reverse strand, counting down.
TGGGCCTTCAAGAAGCACCGGCTCGCGTACTTCTCCGCATGGCTCCTCGCCGCGATGCTCATCGTGATCGCACTGTGCGAGTTCATCGCCCCGTTCAACGCCCGCCACCGCGACTCCGAGTACACCACCGCCCCGCCGCAGGTCCTGAAGCTCTGGGACACCGACGGCCCCGACGGGTTCGAGTTCGGGCTCCACGTCGACGGCTACACGTCCGAGCAGGACCCGCGCTCGCTGCGGATCACGTACGAGCCGGACCCCGAGGACCGCGTCGACGTCGGCTTCTTCGTCAAGGGCGAGGAGTACGAGCTGTTCGGCCTCATCCCGATGGACCGCCACCTCATCGGACCCGAGGACCCCGACGACCCCATGTACCTGTTCGGGACCACCACCGACGGCCAGGACCTGCTGAGCCAGCTCGTGTACGCCACCCGCGTCTCGGCCTCGGTCGGCATCATCGGCGTGCTGCTGGCGTTCCTGCTCGGCATCGTCCTCGGCGCCGTCTCGGGCTACTTCGGCGGGTGGATCGACAACACCGTGCAGCGGATCATCGAGCTCATCATGTCCGTCCCCTCCATCCCGCTGTGGCTCGGCCTCGCGGCCGCCATGCCGGCCCAGATGGGGCCGGTGGCCAGGTACTTCATCATCACCACGATCCTCGCGCTGGTGGCGTGGACCGGCCTCGCCAGAGAAGTGCGCGGGCGCTTCCTCGCCCTGCGCAACGAGGAGTTCGTGACCTCGGCCCTGCTGGACGGCTCCGGCCACGCCCGGGTCATGTTCCGGCACATGCTGCCCTCGTTCTCCTCGCACATCATCGCGGCGCTGTCGCTGTCGATCCCCGGCATGATCCTGGCCGAGACCGCGCTCTCGTGGCTGGGCATGGGCCTGCGCCCGCCGGCGGTCTCCTGGGGCGTGCAGCTCCAGGACGCGAGCAAGTGGAGCGTCCTGTCGGGCGCGCCGTGGCTGCTCATCCCGGGCATATGCGTGGTGCTCGTGGTCCTGGCGTTCAACTTCGTCGGCGACGGCCTCCGCGACGCCGCCGACCCCTACAAGCACTAGGTGAGGGCGATGGAGCAACCACTGCTTGAGATCTCGGGGCTGCACACCAGCTTCGGCACCTACGACGGGAAGGTCCGCGCCGTCGACGGCGTCGACCTCAGCGTCCACGCGGGCAGGACGCTCTGCGTGGTCGGCGAGTCCGGCTGCGGCAAGTCCGTCACGGCCCGCTCGATCCTGCGCCTGGTCGAGGAGCCCGGCAGCATCGACGCCGGCACCATCACCTGGAACGGCGACCTGCTCGAGGGCACCGGCGAGCCCTTCGACGTGCTCGCGCTCGACCCGAAGGACAAGCGCCTCCAGAAGCTGCGCGGCGGCGACATCGGCATGATCTTCCAGGAGCCGGCCGCCTCGCTGCTGCCGCTGCGCACCGTCGGCGCGCAGCTCGTCGAGACCCTCCGCATCCACACCGGGCTCGACAAGAAGGCCGCCCGCGCCAAGGCGATCGAGCTGCTCGACACGGTCGGCATCCCCGACGCGGGCCGCCGCGTCGACGCCTACCCGTTCCAGCTCTCCGGCGGCATGTGCCAGCGCGTCATGATCGCGATCGCCCTGTGCGCCAACCCGTCCCTGCTCATCGCCGACGAGCCGACCACCGCGCTCGACGTCACCACCCAGGCGCGCATCCTCGACCTCATCCGCTCCCTCCAGGCCGAGCACCACATGGCGGTCATGTTCATCACCCACGACCTCGGCGTCGTCGCCGAGCTCGCCGACGAGGTCGCCGTCATGTACCTCGGGCGCGTGGTGGAGCGGGCGAGCGTGGAGGAGCTGTTCGCCGACCCCAAGCACCCCTACACGAAGGCGCTGCTCGCCTCCGTGCCGGTGCTCGGGCGCGACCGCGGCCGGGACCTGCCGACGATCCCCGGCGCGGTCCCGGGCCCGCTGCACCGGCCCGGCGGCTGCTCGTTCCACCCCCGCTGCGCCGAGGCGATCGCGGGCACGTGCGACGTCGAGGCGCCGCCCGAAGTGGACTTCGGAGGCGGCCGCACCGCCGAATGCGTGCTGTACGAGACGGAAGAGGCCCGGACATGACCGAACCGCTGCTGGAGGTCCGCGACCTCCACGTCCGATTCCCGGTGCGCCGCAACATGCTCGGCCGCACCACGGTGGAGAACCACGCCGTCTCCGGCGTCGACCTCGAACTCAGGGCGGGGGAGACCCTCGCGCTCGTGGGCGAGTCCGGGTGCGGCAAGACCACGCTCGGGCGCACCATCGTGGGCGCCCAGAAGGCCACCAGCGGCTCGATCCTGTTCGAGGGCAGGGACCTGACGGCCATGGGCGGGCGCGAGCGGGCGCCGCTGCGCCGCCAGATCCGCATGGTCTTCCAGGACCCGTTCTCGTCGCTGAACCCGCGGTTCACGCTGCGGCAGATCATCGGCGACCCCCTCGTGGCCACCGGCGAGGCCCGGGGATCGGAGCTGGAGGACCGCATCGCCGCGATGATGCGGCGCGTGGGCCTGAGCCCCGACTACATGGACCGCTACCCGCACGCGTTCTCCGGCGGGCAGCGCCAGCGCGTCAACATCGCGCGGGCCCTGATCGTCAACCCGCGCCTGGTGGTCGCCGACGAGCCGGTGAGCGCGCTCGACGTGTCCGTCCGCGCCCAGATCCTCAACCTGCTCAGGGAGCTCCAGGCCGAGTTCGGCCTGACCTACCTGTTCATCTCGCACGACCTGTCGGTGGTCGAGAACCTCGCCGACCGCGTCGCGGTCATGTACTTCGGGCGGATCGTCGAGCTCGCCTCCACGGCGGACCTGTACGAGCGCCCGCAGCACCCGTACACCGAGGCGCTCATGTCGGCCGTGCCGATCCCCGACCCGTCCCTGAAGGGCCGCGGGGGCCGCATCCTCCTGCCCGACGAGCTGCCCGATCCGGCGAACCCGCCGCCGGGCTGCGCGTTCGCGCGGCGGTGCCGCCACGCCGAGCCGGGCCGGTGCGACACCGGGGCGATCCCCCTGGAGGACGGCGCCCGCTGCGTGCGGCGCGGCGAACTCGACTTGCAGGGTATCGTCGAGACCACTTCCTGAATGCGCTTTCCAAGACTCGACGGGCACCGAAGGGCATCGCCGCAGTGGCACATCCGAACAACGACATCATCCCCACCCTCGACGGCCTCGCCTACGGCGGCGACTACAACCCCGAGCAGTGGGACCGCGCGGTGTGGGACGAGGACGTCCGCCTCATGCGGGAGGCGGGCGTCAACATCGTCAGCGTCAACATCTTCGCCTGGGCGGGCGTCAACCCCGGCCCCGGCGTCTGGGACTTCGAGCGGCTCGACGCGGTCATGGACCTCCTCGCCGCCAACGGGATCAAGGCCGACCTGGCGACCTCCACCGCGTCCCCGCCGCCGTGGTTCTCCCAGGCGCACCCCGAGACCCTCCCGGTGAACGCCGAAGGCGTGCGCCTGGCCTACGGCGCCCGCGCCGAGTACTGCCCGCACGCCCCGGCCTTCCAGGACGCGGTGGTCGAGATGGCCTCCCGCCTCGCCGAGCGCTACGCCGCCCACCCGGCCCTCGCCATGTGGCACGTGGGCAACGAGTACTACCGCTCGTGCTTCTGCGACCTCGCCGCCGACGCCTTCCGCGCCTGGCTCCAGGAGCGCCACGGCGGCCTCGACGGCCTCAACGACGCGTGGGGCACCACGTTCTGGTCCCAGACCTTCACGGACTGGTCGCAGGTCCTGCCGCCGCGCCTGTGCGCCGAGACCCCGAGCCCGGGGCTCGTCCTGGACTGGCAGCGCTTCGGCTCCGACGCCCTCCTGAAGCTCTTCCGCTCCGAGGCCGACGCCATCGCGGAGCGCAGCCCCGACAAGCCGATCACCACCAACCTCATGGTCACCGGGAACTTCTCGCACCTGGACTACCACCGCTGGGGCGAGCACGTGACGGGCCCGAACCGGCTCGTCGCCACCGACCACTACCTCATCCCCGAGCACGACGACGACATCGAGGCGCCCGCCCAGGTCGCCTTCGGCGCGGACGCCTCCCGCGGCCTCGCGGGCGGCTCGCCGTGGCTGCTGATGGAGCAGTCGGCGAACTCCTCCGCCTGGCGCAAGGGCTACTTCGCCAAGCGTCCCGGCGACCAGATCCGCCACTCGCTCTCCTATGTGGCCCGGGGCTCGGAGGGCGTCATGTTCTTCCAGTGGCGCGCTTCGCGCTACGGCGCCGAGCGCTACCACTCGGCGATGCTGCCGCACGGCGGCACCGAGGCGAAGTCCTGGCGCGAGGTCAAGGAGTTCGGCGCCCGGCTGGGGCGCATCGCCGAGGTGAAGGGCTCCACCGTGGTCGCCAGGGCGGCCGTCCTCCTCGACTTCGAGTCGGCCTGGGCGGCGAACACGCCGGGCCAGCCCTCGGCGCACATGACCACCTACCCCGAACTGCGCCGGTGGCACGCGGCCCTGTGGCGCAAGGGGGTCACGACCGACCTGGTCAACCCCGCGTGGGACCTGAGCGGTTACGAGTACGTCCTCGCCCCGCACCTCTACGTCCTGGAGAGCGACGCGAACCTGCGCGCCTACGTCGAGGGCGGCGGCACCCTCGTCGTCGGCCCGTACTCGGGCATCGTGGACCGCAACGACCACGTCCACCCGGGCCTCCCGGGCGCCCTGCGCGACCTGATCGGAGTGCGGATCGAGGAGTTCGCACCGCTCGCCGAGGGCGAGGCGATCGGCCTCGACGACGGCTCAGAAGGCCGAACCTGGTCCGAAGCGGCCCAGCCGATCGACGCCGAAGTGGTCGCGTCCTTCACCGAGTACCCGTCCACAGGGGCGCTCTTCCGCCGCGAACTCGGCCGAGGCGAAGTCTGGTACACGGCGACCCGCCCGGCGGACCTGGAGGCCTTCCTGACCAAGGTGGGCGTCGAACCCGACTTCCCCGGGGCCGCACCGAACCTGGAACTGGTGCGGCGCCGCCACGAGGACGGTCGGTCGTACCTCTTCGCCATCAACCACGGCACCGAACCCGCCGAAGTCCCAGCAGAAGGCGACGACCTCCTCACCGGCAGGCCCTGGGCCGCAAAGGGAATCCTCGATCCAGGAGAAACCGCGGTCATCCGCGAGCGTTCGTGATACCGCACAATCGAAGTCGAGCGGGGCCGCATCCGGCGGCCCCGCGCGCACCCCTCGACAGAGAGTCCGACTTCGCATGGAAATCCACCTCCACCTCCGCGACGCCGCGCCGCGATCCGAGCCGGCACCTCCGGTGACGCCGCGCGACCTGCTCCAAAGGGACCTGGAAGCCGCCAGGAACCAGACTTCGCAGGCCGATTTCAAAGCCAGCCTGCTCGGGTCCGGCCTGTTCGCCGGCGGGGCCGTGCTGTTCGCCTCGGGCGCCGCGGTCGACCTCCGTTCCGCGGCCGAGGTCCTGGCCTGGACGGCGGCCGCAGGCATGCTCTTGGTCCTCCTCGCGCTCGGGACCGCGGTGTGGCCCCGCTTGGGCGACGCGCAGCGGTCGGCTGCGGAAGACCCGGCCGCGATCCTCGGGTCGGCGAGGCTCAATGCGGGCGACGAGGACCGTCACCTCGAGTCATTGGCGGCGGAGGTGGCGCTCGTCAACCGCATCGCGCACTGGAAGTTCTGGTGGCTTCGCGTCTCGGTCATGGGATCCGGGATCGTGATCGCGCTCGTCGGGACGATGGCCGTGCTCGAGGCCGTCTCCTGACCGGCCCCGGAGCGGTCTGCGATGCAGGACCCCGTGAACCTCGCCGTCCCGCTCGACGAGCGCAACAGCGCCAGGTCGTCGCGGTCCTTCGGCCTGTCGAGCCGGGTTTTGTAATCGACTACGGTCCACAGCGGCAGGTACAGCAGGCCCCGGATCTGATCCGCCTCGTCGACCAGCCGGTGCGGGTCGCTGTGCGGCGGAATCCAGGCGTTGTATATCTCGATCCGCGATTCGAACATGCGCACGGTCTTCGCATGGTTGAGAGTGCCCTCGCCGAACTCGGCCTGTCCGTCGACGGCCATATCCCAGGCGGTGTCCCATGTGGATCCGATGGCCACCAGGTCGAGATCGGAGAGCTGCGGCAGGAAGCCTTCCTGCCAGAGGCGCGCGCTACCGGCGAGGACGAACTCGGCGGGATCGAAATCGTGATCGCGTACCAAGCGCCAGACCAGGCCGATCAAATCGGCGCCGTCGAAGGTGGCGCCGCGACGCAGTTTCAAGGTCGATGTCCCGCTTCATGAGATGTCCGTAGTGGTATTGGTTCCAGAACGTCGATCCGTCTTCATGACCGGAGCTTCCCGTTCTGCCAGAGCGCAGTCGCCGACGAGCGGCTCGAGCCTATCGCCTCCCACCCGCTCACGTGCCTTCATGCGCGATGGTGGATCCGGGCGTGCATCATCAATGCCGCCGAAGCCGCGATCAGGGCGGGCAAAGCCGTTGCGCCGAGGCCCAGGAGTCCCATCGCGATCACTGCTCTTTCCGTTGGTAAGGAACCTTGTCCCGATCGGCGAACCGCTCCAGAGCGGCCAGATCGTGGACCGTCACCAGCGCTCGAGCGGTCGAGACCACCCCTGCTTCACGCAGTTGCCGCAGTACGGCCGCCGCAGATTCCCGCGAGACCTTGGCGATGCTCGCGATCTCACGCTGGTTGAAACCCCGGATGGCGATGCCGTCGTCGGTAGCGACCCCCAGCCCGGCCTCGATGAGCTTCAGGACCGCCTTGGCGACACGGCGCTCGCTGCTCGTGTAGGACAGTCCGCTGGCGCTGTCCTGCTCGAGGAGGCGCCTGGCCAATGCCGAGTAGTGCGCGCAGGCGGATCGCGCATGGGTCGCGATGAAGTCCCGCCAAACCTGGCCTGGCACCAGCAGGGCCTCGACTCCTGTCACCGCGTGGACGTCGGCCGATCGAGGGGTGCCGGTCAGCGAGGAGAACTCGCCGACTAGCTGTCCCGGGCCGTGGAACTCGACGGTTTCACTGTTCGGTTGGAGTACTGCCTTGGTATGCCCCTTGAGGATGTAGAGGACGAAGTCCGAGACCTCGCCTTGGCGGATCACCACCGTGCCGGCCGGGTAGGCCACCCGATGCCCCTGCTCGGCGAGTTCGGTGAACTCTTCGTCGGTGAGGAGTTCGCCCCAATCCGCAGTAGTGTGTTCCATGTAGTTCAGTGTAAGAATTCACACTTCAAAATCGCAGCTTCAACACTTCCTTTTGTCGGCAATCGGACTCACCGAATGCGGCCAGGGCGTGGAAGCGGGGAAGCCCTTCAGCGTCGGTTCGCCGGGAACGGACACGGGTCTCAAGGGCGGTTCGGTCTGATGCGGCCTTCCCCTGAGGGCGACCGGGCATCGCAGGCCGAATGGTCGTTCGGCAGCGGTCCCGGCGGGTTCATTCTTCTTCTGGGTCGGGGGCGTCGAGCTGCGACGGCTCGAGCCGCGCGGGCCGGGGCTGTCGAAGCCGTTTGGTGTCCTCCCGGTAGCGAACCGACTTGTAGTCGAACCAGGCCTTCGCGGTCACCGCAACGGCGGAGATCGTCAGCGCAGCGATGTAAAGGTAGGTCAACTCGAGGTGGAACATCTTGGATCACCTGGTTCACACTGGTCAGAGCGCGTGGTCGACGCGCTGGGCGATGGCTTCGAAATGGCCGGGATCGTGGATCGTGATGCGGTACCGTCCCGTGGTGACGGCGCCTTTCGCCTTGAGCGGTTTCAGGATCGCCGAGACCGACTCCCTGGGGATCCCCGCGAGGGAGGCGAGGTCTCGCTGGTTGAACCCTGTCAGCTCCAGGCCGTCACCGGTGTTCGCGGCGATCCCCGACTGGATGATGTCGAGCACCGCCCGTGCCAGTTTCTGTTCGGCGCCGGTGATCGACTCGACACGCTCCCCGAAGGCCTGCACTCGTTCGGCGAGCCGCTGGGTGACGGCCACGGCCAGCGGGCCGCCGCCGGCTATGCGCTTTATGAACGTGTCCGCTGGAATGAACAGCGCCTCGATGTCGGTCAAGGCGACCAGATCTGCCGAACGGGGCCGGCTGGTGAGGGCGGCGAGTTCGCCCACCAGCAGTCCGGGTCTGTGAATGCCGAGGATGCATTCAGGTCGGTGGATCACCGACTTGGCGTAGCCCTCGATGAGGAACAGGACGAAATCAGAGCGGTCGCCGTCGCGCACCAGAAGCGTCTTCTCCGGGTAGGAGACGCGGTGCACTCCCGGTCCGAGCGAGTCGAACTCGGACTCGTGGATTAACGGCTCGTGCCTCTGCTCTGTCACCCAGCTCATACAGTTGAGTGTAAATCTGCACTTAACGACGAAGCGGTTCCGGAACAGCGAACGTCGTTGATCTGACTGAAAACTGCTGCAACTGTGGCGGAAGGGAGCCCGGTTAAGAAGCCGTCTTCTCCGGAGCCGAATCCTCAGCGGGGACCACCGGGTGCCGCAGGCCCGGGTGGTTCTTCGGGAGGGCCGCCTTCATGATCCAGCCGCTCACCGCCAGGCACAGGACCAGCAGCGGCCAGGAGAGGAGGACCTGGGCCACCCCTCCGCCTATCACCGCCAGGTCGTCCCGGTCGCTGTTCCAGAACGGGGTCAGGACCGCTACCCGGAGGGCGTACATCGCCACCCACGCCCACGACGCCAGCGAGTAGGCGCGCAGCAGGTCCGGGTCCCGCCGCCAGCTCGTGCGCTGGCCCAGCAGCCCGCCCGCGATCAGCCCCAGCAGCGGCCTGCGGAAGACGATGAAGCCCGCCCACACCAGCGCGCTGGCGGCGTTCGAGACGATGCGGGGGAGCAGGATGTCCTGCGCCCGTCCGGTGTAGAGCACGACGAGGCACGCCACCGCGACGCTCAGCAGTCCCAGGACCACCGCCCGCGGCTTGCGGCGCTGCCCGAGCCGCACTGCCGCGATCGCTCCCGCGCTCGCCAGGGAGGCCGCTGCGGCCCAGCCGATCGAGTCGCTCGTCAGGAGCCAGGTGAGGATGAACACCACGAGCGGGGCGGTGGCGTCGAAGGCGCCGCGCCTGCCGCCTAGTAGGCTGACAAGGGTGTCTTGCCGCACAGTATCGGACAACTGCCGACCCCCGCTTCTCGATCCGCTATGACAGGCAAGGCTACCCTAACCGCAGTGGCACGCGGGGTGTCAGACCCGCAGCCCCACCTACGGACGGATTGGCACGGTACCGGATGCTCGGCACACATCGGATCAGTGAAGCGCAGCTCGTCGACCTGCTCCGCCGTGCCAGGAAGACCGACTTCGGGCGCTGGAGCAAGGCCGACCTCCAGCGCGGCATGACCGACCTGGGCTGGCAGGTCCGCTCCGCCGAGGTCGACATCGGCATGTGGCGCGCCGAGACCGGCTACGACACCGGCAACGCCATCGCCGACTCGGTCCCGCCCCAGACCCCCGTCCACGGCCGCGCCGACTTCTACTCCATCGAGGTCATGGTCCTGCGCTCGGCCGAACGCGGCCGCCAGGGCGAGAACCACCGCACCCTCATCTTCCGCGAAGTCCTGCGCACCATGATGAACGAGCTCGGCGCCCCCGAGGTCCGCGGCGGCGACGGCGGCCCCTGGGTCCGCTGGTACCGCGACGGCCTCCTGTTCGAGCTGCACCTGCGCCGCTTCCACGGCGGCGTGACGCTGCGCCTGCTCTCGCCCGACCTCTTCGAGCAGCTCGAGGCCCACGCCGTCGGCAAGGGCGACGTCTCCGGCTGGTCCGCCTACGCCCGCGCCGGCCAGCGCCCGCCCGAGCCCGCCTGCCACGACATGGGCGAGTTCACCGAGCGCCTCTCCTCGCTCCTGGCCGACATGGCCGCCGACGTCTCCGTCGTCGACACCTCCGGCACCGTCCTGCTCCGCACCGGCGACTGGTCCGCCCGGTACGTCGCCGCGTTCGTCGACGACGGCCTGCGCGTGGAGGCCAGCGCCGCCGTCAGCGGCGCCTGGCGCTCGGGGCTCTCGAACCTCCCGAGCATGGGCTTCCGCGCCCCCAGCGGCAACCAGCCCAACTGGTCGCGCAGCTTCAACTCCTCCGATCGCACCGCGACCAACCAGGCCGCGCACATGATGGTGGACGCCCTGCGCGCCTTCGGCATCCAGGACCTGTTCGACATCGTCTACGACGGCTTCACCGCCGACGGCGAGCGCATGTACCTCCCGGTCCTCGGCATCGGGAACGGCGACAACCCCTTCTGAGGCGCCCCTTACTAGCCGCGCGGCTAGAATCGGGTCATGATCGTCGACCTCCGCTCCGACACCGTGACCCGCCCGACCCCCGCCATGCTCGAGGCCATGGCCTCAGCGGACGTCGGCGACGACGTCTACGGCGAGGACCCCTCGGTCAACGCCCTCGAGGCCGAGACCGCGGCCCTCTTCGGCAAGGAGGCCGCCGTCTTCACCCCGACCGGCTCCATGGCCAACCAGATCGGCCTCCAGCTCCTGGTCCGCCCCGGCGAGGAGCTGCTCGCCGACGTCAAGGCCCACGTCGTCAACTTCGAGATGGGCGCCGCCGCCGCGCTCGGCGGCATCTCCACCCGCACCTGGTCCTCCCCGAACGGCCGCCTCGACACCGCCCTGGTCGAGCCCCTGATCAACCTCCCCAACCCGTACGTCACCGTCACGCGGGCCATCGCCGTGGAGAACACCCACAACATCGGCGGCGGCACCGTCCAGCCCATCGAGCGGCTCCGGGCCCTGCGCGACCTCGCCGACGCCTACGGCCTGGGCCTCCACCTCGACGGCGCCCGCATCTGGAACGCCCACGCCGCCGCCGGGACCCCCTTCGCCGAGTACGGGCGCCTGTTCGACACCGTCTCGGTCTGCCTCTCCAAGGGCCTCGGCGCGCCCGTGGGCTCGCTGCTGGTCACCGACGCCGAACGCGCCGCCCGGGCCCGGGTGATCCGCAAGCGCCTCGGCGGGGGGATGCGCCAGGCCGGGTTCCTCGCCGCGGCCGGACGGCACGCCCTCGCCCACCACATCGAGCGCCTCGCCGAGGACCACGCCCGCGCTGAGCACCTGGCGCGCTCGCTGGAGCCGTTCGGGCTCTGCGACGCCGCGCAGGTCGAGACCAACATCGTGCTCCTGCGCCACCCCGAGATCGCGAAGCTCGCCGCCGCGGCGGCCGAGCAGGGGGTGCGGATCTCGGTGCTCGGCCCCGACTGGGGCCGGATGCTCACCCACCTCGACGTGGACGACGCCGGGATCGAGCACGCGGTGAAGGTCCTCGGCGACCTGGCCCGCTGAACCCGGCCGTTCGGGCCCGCGTGATCCACCGCAACGGGGGTTGCCGGACGCCGCCCGCCGAAGGTAGGTTAGGCATGCCTTCATAAGTCTTGCCTAACCTGTTCGGAGGTCGGTGCGTGTACGCCTGCATCTGCCACGCGGTCCACGAGAACGAGGTCCGCGACTGCATCCGCGCCGGCGCGCGCACCGAGGACGCCATCGGGGAGGCCTGCGACGCGGGCACCAGCTGCGGCACCTGCCACGAGCGCCTGGCCGACATGATCGAGAGTTATTTCACCGAATCCGTCCCCGCGGCCGCCTGAACCGTCCCCTTTGTCGTGACTTACCGGCTCCTTTAGGCCGCCCTCCCTTAGGATAGGTTGTCCTATTTTAGGCATTCCTGGCTGGAAATGAACCCTCATTCGGTCCTACGCTTGGCCCGTCGGACAAGGGCCGACCATCGACCGATCGCGAAGGGCGGATTCCACATGCAAGGCGACAAGCGGGTCATCGAGTTCCTCAACGAGCAGTTGACGGCGGAGCTCACCGCGATCAACCAGTACTTCCTCCACGCCAAGATCCAGGAGAACTGGGGCTACACGAAGCTGTCGAAGTACACCCGGGCCGAGTCGATGGACGAGATGCGCCACGCCGAGGTCCTCACCGACCGGATCCTGTTCCTCGACGGCATGCCGAACTACCAGCGGCTGTTCCCCCTGCGGATCGGCTCCTCGGTGGAGGAGATCTTCCGCTGCGACCGCGAGATCGAGGTCGAGGCGATCGACCGCCTCAAGCGCGGCATCGAGCACATGGAGTCGGTCAAGGACTACGTCTCGCGGGACCTCTTCGAGGGCATCCTCAAGGACGAGGAGCACCACATCGACTACCTGGACACCCAGCTGGAGATCATCGCCAAGATCGGCGAGGCGCTCTACATCCAGACCCTCATCGAGCAGCCCGAGGAGGCGTAGCCGCGCCGGGCGACACCGAGACGCCTCGTAAGTCTCGTGAAACAACGCGGAGCGCAGGCCTCTCGCGAGGCGGCGCCGAGGCGCGACCGAACGCGGACGGAGGGGGCCGGCCCACTGGGCCGGCCCCCTCCTGTTTCCTTGCGGCAGAGCCCCTCACATCTCCGCCGCAGTGGTAGTTCGCCGCCTTGACAGCGTCTACACGAGGATCGTAACATATCAATACTTTGAATGAAAGTTTCCGAAACTCTCGGAACATCGGTCGCGGCCCGGCGCTCCCCGACCTGCATAACCGGGCGCACCACCCTCCCTCGCACCGCAAAGGAGCGTCCATGACCACCTCTCCACGACCACTCCGCCATGCCCCCGCCAGCCGCCGCTCGGTCCTCACGGCCGCCGCCGCGGTCGGCGGCTCGGCCCTCGTCCCCGCCGGCGTCGTCACCCTCGCGGCCAGTCCGGCCCACGCCGACGAGATCCTGCTCTCCAGCGACTTCTCCTCGGGCACCCCCGAGGGCTGGTACCCCCGCGGCCCCGTCACGCTCGCGGTCGACGCCGCGGACTACCTCCTCGTCTACGACCGCACCGCCACCTGGGACGGCGCCGCGATCGACATCACCGAGCACGTCGAGGTCGGCATCCGCTACCAGCTGAAGGTCTCCCTGCGCCTGCTGGAGGGGACCGAGGCGGCGGACCTGCGCACCACCGTGCAGCGCGACGTCGCCGGCTCCTCCAGCTACGACACCGTCCAGTGGAACACCGCGGTCACCGACGCCGCCTGGACCGAGTTCTCCGGCACGTACTCGGTCAGCCAGGCCGCCGACCGCCTCCAGTTCTACGTCGAGTCCGACTCGAGCCTCGCCCCGATCATGATCGACTCGTTCACGCTCACCCGCATCGACGACCCCGAGATCGAGGACCTCCTGCCGCTCAAGGACTTCCTGGCCTGCGACTTCCCGATCGGCTGCGCCGTCGAGCCCGCCGAGGTGGTCGGCAGGCCCGCCGAGCTCCTGGCCCTGCACTTCGCGCAGGTCACCACCGGCAACCAGATGAAGCCCGACGCGATCCAGCCGACCGAGGGCGTCTTCGACTTCACCAGGGCCGACCAGATCGTCGACTTCGCCGAGGCCAACGGCATGCAGGTCTGGGGCCACACCCTCCTGTGGCACAACCAGACCCCCGCCTGGTGGTTCCTCGACGCCGACGGGCAGCCGCTCCAGAGCACCCGCGCCCACCGGCGGCTCGTCCTCGACCGGTTCAAGGCCCACGTCGAAGCGCTCGCCGAGCACTACGGCGACCGCGTCTGGGCCTGGGACGTCGTCAACGAGGTGCTCGACCCCGAGCAGACCGACGGGCTGCGCCGCTCGCGCTGGTACGAGATCTTCGGCGGCGGCGAGTACATCGGCGAGGCCTTCAAGATCGCCCGCCGCGCCTTCCCGCGCCGCGTGAAGCTCTTCATCAACGACTACAACACCGAGTTCCCCGACAAGCGCGAGGCGATGTACAACCTCGTGCAGGAGCTCAAGCGGCGGCGCGTCCCGGTCGACGGCATCGGCCACCAGGCGCACGTCGACTACAGGCGCGACCCGCAGCTGCTCGGCGAGTCCATCGACGCGTTCAAGCGGCTCAGGGTCCTCCAGGCCGTGACCGAGCTCGACGTGTCGGTCTCCGACCACATGGAGGAGAGCCTGCCCGAGACGCCGCCCGAGCGCCTGGTCGAGCAGGGCTGGTACTACAAGGAGCTGTTCGAGGTCCTGCGCGAGCGCGCCGACGACCTCGAGTCGGTGACCATGTGGGGCCTGTACGACGCGGTCTCGTGGCTGCGGAACTGGCCGGTCTCGCGCCCGCACGAGGCGCCGCTGTTCTTCGACGACCGGCTCCAGGCCAAGGCCGCCTACTGGGGCGTGGTCGACCCCACCAAGCTCGAACCCCTGCCGGAAGGTTAAGGGGCAAGACGTCCGGGAGCGGGGCGAGCAGATCCGGGGCTCCGCTCCCGGGCTTCACTTGGAAGCGTGGAGCCTGAGGAGTCCGGATCGTCATGTCCTGGGCCCGGGATCGCGCCAAGGGGTCCCCTTAGGGGATATTTCGGATTTTCCGGTTCCGGCTCACCGGGTTCCGGCGCGGCGCATCGGCACGTGCGCGATGCCGTCCTCCAGGTACTCCTCGCCGTCCTCGACGAACCCGAACCTGCGGTAGAACCCCGCCGCGTACGTCTGCGCGCCGAGCACCACGTCCGCCTCCGGGCCCGTCCACTCCAGCGCCGCCGCCATGAGCCCCGCGCTCAAGCCCGTCCCGCGCGCCTCCTTCAGGCAGCAGACCCGGCCGATCCTCCAGTCCGCGCCGCCCTCGCCGCCGCGCAGCACCCGCAGGCACGCGACCGCCCCGCCGTCCTCGCCGCCGATCCAGAAGTGCCTGGTCCCCGGGTCGGTGTCGCAGTCGTCCAGATCGGGGTACGCGCACTCCTGCTCGACCACGAACACCGCCTGCCGCAACCGGGCCAGCGCGAACACCGCCGCGCCGTCGAGCTCGGCGAAGGCCCCCTGTCGAATCTCCCGCATACCCGCCATTAGACCAGCGCCCGCGCCGCGGGCGCCCGGCCCTCACGCGTATTCGTCGGCGATCTCACGCGCCCGGTCCCGGGCGGCCTCGATCGCGTCGGTCACCGCCGACCGCGCCCGGTGGTTCTCCAACTGCCGCACCGCGCTGATCGTCGTCCCCGCCGGGGACTCCACCGCCTCCCGCAGCTCCACCGGCGAACCGCCGCTCTCGCGCAGCATCCGCGCCGCGCCGAGCGCCGTCTGCGTCACCAGCTCCGAGGCCACCGCCCGCGGCAGCCCCATCAGGACGCCCGCCTCGGTCATCGCCTCGGCCAGGTAGTAGAAGTACGCCGGCCCCGAACCGGAGATCGCCGTGACCGCGTCCTGGTGCCTCTCGTCCACCACCAGGGTCCGGCCCAGCGGCGTGAACAGCTCCTCGACCGCCGCCAGGCACGCCGCGTCGGCGTGCGAACCGGGGGAGAGCACCGTCATCGCCTCGTCGACCAGGGCCGGGGTGTTCGGCATCGCCCGCACCACCGGCGTCCCGTCCGGCAGCCGCTTCTCGAAGAACGCCACCGGCAGGCCCGCGCAGATGCTCACCACGGGGGCGGTCCCGTCGAACACGCCGGTCAGCTCCTCCAGGAGCGACCCCGCGTCCTGCGGCTTGACCGCCACGACCACGACGTCCGCCGCCTGCGCGGCCGCCGCGTTCGGCTCGACCCGGACGCCGTACGCCTCGCGCAGCGCCGCGGCCCGCTCGGCGCTGCGCGCCGTGGCGATCACCGCCTCCGGCGACCTCCCCGCCCGCAGCAGGCCCGACACGATCGCCTGCCCCATCTTCCCCGCGCCCAGCACCGCCACCGTCCGCATACCGTCTCCTCACCCTTCGTCGACTCCACCGATTGTGCCTCGCGCGGCGCCCGGAAGGGGCCGCCGTTTCATCTGGTGGCCCCCGAGGAGCCGCCCGAGGGAAAACATCCGCGCTCGAGCGTTTCGTCCCCGGGGTCCCGAGGGGCTGCCACGATAATCGGACGCAGGCACGCGATGCGCGATTGGGGCGACATGGACGTTCTCGACTTGGCCCGGATCCAGTTCGGCGTCACGACCGTCTACTACTTCCTCTTCGTGCCCGTCACCATCGGCCTCGCCCTCCTCGTCGCGATCCTCCAGACCCTGTGGCGCGCCACCGCCAAGACCGCCTACCTGCGCGCGACCCGGTTCTGGGGCCGCCTCCTCCTCGTCGGCACCGCCATCGGCGTCGTCACCGAGATCGTCCAGGAGTTCCAGTTCGGCATGAACTGGTCGGCCTACTCGCGCTTCGTGGGCGACGTCTTCGGCGTCCCGCTCGCCTTCGAGGCGCTCATCGCGTTCTTCGTCGAGGCCGTGTTCCTCGGCCTGTGGATCTTCGGCTGGGGCCGCCTCAAACCGGCCCTGCACCTCGCCTGCATCTGGATCGTCGCCCTCGCCACCACGGCCGGCGCCTACTTCATGCTGGCCGCCAACGCGTTCATGCAGAACCCGGTCGGCTACCAGGTCAACGCGACCGCCGGACGCGCCGAGCTCACCGACCTCGGCGCGGTCCTGACCAACCCGGTCCTGCTCGCCACGTTCCCGCACACGGTCTTCGCCGCCTGGCTCACCGCCGGGACCCTGGTCATCGCCGTCTCCGGCTACCACTTCCAGCGCCGCCGCGACCTCGACGTCCACCGCCCCGCGCTGCGCCTCGGGGTCCTCACCGCCGTCGTCGCCGGGATCGGCCTGGTCCTGTCGGGCGACCCGCTCGGCAAGGTCATGACCGCGACGCAGCCGATGAAGACGGCCGCCGCCCAGGCGCTCGACCAGACCGCGTACAACGCGCCGTTCTCCCTGCTGGCCGTCGGCCCCCTCGACATCGAGGTCCCAGGGCTCCTGTCCTACCTCGGCACCGGCTCCTTCGACGGCCGCGTCGAAGGCGTCGACGACCTCAACGCCCAGTACAACGCCCTGTACGGCCCCGGCGACTACGCGCCGAACCTCCCGCTGACCTACTGGTCGTTCCGGCTCATGATCGGCTTCGGGATGCTCGCGGTCGCCATGGCCGTCGCCGTCTGGTGGTGCACCCGCCGCGGGCGCCTGCCCCGCCACCGCCTGTTCTGGCCCGCCGTGATGTGGACGGCCGCGGCCCCGTTCCTGGCCAACACCGCCGGATGGCTGTTCACGGAGGCGGGCCGCCAGCCCTGGGTCGTGTTCGGCCTGATGCGCACGAGCGACGGCGTCTCGCCGCGCGTCGGCACGGCGACCGTCGCGGTCTCGCTCATCGGCTTCACCCTCGTGTACACGGTGCTCGCCGTCGTGGCCTTGAAGCTGTTCCTGCGGTTCGCGAAGGCCGGCCCGCCCGGCGAGGAGGACGCCCTCGCGTCCGGCGACGCCGGCAAGCCCGCGGCCTTCGCCTACTGAGGACCCCCATGGCGACGACGACGATCGGGTTCACCGCCATCGCGGTCCTGCTCACCGGCTACCTCGTTCTCGAGAGCCGCGACTTCGGGATCGGGGCGCTCCTGCCCGTGCTCGGGCGCGGCGACCGCGAGCGGCGGCTCATGGCCGACGCGGCCGGCCCGGTGTGGGACGGCAACGAGTTCTGGCTCGTCGCCGCCGCGGCGGCCATGCTCACGGCCTTCCCGCACTGGTACGCGAGCTTCCTCTCCGGGTTCTACCCGCTGCTCTTCCCGCTCCTGGCCGCGCTCGTGGCGCGCACCGCGGCCCTCGCCCGCCGCCGCGGCGGCGACGGCCGGCGGGCCCGCGCCTGGGACTGGTGCACCGCCGCCGCCTCGGCCGCCGCGGCCTTCCTGTGGGGCGCGGTCCTGGCCAACCTCGTGCGCGGCGTCCCCCTGGACGCGGACTTCGAACGCACCGGCTCCGCGTGGGGCCTGCTCAACGGATACGCGCTCCTCGGCGGCCTGACGACGCTCCTCCTGTGCTGCTCCTGCGGCGCGGCCTTCCTGCACCTGACGACCGGCGGCGGCACCGCCGAGCGCGCCCGCGCCCTCGCGCGGCGCCTCGGGGCCGCCGCGGCCCTGCCCGCGCTGGCGTTCCTCCTCTGGACCCAGCTCTCCTACGGCGACGGAGCCACCTTGACGCTCACCATCATCGCGGCGGCCGCGCTCCTCGCGGCCCCCGCCCTCGACCGCGCCGACCGCGCCCGAGCGGCCCTCGCCGCCCGGGCCGCGGCGATCGGCCTCGCCTCCGCCGTGCTGTTCTGCGCCCTCTGGCCCGACCTCCTGCCATCCACAGGGGACGCCGCGAACAGCCTCACCCGCGAGAACGCCGCCGCCACCGGGAAGACCCTCGGGATCACCGCCTGGGCCGCCCTGGCGGCCCTCCCGCTCCTCCTCGCCCACCAGGCCTGGACGTACCGGGTGCTGCGCAGCCGCCCGAGGGCCGCATGACGGCCCTCGCCCCCGACCGCACCGGCGCCGCAGGCCGCCGGCTGCTGCTGCGCACGCCGGGCGCGGCCGCCTACGCCGGCGCGTGCGCCGCGCTCGGCCTCGCCCAGACCGCGTGCGTGGTCGCCGGCGCGTACTTCACCGCGAGCGTCGTCGCGGGGGCCTTCGCGGGCGGCGGGGACCTCGCCGACCTCGCGCCCCGGATCACCGCGCTCGCCGCGGTCCTCGCCGCCCGGGCCCTGCTCGCCTCCGTCCAGGAGACGGCCGCGCACCGCGCCGCCGCGGGCGTCAAGTCGGCCCTGCGCCGCCGGACGCTCGCGCACCTCATGCGCCTGCCCGCGGGCGCCCGCCACGGCGGCGAGACCGCCGCGCTCCTGGTGCGCGGCGTCGACGCGCTCGACGACTACTTCGCGCGCTACCTGCCGCAACTGGTGCTCGCCGCCGTCGTCCCCCTCGGGGTCCTCGCGGTCATGTTCGCCGCCTACCCGCCCGCGGCCCTCGTCGTGCTCGCGACGCTCCCGCTCATCCCGATCTTCGGCGTCCTCATCGGCCGGTACACGCACGCGAAGGCCGAACGGCAGTGGGCCTCGACCTCCCGCCTCGCCCACCACTTCGCCGACCTCGTGGCCGGGCTCCCGACCCTGAAGGCCTTCGGCCGGGCCACGCGGCAGGCCGCGGCCATCGGGGCCACCACCGGCGAGTACCGGCGCCGCTCGATGTCGCTGCTGCGCGTCGCGTTCTGCTCGGCCCTCGTCCTCGAACTGGCCGCGGGCCTGTCGGTCGCCGTCGTGGCCGTCACCGTCGGCGTCCGGCTGGTCGAAGGCGACCTCGCGGGCGAGGCCGGACTCGCGACGGCGCTGCTGGTCCTCATCCTCGCCCCCGAGGCGTACCTGCCGCTGCGCGCCCTCGGCGCGCACTACCACGCCAGCGCCGAAGGCCGCGCCGCCGCCGACGAGGTCTTCGCGATCCTCGCCGAGCGGCCCGAGCGCGCCGCCCCCGCCGCGGCCGCCACCGCGATCGCGGGGGCCCCGCACCTGCGCACGCCCCTGGACCGCGCCCCCACGATCCAGTTCCGCCGCACCGTCTTCGCCTACCCGGGCCGCGAACCGCTCCCGGAGCTGAGCCTCACCGTCCCCGCCGGGCGGACCACCGTCCTGACGGCCCGCTCCGGCGCGGGCAAGTCGACGCTCATGGCCGCGCTCGTCGGCTTCCGCGAGCCCGTGTCCGGCACGATCGCGTTCGACGACACCGACCTGTCGACACTGGACCTCGCGGCCGTGCGCCGCTCGATCGCGTGGCTCCCGCAGCGCCCGGTCCTCATCGACGGCACCGTGGCCGCGAACGTGCGCCTCGCCGTCCCCGGCGACGTCCCCGACACCGCCCTGGCGAAGGTCCTCGCGGCCGCCGCGGCGCCCGACGCGGACCGCCGCGTCGCCGCAGGCGGCGCCGGGCTCTCCGCGGGCGAGGCCGCACGGGTCGGCCTGGCCCGGCTCCTGCTGCGCGCCGACCTGCTCGATCCGCCGGTGCTGCTCCTGGACGAGCCCACCGCGCACCTCGACGCCGACACCGAGGCGGCCGTCATCGCATCGCTCGCGCCCTACCGCGAGCACCGGACCGTCCTGATCGCCTCCCACCGCCCCGCGGTGCGCGCGATCGCCGACCGGGAGGTGGAGTGGTGAGGCCCTCCCAAAGCCCGGCGGTCTGGTGCAGCGGTCCGGCATCCGGCGGCCCGGTGCGGCAGTTGGCCTTCGCGACGCGAGTGCCGACGGGGAGGCGGGCCGATGGCCCCCTCTCGGCGTCCGACAGCCCGCCGCCTCGCGGTCCTGGGCACGACATCCTGCCGCCGCAATGCCATCGCCGACCGGGAGACGGACCGGCGGCGTCCTCCCCGCGCCCGACGGCCCCTCGCCGCGACGCGGTCCCCGATCGAGAGGTGGTCCGGTGATGCCCCCACGTCGTGCAACGCCGCAGCGTTCGAAGGCCCCGTGGCGCAACGCAGTCGCCTTGCAGCTCAGCCTCGGCGCCGCCCTCGGGGCCCTCTCCCAGCTGAGCTCGCTCGCGCTCCTGGCCACGGCCGCCTACCTCGTCTCCCGCGCCTGGGAGCAGCCGCCGATCCTGTACCTCATGGTCGCCATCACCGCGGTGCGGCTGTTCGGCATCGGCCGCGGCGCCCTGCGCTACGCCGAACGCCTCGTCTCCCACGACGCCGCCTTCCGCGGCCTCGAACGCCTCCGCGTCGCCGTGTGGCGCAAGCTCGCCCGCCTCGCCCCCGCGGGCGTCCCGCTGTGGCGCCCCGGCGACCTCCAGGCCCGCCTCGTCGACGACGTCGACGGCGTCGGCGACCGGTGGCTGCGCGGCGCCCTCCCGCTCGCCGGCGCCGTCGCGGTCGCCTCCGGCGCCGTCGTCCTCCAGACCGCGCTCCTGCCCGCCGCCGGCGCCGTCCTCGCCCTGGCCCTGCTCGCCGCCGCCCTCGCCGGGCCCGCGCTCGCCTCCTGGTCCGCGCGCACCGCCCTGCGCGCCACCAGGGACGCCCGCGGCGACCTCACCGACGGCGTCCGCGCCTGCCTGGACGGCCGCGAGGAGCTCGTCGCCGCCGGGACCGACGCCGTCGCCCTCGAACGCGCCCTCGACGCCGACCGCCGCCTGCGCCGCGCCCACGCCCGCATCGCCTGGACCGCCGGGCTCGGCCAGGCCGCCGGGCTCGCCGCCATGGCCGCCGCCGTCGTCGGCGCGCTGTGGACCGGCGTGCCCGCCGTCGCCGCCGGGACCCTCGACGGGGTCCTGCTCGCCGTCGTCGCGCTCGTGCCCCTCGCCGCGTTCGAACCCGTCCTCGCCCTGCCCGCCGCCGCCCAGCAGACCGCCGTCGCCAAGGCCTGCGGCAGGCGCCTGCTCGAGGTCACCCGCACCCCCGATCCGCGCCCCGACCCCTTCGAGCCCATGGAGTTCGAGCCCAACCCGCTCGGCGGCCCGCCCTACATCGAGATCAAGCGGCTCGCCGTCGCCTGGCCGGGTGCCGCCGCGCCCGCCCTCCAGGGCCTCGACCTCACCGTCCAGCCCGGCGAGCACGTCGCCGTCATGGGCCCCTCCGGCTCGGGCAAGTCCACCCTCGCCGCCGCCCTCATGGGCTTCCTGCCCTACGAGGGATGCCTCCGCTTCGGCGGCATCGAACTCGCCGACTACGACGGCGACGACGTCCGCCGCACCGTCGGCCTGTGCTCCCAGGACGCCCACGTCTTCGACACCACCCTCGCCGAGAACCTCCGCCTCGCCCGGCCCTCCGCCACCGACGAGGAACTCGCCCGCGCCCTGCGCTGGGCGGGCCTGCGCGACTGGCTCGACGGCCTCGAGGAGGGGCTCCAGACCCGCCTGGGCGAGCACGGCCGGACCGTCTCCGGCGGCGAGCGCGGCCGCATCGCCCTCGCCCGCTGCCTCCTGGCCGACCGCGAGGTCCTCGTCCTCGACGAGCCCGACGCGCACCTCGACGCCGCCACCGCCGCGCGTGTACTCCGCACGGCCGCCGCGGCTCTTGAAGGCAAGACCGCCATCGTCATCACGCACCGGCCGCTCCCCGAAGGGGTGGTCGACCGCGTCGTCCACCTGAGCCCGCCCTCGCCCGTGGGGTGACCTGCCGGACAACCGGCTTTTGGGCGCGGCGCCCGCTGGGTAGACTCCCGACACGGTGCCGCCGGGCGCTGCGCCCGCAGGCCGTCCGGCGGAACGAACGGCGCCCGCCCGGGCCGCCGTCACACCTGAACCACGCTAAGGCTTTGATACAGCAGTGAACGAATCTGCGCCCATGACCGGGACCCAGGCTCCGAGCTCCGGACAGCGCTGGCCCGAGGGCTGGACCAAACTCCACGTCTACCTGACCGACCTGACCGAGGTGAAGGCGGTGGCCGATTCCTACCGGCCCGTCATCGACCTCGCCGCGGACAAACCGGTCCCGCACGAGTGGCTCCACGCCACGGTCGCCTCCGTCGAGTGCGACGCCGCGGGGATCGGCGACGACGTCCTCCGCGAACTCGTCGACCGCCTGCGCGAGAAGGCCGCCGGGATCCCGGCGTTCAAGCTCACCGTCGGACCGGCGCTCGCCGCCACCGGCGGGGTCCTGCTCGACACGTTCCCGGGCACGTACTTCGACGCGCTCGTCGACGCCTGCGTCGCGGCGGTCGACGAGGTCGTCGAGGGCGACGTCGGCCGCCCGTGCGGCGGCCCCGGGCACGTCTCGCTGTCCTACCGCTCCGACGACCTCGGCGTCGACCGCCAGCGGGGCGCGATCCAGAACAAGCTCCGGGACGTCCGGCCAGGTAGGACCGAAATCACGGTCACCGGCGTGGACCTCGTCAGGGTCGCCCAATCGGAGGACGCCTCCACCTACACCTGGCAGCACATCGATCGAATCCCTTTGGGGGAGTAGGCAACTCATTCCCGGCACGGACGCGGCCCCTCGGTCGCGCCCGTGCCGGTTGACGGTTCGGACGCGAATCTGACACCATTTTGTCACCGGCCTGTGGCCTACTGTTGAGGGACGTGTCGAAGTCCGGCCACGTGGCGTTCAGGCGTGGTCACCGACGACCGCCCCCACCCTGCCGGCAGCAGTCCCCGGAGTACCCCCGGAGCGGCGATGAGCCGTGAGTGTCAGGAGGTGTCGATTGTTCGCAGACGATGACCGTCGTATCGCAACCCGAGCGACCGAGTTCGTTCCCCCGTTCGAGGAAGCGGTGGCACTCACCGAACCACGCCCCGTCGAGCCCCCACCGGTCCAGGCGGTCACCGAGCCCTACGGCTACTTCACCGACCTCGAGGCCGCCCACGTCCTCCACGGCGGCGAGATCCGCCCCGCCTACACCCTCGCCGAGGCCACCCCCGTCGAGGTCTGGCGGCGCAACCTCGGGATCGTCACCGCCATCCTCACCGCCGCCGGCGTCGACTGGTTCGCCGTGCCCGGCTTCAGCATCACCCGCCCCGTCGTCGCCGTCGACGCCGCCGAGCGCCAGCGGGCGTGCGCCGCCCTGGCCATGCTGTGCGAGTCGACCGGCGGGCGCCTCTCGGTGCCCGAACCGGCCTTCCGCGAGTCCGAGCTCGGCCTCGACCGGCCCCTGTGGGCGCGCCGCGCCGACATGGGCGACGTGCCGATGGTCCGCGCCGACTGGCTGTGGACGGACGCGGGCCGCGACCTGGTGTTCGGCGCCGACCACGGCTGCGACGTCGAGTTCTGGACCGACACCGGCGACGGGCACCTGCTCGCCCCCCGCCACAACCGGATCAGTCCCCTCGTCCGCCGCGACGGCGCCCGGGTGCCGGCCCCCGGGCGCTTCTTCACGGCCCTGGACTCCGGCTCCCGCGAGGCCCTGCCGCCGACCGCGACCCGGCCCGAGTTCGACCGCCCCGGACCCGACCACGTCGGCTTCCCGGTCGACGTGGTGTACACGTGGGTCGACGGCGCCGACCGCGCCTGGCGCCGCCGCCGGGCCGAGGCCGACCGCTCGCCGTACCACGCCGAGTCGGCCAGCGAGGCCCGCTACCTCGACCGCGAGGAGCTGCGGTTCTCGCTGCGCTCCCTGCACGCGAACGCGCCGTGGGTGCGCCACGTGTACTTGGTGACCGACGCGCAGCGCCCGCACTGGCTCGACGCGGACGCGCCGGGGCTGACGATCGTGGACCACCGCGACCTGTTCGACGACCCGGACTGCCTGCCCACGTTCAACTCGCACGCGATCGAGACGCAGCTGCACCGCATCGAGGGGCTCAGCGAGCACTTCCTGTACTTCAACGACGACATGTTCGTGGGCCGCCCGATCGGGCCGCAGCTGTTCTTCGAGCCGAACGGGCTCGCGAAGTTCTTCCCGGCCGAGACGTTCGTCGACATGGACCCGGTGAGCCGGGCCGACTCGCCGCCGAACGCGGCGTTCAAGAACGACCGGGCGCTCATCGAGC
The DNA here is from genome assembly GCF_020991375.1 of Glycomyces amatae. Lineage (GTDB taxonomy): Bacteria > Actinomycetota > Actinomycetes > Mycobacteriales > Micromonosporaceae > Glycomyces > Glycomyces amatae. Next base: position 35,542 of record NZ_JAJLQZ010000015.1, on the reverse strand, counting down.
GGGCCTTCGGGCGGACGATCTCGCGCATGATGAAGCACGTGCCCTACCCGCTCCAGCGCAGCGTGCTCGCGGAGATGGCGAAGGAGTTCGACGAGGACCTGGCGCGCACGGCCCGCAGCGCCTTCCGCGACGTCACCGACGTCTCGACGGTGACGCTCCAGCACTACTACGCGCACCTGTCGGGCCGGGCGGTGGCCGGGCAGGCCCAGGACGCCTATGTGGAGCTGGGGATGCCGGACGCGGCCGAGCGCCTGGAGCTGCTGCTGGAGCGGCGCGACCGGGAGACGTTCTGCATCAACGACGCCGGGCTGCCGCCCGAGCTCGCCGAGGAGCGCTCGGCGATGATGCGCCGCTTCCTGGAGTCGTACTTCCCGATCCCCTCCCCGTGGGAGCGGCGCCTGGAGCTGTAGGCGGACACGAGGAGCGCTCGCGGGCGCGCCGTGCCGGACCCGGCGCGCAGCGTTGAGAACGGGGAGACCCCCGGTGGGGATAGACCGCTCATATCGGATACGGCTGCGGGGCCGGGCGATGCCCGGCCCCGCAGCCGCACTCCGTTCCCGCCTACTTCAGGCCGCGCCGCTCCAGGAGCGGGTCGATCTCGGCGTCCCGGCCGCGGAAGCGCCGGAAGGACTCCATCGGGTCGATCGAGCCGCCCCTGCTGAGCAGCGTCGCACGGAAGTGGTCGCCGTTCTCGCGGGTCAGGCCGCCGTTCTCCTTGAACCACTCCACGGTGTCCGCGTCGAGGATCTCCGACCAGATGTACGAGTAGTACCCGGCGGCGTACCCGATCGAGATGTGCGCGAAGTACCCCGAGCGGTACCGCGGGGCGATCTCGGCCATGTGGACCCCGGCGTCCTCCAGGGCCTTGCGCTCGAACGCCACCAGGGCCGCGTACGGGTCGTCGCCGCCGTCGGGGACCTCTTCGGGCGCGAGCCGGTGCCAGGCCTGGTCGAGCAGGGCCGCCCCCAGGTACTCCGTGGAGGCGAAGCCCTCCCCGAACTTCCCGGCGGCCTTCCACTGCCCGATCAGCTCGGCCGGGGCGGCCTCGCCGGTCTCGTGGTGGCGCGCGTAGTTCGCCACGACCTCGGACCAGTCCTCCCACATCTCGTTGACCTGCGAGGGGTACTCGACGAAGTCGCGCGGGGTCGAGGTCATCGACGTCTTCGGGTACCGGCACGCCGACAGCAGCCCGTGGAGCGCGTGCCCGAACTCGTGGAACAGCGTCGTCACGTTGTCGACGGTGATGAGCGCGGGCTGCCCCTCGGGGGGCTTGACGATGTTGAGGTTGTTCACCACCACCGGCTTGTCGCCGGTGAGGTCGGACTGGACGACGAGCGCGTTCATCCACGCGCCGCCCTTCTTGGAGTCGCGGGTGAAGAAGTCGCCCACGAACAGGCCCAGCGGCTCTCCGCCGTCGAAGACCTCCCACACCCGGGCCTCCGGGTGGTGGCCGACCAGGTCCCTCCGCTCCTCGAAGGTCAGGCCGAACTCCTTCTCGGCGGCGAAGAACACGCCGTCGACCAGGACGCGGTCGAGCTCGAGGTAGGGCTTCAGGGCCTCCGCGTCGAAGCCGTACTTGGCCTGGCGCACCCGCTTGGCGTAGTAGGACCAGTCCCACGCGGCGAGCGGGAAGTCCCCGCCCTCGGCGTCGATGACCTCCTGGAGCTCGGCGGCCTCGCGGCGGGCGTTGCGCACCGAGGCCTCGGCGAGCCCCGCGAGGCGCTCGGCGATGACGTCGGCGTTCCCGGCGGTCTGGTCCGCGGCGATGTACGCGGCGAAGTGCTCGAACCCGAGCAGCCGCGCCTTCTCGGCGCGCAGGCGCACCATCCGCAGCAGCGTCGCGGCGTTGCCCTCGCCGCGCCCGATCGTGGCCTTGTAGAGGCGCTCGCGCAGGCCCCGGTCCTTCAGGTCCTCCAGGAGCGGGTGGCGCGAGAAGTTCGACTGCGTGATGAGCCAGCCGTCGAGGCCGCGCTCCTTCGCGGCCGCCGCCGCGGCGCCGACCTGGTCCTCGCCGAGCCCGTCGAGCTCGGCGGCGTCGGTGACGTGGACGGCCGCGTCGTTGATGTCGGCGAGGATCTGCTGGTTGAACTTGGAGGCCAGCTCGGCCAGTTCCGCGTTGATCGCGGCGAGGCGCTCCTTGCCCGCGGCGTCGAGCGCGGCGCCGCCGCGCACGAACTCGGTGTGGTACCGCTCGAGGAGCCGCTCGTCCTGCTCGTCCAGGTCCAGTTCGCCCCTGCGCCGCCACAGCGCGTCGAGGCGGGCGAACAGGTCGGCGTCCAGCAGGATCCTGTCGGCGTGCGCGGCCAGCCGGGGGCTGATCTCGGTCTCGACGGCGTTGAGGCCGTCGTCGGTGTCCGAGGAGAGCTTGTTGTGGAAGGCGATGTTGACGCGCTTGAAGACGCCCTGACCGGACCGCTCCAGGGCCACCACGGTGTTCGCGAAGGTCGGCTCGGCCGGGTCCGCGGCGATCGCGGCGACCGCCTCCAGCTGCTCGGCCATGCCGGCCTCGAACGCCGGAAGGTAGTGCTCGTTGCGGATCTGGGCGAACGGCGGGAGCTGATAGGGGAGGTCAGAGGCGGTCAGGAACGGGTTCTCGGTCACGGAGGCTCCTCGCTGCGGTCACGGTGCGCGCCTCGCCGGGGCGGGTGCGCGGATGGCGGTGGCCGAATCCTATTCCGGGCACTTGCCGTCCGGCAAGCTCATTGGAAGAGCGGGCGACAACTTCACCGAACGGCCTCGGCCGGGATTACTATCGAGTCCATGTCTGATACGAGTCCGCTGTTCGTGGCCAGCGACATCCACGGCCATTACGACGCGCTCACGGGGGCGCTGCGCGAGTGCGGACTGGTCGGCGATGACACCCGGTGGACCGGCGGCCCGGCTCGACTGTGGATCCTGGGGGACCTGTTCGACCGCGGCGAGGAGGGCGTGGCCGTGGTCCGGCTGCTGCGCGGGCTCGCCGAGCAGGCCGAGGCCGAGGGCGGGTCGGTCGACACCCTCATCGGCAACCACGAGGTGCTCGTGCTCGGCTCCCGGCGGTTCGGCGACGTCGCGTTCACCGACGTCGACGGGCAGGACCGGCAGTTCCTCCACTGGTGGGTCCTCAACGGCGGCTTCGAGGACGAGCTGGGCGACCTCACCGACGACGAGGTGCGGTGGCTCGAGACCCGGCCCGTGGTGCACCTGGCGGACCGCTCGCTCCTGGTGCACGCCGACACCGAGTCGTACCTGGGCTACGGGCGCAGCACGGCGGCGGTGAACGCGGCGGTCCGCGCGATCATGTCCGCCGACGAGCCCGAGGAGTGGTGGCAGCTGTTCCGGGAGCTGACCCGGCGGCATGAGTTCGCGGGCCCCGACGGGCCCGCGCGGGTCCGCGGGATGCTGCGGTCCTTCGGCGGCGAGCAGCTCGTCCACGGCCACTCGACGATCCCGGACACGACCGGGCTGGAGCCGGGCCAGGTGACCGAGGCCCGCCGCTACTGCGACGACCTCGTGCTCAATGTGGACGGCGGCGTGTACCAGGGCGGCAAGTGCCTGGTCGTCCGCCTCGACTGAACCCGGACGGCCGCGCGCTACTCCCCGCCGTGCTGCGAGAAGAGGCGGGCGAGGGGCGCCGGCGTCGCCGTGCGACCGCTGCGCGCCTCCAGCCACAGGCTCGCCGCGACGGCCCCGGCGACGCCCAGGGCCGCCCACCCCGCCAGCGGCGAGAAGGCGACCGCGTAGCCCAGGGCGGCCGCCGCCGCGGTCGCGAGGGCGGCCGCGGAGAAGGCCCTGCGGAAGGCGCGGCGGTGGCCGCGGCGCTCCACGACTCGGTTGTGTCTCATATCCGACACAACGACCCAGGCCTCTGAATCGACACGCTGCATGTGCAGATTTCCTGCCTTCGGGCGATCGAAACGCGGCATAACCCCTGATAACCGGCACTGTCGTGGATGGACCGGGTCAGAATGTGATGAGGCACCGGCGCAGCGTGATATTGGCAGCTGACGGCCGTTGTGCGCGAACCGAAAAGACGGTAAACACATAGTGTCGGGACGCCGAGGCGGCGGACCCGGGCCTGCGCAGGCGGGCCTGGAACCGGTGCGGGTCGAGACAACGAGCACAGCTGACAACACCGCCCGGCGTCCCGACGCGCCGACCGCGACCTCCCGTTCCCGACCCGGAAAGCCCCGGCCCGCGGCGGCCGCCACAACCTGATACCGACGAGGGGACGACGTCCCCGCGTCCACCCGAAACTCCTATATAGACGGTGGGGTCTGACATGGAGTCCGAAACGCAGCCCATGGGCCGGCGCGTCGCCTACTGGCGACAGCGCCGCGGCATGTCCCAGCAGGTCTTCGCCGACCGCATCGGCAAGTCCAAGAGCTGGGTCGACAAGATCGAACGCGGCGTCCGCCGCCTGGACAAGTACTCGGTCATCACCGAACTGGCCGAGTCCCTCAGCATCGACGCCGGGCAGCTGCTCGGCCGCGAACCCCGGCGCAGGCCGGGCCTCGGCGGATGCCTCGACCAGGTCGAGGTCGAGTCCATCCGCCAATCCCTCGAACGCTACGAACGCCTCGGCCGCTTCCTCGAAGCCGCCCCGATCGACCCGACCCCCATCCCCGAGCTGCGCGGCGCCGTCAACTACTGCTGGCTCGCCTTCGAGAAGGGCCACTACCCGGTCGTCGCCCGCTCCCTCATCCAGCTCCTGCGCGACACGCCGCTCGCCGAGGACCGGCCCCTCGGCGGCTCCGCCGCCGACGCCGCCGAGGTGATGACGCAGGTCTACCAGATCGCCTCGACCGTCCTGCGCAAACTCGGCGAGGCCCAGCTCGCCTGGCTCGCCGCCGACCGCGCCATCTCCGCCGCCAACCGCGGCAACGACCCCCTCCTGGCCGGCATCGCCACCACCCGGGTCGCCAACGCGCTCCGGTCCCTCGGCCGCTACCAGGCGGCCCTCGACCTCAACGTCCAGGTCGCGCACGGACTCATCTCCGAGTCCGGCGGCGAGACCTCCAGCCCCGCCGAGATCAGCGTCTACGGCGCGCTGCTCCTCCAGGGCGCCATGGCCGCCGCCCTCGCCGGCGACGGCACCACCAGCGCCGACCTGCTCGACAGCGCCTCGCGCGCGGCCACGATCCTCGGCCGCGACGCGAACTACTACTACACCTCGTTCGGGCCCACGAACGTGCTGCTGCACCGCGCGGCCGCGTTCGTCGAGCTCGGCGAAGGCGGCGACGCGCTCGCCGTCCACGACCGCATCCTGCCCGCCGCCCTGGCCGACCTCGTGGCCGAGCGGCGCGCGCACCACTACCTCGACATGTCGCGGGCGTGCGTGCAGGTCGGCGACATCGCCCTCGCCGGGCGGTACCTGGTGACCGCCGACCGCAACGCCCCGGCCGAGATCCGCTGCCGCCCGGTCGCGATCGACCTCATCGACCAGATCCTGCACCGCGCCAAGGGGGAGCCGGCCCCCGAGATGCGCCGCCTCGCCGAAGAGGTGGGCGCCCTCAACTGACGGCCGCCGACCGCACCGGGAACGGTGCACGCTGTGCCCGGAGCCAAGCTGCTCGCGCTCCGGGCACATCCTTCTCCGCTGAAGCGGCCATCCACGAGCCCCCGCCCACCACGAGAGGGGAAAGTACTGTCGCGCCGTTCGATCGTTCCGCCCGGGTCCGACGGGAATCGGCCCTGAAACCGCTCTCAGGGCCCGAATTCACCCGAACGAGCGTCCCCGCGCCCCGCCGGCGCGGGGGGACCCGCCGCCACTCCGGGTTCCGCCCGCCACCCGCCCTCGCTAGTCTCAGGGCATGCGCACGCTCAGCGAGATCACCGCGGCACTCGACGACCTGTACCCGCGCCGCTGGGCCGAGGCGTGGGACCGCGTCGGACTCGTCTGCGGCCGCGGCGGCAACTCGGTCCGCAAGGTCCTCTGCGTCGTCGACGTCGTCCCCGCCACGGTCATCGAGGCGATCGAGGCCGACTGCGACCTCATCGTCGCCCACCACCCCCTCCTCCTGCGCGGCGTCTCCAGCCTCGACCCCGCCGCCGACTACAAGGGCGACCTCGTCCACACCCTCATCGAGTCCGGCATGGGCCTCCACGTCGCCCACACCAACGCCGACGTCGCCGCCCCCGGCGTCTCCGACGCGCTCGCCGACCGCCTCGGCCTGGTCGACCTGCGCCCGCTGCGCCCCCTCGACGGCCCCGAGCACGAGGGCACCGGCCGCGGCATCGGCCGCGTCGGCCGCCTGCCCGACCCCCTCGGCCTCGCCGAACTCCTCGAACGGGCCGCCGCGGCCCTCCCGCCCACGGCGGGCGGCCTCCGCGCCGCCGGGGACCCCGACCGCCTCGTCGGCACCGTCGCCGTCTGCGGCGGCGCCGGGGACTCCTACCTCGCCGACGCCGCCGCGGCGGGTGCCGACGCCTACCTCACCGCCGACCTCCGCCACCACCCCGCCTCCGAGCACCTCTCCCGGAGCGGCCCGGCCCTCATCGACGCCGCCCACTGGGCGACCGAGCGGCCCTGGCTCGATACTGTTGCAGAGCAACTGTCCCGTCTGGTCGACGACGTCCTCGTCTCCGACCTCGACACCGATCCGTGGACCCTCCACCAGAAATCCGGGGTGAACTGAGTTGAAGGCCGACCTCTTCGATCAGCGCCGACTGCTCGAGCTCCAGGCGGTGGACACCCAGCTCGCCCAGCTGGAGCAGCGCCGCCGCAAGCTCGAGGCCGACCCGGCCTTCGCGACCGCCCAGCAGCGCGCGCGGGCCCTGAACGACAAGGCCGCGAACCTCACCGGCGACCTCGCCGACCTCGACCGCGACATCGAACGCGTCGAGCGCGAGGTCGAGCTCGTCACCAAGCGCGCCGACGCCGACCGCGCCCGCATGGGCTCGGGCGCGGCCACCGCGAAGGAGCTCGAAGGGCTCCAGAGCGAACTGGAGTCCCTGGCGCGCCGCCAGCGCACCCTCGAGGACGACGAGCTCGAGCTCATGGAGCGCCGCGAAGGCCTCGACGCGGAGCTGGGCGACGTGCGCCGCCAGGTCGAGGAGGCCCGGACCGTCCTGGCCGACGCCGAGGCCGACCGCGGCCGCCAGACGGGGGAGATCGACGCCGAGACCGCCGAGGCGACCTCCACCCGCGAGGCCCTCGCCATCAACATCCCCGACCGGCTCGTGGAGCTCTACGAGCGCATCCACGCCCGCCAGCTGATCGCCGCCGCCGAGCTCGTCGGCCGCCGCTGCGGCTCGTGCCGCATCGAGAAGTCCCCGGCCGACATGATCCCGATCAAGGCCGCCCCGATCGACGAGGTCCTGCGCTGCGAGGAGTGCGGCTGCGTCCTCATCCGCACCGAGCTCCCGAAGTCGGCGCCCGCGCCGCTCGCCTCCGAGGACGAGCTGAAGAAGTACCGGTAACGCGGACGCAGGGGCGGGACGAACCCGGACGGCCGGGTTCGGCGCCGCCGGTAATACGAGTGAAGGGGCGGGACGCATCGCGCGTCCCGCCCCTTCACCGCACTTCTAGTCGCGGCTGAACGCGGCCCAGCGCTCCACGAGCGCGGCCGCCTTCCCCTCGTCGATCGCCTTCGCGGCCAGCTCCAGGTTCGCGCCCAGCAGGCCCCGGCGCACCTTCACGTCGTGCAGGTCCACGGCGTCCATCAGCCCCTGGCGCGAGGCCATCGCGGCCGCCGCGTTGATGAGCACCGCGTCGCGCACCGGCCCGGCCTCGCCCGCGAACACCTTCCGCGCCGCGGCCGTGTTGAACTCGATGTCCCCGCCGCGAAGCGCCTCCGGACCCGCGTTCCGCAGCCCGAACTCCTTGACGTCGATCGAGCCCTGCGAGACCCGGCCGCCCGAGGCGATCCACTCCGAAGTCGTGTCCGACGTCGAGATCTCGTCCAGGCCGTCGTCGCCGCGGACCACGAACACCGAGGCGCCGCGCGCCGCGAACACCTGCGCCATGAGCGGCGCCTTCACCGGGTCCGCGCAGCCGATCAGGCCCGCCTGCGGCTGGCCCGGGTTCGTCAGCGGCCCCAGCAGGTTGAACACCGTCGGAATGCCCAGCGCCGAGCGGATCGGGCCCGCGTGGCGCATCCCGGGGTGGAACGTCTTCGCGAAGCAGAACCCGATGCCGATCTCGCGCACCGAGGCCTCGACCCGCTCGGCCGTGGCCTCCAGGTCCACGCCCAGCGCCTCCAGCAGGTCGGCCGAGCCGACCGAGGACGACGCCGAGCGGTTGCCGTGCTTGATGACCGGGACCCCCGCCGACGCGACCACGATCGCCGCCATCGTCGAGATGTTCACCGAGTTCGAGCCGTCGCCGCCGGTGCCGACGATGTCGACCGCCACGCCCAGGTCCGACAGGTCCAGGCGGGTCGTCTCGGCGAGCATCCGCCCCGCGATCGCCCCGATCTCCTCGGCCGTCTCGCCCTTCGAGCGCAGCAGCACCGCGAACGCCGCCAGCTGGGCCGGATCGGCGTTGCCCGCCATGATCTCGGCCATGGCCCAGTCCGCGCTGGCCTCGTCGAGGTGGTCGCCGCTCGAGAGCCGCGCGAGGACGTCAGGCCAGGTGGCAGTAGACATGAGGACTCCAGTCGAGGGAGGTCAGGCGGCGCGCTGCGCCGGCGCCGTGCCTTCGGCACGATTGACCAGCAAGTCTACTACCGTCTGGCCGGTCGTGACGGGGTTGAGGGGGTGGGTCAGGACCGCGTCGGCCCGCGACCACGCCGCCAGCCACCGGTCGGCGGCCCGGGCCACCACGACCGCCAGCGTCGGCGGCTCGTCGAACTCGTCCCGGAGCTGCCGGGCGATCCCGAGCCCGCCCGCGGGCTGGGCCTCCCCGTCGAGCAGCACGAGGTCGACCTCGTACTTGTCGATGAGGCCGACCGCCTCGTCGTAGGCTCCGGCGACCGCGTACTCGATCTTGATCCCCTCGGCCGGCTCCTCGCCGATGGCCGAGCGCATCTGTTCGATGACGGCGGGTCGATGACTGTAAAGCAGGACGGCGTACTCGGTCGTTGAGATACTCACGCTTCGCATATTAATCTGGCCACACCGAAATGGGAAGACCGGCGCGGCCACTTCCCTCCGCGGCACCGCCTACAGTAGGCGAACCGCGAATGACCTGGGCACATGATGTGAGAAGGCTGAGAGCCTACCGCCGGACGACACGCGCGAAAAACACACCCCATGCGCAGCTCGGGCCCGCCGGACCGTAATAATGTGCCCGTGACTGCCGCCGAAGTAACTATCGACCCCAGCCGAATCCACTCACTGACCCGGCCCAACGTCGTCAGTGTCGGCACCATCGTGTGGTTGAGCAGCGAACTGATGTTCTTTGCGGGCCTGTTCGCGATGTACTTCTCCATCCAGGCCGCCGCGCCGTCGATGTACGAGGAGGGCTACCACCACCTCGAGATCCCCTACGCGCTGGTCTTCACGGTGATCCTGGTGGCCTCCTCGATCACCTGCCAGCTGGGCGTGTTCGCGGCCGAGAAGGGCGACGTCTACGCCCTCCGGCGCTGGTTCGCGATCACGTTCGTCATGGGCCTGGTGTTCGTGCTCGGCCAGGTGAACGAGTACCGCAACCTCGTCACCGAGGGGCACACGATCGCCTCCGACGGCTACTGGACGATGTTCTACCTGACCACCGGGTTCCACGGCCTGCACGTGACCGGCGGCCTGGTGGCCTTCATCATCTACCTGATCCGGACCACGATGGGGCGCTTCAACCCCGCCCAGGCCACCGCGGCCATCGTCGTGTCCTACTACTGGCACTTCGTCGACGTCGTGTGGATCGCCCTGTTCGCGGTGATCTACTTCCTGCCGATCGCCCAGTACTGACACGTCTCGGCCGGACGCGGCACACCGCGCCGGCCCGCAGCAAGTGACGGCCTCGGCGCCCGCGCCCAGGCAGAGAACAGAGAAATGCGACGGCCGCCGCCCTTCGCGACGGCCGGTCGGATCCGGACCGAACAGGCCCGGACCCGGTTCGAGAGCTAGATAAAGGTGAGGCAACAACCGTGGCTGCATCAGCGAAACGCCGGCGAGGCTGGCGCAAGCGCCTCGGCGCGCTGGCCAGGTTCACCGGCGCACTGGTCATCGTCGGAGGGCTCTACTCGGTGTTCTCACCGGGTCTCTACGCGCAGGAGTCCGCCGAGAACACCATCGACGCCGACGCCGTCAAGGGCCAGGAACTCTACGACACGAGTTGCATCTCCTGCCACGGCGACAGCGGCGAGGGCATCGAGGGCCGCGGACCGAGCCTCATCGGCGTCGGGTCGGCGTCCGTCGAGTTCCAGGTGAACACCGGCCGGATGCCCCTGGCCAACCAGGGCGCCCAGGCCCCTGAGACCTACCCTCAGTTCACTGAGGAGGAGGCCGAGTGGCTCGGCGCCTACATCGAGTACCTCGGCGGCGGCGCGGCCGTCCCCGACGACCTCGAGGCGCTCGTCGAGAACGCGACCGTCAGCGAGGGCGGCGACCTCTACCGCGTCAACTGCTCCTCCTGCCACGGCTTCGCCGGCGGCGGCGGCGCCCTCTCCTCGGGCGCGCACGCCCCGTCCCTGAGCGGCGTCACGGACGAGGAGCTGTACCAGGCGATGCTCACCGGCCCCCAGAACATGCCGGTCTTCGCCGACAACGAGCTCACCCCCGAGCAGAAGGCCGACATCATCGCCTATGTCCAGTACATCGTCAACGATGACCGGGACCCGGGCGGCGTGTTCAGCCTCGGACGTTTCGGTCCTTCCACCGAAGGCCTGGCCATCTTCCTGGTCGGCATGACTGCGCTCCTGCTGACCACGCTCTGGATTGCAGGTAAATCGTGAGTGCCCACAACGACAGTGCCCACAGCGAACCCGAACCGGTCGACCTGAGCGACCCGAAGCTCTCCCGGTTCGAGGTCTACAAGGAGGGCCTGCGCCGCGACGACATCGAGATCATCCACTACGAGCCGCGGTTCGCCAAGCCGGGGACGAAGGCCGAGAAGCGCATGGAGCGCATCGTCGGCGGCCTGTTCCTGTTCTCCGGCCTGTTCGCGACCCTGTTCGTGGTGGCGTACATCTGGTGGCCCTGGGAGTACGAGGGCGCCGCCACCTGGCGCGACCCCCAGACCTGGTACACGCCGATCCTCGGCGCGACCCTCGGCCTCTCGCTGCTGCTGTTCGCGGTCGGCGTGCTCACCTGGGCCAAGAAGCTCCTCCCGGTCGAGGAGCTGGTCCAGGACCGCCACGACGGCGGCTCCTCCCAGGAGGACCGCCGCATCGCCGAGGCCACCGTCGACGGCCTCGTCGAGGACATGGGCCTCAAGCGCCGCCCGTTCCTGGTGAAGGCCGCCCTCCTGGGCGCCGCGCCGCTCGGCCTGGCCGCCGTGGCCCCGCTGGGCGCGCTCCTGAAGGACCCCGGCGACATGCTCACCGTCACCGGCTGGAACGCCGAGAAGTACAACGACGGCGAGCCGGTCCGCCTCATGATGAAGGACGGCGCCCTGCTGCGCCCGGACATGGTCTCGGTCGGCGGGCAGCTCACCGTCTTCCCGGCGATCGACCACGGCGCCACCAACGAGTTCCCGACCGCGCCGGTCCTGCTCATCCGCCTGCGGGAGACCGACGCGGAGATCCTGCGCGAGAACCTGTACCCGATGTACCAGGACGTCGACGCCCTGTGGGGCAACTTCGTCGCGTACTCGAAGATCTGCACCCACGTCGGCTGCCCGGCGAGCCTGTACGAGCAGCAGACCCAGCGGCTGCTGTGCCCGTGCCACCAGTCCCAGTTCAACGTGGTGGACAACGCCGCCCCGGTCTTCGGCCCGGCCACCCGGCACCTGCCGATGCTGCCGATCGACGTCGACGACGAGGGCTACTTCATCGCCACGTCGGACTTCCTGGTGCCCCCGGGCCCGGCGTTCTGGAACCGCCCGTCCCTCCCCGAGGAGGATGAGAAGTGAAACGCCGCAAAGGCTCGAGCGACAGCCTGCTGACCAAGGCCGGCGGTGAGCTCGACGACCGCTTCAAGCTCGCCGGCCCGGCCCGGGTCCTGCTCAACAAGGTCTTCCCGGACCACTGGTCCTTCCTCCTGGGCGAGATCGCGCTGTTCTCGTTCATCCTGCTGCTGCTCTCGGGCACGTTCCTGGCGTTGTTCTTCGAGCCCTCCATGGCCCACGTGACCTACGAGGGCGCGTACGTGCCGCTCCAGGGCATCGAGATGACCAAGGCCTACGAGTCCGCGCTCGACATCTCCTTCGAGGTGCGCGGCGGCCTGTTCATGCGCCAGATGCACCACTGGGCGACGCTGCTGTTCATGGCGTCGATCCTGGTGCACATGCTCCGGATCTTCTTCACCGGCGCGTTCCGCGCGCCGCGCGAGACGAACTGGATGATCGGCATCCTGCTGTTCTGGGTCGGCTTCTTCGAGGGCTTCTTCGGCTACTCGCTGCCCGACGACGGCCTGTCCGGCACGGGTCTGCGCATCATGGAGGGCATGACCCAGTCGGTGCCGTTCATCGGCCCCTGGGCCTCGGCGGCGCTGTTCGGCGGCCAGTTCCCCGGTACCAGCGTCATCTCGATGATCTACATCATCCACGTCTTCATCTTCCCGCTGATCCTGTTGGCGCTCATCACCGTCCACGTCGGACTCGTGTTCGCGCAGAAGCACACCCAGTGGCCCGGCCCGGGGCGCACCGAGCACAACGTGGTCGGCTTCCGGATGTTCCCGAACTACGTCATGAAGCAGGTCGGCTTCATGCTGTTCATCTGGGGCGTCATCGGCGCGATGGCGGGGCTGTTCCAGATCAACCCGATCTGGCTGTTCGGCCCGTACGAGGTCTCGGTCGTGTCCTCGGCCTCGCAGCCCGACTTCTACGTCATGTACCTGGACGGCCTCATCCGCCTGTTCCCGGCGTGGGAGCTGCGGATACCGCCGTACTTCACGCTCCCGGCGGTGTTCTGGCCGGCGATCGCGGGCATGGGCCTGTCGGTGCTGCTGCCGCTGGTGTACCCGGCGCTGGAGCGGCGGTTCACCAAGGACCGCGGGCACCACAACCTGCTCCAGCGCCCGCGCGACACCCCGGCCCGCACCAGCCTGGGCGTCATGGTCGTGGTCTTCTGGATCATCGGCGTCATCTCTGGCGGCAACGACGTGTTCGCGCAGGCGTTCCACATCAGCCTGAACGCGATGACGTGGGCCGGCCGCATCGGCATCGTGGTCCTGCCGATCATCGCGTACTACGTGACGTACCGGATCTGCCTGGGCCTCCAGCAGCACGACCGCGAGGTGCTCGCGCACGGCCTGGAGACGGGCATCCTGATGCGCGACCCGAACGGCCGCTTCTACGAGGTGCACCAGCCGCTGGCCGAGCCGGACGAGCACGGCCACACCGAGCTGGAGTACAGCGGCTGGGTGGTCCCGAAGAAGATGAACCGCGTCGGGGCCCTGGAGCCCACGGACAAGGGCTTCTTCAAGTCGATCGAGGAGCCGGCCGAGAACGGCGGCGCCGAGCGCCGCGACGAGATCGAGTCCGGCCGCAAGTAGCGACATGAGGAAGGGCCCCGCCGGGAGGCGGGGCCCTTCCTTTGCGCGTTGGGGCTGCGGTCGGGCCCGCGGGGCGAGTGCGGCATCGACCGCCTCAAAAGGAACCGGGCCGTGGCCACGAGATACGACGAGCTCGCGGGCCGCTACGAGGACAGCGGCCTCGTAGCGGCTATCAATGAATGGCTGTGACCAGCTCAATCAGGGGCGACGAACGGATGTTCGCGGAGCTGTGGAGGTTCAGGCGTCGATGGCGTGTTCGACGAACTGGCCGCAGGCACGGAACCCCAGGCGGCGGTACACAGGCTCGCCGTCGGCCGATGCCTGCAGGACCGCGATGCCATGGTCTCGCTCGCGGGCAGCGTGAAGGGCCGCGAGCGTGATGGCTCTGCCGTAGCCGCGCCGGCGGTGGGCGGCCAGGGTGGAGATGTTGTAGACGCCGACGACTCCCGCGTGGTGGAACACCTCGGCGGAGCAGACCGGACGGTTCTCCACATAACCCACCAGGTACCGGGCCGGGCAGGTCGCGGTCAGCGCCTGGGAAGCAGCCCGGGCGAAGAAGCCACGGACGGTTTCGGCGGGTGGATTCCAGTTCGCGGCGAGGACCGTGGCGTAGTCGGCGAGCTGCTCGGGCGTGGTCACCGTTCGGATGTCCAGACCCGAGACAGAGGGAACCGGCAGGGTATCGTCCAGCTCGGCCCACATCGCCGTCTCACTCTCGGACACCGGCAGACCGGCCGCGGTCAGGCGGGTGGTGAGGTCTGTCGGGGTCGAGGCAGGTCCCACCCACCAGGAAAAGCCGCGGCCGGTGCCGGCCAGCGACCTGACAGTCTCGGAGATACGGGCCGCGGCGTCGCTGGCGGTGAAGCGGGCCGCTGCGACGATGTTGAACGTGTCGTCGTCCAGGCCGCTGTCTGCGACCAGGAGGTCATCGGTCTCCGTGACGGTCGTACCGGACATGCTCCGGTGCAGATGGCAGGCGTGTTCCGCCAGATTCCGCTCCATCCTGTCCGTCAAGTCGGCCTCATTGAGAAAGTAATCATCCATAGGGATTGATCCCAGCACGACCGGACGAAGGGCGCATGCCGTTTTAGGCCGTGTCGCGCCGGTGACCAGCACTTTCGATACACGACCTAGAGCGGGCGGCGACGGTGGGGTGCCCTTTGAACCGGGGTGGAGCGGTGGGCGTCTGGTCGCTGGGGTCGGGGTCAGAGCGGGCGGCGACGGTAGGGCGGGTGGATGCCCGGGATGGGGTGGCGGCTGTCCGGTTCGCAGAGATCGGGGTCAGAGCGGGCGGCGACGAAGGGGTGCCCCTTGGATGAGGCTGGTTCTCGAGGCGCGGGTGGGGGTGGGTCGGTGTGAGAGCGGGCAGCGACGGTGGGGTGGGCGGGTGCCCGGGGTGGGGTGGCGGGCGTCTGGCCGCGGTGGTCGGGGTGCGGGGGTGTGGTGGGGGTGTTGGTTCGTGTTGGGCCGCAGGGGGCCCTGACGAAAGTTAGGGGTGATCGGGCGGTTTTTCATACCTTCGACCGATGACAGTCCGCAGTCGTCCTGTCACACTTGATGGAGTACGGCATCACCGACAACCAGGCAAGTATTCGAGCACAGCGACACGGCAAGGGAGGCGAGTCCCCGATGAACACCACCACCACCGCGGATGCTCCCTCTCTCATCGGCACCGACCGCGCCGCCCAAGCTAGGGAACTGCGCGCCACCCTCGATACAGCGGCCGCCGGTATCAATGCCTTCCACACCCAAGTGCTCGCCGCCGTGATCGACATGAAGCAGCGGAACCTTCACCGCTCCGCTTTCGGGTTCTCGGCGCTGCGGGACTTGTTGCTGTCGCAGTTCGACTTCACGTTCAACACCGCCGGAGCGATCGCCGCGATCGCCCGCCTCTCAGGCAAGTTCCGCCTCCTCACCAAAGCAGCAGTCTCGGGGGAAGCCCGGATCGATCAGGTCGCCTACGCCGTCCGCCAACTCGACCAGACCCCCGCGATGCGCCTGTTCGCCCGCACCCCCTTCCGGGCACCCGTGACCTCCCCCTTCGACCCCGCGGTCCTCTGCGCCACGCCCGAGGCCATGGTCAGCGAGTACTGCCAGCACGCCTCCTTCACCGACCTCCAGCGGCACCTCGAGGGACTGTGGGCGACCATCGCCGAGGAATCGGAACTCTTGGATGCGCTCGGCGAGCAGTCCCTGCAGCGCCTCGACCTGGTCGAGACCGGCAACGGCATGTGGCACCTCGAAGCCGAACTCACCGCCACCACCGGCAGGCTCCTCGACAAATACCTCAAGACCGCCTGCCCACCACCCCGCCAAGACGAACAGGACGCCGACGGGGTCCTGCCCCCGCAGGCGAACCGGCACGCCGAAGCATTGCATCAGCTCCTCGCGGGCTATGGGTCCTCACCGGAGGCCGCGACCCGGCACGGGCACACCGCGACATTGAACCTGACCGTGGACATCGCGACCTTGCGCGGGGAGGACACCGGGCGGGTGCCCCTGCTGGACGGCGACCCGATCTCGCTGGCCCAGGCCCGGCTCCTGGCCTGCGAAGCCCTGGCCATCCCGAGCGTGTTCGACTACGAGTCCGGCGAAGCGGTCGAACTCGGCCGCGCCCTGCGCCTCCCGAATGCCGCTCTGCGGCGCAAGCTCGAGCTTGAACAGCCCGGAGGGTGTGTTTGGCACGGCTGCTCCCGGCCGGTCGCCTGGACCGAAGCCCACCACATCCAGCATTGGGCCGACGGCGGCCCCACCAACGCCGCGAATCTGATCCTGGTGTGCCGGTTCCACCACGGCCGCCTCCACACCGAAGGCTGGACCGTCACCAAGACCGGCCCCGGCCAGGCGGTCATCACCCACCACGACCACCAGGGTTCCGGCACCGGTGCTGGCGCGGAGGCATACGGCCGCAACGGCAACGAGCACGAGGCCGCCGGGTGTGGGTGCGCCGATTGGCGCACCGATGCCGACATGGACACCGCACACGCCGACTCCGGCTGGGACCTGTTCCCCACCGGCCTCTACCGCTCGGAATGGTCCGAGACCCTCACACCGGACCTCGACGGCCACGCCGCCATCATCGAACACCAACACGCCCGAGCCGCCATACGCGAAGCCCGCGCCAAAGCACGAGCACGCTTCACCACCGGCAGCAGTGCCGACCGCAGCGATCACAGTGAGCAGGCCCCGGCCACCAGGCCGACGCCACCGGCCGCACCGACAGCCGAAGCCGAAGCATCGTCACCAAGGGAGCCCGCCCTCGCGGAAACGGCCACAACGGCGAGGCCAGCTGCTTCACTCGGGCCGGTCGGGCTCATCGACTACGGCGAACCGCCGTTCTTACCCCGCCCCAGCAGGCGACTGCTGGGGGAAGCGAGGCCACACCACACCACCAGGCCCGCAGCCCGAACCCCCACGGGGGCCGGGCCCTCCAGCATGCCCACACTCCAAAGCCGAAACCCCGCCCCAGCCGACGATCGCCCCGTCATCGCTGCCCGCCCTGACCGCGAGTCGCCGCCACTCCGAGGCCGAAGTCCCCGCCCAGCCGACGATCGCCCTTTCGTCGCTGCCCGCTCTCACTGCGAGTCGCCGCCACTCCGAGGCCGCAGCACCCATCCCGGTAAGCGACCACCCCTTCGTCGCCGCCCTCTCTAACCGTGGACACTCGCCGACCTTGAGCCCGACGCGCCACCTCAAGGGGCGCCCACTCTGTCGTCGCTGCCGCTTTGACCGCATGCACCCGCCACCCCGAGCCCGATGCGCCGGCTTGAGCGGCACCGCTTCTTCGTCGCCGCCCGTTCGCTCCCGGATGTCTGAAGGCCGCGCCGCGGCAAGGGGCCCGGCGAGTCAGTAGCGGTCGACGGTGGTGATGAGCTTGTCGGCCAGCTCGTCCGGGTCGAGCTTCTCGCGGGCGAGCGCCAGGTACAGCGAGTCCAGGTCCGGGAAGCCCAGGGACGACGCCACGCCGTGCAGGGGCTGCTCGCCCGCCAGGCCCCGCCCGCGGGCGATGAGCGAGCGCCACAGGCGGTTCTTGCCGGCCTTGAGCTCGTCCTCGAACCGCTGCATGGGGATCACCGGCAGCTCGCCGGTCGAGTCCACGTCGTCGATCGCGCCGAACCAGTCGTTGATGTGCAGCTGCGCCTCAGGGGTCTTGGCGTGGTCGAGCCACTGCTTCGAGGGACCGTACGGCTGCTCGGTGGTGAGCACCAGCTCGATGCTGTCCCCGTCGCGCAGCGGCTGCGCCAGCGGCGCGATCTCGCCGTTGACGTACGCGGCGATGAGCCGGTGGCCCTTCGCGGGCCCCGAGCAGTAGGCCACGTCGACCGGCGTGGACGCCTTCGGCACCAGGACCTGCTCCCCGTCGCCGGTGAACACCAGGATGTCCTGGTCGGCCAGGTCGCAGCGGAGCGAGTCGAGGAACTGGCCCGAGTCGGCCACCTCGTGCTGCCAGTCCAGCAGGCGCTGGAGCCACGGCAGCTGCACCTCGACCGGGTTCGACCCGGACTGGCGCAGCCCGGCGACGATGCCGATCTCGGCGGTCTCGTGCATCTCCTTGGTGCGGATGAGGAACTCGATCTGGAGGCCGCCGGGGCCCGCCACCGCGGTGTGGATCGACTGGTACAGGTTGAACTTCTTGGCGGCGATGAGGTCGCGGAACTTGCCGCCCACGGGCTTCCAGAGCTTGTGGATCGCCCCCAGCGCCGCGTAGCAGTCGGTGGGCGGGCCGTCGACGACGACGACCAGGCGCGGCGGGTCGGCCGGGCCGGTGCCGGGGTGCTTCTCCATCTCGCGGAAGATCGAGTACGGGTGCCGGGGCCGGTCGAGCAGGCGCGCGGTGACCTTGAACTCGCGCAGCGCCCGGCGCACCTGCGGGGCGATGACCGCGACCTGGCGCCCCCGGTCGGACTCGGAGCCGAGGTGCTCCTTGATGCGCTGGAAGATCTCGGGCTCGAGCGTCTCCAGGACGATGTCCTCGAGCTCGCGCTTGATGACGTACAGGCCCAGCCGGTCGGCGAGGGGGATGAGGACGTCCTTGGTGGCCTCGGCGATGCGGATCTGGCTGGGGCGCTTCTTGAACTTGATGGTCCGCATGTTGTGCAGGCGGTCGGCCAGCTTGATGACCATGACGCGGATGTCGCGGCCGGCGGTGAGGACGAGCTTGCGGAAGGTCTCGGCCTCGGCGGCCGAGCCGAGGTGGATCTTGTCGAGCTTGGTGACGCCGTCGACCATGACGGCGATCTCGTCGCCGAAGTCGCCGCGGAGGGCCTCGAGGGAGTAGCTGGTGTCCTCGACGGTGTCGTGGAGGAGCCCGGCCGCGATGGTGGGGGTGTCGACGCCGAGGTCCGCGAGGATGGTGGCGACGGCGATGGGGTGGGTGATGTAGGGCTCGCCGGAGCGCCGGGCCTGGCCGCGGTGCATCTGCTCGGCGATCCGGTAGGCGCGGCGGACCAGGAGCATGTCGGGCTGCTCGCAGTGGGCGCGGTGCGCCGCTTCGAGCTGCGCCACCTTCCCCGCGAGGTTCCACGGGTCGTCAGGTTTGGCAGACCGAGTAGCCGAAAGCAATGCGCGCAACATGAAAGCCTCCGATGCCCAAGGTTGACCGCATTCTAGATGTACAACGATTCCCCGGAGGAATCGACACTAGACACTGTCGGATTTCGGCAGAGCCACCGCCACAGGCGGATAACAGAGCGTACCGGAACGGAGGGCGCGCCGAAAACCGCAAGCGCCGCAGATGCATGCGAGACGACTCACGTCCGGTTCACCCGGAACGCGCTTCCCGCAGGTTGAAACGGTGGGTTCCCATGGGACAGCGGAGGGTCCGGGAAGTGGTCTCACCATGTGGTAAGCCGGGCCGTGTCCGGGGGGCGCGGAGGCCCCGGCATCGAGGGGCCCGACGTCAGTAGCCGCTCTCGCGGCGCCACGGGGACGGGTCGTGGGGGACCCTCCCCTCCCACCGCCCGGGGCCGTCCAGGCGGCTCGCCCACGCCCCCTCCACGGCCACCAGCCGCACCTCCGGGCGCCCCAGCCACTCCAGGAGCAGCCGCGCCTCGGCCGCGTGCGCCGCGTCCACGGCGTCGGGCACCGGCTCGACCGCCCTCGCGGTCTCGCGCAGCCTCGCGATGTACGGCATCGGGTCCGCCCTCGGCGGCGTCCTGACCGCGCCGGCCAGGAGCCCGTGGCGGATCACCGCCACCTCCCAGCCGCCGCCCTTGGCCCTGCCCGCGGCCACGATCTCCCCGGCCGCCACGAGGCCCCTGATCCGGTGCGAGTGCACGGCCAGCGCCAGGTACGCCCCCAGCTCGTCCCGCCGCTCGGCGGCGGCCTCGAACCGCTCGGACGCCGACAGCTCCGCGAGCCGCTCGCCGACCGCCTCCGCGACCGGCGCCGGGTCCCCGTCCATCGCCCTGGCCGCCCGCTCGGCGACCGCCCCGTACTCCTCGACCGAGACGGTGTGGCGGCACGGTTCGGCGCACTTCCCGATCTCCCCGAGCACGCACGAGGGCGACAGCCGCTTGGGGGACAGGCGGGTCCGGCACGACCGGATCGGCAGGGCCGCCTCGATCGCGCTGATCGCGGCCTGCGCCTGCGTGCCCGAGGCGGGCCCCAGGCGCGGCGTCCCCGGCGCCGGGGGCTTGCGCGACACCTGGAGCCGCGGGTACGGCTCGTCGGTCAGCCGCACCCAGCTGCGGTGCTCGGGGAACTTCGCGGCCCGGTTGTACGGCGGCTTGCCGCCGGAGATGAGCCGCAGCTCGGCCACGCCCGCCTCGAGCCGGTGCGCGCACTCGACCACCTCGACCCGTTCGGCCGCGGCGAGCATGTCCCGCAGCCGGCGGCGCTGCTCGGCCGCCGAGAAGTAGCTGCGGACCCGCGTGGCCACGTTGACGGACACGCCGATGTAGAGCGCCCGGTCGTCGGCGTCGCGGAAGATGTACACGCCCGGGGTGTGCGGCAGCCCGTCCGCCAGGTGGCGCTTGCGCCGCTGGAGCTCGGAGGGGATGGCGCGGCAGAACTCGGCGAGCTCGGCGTCGGTGCCGACGCCGTGCCCGGTGGCGCGCTCGATGAGGCCGTGCAGGACCGCGACGGTGGCGCGGGCGTCGTCCAGCGCCCGGTGGTTCGGGGCCACCTCGGAGCCGAAGAGCCGCGCGAGGGTGCCGAGGCGCCGGTTGGGGACCTCGCTCTTCTCGGTGAGGCGCCTGGCGAGGACCACGGTGTCGACCACGGGCGGGCGCGGCCAGCGGGTGTCGGTGAGCTCGCAGGCGTGGCGCAGGAACCCGATGTCGAACCCGGCGTTGTGGGCGACCATGGTGGCGCCGTGCGCGAACTCCAGGAACGCGGGCAGGACCGACTCGATCCCGGGGGCGTCGGCGACCATCTCGTCGGTGATCCCCGTCAGGCGGGTGACGCGCGGGTCGATGGGCTCGCCGGGGTTGACCAGGGTCCCGAACTCGCCGATGATCTCCCCGCCCTTGACCTTGACGGCGCCGATCTCGGTGATGCCGCAGGCGTCGGCGGCCAGTCCGGTGGTCTCCAGGTCGACGACGCAGAACGTCACCTCGGACAGCGGGGTGCCGAAGCTGTCGAGCGTCGGCTGGGTGAAACCGGATCCGGGTCCGCTCTCGCCGGGCCCGCCGCCGGCCGTGCCGCTTCCGTGCATGACCGCAACCTTAAGGGCGGCCTGTGACAGACCGTTCCCTGCGGCTGTTCGAACGTCGCGGACGCCGCAGCGCCGACCGCACCCGCTGCGGGAGGCTCCGCGCCGGCCCCGCGTCCGCCTCCGCGCCGCTCCGGCCCGCGGTGAGCCTCGCGGCCAGCGAGGCGGGCCAGAGCACGGCCCGGTAGCGCACGCGCGGCTCGGCGGCCTTGTCGAGCTCGGTGTGGAGGTCGCGCACGGCGTCGGCCAGGCCCTCGACCGCGGCGCCCCTGGGGGAGTAGCGGTGGTGGGCCATCGCCGAGCCGAGCGCGGCGGCCGCCTCCCGGGCCGCGGGCGCGGCCTGCGCCAGGACCCCGGCGGCCTGTCGCGGCGTGAGCGAGGGCGACAGCGCGATCCGGTAGTCGAGGGCGAGGTCCGCGGCCTCCTCCCACGCGGTCAGGGCGCTCAGGCGCTTGGGGCCGAGCCGGGAGCGGCGGACGCCCGCCCGCCACAGGGCCGGGACGAACGGGAGCCCCAGCAGGAGCAGCAGCGCGAGCCAGGCCGGTTCGAAGCGGGTCGCGGTCCCGGCGTCGCCGCCGTCCGCCTGCGCCGTCGGGTCCGCGGTCGGGTCGGCCTCGGCCTCGGCGGAGGCGTCGGAGGGGGCGGTCGGGCCCGCGGACGGGTCCTCGGCGGGGTCGTCGGCGCCCGCGGGGGCGGTGGTCTCCTCGGCCTCGTCCACGTCGGGCTCGGTCGCC
Organism: Glycomyces amatae; assembly: GCF_020991375.1. Lineage (GTDB taxonomy): Bacteria > Actinomycetota > Actinomycetes > Mycobacteriales > Micromonosporaceae > Glycomyces > Glycomyces amatae. Next base: position 13,639 of record NZ_JAJLQZ010000015.1, on the reverse strand, counting down.
CACGGGAACCCGACCGAGCCGGGCACGCCCGAGGCCGGGGTCGGGTCGAACGGGACCCAGCCGGGGCCCTGGAAGTACACCTCGACCCACGCGTGGTAGTCGTGGCTGGTGAGGATCCACTGGTCGCCGTCGCGGGTGCCCTGGGACATGCCGATGACGACGCGGGCGGCGACGTCCGCCTCCCGCAGGATCCACGCCATCGCGGCGGCGTACTGCTGGCAGTAGCCCTCCCGGGTCTCCAGGAAGTCGAGGACCGCCTCGTCGTTGCCCGCGTCGGTGGTCTCCAGGGAGTACCGGAAGCCGTTGGCGGCCGACAGGTAGTCCAGGACGGCCAGGGCCTTCTCGTGCGTCGTGTCGGCGCCCTCGGTGGCCGCGGCGACGTAGTCGGCCATCTCGGGCACGTCGGGGTGGGCGGTGTTGGTCGCCCAGCGCTCGTCGCCGGGGTCCATGCCGAGCGCGTCCGCGAGCGCCTCGGGTTCGGGCACGGACTCGGTGTAGTCCACGCGGTAGGTGCCGACGTCGCCCATGTCGGTGCCGTCGCCGACGATGACGCCGGTGTCGCCGTCGACGCGCCAGTCGCCGTCGGCCTCGATCGCGACCGGGTCCCCGTAGACGGGCAGGACCGGCGCCTCCATGACCAGGTTCTCGATCTCGGCCTCGTACACCTGGGCGTCGGAGCCGGGCCCGTCGAGGTCCGCGACGTCCGCGCCGCCCTCGTACTCGTTGGGTCCGAAGCCGTCGTTGGTGAGCTCGTCGAGGACGTGCATGCGCAGGTAGCGCGGGCTCTCGTCGGTGGTGGTGACCCGCAGGACGTCCACCTCCTGGGGCCGGTTCAGCGAACCGGACAGCTGCGCCCACGGGTTGACGTCGCCGAGGGAGTAGTTCTCGCCGCTGGAGAAGCCCTCGGCGACGTTGTCGATGAGCCCGGAGGTGTTGGTGGGCACCACCGCCAGCACCGCGAGGGTCACGGCGATGAACCCGGCCGCCGACCAGCGCGCGGTGCGCGCCAGCGGCGACGGGAAGCCCTGGCCGACCAGGTGCCCGGCGCCGGTGAAGCGGTGCCCGAACGCCGAGACCCGCCGCAGGTTGTCGTCGGCGAGGATCCACAGGTAGGCGACCGCGGGGAGGATGAACCAGAACCAGGCGGTCGCGTCGGGCGCGACCGAGACCGGCACGAGGTACATCGTCAGGAGCGTGAGCCCGGCGAGGGCCGGGGTGCGCAGGCCGACGACGAACATGTCGTGGAGGACCGCGACGACGCCCACGCCCAGCAGCGTCAGGAACAGGATGCCGCCCTCGGCCGGGACCGGCGGGGCGTTCACGATGATCGCCTGGACGCCCTCGCCCGCCAGCTCGCCCCAGTGGGAGAACGTGGCCGGGGTCGGGACGATGAGCGCGATCGCGGTGCCGCCGTTGAACCCGGCCGTCAGGACCACGACGAGCGCCCCGGCCATGGCGAGGGTCTGGAGGCCCTGCCCGCGCCCGGCGGCGCGCATGAGCGACCCCGCCACGGCCACCGCGGTGATCGTCAGGAGTACCGGGACCGTCCAGCCCAGGCCCTCGAAGACGCCGATGAGCGGCGTCAGGGTCAGCGCCAGGGTCGCGGCGGCGACCAGGGTGGCGTGCCGCTGTCCGTTCATGCCAGCGTCCTCCACGCGCCCAGGCGGTTCCACACCCGGCGCAGCTCGGTCCCGGCCACGACCGGGATCACCTGCCAGCCCGCGTTCGCCAGCGCGGTCACGGCGGCGCCGTGCTGCTGCGCGAATGCCTGCTCGCGGGGGTCGGTCCGGGTGGTGTCGGCCCTGGGTATCCACCGGACCGGGTCGACGACCAGGGCGGTGCAGTGCCCGCCGCGCTTGGCGAGCCGTCCCAGGACCGACGCCTCCTCGGGGGTCAGGTGCCCCAGGAACGCCACGACCCCCGAGACCGACCGGGCCCGCTGCGCCTTCTCGACCATGAGCCCGACCGGCGCCTCCGGGGCCGCGGCCACGGTCGCCAGGTACCGCATGGCCTGGCCGTAGTCGCCCTGGCGGCACTCGAAGTCCTGATGGGCGGTGATGAGCCACGGGTCGATGCCGTCGCGCGCGAGCCGCACCGTCGCCGAGGCGGCCGCGTCCACCATCCACTCGAAGCTCGACAGCTCCCCGCGGTGGGCGCCGCGGCGCACGTCCAGCAGGATCGCCGCGTTGTTCTCCCACGGCTGCTCCTCGCGGCGGACCATGAGCTGGCCGCGGTGGGCGCTGGCCTTCCAGTGGACGCGGCGCATGTCGTCGCCGTGCCGGTACTCGCGGACGGCGATGTCGTCGTTGCCGGTGATCGCGACCGTGTGCGCGGCCGACTCGCCCGAGGACATCCCGGCCCCGCCCGGCAGCAGCAGGCTCGGCAGCGGCTGGATGCGCGGGGTCACGATCAGCTCGGTCGTCACCGGGAACTCCTGCACCGAGACCGCGAGCCCGAACGGGTCGGCGGTGCGCACCGTCAGCGGCCCCAGCTCGTAGGCGCCGCGCGTGCCCGGCGTGATCGTGTAGTTGACGACGCTGCGCGCGCCCGGCGCGAGCTTCTCGAGCACCAGCCGCGGCCGGTTGCCCAGCCGGTAGGGGATGCGGTCCTCCAGCATCAGCGCCGGCGGGCGCCGCCGCCCGGTGTTCTGGATGCCCAGGCGCACCTGCGTGGCCTGGCCCGCCTCGACCTGCGCGGGGTTGAGCACCCGGTTCGACTCCAGCGAGGGCCGCGTCCACCGCAGCAGCACCAGCCCGCCCAGGGGCGCGATCAGCGCCAGCATCGCGGCCCGCAGCAGGTCGCCCTCGCCGACCGCCAGCGCGGTGAGCCCGACCGCGACGCTCACCGCCAGCAGGGTCTTGCCGCGCCCGGTGAGCTCCACGCCTAGAACCTCCCCGGGTGGGACACCACCGGGACGTGTCTGAGGATGTCGGAGACGATCGCCTTCGTGTCGCCCCCGCCCATGGTGGTCTCCGTGGTGGGGATGAGCCGGTGCGCGAGCACCGGCACGGCCAGCTGCTGCACGTCGTCGGGGAGCGCGAAGTCGCGCCCGTCCATCGCCGCCAGCACCTGCGTGCACCGCAGCAGCTGGAGCGTGGCGCGCGGGCTCGCGCCCAGGCGCACCTGCGCGTTCGTGCGCGTCGCGGCCACCAGGTCGACGACGTACCGCTTCAGCTCGGGCGCCAGGTGCACCGCGCGGGCGGCGGCGATCATCCGCACGATCATGTCCGCGTCGGCCACCGGCCGCAGCGCGTCGAGCGGGTTGTACTCCTCGCGCCGGTCCAGGAGCGCCAGCTCGGCGCCGACGTCCGGGTAGCCGATCGCCAGGCGCGCGGCGAAGCGGTCGCGCTGCGCCTCGGGGAGCGGGTAGGTCCCCTCCATCTCCACCGGGTTCTGCGTGGCGATGACCATGAACGGGCTGCGCAGCTTGTACGTGTTCCCGTCGACGGTGACCTGCCGCTCCTCCATGCACTCCAGCAGCGCCGACTGCGTCTTGGGACTGGCGCGGTTGATCTCGTCGCCGAGGATGAGGTTCCCGAAGATCGCCCCGGGCTTGAACACGAAGTCGCGCTTCTCGGGGTCGAAGATGCTCACGCCCGTCACGTCCGACGGCAGCAGGTCCGGGGTGAACTGGATGCGGCGCACCGAGCAGTCCACCGAGCGCGCCAGCGCCTTCGCCAGCTGCGTCTTGCCGACCCCGGGCACGTCCTCGAGCAGCAGGTGCCCCTCGGCGAGCATGACGGCGAGCGCGAGCTTGATCGTGTGGGACTTGCCCTCGATCACCCACTCGACGTTCGTCAAGATGCCCTCGGCCGTCGCCTTGAACTCCTGCGGGGAGAGCGGCGTCGGACCCTGCGGCGGCTGCGCTGGGGACGACTCGAAGGTCAATGGTCCTCCCGGGAAGAGCTTCTGAGGTGAGAATCGAGCCGTGACAGCGCATGCGCCGTAACGGTCGCCTGTCCGCCCATCCTACTCGGGCGCGCCCGGCGCTCATGTCCCCCGCCACCGGGGCCGCCCTGGGCTACACTGGTCCCATGTACCGGCGTTCCGCGCTCCTTACCTAGCCGTGCTGCATCCGACCAGCACGGCAGCCCCTGCATGTCAGGGGTTTTTTGCTGTCTAGGGTCGTACCAGCGCACGCCGCCCGAACCCAGAGCCGCCACCAGGACCACAGGACGAGTCATGACCGAACCCGCACACCGCTACGACGCCAAGCTGGCCAACGAGATCGAGCCGCGCTGGCAGGACCGCTGGGAGGCCGAGCGGACCTTCCGCGCCCCCAACCCGGCCGGGAGCCTGGCCGAACCCGACCATCCGCGGGCCGGGGCGCCCAAGAAGTTCGTGATGGACATGTTCCCCTACCCCTCGGGGGCGGGGCTGCACGTGGGCCACCCGCTGGGCTACATCGCGACCGACGTCTACTCGCGCTACCTGCGCATGGCCGGGTACAACGTGCTGCACCCGATGGGCTTCGACGCGTTCGGCCTGCCGACCGAGCAGTACGCGGTCGCGACCGGGCGCCAGCCGGCCGAGATCACCGCGGAGAACATCGGCCGCTACAAGCAGCAGCTGCGCGTCCTGGGCATGGGGTACGACACCCGCCGCGAGTTCGCGACCACCGACCCCGCGTTCTTCAAGTGGACGCAGTGGATCTTCCTGCAGATCTTCAACTCCTGGTACGACACCGAGGCGGACCGGGCCCGCCCGATCGGCGAGCTGATCGCCGCGTTCGAGTCCGGTGAGCGCGCGACCCCCGACGGCCGCCCGTGGGCCGAGCTGAGCGACGTCGAGCGCCGCCGCATCGTCGACGGCCGCCGCCTGGCCTACGTCACCGAGGCCCCGGTCAACTGGTGCCCCGGCCTGGGCACGGTGCTGTCGAACGAGGAGGTCACCGCCGAGGGCCGCTCCGAGCGCGGCAACTTCCCGGTCTACACGCGCACGCTGAAGCAGTGGATGCTGCGCATCACCGCGTACGCCGACCGGCTGCTGTCGGACCTGGACGGCCTGGACTGGTTCGAGTCGCTGAAGACCATGCAGCGCAACTGGATCGGCAAGTCCACCGGTGCGTACGCCGACTTCGCGACCTACGCGGGGGACATCCGGGTCTTCACCACCCGGCCCGACACGCTGTTCGGCGCCACCTACATGGTCCTGGCCCCCGAGCACGAGCTGGTCGACGCCCTGACCGCCGAGACCTGGCCGGTCGGCGCCCCCGAGGCCTGGACCGGCGGGCACGCCACGCCGGCCGAGGCCGTCACCGCCTACCGCCGCCAGGCCGCCGCCAAGACCGACGTGGAGCGCCAGGCCGACGCCAAGGAGAAGACCGGCGTCTTCACCGGCGGCTACGCGACCAACCCCGTCAACGGCGAGTCGGTCCCGGTGTTCATCGCCGACTACGTCCTGGCCGGGTACGGGACCGGCGCGATCATGGCCGTCCCCGCCCACGACGAGCGCGACTTCGCGTTCGCCAAGGCCTTCGGCATCCCGGTCCGCCAGGTCGTCGCCGGCGAGGGCGAATGGGACGGCGAGGCCGCCTACACCGACAACGTCAACGGCACCGCCGTCAACTCCGGCTTCCTGGACGGCCTGAAGGTCCCCGAGGCGAAGGAGCGCATCACCGCCTGGCTGGTCGAGCACGGCCGCGGCGAGGGCGCGACCACGTTCCGCCTGCGCGACTGGCTGTTCAGCCGCCAGCGCTACTGGGGCGAGCCGTTCCCGATCGTCTACGACGAGACCGGCCTGCCGGTGGCCCTGCCCGAGTCGCACCTGCCGGTCGAGCTGCCGCACATGGACGACTTCTCGCCCAAGACCTTCGACCCCGAGGACGCCGACACCGCCCCCGAGCCGCCCCTGGGCCGCGCGAAGGACTGGGTCGAGGTCGAGCTGGACCTGGGGGACGGGCCGAAGACCTACCGCCGCGAGGTCAACACCATGCCCAACTGGGCCGGGTCCTCCTGGTACGAGCTGCGCTACGCCGACCCGCTGTCGCAGGACCGCATCGTCGACCCCGAGAACGAGGCCTACTGGATGGGTCCGGACGGCCCGGAGGACGTCGGCGGCGTCGACCTGTACATCGGCGGCGTCGAGCACGCCGTCCTGCACCTGCTGTACGCCCGCTTCTGGCAGAAGGTCCTGTTCGACCTGGGCCACGTCTCCAGCCGCGAGCCGTTCCGCCGCCTGTTCAACCAGGGCTACATCCAGGCCTACGCCTACACCGACGACCGGGGCGTGTACGTCCCGGCCGAGGAGGTCGAGGAGCGCGACGGCGCCTACTACCACCAGGGGAAGCGGGTCGAGCGCGAGTACGGGAAGATCGGCAAGTCGCTGAAGAACGTCGTCACCCCCGACGGCATCTGCGCGGAGTACGGCGCCGACACCTTCCGCGTCTACGAGATGTCGATGGGCCCTCTGGCCGAGTCCAAGCCCTGGGACACCCGCGCCATCGTCGGCTCGCAGCGGTTCCTGCAGCGGCTGTGGCGCAACATCGTCGACGAGGAGACCGGCGAGGTCACCGTGTCCGACGCCGAGCCCTCGGCCGAGACGCTGCGCGAGATCCACAAGACCGTCGCCGGGGTCCGCGAGGACTACGAGCACCTGCGCATGAACACCGCCGTCGCGAAGCTGATCACGCTGAACAACCACGTGACCGGCCTGCACCCGGTGCCGCGGCAGGCAGCCGAGGCCCTGGTGGCCATGGTCGCGCCGGTCGCCCCGCACATCGCCGAGGAGCTGTGGGCGCGCCTGGGCCACGAGGACGGGATCGCCTATGTGGACTTCCCGGTCGCCGACGAGCGGCACCTGGTCGAGGACACCGTGACCTACCCGGTCCAGATCAACGGGAAGGTCCGCGGCCGCATCGAGATCGGCGCCGACGCCGGCGAGGAGGCCGTGAAGGCCGCCGCGCTGGCCGAGGAGAAGGTCGCCGCGAACCTGGCCGGCAAGGACGTCAAGAAGGTCATCGTGGTCGCCGGCAAGATGGTCTCCATCGTCGCCAAGTAACCGAACCGTCGAGGGCGGGCCCGGTCCGGGCCCGCCCTTCGTCATTCCTCGGGCCAGCGGCCGCCCTTGTACGTGTAGGCCGCGGCCTCTTCGCCGTGCAGCAGGTGGAGCAGGGCGAGGCAGAGGGCCAGGGCGCCGCAGACCGAGGCGAGGAGCCCGCCGGCGAAGCCGGAGTCGATCACCAGGGGCACGACGGTGAAGCCGATCGCGATGGGGACGTAGTAGAAGCACAGCACCACGCACACTGCGACCGCGGTGGTCCTCGCCCAGTCCCGGCGCGCGGCGATGCACACCGCCGCGGCCGCGCACGCGGCCGCGGCGACGACCGTGCATATCAGGTGGAGGACCGCCAGCGCCGGCCACGCGTCGAGCGCCGGCCACGCCTGGGACGGTGGCGGTGCGACGCCGTAGTCCAGGATCGCGCGGGCCTGGAGGACCAGGGACAGGACGTTGCAGCCGAGCAGCGGGAGCGCGGTGGCGACCTGCCAGGGGATCGGGTGGTGGTAGACGGGTTTCGTCCGCAGGGGTTCCATCTCCACACGGTACCAATTTATCGTCATTCTGACGAGTACTATTCTCGTCGTAATGACGATTATCTCGACCGGCGCGCTGCCGCCTCCGTTGCGGGGCAGTATTGACCAACATCTATGTACCCGCTAGGCTGGCGTCATCCCGCTGGGAGCGCTCCGCTCCAGCGCGGCCCATCTGTTTCTGAACAGCCTCGTTCCCTCACGGCGCGGCACCACCCTGAGGAGCTTTCCGTGCTGCTTACACGCAAACGCCGCCGAGCCGTGATCGCGGGGGTCGTCACCGTCGCGACCGCCGCGCTCGGCATCGGCCTCTCCACCCAGTTCGCCAGCGCCCAGACGACCCTGCGCGGCGCCGCCGACGAGCTCGGCATCGACATCGGCGTCGCCGTCAACGACAGCCTGCTCCAGAACAACCAGGCCTACCGCGACCTGATCGCCCGGGAGTTCAACTCGGTGACCGCCGAGAACGGCATGAAGATGGAGTCGGTCCAGCCGTCCCAGGGCAGCTTCAACTTCTCGCAGGGCGACCGGCTGGTCGCCTTCGCCCAGCAGAACGACATGACCGTCCACGGCCACACCCTCGTCTGGCACAACCAGAGCCCCGGCTGGATCCAGAACCTCTCCGGCACCGCGATGCGGCAGGCGATGGAGAACCACATCACGACCACGATGAACCACTGGGAGGGCGACGTCGCCACCTGGGACGTCGTCAACGAGGTCGTCAGCGACTCGAACGGCCAGATGCGCGACTCGTTCTGGCTGCGCGCCATGGGCGAGGACTACATCCAGTGGGCCTTCGAGGCCGCGCGGGCGGCCGACCCGGGCGCCGACCTCTACATGAACGACTACTCGATCGACGGCATCAACGCCAAGTCCGACCGGTACTACCAGATGGCGCAGGAGCTGGTCGCCCAGGACCTGCTCGACGGGATGGGCTTCCAGGCCCACCTGATCCTCGGCCAGGTGCCCGGCAACATGGAGCAGAACCTCCAGCGCTTCGTCGACCTCGGCCTGAAGGTCCGCATCACCGAGCTGGACATCCGCATCGAGATGCCCGCCACGCAGCAGGAGCTGGAGCAGCAGGCCCAGGACTTCCAGCGCGTGACCGAGATCTGCGCGGGCCTCGCCGACTGCTCGGGCGTCACCGTCTGGGGCGTGCGCGACGGCGACTCGTGGGTTCCGGGCGTCTTCCCCGGCTACGGCGCCCCGCTGCTGTTCAACGACAGCAACCAGCCCAAGCCCGCCTACTACGGCGCCCTGGAGGGCCTCGGCGGCGACGGCTCGGAGGAGCCGCCCACCACCGAGGAGCCCACCACCACCCCGCCGCCCACGGGCGACGGCGACTGCACCGCCGAGATCGACGTCGTCAACGACTGGGGCTCGGGCTGGCAGGGCAACGTGCTCATCACCGCCGACAGCGGCGCGGTGAACGGCTGGACGCTCAACTGGACCTGGCCGTCCGGGCAGTCGATCACCAGCTCGTGGAACGCGCAGGTCAGCTCCAGCGGCTCGTCGGTGACGGCCAGCGACGTGGGCTGGAACGCGAACATCGCGGCCGGGCAGACGGTGAACGCCTGGGGCTTCGTCGGCTCCGGCTCCAGCGCCTCGCCGCAGGTCACCTGCACCGCCGCATAGAGACTCCACTCTTCGCAGAAAGAGGCCGGGGCCGGAACGCGTCAGCGTTCCGGCCCCGGCCGCGAGGACCCGTCAGCCGAGCTCGGCCTGGAACATCCAGCTCTGCTTCTCCAGCTCGGCGGTGACGCCGATGAGCAGGTCCTGGGTGACCGGGTCGGCCGACTCGGTGGCCGAGATGCGCTCGCGCATGTTCGCGATGACGGCGGTGTAGGCGTCGATCATGAGCGACACGACCTCGGTGTCGGAGATGGTGCCGTCGTGGATCTTGGGGACCGAGGAGTGCTCCGCGACCGTGGCGGCGCGCCCGTCGGCGCTCACGCCGATCGCTATGGCGCGCTCGGCGACGAGGTCGGTCGCGTTGCGGGCCGACAGGACGATCTCGTCGAGCTGGAGGTGGAGGGAGCGGAAGTTCTTGCCGTAGACGTTCCAGTGCGCCTGCTTGCCGACCAGGGACAGGTCGATGAGGTCTACCAGCGCGCCTTGGAGGGCCTTGGCGGTGGTGTCGCGGTTCTCGTCGGTAAGGCTGGAGCGGACGGTCGACATCTCGGTACCTCGCATGCAATTTCCGGCAGTGGACAGGACAAGGGTAGTCTTCCCCGGCCCGCGGCGAGCGAAACTCGGGCACTCCCGCAGCCCACCGGACGCGATGCGGAGCGTCACCGGCCCCGGTCGCAATTTGTTGGATTAGTCGATAAACTAATGAGCGTCGTGCCGCCTCAGGCCCGTATGACCCCGTCCGCACCCTGAACAGGCAGGAGCAACGAATGCCTTACCGCCCGCCGCTGGTCGCCCGTGAATTCTTCGTCGCCGACCCCCCGGAGCTGCCCCAGCGCGCCCCGGGCGAGCAGGGCCTGTCGGCCGTCGCGCGCGCCGAGGTCGTCGAGACCGGCCCCGCCTCCGTCCTGCTCAAGGCCGTCACGACCGCCGACGAGGTGCTCTACGTGGGCCTCGACGCCGTCGCCGAGGGCGTCGTCCGCGCCCGCCTCTCTGCCGACCCGGCCGCCCGCCCGGTCGTCGAGCGGGCCCTCCCGCTGGTCCACGCCGGCGTCTTCGACGGCGCCAAGGTCGCGGTCGAGGACGGCACCGTGACCGTCGACGCCGGCGCCGTCCGCGCCGTCGCCCACCTCGAATCCTGGTCCCTGCGGTACACCGACGCCGAGGGCCGCACCCTCGTGGCCCAGAACCCCGGCGAGCAGGACATCTCCGGGCGCCTGCGCACCCTCCCCTTCGGCCGCTCCATCGTCGAGGGGCGGCCCGTGGCCTACCACGAGTCCTTCACGGCCGCGCCCGACGAGGCCTTCGCCGGCTTCGGCGAGCGCTTCGCGCCGCTGAACGCGCGCGGCCAGCGCCCCCTCATGTGGAACTTCGACGCCTTCGGCTCGGAGTCCATCCGCGCCTACAAGAACGTCCCGATCTACGTCTCCGACCGCGGCTACGGCGTCCTCGTCAACTCCGGCGCGCCCGTCGAGTTCGACATGGCCCAGCAGACCCACGCCGCCGTCGAGTTCCTCGTGCCCGACGACGTCCTCGAGTACTTCGTGCTCGGCGGCACCCCCGTCGAGGTCCTCGACCGCTTCGACGGCCTCACCTCCCGCCCCTCGCTGCCCCCCAAGTGGGCCTTCGGCACCTGGATCTCCTCGGGCTTCTTCGTCGACTCCGAGGAGCGGGTCATGCAGCGGGCCGAGAAGATCCGCGAGCGCGGCATCCCCTGCGACGTGCTCCACCTCGACACGTTCTGGCAGCGCGAGCCGCACTGGTCCGACATGCAGTGGGACGACGAGAACTTCCCGGACCCGGAGCGGATGCTCGCCGACCTGGCCGAGCAGGGCTTCAAGGTCTGCCTGTGGATGAACTCCTACATCTCGGCCAAGTCGCCGGTCTTCACCGAGGGCGACGAGCGCGGCTACTTCCTCAAGAACGCCAAGGGCGAGACCTACGTCGCCGACGTCTGGAACGGCTCGCACGAGCCGAGCGGCATCGTCGACTTCACCAACCCCGACGCCACCGCGTGGTGGAAGGACCTGCTGCGCGGGCCCCTCCGCGCCGGCGCGGCCCTGTACAAGACCGACTTCGCCGAGGGCGTCCCCGCCGACGCGGTCGCGCACAACGGCATGACCGGCACCGAGCTGCACAACGTCTACACCCTCATGTACAACGACGCGGTCTGCGAGGTGACCCGCGAGGTCAACGGCCACGAGCTCGTCTGGGCCCGCTCCTCGTACCTCGGCGGCCAGCGCCACTCCGCCCAGTGGTCCGGCGACGTCCAGACCACCTGGGCGGGCCTGGGCGGCACCATCCGCGGCGGCCTCTCGCACGGCCTGTCGGGCGTCCCGTTCTGGTCGCACGACACCGGCGGCTTCAACGGCCGGCCCACCGACGACCTCTACATCCGCTGGGCCCAGTTCGGCGCCCTCTCGCCGCTCCTGCGCTACCACGGCACCACCACCCGCGAGCTGTGGGAGTTCTCCGAGGAGGCCGAGCGCCTCGCGGTCGAGTCCCTGAAGCTGCGCTACTCGCTCATGCCGTACCTGTACTCGGCGGCGGTCCGCGCCTCGCGCACCGGCGAGCCGGTGCTGCGCGCGCTCAACGTCGACGACCCGGCCGACCCGGTCTCGTGGACGGCCGACCAGGAGTACCGCCTCGGCACCGACCTGCTCGTGGCCCCGGTCAACGACCCGTCGGGGGAGCGCAGGGTCTACCTCCCCGCGGGCCGGTGGATCGACTTCTGGACCAAGGAGGTCCACGAGGGCGGGCGCTACATCGACACCAGGCACGACCTGGAGACCTTCCCGGTCTTCGTGCGCTACGGCGCGATCGTCCCGCGCGTCGAGCCGGGCGCGACCGTCGGCGACGGGCCCTTCGAGGGCATCACCCTCGAGGTGTGGGGCGCGCCGACCGAGGGGATCACCGTCTCCGACGTCGACGGCGACACCGCCGTCACCGTTGAAAAAGTTTCTGAAACTTCGGTGACCCTGGTTTCCACCGGCCCCGCCGACATCGCTAATGTGAGCGTCATCGATGTTGCGGGCAAGCCCGCGAAAGTGGAGCTGGAGCGTAAGTAGATGACGTTGGTGGCCGGAGTCGACTCCTCGACGCAGTCGACGAAAGTGTTGTTGGTCGATGCCGAGACCGGCGAGATCGTCGACTCCGGTCGCGCCTCCCACCCGGACGGGACCGAATGCCCGCCCGAGGCCTGGTGGGAGGCCCTCCAAGAGGCCGGCAAGGGCCTCCTGGAACGCGCCGAGGCCGTCGCCGTCGCCGGCCAGCAGCACGGCATGGTCGCCCTCGACGACCACGACGAGGTCGTCCGCCCCGCCCTCCTGTGGAACGACACCCGCTCGGCCCCGCAGGCCGAGCGGCTCACCGCCGAGAGCGGCGCCGAGGCCTGGGCCGCCGACACCGGCCTCGTCCTCGCCGCGTCCTTCACGGCCACCAAGCTCGCCTGGCTCGCCGAGCACGAGCCCGAGAACGCCGCCAGGACCGCCTCGGTCATGCTCCCGCACGACTGGCTCTCCATGAAGCTCCGCGGCGCCACCGCCGCCGAGGCCGCCACGGACCGCTCCGACGCCTCCGGCACCGGCTACTGGTCCCCGCACACCGACGCCTACCTGCCCGAGCGCCTCGTCCAGGCCTTCGGCCGCGAACTCGCGCTCCCGCGCGTCGCCGCCCCGAACGAGGTCGTCGGCCGCACCCCCTGGGGCGCCGCGGTGGCCCCCGGCACCGGCGACAACGCCGGCGCCGCCCTCGGCCTGGGCCTCGGACCCGGCGACGTCGCCGTCTCCCTCGGCACCTCCGGCACCGTCTTCGGCGTCTCCGACGTCCCCGCGAACGACCCCTCCGGGCTCGTCGCCGGGTTCGCCGACGCCACCGGCCGGTTCCTGCCGCTGGTCTGCACGCTCAACGCCGCCCGCGTCCTCGACACGTTCCGTACGCTCCTCGGTGTGGACCACGCCGAGTTCGACGCGCTCGCGCTCGCCGCCGCGCCAGGGGCCGGGGGCCTCACCCTCCTGCCCTACCTCGACGGCGAACGCACCCCCGCCCGGCCGAACGCCACCGGCGTCCTCGCCGGGATCACCACCGGCGCCACCCGCGCCGACCTCGCCCGCGCCGCCGTCGAAGGGATGCTCTCGGCCCAGGCCGACGGCCTCGCCGCGATGGCCGCCCAAGGGCTCGAGGCCAAGCGCGTCCTCCTGATCGGCGGCGCCGCCGCCTCCGAAGCCGTCCGCCGGATCGCACCCGCCGTGTTCGGCGTCGACGTGGAAGTCCCCCCGTCGGCCGAGTACGTGGCCCTCGGCGCCGCCAAGCAGGCGGCCTGGGCCCTGTCCGGCCGACCGAACCCGCCCCAGTGGGAGAACGGCGACACCGAGCGGCTCCACGGCAGCGCCGCAACGGTGTCCGAGCAATATTCGACGCTGCGGGACGAGACCTCGTCCTGGGCTTCGCATCGTTAACGGCGCAGAGAGTAAAGGACTGAT
>NZ_JAJLQZ010000014.1 GCF_020991375.1 Glycomyces amatae | reverse complement strand
AGCGACCAGGACGCCCACGGTGAACACCAGCCCCAAGGCGATCAGCAATGACACTTTGACCGGCACCCGCTCACGGTACTGAGTGATGAAACGATGCATCCCTTCGGTCTAGCAAAGAAATGCGTTGGTTACAAGCTGAACCGCGGCCCATCCGTGGTCACCGTCCAAGTGATACTCCATCACTTGAGGGTCTTTCGCGGCGCGGTAATGACCACCTGTGGTTTAGACCGTCGATGCTGCAGCCACTGTGTGATTGAAACGGTCAGCGCTGCCAACGCAGCCACTGAGCCGACGGCAGCCAAGCTGGAATCTACGAAGGCTTCCGACCCTTGCCATGCCAGATATGCTGCACCCACCGCCACGCCCCCGCTCGAGACCATCGCCAGTGTGAGTATCCGATGTTGGTGCTGCCAAATGCTCGCTGCGATTGCCGCCCGACCGGTGTTGTTGCGTTGTTGTCGCGGCAATCGTGTCCGCAGGACCAGTACGACGTTCAGTTCGCGGGCCATCAACGGGAGCCGGACGACACGACTCAACGCGTACAGCAGTTGCGACAGGCCGCTGGGAGTATCACGCAGGTCCCCTTGCCACTCTTCGAGATAGCGCCCGGCGACCTGTTCGTCGCCCAGTCGAGCGGCGGTCCAGTGCAGGAGACGCTGGGCGATCCTTGGTGACCATTCGGCGAGGACCATGAGAGCGGCGGGGATGAGGATCGCGGTCGCGATGACGCCGAGCATTTTGAGGATCATCGGCCCCACGCTCCGCCCAGGCGTGTCATGATCAGTTGTGCGAGCCCTAGCCGTCCGGGTCGGCCGCCGGGTGCGGCGGCAGGCCTGCGGGAGGCGATGAGCGCTCGTGCGGCGTGCACCTGGTCGCCGTGTAGTTCGTAGAACCGGCGGCGTGGCCTACCAAGCCGTGTCTCTTCACTGTCTGGTTCCCACCGGCTGGTGGCCCATCCGTGGTTCTCCAGCCGCATGAGGATCAGCGCGATGCTGCCGCTGGAACGGTCGAGGATCTTGGCTATGCGAAGCCCGTACAGGTCCTGCTCATCGGACAGGAGGACTTCGAGGACGTCGAGTGTGGCCGGGGTGACCCGGAACGGCGGTTTCCCTGTCATGATCTAACTATAGCTAGCTTTAGATAACGATGGAGTCCGGAAACCGGAAGCCATCAGCTGCCGCCGGAGTCCATGGGCGGCGCCTGGATCCGCCCCTCACGCACACGAGTGCATAACCCCAGTTCAGGGACCGAACTGTAGTTGTACATGCCATCCAGCCGCGACAACATTGCGAGCGTCCCCACTCGACCTCACGCCGTGACAAGGACGCCACCGATGACCGCCACCCGCGAACACGTCACCGCCGCCGTCAATGCCGGAGCCGACGCGATCACCACCGGACTCAACCTCGATGAACGCGTCACCGACGTGAGCAACCTCGTCGTGAACGCCGCCTTCACCTCCTGGAGCACCCGGGAGGCGACCTTTGGCGACGTCGTCGCCGCCAACTACACCGACATGCCGGGTACCGTTCGCCGCTGGTGGGGTCGGCAACCGATCAGTCCGCTACTGCGCGTCGACACCAGTTGCGAAGAGGAACACTGCTGTTGGCCGCACCGGTTCTCGCCGTCGCCAAAGACCTTGCTGATCTCATTGGACCTGGCCTCAGTGCCACGGTCTGTGGTTTCGCCGGTAACCGCACGCTCGACCCCGGTTCCCTACGAGAGAAGACTGCGACCTTCCGTCTCGACGCCTCGCGGGCGGCCCCGCCGGACTTGAACGCCTTGCCGCTTTCCGGCCGACGGCCTTGCGCCCGACATCGTATACCTCGCCTGACTGCGCCGGAGCTGCTGCGTCGCAGTCAGGTGCGTCGGAATCCGCTTCGCCGGCCACCACGCTAAGCACGGCGACCTCGTCGAAGCCGCGAAGTATCGGACGATGGGGACGGTCTTGATGGGTGAAGTCATGAATTGGACTCGTTTGTGTGTCCCAAGTTCGGGATGATTATCAAACTGTTATCAAATCTTAAGTGTTGTCGACAAGTCGACATCCGGAGATTCGCGCTCCGTGGTGGATTCTGCTCTCCTGGCTGCGGATTTGATCACGGTTGCTTCAAGGTTTTCTCAGCAACCCTTGAGGAACTACGCCAACGAACGGCGAGCAATAGTCCATTTTGCGGCATCAGTGGGTGGCGGTCTGGTTGCGGATGGTTGACGCGGTCGGTGATGGTTCGTTAGCGTGACGCTCGGTCGCGCGCCGCCCCGTGTGCGTGACCAGCTTCCCCGGCTGCCTAACTGAATGCGAAATCCACATGTTCCATAGCCCCCGCGTTCTCCCCCTACCGCGTCAACACGATGCCCGTGGCTCGCGCTCGCGCCGTGCGGGAGTGTTCGTCCTGGTCGCTGCGACGGCGGCCTCGATCGCATTGTCGGGCAAAGCTGGCGCGGAGGAGATCTCCCCGGACGGGGTCGACTGCGCCGCGGTCGATGATCCGACGTTCGTGGTGGATTCCGAGGCCGCAGGCCTGGAGTTGGCCGCTCGCTGCGGTCGCGGTGTCGACGTGGATGCGCTGCGGCAGTCAACGGCGACGTTCACCGCCGAGGCCGACGGGACCATGACCGCCGAGGTGTACGCGACGCCGCAGTGGACCACTGATGCAACAACGGGTGCTTGGGTCGACATCAACCCGGAGCTGGTCGCCGGCGAGAATGGGATGATCAGTGCCGCAGCGGTGCCGGGGGAGCTGTCAGTGTCCCCGGGCGGGGACGGGCAGCCGTTGGCGAGCCTGACAACCGAAGCCGGCGGCACCCTCGACCTGTGGTGGCCCCAGCCTCTGCCTGAACCGGTCCTGGACGGGGCGCAGGCACGGTATGCAGCGGTGTTCGACGGGGTTGACCTGCTGGTCGAGGCGAGCGCGACTGGGTTCGCCTACCAACTGGAGGTCATGACGCCCGAGGCCGCCGCGAATCCGGAACTGGCTCGAATCGAGGTCGAGCTCGGCGGCACCCTTGAGGTCGCGCAAGACGCGGCGAGCGGGACGGTGACCGCGACCGACCCGTCCACGGGAGAAACCGCATTCGTTGCGGCGAATGCACTGATGTGGGACTCGTCCGTTCCGGCCTCGGCTGACATTCCCGCTGGAGGCCCCATACAGTCCTTCGCCGAGGCGCTGGCGGCGACGGACACCGGCTCGGACATCGACCCGGGTGACCCCGGTCGCGTCGAGGCGATGGAGGTCGCGCTCGAAGGGACGACGCTGGCGATCAGCCCTGACGCAGCATTGCTGGCGGACCCGGCGACCGTGTTCCCGGTCATCATCGACCCGTCCTTTGAGTCAGCGATCAACGCCTGGACAACCGTAGGCAGCGGCCAATACGCGGACTCGACGTGGTGGGATGACGCGGTCTGGCCCCGTTCGGGCGGTCTGCGGATGGGTTTCAACGGCTGGGTCGCCGCTGGTGAAGAGGGCTACGGGATCTGGCGGTCGATGATCCGCTTCGACGTCTCGAACCTCAACTACGCCTCGGTAAGCGCCGCGACCATGTCGCTGACGCTCAAGCACACCGGTGGCTGCGACGCCTACCCGCTGGAGTTGTGGCAGACGACGATCATTTCCAAGGGCGTCACGCCGACCTCGTGGAACTCCACTGCGGACTCCTGGCTCCACGGCGGCGCCCTTGACACGCAGACGGTGGCGAGCGCGAACGCGTCGGGCGGCTGCTCGGTGGCCCATCCGACCCGGGAAGTAACGTTCGCTTCCGAGGCTCTCACTGGTCATATTGATCGCCGTGCGCAGATCCCGTACGACTCGATCACTTTGGGACTGAAGGCGTCTGATGAGGCCAACCGGGAGCAGTGGGTCCGCGCGGACGTGGCGACCGCGCATCTGACGGTGACTTACCAGCCGACGATAGCGGTGCCGAACGACCTGATGGTCAACGGCACGAACTGTCTCGCACCTGAGGGGGCACGGGTCTCCGGGGCGCTGCCGACGTTCTCGGCCACACCGACCTCCAGCGACGGTGCCGCGAACGTGACCTTCTGGGTGCGGGATGCTACCGGGACCACGGTGGCCGAGCACACCAGCGCCACCACGGTCGCCTCCGGGACTCCGTACGAGTGGCAGATGGCGACCGCCCTCCCCGATGGCGCTTATGAGTTCCGGTCCCGCGCCAACACCACGGACGGGGTGACCGCGCGGTACACCACCTGGTGCTCGTTCGAGGTCGATGCCACCATCGATGCGCTGGAGCAGGTCTCGACGACATCACTGACGTGCCCGTACGATGTGGACGCCGGCGAGACGGTGGAGTCGTTCAGCGAAGGCGGCGCACTGCTGCTGGCTGAGGCATGCGGCGTCAGCGTCCCGGTGACCGGCCTGGCCGACTACGCGACCCAGGTGACCGCCGACCCGGCAGGGTTCCTCTCCGCCTCAGTGGAGACCGTGCCCGCTTGGGCGCCCGATGCCTCGGGTGAGTGGGTCGCGATCGACACCGGCTTCACCGAGAACGCCGACGGGACGATCACCACCGCCGCCGCAGTCTCAGACATCACCGTCTCACCCGGCGGTGAGGGCCCGTTCGTGTCCGCGACCGCCCCTGAGGGCGGTTCGGTGTCGTTGACGTGGCCGGGGACGCTGCCTGCTCCGGTGATCGAAGGCGACACCGCGACCTATGCCGAGGTACTGGCCGGAGTCGACTTGCAGGTGACCGCAAGCGTCGACGGATTCACCTACGCCCTGGTCGTCAAGAACGCCGAAGCCGCCGCCAACCCGGCGCTGGCGTCGATGAACATCGGCATCGACGCTGAGGGCCTGACCGTGACGCAGGACGAGGCAGGCGCGGTCGTTGCGACCGACAGTGCAGGAGAACCGCTGTTCACCGCGCCCGGCGCATACATGTGGGACGCCTCGCTCGACCCCGACAGCGAAACCGCTGCGGCCGAAGCGTTCACTGCGACCGCCGAAGACGAGGCCGTCAGCGACCTGGGCCCGGACGATGCGATGCCCGGCATGTACGCCGACGTCGACGTGGCCCTGGCCGACGGGACGCTCACGGTCACGCCGGACACAGCGATGCTTGCCGATCCGGAGGCGCAGTTCCCCATCACGATCGACCCGCCGTTCGTCGGCAAGCGCTTGGCGTGGGCGAACATCTTCGAGAGCCGACCGTCCTCGTCGTGGACGAACGACAAGGACTGGCCCCGCCAGGGCGGCATGCGCGTCGGATTGAACATCTGGGCTTCGTGTGCGCCTGACGCGTGCGGGTTGTGGCGCTCGGTGGTCCGGTTCGACATCGACAAACTCGACGGCAAAGACATCCTCTCGGCCAAGGTCGCGATGACCCAGACCCACTCGGGCGGGTGCGGTTCGGCGAACCTGGCCCTCTACGAGGTCAACCGGAAGCTCACCAACGGAACCACGTGGAACTCGATCACGACGGCTGATGACGAGCACCTGCAGACCAAGTCGGTGGCCTCGTCGAACTCGACGGGCTGCGCGACGAACTACCCCGACCGGGACGTGAACTTCGACGACAGCGAGATCAAGTCACGCCTGCAGACACGGGTGGGCGACCACCTGTCGTGGATGTCGTTCATGGTGCGGTCCTCGGATGAGGGCGACCCGTACGCGTGGCGGCGCATCGACATCAAATCCGTCGAACTCCAGGTCACCTACAACACCCGTGCCGGTGATCCGACAAGTCTGCAAACCAACCGTGAGACCTGCGAGACCGGCGGGTACGCGAGTTCGCCGTGGACCACGGAGGTCCAGCCGACGCTGTCGGGCATCCCGCATGACGCCGACGGAAAGGTCGGCGCCCGCATCGAGATCCGCAAGAAAGGCTCAAGCAGCAACGTCCGCACCTGGTCAACCAGCCGGAACCAGACCGACGGGAAGCGTCAGCCCTGGGTGGTCTCCCCGGCCCTGCCGTCCGGCGAATACCGGTGGCGGATGCAGTCGCTCGACAACTACGCGTCCGGACAAGACAACTACACCAACTACTGGTGCTACTTCCGGGTCGATACGACCGCGCCGGTCGCACCGACGGTGGAGCTGCAAAGCCCTGCTAACCCGCAGGCCGGGCAGGAGGTGACCTTCAAGGTGACCTCCCGAGACGCCCACTCCGGTCTCGCCCGCTTCTGGTACGGGAGGGACGCTGAAGCGCCGCAGGATGATGCGACCGCCGTCGACGGTTCGGCGACCATCACCGTGACCGCACCGGCTGAAGGCGGCCGGGTGTGGCTGTACGTGTGGGCCGAGGACACCGCAGGCAACCGTATGCGCTCACAGGTCGACTTCTACACGCCCAGGATCGTCGCGCCGGCGCCTGCGGCGGCCTGGCGGCTCGACGGCGACGGCTTCGACGACGCCTGGACCCTGGGCGACAACACCGACGATGAGTCGTCGACGAACCACGACCTGAACATGGG
Source organism: Glycomyces amatae (assembly GCF_020991375.1). Classification (GTDB taxonomy): domain Bacteria; phylum Actinomycetota; class Actinomycetes; order Mycobacteriales; family Micromonosporaceae; genus Glycomyces; species Glycomyces amatae. Next base: position 138,963 of record NZ_JAJLQZ010000014.1, on the reverse strand, counting down.
CCGCACCTCCGGGTGGGTCGACTCGGGGGCCGCCACCCCGCCAGGCCAAGCCATGCTGTTCGGCGGCTCGGACTGCGTCTCGACCGACGGGTCGGTGGTCCCGACGAATGCCCCGTACACCGTGGCCGCATGGGTCCGCACCGACACGAGCGACACGGGGATTCGCACGGTGCTCTCGCAGTCCGGTGCACACATGACCGGGTTCGCGCTGCGCTACCGTGGCGCCTCCCAGCAGTGGGACCTCATGCTCAACCCGACCGACGTTGCCGACACCAGCTCGGTCGTACGCGCCGCCTCGACCACCGCGCCGGTCCTGAACGAATGGACGCACCTGGCCGCTACGGTCGACCCCGGCTCGAAAGCTATCCAGCTGTGGGTGAACGGTGTCCTGGAGGCGACCAGAACCTTCACGCATGAGGCGTGGGATGCGGCCGGGCCGGTGAACATCGGCTGTAATGCCCGCACTGACACCGGATACCAGAACGGGCATTTCATCGGCGCGATCCAGCATGTCGGTATGTGGACCGGACTGCTCACCGACGCCCAGATCCAGCAGGTCAAAGCCGGGGACCTCCCGGCGGGCCTCGCCGGCGAATGGCTCATGCAAGGCAACGCCGACGACACCTCCATGCAGGCCAACCACCTGACTGTGCCGACGTCGGGAGCGACCTGGGTCGACGACCAGTGGGGACGCACCGCCTCGGCGATCGACCTGGACGGCACTTCGTGTGTCACCGCTGGGGAAGCTACGCAGAACCACGCCGACGCCTCGTTCTCGGTCGCGGCCTGGGCGAAAGTTGACGCGGTGACCGGCGCAGAGCAGCTGGTGCTCGGTGAAGGCGACGCCGCTCGAAGCAAGTTCAAACTTATGGTCAGTGCCACTGGCGCCTGGTCGTTCACCGTCAGCGTCCCTCATGGGACCGGTGCGATGTGGCAATCGGCCACGGACACTGCGGCGGTAGTACCAGGGACTTGGGTGCACTTGATCGGCGTCTACGACCTCGCCGCGAAGCAAGTGCTTCTCTACGTTGACGGCGCACTCGTCGCTACGGGGACGGCTACGGGGGCACCCGATCCCGGCTTCGGAAAAGTCAACATCGGCTGCGGAGGCAATGCTTCCGGCAGCGCGGCTGGAGGGCAGTTCACCGGAGCCATCTCGACCGTGCAGTTGTGGCGCGGCGCATTGGCTACCGGCCAGGTCGCCAACGTCTACGGCGGCAACCCCGCCGCGATCCGGCAGGGGGACTGGCGGTTCGATCGCAACCAGGGCACCGTCGACTCTGAGCAGGGCCACACGTTGACGGTGAACGGGATCCGCAACACCGACTACCGGTGGGGCCAGAACGTCTCCGGCTGTTTCACGTGCTCGCTCCAGCTCACCAGCGACAACGGCTGGGCCAAAACTGAGGACTCGGTGGTACGCACTGACGCCTCCTTCACCATCGCCGCCCGCGTCTGGGTTGACCCGAGGGAGACGGAGCCGCAGTGGCAGACGATCCTGTCGCAGGCCGGCAACGACCGGGTCGGGTTCAACCTGAACTCCCGCTACGACACGACCACCGGCAAGCGGCACTTCCAGTTCGCGATGCCCTCGGCCGACTCCACCGGCTCGGTCACCTGGCACCAGGTCGAATCGCCCGTCGCGGTGACGACCGGGACGTGGTACCACGTCGCCGTCGTTGTCGACATTCCCGCGAAGACGATGACGATGTACATCGACGGCGTCGCCTCCGCCACGGGCGTCGGCACCTCGACGCCCTGGAACGCCGCCGGGCCCCTGTATTTCGGTGCGCACGGACGGGTCAACGTCGCCCCGGTGCAGCCATTCCGGGGCCGGATCGACGACGTCCAAGTCTGGACCTCCACCGTTCATCCCGACCGCCTCGCCGACATGTCCCGCCCCAGCGGCAACTGACCACCTAGGAGTAATTCGCGATGACTGCTCCCCGGCCGTCCTTGGCCGCTGACGGCGCCTGGCTGCATTCCCTGCACCCGGACCTGCGGTTGATCACCCGTGCCACGATCGCGTTCACCGCGATCAGTGCCCTGGGCGCGGGCCTGCTCGCCGTGGCCCCGCTCATGCCCGACTACGGGTCGCCGACCTCGGAGATCAACGCTGACGACCCCGTCGCCGCCGAAGCGTGGGAACCGGGCGCGGCCGAGTGGACCGACCCGTCGGCCGACCAGCGGTGGAGCCCCGCCGACGGCGTCGACCAGATCGCCGCCTCGATCACGGTGGACGCGACTGGAGGCGCCGCCGCCGCGGTATTGGAGGACGCCGTCGCTGAGACGATCGGGGCCAGTGGATTCCTCCTCGCGGTCACCGACACCGGTGACGACAGTACCGTCACCGTCGACTACGGCGATGCCGAAGCGGCTTTCGGCCCTGGCTGGGACGCCCGCGCCGGGGTGCTGCGGCTGCCGGCGTGCGCGGTTACCACGCCGACGGCTGACAACTGCCTGGACGCCGAAGTTGTCGACGCTGACATTGATACCGAGTCCGACACCGTCACCGTCGACCTCGCCGAGGCCGCCTCAAGTGCGACGGTCAGTGTCGCCGCGCCGATGGTCCTCGCCGTGACCGCCACGACGGCGACCGACACCGCCGCGGGGGACTTCACCGCCACGAAGCTCGAATCGATCGGCTCCTGGGAGGCCGGGTCGAACACCGGCGCCTTCACATACTCGGTGCCGATCAGCCTCCCGCCAGCCGAAGGCCCGATCCCCGAGATCGCCCTCAACTACTCCTCTACCCTCCATGACGGGCGCACCTCGGGCAAGAACAACCAGGCCTCATGGGTCGGCGACGGCTGGACCTACGAACCGGGATATATCGAACGGACCTACACCGCCTGCTTTGACGACCTCGGGTCGGGCGCGAACAACGACGAAGACGACTACACCGCCGACCAATGCTGGGACGGCAAGTCCAACCACATCACCGTCTCCCTCAACGGCGTCAACGCCACCCTCCTCAAGGACGACGACTCCGGAACTTGGTATGTCGACTCCGGACAGAACTGGAAGATCGAGGCCCTCGGCGCCGCCGCGACCGCATCGGCGGCGACCAGCGAGTCGTGGACAATCACGACCGAGGACGGCAGCGTCTACACCTTCGGGTCGAGTGCAGCCTCAAGGTTGACCGTCCCGGTCTTCGGCAACCACTCCACCGAGCCGTGCCATGCGTCGGCGTTCAAGAACTCCGACTGCGCCCAGGCCTACCGGTGGCTGATCGACAAGGCCGTCGACACCTCCGACAACATGGCCCGCTACACCTACACGAAGCAGACCGGCGCCTACGGTGTCGCCGCTGACGAGGACAACCGCACCAGCTACGACCGCGCCGCCTACCTTTCCCGCATCGAATACGGGCTCCGCGCCGACGACACCAGTGTCGCCGCGACCGGCCGGATCAACTTCACCGTCACCGACCGGTGCGACTCTGGATGCTACGACTCGGCGAACAAGCCGGTCGAGACCGCCTGGCCCGAGACCCCGTGGGACCTCAACTGTGCCGCCGCGCCCTGCACCACCCAGCTCGCCCCCACCTTCTTCGACACCAAGCGGCTCACGGGCATCACTACGCAGGTCCGCACCGGCACCACCTGGAGGGACGTCGACGCCTGGACCCTCGATTATGAGTTCAAAACGTACGGGTCGGAGAACCAGGTCGTCCTGTGGCTCAAGTCGATCCAGCAGACCGGCAAGACCGGCACCGACATCACCCTGCCAAAGATCGAGTTCGGCGGCTACGCCCTCGAAAACCGCGTCGAAGCCGCCGACCGCATCCAACTGTGGCGGTGGCGGATGTCCTCGATCAAAACCGAGACCGGCGCGGTCATCTCCATCGGCTACTCCGAGCCCGACTGCGCGACTCTGCCGTCCAAGTCGAACAACGCCGAGCGGTGCTTCCCGGTCCTGTCCAAACCCCGCGGCCAGGCCGAGACCGTCGAGGACTGGTTCCACAAGTACGTCGTCACCGAAGTCACCCAGACCGACCCGATCACCCAGCAGCCGTCGGTGTCGACCTTCTACGACTACGCCACCACCGGCTCCAGCACCAACATGCTGTGGGCGTGGGACGATACGGCCCACACCCGCAAACCCGAGCGCACCTACAACCAGTGGCGCGGCTACGCCCAGGTCACCACCCGCCTCGGCGACCCGTCAGCCGGTGCACAAGAGGTCACCCGGTCCCGGTTCTACCGGGGACTGGACAACCAGCCGCTCACCGGCGGCGGGCAGCGGGACGTCACGCTCACCAGCGAGGACGGCACCACCGTCGTCGCCGACCATGAAGCGCTCTCCGGCGAGGTCTTCGAGGAACTCACCTACAACGGCAACCAGGTCCTCCAAGGTGCCCTCACCCGGTACTGGACCGCGAAGGCCGCGACGCAAGCCCATGACGGCGGCTCCTACGACGCCTGGCGCACCGGGACCTCCCGTGAGGACACCCGCCGGTGGCTCACCGGCACCACGTGGCAGCGCACCCGCACCGACACCACCTATGACAGCCTCGGCCGGCCCGAAACCGTCTCCAGCCACGGCGACACCGCCAAGAGCGGCGACGAGACCTGCCAACGCACCTGGTACACCGACTCGGTCGCCAACCATATCCTCAACCTGCCCTCGCGTGACGAAACCGTCGGCCACCTCTGCGACGGCACGACAAGCACGGCGGCTGACATTCTCAGCGCGAACCGCTACTACTACGACACGCACACGGGCCTCGACGACGACCCGACCGATGGCCTGCTGACCCGAACCGCGATCCTTGACACCTGGCCCGCGGGCGGGAGTGCCACTTTCGTCGACACCACCGTCAACATCTACGACGCGCTCGGCCGCGTCACCACGACCACCGATGCCGCCGGACGCGCCACCACGACCGCCTACGTCCCCTCCGGGGCCGGGCCGGTCACGCAGAAAACCACCACTAACAACGCCGGGCATGCCACGGTCACCACCCTTGATCCCGCTTGGGGCGTCGAGACCACGATCGTCGACCCCAACGGCCGCACCCGCGAGATCACCTACGACGCGCTCGGACGCACCGTCTCAGTCTGGGAAGCAGGCCGCACCCGATCGACCGAATCGGCCTCCCGGACGTTCACCTACACTGTCACCGACACCGGCCCCTCAACGGTGACCACGAAAGAACTGGGCGCCAACGACAACTACATCACCACCATCGAGCTGTACGACTCGCTGCTGCGCCCGCTCCAGACCCAGACCGACACCATCAACGACGACCGTCTCGTCTCAAGCAACCGCTACGACACCCACGGCCGCGTCGCCGAGACCCGCGGCCCCGACTACGTCACCGGCGCCCCCGCCACCACCCTCGCCGTTGTTGAAAGGGGCGCCTCCACCAACCGCGTCGAGACCGCCTTCGACGCCGCCGGACGCACCACCGTGCAAGCCCAATACCGCGGGCAAGAAGAACTATGGCGCACCACCACCGCCTACGGCGGCTCCACCGACGGCTACCAGATCACCGTCACCCCGCCCGACGGCGGCACGGCGATCGCCACCATCGAAGACGCCTTCGACCGGACCGCTGAAATCCGCACCTTCCACTCCGGCACCCCCACCGGCACCTTCGACACCCTCATCTACACCTACAGCCCCACGGGTAAGATCACCGAGGTCAGCGACGGCGTCGGCAACGAGTGGTCCTGGGAGTACGACCTGCAAGGCCGCACCACCGCCTCCACCCACCCCGACTCCGGCACCACTTTGGTCGACTATGCAACCGATGGGCAAATCAGCGCGATCACCGACGCCCGCGGCCAGGCCGTCCAGCTCGCCTACGACAACCTCGGACGGCTGACCGAACGCCGCGACAGCGCAGGGAAACTGCTCGCCTCCTGGACCTACGACACCGCCTACGACGGCATCGGGCAACTGGCGACCTCCACCCGCTACGTCGGCGACGACGCCTACACCGAGACCGTCACCTACTACGACGAAGGCGGCCGGGCCGGCGAATACGAGATCACCATCCCCGACGCCGAAGGCGCCCTCGCCGGCACCTACTACGTCTACCAGGCCTACCACGACAACGGTCAGATGTCGGCCCGCGGCTACGACGCCATGGGGTCCATCGGCACCCAGCAGCTGTACTACTACTACGACGACGTCGGCAACCAGACCTCGCTCCTGTCCGACATCAACGGCACCGCCGTGGCCGTCGTCGACGACGCCACCTACACCCCCTACGGCGAGATCCAGACCCGCCGCCTGAACTCCAGCTACAACAACAAGTTCGCCTACCAGGGCTACCAGTACGAGGAAACCACCCGCCGCCTTCAACGGTTTACTTTCGACCACCAGACCACCGCGCCCACCGTCGCCGACACTCGCTACACCTACGACGACGCCGGCAACATCCGCACCGTCGCCGACCTTCCTGCCGACAACCCCGAACGGTGGGAAACCCAATGCTTCACCTACGACGGCCAGCAGCGCCTCACCGAAGCCTGGTCTCAGGAAGGCGACAGCACCTGCGCGACCACCGTCGAGGCCACCGACCTCGGCGGCCCGGCGATGTACCACAACACCTATACCTACGATGCGGCTGGCAACCGCGCCACCGACTCGCTCCTCCTTCCCGGCCACAGCGGCGACACCCGCACCTACACCTACCCAGCGGCAGGCAGCTCGCAAGCGCACGCCCCCACCCAGGTCGCCTCTGACGACGGCACCAACAGTTTCTTCACTTACGACGCGGCCGGTAACCTGCTCTCCCGCGACATCGGCGGCACGATCGCCACCTTCGAATGGAGCGCCGAAGGCCACAACACCGCCATCAGCAAGGGTGGCCTGCAGACCCGCATGGTCTATGACACCGAGGGGCAGCGCATCGTCCGCGACGACGGTGACACCGCCACCCTCTACCTGCCCGAGACCGAGATCGTCTGGAACAAGCAGACCGACACCTTCGACACCACCCGCTACATCCAGCACGCTGGCGACACCATCGCCACCTGCAAAGGCACCTCGATGAGCCTGTGGCGGTTCATCGGCGCCGACCCCCACGGCACCGCCACCCACTCGGTCAACGCCGCTGCCCACTCCGGCGAGAACGTCCGCTACTTCGACCCCTTCGGGCTCACCCGAGGCGAACGCTCCGGCGAATGGTACGGTCAGCAAAGCTATGTCGGCGCCACCGCAGACCCCACCGGGCTCATGCAAATGGGTGCCCGCGCCTATGACCCGCTCTACGGCCGCTTCATCGAAGTCGACCCCCTCCTTGTTGCCAACGACAAGCAGCAGCTCACCGGGTATGTCTACGCTGCCAACAACCCCGTTACCCTCGCCGACCCCACCGGCTTGTTCTGGGGCATCGATGTCAACCCGTTTGATGAACCATTCGATCCCGTAGGTAATTTTCAGGATGCTGCCTCGTCCGTTTGGGAAACGACCAAAGAGTTCGGATCGAACCTGCTAGATGGTGAATACAACGCCGAAATCGGCGGCATCGTCGTCACTGCTTTGGTCATCGGCGGTTGTGCCGCCATTGGCATCGCAACAGCTGGGATCGGTGCCGCCGTCTGCGCGGTCGGAGCCGGAGCGCTTGGTGCCGCCTACACGTCAAATGCCAACGGCAACGACGCCGAGACCGTCGCACGAGACACCGTCATGGGCGGCCTTGCCGGGGGCATCGGCTACGGTACTGGTGCACTCGTCGAACGAGCGCTCGCAGGCAAGGCCGGCCAGGTCGCCGACGACCTCCTCCCAGACAACTCTGTACCGTCGTCCGGGGGAGGTACTTCCGGCTCCACATCAGGAAGATATTCGGGTGCTGGCGCGGTTTCGGGATATGGTAGTGGCGTTCGTTTGCGGACAGATTTGCTCATGAGAGAAGCAAGCTCAATCTTTACTCCGTCAGGGGGCTTGCGACGTTCCGTGATCAACGCGAGCCATATGATTATTAGTGGAGAAAGGCTCGGCAATAAGAATCTAATTGCGTACTTGACTCGCGATGGAAGTTCGATCTCCGACTGGGGTAAATTTGCGACTCCTCGTTTTAATTCGCCCTTTGGGCGCTTTGAGGTTCACTTCTATATGAACCGTCGAACCGGAAGGGTCATATATGACTATGATTACAAGGCAACTAATATTGTGTGGAGGAATTGATGAAAGTTCGGTTTCATAGAGAGATCGGCCCAGAGGGACAGGGGATGCAGGGCGCCCAGGATCTAATAATGGAGCAGGAGTATCACGTGTTGGAGCTCACTATCTCTTGCGAGAGTACCTATCTTAGGCTGCTGGTAGGCCCGAACTCAATGGGAGAAAGTTATTCGGCTCTATATCCTTCATGGGGTTTCGTAACTACTTCAGATTCAATCTCATTGAATTGGCGAATCAAGATAAATGACGAGTCATTGATTTTGATTGGCCCGGAGTCTTGGATGGCCGACGGGTTTTGGGAGAGATACTACGATGGGGAGCCCAAGGCTAGAAAAATTTTTGAGATAGAGTTGAATAAGATTCTTGATGGGCAATGAACATGGCTTGAGTTTTAGCACGACAGCTGTATTTCGTTGTGCTGCTTCTATTGTCGCTGGTAGCGAGATTGTCGGGCGCGGGTTTGGTGGCGGCGCCTCCAGTGAGCTTGTTTCAACTTGTTGAGCGTTCGTAGTCGTTGAGGACTTGGAGGGCTTTGGCGATGTGGGTGGCCCAGGCGGGGTCGCATCGGAGCTGGTCGAGGACCGCCCATTTCTTGAGCTGTGCGAACATTCGCTCGCCGGGCCCGCGAAGTCGGGCGTGGAGGCGGTTGTACTCCTTCTGCCACTCCGGCTTGCCTTTGCCCTTGAAGGGTGTGGCCACCAGGTCGTGGTCGAGTCCGTCGTAGCCTTTGTCGCCCAGGGCGAACAGGTCGTGCTCGCGCAGGAGCCTGGGGATTTGCCAGATTCTGGCGGCCTTGGTGTCGTGGATCGATCCGCGGATCGCACCGGAGATCCACAGCAGGTTCCCTCGTGCGTCGGCGATGGCCTGCAGGTTCATCCCGTGGCGCTTATGTTTCCCGGAGTAGTAGGGCCGGTCGATCTGGTTGCGGTCGATCCGGATCAGGGTGCCGTCGAGGATCACGAACGCCGAGCCGGAGTGCTTCGCGTGTTGTAGGGCGTCGTGGAGGCCCGGCGCGCGGGCGGCGAGGAGGCGAATGGTCTCGCGGGTGCGGCGCCAGGCGGTGGCCGCCGAGATGCCGAACCCTGCGGCCAGGTTCCGTAGCGGGGCGCCTTGGTGCAGGTAGGCGAGGGTGAGCAGGGCTTGGGCGCCGGGATCGAGGACCCGCCAGCGAGAGCCGATGGCTTTGCGGTGGGTGCGGATGAGGCCCGCCACGCGGTTGAGGGTCGAGGTCGACAAGGGCAGCGCGGCAGGGTAGAACAGCATGTGAGCTCCTGGTAGGCAACGGATTTCAGCACCTGCTGTTCTACCAGGGGCTCTCCTGCTACCTGGGGCCAGGATCTTCCAACTCGTCACGACACCTGTTGCACCGCAACAGGACTCAAGCAGATTGAAACAGGCTCAGTGGGCGGCGGCGAGAGCGAGCTGGAGGGTGCGAGCGGGGTGGAGGACTACCGCCAGGAGACGGCGGATCTCGGGGACTGTGAGTCTTCCCAGCTCGCGTGGGCTTTTGGGTCGGTGGCAGCGGTGACAGCGAGGAAGGCGTGGGCGAGCATCGCCATGGTGATGTGCCGGTACCAGCCCTCCCACCTGCGGACTTGGTAGTGGTCGAGGCCGCATTCACCTTTGGCGGCTTGGAAGCACTCCTCGATTGCCCACCGGGCGCCGGCAACCCGGACGATCTCGGCCCGGTCGACCGAGTCGGGGTGGAAGCACAGGTAGTAGGCGATGTCAGTGGGGTCGTCGATCGAGCGGCGCGCTAGCAGGGTGCGGACGAACCCGGCCGGCAGGTCGCCGTAGGAAGGCACGGTGGCCCAGGCCCAGTCGTAGACCCGTTCCCCACGGACTCCGGGGCCGGCGGAGAACCGGTGCCACGCCTCGGCCGGGGCTCGGCCGATGAGGGTGTCGACCCGTCGCTTGCCGTCCAGGTCCTCCACGGTCTGCTTCACGGGGACCTCGACCACATAGGGCATCCTCCGGGCCTCTAGGAAGGCCCGGAACCGGCCGTCGCAGCCGTAGGCCGAATCGGCGGCGACCCATCCGGCCTCGACCCCGGCCGCCAGGGTCCGGCCGATCATGACCTCAGCCAAGCGCGGCTTGGTCAACACGCCTTGGTGCCAACGGCCATCGGGTATGCCGGCGTCGTCGCACCGGTCGCGGTCGGCGATCCAGGATTCGGGCAGGTAGAGCTCGCGGTCAAACAACGCTCGCCCCGCCTGGCTCGCATAGGCGAGGAACACGCCGAGCTGACAGTTCTCGACCCTGCCCGCGGTCCCGGAATACTGCCGCTGCACCCCGGCTGACCTGCGGCCTTTCTTGACGAAGCCGGTCTCGTCGACCACCAGGACACCGTCGGGCCCGGCCAGGTTGCGGCTACATAGGACCGAATCTCGTCGCGGACCGCATCAGCGCTCCACTTCGCCCGGCCCAGGAAGTGCTGCACCCGCCACGGGTCGGCGTCTCCGGCTGCTTCGGCTAGCTGCCAGGAGTTCTTCCGTTCTACCGGTGCCAGCAACCCGACCAGGTACGACCTGGCCCGCCGCCGCAGTTCCACGCGGCTGAACAGGCCCGCAACGAGGGCGAACATGTCATCGAGGCTCGACTTCCACGCCGAGACATCCTCCGCTGCAACATCATCGATCACGAAGGCAATAGTAAAACAGCTGCGGCACAACGAAATACAGCTGTCGTGCTAACACGACAGCTGTATTTCGTTGTGCTGATTCTATTGTCGCTGGTAGCGGGATTGTCGGGCGCGGGTCTGGTGGCGGCGTCGCCAGTGGGCGGCGGCGAGGGCGTGGGTGAGGGTGCGAGCGGGGTGGAGGATTACCGCCAGGAGACGGCGGATTTCGGGGACTGTGAGTCTTCCCAGCTCGCGTGGGCTTTTGGGTCGGTCGCGGCGGTGACGGCGAGGAAGGCGTGGGCGAGCATGGCCATGGTGATGTGCCGGTACCAGCCCTCCCACCTGCGGACCTGGTAGTGGTCGAGTCCGCATTCGCCCTTGGCGGCCTGGAAGCACTCCTCGATCGCCCACCTGGCGCCGGCGGCCCGGACGATCTCGGCTCGCTCGACCGAGTCGGGGTGGAAGCACAGGTAGTAGGCGATGTCGGCGGGGTCGTCGATGGAGCGGCGGGCCAGCAGGGTGCGGACGAACCCGGCGGGCAGGTCGCCGTAGGAGGGGACAGTGGCCCAGGCCCAGTCGTAGACGCGTTCGCCGCGCACCCCTGGCCCAGTCGAGACCCGGTGCCACGCCTCGGCCGGAGCGCGACCGATGAGGGTGTCGACGCGGCGTTTCCCGTCGAGGTCGGCCACGGTCTGCTTGACCGGCACTTCGACCACATAGGGCATGCGGCGGGCCTCCAGGAAGGCCCGGAACCTCCCATCGCGCCCGTAGGCGGAGTCCGCGGCGACCCACCCGGCCTCGACCCCGGCAGCGAGGGCCCGGCCGATCATCGCCTCGGCCAAGCGCGGCTTGGTCAACACGCCCTGGTGCCAGCGGCCTGCGGGGATACCGGCGTCGTCGCACCGGTCGCGGTCGTCGATCCAGGAGGCGGGTAGGTAGAGCTCGCGGTCGATCAACGCGCGACCGGTCGGGGCGGCGTAGGCGAGGAAGACGCCCAGCTGGGAGTTCTCGACCCTGCCCGCAGTCCCGGAGTATTGCCGTTGCACCCCGGCCGACCTGCGGCCCTTCTTGACGAAGCCGGTCTCGTCGACCACGAGCACGCCGTCCGGGCCGGCCAGATTAGCGGCCACATAGGAGCGCAGCCGGTCGCGGAGTGCATCGGCGTCCCACTTCGCCCGGCCCAAGAAGTGCTGTACTCGCCACGGATCGGCGTCCCCGGCCGCCTCGGCCAACTGCCAGGAGTTCTTCCGCTCCACCGGCGCCAGCAGGCCCACCAGGTATGACCTGGCCCGGCGCCGCAACTCCACCCGGCTGAACAGCCCCGCTACCAGCGCGAACATGTCATCGAGGCTAGCCTTCCATGCCGAGACATCCTCCGCCGCAACATCATCCACCATGACAGAAATACTAGATCACTTGCTGCACAACGAAATACAGCTGTCGTGCTAAGGCGCGAGTTGCTTCATCAGTTGGCTAGCTTGTGCCGACGTGGACCGCGCCGGGACCAGGTTTGGGGAACGCCCTGGACCAGCGGCTCAAGAGTCTGACTGTCATGCAGGTTCGCGGCCGAAACTGCCAGTGCGAGCGAGAGCCTGTTGCGGTCGGTGAGGACATAGATCTTGGAACCGGACCTGCCCCGATCAACCGGGTTTGGGCCGGTCAGTGATCCCTCCATTTGGTGCGCAGGCTTGCAGCGTCCACGATCGCCTACGACCAGTCGATGTCGCTGGCGGCGTCGAGCCGGTCGAGGATCGCTCGGTGGAGCTTCGCCACAGCCCGGCCTGGGACCATTTGGCGAAGCGCTGGTGCGCGGTCTGGTGCGAGACGCCAAAGGAAGGCGGCGCACGTACGGTGGCATAGCGCGCCATGTTCGAGTCAACAAAGATCGACGTTGACTCGACAAAGTGCAGCGATGTCTCATCGCGCGCCGGTCCAGCGTGTTTCCATGTATCCAACCGTCAGATCAGGCGAGCTTTGGGGTGAGCTGTCGGCTGTCATACTGGCCACATGCCCCTTCGTGACCCCCCTCTCGCGCAACACGCCGGAACGCCTTCCGACCGGCATCCCAACAACTTGATCCGGACCTCCCTAATTTCTGGTTTGAACGCGCTCGCCTTCGGGATAGGCGGCAACATACTTCACGCCGAATTCGGAAAGCGAGCGTTTGCGGCCGTAATATGCCTGTTCGCGGTAACTATAATAGCGACCGGGCTTCGTCGTCTCCCTGCCCGGGCACCCCTAGTTCGTATCGCGATCCGTGGGCTCTTGGTTATTGCGGCCCTTCTAGCAGTCCTCGGAAGCCTCTTTCTTGCTGATCATTCATCTTACATACTGACAGTGTCTGCAGCGGTCTCAATTTTGGGCTTGCTCGTTACGGTTGGCACTCACGAGTTTGATGCTGCAATACGTGCAATAGCCTGCTATGGAACTTGTATTGGATTGCTCGTATTTATATATACTCACGCCGAAATTTTCTTCGATAATCGTCGTATTTTTATGGCGATTTCATATTTGTGTTTTGCGCTAGCGTGTCTCAGCTTCGATTTTGGGATCCGATTTCGTTCACCGATCTGGATAGGAGTGGCGCTGCTATTTTTCCTTGCAGCCGGTATCTTCTCCTTGCTGCATGAAACTCTAGGGGGCCGAGGAGGTCCGATTTCTGCGGTTATGGGGCTGAGCTTGATTATTGCTGCAACTCTTCCGTGGTTGAACGCCGTGAATTGGAAGGTTGATAGCATGGTAAGTGTGGTTTTTCTGATGATAGGGGTGCCGTTGTTTTGGCTGCCGATGATCTTTCCCACAAGCGTTTTCTCCCTGTTTGGGACGGCAATGATGCTTGCAACGATCGTTGTGTTGGCGCAGTTCGTTCGGACGGGAAACGCGCATTGGGCTGCCTGGATGATGCTTGGTCTTTCCATGGTTGGAGTGTCGTCACGACTCCTTTTCATGGGAAATAGCATCATTGGCTTTATTGGGTTGGTCATTGGAATGCGGACGACTTGGCTCGGCGTAATAATGCTACAGCTCCCATTCATGAAATGGTGGAAGAAGGCCACAACGGAGCCGATTCAGGAATGAGGTAACGAACCTCGGTCTCGAAGTGACATAACTCGAGAACGTCGAAACCCAACAGGACCATGGAGGACGAGATGAGCGCGACTGACCGGTCCTGACGCTTCCAAGGAGCTTGGCGTCCACCTCGTACTTGGCGTTGAGGACGATCGTGTGCTCCCCGTCCTCTTCGGCCAGATGCTCTGCTTAGTTTGACTACCGTAAGTTCTCAAGGTGGTGGTTGTTTCCGCTGGTAGCGAGCTTGTCTAACCTTCTCGCGGATGCGTCGTTGCCAGTTGACAGCGTCGAGGGTCTCGGTGAGGGAGCGGGCGGCGGGGAGGATCAGGCCCAGCAGATGTCGGATGACCGGCGCGCTGAGTCGATCGCGTCCGCTGCTCCTTTTGGGTCGGTCGCTGCGGTGGTCTGCAGGAAGGCGTGGACGAACATCGCCAAGGTGACGTGCCGGTACCACGAGGTCCAGGTGCGGACCTGGTATTGGTCCATCCCGCACTGCTTCTTGGCTTCAGCAAAACAGGTCTCGATACCCCACCGGGCACCGGCGATGCGGATGAGCTGCTGTTTGCCGGTGCCCTCGGGCGCGAAGCACAGGTAATAGGCGATGTCCGCGGGGTCCGTGACCGACCGGCGGGCCAGCACCGACCGGGCATGGCCGGACCGGAGCTCGCCGCCAGGCGGCAGCAGGCCCCAGGCCCAGTCGTACTCGCGCGGACCCCGTTCGCACTCGCCTTGCGACAGCCGTGTCCACGCCGCTGCCGGAGCCTCGGCAATGAGGTTCGCGATCTCCCGTTTCCGGCCCTCGACGTCGACCACGACCTGGCTGCACTTCACCTCCAGCACATAGGAAATGCGCGCTTCCTCGAGGCTGCGGCGGGTGAGATGATCCGAGCCGTACGCCGAGTCGGCGGCCACCCATCCGAAGGCCAGGCCCGCATCGCGCAGCTGGGCGATCATGCGCCGGGCGGTACTGGGCTTGGTGACCAGGCCCTGGTCCAGACGCGCCTGGGTGACACCGACCCTGCGGCACCGGTCGGGGTCACCTATCCACGAGGCCGGCAGGTAGAGCTCTCGGTCCACCAGGGCCCGCCCGCGGGCGCTAACCAGCGCCGCGAACGCCCCGATCTGGCAGTTGTCCACTTTCCCCGAAGTGCCGGTGTACTGCCGTTGCACCCGGGCCGAATAGCGGCCCTGCTTGAGAAACCCGGTGTCGTCGACTACCAGCACCGCATCGGCCCCGCCGATCGTCTCCGAGACCGCCCGGGCGAGCCGATCGCGCACCAGGTCGGCGTCCCACAGCGTCCGCATCAGGAAGTGCTGCACCGTATCCGGCCGCGCATGCCCGACCGCCTCTGCGATCTGCCAGCCGTTCTTCCGCTCGAGTGGCGCCAGCAGCGCCGTCAAGTACTCCCTGGCATGCTTGCGAGTCTCGAACCGGAAGAAGTCATCGGCGATAAGACCGAACCATGCACCCAGGCGATCCCGCCATGAGGCCACCTCAGCAGCCTCAATATCCGCTACCGCACCCACCATGACCAGAAGCTACCCAAATGCCGGCCCCAGCGCCACCGCCAACCTGGGCCCGATGAATCAGAACATCGTTGAGCCACAAGGATACTGACCAACTGTTGGCAATCCGTCACGCCTACTTACGGTAGTCAAACTAGTTGGTCTGCGGCACATGCTTACGTAGCTTGCTGATGCAATGAAACTCCTCGCCGTTCCGGCTCCTCAAAGAGGAGAATGTGTCCATGCTCGATGGCCCCTGGCACCGCGACGTGCCCCGATCGCTTCCCCCACGCTGGGGCCCCAAGGTCACCCCCGCTGCCCGAACGGTCTACCTCGACCAGTGGTGCTACAACCACCTGGCCGATGACCGCGCCGGGAAACCGCGACAACCGGACGAGGCGGGATGCTTCGAGTTCTTCCGGAGCCTCGCGCATGCCGGCTCGGTCGTGTTCGTGCTCTCACGGACGCATTACCTGGAGAACGGGGTGCGCAACGCCGTAGACGCCCGCTGGAGGACCGCGGTGGCCATGGCCGAGCTGTCAGGCTTCAACTCCATTACGGCGGCAGGGCTCGTCGAATGGGACACCGCCGTTGCCGTAGCACGGAGCGTGGGACGTGACGCTGAGGTGCCGCCGCCGAACGTGTTCGGGTGGGGAGTGCACCACTGCTTCTTCGGGCAGGAACCCCCGGAGGACCCCAAAGACGATTGGACGGTCTGGGGCCAGGTACCCGCATTTGTCCACACGCTTCCACCTGACCTCATAACGAAAGTGCATGTTGAATGCGAGCTGGCGCAACTTGCCATGTGGCATCCGAGTCGTTGGCCAGACACCACCTCGACGCCGACTCTTCCCCGTGACGTCGCGGGTGACCTGTTGGTTGAGGAAGCCGAGCAGGATGAGGCACATTTCGCAAGGCTCCAGAGCGACTACCCGCGGACGCCCGCGATGGTGCGCGCGGTTATGGAGGCGCGCTTCCTCCTCACTCCCGAGTGGCGCCATGTTCAGAACGCCTGTGAGCATTTGAGGGTGCCACTACAGACGATTCTTCCTGGGCTGGGGCAGGACCCTGGCGACGATGCAAGGGTGGTCAAACGGAACCGGAAGGCCCTGCGAGCGTTCATCGCGTCCATGCCCATTCAAGGCCGATTCTCGGAGCTGCGGGTCCAATCGCACCTCCAGCAAGGCCGGAAGCGCCGCCCCAGCGACGCGCTCGACTACTTCCAGATCGCCTCAGTGTCGCCGTTTGTCGACTACATGGTCGTCGACGCTCATATGGCTGACCAGGTCCGCAAGGGCGGATTGGACGCGCGACCGGGAGCGATGTTTGTGGCCAGTCTTGCGGCACTGCGGCACCAGCTTGCAAACGATGTCGGAGCGTGAGTGGGGATCGCTGCCGTCTGCGATGCCCTAGCCGTCTCAGGGGGCGCGGGTCGGGATGCCTCCTGCAGCGGCTCCGCGCTGCCATGGCCCGCAAATGCCGTACGCGCAAGCAGCGCTGTGGCTATGCGGCGAGTCCGTTGGTAGCGTTGCCGGGGCCCGCGATCGGAGGAGGCGTGCCCGGCATGTTCACTGAAGCGCTTGCCCGTTCGTTGGCGCAGCAAGCGGCCCGCGAGCTCGGCATCGCCTCCAGGACGTCGCCGCAGCTGATTCGCATGGGCGAGCACGGCATGTTCCGGCTCGGGGGTGGCGCCGTCGCGCGTGTCGCCCGCGGGCTGGCGTGGCAGGCCACTGCTGAACGTGAACTCGCCGTTGCCCGGTACCTCCACGAGTGCGGTGTCCCCACTGGTCAGCCTCTAGCGGAGGCGCCTGTGCTGGTGCACGGTCACCCGGTCACGTTCTGGCGTGAGTTGGACGTTTCCCGCCGTGCCACGTTCCCCGAGATCGGTGCGGTCCTCGCCGCCTTGCACCAGGTGCCGCTACCTGAAAGCCTTGCGCTTCCCGACCTGGATGCGTTCGAACGCGTCGCCGAACGCCTCCAGGACGCCCCCATTGGCGAGACCGACCGTCAGACGCTCCTGGCCGTGGCTGCCGAACTTGCAGCCGCATGGGCCCAGACGGACTTGCCGGCGCGCCGGTGCCTGATTCACGGTGACCCGCACTCAGGCAACGTCGCGTTCGCCGACGATCAGGCGGTCCTGATCGATTTGGAGACCGTATGCATTGGGCCGCCCGAATGGGACCTGGCCCTGCCGGGCACGTACACGGCCTCCCTGCACTGGCTGGAACCGGCCGAATACCAAGGCTTCGTGGCCGCTTACGGCGGCACCGACGTCACGGCCGCCCCGCATTTTCGGCTCCTGCGTCGCATTCGTGAACTGCGCATGACCTCGTGGCTGGCCCAGCACGCTGGCGAGTCGGCGGCCACCGCCGCGCAATTGCGCCACCGTGTCGCCTGTCTGGCCGACGACCGGGTTGAACGGGTCTGGTCGCGCCGCTGACCTGCGCCTAGCGTGCGCTGTCCAAGAGCGCGCGGATGGTCATGAGCTGCCGGGGCCCCTCGTCGGTGCCACTGCGGCGTAGTGCATGGGCCAAATCGTGCAGGTCTTCGTCGAGACGGGCTGAACGGACCGGTCCGGCGGCGGCAATAGCGCGATCGACAACGGCTTCAGCGCCCGGGAGGCGCCACCGGACCGTGAGCGTGGCCAGTTTCGTCGTTGAGAACGCGATGCTGCGCGCATTCGTCGGCCGATGCAACGCGACCGCTTTCCTGAGGCGTCCGGTCGCTTCCTCGACCAGGCGGCCTTCGAGCGCGAGGGGGTAGAGACCGTGTGCGGTGTCGCCCAGGCGCTGCGCCTCGTCGTAATACCACAGCCAGGCCGGGTCGGCGCCCGAAGGACCGGCGGTGAACAGCTCGTCGGCTCGGTCGATGGACTCCAAGACTTTCGCTTCCTGGCCGAGGGCGCCGTAGACACGGGCGCGGACGGCATGAAGCATGCATGCCGAAATGGCCGACCGTGGCCGCTGCCCGGCTTCAGCGGCACCGAGCAGGTCCGCGGCGCGGCGCAGGTCCCCGACCTGCAGCGACTTGCGGATCATGCCGCACATGATGTTGAGCCAGCTGTCGCTGTCACCGGCTTCTTTCGCGATCGACAACGCCGTCGCGAACGACCGCTCCGCATCGGCTTGCAGTCCGGCGTCAGCGGAGGCGAAGCCGCACAGCCGGGCCAGACGCGCGGCCACGCGCATCCACCGGGTCCGCACCGCGGGCGACATCGACGCTTCCCGCAGGCACGCCAGTGCCATGTCCAGTTGCGCGAACGCCATCATGCGGGCGGCGGACCGGCCCCCGGCAGTGTGGTCGAGCTGTTCAAGGTGGGAGATCAAGTGGTCGAGTTGGACGGCGTCAGCGAGCGTGACCTGCCTGGGTACCGGGACGACGGCAACGGTTGCCACATCGGGAAGCGCCGCCCCGGTCAGGTTGGCGTCGGGCGCCACTGGCGCGAGTGGGGCGTCGTCGAGCATCGCGGCCAGGTGTTCGTGCGCAATGCCGAGCACGTCAGCGATCGTCGGCCACATGGTCCACTGCGGCGTTGACGCGCCGCGTTCCCACCGTTTGACCGACGAGACGTCCACGCCCACGCGGGTAGCGAACTGCTCCTGCGTGAGGCGCACGCTCCGGCGTGCGCGGGCAAAAGCCTCACGTCGTTGGTGAGCCACCGTCCCCCTCCATCGACTAGTCCGATCCAACATGGACGTCGCAGGAAAACAGTGATGCCAAGGGAGCCTCGTGGGACTCGACGCCCCCGGAATGCCCCTTGGTTGCACCCCGGAATGCCCTGGTAGGCGGCTGCCCGGAGCGGTTGTATGAGATGCGGCGACCCGAAGGCACCCTGCGAAGTACTGACGGGTCGCTGACTGCTCCCTCCATGATGTAAGGAGCGCTGATGACCGTCAGCCTACGCGCACTGCGCGACTGCCCGCAGGCCGCCGCAGCGGCGCTGCGCGCCAGCGCCCACGGCGGATCCGTGAGTGTCGGGACCTGACATGTACCAGGCCCCGCGCGCCGCGCGCCTGCACCCGACCGACCTCGGCCTGGTCGAACGGTTGTACTTCCTGTACCTCGACGAACTCAAAGGCCACCTCGCCGTCGCCCCCCACACCGCCTCACTCGGACTGATCACAGCCGATCTCATCGGGCTGATCGACAACGGCTACGTCACAGCCCACCCGAAAACCGGCGCCCTGCGCTCCCGCCGCCCCTCGCACGGCCCGCCCGCCTCCCCGCTGGCGCACACCGTATGGGACCGCATCTTGTACGAGGAACCGGCACTGCCCGCCGAAGACTGGCTGCGGTACTGGGCGATCGAGGACTACTTCACCGCCGTGTCCGAGCAAATGGTGTACCGGGGTCTACTGCACCGCACCGCACGGCGAACCTGGCGCGGCGCCGACGTCGTCGCCTACGACCGCGCCCACGTCACCTTGTCCCAAGGGCCCTTCCGTGAACTGCAACGCGCGTTCGCTGACGCACACCACCCGAACCTCACCCACCATGACCTGCGCCTGGTCGCCGTCCTCGACGCGCTCAACCTCACCCGACGCCTCGGCGTCGCACTCGAGGAAGCGCACCTGAACGCCTTCTACCGGCACCTGCCGCCGCCCGTGCACCTCCTCATCACCCACCTGCGCCAATGCACCGGCACCGCTGCCATGACCAACCGCACCTAACGCCCGTCACCCGCTACCGAACAGGACGTACCCATGAGCGCACCCCCCACTACCAGTGCCGTCACCGCCCGGCTCAACGCCAACCGGCTCGGCACCGGACCCCTCGTCGCCTTCGCGCTGTGCGCGGCCACGCCCCTGACCGTCGTCGCCGGTGTCACCACCACCGGCATGGCCTTGACCGGCCAGATCGGCCTCCCGATCGCATTCGTTGCCATCGCCGCCGTCCTGGCGTTGTTCGCCGTCGGCTACACCGCCATGGCCGCCCGCATCCCCAACGCCGGCGCGTTCTACGCCTTCATCGCCCGCGGCATCAACCCCGCGCTCGGCGTCGGCGCCGCCTGGACCGCCTACCTCGCCTACACCGCACTCACCGCTGGCCTGTACGGCCTCATCGGCGTCGCGGCGCCACCGCTCCTGGAATCCTGGTTCGGCCTGACCGTGCCCTGGTGGGTCGCCGCCGGCGCCTGCTGGCTCCTAGTCGCCGTCCTCGGCACCCGCGCCGTCGACCTGAACGGCCGCATCCTGTTCGGCCTGCTCCTCGCCGAAGCCGCCCTCATCGTCGCCGCCACCATCGCCGGTTTCGCGAACCCCGCCGGCGGCCAAATCAGTCTCGAGGCGCTCGACCCGGTCACGTTCGCGACCGCTGGCGGCGCCGGTGCCCTCCTCGCGTTGGGCTTCCTCGGCTCCATCGGGTTCGAAGCGCCCGCGGTCTACGCCGAAGAAGCCCGCGACGCCGCCCACACCGTCCGCCGCGCCGTGTTCTGGTCCCTGGCCGCCCTCGTGGCCCTGTACGCCCCCGCCGCATGGGCCATCACCGTCGCCGTCGGCCCCGGCAACGTCGTCAACGCCGCCGGAACCCACGGCATCGACTTGTACTTCGGCCTCATCGCCGACCATCTCGGCGCACCCGTCGCGAACGCCGCCAGCGTCCTCCTGGTCACCAGCCTGATCGCGGCCGCGATCAGTTTCCACAACACGACGTCGCGGTACATGTTCGCGCTCGGCCGCGAACGCGTCCTCCCCGCCAGCCTGGGCCGCACCATGCCACGCACCGGCGCGCCCGCGCGCGCCTCGCTCGTCCAGTCCACCGTCAGCGCCGCCATCATCATCGGGTACGCCGCCGCCGGACTTGACCCGCTCGTCGACATGTTCTACACGCTCGGCACCGCCGGCGGGTACGCCGTGCTCTGGCTCGTGTGCGTCGCTGCCTTTGCGGTGCTGCGGTACTTCACCGGCGAGCGGTCCTTCGCCCTGTCGGCCGCAGGCCAGTTCGCGGCGGTCCTGGCGGCCGTGTCCTTGAGCGTCATCGTCGTCCTCGCCACCATCGACCTCGGCGACCTCCTCGGCGTCGAACCCGCATCGCCGCTCCCGGTCGTCATCGGCGCGATCATGGCCGCCGTCGCCCTCGCCGGGGTACTCCGCGGCACCTACATGGCCTGGCGCCGCCCCATCGTGTACGAGCGCATCGGTGCCGGTCCGGCCGCCGACCGCGCGAACGTCCCGGCCGGACGGTGACGGCCATGAACACCCGCTCCGCAGCGCCACCGCCCGCGATTCTGCCCCTACAGGGCAACGCCGTGCAGATAGCTGCGCTGATCGCCGCGGCCTTCAGCGACCTGGACGTCACCCACTGGCTCGTTCCCGACGCCGCAGACGGCAACACGCGCGCCCCGCTGCGGCAACGACTCCTCGCCGGACAGTTCGCCATCCTGGTCGACGCCGCCACCCGCTGCGGGCACGTCGACGTCGCCGTTGACGAATCCGGCGGCTGGGTCGGCGCCGCCGTATGGGCCGACCGCACCGGGGCCCCCTTCGCACCCGTTGCCTACGAGACGCGCCTCAAGCAGTTGACCGGTACGCACCTGCCGCGGTTCCAGGCACTCGACCGGGCCTTCGAGGACCACCACCCCACCGATGTGGCCCACCTGCACCTGATGTTCCTGGCGACCGTGCACGGGCGCCAAGGCAGCCCCGCCCGGATCGGCACCACTTTGCTGGCGCACGGCCTGGCCCGCGCCGACCAGAACCACTTGGCCGTCTACCTCGAAGCGGCCAGTGAACGGTTGCGCAACTGGTACCAGCGGTACGACTTCGCGCCGCGCGACCCGATCCGCTTGCCGCACGAGGGCCCCAGCTTGTTTCCGATGCTGCGCCCACCCCAGTAACGACCCGCCCCCCGGGGGGCGGCGTGTCCGTCACATGGCGCGCAAGCCCCCATCGACTGCGACATCACCTTCCCAGATCGCGTCCTGCGGCTGGAGGCGGCAACCTGACCAGGTCGCCGCCTCCAGCCATCCCATGACACCGAAACCGTGCACCATCATCGACTGAGAGACCGCACCCATGGCCCAGCCACCTCGCTTCGCAGCGGACTTCCATGCGACCGGCACCGACGCCGTGTTCAGCAACGGCGACCGGAAGCCCACGCCCTCCCACGACGGCGACCGCGTTGATGCGCCCGAACCGGACACCAGCGGCGACTACCGCGGCCGCCACGCCCGCGCCGACGCCGACGAGGCGTCGCCGTCATGACCGCGATACTGCCCGCCCCATCGGCGCCCACTGCGGCACCCGAACCCCAAGACGCCGCCGAGGACGCCCGACCCGTGGCACCAGCGCCCGGCTTCGCACCCCAGGCGCCCCGTCCCCGCACCCACATCGGTTCCTTCACCTGGTGCGGCATGACCTTCGCCGTCACCGGTCACGATCGGCACTACGTCATCCAGCACTGCCACCGCAGCGGCACGCGCACCGATATTGCCGTCGCCGCACCCGGGCACACCCGCAGCCACCTGTCGTTCCTGCGCACTGGCGCTGACCTGGGCATCGCCCCCAGTGCGGAAATGACTTTCCGTGCGGGCCTGCACGCACAAACGCACGCCATGGCCGACCTCGACGCCCGCACCGCCGACAGCATCGCGGCCCCGCAAGGACGGTCCGCATGACACCACCGGCGACCGTGCTTGCCACCCGCATCCTGACCGCTGCCGCCGTTGGCGCTGCCATCGGCGCACTCGGTGCGACCCTCGCCTGCCACGTCCGGTACACCATGCTCACCTCCCTACCCGGTGTGCATGCCGTGCACCTGCGCTGCGGCCGCGACCACCACCAGGACTGCCCGCCGGACTGCCCACCCGAGTGGACGCGCGCCTTCGCCGTGCTCACCGACGACCACCTGGAACTGTGGCAGTACTACTCCCTGACCTTGCGGGCCTCCCACCGCATTCCGTACGACGCCGTGCCCTGCGACGTGTCCGGTGTGTTCCTCACCGAGTCCGACCGCGGCCCGGTGCGCATCGCACTCGGATCGCCA
This sequence comes from Glycomyces amatae, assembly GCF_020991375.1. GTDB lineage: Bacteria > Actinomycetota > Actinomycetes > Mycobacteriales > Micromonosporaceae > Glycomyces > Glycomyces amatae. The sequence continues at coordinate 115,649 of NZ_JAJLQZ010000014.1, read as the reverse complement.
ACGGACCTGAGACACTTCCCCGGTCCGGCAACGACACCGGCCCTGGCGGGGACACGTGCGGGAAGGCCGCAATGACGACGCCAACGCACCTGACCGGCGTGGGCCGCATCGCCGAAATTGACCACCGTGGCCACCGGCTCGGCGTCGACGCCGACGCTGACACGGACGGCCTCGAGCACTACCGCCTGACCGTCCTCGGCGGACACGTCAGCGACACGCCTTTGGGCGTGGTCGGCTTTACCACCGCAGGGGAGACGAACCTGACCGTGGACACGACGCTCGCGGACCGTCTCGGCATCGACCTGACCGATCTGACCGCGCAGGTCGTGCAGCTCGCTGACGTGCGCGCCAGCGCCGCCACCGCCTACTGCCTCGGCATACGGTGGGCCACCGGACCTGACACGGTCACGATCGGCTCCTGATGCGGCGACACTTCCACGCCCTGCTGCTCACCGGTGCCGGTCTGGCCCTCGCCGCTGTCGCCTGCGCACCCCACGCCACCACCACCGCAGCGTTCACCGTAGGCAGCCGCCTCGGCACCGGAGCCGTGCACGCGGCCTTCATTGCCGTGGCCGCCACGCACACCAGCATTGACGCGCTCACCGCGGTCCTTTCACCACTGTGGATCCTGACGGTGACTGCGGCCTACACCGTCACTGCCACCTGGATCGTCAAACAGGGCCCCAACCGGGGCGCCAAATGCGTCCGCGCCGTCATTGCCGTGCAAGTGGCCACCGCTGCCGTCCTCACCGTCATCGTCACCGCCACCTGACCCCGCCGTCCGACAGGAGCGCGCCGCTCATGACCCGTTCACGCCATCGCGCACCCCGTGCCTGGTCGTGAAGGTGTCCTATGCGGCCCGACCGCGTTGCATACCGAAGGAGCACCCCGCTATGACAACCACCATAGCCGCCGGCCTTGACCGGTGCGCCGTGTCCCGCCCGCCCGGCCGGCCCGTCACTGGGCCGTCGTATCCGGTCGCGCTCGACCGTTCGGGTGGAGGACCCGCCCGTGCGGCGGCCGGGGGCCCGGGGCAGGGCCGGGTGCTACTGCAGGGGATCGGGGGCCGGCGGTGACGGCGGCGCCGGTGACCTCGTTGCCGCTGGCGGGGCCCCTGGGGTGGGCGGCGAGTGCCGTGGACTGGATGGCGGCGACCGGCCGTGGCCGCCTGCACCTGTACGAGCAGCCGGTCGTAGTCGACGGTGCGATCCCGATCGTGTGGGGTGAGGAGGCCGGGCAGGCGCCGCCGCTATACCGCCGCTCCTGCGCCCCGGGTGCGGTTGTGGCCGAGCTGCCCGAGGGGACCGTGATCGGCCCTGGCGGCGCGGTGGTCACTAGCGACGGCTGCGTCCTGGCCGACCAGATCGCCGCCGTCGACCGTGCGCCCGCGCGCCACCGGGTGTGGCGCGGCAGTTCCCGGGCCCCGGTCCATCTGCCCGGGACCGCCGCGGTGGTCGCCGCGACCGGCGGCCCCGGTGGCCCCTTCGGGTCCTTCCTCACCGACACGCTGCCGCGCCTCCAACTGATTCGCGACGCCGGCATCGAACCGGACCACTGGATCGTCTCGGGCGCCGAGCAGCCGTGGCATCGCGAGGGCCTCGACGCCGCCGGCATTGACCCCGACGCTGTCCACCTGACCCGATGGGACCGGCCCGTGCGCGCCGAACGGCTCATCGTCCCCTCCCGGCCCGGCCCCGGCCCGGTGATCGCACCGTGGGCGCGGCAGCGGCTGCGGCGCCTGCTGCACGCCCCCGACCGGCGCGGAACCGAACGGCTGCTGCTGTCCAGCACCGCCGCACCGGAGCACCAGCTGGTGAACGAACCGGTCCTGGCAGCCCTCCTTGCCGACTTCGGCTTCACTCGTGTCGTCCTTGAACATCACCATTTCGCGGAGCAGGTCAAGCTCATCGGCCAGGCCCGGTGCATCGTGGCGACCCGCAGCGCGGCCCTGACGCACCTGCTGCACGCGCCCGCCGGCGGCACCGTGGTCGAGATCGCCCCGGGCACCGGCGGCGGCCCCGATATCGGTGCGATCGCCGCTGTAGCCGACTGGGAGCACTACATCGTTCCCGCGGCCATCGCCGACCCGCCCGACGACCTCGACCCCGCCATCGAAGCGCTCGCCGTCGCGCCCGGTGCGGTCCTGGGCGCCCTCGCCCAGACCCTGCCCGGCATCCGGATGCGCCCGCCGCGACCGGCGGCCGGCGCTCGGCTGCGGCACCCGGCCGCGAGACGCCCCGAACCCACCACTGCGGAAGGACCCGCCCGTGCCTGACCAACCCCGACCCGCACCGGCCGCCGCAGCGGCCGCGCACCCGTCGCCGGCAGGACCGGCTCCTGCCGCCACACCCGACGGTGCGCTGCCCGCCGACAGCGCTGACGGCACCGGCCGCACCGATCCGGGCCCGCACGCCTGGGCCGGCGCGCGCATCATCGACGAGTTCACCGTCGAGGGCGTGGAACTGGCCGTCGAATGCACCGGCCGCCTCGGCAACGCCACCCTGGTGATGGTGCGCGCGGACGATCGCGTCGAACCGGTGGTCAGCCTCGACTTCAACCCCGCCGACGGGCGTCTTCGCGACGCCCGCCCCTGCGGCATCGGCCACCAGTACCCCGCTGCGACGATCACCGATTGGACCCGGCGGGCCCAGCCGATCCTGACCGCGTTCGGCACCCTGACCGGCACCATCGACTACCAGCGGCTCCAGCACCAGACGATCACGAACCTCATGAAGTTCAGGCTGCCCGTACCCGAGGCGGTCGCCGCACTCGATGCGGTGGCCCCCTCCGCGGTCTGGTCGTACACCGTGACCCGCGAGGAGGTCGTCGAGGCCTGGTTCCGGTGCCAGGTCGGCTTGTGGACCGGCCACGATCTCCGCACATGGGCGCAAGCGGTCCTGGAGCGCGACGACATTCGCCCTGCGGCGCCCCACGCGAGCGTGATCGAGTCGGTGCTGCGCGACCTGGTCGCAGACCCAGAGCGTTTCGACTCCCGCCAGGCCGTCCGCGACGCCCTCGGGTTCCCCGCCCCGGCCGCTGCCCGGCGCGGCCGTGCCCTGCTGGGCCTGGTGGTCGTGGCACTGGCCGGAGCCAGCGGCGGCCACCTGACCGCGGCCGCAGGCATCGAGCTCGGCGTGCCTTTCCCAGTAGTGGTGCTCGCGATGGTCGCCCTCGTCGAGCTTGCCGTCATCGGCCGGCGTTGGCGCACCGGCGGTCTCGCCGCGGCGATCCTCGCGGTAGGGGACCGGTTCCCAGTGACCGCGGCGTTCACCGTCGGCGTCGGCGTCGGATGGACGGCATGAGTGCACCGAGGCGACCGATGCCCGGCAACGGCCCAAACTGCACCCGCCCGAGTGCGGCACCACGAACCCCACTGTTCTCTGCACTAAGGAACCTGATGACGACCGTTCCCCCGGCTCCCCAGCACGATCGCAGCCCCGAACTGCCCGCGGGCGACCACACCCCGGGGCCGCAACCGTCACCGTTCACCCCGCCGTATGGCCCCGGTGACGCCGCCGTGTCGTCCGGCACCGCATTCGCGCCCCCGCACCCGCTGCAGCGGCGGCGTGGACGGACGATAGCGACCAGCGCGATCACCGCCGTGCTGCTCGCAAGCGCGGGCGCGGCCGCCTACTACCAACTGCGACCGGCCGCACCGAACAGCGACCCGGCCGCAGTAGCCACCGATGCCACCGCGGCCTCGAGCACGACCGAGGTGACCGCTCCGACGATCGTCGCACTCCCGGCTGCTGGCCACTGCATCCCCACTGAATACACGGCTTTCGGCACCGACGGGTTCACCGAGGACGACCCGGGATACCTGGTCGTGCCCTGCGAGGATCCGACCGCGTACTGGCGGGCAGCGTGGACCGACGACAGCGCCACCGGCATTGTCGATGCGAACGGCAAGGTCGATGCGGCGATGCTGCCGCGACCGTGCACCAGCGATACCGTCGAGGAGCAGATCGGCCTCCCCTGGCGCAGCCTGCTGACCGACTACGAACCGGACACGCGCGACCTTAACGCGATCGTCTGCATGGAGGCGATCGACCGCCCCGACGAGCACGGGCGCACCCCGGTGGAGCCCGACATCGGCGACTGCGCCGAGCACGATCCCGACTCGGGCGCGTACTGGACCGTTGCATGCCAGGCGGACAAGCCCCGGATGGCCGTCACCGGCATTGTCGCGCTCGAGGACCCCACCGCGGACGATGACGAACTGGTCGCCCTCGCCAACATCGAATGCCCGGGCCTGACGTTCCTGTCGACCATCACCGACAGCACCGGCACGCCCATCGCCGTGCGCTGCTTCGAAACGACGGGATGACCGCGGCATTACCCGACCGTCACGAGGCGCTACCGCGACCTGGAGGCCCGGATGCTTTCCGCCTACATCTACTACCGCCCCGCGGCGTCCGAGGACGCGCTCGCGGCCTACTTCGCCGCCAGGCTGGACCTCCACCGCGTTGACGCCGAGGCGCCGTTTCCACTGCGGAGCGACCAGTGGTGGGTGCACCTGGTCGACGGCGATGCGGACTGGGACGAGGAGGCCGCGCGGATCGGCATCACCGCTGCAGCGATGGTCCTGGTGGTGTTCGCACCGTCCAAACACCTGCGCGCCGACGTATCGCAGGAGGCGAATGCGGCACTGTGCACCGCTGTCATCGACCAGCTCAACGACACGCCCGGCCTCACCGGGCTCCTCCAGCACGGCGACGCGCAGGTGCTGATCGAACGACCACCGTGCGGCCCGACCCGCATCGACACCAGCCTCGCCGAGGCTCTAGGCCACCACTGCGACCCGATGCGGTCCCCGGGCATTATCGCCGACCTGCCCGATCTGGACTGAATTGGTGAACACCGCCGCGTCTCAACGGCACCGCTGGTGTCCGCAGTGGCCAGCAGACCTGCAACGAACCGCATCACGCCGACCTCAGGAAAGGCCCCACGTGCCCGTCGAACCGAACGACGACGAACGCTTCCGCATACGCGTCCAACGCACCGTCGCGAACTACAGCGACGCCATCACCCCTGCGCTCGCGGCCGCGCTGCACCGGCTCGTGCAGGCTGGCGACCATGAACGCGCCATCGCCGGTCTGGCGGAGACACTCGTGCGCGAACACGTGCACCTGCAGTACACCGACGCCGTCGAGTTCCGGTCGCTGCTGAACACCGCAGCGTCGCACACCCCATCACACCTGCGCGACCTGCTGCTGTTCAACAGGCCGCCCGACGACGGCCACGTCTGCTACCTCCCCGACGGCCCCGCGCCAGCCGTCGCCGCGGCCGCCATGGCCGCCGAGTTCACGGTGCCGCCCGCAGCGATTGCCACCGGCGTTGGTGACGAGTACACCGGTCCCAAACAGCCCCTGGTGTACCTTGCCGACACGGCAGGGCGGCCGCGCGTCACGGTTTGGGCCGCTGATGAGTTCTTCGCGTCTCGTCCCGGTACGACCGCATTGACCGTCGCGACCGCACTGTGTGCTCGACTCGGCTGCCGGGCCCTGCTCGACACGTACGGCATGAACCCTGTCGAGTGGATGCTAGTCACCCCCGAAGGCGGCCGCGGCATGATCAGTGAGCTGCATGAGGACGAGTTGGCTCCCGGCCAGGACTGGGGCGTCGACCTTGCGTACGAGCCGATCTTGGGCGCACCGGAACTGCGCGTGGTTGAGGACCTGCCGTGGTGGGGGTGAACACGGCCGGCACCGACGCCGAGCCGCGACCGCTCGTTGCCGTCTGGCTTCGTCGAGGTTGGACTTGGGCGCTGATCGGCGTCAGCTCCCTGGCCGGCGCCGTCGCGATGCTGGTCGTAGACACCGTTGCGGGGGCCGCCGTCGCGGGCCTGCACTGGTGCACGACCGCAGGTGTGGCCTGGTTCTTGCACTACCCCCGAGGCGTGTACGATCCCGCGACCGGCACCTATGTCCTCATCTGGCCGTTCGGTCTGGCCTGGCGGCGGTATCCCTCGCGGCGAGGCGGCGGCGTGCTCGCAGTGCGCGGCTCCCGCATCGTCGACACGGCACGCCCGTGGCGTGCCATCATCTACCGCAGCGACCTCACCGACACCCACTGGGAGTGCCTCGTCCGCCATGTGCGCGCGCACCAGGAGCGCGCCGTTCCCGGCGATACCGGGCCCGCCCGTCCCCATTTCATCCGACGCCGGCACCGCCTCACCGGCCTCGGGCTCGTCCTTGCCGCGATCACCTGCGCTGTCATCGCGGTCATGGCCATGCCCGCCGCAGCAGACGAAATCGGCCTCGACACGACGAACGCGGGGGCCATCGACCAGATCAACGCCGAGCGGGCATGGGTGACGGTCACGATGGTCGACACCGGCATTGTCGAGTACGACCACGCGTTCCTGACCGATAAGGCCATCCTCGATGGTTCCTCCGTCATGGGCGAGATGGACGCCCACCACGACATCGACGGGCACGGCCCCGGCGTGGCCGCCGCGCTCCACGCGGCCCCGCTGACGATCGCGTTCATCGCAGCCGCGGTTGCCCTCAGCAGCGGTGCGGCAGCCATGGGAGCAACGCGCCACCATCGAGCTCGCAACCGCACACCCCATCCCTGAAGAGAGGACTTCGCTCATGACCGGCGCCCGTGTCACGATCGCCCCCGGCGACCACATGCGACTGGCCGACGCTGCCCGCCGCATAGTCTTGCCCCACTCCCAACCCCGTGGCGCCCTCGAACGCAACCAGGCGGCCGCGACAGCGGTCTACGCGGCCACCGGCGACGAACGGGTCAGCGACCTCCTCGACCGGTGAATGCGAGCTGCTAGAGGAACGGCGCACGCGATGACGATACGACAGGAAAGAAGGCCTACTGGCATGGGTTCTGCAAACCCCCATGAAGCAACCCGGGACCTCCCGGACGTCGGAGTGAGCGCCGGTGCACCGGCCACGGCGCTCCTGCGCGTCGCACTCGTCAGTTGCACGGCCGTCACGGTCGCGGCCTGTATGCCGGGCAGCCTCGGCGGCACGGCCACCGAGACGCCGACCGTGAGCGAGCGCCGCCTCGCCGCAGCCGTCTGGTTCGGCCCGGACGAATCCTGCGACCTGCTCGGGACCGGCGCCGTGCCAACGCTGGGCGCAACCTACGACTACGACGTCCTGGAAGCGACACCCAGCGACACCGGTTGCTCGCACGAGGTTGCCCGCTCCGGTGACGGCGGTGTCGGCGACCGGCGCGTCACGGTCATGGGACACGGGCGGACGTGGGGCGACGACACGGCGGCCGCGCAGGCCGCGTACCTCGATGAAGTGGCAGACCGGGGCTCGTTGCTGTACAACGTTCTTGAACCGGACCTCACCGAGTCGGCGAACGTTGACGGGGACTGGGACGAAGGCCTTGTCGTGTCCGCCCCCAACTGGGAGCTCTACCCCGAATTCCGAATCGCAGTGCGCAAAGGCCCTGTGATCCTCACCTACTGGATCATGCTGCCGTCGAACCGCCCCCACGACACCGAGTGCCTGCCGGACGTCGCTGACGGCTGCGTGATCGGCTACGACATCATCGCCGCCTGGATCCAGGAGGACCTGCTGCCTGAGGCGCTGGCGCAGCTCCAAGCAGCCGGGTACGTCGATTCGTAGGTAAGCACGTGTCGACTCCCGCGTCCGAACTGTCCCGGGTCATAGCGGCAACCGCTGCTCGCTGTCACCCCATCGTCATCGGACCCCGAACCCATGCCAAGGAGACGCTATGGACGCCATTGAGGACGGCAATACCACTGGACCCGACCCGTCTCGCCGCCTCGCCGAAGCGCACGGCGACACGGCAGCCGCCGGACGTGCGGCGCCGATCAAACGGTTGCGCGTGCTCCTACTGCTCCACGCGATCCTGGCCGTTATCGGAGGACTCCCCCTCTGGCTCTCCACCCTCGGCTTCGGTGTCATGGGCGAAAGCGCCACCACTCTCGCCGCCTTGACCGTTGGGTTGCTGCTCGTCCTGGTGCCGACCCCGCCGCTGAACCTCCTGGCCGTCCGCTATCTCGCGCCCCGCCCAGACCGAGCCCGCCGGTACCTCACCGCCGCCGCGGTCCCCGCCTGCATGCAAGCGGCAGCCGCGGCCCTATACGCAACCGGGATCGGCGTCATCGCTGTCGCTCTCGTTGCGGCGTGGCGGCTGCTTTACCCTGGGATGACGCCATGGTGACCAGTACGCCAGTCATAGTGGAAGCCGAGATGGTCGCGGTCGGCGCGATGCCGTCCGGTCTCCACATACTTCTCGAGGCGGCCTCTGAACGCTTCCGCCTGCCCGCGAAGCAGTTCAACGTCGGCGACACTCTTGCGCACGCTCTCGTCCACACCCTGACTCGGGCCGGCCTTGATGACCTCCCCGCCTTGCGCACGTGGAGCGTGCCGGCACCGGCCTGGGCCGGAGCGCACCTGTACACCTCCCACCTGGTCTTCATACCCCAACACCAGGTCGGCGCTCTGCCCGAACCCGCTCGCGGTTTCCAGTGGACACCCGTCACCCAGGCCCTCGCCACCGTGCCTGGTCCGCGCGAACACCAGTTGATCACCGCGGCGCACGCGATGACGCGATGGCTGGTCGAGCACACGGCCGCCGCCATCGGGTTGTGCGCTGAACTGTTCACGCTGGCAGAACTTCGCAGCGTGGTCGAGGCGGTCCTGGGGGTCAGACTCGATCCGGGCAACTTCCATCGGAAGCACACCGGTGCAGGCCATGTCGTGGCGACCGGGGAGCACACCCGCCGCTCGAGCGGGCGACCCGCCGAGTTGTACCAGGCCGCTCCTCAGCAAGCGCCCGATCCGTTCGGCACCCGCATCGACTTCATCCCCACCCACCTGAACACCGCAGATCGGAGCAGTGACCTCTCATGAACATGCCTTCCGGCCCGGGCCCCTGGGCTCCCTGGTCGACCAGACCCCTCCTGCTCGGCATAGACATCGTTACGGTCCTCATCGGCTTGCTGGCGGCGGTTCCGCTGCTGAAGCGTCTCACTCTGGACTACGAATTCGCCGCTCCCGCATCATGGTCCGAGGAGTGCCTGGGCGGCGTTTTGGCAGTGAGCTGCCTGCTGCGGCTGCCGCCCGCTGTTGTACCTACGGCGGCAGTGTCGGCCGTCCCATTCACGACCCTGTGGTGCCGATGCTGTTCGCGGGAACGGGTGGGGAGTATTGGGCGCACGCAGGGATCAGCCGCAACCATTTTGACGAGAAACTGCTGCTCAAGGACCGGTTGCACACCAGTGCAGGAGGGTACTTGTTCTCCATAACGTGTATTCATGATATATCGGATTCGATATAAAGGATATCATTCCGCGCCCTCCCGGTCGGCGATATCCGCCCCCGAACAAGAAGGAAGCCCCAAAGGGGCCCTCATAATGAAGGACTGCCTACATGCATCAGGAACCACGCGCTGCCGACCGGTGTCGGCGCCGTATCCGCAGGCTCGTCACTATCTACAGTCCCATGCTTGCGCACGCCACTGCTGCAGGACTACAGCAGCGCTTGGACGCTGGCGACGGCGAACCGGTCATAGCGGCACTAGCGGAAGCGCTCGTACACGACGGCATCACACTGGAGACCGGTGACGCGGTCGAGTTCCGGTGGCACCTGGCCACTGCCACTGCGGAATCCTCGGCCGCGTCCGAGCTGCGTGACCGGTTGCTGTTCAACGGGCCGCCAAGCGATGGCTACATGTTCTACTTCCACGAAGGACCGCAGCCGGAAGCTGTAGCGGCGGCAGCGGTCGCCGAGTTCGGTGTACCCCCTGAAGCAATCGGCAGAGAACGTGAGGGCGAGTACACCGGCCCGGACGAGCCCATGGTGCTGCTCACCGCGTTCGCCACCATGCCGCGAGTCGACGTCTCCGCCGGGCGCGGCTTCTTTGACCTCGCCGCCGGGGCGAGTGAACTCACCGTCGCGAAAGCTTGGAGCCACCGGCTCGGTTACCGGGCCATGCTGTCGGCGTTCGGACTGCATGAGGACGAATGGGTCCTGGTCACCCCCGAAGGCGGCCACGGCATCGTGGAAGTGCGCGAGAACCCCGATGCTGGCCCAGACGAGGACACTGGTTGGGATATCGCGCACGCGTTCGAGCCGATTCCGGGGGCGCCTGAGCTGCATATCGTCACCGAACCGCCGTGGTGGGACGACGTCGAGGAGGCGTGGGTGCCTGCGCGGCCGTGCGGTCCCGAACCGAACCGGTCGTGAGCGTCGGCGTGGAGCGCTTCCTCCTCACATCATTCCCGGCGCTTCGGGTTGGCTGCTGGTGGGCGACCGTCCCGTGCGACTGCGGGGGCGCAGTGTTCGAGCCATGCCCCCGCCATCATTGCGGGCGACTCAGCATTCACCGCCCCAGTACGAGCCGCTGGAGACGTTGACCGGCACGCTCGGGAAATCGTAGGCGTACCGGCCCGGACCTGGCGCGTAGTGGAAGCACATCGTGTACCAGGTGCTGCCGGTGGTGTAGCGATACCGGAGGTAGAAGTGATCGGACACGGCGCCGTCAGGGATGCCGTTGTTCACCACGCCCCAGACGCTTCCCGAGTAGTAGGGCGTGCCCTGGGTCTTGTAGACCGGGTCGCCGTTGGTGTAGTGGTGATCGTAGAAGCAGACGTAGGCGGGCGGGCAGTCGTAGATGGTGGTGTATCCGGCTTGCGCGGGGGATGCGGCGAGGCTGAGGCCGAGCATGGTGGCGATGGCGATCAGCGCCGTCGCGAACACGCGCTTGGAAGCTCGTAGCATGCAATCACCTTCCGGTAACGGTATGTGAATATGTTTATGGTAAGGGCGATCGCAGACACGGTGGGTCCATGATGTTGGGCGGCATGAGGTGTCACGGCGGCGTCACCGGAAATCACGTGACGGTCCAACAGCCAAGTTCAGATCCAGTTCAGCGAGCTGGTACGCCACGACCATCGGCATGGCGCTCTTGGGAGCGTCGGGGGCCTTCTCGACGGTGCCTTTGATCCGCAGCGCCTTCGCGACCGTGGCCACGGACTGCCATCGCTTCCAGAGCCCTTGGGAACACACCACGTTGGCGATGCCGGTCTCGTCCTCGATACTCAGGAACGTCGCGCCTTTCGCGGTTGAGGGGCGTTGGCGATGGGTCACGATTCCGGCGATCTCGACGCGTTTGCCGTCTTTCATGTGCGGCAGGCGCCGAACGGTGAGAACGCCGTCGGCGTCAAGCATGCTGCGGACGAGTGCCATCGGGTGAGTCTCGACGGAGAGGCCCAGGCCGGTGTAGTCGGCGCGGGCGAGGTCAGCGGCACTCATGCCCGGCAGTGTCGGCGGGGGCGCGGCCGGGCCGGTGCCGGGAATCGTACCGGGCCGCTCATCCACGATGCCCGCGGTCCACAGCGCCCGGCGCCGGTCGGGTTCAAGACTGCCGAGCGCACCGGCGATGGCAAGTTTCTCCAGGCGGCCTTGGTCGAGACCGGCTCGGCGGGCGAGATCGGCCATGGACTGGAAGAGCCCGCCGGCCTCGCGTGCGGCCACGATCCGCCCGGCGGCCGCGGCGCCGAGACCGGTGACATTGTCGAGGCCGAGCCGGAGGTCCGCGACGCCGTGCAGTGGTGGCTTGCACGGGCGGTCGGCCGCGATGAGCGAGGCGACGGGCCCACTGATGTTCACGTCCGGGGCGGCGACGGTGATGCCATGACGCTGGGCGTCGGCGACGAGGCTTGCGAGTGAGTAGAAGCCCATGGGCTGGCTCGCGAGCAGCGCCGCAGTGAACGCGGCCGGGTAGTGGCATTTGAACCAGGCCGAGGCGTACACGAGGTGGGCGAAGGAGGCGGCGTGTGACTCGGGGAAGCCAAAGTCGGCGAAGGACTTGAGCTGCTCATAGATCTGGTCGGCCTGCGCGCCTTCGATACCCCGCTCGGCCATGCCGGTGTACAGCCGCGCCTGCAGCTCCTCCATGCGCTCGGCGGATCGTTTGGCGCCCATGGCGCGGCGCAGCCGGTCGGCCTCGCCGCCGTCGAAGCCGGCGGCCGCGACCGCGATCTGCATCAACTGCTCCTGGAACAGCGGCACGCCGAGGGTTTTCTCGAGCACGGGCATGAGCACGGGGTGGACGAGGTGGCGCCACGGTTCGCCGTGCCGGCGGCGCAGGTAGGGGTGGACCGAGCCGCCCTGGATGGGGCCGGGCCGGATGAGCGCGACTTCGACGACGAGGTCGTAGAAGCACTCCGGACGCAGACGCGGCAGCGTCGCCATCTGGGCGCGGCTCTCCACCTGGAAAACACCCACCGTGTCGGCGCGGCGCAGGAGCCGGTAGACGTCCTCGTCGTCGGGCGGCAGCATCGCCAGGTCGATGTGGTCGCCGTGGAAGTCCTCGGCCAGGTCGACCATGCGGTGCAAGGCCTCGAGCATCCCCAGACCCAAGAGGTCGAACTTCACCAAGCCCGCGGTGGCGGCGCCGTCCTTGTCCCATTGGAGGACCGTCCGGTTCTCCATACGCGCGGGTTCGACCGGGACGATTTCCGATACGGGCTGATCGGTAAGCACCATGCCTCCCGGATGGATCCCCAAGTGTTGGGGCAGGTCCCGCAGCTCGCCCGCGAGCGCCCGCACGTCCGCGGGGATGGCCTCGGCTTCGTCGGGGTCGAGGCCGCTCCATCGGTGGAGGCGTTTGGACCACGCCAGGGCCTGGTTGTGTGCGTGGCCGAGGGCCTTGGCCACGTCGCGGACGGCCGAGCGCGGCCGATACGTGATGATATTCGCGACCAAGGCGGCCCGGTCGCGACCGTACCGCCGGTAGACGTACTGGATGACTGCTTCTCTGCGCCCGGACTCGATGTCAACGTCGATGTCGGGCGGGCCGTCGCGCTCAGCGGAGAGGAACCGTTCGAACAGCAGCCCGAAGGCGACCGGGTCCACATTGGTGATGCCCAGGGCGTAGCAGACGGCGCTGTTGGCCGCTGAGCCGCGGCCTTGGCAGTAGATGTTCTGGCGGCGGCAGAAGGCGACGATGTCGGCGACGATGAGGAAGTACCCGGCGAACCCCAACGCGTTGATGACACGCAGTTCGCGGTCGAGTTGGGCCCACGCGCCGGGCACTCGCTCGGCTTCGGGTGGCCCGTACCGTTCGCGTGCGCCGGCGATGGTCAGTGTGGCCAGGTAGGAGACGTCGTCGTGCTCGGGTGGGACCGGGAAGTGCGGCAGGCGCGGCGCCAACAGTTCGAGGTCGAACGCGCACGCCGCGGCGATGGTGACGGCCTGTTCGACCGCTTCGGGCAGGTCGGGGAAACGCAACGCCATCTCGGCACCACTGCGCAGGTGCGCTCCAGCGTTGGCAGGCAGGTAGGGGTCGGCCTGGTCGAGGGTGCGTCCCGACCTGATGGCGGCCAGTGCCGCGGCGGCTTTGGCGCGGCGGGGCGCCGCGTAGTGGGCATTGTTGGTGGCCACGACCGGGACGCGGCAGCGGCGGGCGAGGGCGGCGAGCGTTTCGATCCGGGCAGTGTCGCCGGGCAGGTCATGGCAGGTGACCTCGACCGCGACATTCCCGGGCCCGAACCGGTCGACCAGCTCACGGAGTGCCCGTTCGGCCGCCTGCGGGCCGTCGGTGTCGAGTGCCGTGTTGAGCAGGCCCTTGCGGCAGCCGGTCAGGACCGTCCACTGTCCGGTGGCGTGCGCGGCCAACCGGTCGAGGTCGTAGCTCGGCAGGTCCTTGACGCCGCCAGCGAGCTTGGCTTCGGTGATCGCGCGCGACAGGCGTCGATAGCCGTCCGGGCTGCGGGCCAGCACCACCAGATGCTCGCCGGCCGGGTCGATGCGGCCGCGCCGAGGCCGAACCGTCCCAAGCCCCAGTTCAGCCCCGAAGACCGTGGGCAGCCCGGCCTCGGCGGCGGCCGCGGCGAACTCGGGGACGGCGTAGAGGCCGTCGTGGTCGGTGATCGCCAGTGCGGTGTGCCCGAGCCGGGCGGCCTCGGCGACGAGGTCGGCGGGAGCGTCGGCGCCGTCCCCGAAGGAGTAGTAGGAGTGCGCGTGTAGCTCCGCGTACGGCGGCTCAGCCATACCAGCCCGCCACGGTCCACTGCTGGTCCTCGCACACCAGAAGCGCGGCGCGGGCGTCGGCGAGGACGACCTGGAGGCGGGTGTAGCGGCGCGAGCCCGGCCCCCACCAGCGTTCGGTCACCGGCCAGGGCCCGGCCCAGGCCGTGATCGGGACCCGGCCGCCGCGGGCGGGGGCGAGGAACGCGGGCGCCGCGGAGACCGTGCCGCGCGCACCGCACACGACCGGCGCCCCGGCGGCGTCGGTGACCGCGACCGGTTCGGCGTCGACGAGGACCGGCGGCGGGCCCACGAGCGCGCCCGGCCACGGCCCGCGCGCCTCGGGCCGGTCGACGGCATCCCACGGCAGCAGCCGTAGCCGCTCGATCAGGTCGCGGCCGCCCGCGTCCTGGGCGCGGACCACGGTGCCGGGGCCGAGCAGCGTCTCGGCATGGCGCAGCGCCCGCTCGGCTTGCACGAGGGCGGGGTTCTTCGACTCCCACAGCCCGCGCCCGGCCTCCAGGAGGCCCATGACGCCCGCCGGGGCGAGCTCGAGACGGGAGATGGCGTCGGTGCCGCCGGCGGCGAGCCAGCCGTCGAGCTGCCAGCGGACCCGGCGGGCCAGGCCCGCGGCGTTGGTGTCGGCGTCGACCGCCCACGTCCGCATCCGGGTGAGACCCGAGGCGGCGTGGGCCGTGATCGTGACCCGCGTGCAGGCCAGGTTCCGTTCGGCGAGCGCGGACAGGAGCCGTTCGGCGAGGGGCCGGGCAGCGAAGGCGGCCTGCTCGACCGACCCGAAGGGTTCGTCGGGTTCGGTGTGGACGGCAAGGTCCTCACTGGGCGCGCGGGGTATGAGGGGGCGTTCGCGTTCGGTTGCGGCGAGCGCCTGGGCGCGGCGGACGGCGGCGCCGAAGCGCTCGGCCACCGCGGCGGGCTCGAGATCTACGAACGCACCAACCGTGTCAATGCCGAGGCGGTGCAGCGTCACGGCAGTCTGCTCCGCGAGCAGACCGGTGCGGACGAGGTCGGTGAGCGGGCGAGGCGCGAGGAACGCGGTGTCGCCGCCGGGCGGGACGATGCGGCCGTCGGCAGCGGCGAGGGTGGCGGCCAGGAGCGTGTCGGCAATACCAATGTCGGCGTCGGCGCCGGTGAGGCCGGAGACGGCGTCGAGAATCGTCTCCGCCAGGGCGGCTTCGTCGCCGTGGCCGGGCAGGCGCAGCGCGGCCGCGGCGGGTCCGAGGACCTCGAGGTGCGCGGCGTGGTCGGTGAGGACGTCGAGCACGGTGTTGAAGCGGACCGGATCGGTGTCGGCGTCGAGGCCGTGGACAAGGAGGACGAGGACGCGGGTCACCGGCGCCTGCGCAGCTCGACCACGTTGGACGCTTCAGGGCGGCCGCCGTAGGGCCAGACGGATTCGCGGGCGCCCCGGCCGGTGCGCCAGGCGGCGGCCACGTCCAGCTCGCACGATCGCAGGGCGCCGTGACCGTACCGGCGGTCTTCGTTGGGGCGCAGGCCTTCCCAGCGGACCCGGGTGACACTCAGGCGGGCGTCCACACCGACCACTGGGCGCGTCTCCCACCAGATCAGCGCCGTCCCAGCGCGGCGGGCCTTGGACGCGAGCCGCCGTGTCTGCGCGGGGGTGAACGCCGCGGAGGGGACGACGAGGGCGGCGAGGCCGTCGGCGAGCGCGTTCGCGGCATCGGCGATGCGGGGCCCGGCCGCGTCGACCAGGGCGATCCGGTCAAGGTCCGCACCGGCCGCGGCCGCGGCGAGCGGGTAGAGCCGGCGCAGGCCTACGACCGCGCACCATGCTCCCGCCGTGGTGGGCCCGGCGAGGAGGCGCCACAGCAGACCGAGCGCGCCCACGGCCCCGGCGCTGATGGCGGCCTGGGCGGCGAGGGCGCCGGAGGGCAGGAGCCGGGAAATGTCGGTGGTGACTGGCAGACTGTGCCGTGCGGGTATCCCCGCCCCGGCGTCCCCCCTCGCCGGGGCGGGAGCCAGATCCCGGGCGCGTTTGAGGCCGAGCTGGGCAACCAGTGCCGCCGGAACTGCGGGCACAGCACTGCCAGACGACATGACAACCCCCGTAGCCCTTGTCGAACACATGTACGGCATCAACATACCCGTACGACAGCATGAGGGGAAGCGCCTTGGCGGCAAGTGGTGACCGGCACGGCCGCGCCGCCCATACGCGAGCCGGGCGCCGCAGCGGGCCTCTGGGGAGCCGTCGGAGGGCCGAATCGGCATGCTGTAGCCGTTACGCTGGAACGATGCTTGCAATAGTGTCTGCGGCGTCCGCGCCCGGGAGCGATGCGGTCCCCAATGAGGACTGGTACGGGTCCGGTGAGGGCTGGGCGGTCGTCCTCGATGGGGTGACGCGCCCGCCCGGCGACGGCTGCCGCCACGACGTGCCCTGGTTCGTCGCCGCGCTCGGCCAGGCGCTGACGCAGGAACTCAGCGCCGGGCGGTGGGGCCTCGATCTGGTCGTGGCCGACGCGATCCGCGAGGTCGCCGCCCTCCATGAGGACACGTGCGACCTGGCGAATCCGCTCACCCCGGCGGCGCAGGTCGCGATCCTCCGGCACCGCGGCGATGATGTCGAGTATCTCGTGCTCGGGGACGCCACGCTCGTCTGGCAGGCCGCCGCCGATGCTGCGCCGGTCGTGGTGTGCGACGACCGGGCCGACCACCTCCCTGCCGCGCCCGAGCCGGTCATGATCGGCGGCGCCCGCCGCTACCCGCTGGAGTACGTCGCGAGCGTCCGCAACCGCCCCGGCGGGTACTTCGTCGCGGCCGCCGATCCCGGCGCTGCCACCGAAGCGCTCCGCGGTACCTTCCCCGCATCACCGGGCGCCCGCGCGGCACTGTGCTCGGACGGCCTGACCCGACTGGTGGGGTGGTACGGCTGGACATGGGAAGGCCTGGTTGATGCCGCAACCACTGACGGCATGCCCGCGCTCATCGACACCGTGCACCAGGCCGACCGGGACCATCCGGCGACAAGCTTGCGTGGCAAGACCAGCGACGACGCCACCGGCGTACTCCTCGTCCTGGACTGAACATCCGCCAGCGCCTTCGCCTCAGCTGACTTTTTCGTAGAAGGCATCCTCTTCAGGGCCGACATCGATGAACCAGGGGTAGAGCCGGAGCTCATCGTCTGCACCGGTGAAGAACACGTCGTCGAGCCACGGTTCAACTGCGCCTTCAGGGGCCTCGAGCGCAATCCACCGTCCTTCGACCGCAGCCGTGGAGCAGTCGACATGGACAACCTCGTCATCTTCCCAGTCATGGAACCCGCGATGGTCGGCGCAGAGCTGCCAGGTGCCGTCGAACGTTCCCGCGGGCACGTCATGGCCGAACCCAGCTCCGAACGTGTCGCCGACGGCGGTGAAGGTGCGGTCTTCCCGGAACTCGATCGTGTGTCCTTTGGCGTCTTCGGGGGTTGAGGAATATCGGAACAGGATCCTCCGTCGGGATCTTTAGGGGCTGATCCGTTGGGCTCGTAGGTTCCTCACATGCCTGTTGAGTTCTTGAGTGATGACGAGGTCGCGAGGTTCGGTCGGTACCAGGAGGATCCGTCCCGGCGGGATCTGGAGCGGTTCTTCTTCCTCGACGACGCGGACCTGCTGCTGGTCGACCGGCGCCGCGCCGACCATGTGCGCCTGGGGTTCGCCCTGCAACTGACCACGGTCCGGTTCCTGGGGACGTTCCTGTCCGACCCGCTCGACGTGCCGTGGCAGGTGGTCGACTACCTCGCGGTCCAGCTCGGCGTTGAGGACCCCTCGGTGGTCAAGCGGTACACCGAGCGGGCCGCGCTGCGGTGGGAGCACGCCGCCGAGATCCGCACCGAGCTGGGCCTGCACGACTTCGCCGACGCCGAGGCCCCGCTGCGGGAGTTCCTGGAGGGCCGGGCCTGGACCCACACCGAGGGCCCGCGGCACCTGTTCGACCAGGCGGTGGCCTGGCTGCGGCATCACCGGGTGCTGCTGCCGGGCGCGAGCGTCCTCGCGCGCTTGGTCGCCGCGGTGCGCCGCGGGGCGGCCGACCGGCTCTACGGGATGATCGCCGAGGCCGCCGCCGGCGCGGACCCCGAACTGCCTGAACGGCTCCGGCGCCTGCTCGCGGTCCCGGTCGGTGCGCGGTACTCCGAACTGGAGCGGCTGCGGCGGCCGCCACGGAAGATCAGCGGCCGGGCGATGAGCGAGGCGCTGCACCGGGCCGAGGACGTGCTGGGGATCGGGGCGCGGAAGGCGCAGGTCCAGGCGGTGCCGACGAACCGGCTCAAGCAGTTGGCCCGCTACGGGCTGACCTCGAAGGCGCCGCTGATCGGTCAGTTGGCCGAGCCGCGGCAGACGGCGACGCTCCTGGCGGCGGCGCGCGCCCTCGAAGAGCACGCCGTCGACGACGCGCTCGACCTGTTCCACGTGCTCATGGCGACGCGCCTGATCTCGGCGGCCAAGCGCGAGGCAAAGGCGGGACGGATGGAGTCGCTGCCGCGCCTGGAGCGGGCCTCGACCACGTTGGCGGCCACGACCAGGGCGTTCGTGGAGTTCCTGGAGTCGGCCGAGGACACGGTTTCGGTGACGGAAGCATGGGCGGCCGTGGAGCAGGTTGCCTCCCGCGCCGAGGTCGTCGGCGCCGCCGACGTCGTCGTCGAGCTCGTCCCCGACGACTCTGCCGGGGAGACGGCCATGCGGCAGCGCCTGGCCGGGAAGTACCAGAGCGTCCGCCCGTTCCTGATCCTGCTTGCCGAGGCCCTGCCGCTGGGATCGACTCCGGCCGCGTCCGACCTGCTGGCCGAGGTGCGCCGCCTGCCCGAGCTGGCCCGCCGCCGCGTCTCCCAGAAGCCGCTGCGCGAGGCCGAGGTCAACGAGGACCTGGTGCCGCGGCTGTGGCACCGGGCGGTCTTCGCCAACCGGGCGCTGCTGCCCGGGGAGGTCGACCGCGACGCCTACGTGCTGTGCATCCTCGAATCCCTGCACCGGGCGCTGCGGCGCCGCGACGTGTTCGCCTCGCCCTCGAACCGGTGGGCCGACCCTAGAGCGCAGCTCCTCGACGGCGCCGAGTGGATCCTGGTGCGCGACGAAGTCCTGACCGCGCTCGGCCTGACCGGCGGCGTCGAAGCGCACCTGGCCGAGGTCTGCGCCGAGCTCGACGCCGGGTGGCAGCAACTGGCCGACCGGATCGCCGAGGCCGGCCCCGACGCCGGGGTGCGGATCGAGGAGGACGCCGAGGGCCGGATGCGCCTGGCCGTCTCCCGGCTCGACGCCCTCGCCGAGCCCGCCTCGCAAGGGGCGCTGCGCGCGGCGGTCGGCGCGATGCTCCCGCGCGTGGACCTGCCCGAGCTGCTGCTCGAAGTCCACGCCTGGACCGGGTGCCTCGACGAGTTCACCAACGTCTCCGGGTCGGCCACGCGATTGGAAGGCCTCCACATCACCGCCGCGGCGCTGCTGGTCGCCGAGGCGTGCAACGTCGGCCTCACCCCGGTGACCAAGGCCGGCGACCCGGCCCTGACCCGGGACCGGCTTTCCCACGTCGCCCAGAACTACCTGCGCGCCGAGACGTTCTCGGCCGCGAACGCGCGCCTGATCGAGGCCCAGGGCGCGATCGCCACCGCCGCGCTGTGGGGCGGCGGCCTGGTCGCCTCGGTCGACGGGCTGCGGTTCGCCGTGCCCGTCGCGACGATCAACGCCGCCCCCAACCCGAAGTACTTCGGGCGCGGCCACGGCCTGACCTGGTTGAACGCCATGAACGACCAGTTCTCTGGGATCGGCGCGACCGTCGTCCCCGGGACCGTCCGCGATTCCCTGTACGTCCTCGACACCCTGCTCAACCTCGACGCCGGACCCGACCCGGAAATGGTCACCTCCGACACCGCCTCCTACTCCGACATGGTCTTCGGGATGTTCCGGCTGCTCGGCTACCGGTTCGCGCCCCGCATCGCCGACCTCGCCGACCAGCGGCTGTGGCGCGCACCCGGACCTGACGGCCTCGACGGCGACTACGGGCCGCTGAACGCGATCGCCCGCCACAAGGTCAACCTCGCCCGCATCCGCACCCGCTGGAGCGACATGGTCCGCGTCGCCGGATCCCTCGTCGACGGGCGCGTCCGCGCCTACGACCTGCTGCGGATGCTCTCGCGCGAGGGCAATCCGATCCCGCTGGGCCAGGCCTTCGCCGAGTACGGCCGCATCGCCAAGACCGTCCACCTGCTCGCCCTCGTCGACCCCGTCGACGAGACCTACCGCCGCCAGATCGGCCGCCAGCAGAACATGACCGAGTCCCGACACCAGCTCGCCCGCCGGATCTACCACGGGCAACGCGGCCAGATGTACAAGTCCTACCGCGAGGGCCAGGAGGACCAGCTCGGCGCGCTCGGCCTGGTCCTCAACGCCGTGGTCCTGTGGAACACCCGTTACATCGACGCGGCCCTCGCCGAGCTCCGCGGCCGCGGCGAGACGGTCAATATCGAAGACGCCGCCAAGCTCACCCCGCTCGGCTTCGAGCACATCAACATGCTCGGCCGCTACGCCTTCACCCCGCCGACCGGAACGGGGCTGCGGCCCCTGCGCGATCCCGCGGCCGATGGCGATCTGTAAATCGTATCCACACGCAACAGAGGACTACTCAAACCACAACGGTACGTGAGGAATGCGATTGCGGAGTCGTCACAGACACATCGGACAGCGCTGACTCGACAGCCTCGATTTGAGGGGGTATCGTGGTCGCAGCAGTCAAGCAGAGCTGCGCATGACAAAGACGAAACGATGAGGACGAGACCCGTACGGGTCTCGTCCTCATCGCGTTACTCCACGTCATGTGATCCGTCCGGGCGCCTAGGAAACGAACCGGACAGATCTCTATTCCTGCAACCACAAGAACGGAGAAACTAATGATCAAGCTTAACGGCTTGAGGAGCGACCGTCATCGATCTGTGACGGGTTTCGTCGCAAAGGCGAAGCGAGTCAGCTCGGCGATGGTGTTCATGGCAGGCCTCGTCAAGGTTGCTGAGGCGGCCGCGGCCGTGTGGGATCGCCTTCTCGGGTAGGCGGCGGAACTGTGGGCACCCGGTTCCATTACGACACCGGGGCCCACAGCCCTTGCTTGCATTCCTGGACCGCGCGCTGAACATCCCGCCAAGATCACAACCAACTTCCTCGTGCTCTCATACGCTGATCTCATGGCGAACAAAGTTCAGCTCGGCAAGCACGTCGAGAAGCTCAACAAGGACCTCGATGACGCAGAGGCGTTCGTCGACGCCGCTGCGGCCAGTGACCTGCGAACCCATAAGCAGCACATGTCCTACGTCTACGACGCGGCGATCCTCAAGGCCTGGGTTGCGTTTGAGCGGTTCATGCTCACCTGCTTGACTGCGGCGATCAATCACGACTCGAAGGCGATCAGTGTCAAGATCGGCATCGAGTTCCCCGTGAACCTCAACAAGCCCGTCTGTGAATACCTAATCACCGGCGGCGGGTTCTTCGACTTCAAGGGCTTCGGCGGGTTGGTAGACAAGACCAAGAAGTTCCTGCCGAACGACCACTGGCTGCCCCGCACCCTCAAACGCGAGAAGGAAGGGACGTCGGTCTACCAGGGGCAAATCGACCGGTTCGCGGCCGTCCGCAACTTCGCTGCCCACGAGAGTCCCCAGAGCAAGAAGCGCTTCCGCGAAGTGACCGGCCAAGAACGAATGCCCACCGCTGGCTCCTGGCTCAAAGTCGGAAGCCGCTTCACAGACATCACCACGACGCTCCGAGAACTCGCCAAAGACTTGGAACGCGAAGCGCGCCGCTGATTGCGCTCCTCGTCAAGAAACGAACGATTCCTGACCGCCGCGGCCGCGAGCGGCAGCCGCGGCGATCCGGGGCCGGTTCGCGGTCAAAAACTCGTTCAAAAACCTGCGGGTCCCGTTGCGGTTCAAGAACCTCGGACCTGCCCTTTGTTGACCGTCGCGTAGGGTGGCGAGGGTGATCGAGACCCCCGCGCCCGCAGACCTCGTCCTCCCCGTTCCCGCCGCTGGCATCGTTTACGGCTACGCGCGCGTGTCAACGCGCGAACAACGGCTCGACTCCCAGATTGAGGAGCTGCGCCGCCGCGGGTGCCGCCGGATCTTCACCGACAAGCTCTCCGGGAAGAACGCCGACCGCCCCGGACTGGCCGAGGCCTTCGACTTCGGGCAGGCCGGGGACCTGCTGATGGTAACCCGGCTCGACCGGCTCGGCCGCTCGCTCCAAGACCTCGTTGTCCTCGTCGACGACCTCAAGCAGCGCCAGATCGGCTTCACCTCCATCAAGGAGTCGATCGACACCACCACCCCCGGCGGGCGCCTGGTCTTCCACATCTTCGCCTCGCTCGCCGAGTTCATCCGCGAACTCATCGTCGAAGGCACCCGCGAGGGCCTGGCCGCCGCCAAGGTCCAGGGCCGCACCGGCGGCCGCCCGACCGTGGTCGACGCCCAGCTCCTGGCCCAGGCACGCGACCTGCTGCCCAACCCCGAGCACTCCATCAAGTCCATCGCCCGCCTGCTCGGCGTCAGCGCCGGAACGCTCTACAACCACATCCCCGACCTCAAAGAGCTGCGCGACGCCGGTCCCCGCGCCATCGAAACGGGCGACCGTGGCTGAGTCACCGCCGCTGAGGATGGTGCAGCCGTACCAGGGTGGTTCTCCTCGGTGCTCCAGCAGAGCCCTCGCGCCAGCTAACCTCCACCTGTTGAGGGAAGGCGTATTCGCGGTCCACCGGGGAGGCCACAATGGCGTTCCACCCGGGCTTGACCTCCTCGCCCTCCGTCACGTCCCAGTCCGAGTCGTAGGCGTCGACGGTGAGATCACACATCGGCTGCTCGCCGGTGTTGATGAAGCGCCAGTGCCGGTCGCTCTGGATGGTGGCCTCGGCCCTCCACGGCCCGAAGTCGACGATCCCGTCGCGTGCAAGCTCGTGGGCGAGTTGCTGTTTCGCCACTAGTGCGCTCGCCTCGGAAGCGTTCGCTGACGCCTGTGCGGAACCGGCGGACTTCACACTGAACACCACGGCAATGATCGCCACCGCAAGGGAGCCAAGGGCGATCGCCGCGGAGACCCAGTCACTCGATAGCTGCATCGACCCACATTAGGCCGCCGCCACGTCAGCGCCGGGTGCGAAGCAGGGGAGGAAGTCTGGCCCGGCGCCAAGGGCACTCGCTTGCGGCCGACGGAGGATCCTGTTCCGATATTCCTCAACCCCCTTCCCAGACGCCGAGGACCGTGTCGATGGGCACCGGTTCGGGAGGGACGTCTTCGTGTGGTGCAGGTCCGCCCCAACCGCCGCAGGCGAGAGCGATGACGGCGATGACGCTGATGGCGGCAATGTGGGCGGGGTGCAGGATGGAGCGGGCAAGGGGCATATGAACTCCGAGGCGCGTCAATATTTTTGAACGTGTTCATTTATCGTGAGCGTAACCTGCTCGCGATTGAGACCGCACCGCTGGATCAACGTCGTGATCGCGACGACAGTGCGCAAGCGGAGCAGCAGCAGCGCGATGATGCCGATGAGCACCAGGTCACTCTTGCGACGAATGCGCTGTTCGCGATCGGGTGCGACCGACTCCCGACCTCAGCCGCGCAGCGCCTGCTCGAGATAGACGGCCGCCGGCGCATACACGCCCGCGGGGATCCGGGCAGCCAGAGCTTCACGGCCGCACCAGGCGACCGCGGCGACCTCCCGCGGCGCGGCCGCAGCCATACGTTCGACTGCGGCTGGGATGTCAAGCCCCGTGTGGTCTACATGCCCTCGGCCGCCTACTGGCCGAAGGCGACCCCGGTCTGGATGCACGACCGGCGCGACGAGATTCTTGCCCGGCTCCGCCGTGACGTGGGCGGAAGCTACGTCATCAAGGAGGACGAGGAGCCCGACCACTCGCCCCGGGCGGCAGTGTTCGGCACTCGTCCCGCCGATCCACCGGATCACGTCAAGGGCGTCATCGTGCTCACCGCCCAGGAATGGGCGACGGTGTTCGGCACCCTCCATGCCGAAGGATCACACCGCGGCGAGTGGGCCGCCGTGCTCCTGGAGCACTTCGACTTCGAGCCTTTCAGCGAATACTCACCGCCCAGGGAAGCCGCCGCGTTCGCAGCCCGCCACAAAGGCAAGACAGGCATGGGGTCCACACCGGAAGCAGCGGTCGACCATCTCCGGAAATTGACCGGTCGGCCGGACCTGCAATGACGCGGTTGACAAGGAAGGCCGATATGCCCGCGGAACGCAGGTTCACCGCACACTGGCGGTAGCGAACGCCTGGGCGCCGCGCAACTGCGTCGACAGCATGCCGCGTGCTTTCGCCGAGTCAAGCCGCACCGTCGCCCCCTCATGTCCTCTCGTGCCCTGGGGCAGATCGTGCGCATCGAGTCCGTCCCGTTTCGCAAGCAGGCACCCCAGGTCGTAGCGGGACATCACGTCGGCCCCGGCCACATGCAGCACCCCGGCACAGTCCAGTTCGCACAGCTCCAACAGCGCACATGCCAGGTCGGTCACGTGCACCGGGCAGCGGACGTCATCGGTAAACAGGACGCCTTCGCCTTCACCACGTGCGAGCGTGCCCACGAACTGCTCGAACGGGGAGCGGCCGTCACCGACAATCCATGACGTCCGCACAATCGCGGCCGCCGGATGCACCTCGGCGATCCCGGCCTCAGCGGCGGCCTTCGCCGCCCCGTACGGTGTCGCCGGCGCCGGCGGACACGTCTCGTCATAAGCATCGCGGCCGCCACCGGAGAAGACCGCGTCAGAGGAGACCTGGATGAAGCGGCAACTGCTCGCAGCGCACTCGGCGGCGATCCCGATCGGTGCGAGCGCCGTCGTCGCCCAGTCGTCCTGCCGGTATGCGGCATTGATGACCGCATCGGGCATGAAGTCGGCGTCGATCTGCGCGAACGCGCGCCGGTCGCGGACGTCAAGGTGCATCAGTCCGTTCGCGCTGGTCGAATACGAGGTGCCGACGACCACGTGACCGCATTCTCGAGCCATGTTCAACAGTTCACGGCCCAGATAGCCGCTGGCGCCGATGATCAGCAATCGCATGGGCTCGAGCATAGGGAAGGATCGAGCCGGGCAACAGGGTCACTGGCGCTGCGTATCGGCAGTGCGCAGCCGGCTGGCACACGTGCCGCGCCGACTGCGCCATCGCCGTGGCTCCCAGCACTCGGACTGCGGTCACCAGGCCCCATGTCGTCATCGCGCGCCGACGGTGCAGGTCAAAGCCATTCGTCAACGATGTAGACGATGAGGCGCACCCCGGCGGCACACCCGGCGAGACCGAGCAGCACCCAGAAACCGCTCGCCCACAGGCGTGACTCGCTGCTGCCGAACGGCCCGGCGAAGTACGGGAGCGTGGCACCCACCGCGTATGCGCCGCTGAGCGTCACCGTGTGCGGCTCTCCATCGTCGTCCACATAGTTTGCTGTCGCCCGGTGCGTGGTCGTGCACTGGTAATGCGAGTCATTTCCCGTTCCCGTCCACCCGCAGTTCGTTTCGCTCCAAGCATCGACCACGGTCGCCTCGTAGTACCGTCCCTCGGTGTCATTGCGATAACCGACCACGATGCCCCCGGCGCAGGAGGCGAACGCCAGCACCGCGAGGACGACGTTCACCGCGATCAGCAGGGGACGCCGTAAGGGGCTCGGCTCTGGAAACTCCGTATGCAAGCCGTCCATGCCGCCCTCCCCTACGAACCTCGTCGCCGCCAGTCATCGCATCATCGTCACACCCCGCTGACGGGAGGGGTCCCGCTGCAATCCGGGGATGCCGCCCCTGGAGTCGCGGGCCTCCCAGCATCGTCCGCCCCATCGGGAAGCACCACGACGAGCGCTCCGTGACCGCCACCGCCTACCGGGGGTCCACCTCCCGCGCTGACTCTCGCCGGGCAGGGCCACAGCGGTGACGCCAATGCCATGGGTCGAACGGACACCATCGATGACACCGTGAAGTGGTATTGACGCGGAATGTGATCGTGTCACAGAATGTGTCATGGCCCACCGATTCCCCTCCCGCACCACGGTCCTCCGCACCCGCCTCCTCATCCCCCTCGCCGCCACCAGCATCGCTATCGGCGCATTCCTGCTGGCCGACTACTACGAAGGACCGCTCCTCGCCGTCGGCTACCTCTGCCTGGCCGCTGGCCTCGGGACCCTCATC
This sequence comes from Glycomyces amatae, assembly GCF_020991375.1. GTDB lineage: Bacteria > Actinomycetota > Actinomycetes > Mycobacteriales > Micromonosporaceae > Glycomyces > Glycomyces amatae. The sequence continues at coordinate 89,505 of NZ_JAJLQZ010000014.1, read as the reverse complement.
GTGTTCCGCAACGGCACGATCGGCCCCGCCTTCAACGCCCGCGACCACCTCCGTCACGGCGAACGGTGCCGACTCTTCCTCCTCGGTTACGCCAGTGCCGCCAGCATGCTCGGCGTCCTCGCCTACAACGGGCTCGTGCCCGACAAGCCCCTGTGGGCCTACTACCTGATTGCCCCCTGGTTCGGTATCGGCGCACTCGTGGGTGTGCTAGTCATGACACGAATCAACCGCAATCCGGCCCGCCGTGGCTGCCCTGGTACCTACGATGACTGCCGCGACTGCGACCTGTCCGTACCGATCGTCGAACTCAAAGCCACCCTTGACCACGTTGCCGAGACCGCGCTCGACCAATGGCTGATCGACCCCGAGACCGGCGTCGAAATCAAGGTCGACCCGAAGCGGTATCTCATCTACCGCCACACCATCGACGACGACGGCCACGAGGTCCACCAGATGTACCTGTTCGGCGCCGTTACCGGCGCCCACGTGGCGCGCCTGGTTCCTATCGTCGCCTATGACGACGGCTTCCGCGACCTCCCCAATCTCGAGGACGACGCCCTGCTCGAGACGTTGAGCATGCAGCCCGACGAGGTGAACGCGTTCCGAGCGCAGATCGCCCGCACACTAGTCTGACCTCGTCTGCCGCCGCTGTTCCACGCTCGCTGTTCCAACCTGAAAGACTGTCGCGCATGGACGACTACACCGCTCTCCACCGCCACCTCGGCCGACCGCGAGGCCCCGTCGACGACGGCCTCCTGGACGCCGCAGTCGAAGCGAAGCTGCGGGAAACGGACGACCTTGACTGGAAGCAGCGACTCCCTCCCATGAAGGGACTTGCGAAAACCGAATTCCCGAAGAACGTGACCGCCTTCGCCAACGCTGGTGGCGGCACCATCGTCTACGGCGTCAATGAAGACAATATGGCCGCAAAGGACCGATTCGACGTCGGCGACTGCACCGAGGCCGACATCCGCACCATACGCAGTGTCGCCGCTTCCAATATCCATCCTCCTATTCTTGGCCTCCGCGTCTATTGCCTGGACCAGAGTGCGAAACGCGCCGTCATGGTAGTGGTTCCCCCGAGCTTGGACCGACCCCACATGATCCTGTGCGATCATCAGCGATTCGGCGCGCCCCTGCGGAACGGCGCCGACACGGTGTGGATGAGCGAACGTGAAATCGCCGAACGATACCGTCAGCGGTTCGCCGAGCAGCGTAGCGCGGTTGAGGCGCTTGACCAGCTTTACGATGGGGCTCGCAGTGGTGCAGGCATCGGATACCGAGCATGGGCATTTGCAATTGCGCGCCCTCGGCTCCCGATTGCGGCACCAGCAGGCCTCAGCAGCGAGCAAGTTCAGGCGATGATCAACGCCGCGAAGGTCGCTTCCGCAACCATGATGCATCGATCTCGTTGGCAGCCGCTTCATGCCGTCGACAGCACGAGGCTCCGCCCCGGGCTTCGCCGGTGGACAGCGAGGAGCCGAAAAGCCAAGTTGGAGGGGCAGGCAAGCATTCACCAAGATGGCGCTGTCACCCTGTCTGCAGATCTCGGGGAAGAGGCAACTGCGGATGGTGAAACCGTCCGCTACGTAGATTCATGGCGTTTGGAATCGCTTGTTGCCAACATCGTGACCCTGACAGCTCAAACCGGTGCACATGTAGGGTCCACCGAGTATGAGATCCGCGTCGGATTGCACTGGCATGACAACCACCAGCTCAAGGTAGTGTCCATCGACGAGTACTTTGACTCGATCGATTTCCAGGATGCACCAATCCTTGACCGATACGACCCTGTCGATGCCACACTCGCGCTCGATACCGGCCCGGAAGATCTCCTTCAGCAGGCGCGCACGATCGCCACTGATTGTATTAATCAGGGTGCTGTCGAGGACTTGGTTGTATTGCGTAAGTCGCTCTAAACATGCGCATTCGCTGCGAAGTGTGGCGAGTTCGCTCTCCCAATCCCAAGGATAGAGTAGATAACCACCGAGAACTTCCTGCACATGCTCGCACACCCAACGCTCCTCGTAACATTCAACCATCCAGTTCGGGCCAATGGCAATAGTAAAGTCTTTCTCCAAATCAGTCCACTGGCGAGCGAAATACTCGGCGTCATCTAGCACGAGGGGCCATGGATCATCGAAATCGTCTCCCCAGTACCTATAAACCCAATCACATCCGCCGTCATCGTAGTCTGGGCATTCATAACCAGAATCGTCGATTGCCCGGTCAAGCTCGTCTGATGATTCGAGGTATAGTCCTGCATCTGGCGCTTCTGAGAACTCAACTGAAGTTGCCTGCGATGACGTAGGATCGCCCTCGGTTTCAGGCTCATCCGTAATGCCCAGAGGCTCGGTCGTGGTTGACGTAGGTGCTTCACCACTTTCAATTGGACTCCTGGAAGTGAAGTCCATACTTGGAGAATCGTTGAATGGTTTAGCTTCGTCATCACTTTGGTCGTCTTGACTCGCTGAGGGGTTGAGAAACAAGCTCACAATCGTAACCAGCAGACTCAAAACGGCAACAATGACTCCCCATCTCATCCAAGCCGAGTCTTTTGCAGCAGAATCTTGATCATTCATTCCCGTATCCAGCGTACCCATTGGTGCCTTATGTGCGGCAGGAAACATCGTTGATAACGATCCAATAGAAGCATCTTCCCGTCGCGGTTAATTCAATGCATCGTGCATCTGGCACCTTGCAAGATGTAAGACACACGTTCGTTGCCAGTACCCGGTTGCAACTCTATAGTCGCAAACCGATAACAGTATGCTGCTGGCTACGTAGGCATCCCAAATGTCAGTCCTCGCCCAGCTCCCGCTGCAAGAAACCGGCAAAGTCTCAGGCCGACAGCGCTTATGAGATTCCCGGCTGCCACCACGCGCTGCGCGAACACTGCGCATCGCACGTCGCGGCATTGAATCCACAGCGGGCTCGACTGCCCCTAGCGGGCCGTCGACCGGTCCATCGCCTGGCCCGCGGACACTGACACCTGATCCTCCAAGGCCGAGCGCCACGGCCATCCATGCCCTGCGTTCCGTGCCCTCGTCGCCGTCATCACTTCCGACAAGGACCTCGCGACTAAGACAGGCTCGTCATGCCGGGAGGCGAAATGCTCCATAGGCGCCTGCTCGCCGATGTGCGTTCTCGGCGCCGTGTACCGCGCGCATGGGCCCTCCCATACGGGCATGGGCATGCAAGATCATTTCCTTGCGTTATCGCCTGGTCGCTCGTAGCGTGCGAGCGTCAACGGTCCACCCCGGACGCACACCGAGCCGATCACGCTCGCGGGCAAGGAGCATCACCGTGACCGCACCCCCCACCCGCTGCCAGAACGTGTTCATGGACAACGCCCGCTGGGATGGCGTCGCGCTCCGCGCAGACGACATCATCATCACCACCCCGCCAAATGCGGCACCACCTGGACGGCCTGCCCCCGCGACGACCGCGTCACCTACCTCAGCATCGGACGCGACCCCCGTAACGTGGCCATCTCGGCCGACAACCACGTCGCCAACATGGACCTGGGCAAGGTCATGGCACTACGGGCCACCGCCGGCGCCCCCGACCTCACCGCGGCGACGGCACCACCGGCGCCGACCCTGTACGAGCGGTTCTGGAACTGGGTGTACACCGACGACGAGCTCATCGACCTCGCCGCGATGCTGCGCCACGTGGCCGGCTTCTGGGAGCGCCGCAGCGAACCCAACATCGTGCTGCTGCACTTCGACGACCTCAAAGCCGACCTCGACGGCCAGATGCGCGCGCTCGCCGCAACCCTGGGCATCACGATCGACGAGCCGGTCTGGCCCGAACTCGTCCGCGCCGCCACCTTCGACGCGGTGCGGAACCGGGCCGCGACGCTCACCCCCGATCAGCCACTGTGGAAGGACCGCACCGTGTTCTTCAACAAGGGCACAAGCGGCCAGTGGCAGACGCTGCTCGACGACGCGGACCTGGAGCGGTACCGGGCCCGCATCAACGAACTCACCACCCCCGAGATCGCCGCCTGGCTACACCGAGACGGCTACTAGGAAACCCTCGGGCAAGGCCGCAGCCCTCGAGGATCCCCCTTCTCTGCTGCGACACCGGACGACGCTGCGCACAGCGCACCACGGTGTAGGAGCAGGCGGCTGGCCGACGTGCGGCAGCGGCGATTGACGGCCAGCCGCTGGCGCCATCGCATACCTCCCCGACGCACTTACCACCCCTGACCGCCGACCGGCACCACCCCGTCTCCCCGGGGAGGCGTGAGCGCTTCCCCGACCTGGCCCCACAGCGGCAGCCTGATCGCCTTGATCGCTCTTGAATCGGCATCGAACAACGCGCAACTCATTTACACCCTGAAGCCGCAGTTCTATCGAGCCGACCGCATCACCTCATCGGAACACGCCGAGGATCGCTCTAAAGGTCCGGTCAACGGATCACGACGGCTCGTGGCGCGACGCTTCGAAGGTCGCAATCGAGCTGGTCCGCGAGGCGAATGTGACCGGCGCCGTCGACAACGGTTTGATCGCCCGTGACCTCACCGGCTGGATGCACGACGCGATGCAGGGCCTCGTGTTCCTCGGCGAACCGATCAACACGGACAGCCTTCACTTTCGGGTCGTGGGCAGGGCGCCTACGTCGGCGGCCACCACCGCGCCCTGACGATGATGCACCAAGGCGTCTGCCGGGCTGTCATCAAGGGCCGTGAGTTGCTCAACCCGCGCACTCGCGAACCTCTCATCTTCGACCGATCGGCACCGGACCGAAGAACAGCCGCTGGTAGTGCTGGTCCCCGTTGGTACTGGAATCTGAGGAAATCCTTGTACCACGATCGGTGTCGTTGGCAGGCACAATGTTGAGGTCATCGTCGACCGAGACCTCTGGAACAAAGAATGACCGATACACCCCTGCCCCCGGCCGAGAAGAAGACCCGTTCGAACGGCGACCAGCCCCGCTGGGCGTGGTGGATGGCTGGGATCGCCATTCCCACCATCGGTATCCTCGTCTCCGTGCTTCTCACGCTTGGATCGAACTCCGAGCAGAACGGCACCGTCACCGACGATTCCGCGGCGGGCGGCACCGAAGCTGAGGGCGATCCCGCGGAGGAAGCCTCATCACTGGCAAGCAGCAGTCATGAGCCGTCGTCACCTGAGTCTGGAAGCACCAACGACAGCGGATCGCCATATGAGCTGGCCCAGAGCGACGTCCCACTGACCATCCAGGCCCCGACCGGATATGCGCCAGTTGCCGCCGCAGGCGGTTGCGGGAACTCCGCCAGAACCCGAATCGATTTCGACAATCTGATCGTCGACACCACCGGCAACGCGGAAATCACTGCGGCGATGCGGTACCAGAACTGCGGCGAGGAAACCTCTCGGCTTGCGATCGAGATGTACGACGGCAATCGCATGGGTGCGAGCAGCATCGAGGAACCGAATGTCGAGGAGTGCCTGCAAGCCGCCCGAAGCGGCAACCTTCCCAACCCGATCACGGTCGAGCAGATTCAGAACGATTCAGTGCTGGTCAAAGACATGCGGTTGTGCATCGAAACCGAAGCTGGGACCGTAGTGCTGCTGCACATCACCGATGTCCAAGCTGTCGAGAGCGGTGGCGACCGAACACTGCGCACGTACACAACGACTGCAACCCAATGGACACTCAGCTACCCGGTCGGGGAGTAGAAGCCTCGCTCTGCACGAACACGAGCGCCCTGCGCATCTGCATGGGGCGAGCGGAGTTCAGACCCTCAACATCCGCCCGGTGTTACGAAATCCGTTGGGAAACACGGGCGTCGGGAAACCTGAACGGCGGCTCCTTTCGCCTCCGATAGCGAGTGGCACTCGGATACGGCCGCGTTTCCACGACGCGACAGAACCTCGCCCGTCAGATCGAAGCGCTCGAGCACGAGGGCCTCCCCGAGAAGCGGATCTTCGTCGACAAGGAAACCGACGCCACCGTCAAGCCCGACGGCAGCAACGCCCTCCTGGCCTACGCCCGCGAGGGCGACACCATCGTCGTTTCCACCCTCGACCGGCTCGGCTGCAACCGCTTCGAAGTCCTCAACCTCGTCCACGATCTCGCCGGGAACGGCATCGGCGTTCGGAACCTCTAGAACCCGACCCTCATCAACACCCTCGACGAGGGTATGGGCCGCCTCGCGTTCGGCATGCTTGCCCGGTTCGCCGAGATGGAACGAACCTTCAACCTCGAACGGCTTCGCCCACGCCCGAGGCGTCGCCGCCCCGGCCGGCCCCGCAAGATGACCGACGACCAGGTCCGCCGCGCCGCCGCCCTCGATGCCGGACACTCCCTCGCCGAAGTCGCCGCCGGCTACGGCACCGCGCTTCGCAAAGCCGGTACATAGTGGAATGCTTCGGGCTAGGGTCAGTGGCGAATCGGCGGCCCGCGCTCCAGCGGACCGCCGCCGCCACGCCACCAAGGAGTACCGTGACCCGCTACCTGCGCACGTCTGGCCGCGCACTCGCGGCTCTCGCCGCCGCCATGCTCGCCGCCAGCCTTACCGCACCAGCGACCGCCCACGCCCAGGCCACCACTGGGGCGACCCTGGCCGAAGCGCTCGCTGCCCTACCGGTCGAGGAGGAGAGCCGCGACGGCTATGACCGGGACTTGTTCCGTCACTGGGTCGATGAGGACAAGGACAAGTGCAACACCCGCGCTGAGGTCCTCATCGCCGAAGCGGTCATGGCGCCCGCGGTCGACGCGAAATGCAAGATCACCGGCGGGCGCTGGTATTCCTACTACGACGACACGTACCTCGACGAAGCAGGCAAGCTCGATATCGACCACCTCGTGCCTTTGGCCGAGGCCTGGGATTCGGGCGCGGCCGACTGGGACAAGGCCCAGCGTCAGGCGTACGCGAACGACCTCGGGCATGACCTCCCGCTGATCGCCGTCACGGCCGGTTCGAACCGGTCCAAGTCCGACCAGGACCCCGGCGAGTGGATGCCGCCCTCCGAGGCGGCCGCCTGCCAGTACGTCTTCGAGTGGGTATCGGTGAAGACCCGCTGGGGCTTGGCGGTCGACGAAGCGGAAGCCGCGGCGCTGGAGGAGATCGTGGCCGACTGCCCCGACGCCGTCGTCACCATCACCGCGCCGTAAGGCCGGCGCTGTCGCGCCAGCACCGGTTGCCGCCGCCCTCGGTCATCGCACCGCCGCATGTGGCCGAGTGCGACGCCCCGGTCCTCCGCTCGGTCAGCCTTTCCAGAACCGCGCAGCAGCCCGAGCGATCCGCTCATGCTGCGCACGGTCGAACCGAGACGCGTACCGGTAGTGCAGCCGCACCACCGGCAGTTCGGCATCGATGCGGAAGACGTTGCCGAGCCACCGCACCGGATGGTCGCCGTCCAGCTCCCACAACTGGACAAGCTTGTCACCGGGGGTGATCGTCATTCTGAGGTGAATATCGGCGGCCTCGATGTCCTCGGATCGGATCCAGCCGATGATCGCAGGATCGGGATATGTTGCGGGTAGTGCGCGTTCCTCGGGGTCGCTCATATCCGGGGTGGCCGTTTCATGCGTTGATGACAATCCGGTGTTCATCATCGCAGATCACGGCGTGCATATGGCAGTCGCACAAGTGGTTGGCGGCGTTGAGCGAGTTCCGCATCTAGCGCCACCACAGGGGCGAACACGAGGCTGTGGTTGCCTGATTTCTCATATAGCCCCTCGCTGAGGAGTGGTACGAAGCCATCGGCTATCGGGGGTTGGGTTGACGTCTGGGACGAGATCCTCAAGTGCGGCTGCGCGTACCTCACCACGCTCAGGTGGCGACGGGTGCAGCGACACCGGGCCTATCAGGAGCTTGCAAACTGCCAGCGTTTTCTCCACGAGCACGCCGTTCAGGAGGACGTTGCCCTTCCCCTGCCATAAGGAGGGCCAGGCGCCGCGTCCGTTGTCATGGCAAGGCCTCTGCGCTGCACCCGCGCTGATGTGAGGTTGTTTGCCGATGACTTCTAGCCAGAGGGGAGGTGCCTGTCAGGGCTCATGGCACCTGCTGTCGGCAACGTGCCCGATCGGGAGAGGAACGCAGCACGCCGATCATCTACAGCATCCCGAACGATACTAATACCCCTTTTATCCATTATTTCAGCGAAAACAGTGTTTCTGGTTGCTGGTGTCTCGGCCGTCAAGGCCGGTGCTGGAAATCGCCAGCGTCCGAACCTCTCCGCATACCGGCAAGCAGCCGCCAAAGACTACCGGTGTACCCCGCGGCGGGGTACGCTCGTAGTATCGGATGATGCCACCGTACGAATGGGCTCCCGGCGCACTGGAGCGCCTACCTGAGGACATCGAACCGTTCGAGGCCCTGCAGGTCGTCATCGACGGCCGCCCGCGACTGCCGCTGCCGGGCATCGCAACGGGCTTCCCGGTCTTGACCGTCATCGGGCGCACCCGCACCGGACGGCCGCTCGCAGTCGTCTGCCGCGACTTGGGCGAAATGACCTGGCAGGTGCTGTTCGTGCGGTGCCTGTCCGACACCGAACTGACATGGTTCACGACCTGGGAGGAGAGGCGATGAGCACCCGAGACGACGACAACGACCTGGCCGTCCAGGCTGCCGCAGACTGGGCCGGGCAGGACTTCTCCACGATCACGCCGCCAGCCCCAGCCGAGCAGCAGCAGCTGCTGAAGCGGCTGCCGAAGGCCGACCCGAACGCACCGATCATGGTCTCACGGTCGCTGCGCCTGTCGACCGATATGGAACGTCAGATCAAAGCGGCCGCTCGCGCCGAAGGGGTGACGGCTTCCGAGTTCATTCGCCGGGCCGTGGAGCGGTCGCTTGCCGGCGCCGATTCGCGTCAGATCAGCCTCGACGCTGCCATCAGGGTCCTCGAAGGCTTGCCGCGCGCCGTCTGACGGTGCAAGGCAGGCCCCGGGCATGGTGGCCGGGGTTGCCCCCTCACGCGAGCGTGATGCACCGCAGATAGGGTCGGTTGCCGCTCGATGACCACCGGCGCACCTGCAGCTGCCGTCCAAGGCGAGCGGCACCACGCGGGAGGAGCAACAACAAGGAAGCAACGAGCACGCACCCGCCGTGAACCCACCAGGCGGTACTGTCATGGTGCAGCCCCGGCCCTCCCCGCCGGTACTTCCTCACCAGAAAGCCTTGGCCATCGCTTCGCCGCCTGCAACCGCTCGCCCCGCACCGCTACGCCACTATGCCGGTCAACGGGCAGCTCGCCGTCGTCCTCATGTGGATGTGGGTTGTTACCGCCGTCTGCACCGGAGTAGGACTGACCACGTTGATGGGCAACGCGTCGCACCAGCTCGACTACGACGGGCATCCACTGCTCAGCGCCGCCGTAACCGCATTCGCGGTACTGCACTGGCTGCAAGTCTGGTTCGTCGCACACGTCACCGTCCGCCTGACCCAAGGTTACGCATGGGCCCGGCGGTGGGCGATCGCGTTGGCCGTTGTCGCGTTCGTGCTCGGTGCGGTGTCCTGGGTGCTCGTGATCGCCGCCCGCTCGGGCGGCGCGGTGCCCGCGCTTCCGGCCGCATGCGGTGGCATGGTGCTGCAAGCGATCATCTTCGGTTTGCTCGTGCCGGGCAACCTTCGCCGATGGGCGAACCGTCAGAAAGCGGCGAACCAGCCCACGTTCTGACGTCCCCGCGGCCGGACGCCACCATTGCACAACCCACTTCGCCGGTCACACCTCCCTTCAAGGGGCACGAGGCATTCGCGAAGGTGTGGTCGACGAAGGCGCCGATGGTGGCCGTCTGTGATCTGAACGCCTTACTCTTTCACGCCGAAATACTTCAGGCAGTTGAGCACTTCTCGGGTCGCAAACCGTTGAGAAAGTGACCGAACGCCAAATGCGCTTGGGCTGAAGTTTTCTCAACCTGACTGCTGCTCTTGATGGTTCAGCGTGGCGTTTGCGCAGGCGATCTGGGTTGCCCGGAAGGGATCACAGCGGAGTTTCCGCAGGACGCGCCACTTCTTGAGCTCGGCGAAGACACGCTCGCCAGGTGCGCGGAGCTGGGCATGGAGGCGGTTGTGCGCCTTCTGATACTCCGGCTTTCCCTTCCCTTTGTGCGGCGTGACGACCAGGTCATGGTCGAGACCCTGATAGCCCTTGTCGGCCAAGGCGAAGAGCCCGAACTCGCGCAGCAACCGAGGCAGCTGCCAGATCCGGGCCGCCTTCGCGTCATGAGTCGACCCGAGCACCGCGCCGGAGACCCAGATCAGGTTCCCGTCCGGATCGGCCAGAGCCTGGAGGTTCATGCCGTGGCAGCGATCCTTGCCTTGGTAGAACGGCCGGTCGGCGGCGAGGCGGTCAGTGCGGATGAGGGTGCCGTCGAGGATGACATGGTCCCGGCCCGAGCGCTTCGCACGCCGAAGCCCCGCCCGCAGTTTCGGCGCCTGGGCGCTGAGCAGGTCGATGGTCTCGTGGATGCGGCGGGCGGCGGTGGCAGTCGAGATGCCGAAGCCGGGTGCGAGTTGTTCGTAAGTGTGGCCTTGGTGCAGGTAGGCGAGGATGAGCAGGGCCTGCCGGCCCGGCTCGGGGACACGCCACCTGGAGCCGATGGCTCGGCAGTGGGCGCGAATGAGGCGGGCGGTGAAGTTCAAGGTCCGGGTCGACAGCGGCAGGGCGGCCTGGTACAACAGCAATCGAAGCTCCTGGCAGACAACGGAAGTAGACAGCTGTTGTTCTATCAGGAGCTTCCTCCTTGCCCCGCAACCGAACTCAACCAGGTTGAGAAGGGCTCACTCGACTCACCCTGCAACAATATGCCAATGGTCCCTCGCAAAGCCCTGCTGTGGTCACTGCTTGCTGCACTCATCTGCGGCGCTGTCGCAGTCGTCGTCGTCACCAGCGTGTGGGGAGGTACGCCGTGGCGCCAGGTGCCTTTCGTCATCGCAAGCCTCCTTATCGGCGCGTTCCTGCCCCTCGTGACAACTGCTGTGGTCCGCCAGGACTCTGGAACACCGTCCAGACAAGCGTCGAAGCAAGACCACACGGCTATGTCCGTGCCGCAGGCACCTTCTCTGTCCTCTCAATCAGACCAGATAAACGCAGTCTCGGAAGCCGGACCCAAGCGCGAGTTCCAACAACGTATTGCCACCATTGACGAAGGAGGGCTGCTCCTCACCGTCGTCCTCATAGTATTTTTGACCTGTGTTGGTGTATCCCTCATGGCTGGCGATCTCTGGCCAGTCGGCATTTGCGCGCTGTCAATTAGCGTGTTGGGTATCGTCTTGATGGCCAATAGTGGCTGGAGGCGGGTTCGGATGGTCCTGAACGCGGATGGCGTGCTGTTGGCATCTCGGGCTCACCAAGTGTGGCTGCCATGGCCTGCGATCGATGCCGTCACCGTGGTGCGCCATCGGCTTGTTCTCGAATCGTCACTACTAACTCACGATGACGCCAACAAGATCGGTGCGCTCCCCCAATTTTCCAGAAGCGGCCATCGTGTTGATCTGAGCTGGACCCCCAGGTCAAGGAAAGTGGTGTTGTTTCGGATCAATGAAATGCCCTACCAGGGGCAAGAGCTTGAAGACGCGATCGAACATTCCTCGGGTCGCTCGTACTTCAGCAAGTGAACGCCGTCTCGACCATAGCGTGCGAGACACTTCTTCTCTGCCTGCAGGAGTACCTCGGCGGTTGGGGCCTGTTCGGCTTCCAGGTACGGTCAAGGCATGGCCCCGGATCCTGACGCGGTTCCGTCCGCGACCGTGCACGCGCTCGACATGCGCTCAACGAACGGGTGGATCCTCGAAGTGATCGACACCCCCGAACACTGCGCCGTCACCGAACCGACCTCCGACCAGGCGATCGCGACGGCACGATCGAAGGTCGCCGCGATCCTCGGCCTCCCGGTTGCGAACATCGAAATACTGATGGCCAACGGCATCTACGACGAGGGCGACGGCACGTGGGCGAAGATCGAGGCCAACCGCGTCGGTGCAATCGCACCCTGGTATTTGCAACGGCGCGATGCTCGGCCGGGTCCAGCCGAGATCGGCGGAGCCGGTCGGCACCGGGCCCCGGTAGGTGAGGCCATGGCGCCACCGCGCGACGCTCACCGCCGCCCACGGCCTGCCGTTCAGCCCTAAATTGAAGCAACTGCGCGAATCGCTCAAAGCCACACACCGCTGCGGCCGGATCGGCTAATCTTCCTCGTTCCTAAGTTCCTCAAGCGAGGGCTCAGGAGTGTTGGACACCCACTCGTCGCATTCCACATATCCTGGCGCCTCGTCGTATTCCCCTCGGTCAGCTGCTTCACCCATGAGTTCCATGCAGCGGGCGTACTCCTCGTCATAGTCGATGAATACCTGAAGCTCTTCCTCAGTGATCGGCTCATTCAGGAGATCGTCGTAGTACTCACAGACTTCATCGGCGGGAGCTATCAGCCAGTCTTCGCACATCTTGTAACCCGGGGGCAACGACTCTTCGGTCGCTGTGAACTCGTCCTCGGGAAACAAGTCGCCGAGATCCCCACCCTCGCCGGATGCTTCCATCTCTCGAGAGATATCTTCCAGCTCCTCGAGGGAATACGCTTTGTCGGGATCGGTGCCGCCCCACATGCATGCAGGGCCGATGTTGCTCTCAAAACCTGGTTCAGTGAACGCGTGCGCCACCCACTCTTCACAAGTCTTCCGCTCAGGCTGCATTGCGATCGTCGCCGCAATAATCCCGATCAGGAGAACCACGGCCGCGCCCGATGCGATGAGAATTCTCTTGCCCTTGACTGAAGTTGCGAAAGAACGGATCCGGTTTTCCATTGTTGCCCCCTCGCCGCCTGAGCCCTCGTGCTGGGGGCGCTTTGCAGCCCGCGAGCCCCAGGCCATCCAGCGCCACGGCAAACCGTCGTGGTCACTCCATTGCCTCAGTGTCCCGCAATGAAATCACCGGTGGACCGAATCCGCGTAAGTTAGAAATCTGGACATTCGGTGTGATTGCGGAATCTGTGGAGCATCGGTCGCTTATCGACCACTCTTGTCAGCATGGTAGGCCTGCTGGGGCCGGACGTCGTTGAACACCCTGCCGTGCTCTGGCCCCGACAACTTGGAGTTGTGGCAGTTGAGAGTGAGCGATTGGGCATCGCGCAAGCATAGGTACGCATGTCCCCGAAACTGGGGGCACGAGGCCTGTCTCCACCGGTTAGGCTGGGGCCCGACGGTGGAGAGGGTAAGCGCGGGCAACGGCGACGCTCAGGCGGATACCAACGCCAGCAGCAAGGAAACCTCCGGCGAGCCACAACATCGATGCGCTACTGGGCCCGGTCTCATCAGTGGCGCGGGCAGCGAGGAGGCCATACGGATCGTATTCGACTTCGATGGTCTCAGGCTTGAGTGGACCGCCGGTGACAAACGAGTCCGGGCCGAACGACCCGGGATCGACTGGGCCTGTGTCGTAGTCGACGGACTGACTGTCGATCCGGTCGGTCACCATGACCGTGACCAGCTCACATGCAAGCGTGTAGGTCCGCTCCCAGTACGTGCCACCACCCCGGGTCTCAACCTCTTCATCGCTGGTGGTGGCCACCGGGCACGCCTCGATGAGGCCGCGCTCGTCCATCGCGTAGTCATACACTCCGAACCACGCCGCCCACACCGCCCCGACCAACGGCCAGACCAGCAGCCACGCCGCCTTGTGCCGGTAACGCACCAGATCGACGACAATGAGCACCACGCCCCAGACGATGCCGAAGCCAATGGCCGCAATCCCATACTCGTCTTCGCGACCGCCGGAGGACGCGCTCGACCACAGGACCCCGAGCACCGTCGCCAGCGCAAGCGGGACTAGTGCGAACTCAATCCATCGATCCGAGACCCGCATCCACGGATGCTTGCGCTTCATTCAGGTCACCTCGATCCCACCGAGATTGACATCGCCTCGGCGGGCGGACCAGTCAGTGCGGTACGACCACCCCACGGCCTGTCACCAAAGTACGCGCAGCTGACCCGCGACAGGCCCATCACTGCAGCGCAGGGTCCGAAGCCCCAGCGCCACAACACGGTTTCGTCAGTACCGGCGAGGGCGTCCGTCATGGGGTACACGGTGTGCTCGCCGTTCGAACTCATCGCCGTCGATTCGATGTCACCAGACATGGGGCGTCTCGTCGAGCACAGGAGGTTCACTCATACTAGTCAGCTGCGCCAGGCACTGCAACGAGTCGAACTCGTTCATGGAACCTCCTCGGCCTGAGCTGCCTCACGGTCGGAAGTGAAGGTCGCCGGGGCGCCGGAGGGGAAGCGTTTGATCAGGTATGCACTCAGGTGCGGGGCCACCTTACCGAGGACCGTCCACACGCACTCTCGTGGTGGCACCGCCCCGCTACGGTGACGATCCGCTCGACTCCGATACCGCCCCGGCGTCGGCGGGCCCAAGCCGCAAACGGCATCCTGGACCTCCGGAACTGAGCGAATGGATCTGCGATGAGCACCAGCGACACCTTGCCGACACTGCTGGCCGCGGCCCTCGACGTCAACGCCCGGCTGCGCGCACTCGAGCCCGGTACCCACGCGAACACGCGCCCGCGCACAGCGAACACCGAAGCGACCCTGCGCACCTACGAAACCGAAACCGGTGAGGCCCTCCCACCGGGCTTTCGCGACTTCCTCCTGGCCGCCGATGGCTGGAAGGCCTGCTATTTCGGCATGGGCCTGTTCGGCCTCCCTGAACTGCGCGGCGGCGGCAACTGGGCCGAAGGCCAGGAGTTGCTGCGCATGTATGAGGACGAAGAGGTGCTGGAGAACATCGGCATTGACCCCGCCAACGTCATGCCGGTCGCGGCCGGGCAGCGGCTCAACCTCATCGTCATCCACCGATCCGCTACCGCCACCCCAGGCCGCGTCGTCTGGATCGACGCCGGCGAAGCGCTCGGCCGATTCGAAGACTTCCGGGCTTGCATCGAGCGCATAGTGGCGGTGAAGCGGCGGCACCTGGACCGCGTTGCCGCGCAATAGTCTTGCTCGCTGTCTTTCGGCCTGTCGCGGTGGCCCTCAGACCACCGGGGCACGGTCGAGATCGGTGACGTCGACGTTGCGCTCCACCATGAGGTCGATGCGGCCCCGACCCGATGGCGGCGCGCGGACTCCAGTTCGTTCTCGCTGATGGGAACCGCCTGGAGCCAGGCCACGGTGCGGTCGCCGGTGCTGAACTGCCGCAGGCCTTCGCTCCACCGAGCGGACGACATGAACACTAGGTGCTGCATCACCGAATCCGGTAGGTACATCGACACGATGTCAAGGAGGATGCGATCGAGGAAGACGAACTCGCCGTCCATGACCTCGAATGCCGCAGTCGCCAGGACGTTCGCGAATGTCGTGACGCTGCTGCGGGCCGCACCGCAGCACTCGACGCGGCCCGGGAAGCCACGCGAGCCGTCCATCAGCGGGTGCGCGGACAAGTCTTACCAGCGCCCCTATTCCTGGCGGTCGTGGTCGTGACGGCGTTCGTCAGCGTGTTTTGGATTCGGATGATCCGATAAGTGAACCGCATGCCGAAGGCCCACAGCCTGTGCTGTGGGCCTTCGGCGGTGGAGACTGCTTACAGGGGATCAGTCCTGCCGCATAATGCGGAATAGGGCGTTCATGACGTTGACCATCGCCTGCGAGTCGGTGCGGCGGCCGTCGGGCTCAAGGTCGGTCTTGTCGCGGGGGGCGATGGTCATGGTGTAGGCCCACAGGCCGTGGCCGATAGGCACGGTGAACGGGTAGCCCGGCCCCTCCTCGGCTTTGCACCGCAGCCCCAGGACCGTGGGGTAGGTGGAGAGGTTCACCATCTCGGAGGAAACGACCAGGACCGTCGCCCCGGTGCTCGGCTTGGCGCAGAGAACGCCGGGCTTCATGCCATGGCCTCGTCGTCGGCGTCATCGGCGCGGTGCTCTGTGGCAAGGGCGTCGGCGCCGGTGGTGTGGACGTAGGCATCGAGGCGGTCGACAGCGCGGCGCATGAGGTAGTCCTCGATGGCGCGGGCCATGAGCGCGGAGTCGGAGATGCCGTCCTCGAGCGCAGCCCGGTGAACGGCGGCGGCTTCCGGCTGTTCAAGCAGCACAGTTTTCTTCACAGTCATGCAGACCAGCATACTGGTGAAATGTTCGGAACAATCACCGGAACAGAATCCGGACCGGTGTCGAGTCGAGTGATGCCGCGCTCCTGGGGCCGGGGCGCTGGTAAGCAACGTGAAAGTGCCGTCCTTGTCGCGGTAGCGACCCTGGCCCTAGCCCTACGAGCCTTGACCCGATGTCGGGTGAGAACACACCGGTGGTTCCCGGTCGGAGGCCATGTCCTGCCGCATCGCGTCCTGCTCGGTGTCGACCATGGCCCTCCACGCGATCGTGTCGGCGTCGGGGCCGTTGTAGGCCTGGATCTGGCGGCGCCGCAGGGCGCGGCGTAGTTCCCGGGCGGCCCAGTCTTCAGGTGAGAGGCCTGCGGCGCCGGCTGCGGCCTGGATCCGGGACACCTGGTCGTCGCTCAGGTGTATGGTCATGCAGGCCATGAAGCCGCCCTCGCAGCGTCACTGCCGCCAGCGTACGACCCGCGCAAGCCGCATGTTGAAAGTCGTTTTCTGGGCGCGGCCGAGTTCGATCATGCCCTGGTGGGCCGGGGCGCCCGAGCCTGAACAATGCAACTGACATGCATGTCATGTTAATATAGTTGCATGACAACTTATACGATTACGGAGGCGCGCCCCAAGCTCGGCGACATCGTGCGTCGCGCGGCCGCGCATCAGCAGACCGTCATCACCGACCACGACCAGCCCATCGCCCTGGTGGTCAACTTCAGCGACTGGGAGGACATGGAGGACACCATCGCGGCGCTGCGCAACCAGATCTCCCGAGCCCAAGGCGTGCAGCCGATCCCGCATGAGGAGGCCAAGCGACTGCTGCGCCAGGCTGCAGCCGATGCGGCAGCCAAGTGAGCTACGACGTCCAGTGGGAACCGGTCGTCGTCACCCAGGTTTCGCGGTTCATGGCGACCCACGGCAGGGGGCTGGAGGAGTTGCTGGCGTTTCTGGACTCGCTTGCAGAGAACCCGCGCCCGACCGGTTCCGTGGCGTGGGGGCCGGAATACCGGCGGGCCCGCATCGGCGCATGGCGGGTGCTGTACCGCGTCGATGAGGCGGTCTGCGTCGTCGGCATCGAGAACGTCAGCCGCACGGGATGATCCCCGAGCCGCCATGCTAGCGCGGCGGCCGATCGCTCGGCCGTTGACACGACAGGATGACGGGTCAGGGTCCTGTGCCGCCTGGCGGCCTCACATGCCCTGATCAGCGGTGGCGTTTCTTGCACCGCTTCGCTCGAGGCTGCTGAACTATCCGCACACGAGCGTTACCAGACCTCTCGCGCGCCGAGCGAGACACGCTTCAGGCCCATTCCAACATCCCGTATTCGCCGATCGCGGTCTGCGCCGGGTCCTCGAGCCGGTCGGCGACATCGGCGAGCATGGCACCAGTTCCGGCCCAATCCGTCGCAACGTAGCCCTCCTCGGCGAGCCACTCCATGACGCAGCCGCGCCGCTCACCATCGCGGAGGTCGACCACGAGCACGTCTCCGCCACCATCCCGACCGATCGGCACCGTGGCAGTACAGAACCCGAACATCCGCTCCCCAGCCGCCATGGCATGCGCACCATCTGCGCCGCAGCACGCTTCATCGGCAAACCGCGAGAGACTGGCGAACTGTTCGCGAACCTCGGCTACCGGCAACGGCCAGTAGAACGGGGGATCGGCGACCAGACGTGGGAGTCGGCGTCGTCGATGCCGTCCATGAGCCCCCACCAGTCAAGCAGATCAGCCGGCAGGGGACGATCTACCGCGTGCCGGGTGCGGTCGATCTCGGCCTTGCCCGCGGTTGGGCGGATCGCCGCCGCGGTCGACGGCGCGTGCTGCGCCGTCCAGTCGGCGATTCGCCGCCACGATCGCTCAACTGGAATGTCCATGGCCGCAGACGATACCCGGTTCGACGAGCTTGCCGTACGTCGAGCATTCCGGGGCCCGTCCAAGACAGCCGGGCTGCTCTACCTCCATCACACACCGAACTGCCCACAACCACTCTGCACTTCCTCACCCACACTAACCGAGACACACTCTTAGTTAATCGCGGGATTTTTAGGCAAGGCTCGTCCCCACACATATCCCCATATTGGAAATGTCAGAAAGAGCAATATTCTGACCGTTCCCCAAAGTATCACTGGATCTTTAGGGGTAAGCAGCATAGCCCCAAAGAGAGAGGGTGTTACAGTCGCCCAAATTATCCAGCGCTTGATATACCATTTCCGGCGAACATCGGGTGGAAGATTTCGAATCGCCTGCTTCCGCTCTTCCCGCTTTTGCTCCTGTTCCTTCCTCTTGCGCTTAAATTCTTCCTGAGTACGCTTTTTTCGTTCTGCCTCCTCACGTCGCTTCTCTTGTTCGTTACGGAACTCAGCGTCGAAGGCTTCCCTGCGTTTGCGAAACTCTGCTTCGATTGCAGGGGAAGCCATGAACCATTCGCCATTGCTACGGATACGAAGGTTGGCGAATTTCGCCTGTAGTTCGCGTTCCACATCCATGCCTGCATTGGGAATGGTTCCGAGGAGTTGAATGGGACGGGGCGAGCCGGTCTGCAGCTCACGGATGCGCGCCTCGATAGAACGGGACGTGTAACCGATCTTGAGGTAGTCACCGTCGCTGAGCAGGTAGACGGTCACGCACTGCCTCGCCGCATGAGTCTCATGGGTCGTTTCACGCATCACAGCGTACAGCTCAACGTCCTCACCGCTGGCAGCCAGGTTCGTAACGATGTGACGACTCAGCCCCATGCGAAGTCTTTATCAGATGATCAATGTAATCTGTCCCTTTCGTCCCTCTCGAGTGGTTTCTTGATCGATGAGCGGTGACATTAGTGCGCCGAGCGGCGCAACCGGGTCTGCCGGGTCGTTCTCGGAGTGGAGCAGCAACCCGAAAGAGCCCGCCAGTCCGGAGCATCGACTGGGAGGCGCCTGGACTGTGTGGGGCCGGATAGGATAGCGAGGGTGATCGAACCCCCCGCGCCCGACGAACTCGTCCTCCCCGTCCCCGATGCCGAGCGTCCCATCGAGAGGACGGCCCGACCCTCACCGGAAGAAGCGCGCGCTTTCAAGGAGGCGTGGCAGTCTCGCCCCGCGTTCGAAGCTCCCACTGAGACGGTCGGTGCCGAGCTGCCTGCACCGGTCTACACCTCCTGGGAGGACTATCTCGCCCGCACGACGGAGCGCAAGCGTCTCGAGTGGTGCCGCGTCAAAGCGAAGACAGCGAACCGTGAACGGCGCATGTCCGGGCGACCGGAGCGAAGCATCACTCCACAAGAGGTGTGGCAGGTCGCCGAAACCGCACAAGGGCGCTGCACGTATTGCGGTTCGCTCGCGCTGGAGGGTCGCCCCACCGGTCACGACGGACGGCCGATGCCGTGGGCGATGGTAGGCCGACGCATCGGATCTCTTGATCACCGGTTGGCGATTGTCGACGGCGGCACGAACGACTGGGAGAACCTGGCTTGGGCGTGTCTGTGGTGCAACGTCTGGACAGCGGAAACGGACCGACAGCCGGGAGCGACTGACCACGGTGCGCTTCAGGATTGTCCCAGCGATGAACCCAAAAGGGAGCACCCGCTGAAACGCGAGGTCACCTACGCATGGAACCTACGCGACGTGATGAGGTCCAAGGGCATGTATGTGACCACCGATCTCGGGCCGCACCTTGCCGATCGGGGCTTCGACTTGTCGGAGGGTCAGGTCCGGCGGCTGGTCTCCCAGGCACCGGAACGGCTGTCGCTGACTCTCCTCGCCGCGCTCTGCGACATCTTTCGATGCACCCCCGCTGACCTGATCACGATCGAATCGCCATCGTCGCCGCCCGCGAGGCCGCTGACATGGAGGAAGTGGTCGACCTGAAACGCTCCCCGACGCCGGTGACTTCGTCCTCGACGAGCGGCTGCCCTTAGCGTTGTTTTAAGACGTTTACTACTCAGATCCCGTCCCGGTCCTGGCGTTGACGCCTCCGGCTGACGTCCTGCGCACCTAGGCCTGGTACTACAAGAACCAGGCCCGCTGGAGCTACAGCATCGCACAGGCCGCGACCGGTCCCTCCGGGAAGCGAACTGGCGCGAGACGCGCACCGATGCCAGCGCTGGCACCGCAGCAGCCTCGGCCATCATTGCGTCGATCCAGGCATGGCCGGAGGCCTGCTACACCGTCGGCGAGCAACTGCACCAGGCCGGGAACATCAACGACCGCGCCGCACGCGACCGGGTCTGGGCAGCGAAAGCTCAGGCTATCGCATTGAGCAAGGCGTGGATGGGACCGCGCAGCGCACTCCTGGACGGCAACACCGGTCTTGAGGCCCATCAATGAAGCCTGCTGGCAAGCAACATGGCATCAGCCGCCATAAGAACCGTTACCTGGACTGAGGATGCGACCTCGCCCGGCGCTGGGCTAGCGTTCCCGACCTCCGGAAGCGGCCGCTGCGGATCCAGATGTTCAAGGTCGCGCGAGGCCTTCACGGCCGCGGGACGGCGATTGTCGCCGCAGTCGAGGCACGGCCCCCGGGCGCGCGGCTGGTGGCCGCCGCGACGAATGAGGCCGAACCGATCTGGGCTGCTTGGGCCGGTAGCCGTACGCCGCCGACGCGCACGTCTCGCCGTTGGTCGTCGCCCCACCAGCGTGAACTGCCGCACCCGGTCGACGGGGTGGGCAGGCACCGTTCATCTTGAACGAGTCCGCCCCGCGCCAGCTCACACGCCGACGTCCCCAACACGAACCGGGTGGGCCGTCGGCGTGTGAGCGGATGCGGTTATGAAACGAGTGCAATGCCGATGGCGAGAACGCCGAGGGCTTCGCGTTCGGGCGGATAGATCTGGCGGATGTTGGCGAGTTGTTCCTCGCGGGTAGCGGTGGGGTTGACCGAAGCGACGGCCTCGTGGTCGAACATGTCCTCGAAGGTCGCGTAGCGGACAATGCGGGTGACACGAGTAAGGACCTCATCGTCACGGCAGCGGAAGCGAATCAGCGAGCCCTCAGTGATCTTGCGCCGAGAGGCATCGTTGACGCGGATTTCAGTGGTCTTGGCACCGGAGGCGATGAGGTCGAAGTAGCGTTTGTAAATACCCATCTCGTGGGCGCGTGGCCGGGTGGCGACGCTGGCAGGGCGAGCGTTCATAAGTCGTCCGAGTTCTTTGACGGTGAAGGACCTGAAAAAGTGCTTGGGGTCGGTCAGCAACTCGCCGACCAGCTACAGCAGGGCGTCAACGTAATGGTCGACGTCGCCGGGCCACGCGGTGGTATCGAGCATCCAAGGCTCGACGTCGGCCGGCAGGGCGGCCGTGCCGCGTTCGCGCAGCAGAGACTTGGAGAGCTTGGCGCCGGTGGGGGCTAGGACCTGCGGGGTGAAGACCCGCATGGGCACTTGCAGGGGCGGGGTGGCCATCGCGCCGAGCGCGCCGTCGACGAGCTGGCACCCGAAGGCCCAGTCGCCGCCCTTGACCATGACCGGGAGGACATTCGCGTCGCGTCCGGCCAGTCGCTCTTTGACGAGGTTGCGGTAAAGCGTGGCGAGGTCGAGGTACGGGGAGTCATCTTCGGGGTCAATGTGGACCTCGTAGTCGCCGTGGTCGAAGCACACCGCGGTGAAGCGGGCGCCGTCTTCGTCGAGGTGGGTCAGGCGGGTCCGCTCGCCGCGCTTCTCGGCCCAACCGCAGTCGGGGCAGGGCAGTCGGGTGTGGATGACGCCGTGCGAGGGCGCCAGCCACCACCGGATCGCTTCGATGTGGTCGAGGCTGCGCAGGAATTCGGCCCGGAACGCCGGGGTGGCCTGCTGGCCCGAGTAGGTCTCCACGACGTAAGCGGTGTCGGTGGCGTCCGAGAGCGAGTCGAAGAACGCCCGGTAGTAGCCGTCGATGATCTCACCGATCCGGTCCTTGCCCAGGGCGTGAACGTAGGTCCGCTGGTAGGCGTGGTGGGTGTCGGGGTCGAGGTCGACCTCGTACGGGGCGTTGTCGAGCGCGCCGAAGCGGACCATCGCCTCGATGCCGAACTCGCGGCGGGCGATCTTGGCGAGCAGGAACGCCGCGGTCTGGACCAGGTTGGTGCCCAGGTGCGGGACGCCGTTGATCTGGGTGCCGACCACGAACTCGATGCGGGCGGGCCGGCGAGCGTGGACGCGGGGGCGCAGCAGGTCGACCGAGCGCAGCAGCGCGTTCGCGAGGATGCTGTTGGGCGATATCAGCAGCGGATCGGACATGTCCTCAATCTCCGTTCCGGTCGGGCTTGGGCAGGCGGAGGTTCGCGCAGATAAAGTCCAGCCGCGCGGCCGCGGATTCGGGGGCAACGAATACCGGCTCGTAGCCGGCGTCGTAGTAGCCCTGGACGACGAGCTCGTGGACGCGGCGGATCTCGCGTTCCTTGGCCCAGACGATGTCGTCGGCGTCCTCGAACCGGTCGAGCGGATCGAGGACGAACACGGTGTCGTAGCGGTAGCGGGCGGTCGCGTCCTCAAGGTCGGGCGAGGGGCGCAGGCCGAAGAAGCCCTCCCAGCCGTACCCGTCGGGGATGCCCCGGTTGTAGAAGCGGATCCCGGCGGTGTGGCCGACGTACTCGGCAACGAAGGCGTCCAGGACCTCGGCAGCGTAGGCGCGGCGGTCCTCTTTGCGCAGGTGGCGACCGAGCCGTTCGCGGTGCTTGCGGTAGATCTCGCGGCCGGGTTCGGCCTCCATGCATGGGAGCCCTGCGGCGATGACGGCCTCGATAAGGTCGTCCTTGCCCGAGCTGGGGCCTCCGGTGATGACGTAGCGCCGCGGGTTCTGGGCCGCGGCGAGGTCGACGGCTCGCTGGAGTTGGCTGGTCATGCGGTTGGTCCTTACTAGTCGATGTCAGTGTTGGTGGTGTGGAAGAACGGTTCGATCCAGGCGTCGGAGAGGGCGATGTCACTGCGGACGGCGGTCAGGAACGCGGTGCGGTCGCTCGCGGCCGCGGCAGCTTGGGTGAGCCGGTCGGCCTCGGGCGCGGCCAGGGCTGGTGCCCATCCGGCCAGGGCTACCAGGGCGTGGGGATCGAGGCCGGTGTCCCAGCCGTCGGTGAAGTCGAGGGCGGCTCGCCGCGTCCGGCCCCATGCCCAGGCCGCGTCGACCGCGTGGGGGACGACCTCGCTGCGGCCTGCGCCGAGGCTGAGGAGCCGCTCGATGGTGAGCAGCTCGGCTCGCAGGGCGTAGATCGCGGCCCACACTGCGGTCAGCGCTGCTTCGTGCTCGGCGACCTCCCACGCGAACGGCTCGGCCGGGATGCGCTGCCGTGCGGTCGCGGCGGTGAGCCGGGGCGCGATCGCGCTCGTGCGGGTGAAGGCCTCGTCGTCGGCGACGAGCGATGCGGCGACGACCTCGACCAGGCGTGGCTCGATGCGTTTGCGAAAGTGGTTGACCTCCATGCCGCACGCGGCTGCGGCCGCGTCCCTCCGGCGGGTGAGGTTCCATCCCGGCTCAGCCGGGGCCATGCCGAACAGGGCCCGGACGGACCTGGAGTGCTTGACGTCGGGGAAGCGGGCGAGGGTGGAGCGCAACAGGCCGTCGAGCGCGGCCCGGCGGCTGGCCTCGTCGGCGGGGTCGGCGGCGCGCGCGGCGACGCCGCGCAGATCGAGGAGCGCGGGGGTGACCGCGTCGGGTGCGGCGGGAAGCCCGCGGCGCAGCAGCGCCCGCAGCGCCTCTGCCACCGCGCCCGGCTCTGGGCTTTTTCTGGTCATGCTTCCAGTCAACCACAGATGCCCAGAAAATGACCAGTCTGGTGCGGCTGCGGCACGTTGCCTGGTGTCGCAGAAAGGCCCTCCGACAGTAATCGGAAAAGAACGCGAAGCGGGGCTTTCTAGGCCCGGTGCTCGGGTAGCTGTCACCAGGCGCAAAGTAGCCGAGCGCAGTCAGGCACAGGTCGTCCAGTAGCAGGCATCGACGGACCTGTTCTCGCCGATGACAGCGGAGCTCGTGTCGCGAGGCATTGCGCGTGTTGCGGTGCGGCCTGCCGCTAGGTTCGCGGGGTGAATGATGCTCCGGAGTTCGAGCAGAGCAAGAACATCGGCTCGGCCGCGCACACCAGGACCATCCCCACCAAGCGCACCGCCGCAACGGTGATCTTCACCGACGACTTGGGGCGCGTGCTGCTGTGCCAGCCGACGTACCAGGAAGTCGCGGAGGCACCGGGTAGGGCCGGCGAGAAGGACGAGCCCCCGGCCGACACTGCCGCCCGCGAGGTCAAGGAGGAGCTGAGCCTGGTCATCGAACCGGGGCGCCTCGTCGCAGTCGACTACGTCCCGCCAAGCGGCACCGCGACGCGGACCGAGGGGATCATCTTCGTGTTCGACGGCGGCCGCCTCACCGAAGCGCAGACCAACGCGATCGTCCTGGACCCCACCGAGTTCAAGTCCTGGTGGTGGTGCACAGTTGACGAGGTTCACGAGCGGATGCACCCGCTCGTCGCCCGCCGGATCGAGGCCTCGCTGACGGCGATCGTCTCCGGCCAGACCCTGTACATGGAGAACGGCTACCCGGTCGGGACCAAGCCCGCCGAATAGCCGTCCTTGCCTCGTGTTCAGGCCGCGCGGCCCCATGCGGCGGCAGGGGCGGCGATGCCGACGAGCTCGCCGGTGGCGAGTCGCGCTCGCCAGGACTCGGCGATGGCCGCAGGCGCGTGGTCCAGGTGCAAGCATCAGCCGAACGCCCTTTACAACCCAACATCGGTCGCGGGGTTGTCGTTCCATCGGTCTTTCTCACGCCGGTACTTGCCAAGCTGGCGCGAGCCTTCGGCCCAGCCGCCGCGGCGGGCGATGGCGCGGTCGTCAGCACTGGAGTCGGTGGCGAGCCCGGCTCTGAGGCCGTGGGCGGTGTAGTGCAGCGCGAGTCCGGCTTCGGTGGCGCGGCGGGTGACCATGTCGCCGATGGCCTGGGCCGACAGGGCCCCGGTGAGGACGTGGCCCCACCGGTTGACCTGCCGCCAGGCGGGATCGCCGGGCCCGGTCGGGGTGGCGCCGGTGCGGAGGAAGTCAAGCCAAGCGGTCCAGGAGCGGACGGGGCAGGTTTCGCGGTGGCGGCCGTAGGGCACGGCGACGGTTCGGCGGGAGGCACGGGACTTCCCGGTCCAGAAGTCGACGTCGATGCCTTCGGGAACCAGGGTCACGTCGCCGATCTGCAGGCGGGCCTGCTCGGAGCGGCGGGACAGGCACGAGTAGGCGAGGGTGAGCAGGGCCCGGTCGCGCAGACCGGCGGCGTCGTCGCCGCAGGTGTCCACGAGCTGGCGCAGCACGGTGACGGTGATGACGGGCGCGGAGCCGCGTTCGGCGCCGCGGGTGCGACCGCCGTTCTCGAACCAGGTTTTCTCAGCGGCGGCAAGGACGGCCTGCGCGTCGGCGGTGATGCCGGGGTAGACGAGCCGGTGCGCTTCGGTGGCCCCGTGGCGGGCGGCGAGGGCGGCGCGCAGGCCCTCGGCGGCGCCGGCGAGGCGGCGACGGACAGTGGCGGCGGGGGCGCCGTTCTCCCACAGCCAGGCGGCGAACTCGACGAACCGCAGGGGGTGCGCCAGCTCGGCCGCGCCGGGGTCAGGGCGGCCGTGGAGAGTGGCCCACCGCTGCCACTTGGCCCAATCTTGGGTGTAGGCGCGTTTGGTGTTTTCGGGGCGGACGGCCTCGCGCACGTCGGCCAGGACCTCGTCGGCGGATCGCCATAGGGCGCGGGTGCGCTCGTCGACGCTGGAGGGGACCGCGGGTGTGCCTGACCCGTCGTGCGGGTCGAATCGCTGTGGCACGGCGTTCACCGGCGGGCCTCCGCCGTGGGAGGGTCCGGGAAATTCCCGCAAGTAATCATGTCGGTGCTGGTACCTTGCCCTACCGCATAACGGACACGTTCCTGGCCTGCATCGGGTGTGGTCTCCCAGCGCTGGCCTCGCGACTGCGGCCGCAAGGTGATTCCCCGTCTCATCCTGCCCTCCTCCTTTTCGGCCTTTGGCCGCGTCGTTCCGGGTCATGGCCACGGTCGGGATGCCGCGGCCGCCTCGATCGAGCGAAACCGCAGGTCAGCGCCCATGCCATGCGCACATAAGCGGCTTTTGCGAGCTTTGACGCCCGCGAGGCGGCGGCCGCGCGCTCATTACTCGATCTTAACCCATGATAAGGGGCGTTATCACGGGCCATCGCTGTGTCATAGATTCAGATTCCGTTATCTTATCTGAGATACAGATTCCTTTATCTCTTTCTTTCTGTTAAGCTGAGGCGATGAACACGCCCGCTTCCCCGGCCCCGCCCCGGTACTGCGCCCGCCGCGACTGCGACAACGAGCTGCCACCGTCCAAGACCAAGCCCCGCAAGTACTGCTCTGACGCCTGCCGCCTCCAGGCCGCCAAGGACAGCCAGAGCGAGCAGGCCACCGGCATGGACGTGGCCATCGCCGACTTCGGCGACCGCGCCGCGGGCGTCGTCGCCGCACTGGAGGCCGGCGAGCCACGCCTGACCGAGATCAAGAACCTCCTGGAGGGCATCGTCGGCACGGTCGGGGCCCTCCAGGCCGGGATCGGAACGGTCGAGTCCGACGCGCTCGCGTACGCCGAGCAGGCCGAGGAACGCGCCCGGCAGGCCGTGGTCGAGCGCGACCGCGCGATCGAGAGCGAGAACGCCGCCTGGGACGCCGCTGCCCGCGCCCGAGGCGACGTCGAGGAGGCCGTCGAGGCCCGCAAGACCGCCCAGAAGGAGCGGAACGAGGCCGTCGCCGACCGGGACGCACAGGTCCGCGAGGCCCGGCAGGAAGTCGCGGCCGCGATGGAGGCCCTGGCCGACCAGCGCGCCGCCGCCGCTCGGGCCGTCGCCGCCGCCGAGACGGCCGCCCGCGACCTTACCGCCGCCGAGGCCCGCGAGAGGGACGCCGCCGCCACAGCCCAGGCTGCCAACGAGCGCGCCCGTGCGGCCGAGCAGGCGCAGTCCGCCGCCGACGCCGCACTCGATGAGGAGCGGCGCAACCATGAGCGGACCGTGCGCGCTCACGACGCCGCCCAGACCCGGGTCGCCGAGCTGGAGACGGCCCGCATCGACCTGGAACGTGCCCTGGCAGGCACCGAGGCCCGCACCAGCGCCGCCGAACGGGCCGCCGACGCGGCCGAACGACAACTGGACGGCGTCAGGACGGACCTGGCTTCAACGAAGGAACTCCTCGCAGCCGCACTCGCCCGTGCCGAATCCGCAGAAGCCCACAATGGTCAGCTGCTCGCCCGCTTGTCACCGACCCCCGGCAAGCCCGAGGCGGACACTGCCAGTTGATACTTGACACCATCGCTGCGGTGACCACCTCACGAACCGCACCGCACCCGTTCGCCACCGCTGCCGACTGCCGCTGGAGCGCATCCTGACGACGAATGCCGCTGACCTGCCTGGTCCCATCAGCCGGTTGTCCATCGACAACCAGGACCGCCTACCGGTGGCGCTCCTGGTCAGCGGCGAGCAGACGGGAGCGACCGCGCTCGCCGGACAGGTCGCGGCCGCGAGCACTTGGACACCGCCAAGCCGTCCTGATGCTGCCGCTCCCGTTTACGCCAGTCCTGGCACTGCTGCGGCACCGTTCCTCCAGGAACAGCTTCAGGCGCCCGATCCGCACTGGGACTACACGTGGGGAAGGCACTGGCTCCGAACCTTCGTTGCCGACCTCAGCGAAACCGTCCCCGATGGCACCGACCCGTTCGACGTACTCCAAGAGATCGGGAAATCCCGGACCGGCCTGTTCGTCGTCGACGGCTTGGAAGCGTTCATCGGTACTGCGAGCGACGACGCCGTACAGACCATGATTCGAGTGCTCCTGCTCGACACCGCTGACCATCTGCGGTCGATACCGGACCGGCCTTTCGGGCTGCTCGTGTTCGTCCGCCGCGAGACGGTGCGATGGGCCGTGCAGCAGAACAGCGCCCAGTTGCTCAACCGCTACTGCGACTACGACCTCGACTGACTCTCCCGCCCCGCTGCATTGAATGGAACCCCACGATGAACGAACCAGCTGAGCCTGGCGCCACCTACACCGCCCGGTGCGTCCTTCACAGCGCCACTGGCGGCACTGGCCGCACTACAGCCGCGGTCATGCTCGCCCGCCACCTCGCTGGGCAGGGCCGCCAGGTGCTCCTGGTGGACTTGGACGTTCGCTCTCCCGGCGGGCGCCTCATGCTCGGTCCCGGCGCGGCCCTACCCCGTTACGGTGTGCTCGACGCGATGGAGGGATCAGCAGCGGCCACAGCGGACTTGGTCGCACCGAGCGCGTACACGCCAGGTGAGGGGACCGGCGCGATCTGGGTGGCGCCGGCCCGCGGCAGCAACCGGCCCCAGCACTCCAGCAGTCTCGTCGCACCCCGCATCGACCGGCTTGCCGCTGCGCTCAACGCATGCAATGCCGCCGTTGCGGAGGCGTCCGGTCGCTACCCCGATGTGGTCCTCATTGACGCCCCCACAGGGATCGACCCGCTCGCCGATACGGCCCTGTGCGACGTGAGCGACTTCGCGTTCTTGTTCGCCGCCGATACCGCCGACACGTGGGACACCTACCGGGACTGGTTCACGAGCCTGCTCACGTCCGGGCAGGCACCAGCGATGCGTGAGCAGCTGCGGGTCGTCGCCGCGATGGCGCCCGGTATCGGTCCGAATGTTGCCGTGCGGCGGCAGTCGCTCCGGGAGCGGGCTTGGGACGCGTTCAGCATCCTCTACGACGACGACATACCCGACCCGGTCACCGGGCGACTGGACCCCAACGTGTTCCATCCGCCGCTCGATGACGAGGCCGCACCGCACTACCCGCTGGAGATCCTGCTGCTGCCGAGCCTCATCGGGCTTGACACTGCCGGCGTCGCCGGATGGCACGAGGGCCGCTTCGTCGAGGCGGCCTTCGACGGCTTCGTCGCGGCCGCCGGGCCGCTGGTGACCGCGCTCCTGCCAGAGCGGCAACCATCATGACGTCAGCACGTTTTCTGCCGCTACTGCGGGCATTGGCGTCCGCAGGCTCAGGGCGTCTACCGGTCGCACTGGTCGCTGGCGGACCCGGCGCGGGAAAGACCGCCCTGACTGAGTATTTGACCGCGTCAAGAACCTGGGAGGCCGCGACCGGTCTCGCGGCCGCCAGTGCTACACCGGTCCATGTGATGCCAGGCAATGCGAGCGCCGCCGTGCTCCAGGCCGCGCTCGCGGCAAAGGCACCGGAGCACGACCATGTCTGGTTCACGCATTGGCTTCGCGCGTTTGCCGTCGAACTCGGCGGGCCGGACACTGCCGAAACCGACCCGATCGAGGCCATGAAGGGGTTCGGACGGTCCGCCCACGGTGTGTTCGTCGTCGATGGATTGGAAGCATTCCGCGGGAGCGCCGATGATCAGACCGTGCAGACGATGATCCATGTCCTGCTGCTGCGTTGCACGGACTACTTCTCGTACTATCCGCGGCGCCCCTTCGGGCTGATCATCCTCGCTCGCCCCGAGACGGTCCGCTGGGCGGCTGGGGCCTACAGCGACCAGCTCTTGGAGCAGTACCGTAGCTTCGCACTCACTCCTGACCCCGAGAAAGCATCGTCATGACCGCTGCCGCTCACTGGGACCGCGCTGACTTCGACCGTGGCGCGCACGTTCCTGGCGACGTCGTCGCCACCTTGGAAGTGCTCCTTGCCGGTGACGACCCCGTCTTCACGGCGTTGCGCGCGCAGATTCCGTTCGCTCGGGTCGTCTCCGGATGCCCGTGCGGGTGCCCTTCAGCAGGACTCGAAGTGGACCGCGAGCAGGTACCGCCGGCGCCCGCTCGAGTTAGCCCGATCGCTCTCACCGCGTATGACGATGACATCCACGACCTCGTCTTGTTCACCGAGGATGGCTACCTGTCAAGCCTCGAGCTTGGTTCTGTCTCGGATGAGGTGCCTGCCTCGTGGCCTGATCCTGCGCTCATGGACCCGCCAGGGAAGCCCTGTGTTCCTCCGAACCGAGAAACCTGAAGTAAGGAGAACACCCGTGGGACTGCAACTTCGCCTGGACCAGCACATCGGTGTCCGTATGCCCGGCATGAACGTCCACCTTCCCCAACGTGCGCAGCTGTGGGACGACGTCGACGGGCACTGGGTCCGGGTCGTGACCGAGTCCGGCCCGGACCGGTACGCCTCGATCATGGACGAACCCGAGGCGGTCATGACGGCGCTAGCGGCACATGACGAGTTCGGAGCGGTCGCAAGCGCAGTGCTCCTGCATCGAGACGCCTCGTGCCCGGGCGGCGAGCGCTTCGCGGTGATCCCGTACGGCGGCAACACCGCACTCATGACCGAGCTGTCCCGAGATGAGGTCGCTGCAATCTGGCCGCATGTGGCCGCGGCGCTGTGACACCGTCGCCGTGCCGAGGCCGGCGGCACTGCTCCTCGCCTGCCGTGCGGTTCAGGAAGTCGCACGCCAGCTCGACGGTGTCCTTCCCGTCGATGCGGAGACGGCGATGTGCGCGGGCCGCTCCAGTTCGTGGGAGTCCGCCGTCCTCGGCAACCTCATCTGGGCCAGCAAGGTAAAGGTTTCAGGAGCAACGGTTCCCGACATCATGATCCAAGTGCTGTTCGACTGGGTCACCGGCGGGCCGACCCGCGCAGGGAGATACATCGAACTCGCCGAAGGCCTCGCCGACATCTGGCGCCCGCGTTCGACGCGGTCGGGATCGGCAATCTCAACCTTGCACCGCTTGAGAACGTCAGCCTCGCCGACTCCGGCAACGTGACCTACAGCGTTCCCGACTGGCTCCTGTCGCGCACCGAGGGTTTCGCCAACCGGGTATGAGTGCTACCTTCCCGCCAACGGTCTTCCCCGTCTGGAGCACGACATGCAACGAGTCGCCCTGCGTGACGCCCACACTGACCTGCTCGGTCTTTTCGAGGAGGTGCACCGATCGGGCACGGCGGTGATACTTGCCGACGACACCGAACGGGCCTTCGCGCAGCTCGCACCCGCAGACGAGGAGACCGCTGGGTTCAGGACAACACTGTCGGATGCACGCGTAAATTTCGACGTGCTCGCGAAACTCGCAGGGGAAGGCAAAGGACGCAACTATGTCATCACGTTCCGCCGTCAACCACTGGTGCGTCTGGAGGCACTGTCATGGCGTGGAGACCGGCCTGAACCGGCGCGCGACGCAACCTTGTGGGACATTGCTGAGCAGGCGATAAGCCAGCGGCTAGCCAAACCGCGTGTGTAGAGCGACTTGACGGTGCACCAGCTCAACGCGATGCTGGGCGCTGGTACACGCCTGGCCTACAACTTGCTCAAAGTGCACGCAGGGCACGGATTCGCTGCCGACCACATCGACCCCGACCAGTTCGATCTGGTCGTCGGGCTCGTCCGCAACCGCTACCGGTGAGCTGCCGTGCCTGGAGCACGCACTCAAAGCTGCAGATGCGGCGGCTCCGCGCGGAGTTCAGCGACGGTTCGCGGGTGGTCAGGCATGAGTTCCTTCAGCCGGACAACGACCTCGGCGGTGGTTCGTTTCGTTTCCAACGCCAACCCGAGCACGGACTCATCGTCCCAATGCTCCCGCAAATAGTCATCTTCTGCGTCGGTCCACGGCTGCCCCGCCTCGCTCTCGTCCACGTATCGCGTCTCCCTGGTAGCAGTAGCGCTCAGCTGCTGCGTCCGATGCTCGGCCGCGAGCGCCAGGTGCAGGTGCGCTTCAGCGACGAACACCTGGTGGTAAGCGAGGCGCTGCTCAACGGTCAACTCCTGAAGTGACGCTGGCAGCCCTTCGGGGCCGTAGCCGCGGAGTGCTTCAGCTTCCGCAAGTCGATGTTCGGCTTTCCACAGGTGCACGGACTCATAGTCGACGCTCATGACCTCGATTGTCCACGGCGCCACCGACTCACGCCAGTCCCGCTTCGGTGGCGCTCGCACGCGTCCGATAGTCCGTGGCTGCGTTGCCGGTCGACACCGCCCGCACCGTGATGCGATGATCGACTTATGGATATCCCCAGGCCAGCGGCGGTCCCGGACCCGGTGAGCAGCATACCGACACAGCGGTACCTGGATATGCCGTCGTATGCCGGAACCGTTCGCGCCGTCTCAGCGGGCGAGCAAACGTGCATGCTGCTGTCGCACACAGTGGTGCGCTGGCCCGACCGGATGAAAACCGGGCTCGTGTTCACGATGACGGCCAGGGCGCGGTCGAAGCCGTACTCATGGCGGCTGTGGGCCACGGTCGAAGTGACCGGAGTCTGCGTCCACAGGCACTTCGATGACATTCCTGCCTGCAAAGCGGGGCATGAACCGTCCCGGATCGAACCAGGCCGGCAGGGTTGGGCGCGCATCAGAAACCACGCGATGCGAGGGAACCAAGCCACGCCGGAAGTCACTGCGGAACGTTGGCGGCATCCATGGACTGTCGTCGATGTCACCTGTATCGAATCAGGTCGCGAACGCCTCCGTACTGGCAGCGCGCCCCGCCAGTACCGCAACGCGATCGAAGCGGAACTCGCCGAGGACAACCGGTATTACGACTGGTTGAAGCTTTCAGCGGAGCAAGCGGGCGACGAACGGACGCCGTCGCAGGACGAAGTGTGGTTCCGCGCGAAGTCCGCGGCGTACAACAGGAAGCTCGGCATGGCGCTCGCGAACGGTGACGACCCCGCGCTCCTGACAGTCAGCGACGCCGAGATCAAAGCGGAAGTGCCGAAATTCGAACGGCGAGCCCGGCAGTGAACCGAGGGGCGACCGACCGCACGTTACCGCCGTTCGCATAGCCAGAGCGACCTTCGGGTCCACCTGGTTCGTCAAATCCCGCAATCCAGTTACGTCGATGCAGCCGCGCGCCGACTTCCGTCTCGCTGTATGTAGTCATCGCGGCAGCTTCTCACAGACGGCAGCGCCGGGCAACCTGGAATCGTGTCGCTCAATCGCCCTTGCGGTAGCAGTTGCCTTCGTCGGGGCCGCCGTCGCGCTTTGGTCACTCCCGGGGACGGCCGGGGTCCGCCGGACCGAACCGTTCAAGTGCGCACTTCCGCAGTGTCGAGGCCGCGTATTTGTCGAGCGCGACCGCTTCGAACACCACCGACCACGCCGCTCGCACCAGCAGGCCCGCGGCAATCCGAAGCAGCAGCCAAGCAACAATCCCTGCCAGAACACCGAGTACGGCGCCATACCAAGCAGGCCACAGCGCCCAGGCTCGGCTACGCCCATGACGGCGAACAGGGACGGGCGGTCACCGCGGGCATCGGTGAGCAGCCGGGTGAAGACTCCTTCGGCACCGCAGTACCGTGATGGCGCAAATGGTGGGACACTCCAGCGCCCGCGGGACCAGTCCCAGCACAGGCGGTGACAGTAGCGGAGGGTCGGAAGGCGCTCGATCATCCACAGTGTGCCGATGCCGTAGGCGACCACAGCGAGAAACGCGAGCGATCCGGCAGCGTCGAAAAACGCGGCCGCCGTGTGCACATCAGCGGCAAACCCGGTCGCTTCAGTTTTTCCCGGTCAGTGGCGTGCGAATGCGATCCAACCGGTGATGAGCCATACCGCGCCTGCGGTGAGCGGGGCCCGCACGGTCTGCGCGTCAGGGAGAAATGAGGGGGACATGAAGCCATCGTCGCATCGCGGCGGCAAGTACCGGGCCCCAGCGGCAGCCTCCCAACGAGTCGGCACCACCCGGCCGGACAGCGAAACAGCACAAGTCCGGCAGTTTCAACCGTGCCCTTGGGGACTGCAGCAGGGCCGCCACGCTCCTGTTTGCCGAGGTTCGCGGCGTACACCTATTTCTTCAAGCAGCCCCAAGGATTAGGAATGGACCAGGCCAGCTGCCGGCAGAGACGTATCAGGCCGACAGTCCTTGCCGCAGTGCTTCGAGTTCACTCATCGGGAAGGGGATCCCGCCCCAGGCCTTCGCGTAGGCTTCGGCACCGCCGCACTGGTCCAGCACCTCTTCGGCCATGAACGCGACGGTGCGGAGATACTCCCTGGTGTCGACTCGTCCATGCCACCGGAGCTTGCCGCCGCTCCACCGGGCGGCCACGGACTGCATATCGGCGAACTGAACTATCTGCATGTACACTTCGCTGCTGGCGCCGCCGTAGAAGAGGCAGGTACCGGAGGGTTCTGCAGGGAGATGAGCGACCGCCGACCGTGAACCTCGCTGCAAGTCGACGGCGGCTTGCACCATGGAACCAAGCCCGTCACCGATGTAAGTGGTGCGCACTTCGATGCTCGCGGTCCCACGGCCGAAGACCAGGTCGGCGGCACCTGCATGCCCCATCTTCCACTGGAGCGAGAACACCGTCATAGGGTCCACCTTGTTGCAGCGTCGGAGGGGCACCGTTCAGGGCCGGGCTGGGTACCCCCTAAGCGTAGGGTCACAGCGCGCGCTGGTGCTGCGCCGGTATCGGTTCGCATGGTCATCACCTGGTGGCTGCGGCCGCACCGCCGGTCACCGATCTGCTCCGTGCCTCAGGCTCAGCGGCCGTGCCTTGCGGCAGACCGCAGCCTGTCGTGAAGAGTGGAGAGCGAGGCAGCGACGTGGTCAGCATCGACTGCCTCGTGAAGGCGCCCCATTCATGTTGCACGGCCTTGACGTCAACCGCCGCAATCGCGTCGGCACCCTCCGCTCCTCGTACCCGCGACAGGAAGAACAAGCCCCATGGCCATCACTCACGGCTGGGACCAGCCGCACGGCTTCGACGCCATCCTCGACCGTGATGACGGCACGGTCATCGTCGCGCTCGACTTCGACGGCGTCGTCAACGCCGCCCGCCCCAAATGGCCGGAACGCCCCCGCAAGAAGCACGTCCGCACCAGCGTGGGCGAATTCTTGATCGTGTGGGCGCCGAGCCTGCGCGACCACATCAAGGCCCTCGCGGTCCAGCTCGTCTGGCTGACCTCCTGGGGGCCCGAAATCCATGTGGTCGAAGACCTCCTCGGACTGCCCCGACTGCCGCACGCGATCAACACGCTACTGCCCTCAGCGGACGTGCCCGCGGTCCAGCACGCGGCCATCGCCGAGATCGCCGCCACCGGCCGTCCCTGGATCTGGTGCGACGACAACGAAGCCGAGAACAGCAGCGGGCCGACCGAGCACGGGCCGCACCTCGAAATCCGCCCGAAGTCGAAGCACGGGCTGACCCCGGACGACATCGAACGCATCTGGGACTTCATCGACAACCCGTATGCCGTACGAAGCGCGGATGCCCCGGCGACGGAGGCGCGCCCGTGACCAGCGAGCAGTGGAAGACCGGCGGCTGGGTCCGCGACACCGAGGGCCAGATCTGGGTGCGCTCCAGCGACGAAGATGCGGCACAGGGCTGGGCGTGGAGGAACCCGCCGCCAACACCTGAGCGCGTCATCGGAGGGCAGACCTTCATCGTCGTCCCTTCAGGTGCCGTCCCGGAGGACCACCCGACTCGCCCGCTGACGCGCATCGTCAGGGCGTCGGCGATGCGTGAGGACCGATCGCGTTCATCGAACAGGACAGGCCCGACGAGTACGGCCACGACGCGCTGAACGAGATGAACTGGAGCCTGCTCCAGGTCGGTGCCGCGAGGGACCGGCTGCCAGTACTGCACCCGCGAGACCGGAGTGCCGATGGCCCGCCTATATCTGAACCGGAAGACCGAGCACGCCCGGTGCTGGCGCGGCGTGCCCAACCTGGGGGACCGCCCGGTGAAATCGCCGACCGTCCATCCGGGCCGGCTGCCTATCACCGTCACACAACGTGTGTAGGCGTTCGTCAACCACGGCACCGGGAAGCGGTGACAGGCAGGCACTGGCGAAGCAGGCACCTCCGGGGCACCTCCAAGCGGTCGTTCTGGGGCCGTATACGGCAACGGCTCAGCATGAGGCATTGCCGCGCGAGGCTGGCAGCACCAGCTGTCTGGTCAGAGGGGGTCGACGGTATCGATCGCACCGACTTTGCGAATGCAGCCGGACCGAATCTCCAGTTCGGCTTTCCCCCGCACCACACGGTAGGCGACCGTGATCCCATCGTCTCGCACTGCCACCAGTCCGTACGCCTCGGAAGCGTCGCCGGTCGCGGCTTCAGCGGAGGCGTCCTTAGTGATCGTGTACCCGGCCTCGTCCCACGATGCTCGCAGTGCCGCCATGTACGCGAGGTTGGTGTCGCTGCTGGGTTCGAGCGTGCCGAACCCGTACTTGATTTGCAGGTCGACCCAGGTTTCGTTCCATGCGGCGCCGTCGTCGCACACATCAAGGTCGGCATAGTACGGACCGCGGGTGACCTGGAAGCCTTCGACGTCCTCCATCACGGGAATGGAAGCGTCGACAACGGCCCCGAGACGTTCCCATGCGTCGGACGAGTCGAACGTCCGCGGCGGATTCGGCTCCTCAGGAACATACTCACGACCCAGTTGCGCGATCGATGCAGCGGTGAGCGCGACGACCGATGGGACGATGATGAGGTCAGGCCACAAGTGCAGTTTTGCGGAGGCCGGCCTGGCGAGACGGTTCCCTATGGATCCTGAGGTAATGACGGCAGCGATGCCGGCACCGGCGACGGGAATCATCGCCATGATGCCGAAGAACGGTTGCGCGATGAGGTGGAGCACCGCCTGGACCGCGAAGGCGACACCGGCGAGGATCAGGTAGGCGCGTCCGCGACGGGTGAGGCCGACATGGACTGCGGCGAGCACGTACACCGGGAACGCGACTGCTGCGGCGGTCAGGAACAGGACGGCGCTGCGGTGCATGTCGTCCATGGGCGGATTCACGTCGCCGAGGTACCAGAGATCAGGAGCGACGTTCGTTGCCGGCAGGCCGCAGGCGATCGTGAAGAACGCCATGCTCGCCATCGAGACACGCAGCCCTATAACGGAACCGTTTGCTGGATTGCTGGCCGGATCGGGGCTGCTGCGGTTGGCGGCTAGCGTGTCAGTGTTGCGCGGGGGCAAGGAGTCGCTTTCACTCGAAGTGACGGAGAAGTCACAACAGATGTGCGCAGTATAATGCAGGTGCGCTACGCCGACGGCAAGCCAAGCTTGTCGAAGAACGCCCGGTTCCGTTCCATGGCCATGTTAACAAGACGATCGAAGCTCATCACCTCGATGTACGCCTTGGCGGGTTCGTTGAAACCGAAGTACCCCAGCCCGTCATGGGTCGGACGCAGGTTCGACATCTCGCATCGTTCCACCATGGTCTCGGTCAGATCTGCCACGATGTAGCAGAAAGCGGGAGACTCCTCGGACTTCGGGATCGGGCGCCCAGTAGCGGTCCTAACTCCACCTGCGCGCACACGCTTCACGTAGCCGAGACACTGCTCGATCGGGTTCTTCCCCTCCGACGCGTCGTTGCGCATCGGCCGTTT
Organism: Glycomyces amatae; assembly: GCF_020991375.1. Classification (GTDB taxonomy): domain Bacteria; phylum Actinomycetota; class Actinomycetes; order Mycobacteriales; family Micromonosporaceae; genus Glycomyces; species Glycomyces amatae. The sequence goes on along the minus strand of NZ_JAJLQZ010000014.1, from coordinate 52,234 downwards.
GATTTCGACGACGACGAGGGACGGCAGCGGGAGCTTTTCACCTGCCGCCGCCAACACTGGCGTATCAGCAAGTCTCGTGGCAAGGATATCGGGTCTCTTGATCGAATCATCGCCGGTGATCGACATGCTCTTGAGAGTTTTATCAGAGGCAAGGTAATCATGGAACGCAAGACTCTCGTCGATGATCCACAGGTTCGACGCATCCGGGCCAATCTCATTCGAATCGGTCCGCATCGGAATGAGCAAGGAGTGGACGGCGTCCTCTCGACTATATTTGCCGTCATCGTCCGATCGGATCAACTTGAGCAGGAGGTCCAGAACGACCCGTCGCCGCGAGACATAAGCCGCCAAATCGGACTGATTGATGTCACTGAGCTTGTCGAGATACCGGGCGAGTCGCTCCTGGTAGTCCTCGGACATGACGGAGCCAGTCTCAGCGAAAACTTCCTGCCCCTCGGCAATGGCGTCAGCTTCGAGTTTCTGCAAGGCCCGATGCAGCAGCAGTTCGAGGTCCAGGTCCTTGATCCACGGATCCACGGTGATACCGAGCGCTTCGAGTCGGGCTAGGACCGGCCGGTACCGCGGCGCATGGCGGCTCACGAACTCATTGACTCGTTCCTTGCCCTCCTCGCGAACCGCCCTGAGCGGGACATCGAGGATTTTCTCCACTTCGCCCAGCACGCCTTCGCGGATATCGTCGAACGAGACATCATCGGCTGCCAACCTGCCTGAGACCGACTCGTCGATGTCGAAGGCGGTACGGTCCGCGCGAACGCGTTCGTCGAGGAAGCCTGAGGACAGATAACAGACGTACGTGAACTCGGCACCGTGCTCGTCCTTCAGCCTTCCAACCAATCCGGGCACCTTACCGGTGATGTTCTCCTCGAAGACCACGCGGTTCGCAGCGCACCAATACAGTCGCGGCGCAGTGCTGCGCGTGGAGGACCTGAATCGAAGGTTAACCATCGTGAACTTCTCGCCTTTGACATCGACCGTCGTCGGCGCCATTTCGGAGAACACGAAGTCCTCCAGCAATGCGTTGAGCGAGACGGACCCGTCGTCGTCGGCCACCGTCACCTCGGGCGCGCCGCCCGGTCGGAGGAAGTACCAGATGCAGTGCTCAAACACTTCACGTGCGATAGATTCGATGGTCTTCGGTGCGCTCTGCTGGAAAGCGACCTTAAAGCCCTCCAGGGACACCGTCGTGCCAGGTTCGTCGGCATCGACGTGCTCCCCAAGGTGCTCAATCTCTTCCGCCACAGAGAACCTAAACTGCCGGCCGTGAAGGCTCCCTGCCGCGTCCTGGTAGGTACTGTCGACCGAAATCCGGTCGAACGCTTTGAGCCATAGCAGACGGCCCACGCCTCGGCAGCCAATTCCCGCCTTGAACTCGCTGTCCAAGGTCTCGAAGGATTTCATGTTGTCCGGGTCGAAGCCCGTTCCATTGTCTTCGACACTGAATCCGACGATCGGTTTCAGCGCAGTGCGGCCAGGGCCGGAAGATCCGAAGTCCAGCGGATCCTGCGGGCTGCGCAGAATCCTGACGTGCAGGCGTCCCTTTTCGACTGCATCTCCGAATCGGGTGTCAATGGCTTGAAGCCCATTGACGACTGCTTCCAAGAGTGGGAGAAGGGCATGGCTCTTTGGCAGGCTAGTGTTTCGAACCCGACCTGCCAGCGATGTTCTCAGTGCCATGGCATACCTCTCAACGTTGCGATCACGCAAAATCTTATCGGTAGGAACAGAGCCCGTCGCAGGGCTGACTCGGACTGGGCTCGTTCGGTGAACGTTCAGGTCCAACAGAGGCCGTATTATCATACATATGTATGATAATATGTCATGCGTACGACACTGTTGATCCACCATATGGCTATGGGCTTGCCTCGGCGGCCCCGCGCGATCGACACCGTACTCCCACACGACGATGTACCCGGGGCGAAACGCGCCGCGCTGGAGCGCATCGCCCGGTCTAGGCGGCCCTTCGTGTGGTGCGACGACCGCGAAGCGGCCGACGTTGACGTCGTCGGCGCGGGCGCGCATCTGGTGATCAGGCCGCAGTCGCGGCAGGGCCTCACGCCCGCCCACGTCGAGCAGGTGTGGGCGTTCGTCACAGCGGCCACGGGGTCGAGTCACGTTGCCGCAGCGGAACGGATGACGTCGTAACCGCTGTTCACCAGCAGGTGCGCAGCGCTCTTGAAGACACATTGACCCATACGAGGAACTCGCTGCTCGGCCGGCCCAGACCAGTTCGCTCGTTCTCCCACTGCCAGGGCCGCAGTGCCGTCGTCGCAGTGGTCCTGGGGGTGTGGGGGTGATCGGTAGGGTTCACTTCAGAGCATGCGGGTGATGGAGGTGACCGCTCCGGCGCTCGCGCCAAAAGCAAGCGCGAATCCCATCGCCAGCATGCCGAACGTGATCAATTCATGTTTGCGACGCGTGAGGCGTTCGAGTGCCACGAGTTCCGTTGCACAGACCCGCAGTTTTCGGGAGGGGTGGCGCACCCGGTCAAGCGCGTGTTGTTCCGTAGCTGCAACGGATCGCTGCGATGCCGCTGACGACCGCGGCAGGAGCACGAGGCCGAAGCTGACACCAGCGATGGTGACAGCAATAAGCGCGCACCCCACCAGCATCTGCGGGACCATGTCAAGCATCGGCAGCACGGTCGTGGCCGCGGCAAACATCAATCCGACCACGGCAAAGGCGCCGACTGCCTTCGTGTCAGCTTGGCGGTGCAGGTCTCGTTCGTGGGCGATGCCGTCCGTGAGGTCATCGGCCGCGCTTGCGGCCTCCTCATCGCTAACGGGCGCCGTTGTCTCAGGGTTGGTGTGCTCGGTCATGCAGTCTCCAAGCGGACCTGCCGAGCGCAAACGGGGAGCAGCGTCGCCGCAGGGCCCGCTCAAGCATAGGCAACCCTGCCGATTCGGGTCCCGTCGCCAACCCGACCGAGTGCAGGCACTGGATGCCGAACGTTAGCGTGGCGCCGCGCGACAGCAACACGACGTCGCCGAGTGAAGCGGACCAACTGAACGGTCCTGACCCACGCCCTTTGGCACGGCCCATACGGCGATCCTTCAGGGCATGATCGAGCACATCAAGCAGCAAACCGGCACCATTGATGCGACTTCTGACGGCAGCGCCGCTGCGGAGGTCTATGCCGCGGCCGTCACCGCTGTGCCGCCACCGGCCCGCGGCCGCGCCGCCTGGCACAGTGCCTCGTGCGCCACGTGCCGGCGGTGGCGCGCTTCGCCGGTCTCGATACCGGCGTCATAGGTACGTCCGCACTGGTCGGCATGCGCTTCCGCTACGCCGACCGCCTGGTTCGCCTCCAGGTACTCGTTCGCTGCCCGACCGAACGCCACGGCACGTTCCAGACCGTCCACGGCGGCGACCATGCCCAACCAGCGTTCCCGGGCGGCGGCTACGTTCTCCCCGGCTAGCGTCGCGTCGAAGGCCGCAGTGCCGTCATGTCCGGCCTGCCAGTAAACGTGGCTCCACTGCTCCACGAGGTCAGCGGCGGCGATCAGTTCTTGGAGATCACGACGGGTATGCATGAGTACAACGTATCGGCTTTGGCGCCGTTGGCGCTTCGGCCGAACTGCCCCCGCGGCGATGGCCGTTCGCCCGAGGCCCACCATTGCCGCAGGTGGTGCAGGTAGCTGACACGGATCCACCGACAGGGGCCGGCTGACGCAGGCTGCCGTCGAGGACGGACCCGGGCCGACAGGTGCGACCGCGGTACGCCCTTGGAGAGGCCCGCGAGCATGCACCGCCCACGGCAGGTCGGACAACCCGCACGGTCGTGGGTCTAACCCGCACACAGGCATCACGGCCTCGGCGCAGCATGCGAACCGCAGGCCCGAGGCGGCCGTGACGACAAGGAGAACGCGACAATGACGACTGCTGATCCTGTGGCGGTACCGCACGGTATCTGCACCGCCCACGAGTTCACGAAAGGCAACAACGACCGGTTCTACCAGTCATCGACCCAGACGCAGCAAGGCCTCGCTGAGTAGCGCCGCACCGACCGCTCCGGCCTGGAAACGTGGGGACCGTTCGACCATGCCGAGCCCGACCCGGCAGCAGTCGCGGATGTGGACCGTGACCTATGGGTGCGCAATGCCGCCTTCCCGCGCTGGCACCAGCGCTACGTCGAACACGGCACGGCCGCCAGCCAGGCCCGCCCGGTCGCCTGGGATGCCTTGGTGCTCAAGTACGGACCGGTGACCGTCGCCCCACCCGAGCAACTAGCGTTTCTGCCGGCCCCGAAGCAGCGGCGCCAAGGCACGGCGCTGCCACCGATCGACCCGATCCTGCAACGACGCTTGCCCGAGCCCGGCGTGCCGGTCGTCGACGCGAGGTTCCGCCGCTGGCTTCCGGACGAAGACGGCCGGTACTGGAACCTCCGCGTCGGGGAAGCGGTCATGCCGGAAGCGCTCGCGGCTGAGGCTGGGCCGCTGCGCCCCCAAGGGTCACCCGAACCTGACGACGAGGACACGCTGATCGCACCGGTAGCGGCGGCCGGTACCGCGGGGCTGCTGGTGGCCACCCGCGCCCTGCAGGACACCGCGGCCCGACTCGAGAGCATCGTCCCAGTCGACCCGGAGACGGCGATGCGCGCCGGTCGGACCGGATCGTGGGAGTCCGACCGCCTGCACGACCTGGTGTGGGCGGCGCGTGTGCACACCGAAGGTCACGCGGTGCCAGCGGCAATGGTGGACGTTCTCTTCAGGTGGGTCACTGGTGGGCCGGACCGGCCCCGGCCTTATGTGGAACTGGCCGGGCTGTGGGCGCCCGCGTTCGACGCGGTCGGTATCGGCGCGCTGTCGTTGGAGCCGCTTGCGGACATCGGCCTGGCCGACGCCAGCGACCTGACCCGCGGTGTACCCGGGTGGCTGCTGTCGCGCACCAACGGTTTCATCAACCGCAGGTAGACCCGCCCCGGCCTTGGCCGCTGACGCGGTGCAACCCCGACCGAACGAGTGCTCAGCCAGCCCTGGAGCAGCTGCACCAGATCGGTCTAACACCGCTCAGCGATGATGCCGTGGGCAGTGCCACGCAGCAGGTAGGATCCGACTCGGCGTTGTTCGCCGTCAGCCAGCGTGATCAGGGCACCGTCAACCCAAGCCGTGTCGCCTTCGACCGTGATCTGCTGGCCGTGGTCGTTGAGTTCCATGGAGCCGTGAGCGTCATCGCCGAGGGCACCAATGAATGATGTGGGCCCGTCGCCGATCGCACCGTAGTGGTCGGTCATGTGCGCCTCCCTAGCGTTCGTGGTGTCACATCATGATTGCAATGCCGTTGCGGGCCATGGCATCGGGACTCATGAAACCCACCACCATAGGCTGGCGAACGCGACGGCGGCAACGGCTCTCGGCCCCAGCATCCTCCACCAGCAGCGGTCCAGATCGATGCACCACGGCCGGAACGCGAACACCAACACGACACCGGTCGCTACCAATGCCACAACGGTCAGCAGCGCTGCGAGTGGAGCAATGATGGACCCGAAGGCCACGGTCCCTACGACGAGGGCCATGACGAGGCTCGCTGCGTCAACGACGACGGTCGCGGTGACGCCGGTTCGGTAACGCTGCGTGTCGCTGCGGTCGAGAAAGGCCGTGACCGTCTCCAGCGTCTCCAGGTCGGGGGTGGCTGGTGCGACCGGTCCGAGCACGTCCAACGCGTCATGGAGACTATCGGCGTACCCGGGTTCGAAACCGACCGGGCTGTCACCGAGAGGCGGGTTGCAGGTGTGACCGTGGACCATGCTGGCCCATTCGGCGAGCTGCCTCGGAGTCCAGACGTCGTGTTGGGTGGCGGCGATCGCCGACCGCACATGCGCACGAGTCAGCGTGGCCACCGGAGCGCCCTGGTGTCGGCCAACCAGTTGCTGCAACGCGCTCAGGAGTGCCGCCACAGGTTGGCGCCGGTGGAGCAGGTCATCGAGGACAACGCTGATATCGGGAAGGTCCGCGTCGAACCGGCACGGGGCGACCGGGTGGAGGGCATCATTCATGCGCCGTCACCTGCTGCAGGGACCGCTCGGCAAATCCCGCGGATGCGGGCGGCAGTCGCACTAAGTATGCGGTTGATGGTGGGCATCAGGTCCGTTCAGTGAGCGATCAGCGGACGGCAGGTCGGTGCGGGGCCGGGAGGCACCGTCATGCTGTGTGCGGCAAGCCGGGAGCGGCGGCACGCTGAGGGACGGCACACCATGCTGCCGCTCCCGATGCCAGTGCCCGGCTGTGGATCTGCCTTCCGGGACTGACTGCCCCATTGTGGAAGAGACGGTCGCGTTTGGGAAGATGACGAGGCTTAACCATTGCAAGAGTCAGTTCGGCTACGGGGAGGGCCTGGCATGGAATTCGGGACGCTCATAGACCGCTACCTGCGCCGACAGGGCACCACCGTGGCCCGGTTCGCTGACACGAACTTCTTCGACCGGGCCTATGTGTACCGTGTCCGCAACGGCCAGCAGCAGCCGTCAGCCGGGCTCGCGCAGGCACTCGACCGGGAGTTCGCCACGACCGCGTTCACGGCGTTGCGTGCAGCGCACCTGCATGCCGACGCGCAAGCGGCCTCCCGGATCGACCTGGCTCAGGTGGCTGCGTTCCGACGCGATTTGGATGCCCTGCGGCACCTGGACGACGCGATTGGCTCTGCTGCCGTTCGTCCCGCCGCCCGCAGGAACCTCACCCAGGTCACCGGTATGGTTCGGGCGGCCCGCGGGCCCGGTCGTGACGAGCTTGTCGACGTCGCGGCAGGATGGGCGATCTTCGCCGGCTGGGTCGATATCGCCACTGCCGCATGGCGCAGTGCGAGCATGTCGCTGACGCGTGCGTGGGAATGGTCGGCCGAGAGTGCCAATCCGACCTTGCAATCGGTGGCGTTGACGTTTCAGGCCTATCAGGCGCTTAACCGGGCCCGGGTCGACCGGGCGCTCAGCTTGGCGGTCGCGGCGTCGCGTGTTGCTGGTGCCCATCCGGCGCAGCAGGCGTACACGGTGTTGCAGCGCGCCCGCGTCTATGCTGAGCTTGGTGAACGTGAGCGTGCCCGGCCGCTTTTGGACCAGGCGGACCGGGCGATCGCGGTGGCGGCCGCTGAAGGTGCCCCGCCGGAGGTGATCTACTGGAGCACCACGCCGTTCTACCAGCTGCATGCGGGCCGGACGTTGACGGTCATGGGCGAGAGCGCGGATGCGGTCGCGTATCTCCGCGGCGGTCTTGAGGGACTGCCGGACGCACAGGCTCGCGCTGCATGGACGAGGAAGTACCGCACCGCGCTGGACCATGCCGTAGCCGTTGGTTAAGGGACCGTACTTGCGGCCGACAGTTTCAACCAGTTGCACACTGTCAATTTTATGTGACGTGGAGTACAGTGCGAAGGCATGAATCCCACGATCCTCACCATCCTCATCCTCGCCGCCTACCTCACCATTGCCGCACTCGCATGGCGGCCCGCCGCGCGCTACTGCCTCACCGGCGAACGAGAAGAGCACCTGCGATGGCATGACGACCTCACGCAATGGGATCGCCGCCGCGCCATGCGAAAATCCGGCGCCATAGCGTTGTTCGCCGTGCTCCTGTGGCCCTACACCGCCGTGATCATGCTCCTCATTACCTACGTGCCCCCCGTCTACCGCAGGGCCATGAACCGACTCACGGCAGGTATCGACCCTGAGCCGCCCGACGCCAACGCGCCATCAACTCACGACGCCTTGGACGACCTCGAACCCATCGACGCGGTCGCCATGGCATGGACGGTCCCTGGTGATTCGCCCGCTACCCATGCCATACAAAAGCGTCATATTGCCGCCCGCATGCCTGAACTCGCGCGCGCACTCGACCGTCTTACACACCACCGCACCGCCGACATGTGAACCCAACCCGGGCCGGCCTGCACCACCGTCACGAAACACCGGACAGCCAGACGACCTCTGGAAAGCCCGATCACGACCGCAAAATGAGAACTACTTCTCAACCCTGAACCTGTTTGCGCCTCACCATGAAAGGAGCACCGACACACCAGGGAGCACCCATGGACGACACCGCCCGACCCGACACTGACCGCAGCTCTCGACAGGCACACCAATGACCGTCGAAGGCCTCATCGCGCACCTTATCGGCGACTACCTCATCCAGTCCGAGTGGATGGCTGCCGAGAAAACGAAACGGTGGACGCCAGCTGTGGTGCACGGCCTCGTGTACACGATCCCGTTCCTCATCCTCACGCAGTCCCCGTGGGCGCTCATCGTCATCGCCGGCACCCACATGGTCATCGACCGGTACCGGCTCGCCCGCCACCTGGTGTGGCTCAAGAACTGGCTGGCGCCGCACGGCTGGAACCTGCCGTGGGCGAAATGCCAAGCAACCGGATATGGGCCGGACAAAGAACCTGGTTTCGCTGTCGCACTGCTCATCGTCGCGGACAACACGATGCACCTGGTCATCAACGCCGCAGCATTGACATGGCTTGCGTGAACGTCACGAAAGCGGCGAGGGTCCAACTGCGCGCCGAAACCGTGACGGTGACAACGGCCGCTATGGTGCAGGTCATGTACACGTACCAGCCGCGATGTCCACGGCGCAGCGCCAGCGGCCAAGTCTGCGGTGCGCTGGCCGCGGAGTGGCCCGTTCTCCCATGCTGCCCGCTGCCCGTGCTGGCGTGCTGGGAGCATCTGAGCGCCGATGAAGCAGAGCACTGCCATGCGATCCGGGACGCCTCCGCTCGCTGGCGGTGGACCGGTGCGGCGGGCGACGGACCTGATGCGCCAACCGTGAGCGTGTTCCGGCAGGCTTGGCCCCGTGCCTACGAATCGTGGCTGAGCGGTGATGATGCACGGCTACAAACGCTGTGGCACGAAGAGGTCGGCATCTCCGCTCTCGCGGCGGCGTTCGCGCGGCATCCGGAAACCATCCGTGCCAGGCTCGTACTCCTGGGCGTAGTGGGCATGCCGGCCTCGGTTACCGCGTACGCCATCGCAACCTACCGTACGAGCGCCGCCGCGAGCGCGGCTCCGTCAGCGGTCACACCTACAGTCGCAGTCCCGCCGCAGCCGCGGCAGCCGTCACCATATGAACGGCTTGCCCACGCCGACATCCCTTTCCACCTGCGGGCGCGCGCATGGCTGGAACTGGCGATGCTGGTCGAATGCGGCGCGTGCTGTGCCGACCCGGGCGGACGGTGCACCGGTCCAGAAGCCGTTGACGTAGGGCGAGACGTGGTGGTCTGCCCCGCACGCGTTGACGAGATACCTGAGGTCACCGCTGAACGGTGCCCGCGCTGCAATGGCTACCTGATGGATCGTCCTATGGGCTGGCATGACACGTGCTGGAACCACAGCAGCAAAGAAGACAGAGTTGCCCTCGCGGGGGAGCGCACCGAGGTGTGGGACGCGGGCTACCGCTCATACAAGCGGATGCTGACCATTGACGTCGAGACGGCGACGCAGTTCGGATGCATGGAATGCGGCGTCACCCCGGGCGTTCCCTGCCGCGAACCGCAGACGTACCACCCCTCGGCCACACCGAACCCGCCAGGAGCGGAACTGTCGCACTACGCCCGGGTTCGAGTGGCGCAGTCGCACCGGCGAGCCCGGCACTTCCTGGCAACACAGGAGACAGCACCGCCGCCCTTCCTGTAGTTCGACCATCTCGACACAGACGACCCCGCCGCGGCCGAGAGCTGCAATAGCCCGCCGATCTAACGGCCGCAACGTCGCGCGGCCCATACCCGGCTTGGTCAGCGCAACCGCTTCCGGGAGCCAGTGTCGACCACGAGCGACGTCGCGTGTTCCATACCGAGCGGTACCCAGTCGCCGCCTGGCCCCCACCGGTTCTTACGGACGAGCACCACCCGGCGCGTGTCTTCGACCCGAACAGCGGCTTTCGCAGGGTACAGCTCGATCACCTGGTCGGAGTCCTGATGGAACGCCTCGAACGCGGCCGCGCTGTTCTCCGCGTTCGCAAGCGCCTTCTCCGCTTCGGAGGTGTGCCGGGAGACGCGCCGGCCGACGGCGATCACGGTCGCGTCGTTCTTGAACGCGAGATGTTTCAACGCCCGGGAAGCACGCGAGAGCGACGCAACCCGCGATTCGCGCCGCGGCGTACCCCATTCGTCAACGCCGAGGTCAGGATCGTCGAGGAGCTGCACGGCGTCGACCACGATCAGGTCCAGGTCGCCGTAGCGTTCTGCGGCCACTTCGACCACGGCGTCAAGCTCGTCGACCGGGAGCGACTTTGGGTTCTCCACGAACAACGGGGCGTCTCGACGAACCTTCTCGTAGTGCTCGATAGCAGCCCGCTGCGCTTCGGTGAGCGTGTCGTCCAGGACGGCCTGGTGCGGGACGCGGGTCGAGCAGCCGCGCAAGCGGGCGTCGAACGCGTCAGTTCGCTGCGACGGCAGCAGTACGAGCGTGGCCGCACCGGCGCGGAAGGCCATGTGCCGGATCATGTTGACCACGAGCACGGAGTTCTCTTCCGCGCGGGCACCGGCAACGGTCATGAGGTTCCCGGGCGTGAAATGTTGGAGGGCGTTGTCAAGACTGGGGAAGCCAGTGGAGAATTCCATAGCGTCGCCTTCGGTACGTTCGGCAAAGGGGTCGCGGTTAGCCGCAACGGTGATGACAGGGTAGCCGCTGGACCGGTCGGCACGGCCCCAGGCGGGGTTCCTTTTCGGAGTGACGGCCGCTCACGTCCGGACATGACCACTGCACTCCTGATCACGAACACACGATGCTCGAAGGCGGGTACACGCTGCTGGTGTCCGGTCGCCGACGGGTTGGGGACTCGAAGCCTATCGAGACATGCTGGCTGCACCTGAACGATGCAGCACGGCTCCCGTGCGCCACCACCGGCGGCGAGACCGGACCGAGGAAGCGACCCAGCCGTCCACCGAGACGGTCCGGCTCCTGACCGCATCCGCATCGCAGACGCTGGCGCTCGTCGTTGGCAGCATCGCGTACGCTCCGTTGCAGGGGAGCAGTGCCACAACAAGGCTCTGCGTGATGCAGGCTGCGCAGATCGCAATGTCGACGCCGCCGGTCTGCAACGCGGCAAACCGTGGCGGATCCCACGCCGGCGGCATCGAGTATGGCTACCACGTCCGCTGGAAGCACCTTGACACCGGGGAGCGGCGCTCGGCCGGACGGAAACGATGGTGACGGCAGCGTAGACGCCGACCGGCGTCCGTGTGGGTTCAGGTCCGCAGGGTAGCGGGCCCCTTGGTCGCAGCGGATGGTCGGCCTTCGAGAGAATCAGGTGATGTCGAAGTACCGAACAGGTCAGACCGCGCTACTGGTCGTAGTTGATGACGTCGAGCCCCTGGTGGATCCTTGGCGGCAGCGGTTCAACACTTCCGCAGCGGCGGGGCTGCCCGCGCACGTCACCGTACTCATACCGTTTCTCGACATCAAACGCATTGATCCGGCGGTGCGCAACGAGCTGACCGCGCTGTTCGCGCGCCAGGACCGGTTCAGCGTCGAGTTCGGTAAGGTCGGGCGCTTTTCCCACGTGCGGTATCTCCAGCCGACACCGGCCCAGCGATTCCGTGAACTGACCGAAGCGGTGGTGGCCAGGTGGCCAGAGGCTCCGCCCTACGGTGGCCAGTTCACCGAGGTACATCCGCACCTGACGGTCGCGAACGACCAAAGTCCTGAAGTGTTCGACGAGATCGAGGCGGCCATAGAAGCGCAACTTCCCCTATCAACCGTGGTGTCGTCAGTCAGTCTGTTCGTCAGCGACGGCAGCCGCTGGCATCGCCGCCACGAATTTCCCTTCGCCTGCTGACCGCATCGGTACCTTGCGGCCTTGTAGCGCGAAAATGGAAAGGATCCGCACGGCGAAGGGATGGGGCGGTCTGGAAACTCGTCAGAGCCCGGGGGCATGCCGGACAGGTCGGTCATGTCAGGGGTTGCGGCCGATACGCACTGACCTGTCGGCCCGCTAGCGAGCCGCGTTCGCGTCAACCGGGTGGTGGCAGTGCGAGAATCCTGAGCATGGAATACACCGCCCTGCACCGCCTCCTCAACCGCCCGCCCGGCCCGATCGATGACGACCTGCTCAACGCGGCAATCGAAGCAAGACTCGGGGAGACCGACGACCTCGACTGGAAGCGTCAACTTCCCGAACGGAAGGGACTGGGCGATGCGGATTCGTCCTACCTGCACGATATTGCTGCGTTTGCGAACGGTCGTGGCGGCGTCATCGTGTACGGCGTCAACGAGAAGAATCGCTTCGCCACGGGGCGCACCCACGCCGGTGACTGGTCCGAGGGCCTCGAGCGCTCGCTGACGCAGATCCCCGCCTCACACCTACATCCTCCCGTGCTTGGCGTGCAAACGTTCCCGTTCGGGCCAGATGACCTGCGAGCCGTAGCTGTGGTCGTTCCGGCCAGCGTCGACCGTCCGCACCTGATCGGGTCCGCCACGACCGGGTTCCGGGCGCGGGTGCGCAACGGTGCCGACTCGACGTGGATGAGCGAACGCGACCTGGAGGCCGCCTACCGGGGCCGGGCCGCTGAGCGCCAGAACGCCAGCGACGCGCTTGACCGCCTGTACGCGGACGCGATCATGTGGGCGGCGCCGGCTGAGCGCGCCTGGGGTGTCGCTGTCGCCCGGCCGCGCCTACCGGTCGAGCTGCGTAGTAAACCCGACCGGAAGGAGACCGCCGACATTATTGGGGCAGCTGGCGGCATCGGCAAGCGAATGGCGAAGGATTACTACCACCCGCTCAAGTCCGTTAACGAGCACCATCTTCGTCCGGGTTTGCGGCGCTGGATTGCCCGAAACCAGGCGAGCGCCGCGACGCCGTGGCTGCACGCATACGCGAGCGTGCACTTCGACGGGTCAGTGACGCTGACTGCGGCACTCGGCGGCCACCACGGCGTCAACAACACGGTCTGGCAACCGCACGAGTTCCAGTCATGGCGTCTGGAAACACTCGTGTGCGACTTGTTCGGGCTCGTGAAAGCTGCCGCTGACCGCTTCGGCGGGTACGAGTACGACGTGCGGCTCGGCATTGCCTGGGAGAGCGCCGAACGCCTCCTCATGGCCGGGCGGGACAACTTCGGGTATCCGTACACGGACGGTTCCGTTCCCCTAGCCGCGTACACGCCCGTGGAAGCCACCGTTGACACCGACACTGACGAAGCCGGTATGAAGACGCAGGCTCGCGAGTTCGCAACCGACTGCATCAACCAAGGCGGCCTGGAACAGTTGACCGCATTCGACCCCGACGCCCGCAGCGACATGCGATAAAAGGTTCCCTCTGGCACGCGCGATCGAGCGCCGAGCGACCACGCTCGGCGTTGCTCCCAGCTGCCTTGCTCTCAGAATGATGCCTCTGTGTTTCCGGTGGACACTTCGATCGGAGCGTCGGCAAGCTCGGTCATGGTCCGCGGATGGTGCGGCGCGGTCTTCCGCAACCGCAATTCGATCGCTGACGGTTTCCGACCGAGCGTCGAGGCGATGTCCGCGACACGGGCGCCTTCAGTCCACAGTTGCATCAGTTCGGCTTGGTCCTCGTCGCTCCAACGCTGCCCGGCTTTCGGGTACGCCGCGTCGGCCAACTCGGCGTTGTCACGGACGCGGTCGGCGGCAGCGCCGGGTTTACGCGCCGCTAGTTTCGCGATGTCGAGGTGCAGGCGTGCGGACTTGACGCACGCGTCATGGAACGCGAGCCGCGTCGCATCGTCGACGTCGTTTCGTGGCCAGGTCGCCGGGTCCAGGGCACGCCACCGGTCCGCTTCTTCCACAGCGGCAATGGCTTTCGCAAGGTGGTCGCTTGGAATGCTGGTCATGGACGCGATTGTGACCCACCTTCGGCGGCCTGTCCACCCTCGTTGGCGGCCACGGGTTCGGTAACCACGAATGCCGCCCCACCAGCGCCGCCGTTCACACGCAAGCACTAGCTTCCGTGAACGCCCGGGGGAGTTGCAGGTTCGCTGCCATCCGCTAGCGTTCGATCATGACTTCCGAGCGGTCTTCTGTCACGTTGCACCCGAGCAGTGCGGGCACGACCATGTACGGTCCGACGCGGCCCGGCGGTCTGCTCAACACCATGACTAGCCAGTACCGGCGGGCGTTCGCTAGGTCGCCGTCCGCGGCGTTCATGGCGAGTAAAGGCCTCGATAAGGTCCGGGTCCACGGCGTTTCGGTTGCATGGTGGTTTCGCCTCGGGCACGTCACCTCACCCGGCCGGGGCCATCAAGCGTTCGCAGGCAGGCTTGCTCTCCCTTATTCCCGGGCGCTTCCGAACGGGCATGACACGCTAGCGTTCCGGTTCGCGTGCGTGACGCCCGGATGCGCGCACGTGGATCATGCTGCTGTGGAGAGTCCTCCTGGAGACCGGCCGCGCCTGTTCAACGCTCGACCGCCGTTCTCGTGGGGGCTCCCCGTAACGGTGTGCTTCAACGAGGTTGACACGATGACTGCGGTCGCGCTTGGCTTGCGCGCTGTTGGTCTCCCTGGTACGAGCGGGTGGCAGGACGCGTTCACTGAAGTGCTTCGACAATCCAGGCGTGTGAACGTCATCGCTCCGCGAAACGACGGCGGTGCGGCGCTCGCGCTTGCCGAACGTATCGGCGAGACGGTCCCGGCTGCGGCCGTGGTCGTCTGCCCTGACGGGCACGACCTCAACAGTGCCTTCCGTGCCGGTGTTGCCGGAGCGGTCATCGACCAATGCCGTGATGAGCAGCCCTGACTGCGTCGGGCGTGCGCCTGCTGGCGCCTTCGGGTGCAACAGGTACCGGACTCGTGGCCACCTGGCGATATTAGGGGCGGGCTGCCGCATCCAGGAGCGCTCGAAAGTCGCCGGCGGACATGGTGAACATTGGGGAGGCGGCATCAAGCTTCGAATCGCGAATGTCGAACAGGCTGCAGTGCGCCCGAGCCTCGACACAGTCGCCGTTGCCGGAACTGGAGCTTCGGCTGGACTTCCGCCAGCGCGCCTCCACGCAGTTCGTGCTGCCGTTTCCGCTGCTTCGGGTTGCTTTCCGCCAAAGGGTGACTGCCTGCATGGCCGCTCCTTCACGTCATGGCCTGTGGTTGACCGTACGCGGCGTGCGCATGGGAAACTGTCAGATTGCGGACTCGTTCGGGTTCTCGCGGTCCGGTCCGAGCATCAAGTACCGGTCCCAGAACTCGGCGCCGTCCCTGCTGCGTCGTTGCAAGTCGGGGCTCGCTTTGATGATGGTGAACCGGGACGCGAGGTGGTCGTGGACGGCTTGGTTCTCTTCGGGGGTGCCACGGAGGCGGATTGCGGTCACGAGGCCGCCTGCCAGCCGAAGGGGCGTGCAAGGTCGGTTATGCCCGCGGTGTCGAACCCGACGACAAGCACGATCAACCACCCGTCAACGCTGCTGGCGGGCACCTGGGCGCCATGCAGGACAGAGCCCCGGCGAAACTCGCGCTGCTGCCTGAGCGTCGCCGCATGGGGCGCCAGGGCACTATCAGGCATGGTCGGCAGCCCCGATCAGCGCGCTGCGACCGGGTGCGAACACGTCGACGATCGTCATGAATGGCCCGAACCCTTGCGTGGCCAGATTGTCAGGGCCAATCCGTGCCCAGGGCCGGTGTTCGCGCAACCAGGTCATGCCGCGGCGCCACTGTTCCGCCTTGTCGAGCTCGCTCCAGCTTTCCTCTCGTGCTTCACGTTCGGCAGTTTGGGTGTCAGTGAGCGCCGACCAGTGGCCTTCGGCGACACCCGCAGGCCACGCCAGCGCCATGTCGGAACAGTCGACATTCGGAAACGATGACTCGACCGTGTACGACATGACAACCGGTTCGTCGTCGCGCTCGCACAGGAGCGCCTGGACGTCCTCCCAGCCTTGCGGTACGACCGCGGTCGTCTGCCCGTTGGTGTCCTGGTGGTGAAGTACCCGCCGGTACAGGCCGATTTTCAGGCCGGTCTCGATGAGGCCTGCAGCCCATGCCCGGTCGGGGCCGTCGAACCAGCCGTGGACTTCGCAGCGGCGTTCGATCCTGGCCGCGAGCCGGATCGGGTCGGAGCCGGTTATGAGTGCGGTGTTGTAGGCAAGGTCGGTCGTGTGGTGTTCGGTGCCGTTCACGGTCATGAACAGGCCGTGTGCCCGCAACGCGGTCTTGACGGCGGAGACGAACCGTTGCTTCGCCTCCCCGTACCGGTCGCCGGGGCTGCCACCGGAGCCAGCGGTCGACAAGGTCCGCACCTCGCGCGCATACCGGCTCAAGTAGCCGTGCCCGGTTCGCTCCAGGCCCGCTGCACCTGCCATGTCCACGAGACCGAGCAGCCGCTCAGTCCCATCCATGTCGTCGAATCCCCACATGCCGTGCGTGTGCTGGTGGATGAGTTGCGCCAGCCAGGCGCGTTCGGATCCGCGAAGTTCCGCTTCGTGGCCACTGGGGGTGTGGAAGACGATGGCGCTCACGTTTCGCTCCGTTCATGATTGTCAGGTTCGGCATGGCCGGGGCTGGTCTCCCAGGGCCGGGCGGCCATCGGGTACGGCTGCGCGGGCGCTGGCACTCGGTCCCGATGGTCATCGAACCAGAACTCGCCGTCGAAGTGCGGGCTCGCGTGGTACTTCACCAGTTCGCATTCACGTTCGTCCTCGCCGTCGTTCCAGTAGACGACTTCGAGACAGTTGTGACCGTGTTCGCTGCGGGCTTTCGCCAAACCCGCTTCAGCATCAGCAAGGAGAGCGCGAGTGCGATCGAGCACCGCAAGCAGCTGCCTGATGTCACGACCGGCCCGGGTGGCGTCACCGGCCCAGCGTTCACGAATCGGTTCCATGTTAGACATGTCGGGGCTCCTCACAATCGCATGGTTGGCCTTCTTCAAGGTGCCAGAAGTGGTTGACGACCGCAGCGGGGACACTGGCGTGGTTCAGCAGCCAGTTGAGAGCAGCACCGTTGCGCGGCGGTTGCTGCGAACCGGGGCAGCCATACATAGCGGGACCATGCGCTCTGATGCGGCCGTCCTTACGCAGCTCAAATGAGCGGCCGCAACCGATGCAGGTGCCGCGGCGCCGTCCGACCGGTGCGGCAGTGTCCTCGCCGGTGTTCCAGGCGTCTTCGACCGCTTGACGGGTTTCTCGAATTGCTCGCGCCATGCGTCGCCCTTCCCCGGGGTCAGTGAGCAGGTCAGGTTCAGCGTCGTCTCAACGGCCCGCTTCGGACGCAAGCCGGTTGATGACGTTGTAGTAATGCGGGCTTTTCAGGACAATGCGCTTCGCATACGCGTCAGCCATGCTGGTCCTTGGGCGTCTTCGTGGCAGTGCCGCAGGTGCATCGGTCGGCGGTCAGGATTGCGCACTGCTCGTGGTGCCACCATGTGAGGGGCGGACCTGGATGGAGTGTGGAAGGCGGCACGATGGCGATGGTGCAACCGTCAAGGGAACGTGACGCGGCCCCTTCTCGGGCGACGAAACCACGAACCTTAGGTCTCATCACGACTGTCCTCGCTTACCACGATTGAGACGGTCCGCCGCATCGCGAAGGTGAGCGGCTGCGGTACGGACCGCTGATGGTTCATTCATCACCGTCAAGGATGCCCTTCAGATGTCGCCGATGTTCACGTTGTACTGCCACACCGGCTGGCCGGCGGCCTTCCGGTCGCGCACTACAGCGGACACATCCGCGCAGTGCTCAAGTGTGTCAGGCATGGGAGGCGGCCTTTCCATCAAGTCCAATGGCAACAACGGCTGAGATGCAGTTACCTGGTCAATCCTAGTGCACTAGCTTTGACGACGCTAGCTCACTCAGGTACGGTGTGAGCGTGCCGAACCTGCCGACGACCGTGACCACTGCTTCCGATGCGACGGTCTGCCCCGTTCCTGGCGTGCGCCTGCCTGAGCGGACGACGACGACCGCCACCACGGCAGCGGGTGTCACCGTGGCCATAACGTCGCGCTGGGCGGAAACGACCGGCAGCTACGAAACCACTGCGGTCACCGTCAGCAGCGCGAACGGGCGCCCAGTCACCGGCGCGGTGTTGCGATCGGTTCCTCTCGCGGGCATCGCTGCGTCCGGCGCCGCCGACGTCGTCGACCAGCACTGGCCTCCACCGTCGCCGGTGGAGGTGACAGCAGGTCCGACACCGGAGGTGCTAACCGCCGTGGCCGCATGGTTTCGACGCGCAACCGCCGCCGGACGGTCACCGCAGCCTGAGATCGCCCGGGAACTGGGTGTGCCTCGCGGTACGGCAGCCCGGTGGATCACGCGCGTCCGTGACCGCGGCTTGCTCGACTTTGAGTGTGCGACGTAGATGACGCGACACCGGACGGCGGTGCTGCCGTGCCGCCGGCCAGTGGCCCGCATACGACGAGCAGACGATCGGCTACCGCGTCGTAGAAGGCGTCGAACCCGGCGTAGACGCTCGTATGGATGCCTTCGCACCACAAGATCTCACCGGCGCGAGCGTGTCCGGGCCGGACCGCCACCGCTGTGCCGCCTTCACCTGCCCACGCCACCGGGTACACGTCGGCGGGTCCGAGCCCCGCGGCCGCGAGGTCACCGGTCTTGGCCAGTTCCGTGGTCAGGCACTCCATGCGGGACTGGTCGCCGAGTTCGGGAAGGCCGAACAGTGCGACCGGCCAGAGAGCAGGCCAGCCGTTCAGATGCAGCAAGAACTGGCGATGGGAGGCGTCCAGGCGGACACCAGTGCCGTGCTCATACGCGGCAATGGCCGCGGGTGTCGCTCGCGGCCGCGGCGGTCCGGCCCGCAAGTGCCCGTCGATGCTGAGGCTGGCGAGTGCAACGAGGCCGCGCATGACGGGATAAACCCGAGCGGGCCAGTGCTGAGGTGCGGGTGCGGCGGTGTCCATGCCTGACCGTAGCCGACAACTGGCGCGTCCACCGATCCTTGCCACCGGGCGTGTCGCGTTGCCCTGCAGGAAAAGTACATGCGGCACCACACGCTCCCGTAACCGATGCTGCCGCTTCTCAGCCCTTAATGACCTGTCGTGACAAGTGGACGGGGATACATTCAAGCCAGCCCCCTCAACCGCTCCTTTGGCCTTCCCTCAGGTATGCATCCCTCGCCTCGGAGGCCTGCGCATGGAATGCTCGCTCAACCCTGCCGAACTGGGCCCCTACTGCGAACCACAAGACCTCCTGCTCGAACTGTTTCGCGACCTCGGGTTGGTGGGCGCACCAGGCTGGTTCGCGCTCGTCATCATTGCGTTGATCCAACTGGCGACGTGGATCAAAGCCTGGACCGATGCCGCGAGCGCCACCGCTGCGCACACGCGAACCGTCCTACGCGCCGCCCATCGAGTGGGCGTGTTCCTGAGGTCGAACCGCTGGACCCGCAGTGTCGCCGCAGTCGTCATGACCTTGCTCATCCTTGTCGCACAATGGCTCGCGCTCGCATCCGCGTTCGCCGTAGGCACGTGGGTGTCGGTCATCGTTGACGGCATCCAAGGCGGCGCGCGCGGCGCCGCACTCGAAACAATCCTGAGCGACCGCCCCGCAGCGCTACTGTCACCTGAGCACACACGAGACCTGATCCAATTGGACGGCATCACGATCGGCTACGTCTTCATTGGGCTTGTGGTGTTGTCCGCGGGATTCCGCCAGGACCGCGGCCACCGCATGTGGCTGCTCCTTCCCGCGGGACTGCCGGTGATCATCACATTGATCTCCAGCGCTGTCACCACGGTCGGGGTCGGCTTCATCTGCCTGCTGTATGTCCTGCCGGCCCTGTTCGGCGCCGACACGCTCACCGTCGACAGCTTCCGGGACGCGTTGAGCACCCTGCAGTTGGCGAGCGCGTGCACGTTGATCAGCGGTGCCATAGGTCTCGCGTGGTGGTCAGCGACGCGAACGGTGGCGTTGCTGCAAGCGATTTGGGCTCCGCCCCAGCAGCCGCTGGGCACGCCGTAGCGGACATCGATCGAGTCGGGTTGCACAGCGACGCCAGCGCTGGTGCGGTGCACCGCCTCCCCAACCTCCGGTCGGGATCGACAGTATGCCAACTCGGTCGTCACGGTGGACAGTGGCGCCGCATTCGTTTTAATTTGTTCACGTTCGCCATGTTTCCGAGAGCTTGACCCCTGCCACCCTCCAGGAGCGCACCGCAACATGACCGCAACACCTAGGCGCACCAGCGTCCTCACCAAGCGACAGCAGCCTCCCCTCCTGTCCGTCCTGATCATGACGTTCGCAGCCTTGGCGACCCTGTTCGCCGCGCCCGCTACCGCTGCACCGGCTCCCGCGCCCCCGAGCGGCACCGCCGATGTCGGGACCTTCGCAAACGACAATCCGATCGACTGGACCCAGGTCGAATGGTTCATCAACTATCAAGGCGACGGGTTCCCCCTGCGGGTCGGCCAACACGACGACAGCGCCAGCGACGGGTTCGGCGAGCGCCACATCATCGACGGGCACGGCGCCGTCCCCGCGTATGAGGACATTCAGGAGGCCGTCGCTGACCCCACTGCCTGCTGGTACACCGTCCTTGATGAACGTTGGCGCTGCTACAGCGGCGAATCGCTCGTGTTCGTCGTGTACACCACGCAAATCGACGACCGCTCCGGGGACAGTGAACCGTTCGGCATCATCACCGCGTACTACAAACTGCCACCGGGCACCTGCGGCAGGGCAGCGACCACGCCAGCGCTCATGCAATGCGACGTCGAACCGTTGGAAACCAGCATCGACTACCGCGGACCCGACCATGTCGTCAACGGCGACAGTTTGGAAGTTTCGGCTCGACTCGGCGACGACCTCGGCATCCCCAAAACCGGTCAGCCACTCACGTTCAGCCTCGGCACCGGCGCCGACCGCCAAACGTGCGAAGCCACCACCGCCAGCACTGGTGTCGCCACCTGCACCATCGATCACGTCGACCAGCCGGCCGCCGCCAGTGTGCCCTTGACGGTCGAATACGCCGGCAACACCGTGCTTCAGCCCTCCAGCACTGTCGTGGATCTCGCGTTGCAAACACCGACAAGCATCACCTTCACCGGCCCGGAGTTCATCGCCAACGGCGACAGCGCCACACTGGCAGCGGTCCTCACCGACTACCAGGATCACCCGGTTGCAGGCGCACCGGTCGCGTTGACCATCGGCACCGGAGCGTACGCGCAAACATGCACCGGGACGACGGATGCGACAGGGGAAGCCACCTGCGCGATCGAAGCCATCAACCAGGTTTTGAACGAGGCGGCGACCCTCCCTGCCAGCGCCGTGTTCGCTGGCACCAGCGCATACGTCGGATCGGACGATACGGCCACGGTCAAGCTCGAGTACTACACCGGCCGGGCCTACGGCATGGAAGCCACCATCGACCTACTGGTGCTCCCAGTGGAAGTGCCGTCGCAACCGGACACGGGTGAACTTCGCACCGCTGCAGCGGCCACCACCGAAGAAACATGCACGGCGCAGATCACCGCAGTCGTGTTGACCCTGGAAGCCATCTGCGCGAGCGCGACCACCACACTCACCCCGGGCACCATCACGACGGTGGCAAGCACGGAGCACGCCACGATCGGGCTTCCCGGGCTTCCCGTGATCGACATTGCCGGTCTGACGACGACGGCTACGGCGACGTGCGAGGCCGTCACCGGTTCGACATCGTTGACGTTGTCCATTGGCGGCGTGGCGACACCGGTACCGACAACCCCAAACACCGTCATTGACATTGCAGCGGGTGTGCGGTTGACGCTCAACGAGCAGGTGCACACCGGCAACGGCATCACGGTCACGGGCGCGCGGTTGAACGTCGCTGGTACCGACACTGACGTCGTGTTGGGGTACAGCACCGCGGCCGTTCACCACTGCGCCCCTTAGCATTGACGTCCATGAGCGAGCTGGCTGCAGATGGAACCGACCGCGACGAGCGCATCCGCTACATCGCGGCATTCCTGCCTGCAGCCTGGGGCGGCATCAATGCGATGTTCACCCATCCGCCGTGTGACATCGAGTCGTTCGGCGTGGACGGTGACGACACCGTCCACGCCACGACCGTGGGGCAGTACCAGGAGCGGCGGTGGCGGTTCCGCCGACAGATATGGCCGCCGGCGCATCCGGCGATGCTCGCCGCGCAGTTGTACACGACGTCGCTGGAGGAACGCCTGAACATGAGGAAACTACCTCCAGGCAGCGGCGACGTCATCGACTTGTAACTGCAGGCCAGGGTCGAAAGCCGTCGCTGACCCGGCCACAGCCTGCTAGACCCCGTGCAGTTTCAGTCCCACATGGTCGACGACCCATTGGCGCCCAACGTTGTCAAGAGCGAAGTAGATCCGGCCGACCTTATTGGGCTTCGTGTGGTCGTCGAGCTTGATGTGCGGCGTCCGGTCCAACGACCGTTCGTCAAACGTGAACGTGTCCAACCCGGCCCGCCGCAGCCCTTCATCGCTGTGGGCGTACTTGAGTGCCGTCCGCTCCCTGATCCAGTCTTCAAGCCGCTGTCCCACGTTGCCGTCTACCGACCGCCACTCCCGTGCCAAGCCAACCAGCGCGTCGAGCGCTCCCCACATGCCCTCGAAGTCCTCGTACACACAGTCGGCCCAACTGGACTTGGCACGCTCGGTAAACACCAGGGCGCCTTCCGACCGGGCCTCCCATCGCTCCCATTGTTCGGTAAAGTCCCGCGTCGGCGCTGGCGTTCCCGATTCAGGCGCAACTGAGGCGGAAGCGGCATAGGCCTGCTGCGCGTCCCGGTTCTCAATCTCGACCTGAAGCGAACGGATCTGCTGTTCAAGGCGCACGTTCTCCTCAAGAAGTTCAAGATTCTGGGCCCGTTCGTCGTCGAGCAGCGCCTTGAACCGGTTGGCACGAGCGGCTTCGGTCTCCGCAAGGTCGTCGAGCGCCGCCGCGTCGTCTGCGGCCCGAACGGCATCCCACAACTGGTCGCGGCCGCGGGCAACGACACTGAAAGGCGTGATCATGCGCGTCAGACGAGCCAACAGTTCCTCATGGTTGCCATGCAACGCGGTCGCATCCCACCAAGGATGCCGAGCGTCCATGTCCGGCCAGTACAGGCGCCCAGCATCACGGACCAACCGGTCATGGTCACTGCGTCCTTGGTTGAACGCGTCAAGCGCCAACCATCCGGAAATGACAACAACGTGGGCCAAACCCGTAAGCTGGTCGGCTGCACTGTGCGCCAACGTGGCCGACGCACCCGAGGGACGCATGGCAGAGATGACCAGGACGGGAAGGCGACGTTGCAGATCGGTGAGCCAATCGCAGATGCCGCGGACTTGTGCCGTGAGCACGTTCGTCACCGCCGCCGTCACATGGTCGGACCCGTCCGTGCACGAGAGCGCACTGTCGGCCATGACTGCTCGGAGGGCCCGTGGCGGCTTCAAATCGTCAACGCGCGCAGGCGTGAGCCTGCCGTCACTGCGTCGACCGAGCACGACACGGAAGCTGGTCTCGCTCGCGTGGTCAGCAGCCGTCAGCTCACATACGAAGCGGCCACCGGTTTGCAGGTCATGCTCGATGGTCAACCTGAGCGCGCGAGTGCGGTCATTGACGATGACCGGACGCCATGACAGGTGGTTGTCCGCCCATTCGGGTCGACGGGATTTGATGACAGTTTCGCCTGCTCTGGCGATGAGGTCAGCGCGGCGAAGACCGGTAACGCGCGATTCCAGATGCAGCGCCATATGGTCAGCGAGCCGGTCGAACGCCGTTTCGGCGCTGTCGGCTGTGGTGAGTTCGGTGTTGAAGCCGACAACGTAAAGGCGCTGCATGAGGGCGTTCCTCTCACTGCGCGGCTGCTGCAAGGGGCAGGTCACGCGGGAAGGGTTAGGGGACGTATCGATGGTATCGGCCGTTGCGCGTCCCCGAAGACCCTCTTAATGTACCGCTTAAACCCGATTTACACAGGTCAATGGCTTTATCCTGGCAGGGAAACTGCGCGGCGGCACCTCACACACAGCGGTCCTCGGCTGCAGTTCATGGACCGATATCACCCGGCCGATGGCTACCACATGATCCGCGCACACTCGACAACTGAGACGTGTACCAGCATCCTGACGGTAAGCATTTGAAAAGGCATATGGGGAGTATCCCAGGGCAACCTTCGCGTCGTCGTCACTAAAGCAGTGAAAGAGCCACTGTCGGTGGCGCGGTTCCAGTCCAGGAACGGGAGAGACCATGTGACACCGAACGACTGAAGGCTCATGCCTTCCGTGAGGCTGCACATGGAATCCCGACGTCAGGACCGCCCCGCCGCTCTCCTCATCATCGTTATCTGCACTCACGTCGTCCACCGGCCCGCACGCAACGTGTCAAGGCGTCATCAGCGGCGCCGTTCACCTACGACCTGGATCAAACACGGAATCGTACGCGCATGGCGATGCGACGAGCTACCGCGGATAGCCGCATGGAGCAGCGTTGCCGCGATGGGCATCAGCCTGGTCGCCTTGCTGAGTCAGTGCACTTGAACGTCGACGGCGCAACTCAAAGTTTGAGGAAAACATCCCGCTGGTGAGCCGCTGTTGCGCAGTCCGATCCAGGCGGTATATCAGGGGCACGGTCTCATTCCTGGGCCCATGCAGTCGGCGGCGCTGGCGGGGCAAGCAGGCGTGGCGAAACACCAGTGTATGAGCGAGGTCAGCGAGCGTATGACGTCGACCGGCACCTGTGCGGTTGTCGCAACCGCCCGCATGCTACCGAATCATGAAGGTGGCAGTACCTGTCGCCAGCGCTCGCGGCCCGCAACGTGAACCAGACCAAGCGGCTGCCCCGGCGCTCGATGACCCGGCACGACGCCTGCGCTGCCCTTGTGTGGCGTTCACGCCTAGAGGATCCTGCTGCGCTCAGGTCATGCTGGTCGACAGGCATAAACTGCCTTGGGTGTGACGACCCGGCCCTCCCAAGTCGCAGCTTCGCTGCACGTGCTGGCGAAAGGTGATGAGAATGGATCGGTTTTCGGCCTTGGTGGGTCCATCAGGCATCGGGCCCGGGATGCCGGACTACTCCTGGTTTCAAGTCGCGACAGGCCTGACCCTGCCCAGCGACTATCTGGCGTGGGCGGAAGCGTACCCGAGCCTGGAAATCTGCCACGAACTGCTGGTCACCAACTTGATCGCAGGCACCGGCCTTGTCGACATTCCTGACCACCGGGCTTCGACAGTCAGCCGCATTGCGGCAGACAGACAGCATTCGCCGATGCGGCGCACGGTCTACGACGATGCCGGGACTGACATCGGGGCGCAACCATGGCCGCCGATCTACCCTGAGCCAGGTGGTCTCCTGCCGTGGGGCGTTGACACCAAGGGCGGCATCTATCTGTGGAACACGGAGGCGGCAGACTCGAACCTGTGGACCGTCGTCGTCTATGACGGCGCCTGGAGGGAGTTCGATGCCGGGTTCCTTGCATTCCTCATCCGGTTGCTGCATGGTGATTTCGTCGGCTCCCGGATCTTTCTCAGAGGATGGCCGTGGATACCGGCAATCCGCGAGTTCTACGAGGGCGGCGTGCTCGGCGAGCCAGGATGGCGCACCCCGGCGCAGTGGAGCGCGTACTTTGATGCGTATAGCGCTCGCCGGCGGTCCAACGCCGACGGGGCTGACAAGAGCTGGGTCGACCAGTTCAAGGTCACGGAGCTGACGATCGAGCCTCAGCACCCATGCGCGGAGCAACAAGGGCTGTTACGGTTCACTAGTGAGGAACCGTATGCCGTTGCAGCGCAAGGGATCATGCACACGCCGCGTGTTCGAGCCGCTCTCAGTTCCCGATCTAAGGACACCATGACCACCAACCACGCCGCGGAGGCGGACGCCCCCTCCTGGCCTCGAGCAATCCGGCTGAGCGCCCGGTGGACGATCACCGAGAAGATCCTTGGCACCTCAGGTGTCATTGTCAGCACACCCGCTGCGTCTGACGCCGCCAGTATCCCAGGCGCCCGCATCGCCACCGGTCCCGCCGGCCAACCACTGGTCATCCGGGCAGCGAGTCGCACCAGGTGGCTCGTACCGGTGCACCACCCCCGGGCTGCCAGCGAACGCGACAATTTCGACTTCGCAGCCTGGGTCTACGACAACGCGCCGAACCTTGCCCTGCTCGGGCCAGGGGAGCATCGTGGCGAATGGTACGGCGCCGGGATCGGACATGGATACGGGCTCGCTCGGCGCCAGTTCGCGTTGCTTGACACTGACCGGTGGTCGCCCAAGAAGTTGCCTGCAGGTGTGCCCGAGACGCTGATGTTGGTGCCGATGCTGGCCGAGTGCCGCGGTGATGCACTCAACGCCACGATCACGGCATGCCTGCTCCGGTTGGCGAAAGACGGTTCAAGCGTGGTTCCGGGGGCCGTGGCCGAGGGGATCGTTGCCCGCTCACGCGGCGACGGCCGACTGGTGATCACCGCGAGTATCGCCGACCTGCCCATAGCAATCCGCAGCGGCTAAAGCGACGTCGAGCGCCTGAGTCACCGGCGACCAGGTTGTGCTGATCGCCGGTGACCTTACCCGAGATCGGGATAGCAGACTCGGGGCTACACGCCAGGACGCAACCCGGTCAGGCCACCACCGCTGGCCATTCACGCGCCGAGGGCCACACGCGGGGTCGCATCATCACGCGAATCGCGAGAAGGTCCGCGCACCGGCCCTCGATGGCATCGAGAGCCTCGGATGGCGTCCAATCGTCAAGGTGCAGGACCCTGATCTTGGCGAACACAGCTCGCTTGGCGGCACTTGCGTGGTGCTGTGCGAGCCGTCCGGACAGGCCGTCGTTCCGGTTGACTTGGCCGAGCCACCGCAGTCGATCGTGGCTGTCGGAGATGAGATAGACCGCTGTCACGATGTCCACCTCTTCGAAAGTCCAGCGCTGCGGCCATTGGACGGCGTCGAACCGTGATTGGAGAAGGTATCGGCCGGCGGCGCCTGGCAGCGCCCCAAGCCGACCGACCGTGAGGGTAGGGCCGACAGGCAGGACAATGGTCACCCTTGGTCGGCCCCTTCGGTCAGGAACCGCGCACACGAGGATTCCTGAACCTGCACTTCGCTGACCCGCATCAATGAAATCGTTGAAATGAGCGCCTGCAGGTCAGCATGGAGCGCGCTGAGCGCTTCCATCAAGCCGCTGGCCTCATCGTCGGTCACATCGCCCAAAGGAACGCGATTAGCGGCCTTCGCTGCGTCCAGCAGTTCCTGAACACGCCGGAAGCACTCGGTCATGTCGGTCGGCAGCAGGTGAGCCACCATCGCGTACAGGTCACTGCGGGCGGCGATGAGGGTCGCCAACGGGTTGGGCGGCGGCTCTTGCGGCTCAGTCGCGTCCGTGCTGGGTTCCCAGTTACGTTTCGGGCGACGTCGACCTTTCGCTTTGGGGAAGACCTGGTCGAACCACCATTTATCAGCTATCGTGCCGGGAATCGGCTGGCCGTCATCGTCGATCTGCCGCGGACGCTCACCCGTGTTCGCGGCGTGGGCAAGCTCGCGCAGGAGAGCGACCGCCCGGTCGGGGTTGGCGAGCATGGCGGTGCGAGCGTTCGTCGCGCTACGTCGGACCTTCTTGTCGGCAAGCGTGTCACCGTTGGCGTCGGCGCCCTCCCGGCTCTGCGCTTCCATTGAGCCGCGATCGGCTTCGATGATTTCGAATTCGGCCAGCCAGTGGATGCCGCGCGTGGTCACGAAATCAAGAAGCTCGCTGTCGCTGTGGGCGGTTTGGAGCCCGTCGAGGACTGAGTACCATTCGGGAATGCCGGTAAGGTTCTTGCCGTCTTTGAGGAACTTCGCGGGCAGGAGTCCGTCGAACACACGCGGGTTCCAACGGTGGCGGTATCCAGCGCTGATGGCTGAGGAAAGCATACGCAGGCGGTTTCGCATGTGGTCCTGGTTCGTAGCGGACCTGGCGGGTTCGCCGAGGACATGCCGAACGACGGCGGCCTGTTCGGGGTTCTGCGGGAACGTGGCTGCGTACAGCGCGCGGTCGCGTCGGTCGCGACCGGACACGAAGTCCTCGCTTGGGACGCGGTCGGGGTCGGGGCCCTCTCCGGCAAGCCAGGCGCGCGTCTCCTCGGTCATCCACCCGTTGTGTTTCAACGCCCGCAGGACCGCCCGCATGTCCGATTCGGACTTCTCCAACACGTCGTAGTCCAGTGGCGGGCGGCGGTGATCGACTCGGTTGGGGTCGAACACTTGGTTGTGGAAGTCGTCAGCACTTTCGGTGCCGACAATGATCTGCATGTTGACGGTCGCAACCTGCTGAGCTTTGACTGCCATCTGGTGCAAGGGGTGCTCGGGCTGGTCGAACGCGACGCGCAACTGATTGGCGAACGCTGGCACCCAGATTGTCGGATCGGCGACTCGGCCGGTTCCTTCGATGCCGAGCCGGTTGCGTTCGATGCCGTATATGACGTCTTTCATGGTCAGCTCAAACAGGAGCTGCCTGGCTCGGGACCGATTAGCTCCTTTGATCGCGGTCAAGTCGACGACGTGTCGAACCTGGCGGCGACCGGCGTCGGTTTCGACCAGGTGCCGGTCGAGCACCGCATGCAAGGTCGTCTCATGTTGGCCGAATGTCGCAAGGTCATCTTCGAGGCTGTATCCGCGCCGCCCGTCGGCGCGCCGCAGCGCCTCATCGGTGATGTCGATGAGGTTGCTGAGCTTGGCGCTGGCAACCGGCTCCCGCGTGGTCAAGTAGGCCGAGGGCTGCCCTGCGTCGTCAACCCCAGTTACCAGGGCCGGCAGCGTCCGATCATCGACTGCGTCGCGGCGGATCGGAGCGTCGAAGGCTGAGCGAATGCGTTCGTTGTACTCGCCGGGGCCACCGGCGAAACCATGGACCGTGACCGTAATGACGCTGTGGTCGTATGGGTCGACAGTGATGACGTCGTCTTTGAGCTGATATTCGATGTCGTGAGATGCGCGCGAGCGCGTCAGGTAGGACTTGGGGTGGACGACGTAGACGGCGATAGTGTCGGTCACCGGCTTGGGAAGGGCTGTGGCGTAGTGGAGCGCTTCGGAGAAGTTGCGCGACCACGTCGACTTGTCGGCGCCCGGGAACGGGTTAACAGTCGCGTCGTCGCGGAGACGGGGGAATGAGGATGGCATGGTGCACCTGGGGTTCACGAGTGGTAGTTGCGGGCTGCCCGTCATGGGCAGGGCACGTTGACACCCGCACCCCGGTTGGTTCCAGGGCCACCAGATCAGCACCGCACGTCAGAGCAATATAGGTGCAGCCTCGTCCGGGAATCATCCGTCGTTCCACGCCGCAGTGAGACACAGAAACTGGCTCAGTGGAGCATTATGGATTCCTCAACCCTTATGGGGATATGGAGGTTCGGGAAGATACACGGCATGGAGTCTTCGGCTGGTCTGTACTGTACCAGGCTCCCTTGAGGGCAGCTCATGACTGTTTGAGAAGGGGTAACGCCAACGCTAGCCTGCCGTCGAATCGGGAAGCTCGGGCGAGATCGATGTACTGGTTCACTGCGGCCACGTCGGCGGACGTTGCCAGGTGCGTTCGGCACCGAGAACGTCAGCGAGCCACCGCGGCAGCGGCATGATCGGCAAGTCCATTTCCATGCGATAGTTGCGGCCGTCTACGACAGAGCCGGGCCCGGCCAGGTAAGCACCGAGCCGCCTGCCGGGAGCGCGCACGTCAACGCCGGCCCCGAGTGGTGAGGCAGGCCCGGAGTAACTGGGGATGATACGTCCAGCGGGCGCCCGGAAGTACAAGTGGAGGCCCCCGGAGCCGGTTCGGGTAGTGAACGTGTCCGGCCAGCGCTGGCCGTGATCGGCGCATGCACCTGCGAACCGTTCGAGACCGTCGTGTTTGACGTCGAGGTCGATGCCGACGACGCCGGAGGCGCGGCAGGCGACGCCGATGTTGTCGCCTTCGCGCCACTCCTGACGCACTGCTTCGCCGTTCAGCAGGAGGCGGCCGTGCCAGCCAGGTGCGGCGCGTTTGGCGCCTGCAGGCAGTGCGAACACAACCAGGCCGCGGGCCGTGAGGGCCGCAGCGTCGGCGGCCGTCGGCGGCACGGCGGCGTCAGCAGTCACAGCCGTAACCGTTCCTGTCAGCGCCGCATTCGAAGCAGTGGGCGTCGTCAGCGCCCGACTCGGTGTCGTATTCGGCGTGCCGCCAGCCGGTGCACTGCCCGGTGTAGCAGCCGCAGCCGGGGCATTCAGGGCAGGCCATGCTGTTGGTCCAACCGCAGTTCTCACATAGCACCTGGTTGCGGGGGTCCTCAAGGACGGCGACCGCGTCGGCGTACGTGGCAAGGTCGTAGGCGTCGATGTACGCGCACAGGGCTTCACATCGCGGGTCGTCAAGGACGGCGACCGCTTCCGTGTGTGTGATGTTGAGCTGCTGTTTGATGGCGCGGAGCGCGGTGGCGCGGGCGTGGTATTCAGGCACGATGCCTCCTAGCGGCGCGGGGCCCATGACGCGCCGCGGCAGTCGTCGCCTCGGCCAGATAGCGCACGCCTACGGTGCGCGCATGGTTCGTGGAACGCTCGGTGCGGGGCACCTTCGGTGGCGTTCACCAGTCATGGGCTGGGGAGCTACCGGGCCGGAGCACAGCCCACAGTCGATACCGCGTGATCATTCTATCGTAGGCAGCCGACCATCAGTCGCCGTGCAGCTCATCGCAGTAGCAGCCGTCGCAGGACGTGCACACGTGGCAGCCGTCGCATCGCCACGCCATCGGATGCCCACACACCGGGTTGCCCCAGTCCTGGGGCGGTGCGGGCGGGCAGCGGTCGAGGAGGCGCTCGCCTTCAGCGCGCGCCGCCGCGACTGCGGCCTGGTCGTCGCCGTTGATGCGCACCTCCATGATCCGGTGATCCCATCGGGCATATTCGGCTCCGGCGTGCCCAGGGCAGCCCCAGTCGGACAGGACCGGGCCGCCGTCTCCGGGAAACCATGTGGACACCCGGACGCGTTCAGGTCCGGTGCATCGGCGGTGGCTGGCCTGACCAAGCAGGCATCGGCCGCCAGCGATTGCCGCAACCTCGCGTACGCGGGCGTACAGGACCTGCGCGTGCCTTGTGAGTGTCTGGTGGTCTCGGTAGACGAGCTCGCGCGCGGCAGCCATGAAACCTTTCGCAGCGAGCCTCAGGGCTTCAACGGTCGCCGTGTCGAAGGTGCCGGCAGCGAGGCGATCGCGGCCCTGCTGGAACCGCGCAAGCGCCAAGGCGACCTCGGGCCCGAACACTGCCCTTGCGAGACCGTTGTCGTTCACGGTCGCAGCGGCCACAAACGCGGTGATGGTGGCCGCGAGCCGGTCGGTCATGTCGCTGACCGCGTCCGGCTGCGGGTCCAGGGGCGAAGCTGTGGCAGTTTGGGCGGTGGCACGTTTCGCATCCATATACGCCCTGCCAGTAGCTCGTTGTGCGGCGACGGCGCGTTGGCGTTGCCCCTGTGATCGGGGCCGTGGGTTCGACATGTGTTCGTCCTCCGGGCGGGCCCCATGCGTCCGCGCTGCTCGAAGGCGGCTATCAGCCGGGCACGGTCGTCTACTGCTGCCTGTGTCCCGTGTTCACCTGGCCTCTGGTGTCTCCGGCGGCATGGGCGCAGAGTCGGGCGCGGGCGCGGCAACGGCACCCGAAGCAATGATACTGGCACGGTATGACACCGGTGCTGTCGACATTGCGTTGTTCGGGGGACGCACACGGCCGTCAATTATGCGATGATGCGCCATGTGGCCGCGACGGCAATGCGGCGCCGGGATGCGCACCGCAAACGCGTTCTTACTATCGATGCATTGGGCACTGCCAATCCGGCGTCCAGCCCAACGTCGGTGCCTCTCCTGTCAGCGTCACTCCTTCGACCATAACGCCTCATGTCCCCTCAAGGTAGATAGGTCATGTCATGTGTGGATCAACGTGCGA
Organism: Glycomyces amatae; assembly: GCF_020991375.1. Classification (GTDB taxonomy): domain Bacteria; phylum Actinomycetota; class Actinomycetes; order Mycobacteriales; family Micromonosporaceae; genus Glycomyces; species Glycomyces amatae. The sequence goes on along the minus strand of NZ_JAJLQZ010000014.1, from coordinate 20,466 downwards.
AGTGCCCGCTCCCGCTGCTCCCGGTAAGTCCGAACTCGGTGAAGGCCCGTTCACGCGCGGCATCGACAGCTCACTTGACCGGTTGCGTGATGCTCTGCAGTCATGGGGGCCGTTTTTCGATGCCATGAAGACCTTTTTCGGATGGGTGGTCGCGCCCTTTGCCCTACTCGTGTGGATCACCACCCCTGTAGCGTTGGCGCTCGCCTACGGCGTCGAGGGGACCTATACCGCAATATCGCTGATACCCGCGCCACCGTGCACGTCCATGGTGCTCCTGGCCGCCGTCGCACTCCTGGTGCTCCTTCGTCTGCTCATGCTGCCGATGCAGTTGCGCGGCGCCCGCAGCGGCGCGAACATGAGCCGGTTGGCACCGAGGGTGAAGGCGCTCCAGGAACGCTACAAAGGAGACCGGGGGACGCTTCAAAAGGAAATGATGGAGCTCTATCGAGTTGAACGCGTCAATCCAATGATGAGTTGCCTGGTGGTGATCGTCATGGTGCTGTTCGCTGCGGGAGCTTGGCGCATGCTCAAGGGCCTGGCAGTCAAGGGCGAGAACGGCATGTTCAATCCTGATTTCCTGCACGAGGGATCAAATCTGCGAGACTATCTTACCGGCATTGACGGTATCGACTCGTGGGGTATGAACCTCCTGGTCTCCGTCGGCGAGGTCGGGTTCTGTCAAGCGCTCGTTCCCTACGCGGTCACGCACGTGGTGTCGATAGTGCTCGCGCTCATTCAAACGAGTTTCACGATCAAGGCGGCCAGGCGCCTCCCTCATGCGAAAGGCGCCTACTTGGCACTGATGTGCTTCGGCATCGGCACGCTCCTGTTCCTTCCCATGTTCCTTGTCATACTCAAAATCGTCGACAGTACGCAGTCATGGATACAAACCACCTACATCAAACGCAAGGTCGCCGGCGAACTTCGCCGTCTTCGCGACGACCAGGACATACAAAGGAACGTTGGCGAGAACGTCGCCGATGAAATACTGGGGCGCGCCGCCAGGAAACCGCGGCCGATGCCCCTCGACGGCGACGACCTCACCGCACGGTGACCAGACGCGGCACCGACGCGGCAATCTCCGTATCGGTGCGCGTCGCGCACCTGTCGACCTGGTCATTCCTGCCGTTGCACGGCGGACCTGCCGGCAACGGCGGCCGGGTCGCGGTCAACGATGACGACGTCGGTGGCCTGGTCGCTCCAGGTCACCACTGGCGCGGCAGCGTGCGTCAGGCAACCCCAGTCGCTGATCGTCGGGTCCGCGTCGCCGGGTCCACACACGTGCACGCGGACGCGTGCCGCTCCCGCGCAGGTCGTGTCGCTCTCACCTCCGAGCAGGCATCGGCCGCGTTCGATCGCAGCGGCTTCCCTGGCGCGAGCATGCGCAGTACCAGCCATGTGCGTCAGCACCGCATACACCGGCGCGGATTCGGCCACATACGCAGCGGCGAAGGCGAGGCTCCTGGCGACCGTGCGGATCTCTTCGGCGATGCTGCCGGTCATGAGTCCTGCGGCAACATGTGCCACGGCGATCTGCAACGAGCCGCGGGCCCGAGCGAGCGCAGAGCTGCAAGCGATATGCACCAGAGCGTCCTCCACATAGGCGAACCCGTTCGAAGGCAACGCGACCAATTCCCTATACAAGTCACCCAATGCCCGGGTGAGGGCGTCCGAGTGCGGGTCGAACCGCGAACGGTGGGCAGGGGATGGCACCGCGAGCGTGCGGGCAGCTTCACTGTAGGCCACACCATCCCGTGCAGTGGTGATGCGAATGGCGCGGCGGCGTGCCCGGTCGTTCAAGGAGGCAGTCATGGCAGGTCCTGTTCTACCGCCGTCCCACACGCAGCGGTAGGTCCATAGACAGCCATGACAGATACGTGTCCCAGGGGGACCCGTTGACGCTGCGTCGGTGACGGCTTGGCCCCTGGCGACGGGTCCGTGTGGGAAACCGCGTCTCGGCACGGGCCAGCGCATGGCCCGTACCGATGATAGCGTCCCACTGGCGTCCCGTGCCGCCCACACGCCGTGACGCCGCTTCGTGAAGGATGCGAGCAGGACTGCCATATGCGACAGTGAAGGTATGCCCCCTCCTTTCGAGTTCGACGAATCATCAGAGCTGCCCCCGCAGCGGCACGATTCACCCCACTACCAGGTTGATTACGCTGCCGCATTGCGCGGGACCGGCCCGATCGGCTTCGGCGATGTTGATCCCGAGGACCTCCGCGACCTCATGGAATGGATCGAATCGGAAGCGGCCGTTCCTCCCGCAAGCGATGCGGCGCCAGCAGACGGATTCAGTGCGGCTGCCGGTGCGGAGAGCAGCCCCCAGCCGAACCCCAAGCCGATTCCGGTGCCGGGGAATGAAACATCCGACAAGGTGCCTGAGACCGAAGCCGACAACGTCACCGCATTCCATGATGTCCTCAACGAGGCCGTGGACGCGCCCCCTGCCGGTGGCCCTCCTGATGACGTGATCGGCTCCGAAGCTGACGTCCCTCCTGGCACGGTAGGCGACGGTGCAGATGCACAGGAGGCAGCGGGTCTCATGATGGAACCCGTTGACAGCCCTGACCTCGACGACACCTTGATGGTCGACCGGACCGTACCAGTTGCTTCCCGGACCGCCATTGACGCCGAGGAGAACCATGCCCCGCCTGAGGAACACAGCGAGAGCCCAGCCATGACCCCTCCCGCAGATTTCGGTGGCCCCTCAGATCATGCCGCTGAGCGTTGCAGCGGCAACGATGTCGGACCGGCCTACACCAGCGGATTCGACAGCGTCAACCCAACTGCGTTCCTGTTCGAACCTGATGACGCGACGGTGCCAGCCGAAGCGGTGACCTTCCATCACTGCTGGAATGCGAACCCCGGCTCCGAAGCCACCTCAGGCGTCGTCGGTGCCACTACAGCACCAGACGAGGACGCCCACGGTCCAAAACGCGCCAACGCTCTCCCGCCCCCGCAGTCAGATGCTGCCTTTGGCAGCGGCACCGAGGGACCCGACGTCGCACCGCTTCCCGCTGCGCCCGAGCCCGATCATGAGGTCCCACCAGGCAGTGACGACAGCCAACCGGGTGCAGGTCGCGAAAGGGCAGCGCAAGAGCCCCAGGTCGATGCGGTAGCGGAACTCGATGTTGACGCCGATCCTGAGGCAGTGCTTGAACACGAAGTTGCGTCCGCGACCGACGCAGCATCAGAGCAGAAAACCGTCACCCTGGCCAAGGACGGCAGCACGGGCAAGCAGGCACCCGAAGTCAGCGAAAGCGGCCGGGTGTCGGGAAGCGCGACAGAGCGGGAGACACCCAATGATGCACCGTTTCGTGAACTCATGCAGCAGGCCGGAGCGCTCTTCCTGGCAGAGCACATCGCGCCGGTGCATCCGTTCAGCCCCGAAATGCTCGGTGCACGCGCGGCCAGTTTCGCTGCCGCGCCGAACCCGTTCAGTAAGTTCGTTGGCTTCGTCACCGAAACCACTGTTTTCGTATGCACCGGTGACGCGTTCGGATCGAAATGCGCCGGCACGTTCGCTGAGCACTTCACCAACCTCCTCATACAAGACGATTTCGCCAGCTCAGCGGACGGCATCCGTTCAGGTACCGGGCAGGCGATCCTGGCCGCCAACGCCACCGTTGACCTTTTCCACGGGAACGCCAAGGGCAGCCTGGCATTGAAGACACTCCTCGAGCAGTACGGCATGACACGGGTTGACGCGGCATTCAAACGCGGTGTTGACGCTTTGACGCCAGTGGTCAACGACGAGGTCCGCATGGCTCCACCGCAGCAGCCGCACACGATGGCGGCAGTCCCACGGCATGGGTTCGCTGCCGCGTTCACGGCCCGGCTTGATCAGGTGCTGCAGGACGCGAATCTGCGAGCAGTCATCGAGCAGCACTGGCGGGTTGAAACGACCGGGTGCCCGCGGGCCGTCACCTGCACTCGAGAACAGCCGTGCCTGCGGTGCCGGAACACGCGATGGCGTTGACAGCCCGGCACGCCCACCTCGGCGTCCTGGACGTGACCGAGTTCGTCGCCGGCCAGCCCGCCGCATGGTGGCACGTCGTGCACCGGACCAAGGCACCGTTGACGTGTCGTGCTTGTGGAGCGGTCATGGATGCCGTGCACGCGCCGCAGCACCGGCACCGCCCGTTCTACTTCCGGCACCGTGCCGTGTCGGACTGCTGGCTGTCGGCAGGCGAAAGCGTCGAGCATCACCAGCTCAAGGGTCTGCTCGCCGGTCTCGTGCGCGCAGTTCCAGGCTGGGCGGCCGCGCTCGAGGTGTCCGGGGACAACTGGCGGGCGGATGTGCTCGCGACCGGCCCGGGTGGGCGCCGGATCGCGTTCGAAGCGCAGCTGGCGGCTGTCAGCGCCCGCGACCTCCGGGACCGGTCGGAAACGTACGCGGCCGCTGGAGTTGAGGTCTGCTGGGTGACAACGCAGCGGCGCGGCTGGTTCGGTGCGGCACCGTCGCTGCTGCTTGAACTCGGCTCCACTGGGGACTGGATGGTGGTCGACGGGGCACGGGCGCTGCCGCGGCAGCCGCTCGCCGGCCTCCACGCCCGTCGCGCCGACCCAACTTCGAACGCGAGCGGGAAACCGTTCCTGGTGGCGCGTCCGCAAACGCCTGCGTGGACGTGGGAGGCGATCTTGGCAGCTGGCGGTGTCCCGGAACGTCTGGCGTCGACGCGGCAGCCGTGGCGGTTCGGGCTGTGGCTTCAGCGGCGCGCGAAGGTCGCATGGCGGTCGGGAAAGCCCGTGCCGCTCAGTGTCGTGGTCGCGTCGATCTTGCACGGCCGGACCGTCCCGGTCGCCTTGAACGGGCCCTGTCTCGACTTCGGGAAGCCGCGCTTGGCCACCGCGTGGGTGCGCCGCACTGACGCCAACATGGCGGCGCCACTGATCGCGTTCGCGTACGGATGGCCGGTCGTGCCGGCCCCTACCGCGCCGCATGCGCTCGCTGTGCCCGCGTCGGCACGCTCCTACTGTACGGCGGCACCGGTTGGATCGTGTCCCTGTGTCCGGACTGCGACCGGCCGCTGCACGAACTCGCTGCGCAGCTCGCACTTGTCGAACATGCGGACGTCGGCGACAACGCGCCGCAGGTCCAGCCTGTTACGGTGCCCAAGGGCGGCCTGGTGCGCCCGCCACGGCTGCGCCGAAATGCACCGGAGCCGCTGCGGCTGGTGTGGTGACTCCAGCCCACCAAGGCAGAGCCGCTGTGCAACGACGTACCCGCCCCGGCAGGCTGACGCTACTTCGCTACCGCAGCCCACGGGTCAACGACGTCAATGCCGGTCACGATCCACCGTTGCAGGCCGATCCGCATCTGGTCGCCGATGCGCCCGGTGAGCTCGCCGCGGTCCAGACGTTCGTCCGCGAACTGGGCATCTTGAACCCAGTCGCCCGGAACGTCGACGCGGAGGCGCTCGGCGGCAACGTTGCCAAGGAGTTGCCAGGCCGCTGCCGCACCCGCAACGTCGTAGCGGCCATCGACCTCGTGCGCGTTCACGTCCAGGTACCACACGATCCTGTCATGCATCCGCTAATCCTTCCTCCTGGTGGCCCGGCCTACTGCCGAACCGAAGGAGGACCAAGGCGTGCGCCCAGTGGCAGGGGAAGGTCAGATACTGGCAGCGTCCCAGGCCTTCTCGTACGCTTCCGCGTCCACGCGGGCGCGAATAGCCGCAAAGAACGCCGGGGCGTCTCCTGGTGCGGGCGGATGCATCATGCCGTCGGTGACGTACTGGAGCGCGGCGTTCAGGGAGTGGAGGCCTTCAGCGTTGAGCCGTTCCAGGTCGACCAAGACGATGGCGACGGCAGCGGTCTCGCGACCGGACCACGGGGCCATGCTTCGCCAGCGGTGTTGCAAGCCAGCGCTACCCGAGCTCGGTGCGCCGTCTCAGCTGCGAACATGCGCTCAGGACCCGTGAAGGGATCGCTGGCGTCCGCCAAAGAGTCCCGTGGTTTCCCACCCGGGTACAAGACCCGGCCAAGCGCATAATGCTGCGCGTTCACGGCAACGAACGCCTCGACCTTGTCTTGGTCGATCGGGTCCGGAAGCGCTTCCCATTCCTCACCGCCGAGCTTGAGCTGGAACTGCTCAGCAGCTCGAGCAACCTGCCCGGTTTTCTGATGCTGGTAGTCAGACCCATGGGTCGCGAAGAGGACACGAGAGGTGAAGTCGATGAGCGAGAGAAGCTCACCAGCGATGCGTTCTTCAGAGTCGTTCAAGTCGGTCATGGGTGGCCCTTTCAAGATGCAACGTTGACGATGGGGCGGACCTGCAAAGTTCAGGACCGTTTCACTCTTGCGGCAGCCGGTCCCAGAACGCAGCGTAGGTTTCCTCATCGACGCGGGCCCGAACCGCAAAGAAGAAGTCTTCAGCTTCGGCCATCGTCCGGAACGGCTCGGCCAGGTGAGAACTGACGATGTCCATGACGCTGGTGAGCGTCGTGGAGCCCGCAGCAGCCATCTGGTCCGTGTCGCCCAAGGCGAGCGCAACGGCTGCATGCGCGTAGTCAGGCATGTCATGCCAGGGTTTCCCATGCGCGGCGTTATTGAGCGCGAGGCGGGCCTGGTACACAACTGCGGTGGCGAAGTCACCGTTCGGACCGTTGAGCACGTCGTCAGTAGCCATGTCCATCAAATCCCCAACTTGTCGTAGAGACGAACTGCCATGGCGCGAGCAAGACGGCCGAGGTCTTCACCAGGGTAGGCAGCAGCGAGCACGTCGAGCAGTTCTGCGGCAACGCGGCCTTCGGCTTCATTCAGGGTCGCTCCGGGGCGCGCCGTATCCGGGTCGAACGTCGCAAGCCTCTCGTGGAGATGCGCCGCGTAGTCGTCGCGGGAGATCGGCTGATGGTCCGTGTTGGTGATGCCCGGGGTGGCACTGTCGCCGCTCATGCGGCATTGCCGTTCTGGTGCACCTCATGGAGCACGCTGGTGTTCATGTCGGCACGGACGTCGTCCATGGTGTGCGGAGGCGTGTCAACGATGATCGTCTGGTAGACCTCGGAGAGGTAAGCCGCTGACCCGCCTACTCGCAGGAGCGGCTTCACGCGGTCGCTTCGGATCGTCGAGTGCTGCGGCGCTTCGTCCCGGTGGTGTTGGAACGTAGTGCCCCGCAGGATCGCTTCGGTTTTCCCGACGCCACCTTGGCGGATCGGCGGAAGGTCCTGCAGCGACAGTGCATGTTCGGTCATGGCTGGCTCGATTCTCTCGTTCACTGGAGGTCAGTGGTTCCACTATCGCATTCAGGACAGGCACGCGTCGGCGTGCCTGCGGCACGGACACTGCGGTTCGCTCAACAGTTGGAGTATGCGCGGGGCTCGCCGTCCCAAACAACGTCGAAATGCTCAGCGTCAACTCGGGCCCGAATCGCCGCAAAGAACCCTTTCATTTCATCGTCAGTTCCGAGCGGGTGCAGCAAGGTGTTCGACACGAACCGGGCTGCCTCGGGGAGCGTGCGAAACCCCATGTCCTCGTCATACAGCAGCCGCTCGCGGCTGATGAGAACGATGGCGACAGCAACAGTCTCGCGTTTCGACCACGCTGGCCAGGCGCGGTCGTTTGATTCGCAGGCGCGAGCGTAGAGCGCCCGCTTGACAGTTTCGTGAGCGAACGTGCCGTTCGGGCCGTTAAAGACGTCAATGGTGTCCATCAGATTCACGGTCTCTCCTGGGTGGGCGTCGCATGGGGGTGGTAGTTATCGAAACCGTACTTTCGTACGGCGCTGCACCCCAGCGCCGGCCATGATGGTTAGTTGCCAGCGGAGAACCGCAAGATGGGCAGTGTTCTGGGCTTGTCGTCGTTCGCAGGCGAGTGGCCCTGAGCGGTGAGCGTGGCGGTGTTGGCGTCGTCGGTGGGTGGCGGGGCGAGGAACAGCGGGGACCCGACTGTGGTCGTGCCGGTGCCGTCGTGGCGGGCGGGTGAAGGGTTGACGTGGGGTTGCGCTGCGGTCATGGGTGCGCTTTCGTTCGGAGTGGTGTTGGTGGTGCAGTGCCCAGTATTCCTTGTGGGTCCGACGCTCGGGGTGCGTTCTGCTGCGCTGCACTTGGCCGGGCCCGGCGTGGCATGGGAAGCCCGTTGGCCTGTCGTACGTGGGCACGACAGGTCACCGGACGTGCTGGGAGTGGGCGGGCTACACGAGGATGCCCGGGGCGATCTTCGGGGCTTTCACCGGGGCGTCATCGACGTCTGGCATGGCCACAGCCCCGGTATGAGGCTCAATGGCCGTTGCGGCGAGCGCGTATGCAGGTGCCACGTCGTACGCCGCAGCAAGCTGGACAAGCGCGGTCTTCCAGGTGCCGTTGTCAAAATTGGCGGCGAGCCGGGAGGCGGCCTGTTCAGCGACGACGTCACCAGCGAGGCCGGTCAATGCGTCCAGCATGGGCACTGCCGGGTCCGTGTCCGCGGCGGTCTTGTAGCTACGGGCGGCGAGCGTGTCTGCGGCTGCGGCGCTGACGTTCGCGGCCGTGTAGGCAATGAGTCCGGCGGCGATGTAGTGCTCGCACGCGGCAGCGTGAAGCGGGCCTATCCACGCATGTTCGGGGTCAGTGGTGGCGGCCCTGTCCGCGAGCCACAGGCGGACGGTGCCTTGCGCGGCGTGCCACGCGACCATGGTCGGGCCGGTGACGGCTGCCGTGTGGATGGGCCAGGGCGCGAGCCGGGCCGTGTGTGCCAGCAGCAGGCACTGGAGGCGTTCCAGGTCGTCGACGGTGGTGGGGATTAGGGCAGTCATGCCGGGGTTCGCTTTCTCAGTTGCAGGTCGGTAGTGCGAGTCTGATGGCGAGGCGCAGGGAGCGTGAAGGTTCAGGCACGACCGGTCCCCGTTCGCGTGGTCGCGGCCATGCATTCGACACCGGATAGGGCGGTCCCGCCGACGGTGCCGGCGGTGGGCGCCCAGCCGTCAGCGATGAAGGCCTGCGCGGCGGCGGCGCTGGACGCGTGACCGTTCGCGGCCATCCATGCGGCGAGTGCGTCTGCGGTAGCGAACACGGGGCTGATGGGGGAGCCTTCTGAGATGGTTTCCCACAGTTGCTAGCCGTCGCCTGCGGGAGGTGCCGCAGGCTCCCATGCTGCCGTTGCGGCCCGCTGGCCTGCGTACTGTTCGATAGTGCCATGTCCCTGACATGTGGCGCACAAGAACGCAAGGTCGGCACGGGCGCAGTGGGCTTTGATGACCGCGGCCGCGTTGAGGCTGTCGTGCCCGAACCCGTGCAACGACCATGCGTTGACCGCCGTCGCCGTCGGCATCACCAGCGGCTGCTTGGGTCGCCAGCCGTGCTGGGGCGTCCATGTGTGTGTGAACTCGACGAGGCGGCCGGCGTCAACGAGCGCGTCCACGTCCGTTTGCGTCAGGTGGTAACGCCATTGGCGGTTCCATAGCCGGGCGAGACGTTCGGCTTCACGGTCGACGGCGGCGTCGTCCGCGCCGTAGTAGTCGGGAGCAGCGGCAATATGGCGCTCCGCAGCGTCGCGCACGGCGGGAGTCGCCGCGGTGAGTGGTGTGCTGCCGTTGCTGGCAGGGTCGAACGGCGCTCGTCCGTACCAGCGGTCAAACAGGCGCTCGGCTTCCGGGGTGTACCCGCGTTCGCAGCCTGGGCATGGTTGTTCGCGCAGCGCCGCGGGTGTGATGAATCCGTGCCAGGTCCGCCGCTGCGGCCAGTCGAAATCAAGCGGCACGCGCCGCAGTATTCGTCCCATGTTCAGTGCCTTTCGTTCGCGCTGCTGGCGGTCGCGTTGCCCAAACGTGTCTCGAGGTCGGCAATGCGACCGAGGAGGAACGCAAGGTCGTCCGGTGCACCGGCGACCAGTTCGGCGTCAGCTCGCGAGTAGAACGAGCACAGCGGCGGGTCGTCGTCGGCCATGGCAACAACATCGGTGACGTAGTGGACCTCGGCGCCCTCATCAGCACCGTGGAGGTCGCTGCCGTGCTCGTACTGCCACGGCCCTGGGGTCGCAGCCGCGAGACGGGCGCTGATGTCCTCGATGCGTTGCCGGTCGGCTTCGGCTGCTGTGCACCGGAAATCGCAGGAGTCACCGCACGCACCTGGGCCTGCTATGCACCGTTCGCATATCCAACACCAGGCACAGACGGGCGCTTCCCCGTCGTCGCAGTCCTGGCACCGAACGGGTTCGTCGGCGAGGCTCTGGTCGACGTCAGCGGCGTCCGCGGGCATGGCCTCAGTGGTCACATTTGCTCCTTCGCCGCAGCTCGGGCTTCCCGCGTTTCGGCGGCAGCGATCCGGAAGTCCAGCGCGTCAATGCGCCGGTTCAGGCTCGCGACGCGTGCAAGGTCGCGGTCGAGTTTGGCGAAGCGTCGCCTGCCGGCGGCGCGGGCCGCTTTCGACCGGGCGAACGGCGAGAGGTTCACGATGGCCATGTCGCCGTCGTCATCCATGCCGATGATCGCAGCACGGCGCGAGGCGAGCCGGTCCCGTTCTTCTCGGAGGGATGCCGCGGACCGGTACACACGCGGCTGCGGCTGGCGCTTCGGCTTCGGTTCGGGGAGTTCCACCAGGTTTTCGTCACCAGGCTCGATGAACCACTCCAGAAGCGCAACCGGCGGCTTCCAGTCAGACCTGATGACCGGGTTCACTCCGGGGAAGTCTCGCTTGATGCGCTCAATCTGCGCCTGGACGGCTTCACGGGCGGGGTGAGCGGCTTCCCACGCGTCCCGGCGCTGTTCCAGGAGCTTCATGTACTCGTCACCAGTCAACTTCCCCGCGACAGCCGTCTTCGTCGCAGACGGCGTAGCTGCATCGCTCATCACTGGCTCCGGAGTCTCTAGACGTCTACTATGGTCTCTCTATGATATCGACTCATGTTGCACTGCAACGCTTCTGGACGGAAATGTTGCCCGACTGTGGTGCGTCATACCGCAATCACGTGGTCGCATCCCGACCGCCTAGCCAGGCCGGGGCGTTGACCGCCCCCGGGCACCTACGACGAGGAGGACATGACTGAGGATGACGACCGACCATTGCTCTTTCTCGACGTCGACGGGACCGTGATTCCTTTCGGCAGGCACAACAGCAACAAGGCGGCAACGGCCGCCGCAGAGCCGTACCTCGCGGGAATCGACCCCACCTTGGGCGATCGACTGACCGGGTTCCCATGTGCGCTGGTCTGGGCCACAACCTGGGAAGATCATGCCAATACCGTATTGGCGCCGCTGCTGGGGCTGCCTCGATTGCCGGTGGTGCGCTGGCCAGCACCCTCAAGTGCCGACGAACGCGAAGACCGCTGGTGGAACCTGCACTGGAAAACGCGCGCGCTGACCACATGGGCCGGTGGACGTCCGTTCGTGTGGGTCGACGACGAAATCACCGGCGCGGACATCGACTGGGTCGCCGCTCGCCACCCTGGCCGTGCCCTGCTCCACCCCGTTGACGCCGCCAAAGGCCTCACGCACCGCGATCTCGCAACACTCGACGTCTGGTTCCGCCAAGCGTGAAGCCAAGTCCGCGCAGGTGCTCGCACTCGCCGAGGAGGTCGACACTGCCGCGCTGGCGACCGCGCTTGGCGACGACCGTGCTGACGGGAAGCGAGCACGCGGCGCCGCTACAAGCCGTCACGGTGAGCGGGTACCGGGTCGTGTCCACGCACCCGCGCTCGGTGATGCGCGCCGACCCCGCCGCACTGGGTGTGTGTCGCGATAGCGTGCCGCACGTGCTCGGCAACGACGGCCGCGCGGGAGGCGATCACAGACGTGCACGCGACCAGAATGGACCCGAGGTGCGCCCGGTGGCGCCGGTCAGGCACGCGTGTGCCCCGGGTCGAACCCGACGGCGGACGCGGGGGTCTTCGCGAGCGCGGCACGGCCTTGGGTTTCGGCGCCGACCGCCCACGCAGGCGCGTCGACGACGGTGAGGTCGGCTGTCGCGACCTGCTGCGGCCCGATCGGGACCGTTGCAGCGATGAGCGCCAGGAGGGTGTGGTTCTCGTCGGTCATGGGCGACCGGGCAGCGTGCAACGCACGACCCGCTGCGCGCGTGCCACGATGGGCTCCTTCGGTGCGTTCGCTGACTGCTTGCCAGCGGTCAGCGGGCAACGGATTGACGATGCCGCGGCCGGGTACCGGTAACGATTCCCGACCGCACTGACACTGCTCGACGGGCTAAAACGGCGGGTCCTCGTCAAACGTGCGACCCGCACTCGGCGCGGACGCCGCCCACGCGTCCGCGTCACCAGCTCCGGGCTGACCCGGTGCCTTCCGGCCGCCGGCACCGGCCTTGGCCACCGTCGCAGTCGCGAACCGCAGCGCTGGACCGACTTCTTCGACGTCGATCTCGTACACGGTGCGCTTCTCGCCCTGTGCGGTCTCGTACGAGCGCTGCTTCAGGTTGCCCTGGACGATCACGCGCGTGCCCTTCGACAAGGACTCGGATACGTTCTCGGCGTACTGGCGCCACACCGAGCACGTGAGGAACATGGCCTCGCCGTCTTTCCACCCGTTCGTCTCCTTGTCGAACGTGCGCGGCGTCGATGCGATGCGGAACTTTGCGACGGCGGCCCCGGAGGGCGTGTATCGCAGTTCGGGGTCGTCGACGAGGTTGCCGACGACGGTGATGGTGGTGTCCCCAGCCATATCGGGTTCCTTTCTGGAGGATTGGTGTGTCCCTCTATGTTGTCGTACTGGGGCGACATTTCCGCAGGTGGTTCCCGTTTTAACCCGGGTGCGTCGCGAAGGTGAGAATGGACCGGGCCGTTGCGGTCCGGCCCACGACGTCCACGGACAGCAGTTTCACGGCACGGTTTCGGGTCGTGTCAGGGTGTTCGTAGCGGACACGGATGGCGTCCCGGTCGTCGTGCACGCTGGTGAACGGGGCGTCCGCTCCGGCTTTCTCGATATCGTCGTAGTGGCGGTAGGCGCAGCCGCCGGCGCCAGTAAGGTGCTCGGCGAGGTCGTCGTAGGCGCTGACTTACAGGATGATGTCCGGCATGGCGGTCGCCTCTTTATTACTGGTGGCGCGACGGCGCGACCTTGACCGGGTCACCGCGGCGTCAGTTGCCTGCAGCGTAAGAAGCGCGAAGCGTTTCGATCGTGTGCGACCGGATCGGCTCCGCGTCCTCGTCGAGGTCGCGTTCGAGTGCGGCGAACGCGCCTGCCGGGTCGGTCCGGGAGGCCTCCAGGTAGGCACGCACCGCAGATCGGGGAAGTCGCCGCAGTTCGGTGCCGCCGTCGCGGATGAGGATCACGTCGTCGCGCCAGCCCATGTGCCCGGGTTCGTTGTAGGCGTGTGATGACGTGCCGAACGCGTCGACGCGGTCCAGGAGGCGATGCTGCTTCGCCAGCCAGTCCGTATCCTTCCCGCGTGGGACCTGCAGGAAGGCCTCGCGGGTGCCGTAGGCAACGAAGCCGTCGACGATCTCGGCGTACATGGCGTAGCAGTCCACGCCGGGTTCGGGTTTGATCAGGATGCGGCCCATCAGCGGGCGACCTCCAGCAGGCCGGGGAGTAGGGTGCGCAGTTGCGCGGGCGGAAACGCGACCCGGAACTGGCCGTTGCGGCCGTTGACCACCCAGGCGTACCGACTCGGTTGCGTGCAGGATTCACCGGCGGGTTCATAGTCGTCGAACAGGAGCGTCGCGGGCCCGTACCGCTGCGTCACTGCTTGGAGCGCGGCTGCTGGGGTCGCGCCGATAGCGGGCCGTCGCCGCCCTGGTCAGGTTCGGTAACAACAGCGATGGTCCACGGACCGGTCCCGGTCCACACGCGCAGGCGCCGCTGGACCTCCCGGCCCAGGGCAGGCCAGTACGTGAGCATGGTGTCCTCGGCGAGGACCCACGTGTCGTTGTCGATGTCGCTGAGGCGCGGCTCCCGTTGCGCAGCGGTGCTACCGGTCATCGTCGGCCCCTGACTCGGACAGTCCCGGGAGTGCGCGTTCAAGGTCGGTGGGAGCGAACGGTATCGAGAACACGCCGCCGGCGCCGTCTTCAAGGAGCCACAGGTACGGTGTCGCGAATCCGTGCGCCAGCGCCGGCGGGTGGTCCTCAATGAGGGCGATGTCGGGCCCGTACTGTTCCCGCAGTGCCCGGAAGGCGGCGGTGGGGGCGGCGGCGACCGTGGGCCCGTCGCCGGGTTCGGTGACGACAGCGAGTCGCCAGTTGCTCAGGCCCGCCCACACTTGCAAACGGCGACGGATCGGCGTGCCGAACCCTGGCGTGTACGTGAAGGTCGTGTCCTCCAGGTGCACCCAGGTGCCTTCGAGAATGTCAATGTTCGACAGCGACCGTTCGTCGTCCCGGTTAGGCATCGTCACGGTTCCCTTCGGGACCGGTGTGCGTCGTCGCCGCCGCGGGCAGGTCTGGCAGTGCGGCGGCGAGGGCGTCCGCGTCGAGCCTGCGCCAGGTCGCTTCACCGCGGGCGTTCACGTCGACAGCGTCGAAATGTTCGGGGTTGTCGGGGCCGCTGGCGGGATGGTGTTCGATGACGGTGCAGGCTGGGCCCCACCATACCTGCGCGGTCGCGGTCACGTCCGCGGCGGCGTCCGTGATCGACGGGCCCTCATCGTCGGGCCGCTCAGTGACAACGCAGTAGCGTTCCCCAGTGCCGGGGCGTTCCCACACGCGGGCGTGACGGGTTGCGCTGCGCCCGTTCGCGGCAATGTACGTGAGTGTCGCGTCGTCAATGGGATGCCACGTCTCCGATCGCAGGTGTGGATCGTGCGGCGGTTCATGCTGCATATGCAGTGGTTCCTTACTGCCAGTGGGGACGGCGTCCGCGAGGTCGTCCGAGTCGGAGCGGCTATCGGTGAACGTGTCGGTAGTCCACGCTCATGTCCGCGGGACCGGTTCAGTGTTGCGTCAGCGGGAGTCGAGGTCAATGGAAGCGGCGTAGCGGCGCCAGCGTATGCCGCCCTCACCGCCGAAGGCTTCCCGGGAGCGCTGCGCCCACCAGACAGGGCGCGCTCCGTCGTCAGGGGCCGGTTCGGGGCGCCCATAATGCCGGGGACGTGTTGGAGGTCTAGGCCCCCGGCGTGTGGTGACGTACCGGAACGGTCCGAAGCCAGTCTCGTGTTGCTCGTGGCGGTCGGGTCGGTGTCGCTGACGGCCGCAAGCGGTGCGTGTCCACAGCAGTGTCGAAGGACAACAGGTCTCCTCACGGAAGGCTTTGCACAGGGAGGCATTGCCCAGCCGTCACAAATTTGCAGTTCAATAGTACCTCAATTTCTGATTTTTTGCGGTCATCGTGTACGGTGGTGCTGTGCCGACCTTCACCGTTTCCGAAACTGCCGCGCAACTGCCAGCCCTCCTGCACCGAATCGAAAACGAGAACCTCCACGTCAACATCTGCGTACGCGACGCTGACAACGTCGTCGCCTTCCTCGTCTCCGCCCGCGACTTCCCCGGCCTCGACGTCACGCCGACCGTGCCGGTCGCCGAAGCGCGAAAGACGTTCAACGCCCTCGTCCGGACCGCTCACGAACGCAACGACGTCACGGCGGTCATCACACGCCATCGCAAACCGATCGCGGTCCTCTCCGGCGTACACCTCGATGACATCACGATCGACAACATGACGGTTCCCGCACTGACGCCCACCGTGCTCCACGACCACAGCCCCGTGCCAGTTCCCGCACGCGCCGACACCGCGGGGCGTCGCGACCTCACCGCCGCGGCGATGACCGCAGCAATCCAAGCCCGGTTCCCCTCCGGTGACCGCACCTGGGGCCGCGCCGACCACACACAGGCGCGCAAACTCATGTACCGCATCTTCGGGCCCGTCTGCCTGCTGGGCAACCACACGTCCTACCGGCCGGTCATCGAATGCGCGCACCTGACGGACTGGCGCTCGACGATCGCAGCGTTCTGCGCCGACGACTGGAATCAGCACATGGTCGAGCAGGTCGCCTGCTACGACGAGCCGCTGCCGCGGATGGTCACACTCTTGTACGACGCGCTCGGTGAGGCTTTCAACGGCATCGGGAACGTGGTCCCGCTCTGCAAGGTGCACCACGACCGGTACGACGGACGCCGCCGCGACGGCACCCCTATGGCGAAAACGTCCCTTATCGAACGCCGCGACCAAGTCCTGCTGCTGCCCCCGGTCGCGCTCAACGTCATGCGAGAGCTCGAGGCGGCCTGCTACGGACGCCGCACTGTTGACGCCGACCAGCGGCCCATCATTGCGCAAAACCTCGCCGACCAAAACATGTACATGCTCAAGGCATGGGCGGCCTGGGCGTGGCAGCACGGCGCCTACGGCGACGTAGACCCGGTGGTGCGCATCGGCGCGTGGGCCATGGACCTGTCCGATGGACGCATGGAGACTCGGGGGCGCCTCCTTGAGGAAACGGTCAAGTTCTGGTGGACGGGCTGGCGCTAGCGACGCGTCAACGGTCGTTGCCGACATGCCCTTCCAGGATCGAAAGCACCTGCTGGTTCTTACTTTCCTGAGTGAACTGCCGGTGCAGGAAATCTCCCAGGACCCACGTAGGGGCGCCGTCGCGCTTGTCAATGGTATCGAAGCGAAAGTCAGTCACGGTGGCGTCATCCGGATCGAAGTATCCATCATCGTTCAATACTTGCCGAAATTCGGGCGTGATCACCACTTCGCGGTCAGCGTAGAAGTGCACGACGTCACCGCGTTCGATTTTGTCGAGTTGTACTCGGTGGATGCCAATTCGCCAGCTTGGCTTACGGTTGATGTTGTACTGCGGTACCGCAACCTGTTCAGTGCGCTTGAATAGGCCGCGCCCGGTCACGACTTCACGCTGCACCGAATCCCCTGCTGAACAGGTCTGTATCGATCCTCGGTTGCCAAGGTCAACGAGTGCTTGCAGCGCCTGGACGATGCCTTCCTTGAGGGCCTGCCGACGTCCCTCCGGAGATGCCGCAACAAGCTCAGCATCCTTGAGCGCCTGCGCTGCAGCGCATCCCGAGCACTCCGTGACGTTTCGTCCCTGATGAGACGCGCAGAACGCTGTACCGCACCCATGGCATCGCCCTTGCGCTTGCACACCGCAGGACACTGCCCCCGCAATGACGGTTTCACACTCCGCTCCCATTTTGGCAGCATAGGCAGCGCCGCTGACTGCGTCAAGATCACATCAGTCCGCCACTGGGGGAACATGTTGTGCATCGGGATTCGTGGCCGGAAACGTCTGTCCTGTCCCCTCATCGGTTTGGGCGCTGACGGCGGGTGACACCCAATGCAACCATCACGTTCCCTCGCATGGCCCTGATTCGAAACCCCGCCGACCCGGCGTGGTCGCGGCAATTGCGACAGCGGCAGAATAAAGACCGGACGTGTCACATCAACGGAAGGCCTCTGGTGAAGCACTGCTGCCCCCGTGGCGCACAAGCCGGGATCCAGTTCGACGAGAGCGGGAGCCGCACCTGTCGACGTCACTATTCATCAGAACAGGCCTCGCTCATTCAGGACCTGGACCGACGCGGGACTGCCATTGGCCTCAGCCGGGACGACGCCGACCAGCTGCGCTGGCCCGCAAGCGCCAATACGGACGTGCAGGCACGGACCGCTCTGACCACCTGGGCCGAGTCACATCGTCTCCGGCGTAGCCAGGGCCAACCGGTCTTGCACTGTGTCTGCTGGCCGACCTCACATCGCCGGTCGCGATGCGAATGCGGCCACAACGGGACGCAGTTCTATCTGTGCGACGCGACATTCGGCCACCTCACCCACTGGTCGACACCAGCCGGCGAACGAGCGGTACTCGTCTACCAGCCGTACCAGATCACCGACGCAGGGCGAGCGATCCTGGACGAGTGGAACGCCCGCAACGACGTCCACATCGAGATCCGTGACGACGCCTGGTACGGGCACGGCACCACGTTCATCGGCATCTGGAACGCACGCTTCGCACCGGAGGCCACCGCTGGGTCCGTTGCTGCTATCGCGGCACCGCAAGCGGTCGCCGTCATCGAATACCGCGACCGACCGGACGGTGGGCGGGGGCTGGAGACCGCAACGCATACAGTCGCGATGGACGGCACGGTCTACACGGTGCCGGCAGGAGCGACGGTGCTCGCGCCAGGATGGAAGCTCACGGGTACGAACATGGGCATCAGCGGCATCCCGCGATGATGCGCGGCCAGGTGTCGCGCTGCTTACCGTCTCGCTCGAGTTGCCGCGCTGGGCTGCCGCAAACCATCCCCGTCGCCCTCAGTTTTCATATCGTTACTTAATGGACGCAACTGCGTCGAGTCGGCGAACGTGTGTCATACGTCTTGTCCAGCAACGGCCAGGTCGTGCCCTCCGGCAGTGTGTCGCTCGTCAGGACCTGCAGTCCTTCAGTAGGGTAGGAGCCCCCATGTCTTTCACACGCCGGGCAACGCATCGGTCGCAGAGATGAATGAACAGCAACCGACCGCGACGGACTCACTTTGGGTCAAAGCGGGAGTCCTCTTTGCCGCAGCGGGCGTCGTAGTGGCAATCGCCGCCCCTTTCTTCTCTTCGAGTTCCACAGACCAAAGCGAAGACGCAACAACCGAGGAACCCTCAGCCCAGGTCACGAACATCGACGATCACAGCACCACTGAGGCGCCGACTCCCTCGGCAACACCGACCGAAGAGCCTCCAGAATCGCCCACCAACAGTCCCGACCCGCCCACCACACCCCCTGTCGATCCCGGGACGTCAACTGCCGGCGACAACTACAATGAATTCTGGGTCGACGCCGAGAACGTCAAAGGAGACCCGGGCGGCTTCAGCATCAACGGCAATGATGTTCGGACAGGCTATCTTGAATCCAGCTCATGCTTCCAATGCACCGGTGAAACCGAAGCGAGCGTCGAAATTGACCTCAACCGCGATTACTCACGTTTCACCGCATTGCTCGGGCTCGAGGATTCAAGCCGCGCCGACGAAGAAGTCGGGTTCTACATCTATGCCGACGGCGCTCTCATATATGAAGGCAAGTTCAGCCTTGGCGAAAGCGAGCAGATCGAGTTGTCGGTAAATGACACGCTCCGGTTGAAGTTCGTCTTCACCGGTAGACTGTCGCTTGATCGCGTGAAACCTGCGGTTGGCGATCCGCTGGTGTTCAAGTAGCACCAGCCCCGCACTTCATGGAGAATGACCGGGTCTTGCACACTCTTGACCTGCTGAAACGGCAAGTCGCGGCGGCTCGGCCACGCAGTGAACCCGCCCGCCTAGTTCCAGTCGGGGACTTCCCCATCGAGCAGCGGTGGCAGCGCCTGGCCGAGACGGTCGGCGTCCAGCAGCGTCCAATGCGACTGTCCGGGCCCGAGCATGTGCACCCAGGAGTACGAGAGGCCGCGCACACCGGCGACGCCAGGGCGGTGCTCGATCACGGAGGATTCGATGCCGAACTGGTCGCGAACGGCATCGATGACCGCACCCGGGTCGAGGAGGGTACCGATCCCCGGACCAACGTCATGCTCCGAGACGACGGCGAGCGTTCATCCGTCGTGCTGCCATAGGCGGGTGCGCTGCTGCGACGGCCCATACGTGTGGTGGCATACGCGAGCATGCCGTCGCTGACCAGCTCCCACGTGTTCTTGAGAATATCCAGGTTCGACAGGGCCCCGCCGAAGCCTTCCATATCGCCTGCCGACACTGCTCGTCCTGCTCAGGTGCGTCATGTGATCAGTCGCTTCACGATGACACAGGCAGCGTCACTGCTGGTGTCCCAGCAGGAACGCTTCAATCCGGTTCGCGTCGTCCGGTGTCAAACCGAGCTTCGGGTTCGGCTGGATTGCCACGTGCGGGGCGATGCCGGGTTCGTCGAACGCAATGGCTTCCTCATCGTCGCACCAGACCCAGGGCCGGCCGGAGGCGATCACTTCCGCGACGAAGCCGTGCTTGGCCTGAGCGACCTGCGCGGAAGGCAGTACGGTGCCGATACCGCGGGACGCGTGCTGCCTCGGGAGTTGCCACAGCGTCTCAAGCTTGTCGACTTCAGGTCCCCAGCTGGTCAGCCACCACAGGTCGACGTCAAACGCTTTCGGTAGCTCTCGGAGCCAGTCGATGAGTGCGGGCGACCACGCGATCTTGAACTCGCCGACGCTGGTGCGCACATGCTGGCGTTCCACTCGCGAGTTCCAACGCGGCCGGGGTGCGTTCAGGACCCCGTCAACGTCCATGATGAGGAGCGGCGCCGTAGAGGCGGCCAGTTCACGGTCGGTCATGTGCGGCTCCTAGTGACGGCACGGGTCGCGGTCGAGTGCTGCTCGTCGTAGACGAACGCCGCGATGCATTCGGCGAGCAACGGCGCGGTGGCCTCGGTGAACTCCTCGACGGCACCGGTGCGGTAGACGGTCACGGTCGCACGGGTAGGGTGTGGCAAGTCGATGCGCGTTACGGGGTCGTCAATGGCGCGTTCGCGGAGCGCAAGCGTGTATCCGGTGGCGTGGAAAGCGGCCGTGACCGTGTCCAAGGCGTCACGGTCGAATGTTGCGGCGTCAGGCCCGAGGATGACGTTCGGTGTCGGTGCCAGCATGGTCAGCTCCGCTCAGGTTCACTGGTACAGGGGGGTA